>NZ_CABVPX010000012.1 GCF_902499125.1 Burkholderia arboris
CGCCCCGGCCGGTTGCCGGTGCGCAACCGCCGCGTCCGCCGGTGCGCCCGGCCACGGGCACGGCCGCCGCCGGCCAGCCGCCGGACGCGGCACGCCGCCGCCCGTCGCCGCCACAACCGGCGCGCGCGCCGCTCTATGCGTGGACGGAGAAGCCCGCCGCACCGATCACGCCGGCACCGAGCGTTCACGACACGCTGCGCTCGATCGAGGCCAGCACCGCGCAATGGGCGACGATCGGTAGCGCGCAGTCGGCCGATGGCACACACGCGGCGGCGGCAGCCGCGACCGTGGCGGGTATCGCCGCGGCAGCCGGCAGCGTGGCCGCGCCCGCGTCGGCAGCCGTGTCGAACGCGTTCGCCTCCGCGGCGCACGGCATCGCAGCCCATGACGCCGGCGTTCCGCTCGAACACGATGCAGCGCCCGCCTACGACGACCACGCACCGATCGTGCTCGACGCATTCATGCCGGCAGAATCCGGTATCGCGCACGCTCCCGTTGTCGATTCGGGCACCTCGGCATTCGACGACGCCGCACGGCACGCAGTGCCGGATACCGGCATCGACGATGCCGTGTTCCCGCATCGCGCGGGCGACGCGATCCGTCACGTCGACGATGCGCCCGCCGCACACGCATCCGGGATCACACCCGCGCCGTCGTTCGATGCACCGATCGACCTCGCGCCGTGGGAAGACGTCGCCCGCCCGCCGGTTTTCGCCGCGCTCGACGTACCAGTCGCGCATCCGATCGCCGAGTCGCCGCTGGACGCGGCAGGATCGAAGCCCGTCAATGCCGCCTTCGCACAACCGCAAGGTGACGCGGTTCGCGACTTCGCGGCAAGCAACCCGGCGGCGTCCGTCGATATCGACGACACGCACAACGCGCGACCGGATCCTGCGATCGATCCCAGGCCGCAGGACGTCGCCGATCCGCTGACCGGCGTGAAACCCGCCGGCAGCCTTGCTCCGTTCGCTGCCCTGCCCTCTTCGTCGATCGCCGGCGCATCGGCGCACGCGCTTTCCGGAACCACGCCGGTTGCGGCCACGTCCGCACCGGCTGCAACGAGCCCCGCACTGGAAGCCCTCAAGCCGGTCGAGGCGGAACGCGAGGCACCGCTGTCGGCCATTGCCCAAGGCACCACGACCGCCACACATTGGGCGCCGCCGCCCCCGCCGACGGTACAACCTGCAACGACGCATACGGCCGCCTCGGCCGGACTGCCGCAATCGCCGGCAGTTCAGCCGTTTGCCGCAGCATCGACGGCCTCGGCCGCCGCTGCCTCGCCGCTGGTCGGCACGGCCAACGGCTCGACGGCCCGGGCGCCCGTCGCCGCATCGAGCATCGCGCCCGTCTCCGCAGCCGTTTCACCGGTCGGTGCGACCGGCACGGCCTCGGCTTCGCCGTCGCAACCGGCCGCATCGGTATCGCACGTTGCTTCCGCCGTATCGACCGCACCGGCCAGCGTCACGGGCATGACCTACGGTTCGCTTCCGCGCGCTTCGATGCCCGCATCGACCGATGCGCCCGCCGTGACGCCATCGACGAGCAGCGCATCGGGACCGACGTTCGGCTCGCCCCTGCAGACTTCCGCCACGCCGGCGCCCGCTGCCGCGACGCCCGCGACCTTCACGTCCGCACCGGTTATCGCCCCCTCTTCGGTGCCTGCATCGACGCTGTCGCCCGACACGGCAACCCCGTCGGCCGGCACCGCATTCGGCACCTCCGGCGCTGCCGCTCCGCAGCCGGCAATCAGCCTGTCCGTACCGCCTGCCGCCCCCGCCGCGACGTCGCTGCCGATGTCGACGTCCTCCGGCACGATCGCTTCGACGACCACCGCCGCAGCGACGCCTGCCCACCCGGTCGCAGGCTCGCCTGCCGCCGCGCTCGGATCGCTGGTGTCCATCGGTGCGGCAGCCGCCACGCAGGCTCCGTCGATCGCGTCCGCGCCCGCCGCAACCGCGACCCCGGCGTTCACGACATCGCCCGCCCCTGCCACAACGTCGACAAGCTGGTCCGTGTCGAATGACCTGTCCGTCACGCCGGCGGCCGCATCGACCGTGGCGCCGCAGCCGTCAGCAATCGTCCCCGGCTCGAGCCTGTCGATGCCGCCGGCGGCCATCGCTTCCGCGCCGATCGGCGCAAGCGAACCGGCCGCGCCTGCGATTGCCGACACCGCGCCCCCCGACACCCCCGCGCGCCAGCCGCGCCCGAACGCGTTCGAATTCCACGCACCGGCGACGTTCAGCGTCGAACTGCCGACGCTCGACCTGCTCGAACCGGCGTCCGACGACGTCGAAACGATCACCGAGGAACATCTCGCGCAAACCGCCCAGGTGATCGAACAGCGGCTGCAGGAATTCAAGGTCCCCGTGACGGTCGTCGGCGCATCGGCAGGCCCCGTGATCACGCGCTTCGAGATCGAGCCCGCGCTCGGCGTGCGCGGCAGCCAGATCGTCGGGCTGATGAAGGATCTGTCGCGCGGCCTCGGCCTCACGTCGGTCCGCGTCGTCGAGACGATTCCCGGCAAGACCTGCATGGGCCTCGAACTGCCGAACGCGAAGCGCCAGATGATCCGCCTGTCGGAAATCCTCGCGTCGCGCGAGTACCAGCATTCTCAATCGCAACTGACGATCGCGATGGGCAAGGACATCACGGGCCACCCGGTCGTCACCGATCTCGCGAAGGCGCCGCACATGCTCGTCGCCGGCACGACGGGGTCGGGCAAGTCGGTCGCGATCAACGCGATGATCCTGTCGCTGCTGTACAAGGCGACGCCGGAAGACGTGCGGCTCATCATGATCGACCCGAAGATGCTGGAGCTGTCGGTATACGAAGGCATCCCGCACCTGCTCGCGCCGGTCGTCACCGACATGAAGCTCGCGGCGAACGCGCTGAACTGGTGCGTCGGCGAGATGGAGAAGCGCTACCGGCTGATGTCGGCCGTCGGCGTGCGCAACCTCGCGGGCTTCAACCAGAAGATCCGCGACGCGGAAGCGAAGGAAAAGAAGATCGGCAATCCGTTCTCGCTGACGCCCGAGGATCCCGAACCGCTGTCGAAACTGCCGCTGATCGTCGTCGTGATCGACGAGCTGGCCGACCTGATGATGGTCGCCGGCAAGAAGATCGAGGAGCTGATCGCGCGCCTCGCGCAGAAGGCGCGTGCGGCCGGCATCCACCTGATCCTTGCGACGCAGCGTCCGTCCGTCGACGTGATCACGGGTCTGATCAAGGCGAACATCCCGACGCGCGTCGCGTTCCAGGTGTCGTCGAAGATCGACTCGCGCACGATCCTCGACCAGATGGGCGCCGAGTCGCTGCTCGGGATGGGCGACATGCTGTTCCTGCCGCCGGGCACCGGCTATCCGCAGCGCGTGCACGGCGCGTTCGTCGCCGACGAGGAAGTGCACCGGATCGTCGAGTACCTGAAGCAGTTCGGCGAGCCGCAGTACGAGGAAGGCATCCTCGACGGCCCGGCCGCCGACGGCGCGACGCAGGACCTGTTCGGCGAAGCGCCGGACGCGGAAGCCGATCCGCTGTACGACGAAGCCGTCGCGTTCGTCGTGCGCACGCGGCGCGCGTCGATCTCGTCGGTGCAGCGGCAACTGCGCATCGGCTACAACCGCGCGGCACGCCTCGTCGAGCAGATGGAAGCGGCCGGGCTCGTGTCGGCGATGGGCATCAACGGCAGCCGCGAGGTGCTCGTGCCGGCCGCGGCCGACTGAGCGCGGCGGCCGGGCAGCCGCCGTCGATCGATACGGGCGCACCGGCGCCCCGAAAAAAAGGGCGCTGCATCGGCAGCGCCCTTTTCATTTGCGGCTTTGGCCTTTACTGCACCGGCACCAGCTTGAAGTCGACCGGCTTGCCGACCGCAACCTTCTGCGGATTCGCGCCGAGCTGCCCCGTTTCGACATCGCGGCTGAACACGTAGAACGTGTCGCTGTCCTGGTTGCCGACGATCAGCCACTTGCCGGTCGGATCGATCAGGAACTCGCGCGGCGTCTTGCCGAGGCTCGACTGGCGGCCGACCTGCTTGAGCCGGCCGTCGGCCTTGTTCACCGCGTAGATCACGAGGTCGTTCGCATCGCCGCGGTTGCTTGCGTACAGAAAGCGGCCGTCCGGCGACAGGTGGATCGCGCCGCCGCCGACCTTGCCCTTGAAGCCCGGCGCCGTCATCGATACCGTCTCGACCGGCGTCAGCTTGCCGTCGTGATAGCCGAACACCTCGACCGACGCGTTGAGCTCGCTCGTCACGTACGCGAACCGGCCGTCGGCGCTGAACACCATGTGACGCGGGCCCGAGCCGGCCTTCACCGGCGTGTAGCGCGTGTCGGTCGGGCTGATCAGCCCGCGGCTGCCGTCCACCGTGTAGCGGTAGCCGTAGATCTTGTCCGCGCCGAGATCCTGCACGAACAGGTAGCGGCCGTCCGGCGAAAACACCGTCGAATGCACGTGCGCGCCGTCCTGGCGGCCTTTCACGGGCCCCGTACCTTCGTGGTGCACGGTCAGCACGGCCTGGCCGACCGCGCCGTCGTCACGCAGCGGAAACACCGCGAAGCTGCCGCCCGGATCCTTCGCGACCGAGTAGTTGGCCGTCACGAGGTACTTGCCGTCCGGCGACAGCGCGAGATAGCAAGGATCGTTCCCTTCCGACGACACGCGGTCGATGAAGCTCAGCGCACCCGTCTTCGCGTCGAAGCGGAACGCGCTGACGCCGCCGCGCTGCGACGCCGGCCCGTCGTCGCCGGGCAGTTCGTTGACCGCGTAGACGGTGCGACCGTCGCGGCTCGGCAACAGGTACGACGGGTTGACGGTCTTCGCCGACGATACCGGCGCAACGCTGCCGTTTTTAGTATCGAAGCGGTAAACATAGATGCCGTCGCTGCCGCCGCCGGTATAGGTGCCGACCAGCAGGTTGTAGACGCCGTCGGCCGGTGCGGGCGATTGCTGCGCAAATGCGTGGGTCGCGGACAGGGAGAGCACGATCGCGAAACCTTTCATCCAGTGAGCGAGCCTAAGCGGGAACCCTCGTGTCGAAGCGCGTGCGTCACGCTCGCGTAAACGGTTGGGCATTGAATCCTCCTTGCATCGAGTCGCTTCAAGTGTTGAGATAGGACGAAACGCCGGCCGTTCATGCGCTCCGCCGCCCGGCCGAGTATACGGGGCGCGACGCCCGGGCGTGAAGCCCGGGCGCCGCCGTCCGCATTGTGAACTCGAATACCCAAGGATCGCCTGCCCATGCCCGCCCTGATCGAAGACTACGCCCTCGTCGGCGACGGCCACACGGCCGCGCTGATCTCGAAAGACGGCTCCGTCGACTGGCTGTGCTGGCCCCGCTTCGATTCGGGCGCCTGCTTCGCGGCGCTTCTCGGCACCCCCGAGCACGGCCGCTGGCTGCTTGCTCCCGCTGCCGACGCCGCGATCACGCACACCACGCGCCGCTATCGCGGCGACACGCTGATTCTCGAAACCGATTACGAAAGCGCCGACGGCGCCGTCACCGTGATCGACTTCATGCCGCCCGGCAACGGCTGGTCCGAGCTGGTACGGATCGTCGTCGGCCGCCACGGCACGATGAAGATGCGCATGGAACTCGTGTTGCGCTTCGACTACGGCTTCTCGATCCCGTGGGTCACGCAACTGGCCCGCGAGGACGGCATGAAGGCGATCGCCGGCCCCGACACCGTCGTGCTGCGCACGCCGGTGCCGCTCACCGGCAAGAACCTCCATACGCTCGCGGAATTCACGGTCAGCGCCGACGAGCGCGTGCCGTTCTCGCTCAGCTACGCGGCGTCGCACATGCGGCTGCCGCCCGCGCGCGATCCGCTGTCGATGCTCGCGCGCACCGAGAACTACTGGCTCGAATGGTCGGGCCGCTGCCAGGTGCAGGGCCGCTACGCGGCGGCCGTGCGCCGTTCGCTGATCACGCTGAAGGCGCTCGCGTACGAGCCGACCGGCGGCATCGTCGCGGCGCCGACCACGTCGCTGCCCGAGAAGATCGGCGGCAACCGCAACTGGGACTACCGCTTCTGCTGGCTGCGCGACGCGACGATCACGCTGCTCGCGCTGATGCGCGGCGGCTACTACGACGAGGCGCGCGCCTGGCGCACGTGGCTCGGCCGCGTGATGGCCGGTTCGCCCGAGCAGATCCAGATCATGTACGGGATCGCCGGCGAGCGCCGGCTGCCGGAAATGGAGCTCGACTGGCTGCCCGGCTACCAGGACTCGAAGCCGGTGCGCGTCGGCAACGGCGCCGCGAACCAGCTCCAGCTCGACGTATTCGGCGAGGTGATGGCTGCACTGCACCTTGCACGCGTGGGCGGCCTGCAGGCCGACGACACAGTCTGGTCCGTGCAGTGCGCGCTGCTCGACCATCTCGAGAAGATCTGGCAGGAACCCGACGAAGGCATCTGGGAAACGCGCGGCGGCCGCCTCCATTTCACGTTCTCGAAGGTGATGGCGTGGGTCGCGTTCGACCGTGCGATCAAGTCGGCGGAAATGTTCCGGCTGCCCGGCTCGCTCGACCGCTGGCGCGCGCTGCGCGAGCAGATCCATGCCGACGTCTGCGCCAACGCGTGGCACGAGGGCAAGCAGGCGTTCGCGCAGAGCTACGGCAGCGACGAGCTCGACGCGAGCGTGCTGCTGATGCCGCTGCTCGGCTTCCTGCCGCCGGAAGACCCGCGCATCGTCGGCACGGTCGAGGCGATCGAGCGCGAATTGCTGCATGACGGGCTCGTGATGCGCTACCGCACGACCGATTACGACGACGGCCTGCCGCCCGGCGAAGGCACGTTTCTCGCGTGCAGCTTCTGGCTGGTCGACAACTACGCGCTGCTCGGCCGGATCGACGACGCGCACCGGCTGTTCAGCCGGCTGCTCGCGCTGTCGAACGACCTCGGGCTGCTCGCGGAGGAGTACGACCCGGTCGCCGGACGGCTCGTCGGGAACTTCCCGCAGGCGTTCTCCCACGTGGCGCTCGTGCATACCGCGATGAACCTGATGCACCACGAGGAGGCGATGGCTCGGGCAGCCGGCCAGCCCGCGCCGGCCGTGGCGACGGGGCGTTGACAGGGGGCTGAACGGGGGCGCGGGCGGCTTGGTCAGAGATCGTCAAATCGCAAAATTTTGATGAAAAATCGGGGAAATGTTGCATTGCACCACCCATCGTTGTCCGATATGATCGACGCGATTGTCCGGCCGCACTGCAACATGGCCGGCCGCTGACCCATACGGCACGCCGCGACGCCCCACGCCGCCCTTGCGCACCGTCCCCCACGCGGGAGTAGCCTGCATGCTTTACCAACTGCACGAATTCCAGCGCGCCATGCTGAGCCCGCTGACGGCCTGGGCCCAGGCCGCGTCCAAATCGTTCGCCAATCCGTCCAGCCCGTTCTCGCTGATGCCCGGCGCGACCCGCATGGCCGCCGCGTACGAACTGATGTACCGGCTCGGCAAGGATTACGAGAAGCCCGAATTCAACATTCATCAGATCGTCAAGGACGGCCACAACATCCCGATCGTCGAGCAGACGATCGTCGAAAAGCCGTTCTGCCGGCTGCTGCGTTTCAAGCGCTACTCGGACGACGCCGAGGCGGTCACGCAACTGAAGGACGAGCCGGTCGTGCTGGTCTGCGCGCCGCTGTCGGGCCACCACTCGACGCTGCTGCGCGACACGGTGCGCACGCTGCTGCAGGATCACAAGGTCTACATCACCGACTGGATCGACGCACGGATGGTGCCGGTCGAGACGGGCCCGTTCCACCTGCACGACTACATCGCGTACATCCAGGAATTCATCCGCCACATCGGCGCGCGCAACCTGCACGTGATCTCGGTATGCCAGCCCACGGTGCCGGTGCTCGCGGCGATCTCGCTGATGGCGAGCCGCGGCGAGGATACGCCGCTCACGATGACGATGATGGGCGGCCCGATCGACGCGCGCCGCAGCCCGACGTCGGTGAACTCGCTCGCGACGCAGCACTCGACCGCGTGGTTCGAGAACAACGTGATCCACACGGTGCCTGCGAACTATCCGGGCGAAGGCCGCCAGGTGTATCCGGGCTTCCTGCAGCACACGGGCTTCGTCGCGATGAACCCGGAACGGCACGCGCAATCGCATTGGGATTTCTACCAGAGCCTGCTGCGCGGCGACGAGGAAGACGCCGAAGCGCACCGCCAGTTCTACGACGAGTACAACGCGGTGCTCGACATGGCCGCCGAGTATTACCTCGAGACGATCCGCGTCGTGTTCCAGGAATTCCGGCTCGCGGAGGGCACGTGGGATGTCGAAGGCGAGCGTGTGCGGCCGCAGGACATCAAGCACACCGCGCTGATGACGATCGAGGGCGAACTCGACGACATCTCGGGCAGCGGCCAGACGCACGTCGCGCACGAGCTGTGCACGGGCATCCCGCAAGACGATCGCCGCAGCCTGACCGCCGAGAAGTGCGGCCACTACGGGATCTTCTCGGGCCGCCGCTGGCGCACGATCATCTACCCGCAGCTGCGCGATTTCATCCGCGAGCATGCGCCGGAGCCGAAGCACGGCGCGACGAAGGATCACCCGGACGCGCCGGCGGCCACGACGCTCGCGGCCGTGCCGGCCGCCAACGCACCGACCGAAGCGACGCGCGCCACGGTAGCGAAGCGCACGCGCGCGAAGGCGCCGGCCAAGGCCGCCGCAGCCGTCGCCCCCGCCAAGGCCGCGCCGGCCGCGCCGGCCGCGAAGCGTGCAGCCAGCACCCCGCGCGCAAAAACCGTTCGCGCGCGCAAGGCGGCCTGACGCACCGCGTTCCGACGAAAAAACGCCGCCGTTGCCTGTGCACGGCGGCGTTTTCACATCCGGCGGCCACTCGGCGGCGCGTCAGCGCCGCAGCAGATACGCGAGCAGTACCTCGGTGTTCATCCGGACCATCTCCGCGCGCTCGTCGGTGTCGGTGAAGTCGCGGCCGAGCGTCGCGGCAAGCGTGAAGCGGTTCGACACGATGTAGTAGCCGAGCCCCGACAGCGTCACGTAGAAGCGCAGCGGATCGACGTCGCTGCGGAACAGCCCGGCCTTCTGGCCGCGCGTCAGCACGTTGCCGAGCTTCGCGACGATCGGCGACATCATCTCGCGGATCCGCGTCGACTTGTGCAGGTAGCGCGCTTCGTGCAGGTTCTCGTTGTTGATGAGCCTGAGCAGCTCCGGATGGTCGCGGTAGTAGTCCCAAACGAAATGCGCGAGCCGCGTGACGGCTTCGACCGGCGCGACGCCGTCGAGCTCGAGCACGCGCTCGGCCTCGGTCAGCGCGGAAAACGCATGTTCGAGCACGGCCGTAAAGAGCTGCTCCTTGCTGCCGAAGTAGTAATAGAGCATGCGCTCGTTCGTTTCGGCCCGGCGCGCGATCTGGTCGACGCGTGCGCCGAACAGCCCTCCACTCGCGAACTCTTCGGCTGCCGCCATCAGGATGCGACGGCGCGTACCTTCAGGATCTCTTTTGATTTTTGGCTGATTCATGGTGGCGTTTTGCTATGTGAGCCGCTTGATCCGGACCGGCACCCCCACCGCCTTGGCGCCGGCCGCCCTGGAACGGGCGCGCCGCGTGCGGCCGCCCTCCTGCTGAGCCCCTGCAAAAAAGCGGTTCGATTATGCGCACAGACGGCGTCCAGCGCAATGCGGGAAATCGGTGATAATCGAGCTTTGGCAAACCTTTCCGGCTGCGCCCGACGCGGCCGAGAGCCATTCGGCGCCGCTGCGCCCGTTGTTACCGTGACCGACTCCAAAACACTCGCGGATCGCATCGAAGATCTGCTTCCCCAGACGCAATGCACGAAGTGCGGCTATAACGGCTGCCGTCCGTACGCCGAGGCGATCGCCGCCGGCGACGCGAACTACAACCAGTGCCCGCCCGGCGGCGCCGAAGGCATCGCGCGCCTCGCGGGCCTGCTCGGCAAGCCGGTGATTCCGCTGAATCCCGTCAACGGCAGCGAGCATCCGCGCGCGGTCGCCTTCATCGACGAAAGCCTGTGCATCGGCTGCACGCTGTGCCTGCAGGCCTGCCCGGTCGACGCGATCGTCGGCGCGCCGAAGCAGATGCACACGATCATCGAAGCGCAGTGCACGGGCTGCGACCTGTGCGTGCCACCCTGCCCGGTCGACTGTATCGCGATGCTGCCGGTGACCGGCGATCGCACGGGCTGGGATGCGTGGTCGCAGGAACAGGCCGATGCCGCGCGCGAGCACCATGACCTGCGGCTCGCCCGCCAGCGCCGCGAACGCGATGCCGCCGAAGCGCGCGCCGCCGCACGACGCGCGGCCAGCGCCGCAAAGCCGGCCGCGGAACAACCTGCGGCGCAGCCTGACGCACCCGCCGCCGCACCCGCCGCCGCACCCGCCGCTGACGACGCCGACGCGAAGAAACGCGCGATCATCGCCGCCGCGCTCGAGCGCGCGCGCAAGAAGAAGGAAGAGTTGTCCGGACAAGGCGCCGGGCCGAAGAACACCGAAGGCGTGAGCGCGGCCGTCCAGGCACAGATCGACGCGGCGGAGGGCCGCCGCAAGCGGCTCGCCGAACAGCAGGCGCAGCGCGACGCCGAAGCCGCCGATGCAGGCGGCAGCGATCAAGCGAACGACGCAGGCAACGACGACCCCGGCGGCCCGTCCGCGCCGCCCGACCAGAACGCTCCATGAACGCCAGCAAACGACGCGCGATCTACGAAACGCTGCAGAGCCTCAATCCGCATCCGACCACCGAGCTCGAGTACTCGACGCCGTTCGAGTTGCTGATCGCCGTGATGCTGTCCGCGCAGGCGACCGACGTGTCGGTCAACAAGGCGATGCGGAAGATGTTCCCGGTCGCGAACACCCCGCGGCAAATCGTCGCGCTTGGCGAGGAAGGCGTCACCGAGTACATCAAGACGATCGGCCTCTACCGCACCAAGGCGAAGAACGTGGTCGCCACCTGCCGGATCCTGCTCGACCGTTACGACGGCGAGGTGCCGGCCGATCGCGAAGCGCTCGAAGGCTTGCCGGGCGTCGGCCGCAAAACCGCGAACGTCGTGCTGAACACCGCGTTCGGCCAGCCGACGATCGCGGTCGACACGCATATCTTCCGCGTCGCGAACCGCACGGGGCTCGCACCGGGCAAGGACGTGCGGGCCGTCGAGGCCGCGCTCGAGAAGTTCACGCCGAAGGAATTCCTGCAGGACGCGCATCACTGGCTGATCCTGCACGGGCGCTACGTGTGCAAGGCCCGCAAGCCCGAATGCTGGCATTGCGCGATCGAGCCGCTGTGCGAATTCCGGCCGAAGACGCCGCCGCCCAACGAGTAAGCGTCAGGCGCGAGCACACGCGCCGTGCCGGCCGATCGACCCGCGTCCGCACGGCCGGATCCGTAGGCGCGGTCGCGGCGCGTGCGGCTTGCCCCTCTCCGACTACGCGTTGGACGTCGCCGTCGCATCGTCGGCCGCCGCGCCACCCGCCCGCACGAGCGCCAGCACGGCCGCCAGAATCGCAACACCGCCCGCCCACTGCAGCGGCGACAGCGCCTCCCCGAACAGCAGCGCCGCGAGCGCAACCGTCACGACCGGTTCGAGTGTCGACAGCATCGACGTGCGCGCGGCCCCGAGCCGCTCGAGCCCTGCGAAGAACGCAAGCATCGCCGCGACCGTCGACACCAGCGCGATCGCGAGCATCGACGCCCAGCCGCCGCCGGTCGCCGGCCAGCGCGGCGGCGCGCCGAACGCCGCGGTCCGCACGACGGCGATCGCCACGAGCGTCGCGGTGGCCGACAGGCAGATGATCGCGGTCGTCGCGAGCGGATCGACGCCGCGCGTTGCCTTCGTGCCGCCGACGATGTACAGCGAGTAGATCACCGCGGCCGCCAGCGCGAGCGCGATCCCGAGCGGTTCGCCGTGGCCGCCGCCGACCATCAGCGCCGACCCCGCGACGCACAGCACCAGCGCGACGGCCTTCGCGTGCGTCAGGCGTTCCCCGAGCCACCACGCGGCCAGCAGCGTGACGAACGCCGGATACAGGTACAGCAGCAACGCGACAAGGCTCGCCTGCGCATGCTGCAGCGCGCTGAAATAGCAGAACGACTGTCCGACGTAGCCGACCGCGCCCATCGCCACGAGCGGCACCAGCGCGCGGCCGCGCGGCCACGCGACGCGGCGGTGCCGCGCGATCGCCGCGAGCACCGCGCCGCCGATCGCGAAGCGCACGATCAGCAGCCCGAGCACGTCGACGCCGGCCGCATACGCGTAGCGGCCGAAGATCGCCATTGCGCCGAACGCGGCGGCGGACAACGCGACGTAGAGCGTGCCCTGCAGGGCGGCGGACGATGGGCGGACGGTGGCGGTCATGATGAAGCGGGCGGGCAAGGCGCCGTGACGGGAATCGTCGGAGTGTAGCGGCGCGGCGGCGCCGAGCCTAGCCCGCGCTTACCCGTTGCGCCGCCCTGCCCGGGGCAGTCGCGACCGGCCTGCGCGGCGCGCCTGCCCCGCCGCCAGCGGCGTCCGCCGACCCGGCGTACAATGCCCGACGCGGCATGAGGCCGCCGGAATCACGACGTTTCCCCACCATGTTCAATCCAAGCCGCGACGAAGTGCGTCGCTTTTTCACCGAGACCTGGCGCAAGCAGCGCGCGGGCGAGATCCTGACGCCGCTGGAAGCAATGGCCGCCGACTGGATCATCGCGCACCCCGAATACCACGACGAACTCGCCGATGCCGACGGCGCGGCCGCGCGCAGCTACACGCCCGAGGAAGGCCGGACGAATCCGTTCCTGCACCTGTCGATGCATCTCGCGATCAGCGAGCAGCTGTCGATCGACCAGCCGCCCGGCATCCGTGCCGCGCACGACAAGCTCGCCGCGAAGCTCGACTCGACCCACGATGCACAGCACGCGATCATGGAATGCCTCGGCGAGACGATCTGGGAGGCGCAGCGCACGAACACGCCGCCCGATACCGACGCGTACCTGCAGCGCATCCTGCGCCGCGCGTCGCGCGACTGAGCGCACGGCGCCGGCACGTCCGCCCCGGGTTCCGCCCTGGCGCGGGCAAAAAAATACCCCGCCGTGGCGGGGTATTTTTGTTGCGAGCGCCCGTGAGGCCCGTCGCGCTTACTTCTTGAACACGAGGTCGGTTTCCTTCAGCGACTCGATGTAGGACGCGATGTCCTTCATGTCGCTGACCGACAGGTTCTGCACCTGCGCCTGCATGATCGCGTTGTTGCGACCGAGCAGCGGGTTCGTCAGCCCCATCTGGTACTGGCGCATCGCCCACACGAGATAGTCGGCGTGCTGGCCGGCAAGGCGCGGGTATTCGGCGTTGATCGGCTTGTTCAGCTGCGCGCCGTGGCAGGCCGCGCAGTTGTGCGACTCGACCAGTTCCTTGCCCTTCGTGGTGTCCGCTGCGTGCGCGGTACCGATCGCGAGGCCGGCCGCCAGTGCCACCGCCGCCGTCTTGAATGCGTTGTTCATGAATGCTCCTGTCCCGCCGGAGAGATCGGCGGCGCGCGCTTTACTTGTAGGGATTGTCCTTCGAGTCGGCCTTCTGGGCGGCGTAGTAGGCCGCCAGATCCGCGATGTCCTGGTCCGTCAGCGAACCGGCGATCGCATTCATCGACGGGAAGTGACGATCCTTCTTGCGGTAGGCCTTCAGCGCGTTCTCGAGGTATTGCTGGTTCTGGCCGCCAATGACAGGCACCCGGTAGACCTCCGGGTACGCCGCGCGGTAGTCCTGGATGCCGTGGCAACCGATGCACATGGCGGCCTTGCTCGCCCCGTCCTTCGGGTTGCCGACCACACCGGCCGCCTGCGCGCTGCCCGCGAGCGCCACGAGCGCTGCGACAACGACGTGTTTGCCGACGAATTTGTTCATAGCTCTTGTAACCTAGCTTGAGGGGAAACTGGCGCCAAAGCGGCAACGGCCCGCGCCGTTGTGCTTATCGGATCGCCACGCAGGCCAAAAAAAACGGCCAGATTGTACCGCGTCGGCGGGGAACGCGTCCATACGGCGCCCCCGTTCGCCCCGCCACAGCCCCGCAACGATACGCGGGCGCAGCCCAACCGGACAGCCCTTCTGACTTATACTGGGTTTTTTTCCCGATGAAGAAGAGCGCCGCCATGCGTTTCGAAGGGTCCTCGCAGTACGTCGCCACCGACGATCTGAAGCTCGCGGTCAACGCCGCACTGACGCTGCAACGCCCGCTGCTGATCAAGGGCGAGCCCGGCACCGGCAAGACCATGCTCGCCGAGGAAGTGGCCGCCGCGCTCGACATGCCGCTGCTGCAGTGGCACATCAAGTCGACCACCAAGGCGCAGCAGGGCCTGTACGAATACGACGCGGTATCGCGGCTGCGCGACTCGCAGCTCGGCGACGAGCGCGTGAAGGACATCTCGAACTACATCGTCAAGGGCGTGCTGTGGCAGGCGTTCGACGCCGAGCAGCCGAGCGTGCTGCTGATCGACGAAATCGACAAGGCCGACATCGAATTCCCGAACGACCTGCTGCGCGAGCTCGACCGGATGGAATTCCACGTGTACGAGACGCGCGAGACGGTCCGCGCGAAGCACCGCCCGCTCGTGATCATCACGTCGAACAACGAGAAGGAGCTGCCCGACGCGTTCCTGCGCCGCTGCTTCTTCCACTACATCCAGTTTCCCGACCCGTCGACGATGCAGAAGATCGTCGCCGTGCACTTCCCCGACATCCGCGAGGAGCTGCTGCGCGCGGCGCTCGAGAGTTTCTTCGAATTGCGCGGCGTGTCGGGCCTGAAGAAGAAACCGTCGACGTCCGAGCTGCTCGACTGGCTGAAGCTGCTGCTCGCCGAAAACATCCCGGCCGACGCGCTGCGCGGCGCGGACGCGAAGCAGATCGTGCCGCCGCTCGCGGGCGCGCTGCTGAAGAACGAGCAGGACCTGAGCCTGCTCGAACGGCTCGTCTACATGAACCGGCACAACCGGTAATCCTCCCTCACCCGCGAAGGCCCGGCCATGCTGCTCAATTTCTTCTACGCGCTGCGCGCAGCCAAGCTGCCCGTCTCGGTGAAGGAATACCTGACGCTGCTCGAATCGCTGAAGGCCGGGCTGATCTCGCCGTCGATCGACGCGTTCTACTTCCTCGCGCGGATGACGCTCGTCAAGGACGAGCAGTACTTCGACAAGTTCGACCAGGCGTTCGGCGCGTATTTCCACGGCGTCTCCACGCTGCCGTCCGAAGCGTTCGACATTCCGCTCGACTGGCTCGAGAAGCGTCTCGAGCGCGAGCTGTCGCCGGAGGAAAAGGCGCAGATCGAGGCGATGGGCGGGCTCGACAAGCTGATGGAGCGCCTGAAGGCGCTGCTCGACGAGCAGAAGGAACGCCACGAAGGCGGCAACAAGTGGATCGGCACGGGCGGCACGTCGCCGTTCGGGCACGGCGGCTACAACCCGGAAGGCGTGCGCATCGGCGGCCCGTCGAACGGCAACCGCACCGCGGTGAAGGTGTGGGAGGCGCGCGCGTACCGCGACTACGACGATTCGGTCGAGATCGGCACGCGCAACATCAAGGTCGCGCTGCGGCGGCTGCGCCGCTTCGCGCGCGAAGGCGCGGCGGAAGAGCTCGACCTGCCCGGCACGATCCGCAGCACGGCCGCGAACGCGGGCTGGCTCGACCTGCGGATGGTGCCCGAGCGCCACAACAACGTGAAAGTGCTGATGCTGCTCGACGTCGGCGGCTCGATGGACGACCACATCAAGCGCACCGAAGAGCTGTTCTCGGCCGCGAAGGCCGAATTCAAGCACCTCGAATTCTTCTACTTCCACAACTGCGTGTACGACCACCTGTGGAAGAACAACCGGCGCCGCCACTCGGAACGCACCGCGACGTGGGACGTGCTGCACAAGTTCACGCCCGACTACAAGCTGATCTTCGTCGGCGACGCGACGATGAGCCCGTACGAAGTGCTGCAGCCCGGCGGCTCGGTCGAATACAACAACCCTGAAGCCGGCGCCGTGTGGCTGCGCCGCCTCGCCGACCAGTTCCCCCATCATGCGTGGCTGAACCCCGAGCCCGAGCGGCTATGGGAATACCGGCAGTCGGTCGCGGTGATCCGCGACCTGCTCGGCCATCGCATGTATCCGCTCACGCTCGCCGGCCTCGAAACCGCGATGCGCGCGCTCAGCAAATAACACCCCCTCGCAGATACAAAGGCCGCGTCCGAGCGGCCTCCCCCGGAGATAGCATGAACCCCTCGCCCACCGCGAGCGCCAGCCGCGCCGGCGGCCGCCGCTTTTTCGCCGATACGTCCGTGTCGGCGCTCGTCGCCGGCTTCGTCGCGATGATGACCGGCTACACCAGCTCGCTCGTGCTGATGTTCCAGGCCGGCCGCGCCGCCCACCTCACCGATGCGCAGATCTCGTCGTGGATCTGGGCGCTGTCGATCGGCATGGCATTGACGACGATCGGCCTGTCGCTGCGGTTTCGCGCGCCCGTCGTCGTCGCGTGGTCGACGCCCGGCGCCGCGCTGCTGATCGCGTCGCTGCCCGGCGTGCCCTATGCCGAGGCGATCGGCGCGTTCGTCGTGTGCGCGCTGCTGCTGACGGCCGTCGGCGTGAGCGGCCTGTTCGACACGCTGATGCGCCGGATTCCGGCCGGTATCGCCGCCGCCTTGCTCGCGGGCATCCTGTTCGAGATCGGCATCGAGATTTTCCGCGCCGCGCAGTTCCAGACCGCGCTCGTGCTCGCGATGTTCTTCACCTACCTGATCGTCAAGCGGCTCGCGCCGCGCTATGCGATCGTGACGACGCTGATCGTCGGCACGGCGGTGGCCGGCGGCCTCGGCCTGCTCGATTTCAGCCACTTCCACATCGCGCTCGCGCACCCCGTGTTCACGATGCCCGCGTTCTCGATCGCGTCGATCGTCAGCATCGGCATTCCGCTGTTCGTCGTCGCGATGGCGTCGCAGAACGTGCCGGGCATCGCGGTACTGCGCGCGGACGGCTATCGGACGCCATCGTCGCCGCTGATCGCGACGACCGGCCTCGCCTCGCTGCTGCTCGCACCGTTCGGCTCGCACGGCGTGAACCTCGCGGCGATCACGGCCGCGATCTGCACCGGACCCGAAGCGCACGAGGATCACGCGAAGCGCTACACGGCCGCCGTGTGGTGCGGCACGTTCTACCTGGTCGCCGGCATCTTCGGCGCGACGATCGCCGCGCTGTTCGGGGCGCTGCCGAAGGCGCTCGTGGTATCGGTCGCCGCGCTCGCGCTGTTCGGCTCGATCATGAGCGGGCTCGCGAACGCCATGCAGGACGTGAAGCAGCGCGAAGCGGCACTCGTCACGTTCATGGTCACCGCGTCGGGCCTCACGCTGCTGTCGATCGGCTCGGCGTTCTGGGGGCTCGTCGCGGGGATCGTCACGCAGGTGATCCTGAACGCGCGACGCCCCGCGTGACGCGGCTCGCCGCGCGTTGCAGCACGCCTCGGGCACGCCAAAACGTGCTCGACACGAATCGGGCCTAGAATGATGGATTGGAAGCGGCGCCCGGCGCCGCTTCGCTTCGCCGCCGCGCTCGCGCGGCCCGTGAGAACCCGGCGCTCCGCGCCCTTCTTCCGAATCGCCATGACTACCGCACTCGACCAGCTGAAGCAGTACACGACCGTCGTCGCCGACACGGGCGACTTCCAGCAGCTTGCGCAATACAAGCCGCAGGACGCGACCACGAACCCGTCGCTGATCCTGAAGGCCGTCCAGAAGGATGCGTACAAGCCGATCCTCGAGAAGACCGTCCGCGATCATCGCAACGAAAGCACCGATTTCATCATCGACCGCCTGCTGATCGCGTTCGGCACCGAGATCCTGAAGCTGATTCCGGGCCGCGTGTCGACCGAAGTCGACGCACGCCTGTCGTTCGACACGCAACGCTCGATCGACAAGGGCCGTGAGCTCATCAAGCTGTACGAAGCCGCCGGCATCGGCCGCGACCGCATCCTGATCAAGCTCGCGTCGACGTGGGAAGGCATCCGCGCGGCCGAGGTGCTGCAGAAGGAAGGGATCAAGTGCAACATGACCCTGCTTTTCTCGCTCGTGCAGGCCGCCGCGTGCGCGGAAGCCGGCGCGCAACTGATCTCGCCGTTCGTCGGCCGCATCTACGACTGGTACAAGAAGCAGGCCGGCGCGGAATGGAACGAAGAGAAGGACGGCGGCGCGAACGATCCGGGCGTCCAGTCGGTGCGCCGCATCTACACGTACTACAAGACGTTCGGCTACAACACGGAAGTGATGGGCGCCAGCTTCCGCACGACCAGCCAGATCACCGAGCTGGCTGGCTGCGACCTGCTGACGATCAGTCCCGACTTGCTGCAAAAGCTGCAGGACAGCAATGAGACGGTCGCGCGCAAGCTGTCGCCGGAAGCGCTGCAGGACACGCCGTCCGAGCGCGTCGCAATCGACGAGGCCGCGTTCCGCTTCCAGCTGAACGACGACGCGATGGCCACCGAAAAGCTCGCCGAAGGCATTCGCGTATTTGCCGCCGATGCGGTGAAGCTCGAGAAGCTGATCGACGGGCTGCGCTGAAGCGTGCCGCGCGTCAGCGGCTGTCAGCAGCACTGACAACAGCCGTCAGCACGCACGCCGCACACGGCCGCGAACCTCATGTTCGCGGCCGTTTTTATTTTTCACTCCATCGTCAATCTCGCGCACTACAATCCACGTCACGGGTGCGCCGGCCGCCTCTCGACGTGCCCTTTCCCAGTCAATCTTGCACGACCCCGAACCCGCGCCGACGCGTGGGTCCGGCCCATCACAGGAGACAACGATGCAAGTCCAACCGTACTTGACGTTCTACGGTCGCGCCGACGAAGCCCTTCAGTTCTACGAAAAGGCACTCGGTGCGAAGACGATGTTCAAGATGCACTTCAAGGATGCGCCGCCGAACCCCGATTACCCGATGACGCCGGAGATGGCCGAGAAGGTGATGCACGCGAGCTTCACGATCGGCGACTCGATGATCATGTGTTCGGACGGCGACTGCAGCCAGCCCGGCGGCGGCATGCATGCCGGCTATTCGCTGTCGCTGAACCCGGCGACGGTCGAGGAAGGCCAGAAGCTGTTCAATGCGCTCGCCGATGGCGGCGAAGTGACGATGCCGTTCGGCAAGACGTTCTGGGCGCTCGGCTTCGGGATGGCGAAGGATCGTTTCGGCGTGCACTGGATGGTCAACGTCGAAGACCTGTCGCAACGCGAGGATCTCGCGAAGCGCGCAGGGCAGTAACGCACGCGCTTGCCGCCCGGACGCCGCGCTGCTGCGGCGATCCGGGCGGGCCCGCTACTTGCGCAGCACCTCCGTCAGCGTCTGTTCCAGCGTACCGTTCGAGCGGCACGCGACGCGCGCCCCCTTCTGCTTGCCTGCCGCGACCACGCCGGCCATGCCCGCGACGTCGATCGACACGCTCACACCTTGCGTCGCCTCGTCGATGCGCGTGACGACTTTCAGCGTGTGCGTCACGTTCGACGTCTGCTTCAGTTCGGAACAGTCCAGAAAGTTGCCCGCGTTCGGATAATCGGCATACGCGGCGGCAACGACGCCCGCGTCGCGATCGCTGATGCGCACCGCGAGCTTGTGGTCCGCGTAGAACTGCGCGACCGCCGCCCATACTTCGTCATACTTGCGATTACCGATCACGATGCGCGACGCTGCTTCGGTACCGGACGCGCCGGGCGCATCGGATGCACCGTCGGCCGTATCGTGTTGGTCCGGCGGCGCATCGCGCGCCGCGTATCGCTGCCCGGGGCCATACACCGAAATGCAGCCGGTGAGCGCCACGCACAGCGCGGCGACCGACAAGATCGTTTTCATCGCGGCCCGCCGTCAGCGGTAGTACATGTTCGCGCAGCCGGCGAGCAGGACCGGCGCGACCAGCGCCCACATCAACAGGATTCTCATGCTGCGCCTCACCGGTAATACGCGTTCACGCAACCGGCCAGCGCCATGCAGCACAAACCGAATACCATCAACCCAATCTTTGTCATTGCATCCCTCATATCATCGGATCGTGTGGAGATCGAAACACCCGGTACAGCCGGGCAGGACGCATTATTGACAAGCGGTTCGCGCGTGATCCAATCGGTCTTGCACCGATTTTCAGCACGGCGTAGCGGATTTAGAATCGCTTGGAGATCGGCGCACACGCATGCACCGCCGCACGGGGCGTTCGCGGCGCACCATGCAAAACGCCCGCGACTTGCGTCGCGGGCGTCGTGTCGAAACTGCAACAGAAGGCAGGGGAATCAGCCCTCGACGACGTCGAGATAATCCTCCGGCCGCGTGCGATCTTCCGCATGCGCCATGCCCATCACGCGCACCAGCACGCTCACCACCACCGACACCACCAGGTTCACGATCAGCGACCACACGGCGGCGTAGCCAGGAATCGCGAGGCCGAACAGGTGGATCGTGAAGATCGACCCGGCCAGCTTCAGCGAGATCGCCATCCACGTACCGCACACGATGCCGGCCGCCCAGCCGGCCAGCAAGCCGCGATGGTCGAGCACGCGCGTGTACAGGCCGAGCACGATCGCGGGCAGCGTCTGGATGATCCAGATCCCGCCGAGCAACTGCAGCTGGATCGCGTAGGTCAGCGGCAGCCCGAGGATGAACGCGACCGCGCCGACCTTCACGATCAGCGATACGAGCTTCGCGACGTGCGTCTCCTGCTCGTGCGACATGTTGCGGTTCACGAACTCGCGGTGGATGTTGCGCGTGTACAGGTTTGCGGCCGCGATCGACATGATGGCCGCGGGCACCAGCGCGCCGATGCCGATCGCTGCGAACGCCACGCCGACGAACCACGACGGGAAGTACTCGAGGAACAGCGCGGGCACCGCGAAGTTCGGGCCGAACGCCTTGAAGTACGGCGCGTACTGCGGCATGTCCTTCACGCCCGACGCGAGCGCCATGTAGCCGAGCAGCGCGAGCAGGCCGAGCACGAACGAGTACGCGGGCAGCATCGCCATGTTGCGGCGGATCGAGTTGCCCGACGACGACGACAGGATCGCCGTGACCGAGTGCGGATACAGGAACAGCGCGAGCGCCGAGCCGATCGCAAGCGTCGCGTAGGCGCTGTAGCCGTTCAGGCTCATCGCATCGGGCGCCTTCAGCAACAGCTTCGCGGGCGGCACGCTCGCGAAGATATGCCCGAAGCCGCCGAGCTTCGCGGGGATCACGATGACGGCCGCGGCGATCGTGATGTAGATCAGGATGTCCTTCACGATCGCGATCATGGCCGGTGCGCGCAGCCCCGACGTGTATGTGTACGCGGCGAGGATCGCGAATGCGATGATCAGCGGCAGGTCGCCGACGAAGCCGGTCGTGTCGAAGCCGAGCGCGCCGATCACCACTTCGATGCCGACGAGCTGCAGTGCGATGTACGGCATCGTCGCGACAATACCCGTCACCGCAATCGCGAGCGCCAGCATCCGGCTGCCGTAGCGTGCGTTGACGAAGTCGGCGGCCGTCACATAGCCGTGCCGCTTGGCGATGCTCCACAACTTCGGGAACACGACGAACGCGAACGGATAGATCAGGATCGTATAAGGCAGCGCGAAGAAGCCCATCGCACCGGCGCCGAACACGAGCGCGGGCACCGCGACGAACGTGTAGGCGGTGTAAAGGTCGCCGCCGAGCAGGAACCACGTGACGATCGTGCCGAAGCGGCGTCCGCCGAGGCCCCATTCGTCGAGATGGGCGAGATCGCCGCGCCGCCAGTTCGCGGCCAGGAAACCGATGATCGTGACGCCGATGAACAGCAGGACGAAGACGAAGGTTGCGCCGAGATTCATTGCCCACCTCCCTGCGGGCCGCTCGCCTTCCACGCGTTCTTGGTCTTGAAGTACACGAACGCGGTGATCACAGCGCTGATGAAGACCCACAGCAGCTGGTACCAGTAGAAAAACGGAAAATCGAACAACTGCGGTTCGATCTTGCTGTACGACGGTACCCAGACCATCGCGATCAGCGGCAGTACCAGCAGCCAGAGCCAGCGCTTGGCGGCTCGGTTGGCGTCGGCATCGTGAGCCATGACGTCTCCTCTTCTTTCCCGGTTATCGATCTTGTTGAGCGGGTACGGCGCCGAGAGGAGCGGCGAAACGGGTAGGCTGCGGCTCCCCTGGCTTCGCGCCAGTATAGGAGCCGCGAGCACGCGGTCAAGCAGGGGCGAACCCGAGGTGATCCGCCCCTTGTCGCGTGGTTGCACCGGCCGGCTGCCGGTGCATGAAGCGTCAGATCGCGAACGCGGTGTCGCGTGCGCCGGTCGTTTCTTTCAAAGCTTTCACCCACTTGCGTGCGGGCAGCTTCAGCGTGTCCTCGATCAGCTTCGCGCGGGCGTCGAGCTGCGCGAACGGCACGTCGAGCGCCGGGCCCGAGAACGCGATCGCGATCCGGTTGCCGTCGTGCACTTCGGGCAGCGCGATCACGCGGTGATCGAATGCCGCGTTCAGGTGCTTCATGTTGCGCACGAAGCTCGGATGATCGCCGAACAGGTTGATCGTCGCGATGCCCGCATCGGCGAGGCAGCCGCGCACCGCGCGGTAGAACGCGACGCTGTCGAGCACGGGGCCGCGCGCGGTCGCGTCGTACAGGTCGATCTGGATCGCGCCCGTCGTGCCGCGGTTGGCCGGGTCGTTGACGAAGTCCCATGCGTCGGCTTCATGCACGGCGAGGCGCGCGTCGTCCGGCGGCAGCGCGAACATCGTGCGCGCCGCGACGATCACGGCCGGGTTCAGCTCGACGGCCTCGACCTTCGCGTTCGGCAGGAACCGATGCGAGAACTTGGTCAGCGCACCGGTGCCGAGCCCGAGCTGGACGATCCGCTCGGGCGTTTCGAGGAACAGCAGCCACGCCATCATCTGCTGCGCGTATTCGAGCTCGATGTGCAGCGGCTTCGAGATCCGCATCGCGCCCTGCACCCATTCGGTGCCGAAGTGCAGGAAGCGCACGCCGCCCTCTTCGGAGAACGTAACGGGCGCGAAGCGCGGCTTGCGCGGCGCTTCGAGCACCGGCACGTCGTCGTGTTCGTCGATGTCCGGGCGGCGCTTGACGCGCGGCGGCTGGAGTTTTTCGGAGCCGTTGTACGGAGACGGCTTGCCTTGCTTGAACGCACGCGCCTCGGCGGACGCGCGCTTGATCAGTCGGGTCATGATTGAATCTCGCTGGGTGATGCTGGTTTTAGCGGACGAGAGGATAGCATTGGTGCAGGGCGGAAGCCGTGCCGCCGCCCGGTCGCGCATGACTTCGACTCCCGTTGGCGCTACGCTGCAATCGTTGATCGGAGGAGGACGCATGACCTCGAACGACAAGAAAATCTGGTTTCCGGCGAAACGCTATGGCTGGGGATGGGGGCTGCCGGTCGCGTGGCAGGGCTGGGTCGTGCTGCTGCTGTTCGTGATCGGGATCATCGCGAGCGCCTGGCTGGCGCCGCCTCGGCGATCACCGGTCGCCTACGGCGCTTGCATCGTGGCGCTGGTCGCGCTGTTGACCCTGGTGTGCTGGATCAAGGGCGAGAAGCCCGGGTGGAGATGGGGCAAGGGCAAGTGAGCGCCGGGGGCGATGGCCCCCGCTGCCCTGGCATTCGTGCCGACATCAGCCGCGAATCTGCCGCCACTGCACGAGCTTCTGCTCGAACGACAGCATCGCATTCGCCGGGCTCGACGAAGGCAGCACGAGCGTCTCGTACCCGGCCTCGCCGATCACGTCGGCGAACCGCCCCGCCGTCTTGCCGTTGAAGCACACGCGCTTCAGCAACGGCGCATGCGCACGCAGCGAGTCGAAATCATTCGGCTTCGCATGCCGGATCGCAGAATCGAGACTGCCCTGGCGATGGCACGCGGCGAGCACGTCCCAGATGCCGATGCCGTGCGCAAGCACGCGCTCGAGCCGCGCGTCGTACGGCAGTTCGTGAAGCGTCGCCTCGCCGAGCACCGCGCCCAACAACCGCCAGAACTGGTTGCGCGGATGCGCGTAATACTGCGCGGCATCGAGCGACGCCTCGCCCGGAAAGCTGCCGAGGATCATCGTGTGCGTATCCGGCCCGACGACCGGCGGAAAACCCTGCAGCATCACGCGTCTCCGCGCGGGCCGACGGATCGGGGCCCGTCGCCGTGCGCGGCCAGATGGCGCCACAGCGCCGGCAGCATGCACTCGGTGACCATCAAGGGCTTGCCATGACGCTGGAACACCGAACGCCGCGCGGCGAACGCATGCGGCGCACGCTCACCCCGCAGCGCATGGCTCGCGAGCGCATACAACGGATGTCCCGCAATCACGCGCCGGCTGACGAGCGACGAGCGCTCGACCTGCGGATCGCTGTACAGCAGCTCCGCGAGCGGCCGCGTGCGCAGCCGCCGCATCGCCTGCCACACACCCTTGCTGGCGGCGAGCGGCGCGATGCTGTGCGCGGCAACGTACGGCGTGCCGTCGACCGACAGGATCACCTCGCGCACCCACATCGGCGCGCGCGGCGAACTGGCGAGCGCGTCCGGCTCGTCGAACCACGGACAGTCGACGGCCTCGCGCGTCACGCGCACGTTCACGTGGCCGAGCCGCGCGAGATGCGCGGTCAGCGATCCGCCGCGCGTCAGCCAGTCGCGCTGGTCGAGCGAGCAGCCAGGCCGCGGCGTCTCGCGCCAGCCGGCCTGACCGCCGTCGAATCGCATGCGTGCGTTCACGCGGCGCGCGACAGCAGCAGCGCGTTGGTCCGCTTCACGAAGCTCGCCGGATCGTCGAGCATGCCGCCTTCGGCCAGCAGCGCCTGATCGAACAGCAGATGGCACCAGTCGCCGAAATCGGCGCTGTCGGCATTCAGCTGCTTCACGAGCGCGTGATCGGGATTGATCTCGAGGATCGGCTGCATCGCCGGCGCGTTCTGGCCGGCCGCCTTCAGCATCCGCTGCAGGTAGCCGCTCATGTCGTTGTCGTCCGCGACGAGACACGACGGCGAATCGGTCAGGCGGAACGTGACGCGCACTTCCTTCACCTTGTCGCCGAGCGCTTCCTTCATCTTCTCGACGACCGGCTTGATCGCTTCGCCCGCCTGCTCCTGCGCCTTCTTCTCCTCGTCGTTCAGCTCGCCGAGATCGAGATCGCCGCGCGCGACGCTCGCGAGCGGCTTGCCGTCGAATTCCTGCAGGAACGACAGCATCCATTCGTCGACGCGGTCGGTCAGCAGCAGCACCTCGACGCCCTTCTTGCGGAACACCTCGAGATGCGGGCTGTTCTTCGCGGCCTGCCATGCGTCGGCCGTCACGTAGTAGATCTTGCTCTGCTCGGGCTTCATGCGCGACACGTAGTCGGCAAGCGACACGTCCTGCGCGTCGGTATCGCCGTGCGTCGACGCGAAGCGCAACAGCTTCGCGATGCGCTCGCGGTTCGCGTGATCTTCACCGAGGCCTTCCTTCAGCACCTGGCCGAACGCGCTCCAGAACGTCTTGTACTTCTCCTTGCCGGCATCCTCTTCCGCGTTCGCGAGCTCTTCGAGCATCGACAGCGCGCGCTTGGTCACGCCTTCGCGGATCGCCTTCACGTCGCGGCTTTCCTGCAGGATCTCGCGCGACACGTTCAGCGGCAGGTCGGCCGAATCGACGACGCCCTTCACGAAACGCAGGTATTGCGGCAGCAGCTGCTCGGCGTCGTCCATGATGAACACGCGCTTCACGTACAGCTTCAGGCCGCCGCGATAGTCGCGGTTCCACATATCGAACGGCGCATGCGACGGCACGAACAGCAGCTGCGTGTACTCGCTGCGGCCCTCGACGCGGTTATGCGTCCACGTGAGCGGATCCTGGTGATCGTGCGCGATGTGCTGGTAGAACTGCGTGTACTGCTCGTCGGTGACGTCGCTCTTCGAACGCGTCCACAGCGCGCTCGCCTGGTTGACGGTCTCGTCCTCGTCCTTCAGGACCATCTCGCCCTTTTCCTGATCCCATTCTTCCTTCTGCATCAGGATCGGCAGCGCGATGTGGTCGGAATACTTCTGGACGATCGACTGCAGGCGGTGCGACGACAGCAGCTCGTCCTCGCCTTCACGCAGGTGCAGCGTGATCGTCGTGCCGCGCTGCGCGCGCTCGATCGCGTCGATCGTGAAATCGCCCTCGCCCGCGCTTTCCCAGCGCACGGCTTCGTTCGCCGGCAGGCCCGCGCGACGCGTTTCGACGGTGATCTTGTCCGCGACGATGAAGCCCGAGTAGAAGCCGACGCCGAACTGGCCGATCAGCGCTGCATCCTTCTGCTGGTCGCCCGACAGCTTCGTGAAGAATTCCTTGGTGCCCGAACGCGCGATCGTGCCGAGGTTCGCGATCGCTTCGTCGCGGCTCATGCCGATGCCGTTGTCGTCGATCGTGATCGTGCGCGCGGCCTTGTCGTAGCCGATGCGGATGCGCAGGTTCGGATCGTTCTCGTACAGCGCGTTGTCCGCGAGCCCTTCGAAACGCAGCTTGTCGGCCGCGTCGGACGCGTTCGACACCAGTTCGCGCAGGAAGATTTCCTTGTTGCTGTAGAGCGAATGGATCATCAGGTGGAGGAGTTGCTTGACCTCTGCCTGAAAGCTCATCGTTTCATGTGCCATGGATACGGTTTCCTCTTACGTGAACGGGAATGGTGTGGCGCAGGCGCCCGGCGCGCGATGCCGGCGGCGGTCCCGTCGGGGACGACCGCCTGACGCCAGCGGTTTGCGCGCGTATCTGGGGACGGCGCGCGGGATTTCAAGACGCGGCGTGCGGCGCCGCGTCACGACGCGCGCCGCACCGCCGAGTCGATATAGCCTGCCAGCAGCCCCGGCAGCGCCGGATCGCCGCAGTTCGCAACATTGAAGCGCATCCACGTCGACGGCGATTGCTGCGGCGAGAACAGGCTGCCGGGCGTCAGCAGGAAGCCGGCCTCGTGCGCGACCGCCGCGAGCGCGTCCGAATCGACGCCCGTGTCGGCCCACAGGAACATCCCGGCCGCCGGCATCGTGAACAGCCCGAGCCCGGTGCGCTCGAGCATCCGCGCGGTCTTGTCGCGCACGCCGTCAAGCCGCGCGCGCAGCCGCTCGACGTGACGCCGGTAATGCCCTTCGGTCAGGATCTTGTACAGCACGCGCTCGTTGAGTTCGGGCGTCGTCATCCCGACCAGCATCTTCTGGTCGGTGACGGCCTTCGCGATCTCCGGCGCGCACGCGACATAGCCGACCCGCAGGTTCGCCGCGAGCGTCTTCGAATAGCTGCCGAGATAAATCACGCGCTTCAGCTGGTCGAGGCTCGCGAGGCGCGTCGCCGGATAGCTCGGCGGGCACAGGTCGCCGTACACGTCGTCCTCGACGACGAGGAAGTCGTACGCTTCCGCGAGCTTCAGGATCCGGAACGCCTGCGCGGCCGACAGCGACGTGCCGGTCGGGTTCTGCAGCACCGAGTTGATCACGAGCATCTTCGGCCGCCACATCTGCACCAGCGTTTCGAGCGCGTCGAGATCGGGGCCGTCCGGCGTGTACGGCATCCCGACGAGCTGCGCGCCCTGCGCCGCGAAGCGGCCGAACATCTGGAACCAGGCGGGATCGCCGACGATCACCGCGTCGCCGGGCCGCATGTAGATCCGCGAAATCAGGTCGATCGCCTGCGTAATCCCCGATACGAGCACGATCTGTTCGGGCTTCGCGCCGATCTCGACTTCGGCGAGGCGCGTCTGCAGTTGCTGGCGCAGCGGCAGGAAGCCCTGCGCGGTGCCGAAGCCGAGCATCTGCGCGCCCGACTGGCGCCCGAGCGCGCGCAGCGCGCCGGTGATCAGCTCGCCGTCGAGCCAGCGGCCCGGCAGGTAGCCGAGGCCGGGGCCCTTCTCCGGGCTGACGGTGTGCAGCATGTTGCGCAGCAGCCAGACGACGTCGATCGTGTTGTGCACGGGCGCGGCCTCGGCCACGCGTGCGACGCTGTCGGCCGGCTGCGGGCCGGCGGCCGTGCGCTCGCGCACGTAGAAGCCCGAGCCGCGCCGCGAGTCGAGGTAACCCTGCGCGACGAGGCGCTCGTATGCCTCGACGACGGTGAAGCGCGACACGCTCTTGTCGAGCGCGAGCTTGCGGATCGACGGCATCCGCATGCCGGGACGGAACACGCGTTCGTCGATGCGCCGCCGCGCCCACTGGACCAGCTGGTCGACGAGCGTGAGCGTGGCCGTGTCGTGCGGCACGGGAATCTGGGCGAGTGGGGCGGTGGACATGAGCGGCAGCTCCAACTGTACCGAAGGCTATCGCGCCGATTGTACCGTTACTGTGCCGGTAGCGACGATTACAGTTGACCGGAATGGCGATCGTGCGGCCGCCGTTCCGGCCCCGCCGCACCTGGCGCTGCGCCCGCCGGCCCGCTTCGCGGCCGGTGCGCCGGCCGGTCCGGCCCCCGCCCGGCACCTCGTCCGCCTACCATGACACTTTCGCTTCCCGACCGACGCTCATGCCAGCCCGCTCCCTGACACTCGACCATCTCGTGATCGCCGCGCGCACGCTCGACGAAGGCGTGCGCCATGTCGCCGACGCGCTCGGCATCGAACCGGCCGGCGGCGGCCGCCACCCGCTGATGCGGACCCACAATGCGCTGTTCGGCGCGTGGGGCGGGCTTTACCTCGAAGTGATCGCGATCGACCCCGACGCACCGGCGCCGGATGACGGCGCAAAGCCGCCGCGCGCGCGGATGTTCGGTCTCGACGATCCGGCGATGCACGCACGGCTTGCGCAGGGGCCGTTTCTCGCGCACTGGGTCGTTCGCGTCGACCGGCCGCGCCAGCTCGCGCTGTGGCAGAGCCAGTACCCGGACCGCATCGCCCCCGTGGTCGCCATGCAGCGCGGCGACCTGAACTGGGGCCTCACGGTGCCGGACGACGGCAGCTTCCCCGCGTGGCAGGGCTCGGGCGACGGCGTTGCGCCGTCGCTGATCCAGTGGGCCAGCGTGCGCCACCCGGCCGAATCGCTGCCGGGCGACGGTATCGCGCTGAAGGCGCTCAAGGGCACCCACCCGCACGCGGACACGATCCGCGAGCAGCTCGACTGGCTCGGCGCCGCCCACCTGCTCGACCTCGAATCCACCGACGGCCCGCCGGCGCTCGTCGCCGAATTCGATACGCCGCAGGGTGCGCGCACGCTGCGCTGACCGCCCTGCCGCTTGCCCGATTACAACGACCCTGCAATACGGAGACACCTGCAACATGAATTCGCGCGAAACCCGGGGCATGCTGCTCGGCCTGATCGGCGTGATGATCTTCAGCCTGACGCTGCCGATGACGCGAATCGTCGTGTCCGAACTCAACCCGCTGCTCAACGGGCTCGGCCGCGCGCTCGCCGCCGCCGTGCCGGCCGGCCTGCTGCTGTGGTGGCGCCGCGAGGCGCTGCCGACCCGCGCGCAGCTGAAAAGCCTCGCGATCACGTCGGCCGGCGTGATCATCGCGTATCCGGTGTTCTCCGCGTGGGCGATGAAATCGGTACCGGCGTCGCACGGCGCGGTCGTCAACGGGCTGCAACCCTTGTTCGTCGCGCTGTACGCGGCGTGGCTGTCGCACGAGCGGCCGTCGAAGGCGTTCTGGGCCAGCGCGGTCGCAGGCAGCGCGCTCGTGATCGCGTTCGCGCTGCGCGACGGCGGCGGCACCGTGCAGGCCGGCGACGCGCTGATGCTCGTCGCGGTCGGCATCGGCGCGCTCGGCTATGCGGAAGGCGCGCGCCTCGCACGCCAGATCGGCGGCTGGCAGGTGATCTGCTGGGCGCTCGTCGTGTCGGCGCCGTTCCTCGTGCTGCCGGTCGGCTGGCTCGCGTGGATGCAGCATGCCGCGCATCCGGGCCCGCTCGCGCTGCGCACGTGGCTCGCGTTCGGCTACGTGACCCTGTTTTCGCAATTCATCGGCTTTTTCGCGTGGTACGCGGGGCTCGCAATGGGCGGCATCGCGCGCGTCGGCCAGGTTCAACTGCTGCAGATTTTCTTCACGATCGCCTTTTCCGCGCTGCTGTTCGGCGAAACGGTCACGTCGTCGACGTGGCTGTTCGCGGCTGCCGTGATCGCCACCGTCGTGCTCGGGCGCCGCTCGGCGGTCGCCACGGCCGCGCGCCCCGCTCGCGCCGGTTGATGAGGTGCGCCATAATGATTGTTTTGCCTGATCGGTTTTGCCCACCCGGCCGCGAAGGCTCGATCGCGTTCACGCCTGCCCACCCGGCAGCGTCGAAGCGATGCGCCCGAACGACCTTTCTTGACTGACCACGATATCCGAACGAGGAGACTATGAATCCGAGCGACCTGCACCCGCCGCACTGGCAGCTTTCCGAACGCGCCCGCAAGCTGACGAGCTCTGCGATCCGCGAGATCCTGAAGGTCACGGAACGCCCCGAGGTCATCTCGTTCGCCGGCGGCCTGCCCGCCCCCGCGACGTTCCCGGCCGAGCGCATGCGCGCCGCCGCCGATCGCGTGTTGCGCGACGCGCCGGCCGCCGCGCTCCAGTACAGCGCGACCGAAGGCTACCTGCCGCTGCGCGAGTGGATCGCCGAGCGCTACAGCGTGCGCGTGTCGCAGGTGCTGATCACGACCGGCTCGCAGCAGGCGCTCGACCTGCTCGGCAAGGCGCTCGTCGATCCGGACAGCCCGATCCTCGTCGAAACGCCGACCTACCTCGGCGCGCTGCAATCGTTCTCGCTGTACGAGCCGCGCTACGTGCAGGTGCCGACCGACGAACAGGGCCTGCTGCCGGAAGGCCTGACCCCCGAACTCACGCAAGGCGCGCGGCTGCTGTACGCGCAGCCGAACTTCCAGAACCCGACCGGCCGCCGCCTGCCCGTCGAGCGCCGCCGCGCGCTCGCCGCGTTCGCGCAGTCGAGCCCGTTCCCGGTGCTGGAAGACGATCCGTACGGCGCGCTGAACTACCGCGGCGAACCGCTGCCGACGATGCTGTCGATGGCGCCCGACCACATCGTGCACCTCGGCACGTTCTCGAAGGTGCTCGCGCCGGGCCTGCGGATCGGCTACATCATTGCGCCGGAGGAACTCCACTTCAAGCTCGTGCAGGCCAAGCAGGCCACCGACCTGCACACGCCGACGCTCACGCAGCGCATCGCGCACGAAGTGATCAAGGACGGCTTCCTCGACGAGCACATCCCGACGATCCGCGAGCTGTACAGCGCGCAGTGCGACGCGATGCTCGGCGCGCTCGAGCGCCACATGCCGGAAGGCGTCACGTGGAACCGCCCGGAAGGCGGGATGTTCATCTGGGTGAACCTGCCCGGGCAAATCGACAGCATGAAGCTGCTCGCCGCCGCCGTCGACGATCACGTCGCCTTCGTGCCGGGCGCGCCGTTCTTCGCGGACAACGCGCAGCAGAACACGCTGCGCCTGTCGTTCGTGACGGTGCCGCCCGAGAAGATCGAGGAAGGCGTCGCGCGCCTCGGCAAGCTGCTGCGCGAACGTCTCTGATCCCCTTTTTCCTGTCACGACTCTCTACGAGGAATCGAACGCATGGCTAACGTCTACGACAAACTGAAGTCGCTCGGCATCGAGCTCCCGACCGCCGGCGCCCCGGCTGCCGCCTACGTGATGAGCGCGCAAAGCGGCAACACGGTGTACCTGTCGGGCCACATCGCGAAGAAGGACGGCAAGGTCTGGGCCGGCAAGCTCGGCGCGGATCTGCAGACGGAAGACGGCAAGGCGGCCGCCCGCTCGATCGCGATCGACCTGCTCGCGACGCTGCACGCGCACACCGGCGACCTGAACAAGGTCACGCGCATCGTGAAGCTGATGAGCCTCGTCAATTCGACGCTCGACTTCACCGAACAGCACGTCGTGACGAACGGCGCGTCGGAGCTGATCGCGGAAGTGTTCGGCGATGCAGGCAAGCACGCTCGCTCGGCCTTCGGCGTCGCACAGATCCCGCTCGGCGCGTGCGTCGAGATCGAACTGATCGCCGAAGTTGCCTGACACGCGCAGCGCGATGCCTGGCCGTCTCGTCCGCTTCAAGCAGGTCGACGTGTTCTCGTCGGTGCCGTTCAAGGGTAATCCGCTTGCCGTGGTGTTCGACGCCGATTCGCTCGGCGACGACGCCATGCTCGAGATCGCCCGCTGGACGAACCTGTCGGAAACAACGTTCCTTTGCACGCCGACCGATCCGGAAGCCGACTACCGCGTCCGGATCTTCACGACGGGCGGCGAACTGCCGTTCGCCGGCCACCCGACGCTCGGCACCGCGCATGCGTTCCTCGAAAGCGGCGCGCGGCCGCGCACGCCGGGCCGGCTGATCCAGCAGTGCGGGGTCGGCCGGGTCGCGCTGCGCGAGCAGGCCGACGGCTGGGCATTCGCCGCGCCGCCGGCACGCGTCACGCCGCTCGACCGCTCGGACTACGCGGCGCTGGCCGCCGCGCTGCGCAGCGACGCGCTCGACCTCGAGGCCGAGCCGTGCGCGGTCGACAACGGCGCACCGTGGCTGGTCGTGCGGTTGAAGTCGGCCGAAGCGTGCATCGGCCTGTCGCCCGATCCGGTCGCGCTGGAGGCGCTGACCCGGCGCTACGGCGTGGACGGCCTCGCCGCCTACGCACCGCACGCCGAAGGCGGGCCCGCGACGTTCGAGATCCGCTGCCTGATGACGGGCGGCAAGTTCGGCACCCCGGGCGAGGATCCCGTCACCGGCAGCGCAAACGCCGCGCTGGCCGGGCTGCTGACGCGGCAGGAGCGCCGCCCCGGCCCGTCGTATACGGCCCGCCAGGGCACGGCGATCGGTCGCGACGGCCGCATCTTCGTCAGCTACGACGAAGACGGCACGACCTGGATCGGCGGCCATGTCGTGACGGTCGTCGACGGCACGTTCCGGTCACCTGATTGACATTCCGCGATGTGCGATGGCGCCGGCTCGTCCGGCGCCCCTACGCTTCGCCCAACTATCGCAAAAACGCTCCAACCAGTAATATCGGGCCTAATCCGTTGTTTCGGACGTCTGTCCATGGTTGCGCATCCTGCGAACGAACAGACGCCGGGATAACCCCAACCCAAGCCCGCCATCCAGACGGATGGCGCACGCGAGCAGGACGCCACCCGCTTCGATGAGCTCTGCCCGGTCCAACCACACGCCGCCGACCCGGCCGCTACGCGCGCCGCGCAAATCGCGCCGGCGTGCGCTATTTGCGATCCCGTTGCTCGGGATGCTGGCGCTCGCGCTGCTGTGGGCCGTGATCATCGCGCGGCTGTCGGTGGAAAAGGACAGCGCCTACAAGGAAGCGGCGGCTTCCGCGGCCATCCTCTCTTCGGCGCTCGAGCAGCATACGGTCAAGGCGATCCACCAGGTCGACCAGATCACCCGCTTCGTCAAGTTCGAGTTCGAGAAGTCGCCCGGGCGCTTCAATCTCGCGAGCGCCGTCGAAAAAGGCGTCGTGCCGAGCGACACGCTGATCCAGGTGTCGCTGGTCAACGCGAAGGGCATCCTGTTCGCGAACACGGCCGAGCTTCATCCGCAGCCGATCAACCTGTCCGACCGCGAGCACTTCAAGGTCCACCTCGCGCACAACGACGACCGCCTCTTCATCAGCAAACCCGTGCTCGGCCGCGTGTCGAGCCACTGGACGCTGCAGATGACGCGGCGCCTGAACAACCCGGACGGCAGTTTCGCGGGCATCGTCGTGGTGTCGGAAGACCCGAGCTACTTCACGAACGACTTCTACAACAACGCGGCGATCGGCAAGGAAGGCGTGATCGCGGTGGTATCCGATACGGGCACGGTGCTCGCGCGGCGCACGGGCTCGCTGAACAACGCGCCGGGCGCGTTTTCGGCATCGGGCGTCTACCCGATCGCCGAGCGCGTGACGGGCACGATCATCGACCCGATCGACGGCGTGACGCGCATCGTGTCGTACCGCCACCTCGACGGCTACCCGCTCGCGGTGATGGTCGGGCTGTCGCAGACGGAAGAGTTCGCGGACTACTACCACACCCGCAACGTCTACCTGCTGATGACGAGCTTCATCACGCTCGCGATGCTCGCGTTCTTCGGCGTCGCGACGGGCCTGATCGGCAAGCTGCTCGGCCGCGAGCGCGAGATGACGCAGCTCGCCGAATACGACCTGCTCACCGGCCTCGCGAACCGCTATGCGACGCTGCGCGGGCTGCGCAACGACGTGTCGATGCCGACGAGCCTGTCGCGGCTCGGGCTGCTGTTCATCGACCTCGACAACTTCAAGACCGTCAACGACACCCTCGGCCACAATGCCGGCGACATCGTGCTGCAAATGACCGCGTCGCGTCTGGCCGATGCAGTCGGCGACGAAGGCTCGCTCGCGCGCATCGGCGGCGACGAGTTCGTCGTCGTGATGAAGGGCGACGACGTCGAGCGGCGCGCGGTGCGGCTCGCGGAAGCGATCATTCGGATGTTCGCCGAGCCGTTCGACGTGCGCGGCAGTTCGTTCGTGCTGCATGCGAGCATCGGCATCGCACTGCACACCGTCGCGAACGAAAGCGAGATCGACCTGCTGAAGAAGGCCGACCTCGCGATGTACAGCGCGAAGGACGCCGGCAAGAACTGCTACCAGTTCTATGCGCCGCACCTGTCGCACCGTGCCGATCACCTGATGCGCTGGGAACAGCAATTGCGCGTCGCGCTCGCCGAGGGGCAGCTGTTCCTCGCGTACCAGCCGAAGATCGACCTCACCCACCGTTACATCACCGGCTTCGAGGCGCTCGCACGCTGGGATCATCCCGAGCACGGGATCATCTCCGCGAACGAATTCATTTCGATTGCCGAATCGACCGGCCTGATCGTGCCGATCGGCGACTTCGTGATCCGCACCGCGTGCGAGCAGATCGCGCGCTGGCGCGACGAGGGCCACGACACGCTGACGCTCGCGGTCAACATCTCGCCCGTGCAGTTCTGGCGCGGCGACCTGATCGAAACGATCTCGCGCACGCTGCAGGAAACCGGCATCGACGCGAACCGGCTCGAACTCGAGATCACCGAGACCGCGATGATGGAATATCCGGAGCTCGTGTCCGAGAAAATCGTCGCGTTGAAGAAACTCGGCATCCGCATCGCGCTCGACGATTTCGGCACCGGCTACTCGTCGCTGTCGTACCTGCACCGCTTCTCCGTCGACACGCTGAAGGTCGACCGCTCGTTCGTGCAGGCCATCCCGAACGATCGCAGCGTGTGCGTGATGGTGTCGTCGATCGTGCATCTCGCACGCTCGCTCGGCCTGACCGTCGTCGTCGAAGGCACGGAAACCGAGGAGCAGATCACGTGGCTGTCCGCGCTCGGCGAGATCGAGGCGCAGGGCTTCCTGTTCTCGCGCCCGGTGCCGGCCGATGCGATCCCCGCGCTGATCGCGCGCTTCGGCGTGCGCGGCGACCATCCGAACGTCATCGCGCATCGCGCGACCGGCAGCACGGGCGCCTGAGCGGCGCTGCCGCTGCAACTGCGGCGCACGTTGCGCACCGCCGCAATTGTTTCGTTTTCCGATCCGATCGTTTAGTTCATTAACTAGCGTTTTCGCGCATGGCAGTGTCATGGTGCGCGGCGGACAATCGGGAGGGCCTACGTGTCGGCGGGCCGCCGGCATGGCCCTACGCGAGAGATCCGGCCCTGCGCCAACAACACAATCATGACCACCGTCGAAGTCGAAGCGACCGCCCGTGTCGAAGAGGCACAGGCATCCCTGTGGGCCTTGTTCAAGGTCATTGCCGGCATTTCTGCGGTCTCATGGGGCGGGCTTTCGATGATGGCGCAGCTCGAACGCCACTACGTGGAGCGGCTGCAACGCATCGAGCCGCACGTCTTCGGCGATCTCGTCGCGCTCGCCTGGCTCGTGCCGGGCCCGGTCGGCTGCAATGTTGCCGTGCAGGTCGGCCAGACGCTGCATGGCCGCGCCGGCGCGTGGGTTGCCGGCATCGCGAGCGTGCTGCCGTTCTCGATCCTGATGACGCTGTTCGCGGTCTTCTATCAGACACCGCTCGTGCGCTCGCTTGCCGCGCCGATGCTGATCAATCACTTCGGGATGGTGCTCGCCGCGCTGATCGGCGTCACGTGGGTCAAACAGTTGCGCTCGCTCGCACGGACGCGGCTTGAACAGACGATCGCCGCGCTGTCGACGATTCTGCTCGCTTTCGCACATAGTCCGGCCGCTTTCGTCGGGATTCTGTTCGCTGCGTTTGCAGCGGGCTGGCTGACGGGGCCGTCGCAACGCGATGCAGTCGATTTCACGCTGTCGAAGCGCGACCGCAACCTGCTCGTGTTGCTCGGCGTGCTCGTCGTGCTGTTCGCGGTGCCGCTGCCCGGCGATTACCAGGCGCAGTTGCTGTGGCCGCGCCTCGCGGGCGCCGGGATGACGCTGTTCGGCGGCGGCTTTTCCGCGCTGCCGGTGCTCAAGACGCTGTTCGTCTCGCCGGCGACGGGCATCTCCGATCACGACTTCACGCTGGCGTTCGCGCTGTCGCCCGTGGCACCGGGGCCGCTGCTGAACGTCGTGCCGTTTCTCGGTTACCTGACCGACGGCTGGGTCGGCGCCCTGCTCGCCACGGCCGCGCTGTTCATTCCGTCGGGATGTCTCGTCGTGTTTGCGCAGAACCACCTGTTCCGGCTCAAGCGCCATGCGCGCTTCGAGCACGGGATGCGCCTGCTGCGCGCGGCGACGACGGGCTTTCTCGTCGTCGCCGTCGTGAAGATCCTGCATCGCGAGCCGGCCGACCCCGTTTACTGGCTGACGGGCGCCTTCGCGACGCTGTGCTTCACGCGCTTCAAGGTGCCCGTCTATGCCGTCTACGGTGCGGTCGCCGTCGGGTGCAGCGTGTGGCTGTGGGCCGCCGCGCGCTGACGGGCGACGGCCTCGTCGCCCTGCCCGGCTCAATCCGCCCCGACCGCCCTCAACCGGCCTGCACCGCGACCCGGCGCGCCATCCAGCGGGCACGCAGCGCGTCGTAGGCGAGGTTGAAGCCGAACGTGTAAGGCAGGAAGAACAGCACGATGCCGAGGTCGAGCAGCAGCGCCTCGACGAGGCTCACGTTCAGCCACCACGCGGCAACCGGCACCACCATCGCGACGAGGCCAAGCTCGAACATCACTGCGTGCGCGATCCGCATGCCGAGCGTGCGCTTCAGACCCGCCCGCCGCTCGAAGCGGTCGAACAGCGTGTTGAACGCCATGTTCCACGCCATCGCGATCAGCGACACCATCACCGTCAGCACGCCGACGTGCGACACCGGCATGTCGAGCAGCCACGCGCCGATCGGTGCGCACAGCGCGATTGCGACCAGCTCGAACGTCAGCGCATGCAGCAGCCGTTCCGTCACCGTTTTGTTCATCTGTTTCATGATGCTCTCCCATCCGTTGCTTGATTCATGTCGGCCATTTTGATCGGCGATACCGTATGAATCCAGTTTGTTATCATCGGTTTTACCGATATAACAGAGTCTGGAGCGCCGCATGCACCACGCCCCCGAAGCCCTGCTCGCTTTCGCCGAAGCCGCGCTGCTCGGCTCGTTCACGGCTGCCGCACGCAAGCTCGGCAAGCGCCAGTCGACCGTGTCGGAGGCGATTGCGAACCTCGAAATCGATCTCGGTGTGCAGTTGTTCGATCGCGCCACGCGCACGCCGACGCTGACCGACGCCGGGCGCGCGCTGCTGCCGCAGGTGCAGCGCGCCCTCGAGGCCAGTGCGGCGATCGACCGCACCGCCGCGCGGCTCGCGCACGGCGAGGAAGCGCGACTGACGCTCGTCGTGTCCGATACGTACCAGTCAAAGCGTTACGAGGAGACGCTGATGGCGCTCGAAAGGCGCTTTCCGGCGCTCGAGCTCGAATGCCAGATCGCCGAGCACGAGGACGTGCTCGACCTGATCCAGCAAGGCCGCGCGCAGCTCGGGCTGATGGCCGCGCGAACGGCCTACCCGGCCGATATCGGCGCGGCGACGGTGGCGGAGGAGTCGGAGATCGGGCTGTTCGTCGGCCACACCCACGCGCTCGCCGAATACGGCGACACCGAGGTGCCGCACGCGGCGCTGCGCGACGTGCGCGAACTGCGCCTCAATACCTATGTGAAAACGGAAGGTCGCGGCACCGACGACCGGATCGTCGTCGGCACGCAGCACTGGCTGGCGCCGAGCTACCTGATGTTGCTGGAAATGGCCGTGCTGGGGTTCGGCTGGGCGGAACTGCCGCGCTGGATGGTCGAGCACTTCGCACGCGACCGCCTGTGCGAGCTGCGCTCACGCGGCTGGCCCCGCCGCGTGCGGGTGGATGCGGTGTGGTCGCGCAACCGGCCGCTCGGCCCGGCCGGCGCGTGGCTGCTCGATGCAATGCTCGCCGCGTAGCGGCGCAGGCCGCCGGGCCGGCGGCCGATGCCGAACGATCAGAAACCGCGCGACAGCACGGCCGCCCCGACCGTGACGACGCCGAGCACCAGGTTCACGACGACGAGCAGGCGCACCGCGTTCACTGCGCGCGCGCCGTCCGGCCAGTTCTGCGCCTGCACCGCCCGACGGATGCGCGGAAACAGCGCGAAGCGGATATGCCCGAAGATCAGCATCATCACGACACCGAGCCCGGCCATCGCATGCAGCGACCACGTCGCGTGCGCGCCGCCGAATTCCATGAGCAGGAAGCCGCCGGACAGCAGGATCACGATGACGGCGCCCGCCACCCAGTTGAAGAAGCGACCGAACACGCCTTCGATCAGCGGCAGCCGGAGCTGCGGCGACAGGTCGGACAGCGCCGGGCGCAGGCAGAAGTTCGCGAAGACCATCCCGCCCACCCACACGGCAACGGCCAGCAGATGAAGAAACAGCGCGACGGCAACAGCGTGGGACATGGCGACAATCCTGTGATGAGTGGGGTGCGGCGAACGGCCGCGTCACACGCGGCATCAAGCGACGTTCGACCGGCCGGTCGCCTCTCGGTTCAGACCCTCGGCGCGATTTCACAATATTTTGCAAGTTTCGCGTGACAGCGCCACGCTTGCTTACCCCAACCCCCGCCCTCAAAGAAAAAGCCGCACACCCGCCGAAGCGGACGTGCGGCCTTCGATCGCGGCCGAACCGGACGATCCGGGCGATCCGCGCGCGGCGTCAGCCGAGCAGCGGACGCAGCTCGTTGACGACCTTGAGCTTCGTCTCCGGTGCGCGGCCCTTGCGTGCGCGCTTGCCGAGGTGCGGCGCGAGCCCCGCATACGACAGCGTCTCGTCCTGCGCCTTGCCGCCGCGGCCCGTGCCGATCAGCACGACGCCGGCCGGATCGATCGCGAGCGCCTGCACGAGCGTTTCCTTGTCGTCGAGCGCCATCAGGATCACGCCGCGCCCGCCGCCGGACAGCGTCTTCATCTCGTCCATCCCGAACACGAGCAGGCGGCCGCCGCTCGACAGGCACGCGACCTGCGTCGCGTTCGGCAGCACCGGCATCGGCGCGAGCGGCGCCGCGCCCGCGTCGATCGTCATGAATGCCTTGCCGGCCTTCACGCGGCTCACCATGTCGCCGACCTTCGCGAGGAAGCCGAAGCCGTTGCTCGACGCGAGCAGCAGTTGCTGGTCGGCCGGTGCCGCGTAGTAGTGCATCAGGTGCGAGCCCGACTCGAGCTCGATCAGCGACGTGACGGGCACGCCGTCACCGCGCCCGCCCGGCAGCACCGACACGTCGACCGAATACACGCGGCCGCTGCTGCCCCACGCAATCAGCCGATCCGGCGTGCGGCACTGGAACGCCGCGTACAGGCTGTCGCCGGCCTTGAACGAGAACGCGGCCGGGTCGAGCCCGTGGCCCTTCAGCGCACGCACCCAGCCCTTCTGCGACACGACGACCGTCACCGGCTCGTCGACCACCTTCGCCTCGAATGTCGCGCGCTTTTCCTGCTGGATCAGCGTGCGGCGATCGTCGCCGTACTGCTTCGCGTCGGCCTCGATCTCCTTGATCATCAGCCGCTTCATCGCGCTTTCGTTCGCGAGCAGTTCCTCGAGCTTCGCCTTCTCGTCGCGCAGCGTTTCGAGCTCCTTCTCGATCTTGATCTTCTCGAGCCGCGCGAGCTGGCGCAGGCGGATTTCGAGAATGTCTTCGGCCTGACGGTCGCTGAGGCCGAACGCGCTCATCAGCGCGGCCTTCGGCTCGTCCGACTCGCGGATGATGCGGATCACCTCGTCGATGTTCAGGAAGACGATCATCCGCCCTTCGAGGATGTGGATGCGGTCGTCGACCTTCGCGAGACGATGGCGGCAACGGCGCGTCATCGTCAGCTGGCGGAACTTCACCCACTCGTCGAGGATCGTCAGCAGGCCCTTCTGGCCCGGGCGGCCGTCGGCGCCGATCATCACGAGGTTCAGCGTCGCGTTCGATTCGAGGCTCGTGTACGCGAGCAGCGTATTCACGAATTCCGTCTGGTCGATCGTGCGCGACTTCGGCTCGAACACGAGCCGCACCGCCGCTTCCTTGCCCGACTCGTCGCGCACCGCATCGAGCAGGTCGAGCATCGCCTTCTTCGTGTTGAGCTGCTCGGGCGTCAGCGTCTTCTTGCCGAGCTTGAGCTTCGGGTTGGTCAGTTCCTCGATTTCCTCGAGTACCTTCTGGCCCGACGTGCTCGGCGGCAGTTCGGTCACGACGAGTTGCCACTGGCCGCGCGCGAGATCCTCGATCTTCCAGCGCGCGCGCACCTTCAGGCTGCCGCGGCCGGTTTCATACGCCGCCGCGATCTCGGTGTCGCTCGAGATGATCTGGCCGCCGCCCGGGAAGTCCGGGCCGGGGATCAGGTTCATCAGCTCCGCGTGCGTGAGCTTCGGATTGCGGATCAAGGTGACCGCCGCCGCCGCGACTTCGCGCAGGTTGTGCGACGGGATTTCGGTGGCAAGACCGACCGCGATGCCCGACGCGCCGTTCAGCAGCACGAACGGCATGCGGCTCGGCAGCGTTTTCGGCTCCTCGAACGAACCGTCGTAGTTCGGCATGAAGTCGACCGTGCCCTGGTCGATCTCGTCGAGCAGCAGCTTCGCGATCGGCGTGAGCCGCGCTTCGGTGTATCGCATCGCCGCCGCGCCGTCGCCGTCGCGCGAACCGAAGTTGCCCTGCCCGTCGATCAGCGGGTAGCGCAGCGAGAAATCCTGCGCGAGACGCACGAGCGCGTCATACGCCGACTGGTCGCCGTGCGGGTGGTATTTACCGAGCACGTCGCCGACCACGCGCGCCGACTTCACCGGCTTCGCGTCCGGGCCGAGGCCCATTTCGTTCATCGCGAACAGGATCCGGCGCTGCACCGGCTTCTGGCCGTCGCACACGTCGGGCAGCGCGCGGCTCTTCACGACGCTGACCGCGTAGCTGAGATACGCCTGCTCCGCGTAGTTGCCGAGCGTCAGCGCGTCACTCTCGGGCGCGTCGGGGCTGGCAAAGAGATCGGAAGTATTGTCGTCCATCTGAATTCCGTATTCGTAAGTAGCGAGAGGCCGGGCCGGGCGTCGTGCCCGGCCGTGCGGATTCCCTGCTTAGATATCCGCTTCGACGTCGTTGCCCTTTTCCTCGAGCCAGCCGCGCCGCGCGGCTGCCTCGCCCTTGCCCATCAGCATCGTCATGCGCGCGACGGTCGCCTCGTAGTCGAGCTCGCCGAGCTTCACGGGCATCAGGCGGCGCGTATCGGGGTTCATCGTCGTGTCCCACAGCTGCTCGGCGCTCATTTCGCCGAGGCCCTTGAAGCGGCTGATGCTCCACTGGGTCTCGCGCACGCCGTCCTTGCGAAGCTTGTCGAGAATCGCTTCGAGTTCGCCGTCGTCGAGCGCATAGAGCTTCTGCGCGGCCTTCTTGCCGCGCGCGGGCGCGTCGACGCGGAACAGCGGCGGCCGCGCGACGCACACGTGGCCGCGCTCGATCAGTTGCGGGAAATGCTTGAAGAACAGCGTGAGCAGCAGCACCTGGATGTGCGAGCCGTCGACGTCCGCATCCGACAGGATGCAGATCTTGCCGTAGCGCAGGTTCGACAGGTCGACGGTGTCGTCGGGGCTGTGCGGATCGACGCCGATCGCGACCGAGATGTCGTGCACCTCGTTGTTCGCGAACAGGCGGTCACGCTCGGTTTCCCACGTGTTCAGCACCTTGCCGCGCAGCGGCAGGATCGCCTGGTATTCCTTGTCGCGGCCCATCTTCGCGGAGCCGCCCGCCGAGTCGCCCTCGACGAGGAACAGTTCGTTGCGCGCAATATCCTCGGTCTCGCAGTCGGTCAGCTTGCCGGGCAGCACCGCGACGCCCGAGCTCTTGCGCTTCTCGACCTTCTGGCCCGCGCGCGTGCGCGCCTGCGCCTGCTTGATCACGAGTTCGGCGAGCTTCTTGCCGTGCTCGACGTGCTGGTTCAGCCACAGCTCGAGCGCCGGGCGCGAGAACGACGACACGAGTTTCACCGCGTCGCGGCTGTTCAGGCGCTCCTTGATCTGCCCCTGGAACTGCGGATCGAGCACCTTCGCGGACAGCACGAACGACACGCGTGCGAACACGTCTTCCGCGAGCAGCTTCACGCCCTTCGGCTGCAGGTTGTGCAGCTCGACGAAGCTCTTCACGGCCTGGTACAGGCCGTCGCGCAGGCCGGATTCATGCGTGCCGCCGGCCGGCGTCGGGATCAGGTTCACGTACGACTCGCGCACGAGCGAACCTTCCTCGCTCCACGCGACGACCCACGACGCGCCCTCGCCTTCGGCGAACGTATCGTCGCCCGAACGCGAATCGGCGAACCGCTCGCCTTCGAACAGCGGGATCAGCAGTTCGCTGCCGTTCATTTCGTCGAGCAGGTAGCCGCGCAGGCCGTCTTCATATTTCCACGTCTGGCGCTCGCCGCTCTTCTCGTTGACGAGCACGACCTCGACGCCCGGCAGCAGCACGGCCTTCGAGCGCAGCAGACGCTGCAGCTCGCCGAGCGGCAGGTTCGGCGAATCGAAGTACTTCGGATTCGGCCACACCTGCACGCGCGTGCCGGATTTCTTTTCACCGCGGCCCGCGCCCTGCGTCGCGAGCGGCTTGACGACGTCGCCTTCGGCGAAGCCAAGCTCGGCGATCTTGCCGTCGCGCCACACCGTTACGTCGAGGCGCGTCGCGAGCGCGTTCGTCACCGACACGCCGACGCCGTGCAGGCCGCCCGAGAATGTATAGGCGCCGCCGGCGGCCTTGTCGAACTTGCCGCCTGCGTGCAGGCGCGTGAACACGATTTCGACGACCGGCACGCCTTCTTCGGGGTGCATGCCGAACGGGATCCCGCGACCGTCGTCCTCGACCGAGATCGACTGGTCGGCATGCAGCGTCACCGTGATCTGCTTGCCGTAGCCGCCGAGCGCCTCGTCGGACGCGTTGTCGATGACTTCCTGGATGATGTGCAGCGGATTCTCGGTACGGGTGTACATGCCGGGCCGCTGCTTGACCGGCTCGAGACCCTTGAGCACCTTGATCGATGCTTCGCTATAGGCCGCGCTGGGTTTCTTCGTTGACATAGGCGCTGAATTTCGTCATTCATCGGGACGTTGTCCACACCTCGTGTGGATAACGTCGTGGACAAAACGTTGAGTTCCGTAAAAAAGCGAATCGAAACAACGGTGTGCTTGGACTGCTCCGAAAGCGGGCGCGCGGCGTGCGCTGCGCGACCCTGAACGCGCGGTATTCTACTGGTTCCGCGTGGCGCGCCAATGGCGGGATTGGCGCGCGCCGCACGCGTCACGCCGGCTTGCGCTTCGCCTCGAGCGTTTCCCACCGCTCGAGCGCGGCGAGCAATTCATCGTCGATCGCCGCGAAGCGCTCGGTCAGGCGCGTGCCTTCCTGCGGATCCTTCGCGAAAATCGAGCCGTCCTCGAGCTGCGCATTGATCGTCTTCTGCTCGTCCTCGAGCGAGGCGATCTTCTCCGGCAGCGAATCGAGCTCGCGCTGCTCGTTGAACGACAGCTTCACCGTGCGCTGCGCGTTGCGGCCCGCGGCGCTCTTCGCCGGGTCTTCCTTCACCGGCGCCGCTTCCTTGACCGCGCGCTTCGCGGCTTCCTGCTGCGCGAGCTGCTCCGAACGCTCGCTCTGGATCTGCCAGTCGCTGAAGCCGCCGACGTATTCGCGCCACTTGCCGTCGCCCTCGGCCGCGATCACCGACGTCACGACGTTGTCGAGGAATGCGCGATCGTGGCTGACCAGCAGCACCGTGCCGTCGTAGTCGGCCAGCAGTTCTTCGAGCAGTTCGAGCGTCGGGATGTCGAGATCGTTGGTCGGTTCGTCGAGCACCAGCACGTTAGCCGGACGCGCGAACAGGCGCGCGAGCAGCAGACGATTGCGCTCGCCGCCCGACAGCGACTTCACCGGCGACCGCGCGCGTTCCGGCGCGAACAGGAAATCGCCGAGATAGCTCATCACGTGCTTGCGCACGCCGCCGATCTCGACCCATTCGCTGCCGGGGCTGATCGTATCCGCGAGGCTCTTGTCCTGGTCGAGCTGCGCACGCATCTGGTCGAAATACGCGACCTGCAGGTTCGTGCCGGTGCGCACCGTGCCTTCGTCCGGCTTCAGCTCGCCGAGGATCAGCTTGAGCAGCGTGGTCTTGCCCGCACCGTTCGGGCCGACGAAGCCGATCTTGTCGCCGCGCATGACCGTCGTCGTGAAACGGTCGACGACCGTGCGGCCGCCATAGCGCTTCGTCACGTCGGTCAGCTCCGCGACGATCTTGCCGGACTTCTCGCCCTGCGCGACGTCGAGCCTCACGTTGCCCTGCGAATTGCGGCGCTCCGCGCGCTCGTTGCGCATCTGCACGAGCCGCGCGATGCGGCCGACGCTGCGCGTGCGGCGCGCCTCGACCCCCTTGCGGATCCACACTTCTTCCTGCGCGAGCAACTTGTCGAACTTGTCGTTTTCCACGCGCTCGACTTCGAGCTGCTGCGCCTTGCGCGTCTGGTACGCGGAGAAATTGCCCGGATACGACAGCAGCCGGCCGCGATCGAGCTCGACGATCCGCGTCGCGACGCGGTCGAGGAACGCGCGATCGTGGGTGATGAACAGCAGGCCCGCGCGCTGCGAGACGAGCAGCTCTTCCAGCCAGCGGATGCCGTCGAAGTCGAGGTGGTTGGTCGGTTCGTCGAGCAGCAGCACGTCGGGCTGCAGCACCAGCGCACGCGCCAGCGCGACGCGCTTCTGCATCCCGCCCGACAATGCATCGACGCTTGCGTCGCCGTCGAGCAGGCCGATCTGCGCGAGCGTCATCGACACGCGCGTGCGCCAGCTCCACGCGTCGTGCGCATCGAGCGACGACTGCAGCGCGTTCATCCGCGCGAGCAGCGCATCGTGCTCGGCACCTTCCGGTATATCCGCAAGGCGGTGCGCAATCGCATCGTATTCTTCGAGCAGTTCGCGCGTATGCGCGAGCCCCGACGCAACCGCGTCGAACACCGTCGCGCCCGGTTCGAACTCGGGCTCCTGCGGCACGTAGACGGTCACGAGCTCCTGCTGGCGCGTGATCAGCCCGTCGTCAGGCTTGGCAAGATCGGCGACGATCTTCAGCAGCGACGACTTGCCCGCACCGTTGCGGCCGATCAGGCCGACGCGCTCGCCGGCTTCCAGCGAGAAATCCGCGTGATCGAGCAACGCGACGTGACCGAACGCGAGCTGCGCGCCGGTAATGGAATAGAGCGACATGGGGAGACGGCGGAGAGAGGAATCGGAAGCACCCATTGTACCGGGCGCGGACGCCGCCACCGGCATGGCCGGACGGATAATGCCGCAAGATCGACCGCGACGGCCGGTGGGCGGCCGCCGCGCGCGGGTCGCAGGCACCCGGCAGCGGGCGGGCGCATCCCTGTTGCAGGGATGGCCGGGATGTCCGCGCGGGTGTGACCGCTTACTTGACGTTGACGCTGATGGTCTGGCTCAGTTCGGGGCCGTACGACCGATGTGCGCCGTCGCCGAACTGCAGCGTCAGCGTGTGCTGGCCCGGCGGCAACTTGATGTCGGTTTCGGTCTGTGCCTTGCCGAAGTGCAGCGAACGTTCGCTCGCGGGAATCACGTCGCCCTTCGGGATCGGCCGGCCGTCGATCAGCAAGTGGTGATGACCGGTGTTCGGCGTCATGTCGCCGGCCGGCCGAAGCTCCATGCCTTCCAGACCGAACTTCACGTGCACCGGGTTCGACACCGTCGCGCCGTCCGCCGGTTCAACGAAAAACACGCGCGCCTCGGCCCGCGCGACCGTCGATACGGCCATCGCCGCCACGCACATCGCACCCGCGATCCACTTTCTGTTCAGCATCGCATTCTCCTTATGATTGGACAGCCCGGGAAGGATACACCGCACACACGGCATGTGTGTTTCGATCGACTTGTTCGCGATGCGTACGTTTAAAACGACGTTGCGGAGGCGTTCGGCGAAATTCCGGTACCATTGCGCCTTTCGTCCGCCGGCCAGGCCGCAGACGGCATCATCGAATTTCCATTTTCCCGAGCGTCACATGAGCGAAGTAACCGAATACCAGAGCTGGGTCTGCCTGATTTGCGGGTGGGTCTACAACGAAGAGGAAGGGCTGCCCGACGAAGGCATCGCCGCCGGCACGCGTTTCGCCGACATTCCCGCCGACTGGCGCTGCCCGCTGTGCGACGTGGGCAAGGAAGATTTCGTCGTCGTCGATTTCTGATTTCCCGTTCCGATCGCGGCTGATCACGCGATACGCGCGTCGGTGCGCATTCCGCCCCGCCGACGCGCCGCGCCTTTGCTATACTCTGCGCGCTGTCCACACCGCCGTCCGGTTCGCGTTTTTTCGCGCGATTGCCCGGACATGGCTCTCCCCGTAGTTCAATGGATAGAACAAGCGCCTCCTAAGCGCTAGATACAGGTTCGATTCCTGTCGGGGGGACCAGCCAAGCCCCAAACCTCCCCAAGATTCACAAGAAATCCCGCTTGCCCCCACTGATTTTTGAGAGTTGGCACCACATTGCCGGCCGCGTGAATTTCGGTATGAAAATGCCCCCTGGGGGTGCCTCGGCTAGAGAGAAAGCGCGGGTGTGATGCGCACTACGCTGCACGCCGCAAAAAACACGAAGTTGTATGAGCTGACCACGCACCGCCGTCTCCCTACGCGTCACGAGTCCAGCCCCCGTCAAACTTGGCAGGACAAGGGCCGATTCAGCCCGTGCTACATTCCGCTCGGGTTTACCTGAGAGGACCAAGCATGGGCTCATCATTCATTCGAGAGGGCGATACAACGTCCCACGGCGGTCGCGTGCTCGTCTGCACGTCGACCAACACCGCCTACGGCAAGCCACTGGCACTGGAGGGTGACATGGTGTCGTGTCCGAAATGCGGCGGCGTCTATCCAATCGTTGCTGTCCGGGTTCGCAGCATGACGTTCGGCGGCCGAGCGGTCGCAACGGAAGGCGACATGACCGCCTGCGGCGCGACGCTCATCGCATCGCAGGAAACGGCCACGGTTGAGCCGACGTCCAGCGCAGGCGGATCGGTCGGCGGCGGCAAGAGCGTGTTCGCGACAACCGCCACGCAAGACGACGGTGCATATCGTGGTCGCTTCCAGCTCCTCGACGACAAGACGCGCGTGCCGATCGGCAATCACCCGTACATGGTGACATCAGCAGACGGCCGAACGATTCAAGGCGTGACTGACGCGAGCGGCCACACAGGCTGGCTCAACAGCCACCAAGCGGCATCGCTGTCGTTCCATCAGCCCGGAAGCGAGGCGTGAGCGGCGGCTATTCCCCGGGGTCATCAACCGGGGGCTCAAGCACGAATGGCCAGACAACACAGGTAGGTTTTAGCGCGTCCAAGCTCTCCGCGAAGGATCGAAAGGTTCTGTGCCACACATTTTTCGAATGCAGACGGATCGGCGTCGCGACGAAAGCCGGAACCATTCAGCGACAGCGATGTGTAGAGATGCGCCTTGGGCTACCGAATGAAGTGTCGAAGATGCAGACAGGCGTTCCAACGGCATACCGTCCGGAGCAGCCTTACGACATGACGACGGATCCGCCCGAGCCGATCATGGACCATGACGAACCGCTGGAGCCCAACACGGGCATTCGCCGGTGGATAAAAGACGTGTGGCCAAGCAAGGGGAAAAGTACGAGAAGGGAGACATCCGCCGCCCTGACGTTGTTATCGTGAACGACCCGTCGATACCTCCAGTGCAATCGAACATCAAGACCGTTGTGGAAATGAAGTTCCCCGGCGACAGCTACGGTCCCGATCAGGAGGACGACTATATCGAAATTGCAGGCAGCCCCTCGAAGTTTGTCCACCTCGGCGCAGCAGACTGCGGATGTGGGGACGACGACGGTCAGAAGAAAACTTCGCGCTCAACACGATCCGCGCGACAATCCGAGCTCGATGACTTGTTCGACGGCAGTAGCAGCGCCCCCGGAGGCCCGGCACTCCCACCCGTGATCGGGCCGGGACCCGGTCCGTCATCTCCTATACCTGCCGGTCCGTTTTAACGCCATGACGAACGACGAAATTGCAGCTTGGGCAAAGGATCCGCGCCGCGTGGACACCATGCCCTTCGGGCTTTACGAACCCGCTTACCAAAAAGCGATCACCGGCGCCGCTCTCGTAGTGCGGGGTGTGCTCTACTTCCGCAACGGCTTCACCCCGGAGGTTCGGCAAACGCTAGTGCGCTGCTTCAAGCAGTACAGCGCGGCGATCGAGGAGTATCAGCACGCACTCGAAGTGGCGAACGGCCAAACTCAGTCACAGTCCGGACCGCTATGCTGGTTCTACGCCGAGGGCGAAGAGCCGATCCCGTACGACAAGGCTCCGGGATTCGAACACCTTGCTGCAAGCGTTCCGGCTGACGAAACCCTTGCGGTTGCGATGACCAACGCCGAGCACAAACTCGCCACCGGGTTCTATGACTTCACCGTGTTCGCGCTCAGCGAAAAGAAGGCAGCGCGAAGACGCGGGCTCGATGGCCTGGCCTTCACGGTACCGCGTGCATTTGTCACACACCGCCCCGGCGTATTCGAAACGCTGTTTCGAGCGTTTGCCGAAGCATTACCGACGATCAGCGGCCACGGTGGGCTTGCCGTCAACGTACCGCCGATGGGCCGCCGGCCGAATGAAGCCAGCGAATACTTCTACGCACGCCGCTTCGGTCCGGGCATCGACGTCGGCGATCCGATGCGCTCGAATGTCCGCAAGCTCTATACGAAAATCAAGACGGTCGACTGGCTGAACGCGCTCGACGCCGAGTTGGTCGAGGCGGCCGGCGGCGCGTCGTCGCTTGCGCTCCCGCCAGACTGGTTCGGCCGTCATCCACTGGGTGACGGAGGCTCGATCATTCAGGCTGGCGTTGCACCGGAATCCGGCGTGTCCAATGGGCCCGGGGTCCCCGTCTCTCCTCCCGCAGCATATGTGCTGTTGAATCACGCGCTGCGGCGGATCGTTGTCGACACCCTCGATACCCTGCAGGACGGGACGCTCGACAGCACTGCTCCGATGCTCAACACCGCTGTAGCGACCGAGGCGTGGCTCGGGCGATTCAACGTCCCGGACGATGAAATAAGCCACTACTGGTTCGAGCTGCGCAAGACGCCGACGTTGCCCGCATCTCCGTAGTGCCCCAACCGGGCCGGTCAATCCGCCTGTCGTCTTCGCGACGGCCGTCGCCCAAAGATCGTCGCATGGCCGGCGAGAAACGCGTCGGCCATCACCGATCGTCCCCATCGGACCGCGCAGGCACACAAATGACGGGCGGCATAGCCATGTGTGCCTGCTCGCGCGAGGAACGTGAAGCGCTTCCAGAACCAGCATCGTGTGCCGGCAGCCCAAGGTCCAGGCGATACTCGTTGTGCGCTTCGTCTTCGACATCGAGCGGATCGGCCGGCCATCTTCCGGAATCGTTTGACTCCTCGCATCAGCCCTAGTACACTTCGCGCCGCGGGGTGGAGCAGTCTGGCAGCTCGTCGGGCTCATAACCCGAAGGTCGTAGGTTCAAATCCTACCCCCGCAACCAAATGCCGAAGCCCGCTCTGCGAAAGCAAGCGGGCTTTTTGCTGTTCGGCGTTTCGCGAACGTTGTGCGCGCGTGCAGCCACGCACACGGCCGGCGATGCAATCAAGTCTTCACCCTGACCTGCGACACGCGACCGCACCGCCCCCATTCGCCGCAGACCTACACCGCACATTGCGTAGAATTCCGAACCTTCTTCAGTTCAGCAAACGGACTTCTCCAATGATTCGAACGATCGCGGCGCTCGCCGCGCTTTCAGTGATGGCCGGCACGGCAAACGCCGCCGATACCGGCACGGCCCCCGCCAAACAGCGCTACGTCAGCCCAGGCATCGCCAACGTCACAGCCGCGGCAGCACCGCATCAGGCGCCCTCATCCTCCAACGCCCGCTGCCGTGAACTGGCCGCGGGCATCGACGCGGTAACGCACTCACCCGACCGTGGCCAGAAGATCGTGCGCGGAATGGGCCCGGACGGCAAACCGCGCAACGAACTGCGCGCCTACGACAAACGGGCCGACCTGGAAGCCGAGCATCAGCGCCTCGGCTGCCAGTAACGAATCACGAACAACGAACGCATCGCCACCCGGCCAGCTCACGCCGGCCATCGGCCTTTACGCGTTCGCACCGCCGTCGATCGTCAACCCGGTCCCGTTGATCGACCGCCCTTCCGGCCCGACGACGAACGCCACGAGCGCAGCCACGTCATCGGCCTTGCCGTACTGCGGAATCGCCATCCGCGAACGCTGCGCGCTCGCATGTTCGCCGTCCGCCGGATTCATGTCGGTATCCGTCGACCCCGGATGCACGATGTTGACCGTGATGCCGCGCGAGCCGAGGTCGCGCGCGAGCCCTTGCGTCCAGCCGATCAACGCGGCCTTGCTCGCCGCATAGAGGCTGATCCCCGCATCGGGCACGCGCGTCGCGAGGCAACTGCCGGTCGACACGATGCGCCCGCCCTCCCCGAGATGCCGCGCCGCCGCCTGCGACGCGACGATCACCGCGCGCACGTTCACGTTCAGCGTCGCGTCGATATCGTCGAGCGTGAGGTCATCCAGCGCACTCCCCCGGAAAATCCCCGCGTTGTTGACGAGAATGTCGAGCCCGCCGAACGTCTCCGCCGCGCGGTCGACCGCATTGCGCACGGCAACCGGATCTGCGCTGTCGGCCTGGATCGCGACGGCACGACGCCCCAGCGCCTCGATGCTCGCGACAACGGCCTGCGCCCGCTCGGCCGATTTTTCGTAGGTGATCGCAACGTCCGCACCATCGGCCGCCAGCCGTTTCGCGATCGCTGCGCCGATGCCGCGGCTGCCGCCCGTGATGAGTGCACGTTTGCCCTGAAGTCGGTTCATGTCGGTTCCTTTCCTCATTTATGTAACGACCAACACAGAATGTGGCAAGTTGCGCCGCACAGTCAATTGATTTATTTTATCGATCGATACAGATATCGACGATGGGACGGATGCAATGGCTGAACGAGGCCGACCGAGGAGCTTCGACAAGGAAGCGGCGCTGGATCGCGCGATGGAGGTGTTCTGGCGCCTCGGCTACGAGGGTGCGTCGATGACGGACCTAACGGCCGCGATGGGCATCGCGTCGCCAAGCCTGTATGCGGCATTCGGAAGCAAGGAGACATTGTTCCGGCAGGCGCTCGATCGCTACGGCGCCACGGAAGGACGGGAAATCTGGGAGGGTGTCGAACGCGCGGGCAACGCGCACGACGCGATGCAAAACTACCTGATGAATACCGCACGCGTATTCACGCGGCGCTCGAAACCGGCCGGCTGCCTGGTCGTGCTGTCGGCGCTGCATCCGGCCGAACGCTCCGATACGGTCCGGCAAACGCTGATCGCGATGCGCGAGGGTACGGTGGAGGCGCTGCGGGAGCGCCTCCGGCAAGGCGTCGCAACCGGCGAGATCTCGGTACACGCGAACCTCGACGCGATTGCCCGCTACTACGTGACGGTTCAGCAGGGCATGTCGATCCAGGCGCGCGACGGCGCGAGCCGCCGCGATCTGGAGGCCGTCGCACAGGCCGCGCTGGCCGCATGGCCGGCGCTCGTCGGTGCGAGCAGCACGGGCGGCGCGTAGCGGCAGGACCCCGCCGCGCGCGACCGCACCGGCGGGTTACTGCTTCGCCGCGTGCTGCACGTCCTTCGACGCATGCCACACGCGATAGCGCACCTCGAAGCCGTCCGGTACATAGACGACGAGCGGCAGGCGGCTGTTGTAGCGCAGCAGCTGGCCGTCACCGCGCACCTGCACGAAGCGTTGCTGCGGCGCCTGGCCCGGGCACGCCATCAGCGTCGAGGCCGGGCCCTTCACGTCGGTGAGCTGGTAGTACGTATAACCCCAGCCCTTCACGTCCTCTGCGCTCAGCTCGCCGCCGAACCACTGCTGGTTGCAGTCGGTCTGCAGCGTCTTGCCGATCATCAGCTCGACGCGGGCATCGCCCTCGTTCTCGAGCGCGGGCAGCCCGATCACGACGCGCTGCTGGCCGGCCGCTGCCTGCGGAAACATCTTGATCGACTCGGCCGGCACGGCGGGCGCCGATGCGGGGCCCGCCACGCACGCGGCGGCAGTCGTTACGCAGAAAGCGGCCAGTGCGGCCCGGATCGCGAATTTCATCGATGTGCTCCTGAAAAACAAATGAGCCCCGGATGCTAACACTTTCGCATCAGGACCTTACGGAGCTGTAATTTGCAGACACAATTGCAAACAGTCGCCGGTTCCCGTGCGCGGTACTTATACGGCAACCAACGGAGAACATCATGCTGAAGCTCATTGCTGCCGCCGGCGTCGCCACCCTGCTGGCCGGCTGCGTCGTCGCCCCGGACGCCGGATACGGCTACGGGCAGCCCTACTATTCCGATCCCGGCTACGCGTACGCGCCGTCCCCCGTGTACGGCACGGTCAACATCTGGGGCGGTGGCGGCGGACGCGACTGGGATCGCGGCCGGCGCGACTACCACCGCTGGGACGGCGATCGCGGCAACCGCGGCAATGGCTGGGGGCGCGGCGGACGCCGCGGCGACTGGAACGATGGCGGTGGGCGCGGTGACGGCGGTGGCGGCCATCGCCACTGACGCGCAATTGCAACCGTTTGTATCCGCGTGCGGCCCGCCGATGGCCGGTCGCGCGTCACGCAGCCGAACCGGTGGCCGCGCAAAAGCAAAGGCCCTCGCATGAAGCGAGGGCCTTTTGTCGTCCGGTCCGGCGAATGACCATCGGCGGGTGCCGGCCTGCCGGCGCCCTGCCCGTCCAGGCGTCGTGTGCGCCGGCTTACCAGCCGGCCGGCTGCGCGTAGCCGCCCTGCACCGGCGCGCCGCACACGTATGCACGCTGGTAGCGGTCGTAGCAATAGTTCGGGCCGTCGTCCTGGTACTGCGCCTGCTGATACGTCGGATACGCAGGCTGCTGGTACGCAGGCGCCTGGTAATACGTCGGCGGCTGATAGGCCGGTGCCTGGTACACGGGCGCCTGATACGCGACGGGCGGATTCATCGCGGACGTCACGATCGCGCCCAGCACCGCGCCGCCGATCAATGCGCCGATGACGGCGCCGCCGTCGCGGCCATGCGCGGACGCCGGGCCCGCCACGGCGAGCGAACCGGCGAGGACACACACTGCGGCAATCTTTTTCATGATGGACTCCCACGCGAAGTGGTACTGGATGCGATGCATTGTGGCGGTGCGCGGCCGTAATAGATGCAGCAAGTGGTAACGCGCGATTACCGTTATCGCGCACACCGAAACGCGTCATCCCCGTGCTACGATTTTCGGCATACAGGAGACGCCTTCATGCAGCCCGAAACCGCCCGCCGTTTCGATACCGAATTCGCCCCGCGCATCGCACAGGCGATCGCCGCCTACTTCGCCGAGCACGTGCTGACCGACGTCGTCCCGTACGGCGGTCACGGGCATCCGACGCGCGTGCAGATCCGCAGCGCGCCGCACGAGCATGTGAGCGGCTTCGAGCATCCGCTGAACCTCGAGCTGACCTGGGACACCGACGAGATCGAGCGGCTGATGGAACCGGACGGCCCGCAGCGCTTCGAGCACTACCTGGCCGCGCTGCCGAGAAAGCTCGGCGCATGGCAGGGCGCACGCGAGATCGATCTCGCGTCGCGCACGCAGGCCGACCCGCTCGTGCGGCTCGGCGGTCTCGACTTCGAAGGCTGATTGCGCACGCCGGCCTGCAGCCGCACGTGCCGGCGTCGCGTCACGCAGCCCGGTGATACACTCGACCGGCCCCGTCCCGGTGCCGCTGCGCCGGCCGGGCCGTTCATCGCCGCCTCCACCCTTCCGCATGGTTGCGCACGCAACCGGCAACCGGGCGCGCGGACAACCACGCTCTCGCTCCCGTCATGAACGCCGATACCGGCCTGCCGCTTCCGCAACGCTACTGGGCGATCGTCTGCGTCGCCCTGGGCATCACGCTCGCCGTCCTCGACGGCGCCATCGCGAACGTCGCGCTGCCGACCATCGCGCGCGACCTGCATGCCTCCGACGCCTCATCGATCTGGATCGTCAACGCGTACCAGCTCGCGGTCACGATCACGCTGCTGCCGCTCGCGTCGCTCGGCGAGCGCATCGGCTATCGCCGCATCTACATCGCCGGGCTCGCGCTCTTCACCGCGGCCTCGCTCGGCTGCGCGCTCGCCGGCTCGCTGCCGATGCTGGCCGTGATGCGCGTGATCCAGGGGTTCGGCGCGGCCGGCATCATGAGCGTCAACGCGGCGCTCGTGCGAATGATCTACCCGTCGTCGATGCTCGGGCGCGGGCTGTCGATCAATGCGATGGTCGTTGCGTTGTCGTCGGCGATCGGGCCGACGGTCGCGTCCGCGATCCTGTCGTTCGCGTCGTGGCCGTGGCTGTTCGCGGTCAATGTCCCCATCGGCATCGCCGCGGTACTCGGTAGCCTGCGCGCGCTGCCGGCCAACCCGCTGCACGACGCGCCGTACGACTTCCTGAGCGCGCTGATGAACGCATGCGTGTTCGGCCTGCTGATCACGGCCGTCGACGGGCTCGGGCACGGCGAAGGTCACGCGTACGTCGCGGCCGAGCTGGCCGTTGCGTTCGTCGTCGGCTACTTCTTCGTGAAGCGCCAGCTGTCGCAACCGGCGCCGCTCCTGCCGGTCGACCTGATGCGCATCCCGATGTTCGCGCTGTCGATCTACACGTCGATGGCGTCGTTCACGTCGCAGATGCTCGCGTTCGTCGCCCTGCCGTTCTGGCTGCAGAACTCGCTCGGCTTCTCGCAGGTCGACACGGGTCTCTACATGACACCGTGGCCGCTCGTGATCGTGTTCGCGGCACCGCTCGCGGGTGTGCTGTCGGATCGCTATTCGGCCGGTATCCTCGGCGGCATCGGGCTCGCGCTGTTCGCGGCCGGATTGCTGTCGCTCGCGACGATCGGTGCGCATCCGGGCACCGTCGACATCGTGTGGCGGATGGCGCTGTGCGGCGCGGGCTTCGGGCTGTTCCAGTCGCCGAACAACCGCGCAATGCTGTCGTCGGCGCCGCGCGAGCGAAGCGGCGGAGCGGGCGGCATGCTGAGCACCGCGCGCCTGTCGGGCCAGACGCTCGGCGCCGCGCTGGTCGCGCTGATTTTCGGGCTCTCGCCCGATCGCGGTCCGACGATCGCGCTCTATGTCGCCACGGCGTTCGCGGCAGTGGCGGCCGTCGTCAGCATGCTGCGCATCACGTCGCCACGGCCGGACACGGCGACCTGACACCGCCTCGCGCCGCTCGCGTCATGCGGCGTCGAGCGCGTCCATCACGAAGCGCACGCGCGCCTTCACGCTCGCGCGCGGCAATTCGATCAGCCGGTAGCCGTACGACGTGTAGCAATCGACCATCGCGTCATAGGTACGCTCGGCTTCCGCGAAATCCTGCCGGCGCTCGGTGTCCTGCGCATAGATCTCGGGCCACGGCGGCGCGATGAACACGCGCCGGTGATAGCGGAAGCGGCGGGCCGCGGCCTCCGCATGCGCGGGTACCGCCAAACCTGTCAGCCGCAGGTAGCCAACCACGTCCGGCACGCCACGATCGAAGAACACGGGCCCGCGCGCCTGCCGCGCGAGATGGTACGAGCGCATTTCCCAGCTCAGCATCAGCTCGGCGAACGCGGCCGGGTCGCGCCACGGCAGCGCAAGGCCGTCGACGGCCATCTGGTCGCGGATCACACCGCGCCCGGCCTCCTGCGAGCGCGCGAATCCGGCGCGCTCGAGCGCATCGAGCAACGTGCTCTTGCCCGAACCCGGGCCGCCCGTCACGACGAAGAAGCGGCCGGTTGCTTCGTCGTCCGCTTCCTCGTCGGCACCCGCGCCCGGCGTGACGTCACGCATGTGCAACCCGCCGGCCCGCACGTTGCGTGACCGACGCAGCCGCCGCGACACTGCGCAAGTCGGCAACGAACGTGTCGCGCCACACCGAGAGGTCGTTCTCGCGCAGCCGCGCGAGGTTCTCCTCGTGACGTGCCTGCCGCTCCGCGAGCGGCATCGACAGTGCGCGTTCGAGCGCCTCGGCCATCTGCGACAGGTCGTACGGATTGACGAGCAGCGCACCCGTCAGCTCGGCCGCCGCGCCCGCGAACTCCGACAGCACGAGCACGCCCGGATCGGCCGGATCCTGCGACGCGACGTACTCCTTTGCGACGAGATTCATCCCGTCGCGCAGCGGCGTCACGTAGCCGACCTGCGACATCCGGAAGAACGCCATCAGCAGGTTGCGCTCGTACTTGCGGTTCAGGTACTGGATCGGCGTCCAGTCGAGCTGCGAGAAACGGCCGTTGATGCGGCCGGCTTCGCCTTCGAGCGTTTCGCGGATGTCCTGGTAAGTCTGCACGTCGGAACGCGTCGGCGGCGCGATCTGCAACAGCGACACGCGCCCCTGCCAGCCCGGCGCGTTCGCGAGCATCCGCTCGAACGACTGGAAGCGCTCGACGAGCCCCTTCGAGTAATCGAGGCGATCGACGCTCATCACAAGCTTGCGGCCGTCGAGCGCCTCGCGCAGCATCTTCACCGGCTTGCGCGTGCCGTACTGGACGGCCGCCTGCGCGATCGCGTCGGGATGCACGCCGATCGGATAGGCCGCGACCTTCACGACGCGGCCGTGCGCATGCAACATCCCGTCATCGCTCGCCGCCCCGATTCCGCGCCGCTCGATGTAGTCGGTGAATGCCCGCTTGTCGCTCTCGGTCTGGAAGCCCGCGACGTCGTACGCGCACATGAACTTCACGAGCTCCTCGTGCGGTGGCACGAGGCGCAGCATGTCGGGCGACGGAAACGGGATGTGCAGGAAGAAGCCGATCGGGTTCTTCACGCCGAGCTCGCGCAGGTAATGCGCGAACGGCAGCAGGTGGTAGTCGTGTACCCAGATCAGGTCGTCGGGCCGCAGCAGCGCGGCGAGCTGCTTCGCGAGCATCGCGTTCACGCGCAGATAACCCGCGTACTCCTGACGATCGAAGCGCGCGAGATCGCCGCGGTAGTGAAACACCGGCCACAACGTTGCGTTCGAGAAACCGCGGTAGTACTGGTCGTAGTCGCGCCGGGTCAGCCCGACCGTCGCATAGGTCACGTTGCCGTCCCGCTGGATCGCGGGTTCGGCATCCGGCGCACCGACGATCTCGCCGTTCCAGCCAAACCAGACGCCGCCCGTTTCCTTCAGCGCGTCCATCACGCCGACGGCCAGGCCGCCCGCGCTCGGGCGCGTGTCCTCGCCGGCGGCGACACGGTTCGATACCACGATCAATCTGCTCATGCGGCTTCCCCTCCTCGATTCGATTGGCTGGCGCGCGACGCGCACCCGAGCGGACACGGCGGCCCGAAGGCGGCCGCGCGGCGATTCAGTTCCGAGAAATGCGATGAAATACGGCGGTGGAATGCAGCGACGACGAAATCAAGCGTCCTGCTCCTGGCCGAGGTCGCGTTGATAGTCGAGCCCTTCCGGGCGAGCGCCGCCCTGGTTGTGATCGCCGTCGGACGGCGTGTCGTCGGGCTTGCCAGCAGCCGGCGCCGGTGGTGCGTCGGGCTGCGGACGCGAGCGGCCTGCCCCGGCGTCGGGTGGCCGGTGGGACAACCGTTTCGAACGGCGCATGGCTGGGTGTCTCATATGTGGCGCGGCTCGAGGCCGTCGTAGAAACATTCCATAACAAAACAGTCTAGGTCGGTTCCTTGCATCCCGAGGTAACAATTACCTTCAATTTGTAACGTTTCGACCCCTCACCAATCAACTATCCGACAATAGCGCCGCGCGTTCGCGCGCGGTACGCCGGCCGGCGATTTGTCAAAGCTTTGCAGTTCTCCTATGACAATTGCGAAACAATGACGCGGCATCGGGGCGTGCACGCGTCGCCGCTCACCCAGACAGGACTTGCACTCAGGGATGAACAATCGTTTCGAATCGCCGCGCCGGGCCATGCCGGCGCGCGTCGTGCTGGCCGCGATCGCCACGGCCGCACTGCTGTCCGGCTGCAATTCGCTGTACAGCGAAGGCGCGACAGCCGGCGCAGGTATCGCGGGCGCCGCAATCGCTTCCAAGGTCACCAACAACGCGGCCGTCGCGACAGGCATCGGTCTCGGCGCCGTCGCCGGCGCGCGGGCTGGCGTCCAGTACTCGCAGCGCGTCGCACACCGTTACACACAGGAACAGATCGCGAAGGCGGCCGGCCCGCTCGACGTCGGCGGCGTCGCACCGTGGTCGACCCACCACTCGTTCCCGATCGAGGACGACGAGCAGGGTCGCGTGACGGTCAGCCGGATGATCAGCGTCGGTCCGCTCGACTGCAAGGAAATCGTGTTCGCGGTCGACACGCCGGCGAAGGCCGACAAGGCCGCGCAATCGGCGTTCTACGTCGCCACGATCTGTCGCGACGGCCCCGCGTGGAAATGGGCGTCGGCCGAACCGGCGACCGAACGCTGGGGCGCGCTGCAATGAGCGTCGCGATCCGTATCGCGGCCATCGGCGCGTTGTGCGCGGCCACCGCCGCGCTGTCGGGCTGCGGGTCGGTCGGCGCGGCGAGCGGCGCACTTGCCGGCGCGGCGACGGGCCTCGTCACCGCGAACCCGGCGGTGGGCGTCGGCGTCGGGATCGCCGTGCAGGCCGCGACCGACGAGGCCGTCAACCGTACGATGAAGCAGCTCCATCAGAACCAGCAGGACGCGATCGCGAAGGTGGCCGGCAGTCTGGCCGTCGGCGAAGTGAAGCCGTGGAAGGTGAAGAACACGCTGCCGCTGGAAAACGGCGAAGGCGAAGTGCGCGTCGCGCGCGCTTACTCGACGCCGCTGGCGCTGTGCAAGGAATTCACGTTCTCGGTAAAGGACGGCGACAAGGCCGACTGGTATTTCGCGAATGCGTGCCAGCAAGGCACGCACTGGAAGTGGGCGTCGGCGGAACCGGCGGTCGACCGGTGGGGGAATCTGCAGTAGCGGTGCGATGCGCCGCGCGCCATGCACGGTGCCCTGCCGTTCTGGTCAGCCGCAACCGGCAGTCGTTACATAGACGCGCGCAGCTGCGTCACGCTGCCGTTGATCCGCGCGGAACACGCATCCATCGTCCGGGTTGCAGGCCAGGCACCGCTCTGCTGCCAGCCAATCGGGAACCGCCGAGAATGCGACTTGCCAATCCGGGCACTTCGATCATCGGCACGTCCGTCAGCCGGGCAATCAGATCGATGCGCCTGTCCGTTGATTGAACGCAGCCCGCATCACTTCCGGGCCGATCATTTCCATTCGACCCAGCTCGGCGAGGACCGCCACAAGTATGCCGTCGACCTCGGGATCCACCGCTCTCATCTGCGTCAGCAACGCAGGCCGGAAAGCTTCGTCTTCACTGATTCCCGATTCGCCCGTCTGGCGTCGCGCGCGATACAGCACGCCAACCCAATAGCGGGTGCGCTCGATTGCACTCCATCCCGCATAGGTGTCCGGGAACCTCGCTTGTTCGATTGCTTGCCGAACGACTGTCTCTGGATCGGCCGGAAACTGCATGAAGAACATCTGCTCTCCAACTGCAAGCCTCGACGAGGTCACCGGATCGTATGCGGTATAGGTTTCATAGCGAACGTCGGTAGCGGCCTCGAGCCGATGACCTACTTGCACCCGGATTCCATCTCGCAGAACTATCCGCCGCTCCAGCGGAAATCGTGCTTCGCGCTCGTTGCGTGACAGCAGACGCCCCAATTGCGGCGAAAACTCGACTTCATGTTGACGACCGATTTTCGCGTCGACGTACCAGACGATGATCGTTTGGGACTCGGCACTCTCGAGCGCCTTCAAGAAAACTGCCTCGGGAATCAACGCCGTCAACGATGCCGGCAGCGCGGAGTACGGCAACTTGTCACGCTTCAACATCCCGACGGCCCCGGAAGCAATTTGCCCGGACAGTTCCGGGCCAGATACCGCAAACTTCGCACCCGGCGGCGGCCGTTACGTACGCGCGCGAAGCTGCGCCACCCTTTCCTTGATCTTCGCGGACAACGCATCGTCCGGGTTGTAGGTCAGGCACCGCTCCAGATCGGCAATCGTAGCCTTGATATCGCCCAGCGTCTCGTAAACGCGGGCGCGGTTGAAATAGACGAAGGGCTGATCGGGATTGAGCTTCAGCGCCTTGTCGAAATACTCCAGCGACTTCTGGTAGCCACCGCCTTCGAGGAAAATCGTCGCGAGCGTGCAGTACGCCGACGGATCCGTGTACCCCAGCTCGATGGCGCGGTTCAGATCGTTCAACGCGAGATCCGTCTTCTTGATCATCGCGAAGGTCGTGCCGCGGTCGGCATACGTCGCCGCGTCTTCCGGCGCAACTTTCAGGATGTCGCCGTATAGCCCGAGCGCATCCTCGATGCGCCCCTGCGACACGAAACCGCGCGCGCGCATGCGAATCGGTGAAAAATCGGGATTCTTGTCGGTCATTCCATTCAGCTCCAAAAACTTCGTTTTCCCAATATCCGCTTCACCGTCTGAAAACCGATCCGGCTCAGCGTGCGGACCTCGCGATCAAGCCTTTCAGGTAGCTCTCCAGCACACTGAACTTGACGATCGACGCATTCCGCCACGTCGGATGCTGACTCGCCGCAGCCTTCACGGCCTCCGGGAAATCATCACGCAGCCACAACTCCGAAACATGTAACCTGGCACCCAATTCACCGTCCATGTCTTCCAGAACCATGTGCCCGCACCACGGATACTCGTTCAACCCGCTGGCCTGCACTCTCACGAACATGAGCGCACGCTCCCCGACTTGAAGCGCCACGTTACCCCAAGTCGGCGGACCACCGGTGAACGTGATCTCCGCTCCGAGAAGATCCGGCGTGATGCCTTTTCCGCTGGAATAGATGCGCTCGACCTTCGCCCGAAAAACTTGCGGACCCGGGGCGTCGACAACGGACGCGAGCACCAGATCGAACGACTCTGCGGCTACGGTATAGAAATCCTTTTTCTCACTCATCGATCCCGATCTCACGGCTTCCAGGGCTTCCAGGGCGTCCCGACCTTCTCGAGTTCGGGCATGTAGTTCTGCAATTTTCCGGTCGCCTCTGGAATGGGGATACCGAGACGGCCGGGGAATGTTGCGCAGTTATAGTTGTTTTCCGGCCATTCGCCGGACTTGGGCGGCCATTGATATCGAATGTCGTCCATGGGCCCACGCGCGACCAGTTCCTCGTGCGCCGCCAGAATCGATTCATACTGCTCTTGCGTGACCGGTATCTTCTGCTCATATACCGTCTGCAGCGCGCCGCCCCCTCCACGGGCCGGCAGCGGATTCTCTGCAATCAGGGAGAATGGCGTCTGGTCCTGAGTCAGTTGCCCGGGGTAGCTGCCGGATGACTTCAGATTAGCAAATACATCCGCCGCGGTCGCATCCCCCACTGCCGGGCCAAAGCCCCAAATCGTCTTGCCTCCGTCGAACGAATACCCGACGTGACCAGTGTACTGATACGGGTGCTGCACGCCTTCGGCGTTGGGCGTCCGCCCGCCACCGCGTACCCCGAACAACGAAATCGTCGGCTGCTCCGTCGCGCCTGCGGCACCTTCGGTGGCCTCCAGCGCCGACAGTTCGCCCGCCACGGAGCCCGCCCCCCTCGCCCCGCTGACGAGCCCGGCGCCCTTCGCCGCCCCGAACCCGCCCAGCAAGCTTCCTCCAAGCATCGACCACTTTTGCCCGTCGGAACCTTCGCCGAAAATCTTTCCGCCCAGCCATCCGCCAACTTCACCGCCGAAAAAACCGCCGGCCGCGCCGAGAATCGCCAGCGCCGGCCCGGCAAGGACGGCCGCGGCGGCAATGCCCACCGCGGCCATCGTCCAGTTGACCCACGCCGGGATCTCGGGATTGAACTCCCCGACCGCCGGGCCACCGATGAACACGTTCGGCGATCCGTCGTTGATCAACGCGCCGCACATCATCCGGTCTTCCTTGCGGCTCGCCGGCTGGCTGTTGATGTAGACCGTCGACGAACCCTGCGCGACCACCTGCGGCGGACCCGCGTGGTCGCTGCACAGACCCAGGCTCAGGATGGCCCGCATCGCCGCGCGACTGTTGATGAAGACGTTGGGTGAGCCCTTTATCAGACTTCCCGTGACATGCCGGGGCGCCCACGACATCGTGCCCAGCACTTCGCCGAGCCCGCCGCCCGCGGCAGCGCCCGCCGCGACTGCGGCAATCACCGTCAACGCGGCGCCGCCCGTTGCGACCACCGCCACGGCCCCGATTACCGCGCCGGCGATCAGCCCGGCAATCATCCATCCCTTGGACGCCGTATGCGCAATCGGATCGCCCAATCGCGCAGCAGCAAGCAATGTATCCACGCGCGCTCCCCGTTAGCCCGCGTTCGCAACCGCGGTCAGATAAGCACGCACGGCCTCGATGCTCTGCATGCCGGTCATGCCCTTCACCGCGGCCACACCGCCGAGCCGGTCGCCCAGCGGCGCGTGCTCGCGCGCATCCGTCGTCCAGAGCGCGAACTGACGGCCGTCCAGTGCTCTCCACGCCGGTTGTCCGATCGGAGCAGGTTGCAACGCCAGCGGCTCACCGGACGGGCCGAAGAACGCGGTGTCGTCGAACATTTCCGTGACGTCGTGCCGGAACAGTTCGGCCAGGCCGGTGAGCGCGTACAACGTCGCGCTCGGCTCATGCAGCACGAAGACGATGCCCGCCTCGTCCTGGCCGAGCGCGGTCGGCACGAAAGCCGCACGGTCGGGCCGGGCCAGCACGACACTCTCGAGCAAGCTCTTGTACTCCTTGCTCTTGTCCTCCGTGAACGACTTCGGACAGGTACCGATGAAACTGATCGCCACGCGCTCGCGCCCGGCCTTCGGTGACATCACCACCGTCTGGCGCTGATGCAGCGGCGTGCCTTCCGACACCCACTGATAATCGACTTCGCGTGCGGTTTCGCCGTCGATTTCCCGATTGTCCAGATGCTTCAATTCGAAACGCGGAAGCGACTTGCGCATCTCCGATACGAGCCGCGTCACGAACGTATCGACCGTGTCGTCCGGCTCCATCGGCGCACGCGAAACCACGAACGTGAATTCGCTGCTCCCTGCTTCATCGACCGTGAACAGGTGAATCGTCTTGTCTTTGAAGTGCGCCGGCAACTGAATGACGGCGTCGTTCATCTGATATTCGGACATGCTCTTCTCGGTTCGGCCTGCCCGTCGGGGCAGGCGCCGGATTGAAACTGTTCGCCGGCGGCACAGCCGCAGCCGGCGCTGCCGTCATGCGGCTTGCGTTACTGCACGCCGGCCGTGACCAGACGCTTGTGAATGGCTTCGATGCGACTCAGCTGCGGCGAGCCTTTCGGCGTCTGCTGCAGTTCGTCGCCGAGGACTTTCGAATAGGCGAGGCCGTTGTCGTTCTTCACCGACGGATCGGCACCATGCGCGAGCAGATAATCGACGACGTCCCACTGCCGCAGGCGCGTCGCTTCGTAGAGCGCGGTTTCCTTCATCGAGTCCCGCAGATTGACGTTGGCCTTGTGTTCGACCAGCGCGCGCATTTGCGGCAACAGCGTGTCCTTGCAGGTTGCGAAGAGCAGCGGCGTATCGCCGTCGTACCTGAGATCCGGGTTCATGCCGCCGGCCAGCAATGCTTTCAGCAGATTGGGCGTGTCGGCCCGCGCAGCCAGATAGGCGACGTTCGCGCCGTTCTCGCCGAACGGCTGTTCGGGCTTCGCGCCGTCCCGCACCAGTTCGCTGACGATCTGGAAGTGCACGTTCGTGGCGTCCGTCTTCACCGGAATCGCCTCCTGCACCGCGAACGACAACAGGGTGGCCTTCTTGTTGCCCGGCGCAGCCAGATCGGTATGCGTCGCAAGCGATTTGACCTGCTCGAGATTTCCGTCGCGAATGGCACGCGCCAGCTCGAGTTGCGATCCCGAGAAAAAGTCTTCGGGCGGGTAACGCTTGAAGTCTGCCATTTTTGTTTCCTGTGCTTGAGTCGGCCACCAGAACGGCGACGACAAACCGATTACCGCGACAACCGCGCCCGCGGCGATGACCTTGCTGTATTTCATCAATGTCCCTGAAGTTGGCTCAGCAACGACGCCTGCTGATCGGCAACGGTCGTTTCCAGCCCGCTCGTCACCTGCCCCATCATGTGGCGCTGAACGGTCGTCAAACTGGTACCCGGGATGGTGATCTGCTCACCGGCAGCCTTGGGCATCAATTGCGACGTCACGTCGCTGATCGGGCCCAGCCTGCCTTCCTGCACCCCGGTCAGGATGTCTCCGTCGACCCGGTAGTTCGTGATGGCCGACGCCCGCGGTGTTGCGCCGTACATCGGCAGCGTTTCTGAATTGAGGCCGGCCGCGTTGAACGTCGTCGCGCCCGCGCCGCTGGCCTGGGACGCCGCCGAAGCCAGCCCGCCGCCGAGCGAATGACCGGTGAGATCGAGGCCGCCTGCATTGCCGGAGCCGTAGATCTTCTTGCCGATGGTCACCGCGCGATCGTAGTACGGGGAGTTGTCGCCCAATCCCTGATTGAGGTTGTTCGACCAGTCTTCCTTGACCGTGGGCTGCGTTCCCTTGAAGGCCAGGGTAGGCTTCATGCTGTCGCCGAACACCGCGGGATCGGGCACGTATGCCTGCGCACCGAAGTTGCTGCCGGGAATCTGCAAGTCCTGCGGCCTCAGGCCGAACTTCTTGAGCGCTTCCGGATCGTTCGACACGTTCTTCCATCCCGGCGGCGCCGTACCCGGCGCATACACGGCTCCCGCGAGTTTGGCCAGCTGCTGCGCCTTGACCGTCGCCTGAAGCTTGCGTGCCGCTGCCTGCACCTTGGGATCGGCCGATGCGAGACCCGCCGCGATGATCGCCTGCTGATTGGCCCACTCGATCGCCATCGCCTGCTCGGGCGTCACGAACAGCCCCTGGTTCAGGTGGATCACCGGGCCGTCGAGAAAGATGCCGCTCTGATTGATCAGGATGCTCGATGCGCCGTGGGACAGCTTGATGCTGTCCGGCTTCAGCGTGACGATGCTCGCGCCCACGCGATGCTCGATCTCGTCCGTCGCCTGATAGCTCTGCTTGCCCGGCCCCGCATCGCCGGCCAGCGCCTGCACGCCGACACTGTTGGCCGTCGTGAAACGCGCTTTCGCGATCTTCTCCGACAGGTTGCCTTCCGCAACATGCTTGCTCTCGTCGCCTTTCAGCACCGACACGCTCCGCGCGCCGGATTCGACCGTGTGCGACTCGCTGTCCTTGACGATCGTTTTCATGTCCTTCTGCGCATGCAGAAAGACTTCCTGCGCCCCGTTCACGTCCGAGAAGCGCAGTTCGTTGAAGCCATCGCCCTTGTGCGTCTGGCTGCGCATCCCCATCGTCTGGCCGCCGCTGCCGTGGTACGGGTTGCCCGAATCGCCGTTGAACACGCGCCCGACGACGATGGGGTTGTCCGGATCGCCCTGGTTGAACGAGACGAGCACCTCCTGGCCGATCCGCGGGATCGCCGATCCGCCCCAGCCCTTGCCGGCCCACGGTTGCGACACGCGCACCCACATCGAGTCCGAACCGTCGAGCTTGCCGCGCCGGTCCCACATGAAATGCAGCTTGACCCGGCTGCCGTCGGTGTGAATTTCCTCGCCCTTCGGCCCGACCACGATCGCGGACTGCGTGCCCTGCATGTGCGGCTTGGGCGTACGCCGCTCCGGCCTGAACGGGATATCGATCGGCAGGCACGTGAACGTGTTGTGATACGGCAGCTTCGACGTCTGCTGGGTATAGTCGTTCGCCACCTGATGACGAACGCGGAGGATCACGAAGTCCTTGTTGTTGTAAGTGGACGTGCCGTGATTGACCAGCGTGAATCGCCCGTTCGTCGTCATCCCGTGCGCATGCCCCGCGCCGTTGAAGCGATGCGCGAGCGCCTCTTCCGCTTCCATTGCGTAGCACGCGTAACGTTGCCCGTCGTCGCCGTGGTCATACAGCGAATGGAACTGGTAACGCTCGGTCGTCTGGATGTTCGGGTGCTTCAGGTTGACCGTCGGCACCTCGACGTGCATCAGTTGCGAGGACGGCTGGTTGTAGTTGAAATCCCGGTACGTGATCTTGCCGACCCGGAAGCTGAACGCCTCATCCCATCGATCGATGCCGTTCTGCTCGCTCGCGGCGCTGCTGGCTTCGTACGGAATCGTCTTCAGGTTCGGAATCGGCTGAAACACCGCGTTGGTGTCGCCGATCACGAGGACGTGCTTGTCCTGTTCGTAGCGGAGCGTCCAGATCAGCCCTTCCTGCTCCATCAGGCGCGAGCAGAAACCGTAGTACGACTCGTCGTACATGACGATGTACTCGAGCTTCGGACGCTCGCCCTGCATCGCGAACTCGAAATCCGCAAAACCCATCTCGCGGAAAATGTCGGTCAGGATGTCCTGCGGCGTCTGGTTCTGGAAGATCCGGCAATCGGTCGAGCGTGTCAGAAACCAGAACCACGGCACGACCGACATTTCGTAACGGGTCACCGAGCCCGATTTTCCGACGCGGCCGAACGACGCGACGTACCCGTCGAAATATCGCTTCGTCTCGGTATCCGCTGCCGACGTCACGACGCGCGTCAGACTGAAATTGCGGCTCTGCGGCTCGAGCGTGATCTTGACCCGCTGCCCGACAATTTCCTGGGGTTCGATATTGTTGCGATGGGACAGCAGGTCGAGATGTGTTTCGGTCAGCTGATTGACGTGTTCGTCGATGACCGCCGCGCTGACCAGCAGCACGTCCGGACCGAGCGGCGTTTCGATCGTGATGAAACGATTGTCCTGGGTCAGACGCGGAAGCCCGCCCGTCAGGCTGTTGATGGCTTCGGCAATCGACTCCGGGGCCTTGCCCATCAACGACAAGCCGGTCTGCGCCAGTTGCACCGCGCTCGCGGCCCCGCCAAGCAGCCCCGCACCGGGCATACCGGTCAACGCCCCCAGTTGTCCCGCCATTCCGGCAATCGAACCCAGATTGCCCAGACCGCCGGCCAGGGTCGCACCGCTCCCTCCCGTCCCTTCGGGGTTTCCGTTTGCTGCGAAACTCATCATTAACCTCGTTCTTTTTGTCGGGCGAACCCGCCGCGACCTGGACGCTATCGCACCAACAAGGCGCTCTCAGCCACCTTGAAGGCGCCAAATATATCAAATCACAAGAGAATTCATAACCATTTGTCAGCATTTAATGTTGAGGCGCGTTGACAGCCGTGATAGATCCCCAATATCGATTGCCGACCGCCAGTCTCAGGCGCCCGACTGTCGGACGCATCGCACGATCGGCCTGCGATGCACGGCCGGAGCGCGGCGTACACCGAAAAACGAACGAGCCGATGCAGCAGGAAATCAACGTGTGGCGGGCCGGATGGCGCAGCCGGTCGTGAGCAAGGCGGTGCGCGCGACGATCGAACCGGGCGCGGCATGCTTGACGCATGCCATGCGCCCGTGCCCCCGGCAGGGGCACGATCCGGCGTTCAGGTAGGCGGGTAGTCAACGCGCGGCGCTCGTGGCGAACGCCGGGGACAGGCCCCGTACGGCCCTTTGCGGGGAGCGGCCGAATCGAACCGCGGCAGGCATCCGTGCGATGTCCGCCGAATGCTTTCGACCGACTCCGCGGGCGTCAGGACTCGACGTCCTCGAGGCTGAAGATCTCGGTCTGGTCGTTGTACGAGAAGATCTCGCCGTAGCGGCCCCAGTCGATCACCGCGTCGAGCGTTTCCTCGGCCGCGCCGTCCGACAGGAAATCCTCCAGCTCCTGCTCGAAGCGCACGCGCGGCGCGCGGTGGCCCGGGCGCTCGTTCAGCACCTTCTTGATCCGGGCAGCCAGCGGCACGTGCTTCAGCAGATGATCGGCGAACATCAGCTTGCGCTCCTGCGTGCCGAATTCCGCGAACACGCGGCCCGGCGGCGTCAGGAACACGTCGCCTTCGCGCACGTCCGCGAAGCCGAGGTACTGCAGCACTTCGGCGATCGGGAACAGGTCGTCGACCTCCAGATGCAGCGTGCGCGCGATTTCCGGCATGTCGGCACGGCCGTGGTACGGCGCCATCGCGAGCGTCTCGATCAGGCCGGCCATCAGGTTGGTCGACACCTGCGGCAGCCAGCTGCCGAGTTCGAGGCCCTTCTTCGTCGCCTCGCCGGTCTGGCGGGCCGTCATCTTCGCGTAGATGTCGTCGACGAGCTTGCGGAACGCCGGGTCGAGCCGGTTGCGCGGATGCTTGAACGGCACCTTGATCTCGGCGATCACGCGGCCCGGGTTCGACGACAGCACGAGGATCCGGTCGCACATGAACACGGCTTCCTCGATGTTGTGCGTGACGATCAGCACCGACTTGATCGGCATGCGGCCCTGCGTCCACAGGTCGAGCAGGTCGGTACGCAGCGTCTCGGCCGTCAGCACGTCGAGCGCCGAGAACGGCTCGTCCATCAGCAGGATCGTCGGATCGACGACGAGCGCACGCGCAAAGCCCACGCGCTGGCGCATGCCGCCCGACAGCTCGCGCGGGTACGCGTTCTCGAAGCCGTCGAGACCGATCAGGTCGATCGCGGCCAGCGCGCGTTCGCGCCGCTCGCGCGCGCCGACGCCGAGCGCTTCGAGGCCGGCTTCCACGTTCTGCAGCACCGTGAGCCACGGGAACAGCGCGAAGGTCTGGAACACCATCGCGACGCCTTCGGCCGGGCCATCCAGCGGCTTGCCGAGATAGGTCACTTCGCCGCCGGTCGGTTCGATCAGCCCGGCGATGATTCGCAGCAGCGTCGACTTGCCCGAGCCGGAACGGCCGAGCAAGCCGACGATTTCGCCCTCGCGCAGCGACAGGTTCGCGTCGTCGAGCACGAGCAGTTCGCCCTGCGTCTTGTTGAAGCCGCGGCAGACGTGATCGACACGCAGGATTTCCTCACCGAGGCGCGGCGGCTGGGACGTCTGGACGGGGGCGTTTACAGCATTCGGATTGTGCATCGCGTTTCGCTCTCAATCGGTCTCAGTCGAGCCGCAGCTTCGCTTCGGCGAAGGCATACAGCGGGCGCCACAGCAGGCGGTTGAACAGGGTGACGAACAGGGACATCACGGCGATGCCCAGGATGATCTTCGGGAAATCGCCGGCGGCGGTGGTCTGCGCGATGTATGCGCCGAGGCCGTGGGCCTCGATCTTGGTGTTGCCCCACTGCACGGCTTCCGACACGATGCTCGCGTTCCACGCGCCGCCCGAGGCGGTGATCGCACCGGTCACGTAGTACGGGAAGATGCCGGGCAGGATCGCCTGCCGCCACCACTGCCAGCCACGGATGCGGAAGTTCGTCGCTGCTTCGCGATAGTCGTTCGGGTAGGACGTTGCGCCGGCGATCACGTTGAAGAGGATATACCACTGCGTACCGAGCACGATCAGCGGCGACAGCCAGATATCGGCGTTCAGGTGAAAGCGCGCGATCACGATCACGAACACCGGGAACAGCAGGTTCGCCGGGAACGCGGCGAGGAACTGCGCAAGCGGCTGCAGCTTCTCGGCCAGCTTCGGGCGCAGCCCGATCCACACGCCGATCGGCACCCAGATCACGGACGCGATCGCGATCAGCACGACCACGCGCAGCAGCGTGATGAGCCCGAGCACGAGCACGTGGCCGACCTCGCCCATCGTCACGCCGGTCGAGACGAAGCTGACGACGCGCCACACGATATACGCCGTGCCGATCAGCACCAGAACCGCCCACGCGATGTCGACCGTGCGCGACGCCTTCTTCTCGACGCGCGGCAGCGTGAAGCGCATCGCGCCCGACAGCGGCAGTCGCAGCGGGATCCGCGCCGCCTTCGCGAAGAACCAGCCGGCCGGTACGAGCAGCTGATGGATCAGGCGCGTGCGGCGCACGAGGTCGAGCAGCCACGATTGCGGCGCATCGCCCGACGCGGTGTTCTCCATCCGGAACTTGTCGGCCCACGCGATGAGCGGGCGGAACAGGAACTGGTCATAGGCGAGGATCACGACCGTCATCGTGAGGATCACCCAGCCGATCGCGCCGAAGTTCTTGTCCGAGATCGCCTGCGCGAGATACGCGCCGATGCCCGGCAGCGTGATGGTCTGGTTGCCGACGGTGATCGCCTCCGACGCGACGACGAAGAACCAGCCGCCCGACATCGACATCATCATGTTCCAGATCAGGCCCGGCATCGAGAACGGCACTTCGAGCTTCCAGAAGCGCTGCCACGACGTCAGGTGGAAGCTGCGCGCCACTTCGTCCAGGTCGCGCGGCACCGTGCGCAGCGACTGGTAGAAGCTGAACGTCATGTTCCACGCCTGGCTCGTGAAGATCGCGAAGATCGCCGCCAGCTCGGCGCCGAGCACGCGGCTCGGGAACAGCGCGAGAAAGAACGTGACGGTGAACGAGATGAAGCCGAGCACCGGCACCGACTGCAGGATGTCGAGGATCGGGATCAGCACCATGCCCGCGCGGCGGCTCTTGGCCGCGAGCGTGCCGTAGACGAGCGTGAACGCGAGCGACGCGACCATCGCGGCGAGCATCCGCAGCGTGGTGCGCAACGCGTATTCGGGCAGGTTCGACGGATCGAGCGAGATCTTCTGCGTCTGCAGGGTGCCGATCGGCGCCATCGTCTCGTGAAAGCCGACGACCGCCATCGCGATCAGGCAGATGATCAGCGGAAATGCGATGAAGTCCCACCGGTTCGGCAGCACACGCCACGCGGATGCGTTGGCGGTCCGGTTCGGATTGAAGAATCCGACGTCCATCAGGCGCTCTCCCCGGTAAGGCCGAACGAAGCCGGCAGTCGATGTTGATTCATGGCAAAGCGCACGGGCGCGGTAATTCGATTGACTGGCGATCTCGCGCAGGCGCGAGGCGCCGTGCGTGCATGCGCCGTCGCGGCCCGGTCGAGCCGGCCCGCGACGGCACGACACTACACCAACCTGTATTTCAGGTACAACCGTCCGGGGACGGCGCAGGCAGCGCACGGATCGTGCCCGGCGCGCGGTGGATGGCGGGGAACGGCCCGGCCGCAGTCCTACGGCCGGCATGCAGGCCCGAATTATGCCGTGATCCGGCCCGGCCGGGAACCCGCCAGCCGCACGCGGGCGCAAACCGTGTCGGGCATCAGCAGCCGGATCCGGCGAAGCAGGTATGATCGGGGCTAGCCCCCAGGGTCTGTTTCGGCCGTCTCGTGGCAACGCGCGCGCGTTCCCCATGTAAACCGGCCCCGGGGATCGACCGACGAGCGGGAGGAAGGGAATGGCAGGAAACTTGGTGATCGTCTGCCGCGATCAGGATGCCGACGCGTTCTATGAACTCATGCAGGAGTACGGGTCGTTCCAGACGCGGCTGTCGTCGACGGCATGGTACCTGAACATGAACGTCGTGCCGGAATCGCTGCAGGAGGAAATCCTGGAGCGCCTCGGCCGGTATACGACCGTCTACATCTTCGAGGCCACCACGGTGACCTACAACACGATCGACAGCAACGCGGCCGAGACGCTCGGCACGCTGTTCGGCGAATGATGCCGGGCGGCGCCTGCCCGGCCGGGCAGGCGCCGCAACCGCTTACGCGGCCTGTGCGTGGGGTTCGTCCTTCGGCACGACCTCGAACGGGAACGTCATCGAGACACGCAGCCCGCCTTCGGGGCGGTTGCCGATGTCGCACGCGCCGCCCAGCCTGAGCACCAGCCGCTCGACGATCGCGAGCCCGAGCCCGCTGTGGCCGTTCCCGCCGCGCGCGGGGTCGAGCCGCACGAACGGCCGCGTGGCGGCCGCGAGGTCACGCGGCGCGATCCCGCCGCCGCTGTCGCTGACCGACAGCACGTAGCCGGCCGGCGTGCGCGCCGTCTCGACGAGCACGGGCGGTGCGCCGTACGCATGCGCGTTGTCCAGCAGGTTCGACAGGATCCGGTCGAGTGTCGCCGTCGGCAGCCGGAAGCCCGGATCGGCCTCCAGCCGCGTCTGGACCGTCGGCGCGTTCGGCGCGACGGCGCGATAGCTGCGTGCGATCCGCTCGCAGGCCTGATCGACCGGCACCGGTTCGCTGCGATCGGCCCCGCCGTGCGCAAACACCAGAAACTGATCGACGATGTGCGACATCGAGTCGACATCGCGCACGACCCCGTCGCGCAACCGTGCGTCGTCCATCATTTCCGCCCGCAGGCGCATCCGCGCGAGCGGCGTGCGCAGGTCGTGCGCGACGCCCGCCAGCATCACCGCGCGATCGCTCTCGGCCTGCGACACCTGCTCCACCATCTGGTTGAAGCCGTGCGTGAGCTGGCGCAGCTCGCGCGGGCCGCGCTCGCGCAGCGGCGGCACCGGCTGCCCGCGGCCGAAACGCGCGACCGCGCGCGCGAGCGAGCGCAGCGGCTGCTGCAACTGCCAGGCCGCGAACAGCGCGGCGATCACGCCGGCCGAGAAGATCGTGCCGAGCCACAGCAGCATCCGGTCGAGCGAGCGCGGCGGCCGCAGCGGCTGGACGGGCACGACGATCCAGTTGCGGTCGGCCGGCTCCTTCACCCACAGCACCGGCGGATGGCCGGGCACGCCGATCTGGACCTGCGTGCCGGGCGGCATGCGGTCGCTCACGTCGTCGCGGAACCGCTTGAGCGGCGGCGGCAATCCCGAATCGCCGCCCTTCGGCACGTCGGCACTGTCCGGCGACACGAGCCGCACGCGCGACGGCAGCGGCTGGTCCGGCGTGCGCGCGACGTGCTGGCGCACCGCGTCGACGAGGAAGGTGGCCTCTTCGACGGCATACCGTGTCTGCATCTGGTTGCGCTCGAGCCGCATCGCGAAAAACCACGCGAAGTGCGACAGGAGCAGGACACCGACGACGAGCAGCGCCAGCCGCCCGAACAGTGAATCAATGGGTTTGCGCATGAGCCTCGCCGTCGGGCACGAACACGTAGCCGCGCCCGCGCACCGTCTGGATGAAGCGCGGCGTCGACGGATCCGTTTCGAGGATGCGGCGCAGGCGCCACACCTGGACGTCGATGCCGCGGTCGGTACCGTCGTACTCGGGCCCGTGCAGCAGCTCGAGCAGCCGCTCGCGCGTGAGCGTGCGCAGCGCATGGTTCACGAAGATCTTCAGCAACGCGAATTCGCTGCTCGACAGCGTGGCCGGCTTGCCGTCGACCGACAGCGTGCGCGCCTGGAAGTCCAGCAGGAAGCGGCCGAACGCGAACGGCTCGCGCTGTTCGGGCGCCGCCGCCGACGGCGTCGCGCGGCGGCGGCGCAGCACGGCCTGCACGCGCGCGAGCAGCTCGCGCGGATTGAACGGCTTGCCGAGGTAGTCGTCCGCGCCGAGCTCGAGCCCGACGATGCGGTCGACGTCGTCCGCGCGGGCGGTCAGCATGATCACGGGGATGTCGTCGCCGGCCGCGCGCAGCTGGCGCAGCGCGGTCAGGCCGTCCACGCCCGGCATCATCAGGTCCAGCACGATCAGGTCGGGCCGCTCGCGCTCGAGGCGCTTCTCGAGCGTCGCCGCGTCGTGCAGCACGGACACTTCCATCCCCTGGCGCACGAGATAGTCGCGCAGCAGGTCTCGGAGTTCTTGGTCGTCGTCGACGATGAGGATCTGGGTAGTCATGGCTCGAAGTTTACCGCGCGAGGGCGGAGTCGAAGAACGAAACAAAGGGACGAAAGGGTTACTGCGGGTTACCGCGCAAGGGAACTGTAATGCACGGTAACCGGGCCGCCGCCCCACGTAACACCCGCCGCGACCTGCATCGCTAACCTGCGTCTTACCGGATGCGGTACTCGGCTTTCCCGGCACCGCATCGCCGGACCCTTTGGATACAAGGAGTTTCTGAAATGTATAAGAAGACTTCCCGCGTGGCCATCGCGGCCGCCACCGTGCTCGCTCTCGCATTCGGCACCGCGCAGGCCGCGCAGCCCAACGACATGCCGCCGCCGGGCGGCCCCGGCATGCACCAGATGCACGGCGGGCACGAAGGCGGCCCGTTCGGCGCGATCATGAAACTGCACGACCAGCTGAAGCTCAACGCGTCGCAGGAACAGCAATGGCAGGCGGCCGTGAACACGATGAAGCAGAACCGCGACACGATGCGCAAGAGCCACGAGCAGATGCGCGAACAGTTCAAGGCGCAGCAGAACCAGCCGATCCTCGACCTGAGCGCGATGCACTCGGCACGCCAGCAGGCCGAGCAGCAGAACGCGCAACTGCGCGAGCAGACGTCCGCCGCGTGGCTCACGTTCTACAACGGGCTGAACGACCAGCAGAAGACGATGGTCAGCACGGCGCTCAAGCAGCAGTTCGCGAAGATGGAGCAGCGCCACGAGAAGATGAAGGAGCGCTGGGAGCAGCACCGCGCGGCCGCCAAGGGCGCGTCGGCGCCGGCGCAGTAAGCCGGCGGGTCGCTTCCCGGAGCGGCACCGGAGGGGACGCGGGCATCGGCCCGCGTCCCCTTTTTCGTTTCAGGCGACGTCGAACAGCAGCACTTCGGCCGTCCGGCCGCGCGCGAACGCCACCGCCTGCACGCCGCCGATCCGCGCGCCGTCGCCGGCGGCCAGCGCGCGGCCGTTGACCTCGACGTCGCCGCGCACCACGTGCACGTAGGTGCTGCGCCCGGCGCGCACGTCGAACGTCGCCACCTCGTCGCCGTCGATCAGCCCCGCGAAGATGCGGGCGTCCGCGCGCATCGTCAGCGCGCCGTCGCCGCCGTCCGGCGCCGCGACGAGCCGCAGCCGGCCGCGTTTCTCGTCGTCGGCGAAATGCCGTTCCTCGTAACCGGGGCGCCCGCCCCGCTCGGCCGGCTGCAGCCAGATCTGCAGCAGATGCAGCGGCCGGTCGCACGACGCGTTGGTTTCGCTGTGCACGAGCCCCGTGCCGGCGCTCATCCGCTGAACGCCGCCTGACCGGACGATCGCGCCGCAGCCGAGGCTGTCGCGGTGGGCGAGCGTGCCGTCCAGCACGTAGGTCACGATCTCCACGTCGCGGCGCGGCTGCATCCCGAAACCGCGCGTCGGCGCGATCAGGTCCTCGCTCAGCACCTGTAGCGCGCCGACCGGCGGATGCGCATGCGCGGCACGGCCGGCGGAAGAAAAGCTGTGACTCGATTCGAGCCAGCCTTGGCGCGTGTGGCAGCGTTCTTCGGCGCGGCGGATCTGGAACATGGCGCGGACACTCCGGGGGCAGATTCTTTGTTCGGGTTTACCTCCACTGTAGGGGGACACCGAACGCGGCACAATCCGCCGCCGGCGCACCGCATCGTTGCACCTGCGTCGCCAATTGCCGGAATACCGGTTGCGAATACCACGATTGCCGCAACAGCCGAATCGAAGAATCGATCGATCGCGCCGGATTGCGGTTTTCCGGGTATCGCGTTCGGGTAAAATACCGCCCTTTTGGCGCTCGCCTTGCCGGCGGCCGCCATCGCCAGAGCGCCGTTCCGCGATTTTTGGCCGTCTAGAATACGCCGCGGCGCCCGGTCCGACCGGCCGCGAGCGCCCCCGAAAAGCAACAGAAGGATGGAAATGAAGAAGGCCGCCCTGTGCGCCGCCCTCGCCCTCGTGGCGGGCAGCGCCTTCGCGAAGGAGTGGAAGACCGTTCGGATCGGCGTCGATGCCAGCTACCCGCCGTTCGAGTCGACCGCGCCGAGCGGTGAGATCGTCGGTTTCGACGTCGATCTCACCAAGGAAATCTGCAAGCGGATCAACGTGAAATGCGTGTGGGTGGCGCAGGATCTCGACGGGATCATCCCGGCGCTGAAGGCGAAGAAGTACGACGTCATCGTGTCGTCGCTGACCGTCACGGACAAGCGCCGCGAACAGATCGACTTCTCCGACAAGGTGTACGACGCGCCGGCGCGGATGATCGCGAAGACCGGCTCGCCGCTGCTGCCGACGGTCGCGTCGCTGAAGGGCAAGCGCGTCGGCGTCGAGCAGGGCTCGACGCAGGAGACCTACGCGAAGGCGTACTGGGAACCGCAGGGCGTGACGATCATTCCTTACCAGAACCAGGATCAGGTCTATGCCGACCTCGGCTCGGGCCGCCTCGACGCGACGCTGCAGGACGAGCTGCAGGCCGACTACGGCTTCCTGCGCACGCCGCGCGGCAAGGGCTTCGCGTTCGCCGGGCCGGAAGTGAAGGATCCGAAGACGATCGGCGACGGCACCGCGATCGGCCTGCGCAAGGACGATACGGACCTGAAGCTCAAGATCAACAAGGCACTGGCCGACATGCACAAGGACGGCACGTACGACCGGCTGTCGCACAAGTACTTCTCGTTCAGCGTCTATTCGGCTCCGGCCCGCTGAGCGCCGACAAGAAGAAGCAACGGATGCGGGGGCGGCCCCGTGTCCGCGCAGTACAGGCAGTCAACCACGCGCCGCCCGCCCCCTTGCCCACCGCTCGCGCGACGGGCTCGCCCGGCACCGTTGCCGGGGCGGACGGTCATGATACGCACGGGGCGTTCCGCGCAGCTTGGCGGGCGCGTCTTTCGCGGCGCACTGCGTGCGCCGTCAAGGACCACATATGTTTCTACAAGGTTACGGCCCGCTGATCCTCGCTGGCACCTGGCAAACCGTCAAACTGGCGGTGCTTTCGCTTGCGCTGTCGTTCCTGCTGGGGCTGCTCGGCGCCGGCGCGAAGCTGTCGCGCAACCGCTTCACGAACGGCGTCGGCACCGTCTACACGACGCTGATCCGCGGCGTACCCGACCTCGTGCTGATGCTGCTGCTGTTCTACAGCCTGCAGATCTGGCTGAACATGGCGACCGACGCGCTCGGCTGGGACCAGATCGACATCGACCCGTTCCTCGCCGGCGTGCTCGTGCTCGGCTTCATCTACGGCGCGTACTTCACCGAGACGTTCCGCGGCGCGTTCCTGTCGGTCCCGCGCGGCCAGCTCGAGGCCGGCAGCGCCTACGGGATGACGAACTGGCAGGTGTTCACGCGGATCATGTTCCCGCAGATGATGCGCTTCGCGCTGCCCGGCATCGGCAACAACTGGCAGGTGCTCGTGAAGTCGACCGCGCTCGTGTCGATCATCGGCCTGGCCGACGTCGTGAAGGCCTCGCAGGACGCCGGCAAGGGCACGCTGCGGTTCTTCTTCTTCACGCTGATCGCCGGTGCGGTCTACCTCGCCATCACGACGATCTCGAACTTCGTGCTGATGTGGCTCGAAAAGCGCTACTCGACCGGTGTCCGCAAGGCTGACCTATGATCGAACTCATCCAAGAATACTGGCGCAACTATCTCTACACCGACGGCTATCGCATCACCGGTGTCGCGATCACGCTGTGGCTGCTCGTCGTGTCGATCGGCCTCGGCTTCTGCCTGTCGATACCGCTCGCCGTGGCGCGCGTGTCGAAGAAGAAGTGGCTGTCGAGCGCCGTGTGGCTGTACACGTACGTGTTCCGCGGCACGCCGCTCTACGTGCAGCTGCTGCTCTGCTACACGGGCCTCTACAGCCTGCAGGCCGTGCGCGGCACGCCGATGCTCGACGCGTTCTTCCGCGACGGGATGCACTGCACGCTGCTCGCGTTCACGCTGAACACCTGCGCGTACACCACCGAGATCTTCGCCGGCGCCATCAAGGCGACGTCGTACGGCGAGATCGAAGCGGCGCGCGCGTACGGGATGTCCACGTTCACGATGTATCGCCGCGTGATCCTGCCGTCGGCGCTGCGCCGCGCGCTGCCGCTGTACAGCAACGAAGTGATCCTGATGCTGCATGCGACCACCGTCGCGTTCACGGCGACCGTGCCGGACATCCTGAAGATCGCGCGCGACGTCAACTCGGCGACCTACATGTCGTTCCATGCGTTCGGCATCGCCGCCCTGCTCTACCTCGTGATCTCGTTCACGCTCGTGTGGCTGTTCCGCCAGGCCGAGCGTCGCTGGCTCGCGTATCTGCGCCCGCAAGGCAAGTAAGTTTTCGCAGGACTATTGATGAATTCCCAGACTCAGAAGCTTTTCGTCGACGATCTGCACAAGCGGTACGGCGACAACGAGGTACTCAAGGGCGTGTCGCTGAAGGCGAACTCGGGCGACGTGATCAGCGTGATCGGCTCGTCCGGTTCCGGCAAGAGCACGATGCTGCGCTGTATCAACTTCCTCGAGCAGCCGAATGCAGGCCGCATCGTCGTCGACGGCGAGGAAGTACGCACGACGCCCGACAAGACGGGCGCCCTGCGCGCCGCCGATTCGAAGCAGCTGCAGCGCGTGCGCACCAAGCTGTCGATGGTGTTCCAGCACTTCAACCTCTGGTCGCACATGAACGTGCTCGAGAACGTGATGGAAGCGCCCGTAAACGTGCTCGGCATCCCGAAGAAGGAAGCCGAGGCGCGCGCGCGCGAATATCTCGAGAAGGTCGGGCTCGCGCCGCGCGTCGAGAAGCAGTATCCGTCGCATCTGTCCGGCGGTCAGCAGCAGCGCGTCGCGATCGCGCGCGCGCTCGCGATGCATCCGGACGTGATGCTGTTCGACGAGCCGACGTCGGCGCTCGACCCGGAACTGGTGGGCGAAGTGCTGAAGGTGATGCAGAAGCTGGCCGAGGAAGGCCGCACGATGATCGTCGTCACGCACGAGATGGGCTTTGCGCGCAACGTATCGAACCACGTGATGTTCCTGCATCAGGGCCGCGTCGAGGAAGAAGGCGTGCCGTCCGAGGTGTTTGCGAATCCGAAGAGCGAACGCCTGCGCGGGTTCCTGTCGGGCAGCCTCAAGTAACACGCACGAAACACACGAACGCACGACGTTCGAACGGGCGCCCCGCGGCGCCCGTTTTGCGTTTACGCGGCGCTCACCGGCGCGCTGTCGGCGAACGCGCGCAGTTCGTCGCCCGCCAGCCGGTAACGCACCCATTCGCTCTGCGGCGCCGCGCCGACGCTCTCGTAGAAGCGGATCGCCGGCTCGTTCCAGTCGAGCACGCTCCATTCGAAACGCCCGCAGCCGGATTCGACCGCGATCCGCGCAAGCGCCTTCAGCAGCCGCAGCCCGGCACCCGCGCCGCGAAAGCGCGGCGACACGTACAGATCCTCGAGATACAGCCCCTGCCGCGCAAGCCACGTCGAATACGAGAAGAAATACACGGCGAAGCCGGCCGGCTCGCCATCGACCTCGCACATCAGCGCGCGCGCCGGCGAGCCTTCGCCGAACAGGCTGCGCTCGAGCGACGCAGGCGTGGCGATCACTTCGTGCTCCGCCTTCTCGTAGACGGCCAGCTCGGTAATGAAACGCAGGATCAGCGGTACGTCGGCGACGGTCGCGGAACGGATATCGATTTGCACGGGTTGAGCCCTCCTCCGGCCCGGATGTGAAACGGAAGGCGGCAACGCGCAACCGCGCTGGCGCCGATCAAACCATCATGCTACGTTCATGCCACAACTGCAGGAAGTGCAGTTTCTTCATCCAGACATGAACATGATGCATCCCGATCTGCGCCGCCTCGACCTGAACCTGCTGCTCGTGTTCGACGCGCTGTACCGCCACCGCTCGGTCGCGGCGGCCGCGCACGAGCTCGCATTGAGCCCGTCCGCGTTGAGCCATGCGCTCGCGCGGCTGCGCGACGCGATCGGCGATGCGCTGTTCGTGCGCCTCGGCAACGAGATGCAGCCGACCGTACGCGCCGACGACATCGCCACATGGGCCGGCGATGCGCTCGACGCAATGTCGAAGGGGCTCGCCCGCGCGGGCCGCTTCGATCCCGCACAAAGCGACCGCACGTTCGTGTTCGCCGCGACCGACTACACGGCGTTCGCGGTGCTGCCGGCGTTCCTCGCGCGGATCCAGCATGTCGCACCGCACTTGCGGATCCGCGTCGTGCATTCCGACCGGAAGATATCCGTCGACGCGCTCGCGGCCGGCCGCATCGACTTCGCGCTCGGCTATCACGAGGAATCGGCGGCCGATGCGTCGGGCATCGAGGATTTCGACTGGTTCTCCGACGACTACGTCGTGATCGCGAGCGCCTCGCACCCGTCGATCCGCCGGCGGCTGACGCTCGATCAGTACCTGGCCGCCCGTCACGTGGTCGTCACGCCGTGGAACGAATCGCGCGGCGTCGTCGACTACGTGCTCGACCGGCTCGGCCTCGCGCGGCACGTGGCCGTGCAATTGCCGACCGTGCTGGCCGCGCCGTTCGTGATCGCGGAATCCGAACTGCTGATGACCGTGCCGAACCGCGCGGCGCAGGCGCTGCAGCACGCGGCGCCGATCCGCATCTTCGCTGCGCCATTCGAAATCCCGCGCTACACGGTGAAGGTCTACTCGCACGCTAAGCATGCGCGCACCGATGCGCATCGCTGGATTCGCGCGCAGTTGCACGACGCACGGCCGGGCCCCGGCTGAACGCAGCGCATCGGGGCCGCGCGCCTTGTGCAACGGGCGTTTCAGGCATGGCCGGCGGTGGCAGAAACCGCCCGATTCATTACGAAATACTTACCCATTTCGCGACTTTCGCGCCTACGCCCGCACTTCCGCAACGTCAATAGTGGCAATCCTTGACCCATGTTCGCGGAATTCGTGTCTCCCTTGCCAGACAAGGGTTTTCCGTTAATTGCTAACCCTCGGTGCACCTGTTGCGCACCGTGTTGCATGGCAATTTGGCGACAGCGGTTAGTCAAACAACGATTTCCATCGCCACAAAATTGTATTTTTGCTAAATTAGTAACCAAAGTAGCAAAACGAAGTTCGTGAAATGTAGTTTAGCTTCACGACACTACAAGGAGACCCCGCAGGCCGACCCGGCTGCGCGGGACTGCTCAACGGTTTTTCCGTCCGCTTGCCCGCGTGCTGCGCTTACCGGCCCTGCGCGAGGTCTCCCTGGTTATCCCGCTTTTGCCCGGCGCTTGTCGCTCCGGGCATCTCGTGCAGTTCTGGGTTGACTTTTTGACAGGGTATGGAGGAGACGATGAAGAAAGCTTTGGTCGCGGCCGCGCTGATGGCTGCTGGGGTGGTGACGGCGCACGCGCAGAGCAGCGTCACGCTGTATGGCCGCCTGGATGCAGGCATCGAGTACATGAACGGCCTGCAAAACGGCCACCAAGTGCGCGCGGAAAGCGGCGACTGGGGCACGAGCCTGTGGGGCTTGAAGGGTAGTGAAGACATCGGTGGCGGCAACAAGGTCCTGTTCCACCTCGAAGGCGCGTTCAACACGATGACCGGCGGCTTCAGCGGCTCGATCTGGGATCGTTATGCGACGGTCGGTATCTCGAACGACCGCTACGGTACGCTGCTGTTGGGTCGCGAGCTCGCGATCGCCAACGGCGTGTGGGACTTCGATCCGTTCGGCCAGTCGGCCTGGTCGACCGCATCGCTCGTGCGCGGCCGCAACTGGAACAAGACCAGCAACAACGTGTCGTACCAGTCGCCGCAGTTCTACGGCCTCGACTTCTACGGCCAGTTCTCGTTCTCGAACTCGACCAGCTTCAACGGCAACACGACGGCCGGCCAACCGGGCCGTGCAGCCGGCGCACAGGTCACCTACACGAACTCGCTGTTCCAGTTGCGCGGCATCTACGACGAAACGCGCGACAGCAACGGCCGCTTCTCGGACGTGTTCAACTACTCGCGTGAATACTTCGCGGGCGTGAACGTGTTCCTCGGCCAGTTCAAGGTTCAGGCGGCTTACCAGGCATCGCGCGCGGACGGCAGCGGCGGCCCGGCAGTGAACGCAGGCGTGACGGGCACCCAGCAGGTCTGGGGCGGCGTGACGTGGCAGGCCACGCCGGCAGCGGCGCTGATCGCAGCCGTGTATCACGTGAACGCGAACCACGGCGGCGGCAACGCGAACATCTACACGGTCGGCGGCTCGTACAACATCTCGAAGCGCACGCTGTTCGACCTGCAGGTCGCGACGGTGCGCAACAGCAAGAACGCCAACTTCGGCCTGAACGCGAACGGCGCCGGTACGGCCGTGTCGACGGGCAACCCGAATCCGGGCGGCAGCCAGACCGGCGTCTACGCCGGCATCCAGCACCTGTTCTGATCGGGCGCCGTCAAAGAACGATTCGACAACACTTTCCACGCTGCTGCGAGAGGCGCGTATCGGTGCGGTACCCAACCGGGTATCGCACCGTTTTTTATTGGCGGGCCGACTTTGCGCGGCCCATCGACGAAGTCGGCGCTCAGACGGCCGCTTCGTTCTCTTCGCCGGTGCGGATGCGGATCACGCGCTCGACGTCCGACACGAAGATCTTGCCGTCGCCGATCTTGCCGGTGCGTGCCGCGCCGATCACCGCGTCGATCACCTGGTCGACCTGCGCTTCCGCGACGACCACCTCGATCTTCATCTTCGGCAGGAAGTCGACGACGTATTCGGCACCGCGATACAACTCGGTATGGCCCTTCTGGCGGCCGAAGCCCTTCACTTCCGTCACGGTCAGGCCCGTGAGACCCACTTCGGCGAGCGCTTCGCGGACTTCGTCCAGCTTGAACGGCTTGATGATGGCGGTGATGCGTTTCATGGTGGTTGTCCCCCAATGCTCGTTTGGATGAAAAATCGCGATCCCGATTGTAAGCCTGCGAGCCGCATCCGGCCCAGCACGGCTCAATCGAGACGTTCGGTAAACCGCGACGTGACCGGGTAGCGCCAGTCGCGCCCGAATGCGCGATGCGTGACGCGGATCCCGATCGGCGCCTGGCGGCGCTTGTATTCGTTGATCTTGATGAGCCGCGTCACGCGTTCGACGTCGGCCTGCGCATAGCCGGCCGCGACGATCTCGGCGAGCGGCCGGTCTTCTTCCATGTACATCCGCATGATCGCGTCGAGCACGTCGTACGGCGGCAGGCTGTCCTGGTCGGTCTGGTTCTCGCGCAGCTCGGCCGACGGCGCGCGCGTCAGGATCCGCTCGGGGATCACGTCGCGCAGCGGGTAGTCGGCGGTTTCGTTGCGATAGCGGCAGAGCCGGTACACGAGCGTCTTCGCGATGTCCTTGATCACCGCGAAACCGCCGGCCATGTCGCCGTACAACGTGCAGTAGCCGACCGCCATCTCGCTCTTGTTGCCGGTCGTCAGCACGATCGAGCCGAACTTGTTCGACAGCGCCATCAGCAGCGTGCCGCGGATGCGCGCCTGGATGTTCTCCTCCGTCGCGTCTTCCGCGCGGCCCGCGAACTCGCCGGCAAGCGCCGCACGAAATGCGTCGAACATCGGCGCGATCGCGATCTCGTCGTAGCGCACGCCGACGCGCCGCGCCATCTCCGCCGCGTCGGTGGTCGAAATGTCGGCCGTGAAGCGCGACGGCATCATCACCGCGCGCACGCGCTCGGGCCCGAGCGCGTCGCACGCGACCGCCAGCACCAGCGCCGAATCGACGCCGCCCGACAACCCGATCAGCGCGCCGGGGAAACCGTTCTTGCCGATGTAGTCGCGCACGCCGGTCACGAGCGCACGGTACACCTGCGCATCCGTCGGCAGCTCGGGGGCGATCGCGCCGGGCAGCGGCCGCGCGCCGTCGAATTCGACGATCGCATGGCCTTCGTCGAACTGCGGCATCTTCGCGACGAGCGCGCCCTGCGCGTCGAGCACGAACGAGCCGCCGTCGAACACGAGCTCGTCCTGGCCGCCGACGAGGTTCACGTACACCATCGGCAGCCCGGTCTCGCGAATCCGCGCGCGCAGGATGTCGACGCGCACCGCCCCCTTGTTCATGTGGTACGGCGAGCCGTTCGGGATCAGCAGCACCTGCGCGCCGGCCGCCTTCGCGATCTGCGCGGCCGACGCATGCCACGCGTCCTCGCAGATGATCACGCCGTATTTCACGCCGTTCAGCTCGAACACCAGCGGCTCGGCGTCCGTCGCGAAGTAGCGCTTCTCGTCGAACACCTCGGCGTTCGGCAGATCCTGCTTGCGGTAGGTGCCGACGATCTCGCCGCCGACGATCAGCGACACGGCATTGAAGGTATCGGCAGGCGGCACGCCGCGCTCGATCGGGCGGTTTGCATTACCATCGACGGCTGGCGCGCGCGCATCGTCGCCCGCACCGCGCAACGGATGGCCGACCAGCACCGCGAGCCCGTCGAATGCCTTCAGCGCATCGGCCAAGGCGTCGAGCGCGGCGGCCGCCGCCGCGTAGAACGCGGGCCGCAGCAGCAGGTCTTCCGGCGGATAGCCGGACAGCGCGAGTTCGGGCGCGACCATCAGCTGCGCACCATCGTTGTGCGCGGCGCGCGCGGCCGCGACGATCCGCGCGACGTTGCCGGCGAAATCGCCGACGGTGACGTTGATCTGGGCGAGAGCGAGTCGGGTCTTCATGGCGGGATCGGCGCAACCCGGCGGCGCGCCCTGAACGGCTGACGAAATCGACCCGGGCGCGGCCGCAGCGGCACGCATCCGGCAACATCCAACGGTACGGATTCACGCTTGAAACACGAACGCATCGATTATCGCACGGGCATCCTGTCGTCCCCCGCCGAGGTGCCGGCCGACGAATGGAACGCGCTGCTCGCGCGCGACGCGCAGCCGACGCCGTTCCTGCGCCACGAATTCCTCGACGCGCTGCACGTCGCGCGCTGCGCGGTCGACGACACCGGCTGGTCGCCGCATTTCGTCACGCTGACCGACGAGCGCACCGGCCGCCTCGCGGCTGCCGCACCCGTCTACGCGAAACAGCATTCGTACGGCGAATACGTGTTCGACTGGGCGTGGGCCGACGCGTACCAGCGCAACAACCTGCCCTACTACCCGAAGCTGCTGTGCGCGGTGCCGTTCACGCCCGTGCAGGGCACGCGCCTGCTCGCGGCCGACGACGACGCGCGCCGCCGGCTCGCGGCCACGCTGCTCGCATTCGCCGAGCAGAGCGACGTGTCGTCGCTGCACGTGCTGTTCCCGACCGGCGACGAAGCACGGTTGCTCGAATCGATGGGAATGATGCTGCGCGAAGGCGTGCAGTTCCACTGGCTCAACGACGGCTACCGCCACTTCGACGATTTCCTCGGCACGCTCGAGCAGAAGAAGCGCAAGAACATTCGCGCGGAGCGGCGCAAGGTGCAGGACGCAGGTGTGACATTCCGGCGGCTGACCGGCGATCAGATCACCGACACCGACTGGCGCTTCTTCTCGCGCTGCTACCGGCAGACCTACCGCGAGCACTTCTCGAGCCCGTACCTGAACCTCGATTTCTTCCGCACGATCGGCGCGACGATGCCGGAGAACCTGCTGCTCGTGATCGCGGAAGCCGACGACCAGCCGATCGCGAGCGCGCTCGCCGTGTACCGGCGCGGCGAGCACGGCGGCGGCACGCTGTACGGCCGCTACTGGGGGGCGATCGAGCACGTGCCCTGCCTGCATTTCGAAACGGCCTACTACCAGTTGCTCGAGTTCTGCATCGAGGCCGGGCTCGATACGTTCGAAGGCGGCGCGCAGGGCGAACACAAGCTCGCACGCGGCTTCCTGCCGACCGTCACGCACTCCGCGCACTGGCTCGCCCACCCGGCGTTTTCCGATGCGGTCGCGCGCTTTCTCGAACGCGAGACCGAGCATATCCACGCGTACGTCGACGAACTGCGCGAACACGATCCGTTCCGGCGCGGCGCCGAGTAGCGTCAGCCAGCACACCGGCATGCGGCAAGGCCACGACGGGCCTCGCCACATGCCGCACGGCTGCGTCCGGTTCAGTGCGCGGCGAGCGTCACCGTCTGCGACAGCGCCTGCGGATCGCGCGACGACGCGGCCGCCGACAGCACGGCGCTGCCCGCACCGATCCGCCATGCGTGCGCATTCGCATCCAGACCGCGAAGTGCTGCGCCGGCACCGCGACGCTGACCGTGCGGGCCTCGCCCGGCTGCAGCGCGACCCTGGCCCAGCCGACGAGCCGCTTCGGCGACGGGCACGGCGACCGGTGGCGTTGACGCGCGCTTTTTCTGAGACACTGGCGGCTTCGCATCCCGCCGCCCTGCCATGTCCTGGTTTCTGTATCTGATCGAATGCGCCGACGACAGCGTCTACACGGGCATCACGACCGACGTTGCCGCACGCTTCGACGAACACGCGTCCGGCAAGGGCGCGCGCTACACGCGCTCGCGCAAGCCGCGCGCGGTGCTCGCGTCGTTTCCGCTGCCCGACCGGTCGAGCGCGTCGCGTGCGGAATACTGGGTGAAGCGGCTCACGCCCGTGCAAAAGCGGGAACTGGCGGCCGGTTTGCGGACGCTCGAATCGGTGTTGCCCGTCGTGGTGCCGCTCGATGAAAGCGAAGACCCGGCCGGGTTGAAGGCCGGTACGCGCAGGCGCAAGAAGGTGCAGACGGAAACCGCCGACGACACGCCGCAGGCGGTTGCAACGACTCCGGTTGCCGGGAAAAACGTGAAGACCGGGCAAGTAGCCAAGTCCGCGAAGCCGGCAAAAGGCAAGCAAGCCTCGAAGACTACGAAGGCCGTGCCGGACACGAAGCGTGAGAAAACCGGCGGCGATGCAGTCGTAAAAAAAACTGCGTCGCGTAGATCGCCGGTAAAGAAGACCAGGACGTCCGAATCCGCGTCCTCGAAAAAGCAGGCGCCGGCCGCCGCCGGCAAACCCGTCGCGAACGCACGGGAAGATACCGCTCCGGCACCGGCTCGTCGCCGTGCGTCGGCCACGAAAGCCGTGAAAGAGAACGCACCCTCCGTTGCCCCGCGCCGCGCAAAACGCACGAAGGGTGCACTGGCCGCCCCGCCCCCGCCGCCTTCCACACCCGCACGCAAGAAACCCGCGCGCACAAAACAAAACCGCGCGGCCTCCTGAGGAGACACGCGCGGTTTGCGCTCCGTACGAACCGGCCGTCGGCCGGTACGCCGCTTACTTCTTGTAGTTCGCGGCGCCGTCGGTGATTTCCTTGTGCGCGGCTTCGATGCCGGCCCAGCCTTCGACCTTCACCCACTTGCCCTTCTCGAGCGCCTTGTATTGCTCGAAGAAGTGCTTGATCTGGTCCTTCAGGTACTCGGGCACGTCGTCGATCGACTTCAGGTTCGCCGTCATCGGGCAGACCTTGTCGTGCGGCACGGCAACCAGCTTCGCGTCGACGCCCGACTCGTCGGTCATCTGCAGCATGCCGAGCACGCGCGAGCGCACGATCGAGCCGGCCAGCAGCGGGAACGGCGTGATCACCAGCACGTCGACCGGATCGCCGTCGCCCGACAGCGTCTGCGGGATGTAGCCGTAGTTCACCGGATAGCGCATGCCCGTGCCGATGAAGCGGTCGACGACGAGAAGGCCCAGTTCCTTGTCCGCCTCGTACTTCACCGGATCGCTTTGCGCGGGAATCTCGATGATCACGTTGAAATCTTGCGGCAGGTCCTTGCCGGCCGGAACATGATTGAAGCTCATGAGCACTCTCTGTAGGTCGATGGGAATTCGGGACAGGGCGCCGCGGCCGATGCACCGCCGCGGGCGTCCCCCAAGGGAATGCGCCATTATAGCCAATCGACCGGTGGCGTCCGGATGACGATCGGCGCGATAATCGTTCCGGATGGTCGGTCGTCGAACCACCGGCCGCGTTGCATCGAATCGGCGTCGGCGCTGAAGCGCCCACCCTGGTACACGGGAGCAGGCATGGAAGAGGCGAAGCACTTCATCGCGGGCGAATGGACGTTGCCCGCGCAACTGGAAACCATCGCAGTCGTCGATCCTTCCGACGGCCAGCCGTTCGCGACGATCGCGCGCGGCACCGCGCCCGACATCGAGCGCGCGGTCGCCGCGGCCCGCGACGCCTTCGCGGGCCCATGGGGCGCCGCGAGTGCCGCCGAACGCGGCCGCGTGCTGATGCGGCTGTCGGTGCGCGTGGCCGATTCGATCGAGGAACTCGCCGCGATCGAGGCGCGCGACACCGGCAAGCCGCTGAAGCAGGCGCGCGCCGACGCGGCCGCGCTCGCGCGCTACTTCGAGTTCTACGCGGGCGCCGCCGACAAGCTGCACGGCGAAACCCTCCCCTACCAGGCCGGCTACACGGTGCTGACGGTGCGCGAGCCGCACGGCGTCACGGGCCACATCGTGCCGTGGAACTATCCGATGCAGATCTTCGGGCGCAGCGTCGGCGCGGCGCTCGCGGCCGGCAACGCCTGCGTCGTCAAGCCGGCCGAGGATGCATGCCTGTCCGTGCTGCGCGTCGCCGAGCTCGCCGCCGAGGTCGGGTTGCCGGCCGGCGCGCTCAACATCGTCACCGGCTACGGCCACGAAGCCGGCGCCGCGCTCGCGCGCCATCCGGGCATCGACCACATCTCGTTTACGGGCTCGCCGGCCACCGGCAAGCTGGTCACGCAGATGGCGGCGGAAAACCACGTGCCCGTCACGCTCGAACTCGGCGGCAAGTCGCCGCAGATCGTGTTCGCCGATGCCGATCTCGACGCGGCGCTGCCCGTGCTCGTATCGGCGATCGTGCAGAACGGCGGGCAGACCTGCTCGGCCGGCAGCCGCGTGCTGATCGAGCGCGCGGTGTACGAGCCGCTCGTCGAGCGCCTCGCCACCGCGTTCAACGGGCTGCGTGTCGGCCCGAGCCGCGCCGATCTCGACTGCGGCCCGCTGATCAACGCGAAGCAGCAGCAGCGCGTATGGGATTTCCTGTCCGACGCGCAGCACGACGGCATTCCGATGGCCGCGCACGGGCAGGTCGTCGCCGACGCGCCCGAAAGCGGCTTCTACCAGGCGCCCGCGCTGTTGCGCGACGTACCGCCGTCGCACCGCCTCGCGCAGGAAGAAGTGTTCGGCCCCGTGCTCGCCGCGATGCGTTTCGTCGACGAAGACGAAGCCGTCGCGCTCGCGAACGGCACGCCGTACGGCCTCGTCGCGGGCATCTGGACGCGTGACGGTGCGCGCCAGATGCGGCTCGCACGGCGCCTGCGTGCGGGCCAGGTGTTCATCAACAACTACGGCGCGGGCGGCGGCGTCGAGCTGCCGTTCGGCGGCGTCGGCCACTCGGGCCACGGCCGCGAGAAAGGCTTCGAGGCGCTGTACGGCTTCACCACGCTGAAGACGATCGCGATCCGGCACGGCTGAACCCGCGGCGCGCGACATGCGGCCGGCAGCGCCCGGCCGCCGATCGCTACACGGCGACTCTCATCACCAGCACAGGAGACACACCATGCGGTTGAGCGGCAAGACGGCCATCGTCACGGGCGGCGGCTCGGGTTTCGGCGAAGGCATCGCGAAGACGTATGCGCGCGAAGGCGCGAACGTCGTCGTCAACGACCTGAACGGCGCGGCGGCCGAGCGTGTCGCGAGCGAGATCGCGCTCGCGGGCGGCAAGGCGATCGCCGTGGCCGGCGACGTGTCGAAGCAGGAAGACTGGCAAGCGCTGCTGCAGGCCGCGCTCGACGATTTCCACTCGGTGCAGATCGTCGTGAACAACGCGGGCACCACGCACCGCAACAAGCCCGTGCTCGACGTCACGGAAGCCGAGTTCGACCGCGTGTACGCGGTCAACATGAAAAGCCTGTTCTGGTGCGTGCAGACCTTCGTGCCGTACTTCCGCGAGCAGGGCGGCGGCGTGTTCGTGAACGTCGCGTCGACGGCCGGCGTGCGGCCGCGCCCGGGCCTCGTCTGGTACAACAGCACGAAGGGCGCGATGATCACCGCGAGCAAGTCGCTCGCGGCCGAGCTCGGCGCCGATCGCATCCGCGTGAACTGCATCAACCCCGTGCTCGGCGAGACGGCGCTGATGACCGAGTTCATGGGCTGCGAGGACACGCCCGAGAATCGCCGCCGCTTCCTCGCGACGATCCCGCTCGGCCGTTTCTCGACGCCGCAGGACATCGCGAACGCGGCGCTTTACCTCGCCTCCGACGAAGCCGAATTCATCACCGGCGTCTGCCTCGAAGTCGACGGCGGGCGCTGCATCTAGCCGCACCGGGCAGCACGATCGCCACGCATTGCATCGCACGAATCCGGAATCGGCGCCGCGGCGCCTGTTCCGGCCAACTATAAGGACAGCGGTGCATGGGATCCAGGTAACCGCTGAAGCGCTCACTCAGATCGACAGGAGACAACATGGCAACATCGACGCAGTCGCTGCCGGGCTCGTCCGGCGCATTCGAGGAAGCAACCTATCGCAAGGTGTCGTGGCGGCTCGTGCCGCTCCTGCTGCTGTGCTACGTGGTCGCGTATCTCGACCGCGTGAACGTCGGGTTCGCGAAGCTGCAGATGGCGAGCGACCTGAACCTGAGCGATACCGTGTACGGGCTTGGCGCCGGGATCTTCTTCTTCGGCTATTTCCTGTTCGAAGTGCCGAGCAACATCATCCTGCACAAGGTCGGCGCGCGCGTGTGGATCGCACGCATCATGGCGACCTGGGGCGTGATCTCGATCCTGACGATGTTCGTCACGACGCCCGCGATGTTCTACGTGATGCGCTTCCTGCTCGGCGTCGCCGAAGCGGGCTTCTTCCCCGGCGTGATCCTCTACCTCACCTACTGGTATCCCGCGCACCGGCGCGGCCGGATGACGACGTTCTTCATGACGGCAGTCGCGCTGTCCGGCGTGATCGGCGGCCCGATCTCGGGCTTCATCCTGAAGGCGTTCGACGGCGTGAGCGGGTGGCACGGCTGGCAATGGCTGTTCCTGCTCGAAGGCATCCCGTCAGTGCTGGTCGGCGTCGTCGTGTTCCTCAAGCTCGACGACCGGATCGCGAAGGCGAACTGGCTGACCGACGAGGAAAAGGCGCTGCTCGCGCGCAACGTCGACGCGGAGGAAGCGACGAAGCAAGACCTGCCGCTCGGCGCCGTACTGGCCAGCCCGCGCGTGTTGCTCATGGCGCTCATCTACTTCTCGTTCGTGATGGGGCTCTACGGCGTCGGCTTCTGGCTGCCGACCATCATCAAGGCGACGGGCGTCACCGACACGGTCGCGATCGGCCTGCTGTCGGCGATTCCGTATGCCGCCGCGGTGGTCGCGATGATCCTGATCGCGCGCAGCGCGGACAAGCGCCGCGAACGCCGCTGGCACGTCGCGATTCCGGCCGCGATCGGTGCAATCGGACTCGTGCTGTCGGTGATCTGGGCGCACCAGACCTCGCTCGCGATGCTCGGCCTCACGCTCGCGACGATCGGCATCCTGACGACACTGCCGCTGTTCTGGAGCCTGCCGACCGCGTTCCTCGGCGGCACGGCGGCCGCGGCCGGCATCGCGATGATCAACTCGATCGGCAACCTGGCCGGCTTCCTGAGCCCGTACCTGATGGGCTGGCTCAAGCAGGCGACGGGCGCGAACGATGCGGGCATGTACATGCTTGCCGCGTTCCTCGTGCTCGGCGGGCTGCTCGCGCTGTCCGTGCCGAAGCAGCTGGTCGACAAGTGATGCGCGGCGCGTAACTGCACGCAGGGCACGCGAAGCACGCCGGCCGATCGATTGCCGGCCCCCGACAACGCCCCGGCAGCCGGAATCCCCCGGTTGCCGGGGCGTCTTCGATTCCGGGCAGGCGCTATCCGGATCAGCCGAGCCAAGTCAGCCGGATGATGGCGCCCTATTCACCAAATTATTCCCTTATGCTCCCTTTTATATGGAACAATAAAGAGTATTAAGGAAATCATTTGCCGACCATGTTCCACACCGTCGAAGACACTGCCGCCCGCCTTCGCGTCCATCCGAAGACCATCCTGCGGTTCATTCGCGACGGCAAGCTGCGCGCGACGCGGGTCGGCCGCGCGTACCGCATCCTCGCTGCCGACCTTGCCGCGTTCGCGCCAACGGAGCCGGCCGCGCCCATGCCGCGCGCGGTGCGCGTCACCAGCATCGTCGACATTCCGGACGCGTCCCAGTCGCTGCACCAGTACCTGTCGCGCTCGCTGCATGCGATGGCGTCGGGCCGCACGTCGTACGTCGATCCCGTGCGGATCGACGTGACGTTCGATCCCGCCGCGAGCGTGGTCAAGATCATCGTCGCCGCGACACCGGCCGACACGGCTGCGCTGATGTCGTCGCTCGAGAGGTTGCTGCAGCAAAGCGGGGCATGAGCGCGATCTTCCGGTCGCCCCGCCACGCGCGCGCGATTCGTGCTGCTTACGCGGCCGCACTGTCGCACTGGCCGGCCGGGCATCGGCGCGTCACGGTGCAAACACGGCACGGCGCGACGCACGTGATCGACTGCGGCCCCGAACACGCGCCGCCGCTCGTGCTGATCCACGGTGCGCAGACGACGGCGGCAAGCTGGCAGTATTACGCGGCCGTCTGGTCGACGCACTTCCGGCTCTACGCGATCGACGTGATCGGCGAAGCGGGACCGAGCGCGCCGTCGCGCCCTCCACTCGCGAGCGACGCGTACGCGCAGTGGCTCGACGACGTGCTCGACGGCCTGCAGGTATCGCGCGCCGCGTTCGCCGGCATCTCGCTCGGCGCGCGAACGGCACTCGACTTCGCGTTGCGCCGGCCGGCGCGCGTCACGCGGCTCGCGCTGCTCTGCCCGTCCGGCATCGGCCGGCAGAAGCCGTTTCTGTGGTGGGCGCTGCCGTTGTTGCTGCTCGGCGATGTCGGGCGCGCGTGCGTGCGGCGGCGCGTGCTCGGTCGTCTGCCGCCCGCATCGACGCCGGCCGAACGCGACACGCTCGCATTGATGCACGCCGTCGACCGCGGGTTTCGCCCGCGCATCGAACCGATCCCGGTATTCGACGACGATACGCTCCGCACATTGTCGATGCCCGTGCTGGCGGTCGTCGGCGGACGCGACGTGATGCTCGATTCGCGCGACACCCGTGATCGTCTGACGCGTCTCGTGCCGCACGCGCAAGTCCGGTTTCTTCCCGGGCAGCCGCACTTCATCCGCGGGCAGCGCGACACCGTGCTCGCATTTCTGACATCGACGGAACCCGACACCATGTCCCACCGATTCGTTCAGGCAGCCGGCAGCCGTGTGCTGGTCCGCGCCCCTTCCTCCGCCCTCGTGCAGCGGGAAAGCGATGCGCTCGATCTCGTCGCGCTCGCGCACGAGCACGAAGCCGACTGGATCGCGATCCCCGCCGACGCGCTGCACGACGACTTCTACCGGCTCGACAGCGGGCTGGCCGGCGCCGTGCTGCAGAAGCTCGTCAATTACGGCGTCCGGCTCGGCGTGGTCGGCGACATCGACCGCTGGCTCGCGCGCAGCGAAGCGCTGCGCGCGCTCGTTCGCGAATCCAACCGCGGCCAATCGGTGTGGTTCGTCGCGAGCGAGGACGACCTGCTGCGCAGGCTCGGCGCGTAACGCGTTCGGGCCGGCGGCGACGGACGAAAAAAAGCCCCGAAGGCCGCTTGGCGTTCGGGGCTTTTTGCGCCGTGCAGTGCAGCGCCGCGTCAGACCACGGTGATCGCGAGCGCGCTTTCGCGATAGTGCTTTGCCGCCTTGTCGGTTTCGCCGAGATGCTCGAACAGGCGGGCGAGCGCGCGATGCGCCCGCACCTTCAGCGCCTCGTTGTCGGCCAGCTTCAGCGCCGATTCGAGGAACGACTGCGCCTTGCCCCACAGCTGCTGCTGCTGGCAGAGGCGGCCGAGCGCGAACAAGAGGTCGGCGTCTTCCGGATGATCCTTCTTCCACCCTTCCGCCTTCTGGATCAGCGGCAGCGCATCGGCGCCGGCCGTATCCGGGTAACGGCGCAGCAGGCGGGCATCCCAGTTGTGCGCGAGCGCGTCCTCGACGATGCGGCGCGCTTCGTTGCGGCGCTCGAGCGGTACGAGCAGGTCGGCCGCGAGATCGGCCAGACGCGGCGACTGGCGCTCGACCGGCGACAGCGACTGCCACACTTCGAGCAGCGCGTCCGGGTCGTGCCGGCGTTCGCGCAGCAGGTTTTCCGCCGCCTGCTGGCGCAGCCGCACGGCCGCGGCCGGATGCAGCGCCTCGCGCTTCTCGAGCGCCTTCGCGAGCTTCAACACCTCGGCCCAGTTCTTCAGTTGCTGCTGCGCGCGCAGCGCAACCTGCTGCGCGTGAATGCGCTTGCCGCCGGCCTGCATGTCGGCCAGCGCGGCGAGCGCGCCGTCGGCATCGCGCGCATCCGCGCGCATGTCGGCAGCCGCGAGCAGCCGGGCGTCCTGCCATTCGGGCGCGTCCACCTTCGACAGCCAGTCGTCGCGGCGCGTGTACTCGTGCATCCGGTGCGCGGCCGTGGCCGCGACGAGACTCGCGGCGCCCAGGTTCGCATCGACCGTCAGCGCTTCACGCGCGGCCTTCTCCGCGCGCGAGAAGCGGCCCGCGTACAGGTTCGAAATTGCGTCGCGCAGCGACGCCTGTGCCTTCTCGTTGCGCGAGCGTGCCCGATATGCGGCGACCCGCTGCGGCATGCGCCAGATGTTGCGCACGATGCGCAGCAGCGCGTACACGACGATGAACAGCACGACGATGGCGATCACGAACAGGTTCAGCGACACGTCGATCCGGTACGGCGGATAGACGAGCAGCACCTGCCCCGCGTCGAAACGGCCGACGGTGGCGAGCGCCGCGGCGATCGCGAACAGGACCGCGAGCCAGACGATTCCTCGAAGCGTCATCGTTACCCCCGGCTCTTGAACTGCTGAACGGCGTTCAGACTCGTATTCAGGTTCGGCACCGCGACCGTCAGCGATGCGCCGTCGACCTGCTTGAGCAGATCCTCGACGGTCTGCGTGTCCTTCGATGCCTGATCGAAATACTTCCCGAGCGACGCCTGCGCGGCGTGCAGGTCGGCCTTCATCGCGCTGTCGTTGCGCGCGAGCAGCGACAGCCGCGCGGTGAGCAGGCGCAGCTTCACGTTCTCACGCACGAAATAGCCCTGATCGGGCGACGCGAGCATCGCGTCCGCGTTGTCGATCCGGCGCACCTGCACGAGGCTCTTCAGCTGCTGGCCGAGGCCGGCCGAGAAGTCGTGCCACCACACCTTCCAGCGCGGCTCGCCGGCCACGGCCGACGATGCGGCTTCGGCCGGCACAGCCTTCGGCTCCGCGTGCGGCACGATCGCCTCGCCGGACAGCGGCAGCGCGTCGATCTTCGCGATTGCGTCGTCGAGCTTGATCGCGAGGCCCGTGAGATCGGCCGCCGGTGCGGCCTTCAGCTTCTCGATGTCCTGCGCGAGCGCCTTTCGCACCGTGACGGCCTGCGCGCTCTGCGACGTCGCGAGACGCGCGTCGGCATTCTGCAGCGCGATCAGCGCGAGCTGCGTGTTGCCGGTCAGCTGGAGCTGCTGGCTCGCGCTCGACAGCATCTGGTCGACTTCCTCGAGCATCCACGCGTCGCGGTTGCGCGACAGGTCCTGGTATTGCTGCTGCAGCGCCTGCTGCGCGCTCTGCGCGTCGGCGAGCTTGCCGTCGAGCTGCGCGAGCTGCGTGTCGACCTGGTGCGTACTGGCGAGCGCCTGCTCGGTCTTCATGCGCGTTTCGGCCGTCTGCGCGTCGAGCGCCTTCTGGCGCGTGACGAACGTGCCGTCGAGCCGGTCGATCTTGCGGTTCAGCGCGTAGCCGCCGACACCCGCCGCGCAGCCGAGCACGACGACGACGAACCACAGCACCGCGCTGCCGCCGCGGCGCGCGGGCGGCTCGGGCGCGAGATAAGGGGGACTGGGCGGCGGTGCGGATGCAGCGGCCGGCTGGGAAGCGACGCTTTTGGAATCGTTGGTATCTGTCATGCGTTTAGTCACCGGTGCGGCTGTCGCCGGTTGGACGGCCTCGTCGGCCATCGTTCGAAACGCGCGGACGATGCGCTCATCGCCCGCGCCGGTCAGCGTAATCCTATCAAAACCCAATGCGCGCGCGGTCTGCTCGATCCGCGGGTGCGGCGTGACGAGCGGCGCATGCTTCAGCGCCTCGATCTCGGCATCGTTCAAGTGCGCCCGCGCAAGCTCGTGCAGGTTGCGCACACCTTCCGAGCTCGTGACCAGCCACGCATGCGGCTGGCCGTCGAGCAGCGCGTGCACGCGCTCCCACGCGCCGACGCGCGGCTCCGGCACGACTCGCCGGTAGGCCGCGACGAGCGTGACGTCCGCGCCGGCCTCGCGCAGGCGGTCGGCAAGCCATTCGCGCCCGCCGTCGCCGCGCACGATCAGCACGCGCTTGCCCGCCAGCGCCTGCGCGCCGCCGAACGCGGCCTCGATACATGCGAACAGGCTTTCGGAATCGTAATGAGGCATGCCGCCGTCGGCCGGCGCCTGCGGCGCGATCACGCGATGCGCGGGCGCCGCGATGCCGTGACGCTCGAGCGCCGCGACGCTGCCGGGCCCGACCACGCCGACCGGCAACGCGTTCGGCCAGATCGCGCCGTACTGCGCGAGTGCGCGGTCGATCGCGTTCGGCGACACGAAAATCACCAGCGCGTAGTCGGCAAGCGCCGCGAACGCGGCGTCCAGCGGTGCCGGATCGTCAACCGGCGCAATATCGATCAGCGGGAATTCAAGCACGTCGCAACCGGCATCGGCCAGTTGCGATGCCAGCGCGTCGGACTGGCCGTCCGGACGCGTCAGGACAGCGGTGAACGCGCGCGCGCCGCCCGCCATCAGGCGTCGCCCTTGCCGGCCTGCGAGGCCGCGAGCAGCGCCTGGACGATATCGAGCGCGCCTTGCGCCTCGAGCTCGTCGGACACCGCACGGCCCAGCGCGAGCGCATCGGCGACGGTCATCACGGCGCCGCACTCCTCGGCGGTCAGCACGCGTTTGCCGTCAGTCGTCGACACGCGGCCCGTCAGGTACAGCTCGCCCGCGCGCCACACCGCGTGCGCGGCGAGCGGCACCTCGCAGCTGCCGCCGAGCGCGCGCGACACCATCCGCTCGGCCTCGACCGCGAGTGCGGTCTGCGGGTCGTGCAGCGGCGCGAGCCACGCAGCGACGTCGTCGCGGTGCGCGGCGATCTCGATGCCGAGCGCGCCCTGACCGGCCGCGGGCGGGCTCGCTTCGACGTCGATCAGCGCGCGAATCCGCGCTTCGAGGCCGAGGCGTTTCAGGCCGGCGGCCGCGAGGATGATCGCCGCGTAGTCGCCGCGGTCGAGCTTCGCGAGACGCGTGTCGAGGTTGCCGCGCAGCGGCAGGACGTCGAGATGCGGATAACGCGAACGCAGCATCGCTTCGCGGCGCAGGCTCGACGTGCCGACGACCGCGCCGGCCGGCAGCGCGTCGAGCGACGCGTAGTCGTTCGACACGAACGCGTCGCGCGGGTCTTCGCGCTCCATGATCGCGGCGAGCGTGAAGCCGTCGGGCAGCGCCATCGGCACGTCCTTCAGCGAATGCACGGCGAGATCGGCGCGGCCGTCGGCCAGCGCGGTCTCCAGTTCCTTCACGAACAGGCCCTTGCCGCCGACCTTCGACAGCGTGCGATCGAGAATCTGATCGCCGCGTGTCGTCATCCCGAGGATTTTCACGTCACAAGCTGGATATAATTTGCGCAGCGCATCACGCACATGTTCGGCTTGCCACATCGCCAGGCGGCTCTCGCGCGAAGCAATCGTCAACGTCGCGGGCGGCTGTGCCTGTTGCGGCCCGGCCGCAGGGGTCTCGGAATTCATTGCTGGAACATCGAAGGACGGGATTGAAGATCGAACAATGGTAGCACGCACGCCCCGGCCCGCCCGGGCCCGGAGCCTGCGCCCGGCCTGCCCCTGTGCGGGTCGCGGCGCCGATGTGCGGATGTGCCGCACGTAGCTGGTTGCTTGACCGCAGTTCCCGCAGTTACCGCAGTTCCTTTTGACTCGAGCTTTCCCAAGGAAACCCATCGTGAAGTCTTCCGGATCGGCGCGCACGGCGCGCCGCAATGCTGCCCTGTCCTCCTCCGACGCCTCGACGGACACCGTCGCCACCGCCGCGAACGGCCGTGCGAAAACGGCAACGAAACCGAAAGACCCGATACGTCAGACAAAACGCGCGCCCCGAGCCGCCGGCCCCGCTGCCCGCAAGGCCGCCGCGCCGAAGGCCGGCACGCGCACGCGCGACGACAAGGACGGCCCGCTGTTCGAGGACATCCGCTTCCTCGGCCGCCTGCTCGGCGACGTCGTGCGCGAACAGGAAGGCGATACGGTATTCGACGTCGTCGAAACGATCCGCCAGACCGCGGTCAAGTTCCGCCGCGAGGACGACAGCGAAGCCGCGCAGACGCTCGAGAAGAAACTGCGCAAGCTGACGCCGGAACAGACGGTGAGCGTCGTGCGCGCGTTCAGCTATTTCTCGCATCTCGCGAACATCGCGGAAGACCGCCATCACAACCGCCGCCGCCGCATCCACGCGCTGGCCGGCTCCGCGCCGCAGCCCGGCACCGTCGCGTACGCGCTCGAACAGCTGAAGACGACCGGCAACGCGTCGAAACGCCTGCTGCAGCGCTTCTTCGACGATGCGCTGATCGTGCCGGTGCTGACCGCGCACCCGACCGAAGTGCAGCGCAAGAGCATCCTCGACGCACAGCACGACATCGCGCGCCTGCTCGCCGAACGCGACCAGGAACTGACCGCGCGCGAGCGCCAGTACAACGAAGCGATGCTGCGCGCGCGCGTGACCGCGCTGTGGCAGACGCGCATGCTGCGCGACTCGCGCCTGACGGTCGGCGACGAGATCGAGAACGCGCTGTCGTACTACCGCGCGACGTTCCTCGACGAACTGCCCGCGCTCTACGGCGACATCGAGGCCGCGCTCGCCGAGCACGGCCTGTCCGCCCGCGTGCCCGCGTTCTTCCAGATGGGCAGCTGGATCGGCGGCGACCGCGACGGCAACCCGAACGTGACCGCGCCGACGCTCGACGAAGCGATCAACCGCCAGGCCGCGGTGATCCTCGAGCACTACCTGGAACAGGTGCACAAGCTCGGCGCCGAGCTCTCGGTGTCGAACCTGCTCGTCGGCGCGAACGACGCGGTGAAGGCGCTGGCGGCCGCATCGCCCGACCAGTCGCCGCACCGCGTCGACGAACCGTATCGCCGCGCGCTGATCGGCATCTACACGCGGCTCGCCGCGAGCGCGCGCGTGCGCGTCGGCGAAGGCACGGTGCCCGTGCGCAGCGCGGGTCGCGGCGCGCCGCCCGTGCGCGCGATCCCGTATGCGGATTCCGAGGCGTTCGTCGCCGACCTGAAGGTGCTGACCGCGTCGCTCGACGAGCACCACGGCACGTCGCTCGCCGCGCCGCGCCTCGCGCCGCTCGTGCGCGCGGCCGAAGTGTTCGGCTTCCATCTCGCGAGCATCGACCTGCGCCAGAGCTCCGACATCCACGAAGCGGTGGTCGCCGAGCTGTTCGCGCGCGCGGGCGTCGAGGCCGACTACGCGGCGCTCGCCGAGGAAGACAAGCTGCGCGTGCTGCTCGCCGCGCTCGCCGATCCGCGCCCGCTGCGCTCGCCGTACTTCGAATACTCGGCACTCGCGCAAAGCGAGCTCGGCGTGTTCGAGAAGGCGCGCGAAGTCCGCGCGCAATTCGGCGCGCGCGCGGTGCGCAACTACATCATCTCGCATACGGAAACCGTCAGCGACCTCGTCGAGGTGCTGCTGCTGCAGAAGGAGACGGGCCTGCTCGAAGGCACGCTCGGCGTGCCGGGCAGCGACGCGAGGAACAGCCTGATGGTGATCCCGCTGTTCGAGACGATCCCCGACCTGCGCGACGCGTCGCGCATCATGCGCGACTACTTCGCACTGCCGGGCATCGACACGCTGATCGCGCACCAGGGCGCCGAACAGGAAGTGATGCTCGGCTACTCGGACAGCAACAAGGACGGCGGCTTCCTCACGTCGAACTGGGAGCTGTATCGCGCGGAACTCGCGCTCGTCGACCTGTTCCGCGAGCGCAAGATCACGCTGCGGCTGTTCCACGGCCGGGGCGGCACGGTCGGCCGCGGGGGCGGCCCGACCTACCAGGCAATCCTGTCGCAGCCGCCGGGCACCGTGAACGGCCAGATCCGCCTGACCGAACAGGGCGAGGTGATCGCGAGCAAGTTCTCGAACCCGTCGATCGGCCGCCGGAACCTCGAGACGGTCGTCGCCGCAACGCTCGAAGCGTCGCTGCTGCCGCAGTCGAACGCGCCGGCGCAGTTGCCCGCGTTCGAAGCCGCGATGCAGACGCTGTCCGACTCGGCGATGGCCGCCTACCGCGCGCTCGTCTATGAAACCCCGGGCTTCACCGACTACTTCTTCTCGTCGACGCCGATCACCGAGATCGCCGAGCTGAACATCGGCAGCCGCCCGGCATCGCGCAAGCTGCAGGATCCGAAGCAGCGCAAGATCGAGGATCTGCGCGCGATTCCGTGGGGCTTCTCGTGGGGCCAGTGCCGGCTGCTGCTGACCGGCTGGTACGGCTTCGGCAGCGCGGTGAGCGCGTATCTCGACAGCGCGCAGGACGACGCCGAGCGCACGAAGCGCGTCGCGCTGCTGAAGAAGATGAACAAGACCTGGCCGTTCTTCTCGAACCTGCTGTCGAACATGGACATGGTGCTCGCGAAGACCGATCTCGCGGTCGCGTCGCGCTACGCGCAGCTCGTGTCCGATCGCAAGCTGCGCAAGCACGTGTTCGAGCGGATCGTCGCGGAATGGGAGCGCACGTCGCACGCGCTCGCGGAAATCACCGGGCACGAAGGCCGCCTCGCGACCAACCCGCTGCTCGCGCGCTCGATCAAGAACCGCTTCCCGTATCTCGACCCGCTGAACCACCTGCAGGTCGAGCTGATCAAGCGTCACCGTGCGGGCGACACGAACGCGCGACTGCGCCGCGGGATTCACCTGACGATCAACGGGATCGCGGCCGGCCTGCGCAACACCGGCTGATCCGCAGGCGGCGCGGGCTCGCTCCGCGCCGGCCCGCATCGTGAAAGCCGCGATACGCGAGTAGGCGTATCGCGGCTTTTTTCATGCTGCCGCGTAACGGCGCAGAACGCGCCACCCGCTCAATGCGCGTCGATCAGCAGCGCGTCGTGCTCGAACGAACCGTCGGGCTGCACCGCGTAATAGCCGCGCACCTCGTCCGGCGCATGCGCCCACAATGCGCGAATGCCGGTCACGCTGTCGGCCGGCGTGCGGATGCGCGCAACCCACGTCTCGAAATCGATCGGCAGCCGCCAGCGGCTGTGCACCTGCGCGTCGAAGCCGGCCTCGCGGAACATCGCGAGCCATTCGTCGGCGTGGTAGTCGCGCACGTGCGACGCGTCGCGCAGCACTTCCGCGGCCTGCAGGTACGTGTCGAGGAGCGGATGGTCATTGCCGGCAATGTCGATCATCAGCACGCGGCCGCCCGGCTTCAGCACGCGGCGCACCTCGGCGAGCGCCGCGCGCATGTCGTGCCAGTGGTGCGCGCTCATCCGGCTCACGACCCAGTCGAACGTCGCCGTGTCGAACGGCAGCCGCTCGGCCGGGCCCTGCTGCGTGCGGATGTTCGCGAGCCCGCGCTCGCGCGCGGCGGCGTCGACGGTCGCGAGCATCGGCGCGGCCAGATCGTAGGCGACCACGTCGCGCACGTGCGGCGCGACCGCGAAGCTCGCATGGCCGGCGCCGCAGCCGAGATCGAGCACCGCGGCATCGGGTGTCGCGCTCACCGCGTCGGCGAGCGTCTGCAGGTCGGCGCCCGTCGCATGAACCGTGCTCGTCAGATAGGCGGCGGCCGTCGTGCCGAATGCGTCGGCGACCTGGTCGTGGTGTTTCATCGTTCGCTCCTTTCCTTGATGCAGTCGCCCGGTGTTGGCGCTTCAGCGCGCGTTCCGGCCCCGTGCAACGCGTTTTGTGGGACGCCCGCTGCCCTGCCAGCGCGCGAGACGCTACAATAGGCCCACGCCTGTACCAGTACAAGTTAAGCAGTTATTCTGGTATTCGATCCACCTGTCTGAACGTTGCCGCGTCCTCGTATCCATTTCGCCGTTCCCGCATGAACCAGCCGCCCTCCGCCCCCGTCCCGCCGCTCGACGCCACGCCCGCCCGCGCGCTCGGCGAATTCATCCGCGCTCACCGCGAGCGGCTGTCGCCGCAGGCCGTCGGCCTGCCGCCCGGCCCGCGCCGCCGCACGCCGGGGCTGCGGCGCGAGGAAGTCGCGCAACTGTGCGGCGTCAGCCCGACCTGGTACACGTGGATCGAGCAGGGCCGCCCGGTGTCCGCGTCGGCCGACGCGCTCGCGCGGATCGCCGTCGCGCTGCAGCTGTCGAAGGCCGAACGCGCGTACCTGTTCGAGCTGGCCGCGCAGCGCGACCCGGCCGAGCCCGACGTCGCGGGCGGCGACCTGCCGCCGACGCTCGCCGCGACCGTCGCGGCGATCGCGACGCCTGCCTACGTGCTCGACCGCCAATGGAATGCGCTCGCGTGGAATGCGCCGGCCGCCGCGCTCTTTTCCGGCTGGCTCGACGGCGAGCACGATCGCAACCTGCTGCGCTTCACGTTCATGTCGCCGGCCGCGCGCACGCTGATCGTCGACTGGGAAACCCGCGCCCGGCGTCTCGCGGCCGAATTCCGCGCCGATTCGATCCGCCACCTGGCCGACGCGCCGACGCGCGCGCTGATCGACGCGCTGACCGCCGGCAGCGACGCATTCGCGCAGTACTGGGCGTCGCAGGACGTGTTCGAACGCGAAGGCGGGCTGCGCGAATTCGACCATCCGGCCGACGGCCGCCTCGTGTACCAGCAGATCACGCTAAAGCCCGCGCACCGCGAGGACCTGAAGCTCGTCGTGCTGGTGCGCGACTGAGCGGGCCGGCCCGCGCGGGCCACGGCCGGCAGGCCCGCGAATGCTAGAATTGCGGGATTCCCTCGGCGGCGCACGCTGCCCAACTCCCCTTCGAAGAATCGCCATGACGTCCCAACTGCACAAAAAGGGCGAGGCCTGGTCGGCCCGCTTCTCGGAACCGATGTCGGAACTGGTCAAGCGCTACACGTCGTCGGTGTTTTTCGACAAGCGCCTCGCGCTCGTCGACATCGCCGGCTCGCTCGCGCACGCGAACATGCTCGCCGCGCAGAAGATCATCAGCGCCGACGACCTGGCCGCGATCGAACGCGGGATGGCGCAGATCAAGGGCGAGATCGAGCGCGGCGAATTCGAATGGCAGCTCGACCTGGAAGACGTCCACCTGAACATCGAGGCGCGCCTGACCGCGCTGATCGGCGACGCGGGCAAGCGCCTGCACACGGGCCGCTCGCGCAACGACCAGGTCGCGACCGACATCCGCCTGTGGCTGCGCGGCGAGATCGACCGCATCGGCGGCCTGCTGAACGACCTGCGCGGCGCGCTGGTCGACCTCGCGGAACAGAACGCCGACACGATCATGCCGGGCTTCACGCACCTGCAGGTCGCGCAACCCGTCACGTTCGGCCACCACCTGCTCGCGTACGTCGAGATGTTCACGCGCGACGCGGAACGCATGCGCGACTGCCGCACGCGCGTGAACCGCCTGCCGCTCGGCGCGGCCGCGCTCGCGGGCACGAGCTACCCGATCGACCGTCATGCCGTGGCGAAGACGCTCGGCTTCGACGGCATCTGCGCGAACTCGCTCGACGCGGTGTCCGATCGCGACTTCGCGATCGAATTCACGGCGGCCTCGGCGCTCGTGATGACGCACGTGTCGCGCTTCTCCGAAGAACTCGTGCTGTGGATGAGCCCGCGCGTCGGCTTCATCGACATCGCCGACCGCTTCTGCACCGGCAGCTCGATCATGCCGCAGAAGAAGAACCCGGACGTGCCCGAGCTCGCGCGCGGCAAGACCGGCCGCGTGAACGGCCACCTGATGGCGCTGCTCACGCTGATGAAGGGCCAGCCGCTCGCGTACAACAAGGACAACCAGGAAGACAAGGAACCGCTGTTCGACACGGTCGACACCGTCGCCGACACGCTGCGGATCTTCGCCGAGATGGTTGCCGGCATCACCGTGAAGCCGGACGCGATGCGTGCGGCCGCGCTGCAGGGCTTCTCGACCGCGACCGACCTCGCCGACTACCTCGTGAAGCGCGGCCTGCCGTTCCGCGATGCGCACGAAGCCGTCGCGCATGCCGTGAAGATCTGCGACGACCGCGGCATCGATCTCGCCGACCTGACGCTCGACGAGATGAAGCAGGATCTGCCGAACGTCGCGCACCTGATCGGCGACGACGTGTTCGGCTACCTGACGCTCGAGGGGTCGGTCGCGAGCCGCAACCACCCGGGCGGCACCGCACCCGACCAGGTGCGCGCGGCCGTCAAGGCAGCCCGCGCCGCACTCGGCCGGTAACCGCCTGCTGTTCCGGACGGACGCCTTCGGCGTCCGTTTTTCATTCGGGCGGCCGTCACGCCGCCCGTCGCCTGCCCCGCTTCACGGATGCCGCCGATGACCTTTTCCGCCGCGCTCTTCGACATGGACGGCCTGCTCGTCGATTCCGAGCGGACCATCATGAACACGTGGATCGACGTGTCGAATGCACACGGTGTCGCGCTGACCGTCGCCGACTACCTGCAGATCGTCGGCCGTTCGTTCGCCGAAGGCCAGGTCATCCTGGCGCGGCTGATCGGCAACCCCGATACGTTCGACGCCGTGCGCACCCGCGTGCGCGAACAGCTCGCGGCGCCCGAGCCGCATCCGAAGTTTCCGCTGAAACCGGGCGCGTTCGCGCTGCTCGATGCACTCGCGCAGGCCGGCATTCCGTGCGCGGTCGCGTCGTCGTCCGCGGGCGACGTGATCCGTGCGCGGCTCGACGCGGTCGGCGTGCTGCCGTTCTTCCGTGCGATCGCGGGCGGCGACGAAGTCGCGCGCGGCAAGCCCGATCCGGCCGTCTACCGGCTCGCGGCCGAACGCCTCGGCGTGCCGGCCCACGCGTGCGTCGCGTTCGAGGACAGCGACTTCGGCGCGCAGTCGGCCGCCGGCGCCGGCGCATCGGTCGTCACCGTGCCGGATCTGAAGGCGCCGACGCCCGAAATCATCGCGCTGAGCCTGCACGTGCTCGCGTCGCTCGACGATGCGGTCGCGCTCGTGCCGTCGTGGTTCGGCCTGCAGGGTACGTCGCAGCCCGCGTAATCGGCCGCCGCGCCATGCAAAACGGGCACCCTCGGGTGCCCGTTTTGTCGTGTCGCCAACCTGCCGGCGTCGCACCGGCCTTACTGGTTGCCGGCCGTCTCCGACAGACGCTTCATCGTCGCGATGCGCGCGCCGATCAGGTCGACGCGCCCGTCCTCGCCGACGAGCGGCGCCGTCGCGTCGCGGAACGCCACCCACGCACGCTGTGCGCGGACGAGCGTCGCGGCCGAATGCGCGGACATCTTGCGGCGCAGTTTCTGGTAATAGCGGTTCAGGTCGAATATCGCGTGCTCGCATGCGGCATCCTGCGCACAGGGCCGCACACGGCGCACGGCCGGATCGCGCGGCGCGTTCGCCGGCTTGCCGCCGGCCGGCGCGGCCGCCGCGCCCGCACCACCCTGCGCGCCGCTCGTTGCCGCGACCGGTACCGCGGCGGGCGGCTGCGGCGCATAGCGATCGGCTGCGCCGCGCAGCGCCAGCGCGCGATCGCGCACCGGCTGCAGCTGCAGATCGGCGCTCGACATCGCATACGCGGTGCCGCGCGTCGTGTCGTACACGGCCTTCAGCAGATGCACTTCGTCCTTGCGCCACGTGAGCCAATGGCGCTGGCTGTCCTGCCAGCCGCGCTTCGCATCGGCCGGCGCATCCTTCAACAGGCGCTGGTACGCGCCGTCCATCACGGCCTGCCACTGCTGCTGCGTTTCGCCCATGCACTGGATCTGGCCGGCCGGCGACGACCGGTCGCGCCGCGCGAGGCATTGCCGCATCGCGACGTCGATCGGATCGGCCGCCGCGACTTCCGCGTGCGCGGCGCCCGGCCCTGCCAGCCCCGCCGCGCCTGCCGCCCAGACGACGAGCGCGGCCAGCGCCGCGCGCATCGCCCGGAATCGTCCGTACGTCGCCATCAGTCGCGCACGCAGTCGACGAAGTACTCGACGCGGCCGTTCACCTCTTCCGCGACGAGGCCGTGGATGTCGGTGTGGAAGCCCGGGAAACGCTCGTTGAAGTCGCGCGCGAACCGCAGGTAGTTCATGATCGTCTTGTTGAAGCGCTCGCCCGGAATCAGCAGCGGAATGCCCGGCGGGTACGGCGTGAGCAGGATGCTCGTCACGCGGCCTTCGAGCTCGTCGAGCGGCACGCGGTCGATCTTGCGGTGCGCGAGCTTCGCGAACGCGTCGGACGGCTTCATCGCCGGCTCCATGTCCGACAGGTACATCTCCGTCGTCAGGCGGGCGATGTCGTTCGCGCGGTACACGTCGTGGATCTGCGTGCACAGGTCGCGCAGGCCGACGCGCTCGTAGCGCGGATGCTGTGCGACGAATTCCGGCAGCACGCGCCACAGCGGCTGGTTGTTGTCGTAGTCGTCCTTGAACTGCTGCAGCTCGGTCACCATCGAGTTCCAGCGGCCCTTCGTGATGCCGATCGTGAACATGATGAAGAACGAGTACAGGCCGGTCTTCTCGACGATGATCCCGTGCTCGGCCAGGTACTTCGTGACGATCGCGGCCGGAATGCCCGTCTCGCCGAACTCGCCGTCGACGTCGAGCCCCGGCGTGATGATCGTCGCCTTGATCGGGTCGAGCATGTTGAAGCCTTCCGCCAGCGAGCCGAAGCCGTGCCAGTGGTCGTTCGGCTTCAGCATCCAGTCTTCGCGCGAACCGATGCCTTCCTCGGACAGGTTGTCCGGGCCCCACACGCTGAAGAACCAGTCGTCGCCGTATTCGGCGTCGACCTTGCGCATCGCGCGGCGGAAGTCGATCGCCTCGGCGATCGATTCCTCCACGAGCGCGGTGCCGCCCGGCGGCTCCATCATCGCGGCCGCGACGTCGCACGACGCGATGATCGCGTACTGCGGGCTCGTCGACGTGTGCATCAGGTACGCCTCGTTGAAGCGGTGCTTGTCGAACGTGCGGTTCTCCGAATCCTGCACGACGATCTGCGATGCCTGCGAAATGCCCGCGAGCAGCTTGTGCGTCGAGTGCGTCGCGAACACGAGCGCGCCCGTGCGCGGACGGCCGTCGCCGATCGCGTGCATGTCGCGGTAGAAATCGTGGAACGTCGCGTGCGGCAGCCACGCTTCGTCGAAGTGCAGCGTGTCGAGCAGGTCGCCGAGCAGGTCCTTGATCATCTCGACGTTGTAGACGACGCCGTCGTACGTGCTCTGCGTGATCGTCAGGATCCGCGGCTTCATGTCCGGGTTCTCGCGCATCGCTTCGCGCGCGAACGGGTTCGCCTCGATCTTCTTGCGGATGTTCTCCGGCTTGAATTCGTCGCGCGGAATCGGCCCGATGATGCCGAAGTGGTTGCGCGTCGGCGTCAGGAACACGGGGATCGCGCCCGTCATCGTGATCGCGTGCAGGATCGACTTGTGACAGTTGCGGTCGACCAGCACGATGTCGCCCGGCGCGACCGTCGCGTGCCAGACGATCTTGTTCGACGTCGACGTGCCGTTGGTCACGAAGAACAGGTGGTCGGCGCTGAAGATGCGCGCCGCATTGCGCTCGGACGCCGCGACCGGGCCCGTGTGATCGAGCAGCTGGCCGAGTTCGTCCACGGCGTTGCAGACGTCCGCGCGCAGCATGTTCTCGCCGAAGAACTGGTGGAACATCTGGCCGAGCGGGTTCTTCAGGAACGCGACGCCGCCCGAGTGGCCCGGGCAGTGCCACGAGTACGAGCCTTCGTCCGCGTACTTGACGAGTTCCTTGAAGAACGGCGGCGCGAGCGAGTCGAGATAGACCTTCGCTTCACGGATGATGTGGCGCGCGACGAACTCCGGCGTGTCCTCGAACATGTGGATGAAGCCGTGCAGTTCGCGCAGGATGTCGTTCGGCAGATGGCGCGACGTGCGCGTCTCGCCGTACAGGAAGATCGGGATGTCCGCGTTGCGGCGGCGCACTTCGGTGACGAACGCGCGCAGCTCGATGATCGCGGTCGCGAGCTCGGGCAGCTCGCCGTCCTGGCCGGTCTCGCCGAGCATGAGTTCGTCGTCGTCGATCGACAGGATGAAGCACGACGCGCGGCTCGACTGCTGCGCGAACGACGTCAGATCGCCGTAGCTCGTGAGGCCGAGGACTTCGACGCCCTCCTTCTCGATCGCTTCGGCCAACGCCCGGATGCCGGAGCCCGAGATGTTCTCGGAGCGGAAATCTTCGTCGATGATGACGACGGGGAAACGAAACTTCATGGGCGATTCTCCAAAAAGAACGACCGCGGCGCGTCACGCGCAGCGGTCACCCGGAAACTGGTGAGACGTTATGCAACCAGATCAGGTTTTCGGCAGCGTGACACCGCGCTGCCCCTGATACTTGCCGCCGCGATCGGCATACGACACGTCGCACACTTCGTCGCTCTCGAAGAAGAGCACCTGTGCGACGCCTTCGTTCGCGTAGATCTTCGCGGGCAGCGGCGTGGTATTCGAGAATTCCAGCGTGACGTAGCCTTCCCACTCGGGTTCGAACGGCGTCACGTTGACGATGATCCCGCAGCGCGCATAGGTCGACTTGCCGAGGCAGACGGTCAGCACGGTGCGCGGGATCCGGAAATATTCGACGGTGCGGGCCAGCGCGAACGAGTTCGGCGGGATGATGCACACGTCGCCCTTGAAATCGACAAACGAACCCTCGTCGAAGTTCTTCGGATCGACGATCGTCGAGTTGATGTTCGTGAAGATCTTGAATTCGTCTGCGCAGCGAATGTCGTAGCCGTAGCTCGACGTGCCGTAGCTGACGATCCGGCGGCCGTCCTCGGACGCGCGGACCTGATCGGGCACGAACGGCTCGATCATTTTGTGCTCTTCGGCCATGCGCCGAATCCATTTGTCGGACTTGATACTCATATCGGGGCGCCAGGAAACGCTGCGTGACAGTCAGGGAGGGCCGCTCGCGCAAGGCAGCGGCCGGGAAAGGCGGACATTTTACGCGATCATCGGCCGGCGCACGCGGCGGCCGTCAACGGATCACGCCGCAGGCCAGCGCAGGCCCCGCGCCATGGTGCGGAAACGCCGGGTCGCTCGGGTCGCGGTGCACCAGCGCCGCACGGCTCATCGCCGAGCGCACGCCATCGAGGGCCAGATCGGGCGCGACGATGAAGCCGGCCGCGACGCCGTTCGCATCCGCATGGATGTTGCCGAGATCGCCGGCGACGCGTGCGCCGGCGCGCAGCCGGTCGGCGGCCGGCGCGAACACCTGGCCGGCGCTCGAGCCGTCGCCCGCGTTGCAGTCGCCGCGCTCGTGCACTTGCAGCGCGTGGTCGCTGTTCGGCGGCAGGCCGACCAGGTTGTAGGTCACCTGCACGCCGTCCGGGCGCTCGACGAACGTCACCGCGCCGCGCGCCTGCGCGCCGACCGTCGGCTGCAGTTGTGCATCGGCCCGTTTTTCGTGCGACGAGGAAAAGGAGGTACAGCCGGCCAGCAGGCCCAGCGCGGCGGCGGCCAGCAGCGCGCGCTGCGCGCGGCCGGCGCGCACGCCGTGATGTCGTTGTTTCATTCGATCCTCATGCCGGCTGACGGCCGTTTGACACGGCGGCCGCGCCGGGCGGGTAAAGGGACCCGGGAAAAGTCGCCATGATACCGCGCCTCGCGGCGCCGTAAACAGCGTAAGGCCCCGCCCCGCAAGGGTTTTACGTATTTTGAACAACGATCGACGGGAACTTCGACGTCATGTCGCGCGATCGCTCGGCAATTGCCAGCGCGACGCCGCGCGCGATCTCGCGGTAGCGGCGCGCCAGCGCGCCGTCCGGATCGGCCGCCACCGTCGGCGTGCCGCTGTCGGCGCGCTCGCGGATCGCGATGTCGAGCGGCAGGCTGCCGAGCACGTTCACGTCGTAGTCCTTCGCCATCCGCTCGGCCCCGCCGGCGCCGAAGATGTGCTCTTCGTGGCCGCAGTTCGAACAGATGTGGATGCTCATGTTCTCGACGATGCCGAGGATCGGGATCCCGACCTTCTCGAACATCTTCAGGCCCTTCTTCGCGTCGAGCAGCGCGATGTCCTGCGGCGTCGTGACGATCACCGCGCCGGTGACGGGCACGCGCTGCGCGAGCGTGAGCTGGATGTCGCCGGTGCCGGGCGGCATGTCGACGATCAGGTAGTCGAGCTCGCGCCAGTTGGTCTGGCGCAGCAGCTGCTCGAGCGCGGAGGTCGCCATCGGGCCGCGCCACACCATCGGGTTGTCTTCCTCGATCAGGAAGCCGATCGAGTTCGCCTGCAGCCCGTGCCCGACGAGCGGGTTCATCGACTGGTTGTCCGGCGACTCGGGGCGCTGGCCGTGGATGCCGAGCATCGTCGGCAGCGACGGGCCGTAGATGTCCGCGTCGAGGATGCCGACCGACGCGCCTTCCGCGGCCAGCGCGAGCGCGAGGTTCACGGCCGTCGTGCTCTTGCCGACGCCGCCCTTGCCCGACGCGACCGCGACGATGTTCTTCACGTTCGGCAACAGCTTCACGCCACGCTGCACCGTGTGCGCAACGATGTCCTGCGACACCGCGACGCGTGCGTCGCGCACGCCCGGCACGGCCTGGAGCGCGGCGGCGACGCGCGCGCGCACGTCGTCGTGCTGGCTGCGCGCGGGGTAACCGAGCACCACGTCGAGCGTCACGACATCGCCGTCGATCGCGACGTTGCGCACGCCCTTGTTCGCCGCATACGGGCGGCCGGTATTGGGGTCGACGACTGCCGCCAGCGCGGCGTCGACTTGTGCCCGGTCAATGCTCATCGAAACTCCATGAAAACGTTTTTCTCGCGCGCAAACGTCAAAAAATATCAAATTACGCTGCGAAAATCGGGAAAAGTGAAAGAATCTGTTGCATGCCATTGCGCGAACGCGCGGCCCGGCGCACTCTTCGCGTGCGGCACGCTATAGGGCCAAATCGGCCACTAACCGCCTATATTGTAGAGGCTGACGCGTCGCGCTGTCTGAACAGCCACGCTGGCGGACAGGGCATGCGGCCGCCTCGGCGGCTGCCGCAAGCGCCGGGCGACCCTGCTTTTTCGGGTGGTCCGCGCAGGGAGCCGTAACTGTTGTCGTCGTTGTCGACTCGTTCAACCAAGAGAGGAATCCAAGATGAACATGAAAATCGCGACCCGCTTGTCCGTCTTCGCATTGGCCGGCGCACTGCTGGCAGGCTGCGCCACGCAGCAAGGCAACAACACGGCCGTCGGTACCGGCACGGGTGCGGCGCTGGGCGCAGGCATCGGCGCGCTGGCGGGTGGCGGCAAGGGCGCGGCGATCGGCGCAGGCGTCGGCGCACTGGTCGGTGGCGTGACGGGCTACAACTGGCAGGCGATCAAGAACAAGCTCGCGCCGTCGGCAGCGAAGACGGGCACGCAGGTCACCGAGCAGCCGGACGGCTCGCTGAAGCTGAACGTGCCGAGCTCGGTCACGTTCGCGACGAACCAGTACGCGATCACGCCGGCCTTCACGCCGCTGCTGAACGACCTGGCCACGACGCTGAACCAGAACCCGCAAGTCACGGCTTCGATCGTCGGCTACACCGACAGCACGGGCTCGGCGCAGCTGAACCAGACGCTGTCGCAGAACCGCGCGCAAAGCGTCGTGAACGCACTCGCCCAGCGCGGCGTGAACGGCGGCCGCCTGTCGGCCCAGGGCATGGGCCCGTCGAACCCGATCGCGGACAACGCGACCGAAGCCGGCCGCGCACAGAACCGCCGCGTCGAGATCTACCTGCGCGCAGCCCAGGCGCAGTAAGCGCACGACGAGGGGAATACGCGGGCGCGCTGCCCGCGGGGCCCCGCCGGACAAGGCTTCCGGCGGGCCCGGTAACGAATCGAAAAAATTTTCGAACTTCTGTCGCAGGCCGTGGTCAGTATTTACGGTACGTGGCTGGTGTTGCCGGCGCGTCACCATTCTCCTCTTGTCGTTGTTGCTCCGGGGCCGTATCCGCCCCGGTTTTTTTTGCCTGCAAAATGCGTGTTGCAACGCAGCACAACCTCGCCAGGCACGCTGCTTGCGCGGCCCCGCCCCTTCCGGCGCCCGGTCCGCGGCGCCGGCTCGCATCGCCGGCCCGCGCCCCTGCTAGAATCGCACTTTCCCGTTGTTTTTCCGCTGTTCCTCTACAGACCCTATGTCCGCATCCGACCTCACTTCCGTGCAGGCTGCGGCGCCGCAAGGCGGCCGCCAGATCCTCGTAACGTCCGCACTGCCCTATGCCAACGGGCAGATCCACATCGGCCACCTGGTCGAGTACATCCAGACCGACATCTGGGTGCGGACGCTGCGAATGCATGGCCATGAGGTCTACTACATCGGCGCCGACGACACGCACGGCACGCCGATCATGCTGCGCGCGGAGAAGGAAGGCCTGACCCCGAAGCAGTTGATCGATCGCGTGTGGACCGAACACAAGCGCGACTTCGACAGCTTCGGCGTGTCGTTCGACAATTTCTACTCGACCGACTCGGACGAGAACCGCGTGCTGAGCGAGAAGATCTACCTCGCGCTGCAGGACGCCGGCCTGATCGCCGAGCGCGAGATCGAGCAGGCGTACGATCCCGTCAAGGAAATGTTCCTGCCGGACCGCTTCATCAAGGGCGAGTGCCCGAAGTGCCACGCGAAGGATCAATACGGCGACAACTGCGAAGTGTGCGGCTCGACCTACCTGCCGACCGAACTGCTGAACCCGTACTCGGTCGTGTCAGGCGCGACGCCGGTGCGCAAGACCTCGAAGCACTACTTCTTCCGCCTGTCCGACCCGCGCTGCGAGTCGTTCCTGCGCGATTGGGTGAGCGGCCTCGCACAGCCCGAAGCAACCAACAAGATGCGCGAGTGGCTCGGCGATGCCGGCGAAGCCAAGCTCGCCGACTGGGACATCTCGCGCGACGCGCCGTACTTCGGCTTCGAGATCCCGGGCGCGCCCGGCAAGTACTTCTACGTGTGGCTCGACGCGCCGGTCGGCTACTACGCGAGCTTCAAGAACCTGTGCGACCGCAACGGCGTCGACTTCGACGCGTGGATCCGGCCGGGCTCGAAGGCCGAGCAGTACCACTTCATCGGCAAGGACATCCTGTACTTCCACACGCTGTTCTGGCCCGCGATGCTCGAGTTCTCGGGCCACCGCACGCCGACCAACGTGTTCGCGCACGGCTTCCTGACGGTCGACGGCGCGAAGATGTCGAAGTCGCGCGGCACGTTCATCACCGCGCAGAGCTATATCGACACGGGCCTGAACCCCGAGTGGCTGCGCTACTACTTCGCCGCGAAGCTGAACGCGACGATGGAAGACATCGACCTGAACCTCGACGATTTCCAGGCGCGCGTGAACAGCGATCTCGTCGGCAAGTACGTGAACATCGCGAGCCGCGCGGCGGGCTTCCTGATCAAGCGTTTCGACGGCCGCGTGCAGGACAGCGCGATGAATCACCCGCTCGTCGCGAAGCTGCGCGATGCGATTCCGCAGATCGCCGCGAACTACGAAGCACGCGAGTACGGCCGCGCGCTGCGCCACACGATGGAACTCGCGGATGAAGTGAACGCGTACGTCGATGGCGCAAAGCCGTGGGATCTCGCGAAGGATCCGGCCAACGCGGTCGCGCTGCACGAGACCTGCAGCGTGAGCCTCGAGTCGTTCCGTCTGCTGTCGCTCGCACTGAAGCCGGTGATGCCGCGTGTCGCCGAAGCGGTCGAGGCGTTCTTCGGGATCGCGCCGCTCGCATGGGCCGACGCCGCGAAGCCGCTGTCGTCGGAGCAGCCGATCAAGGCTTACCAGCACCTGATGACGCGCGTCGATCCGAAGCAGATCGAAGCGCTGCTCGCCGCGAACCGCGATTCGCTGCAGGCCGAGGCAACCGGCGCGGCCGCCGCGGGCGCCAATGCCGCGAAGGACGCGAAGAACAATGCCAAGGCGAACGCGAAGCAGGCGGTCGTGAACGGCGCCGACGACGCGCCGATCTCGATCGACGATTTCGCGAAGATCGACCTGCGCATCGCGAAAATCGTCGCGTGCCAGGCCGTCGAGGGCTCGGACAAGCTGCTGCAGCTCACGCTCGACGTCGGCGAGGAAAAGACCCGCAACGTGTTCTCGGGCATCAAGTCCGCTTACCAGCCCGAGCAACTCGTCGGCAAGCTGACGGTGATGGTTGCGAACCTCGCGCCGCGCAAGATGAAGTTCGGCCTGTCCGAAGGGATGGTGCTCGCCGCATCGGCCACCGACGAGAAGGCGGAACCGGGCCTCTACATCCTCGAGCCGCACAGCGGCGCGAAGCCCGGCATGCGCGTGAAGTAAGCCGCACGCGCTGCTGGCGAAGAAAAAGCCCCGCACGATTCGTGCGGGGCTTTTTCATGTCTGCGTGTCGCCAGGTTCGTGCACCGCCTCTCCGCGACAAGCGCCCTTACCGGCATCGTCACGGCTTACGGCCCGTCACGAGGCTATGATCGCCGAAACTCGGCACGGTTTCGATCGACACGAATCCGGCGTCCGCGAGCAGCGCTTCGAGCTCGCGCGCCGAGTACTGCTCGCCCTGTGTCCACCCGAGCATCATCAGGCTGTATGCGGGTGCCGCGAGCGGGCCACGCTTGTCGTCGCGGTAAAGCACTTCGTGCAGCACGATGCGGCCGCGAGGCGGCAACGCGTCGAAGCTCTTGCGGGCGAGGAACGCGTTGCGCCCGGCTGGCCAGTCGTGAAAGATATTCGAATAGAAATGCAGGTCGGCGTCCGGAAACGGATCGCACCACATGTCGCCGGGATGCAGGGTCACCCGCGCCTGCCACGGCGGCGCGGCAACGAAGTGCGCGGCCAGTTCGCACCCGGTCGGCAGATCGAAAAGCGTCGCGCGCAACGCCGGCCATGTCGCCAGCGCCCCCTTGATGTGCGCGCCGGAACCCCCGCCGATGTCGAGCATGTGCCGATGCGCGCCGAGATCGATGCGCGTCGGCCACACGGGCGCATGCGACGCGCTCAGGCTTTCCATCGCACGCATGAAGCGCAACCCGAGTTCCACCTGCTGCTCATGCGTGCGGAAGATGTCCGCATCGCCGTACGCGCATGGCGCGTCGCGTCGCAACGCGGCCTCGAGCCCGGCCACCGAGAACGTCTCGGCGTTGTCGTACATCAGGTCCCAGAACGCGCCGAAGTACGTCGGACTCCGTTCAAGCAGCAGGTCCTCGCCGAGCGACGTCAGCGCATAGCGATTGGCGTCGCACTGCACGAAACCCAGCGCAACCGCGAGATTCGCCAGCGCCTCGGTCGGCCGGCGCGCGAGCCCGAGCGCATCGCCGAGTGCGGCGACGGTCGCAGGCCCCTCGTCGAGGTGGCGAAACAGGCCGAGCCGGTGCGCGATCAGCATCGCGGGTCCGACGAACAGGCCGCGGGCGATATCGTATGCGGCGCGGTCGTCGTGACGCGGCAGCGCGGCACTCATGGCAGGCTCCGCGCAACCGGCACGATATCGGCCCCAGCCGCGGCCATATCGATCTGCGTCGCCGCTTCGTGCGTCCACGCGGCAAACGCACGGAACACACGATCGACAAGCGCGATGCAGCGCGCGCGGCTGTCGCCGCCCAGCGCGATCGACGCCAGTTCCGCGTGCTCGCCGTTCTGCAGGTGGCCCGACTCGAGTGCGAAATGAAACGCCCCGAGGTAACGCAGCTCGCGCCCCGTCTGCGCACGCACCTGCGCGGCCACATGCGTCGTCAGCGAAAACAGCACGTTGCCGGTTTCCTCGATCGCTTCGATGACGGCAAGGCGCTCGACGCCGTCCGCGTCGCCGACGATCGCGCACAGCTCGTACATCAGCAGACGGCTACGATGGGTGTGCTCGCTCCACAGCATGCGCAGCGTATCGATCAGCGTCGTCGCATCGTTCCAGCCCAGCGTCTCGACATCCTCGAGAAACCACGGCCAGTGATGATCGTCCTCGCGCGTATGCGCGTTCACGCGCGCCTGGTACGCGTCGGCCGGCGGCTCCGCACGCAGCACGTAGCGATTCAGGTCGCCGAACGCCATCACGAAGAACATGAAGCCGCGCACGAACTCGAGCCGCACGAGCGGCGGCAGGCGATCGTCGCGCAGCCGGTCGAACAGCGGAAGATTTTCGTAGTCCTCTCTGTTCCGCCTCACATGAGCCAGTACCGCTTTCATCGGCGTGCTCCTGCGTGACGCCATCGACGCAGACGTGACGCGTCCGGCCGGCCGCGCGCCCGCCGATCATGCCGCTTCCGAGCCCATTGCGTATCGTTGACGAAATCGAAACGCCCGCGCGTATTGCGTCGAACGCCCGCTCGGCGCCGGTCACGCGAACGTGATCAATCTAGAATGATTTGAACGATTGTCAAGGATAGGTGCACAAACCGCACGCAGCGGAATCAATCGGCGCGGCGCGCCACACCTGTCGCGCGCCGCGGCCGCCGTCACCGTTGACTGAACCACCGGTCGAAGCGCCGCGTGTAGTTCAGGTCGACGCCCTGGAACGTGCCGCCGTACGCGGACACCGACCAGAAGCGCGTCAGGTTGATCGTCGCCTTGAACGCGTTGGCCGCCGATTGCAGCCCCTGCTCGAAGCCGAGCACGAACCGCTCGTTGATCGCCTTCGACACCAGCACGACCTGCGGATCGGTCAGGCCGACTTCGCTGCGGCCGACCGACACCTCGTCGAGACCGAAGGTCTGCGCGACGCGCTTGCCGGTCACGCTGCCGAGCAGCCCGAGCGCCGCGGTCATCGCACCCTGCTGGCCGACGTTGTTGCCCTGGTCGGTGCCGTGCCCGAACAGCAGCCACGACAGCTTTTCGTTGTCCGTGACGTTCGGCTCCGACACGAGCTTGACCGTCAGCGACTGGATCGTGCCCGTCACCTGCACGCCGGCCTCGACCTCCTGGTTGCGCCGCATCGCGAGGATGTTGACGCCCGGGTTCGACACGGGGCCGTTGAACGTGAAGAAGCCGTTCTCGATCGCGAGCTTGCGGCCGAACGACGTATACGTCGACCCTTCGGTCACGCGCACGTTGCCGACCGCGCGCAGCGGCACGCCCGGCGCGCTCATCACGGTGATCGTGCCGCGCAGCCCGAGATCCGCGCCGTGGCCCTTGAAGCGGAAGTTGTTGCCGAGGCCGATGTCGATGTTCGCGCGCGGCGCGAGCGACGGCGCCGGCTTGTCCTCGACCGGCTTCGGCTTCGCGACCGCGGTGCCCGTCGGCGTCTCGCCGCGCACCGTGCCGTCCGGCTGCACGATCACGACGTCGTCGGACAGGTGCGGCGCCGATTGCTCGGGCAGGTCGAACAGCGCGCGATCGACGACGAACTTGCCGTCGATCGACAACGCACCGCGCGGCCCGTCGTTCGCGACAGTCGCCTTGCCCGACAGCGACAGCTTGCGGTCCGGCGCCGCGAACAGCTCGAGCTTGTCCGCGACGATGCTCGCGGTCAGGTCGGGCGCCTCGCCGTCGAGGCGCACGCGGCCGAGCGCGCGCAGCGTGCCGTCGCCGCCGTGGAACTCGACTTGCTGGAATTCGACGAGGTTGTCCGACAGCTTCACGCGCACGATGCCGTCCTTCAACTGCACGCCCTGGTCGATGAGCGTCGCGGACAGATCGTCGCCCGTCAGCATCCCCGACAGGTTCGGCTTCACCGGCGTGCCGGCGACCGTCAGCTTCAGCGCCGCGCGTCCGCCGAGCAGGTAGCTCGGCCCGAACAGGTTGCCGGTCGTCTTCAGCGCGGGGATATCGGCGTCGATGCGGCCCGACAGCGGGCCGTCGTTGACGACGCCGAACACGCCGTCGCGCAGCGCGAACGGCACCGTGACGTTGGCGTCGAGCGTGCCGATCCGGCTCGCCTTCGCGAGCGCCGTCACGTTGAGCCGGTTGCCGGGCGTGAAGTTCGCGCGCGCCGACAGGTCGGTCAGCCCGAGCGACGCGATGCCGCGCCCGCTTTCGATCGTGACGTCGCCGCCGCGGCGCTTCACCTGCACGTAACCCGTCGCGTTCGCGCCGAGCGAGAAATCCCAGTCGGCATCGAGCACGACGTCGGTCCGCACCGGCGGCCGCTGGCCGGTCAGCTCCTGACGAACCTCGAGGAAACGTGCGACCGACGCGCCGCTCACCGAACCGGCCGAGCGCATCTGGCCGTGATCGAACACGAACGACTTCAGGTCGATCGCCGCGCCTTCGAGCGTGAGCCGCGTCGCGCCGAGCGTGACGCGACCGGCGCCGGCCGATACCGTCAGCGGCGCCTGCAGTGCAAGCGCCGGTGTGCCGCGGTTCGCGAGGCGCGTGACGGTACCGTCCCAGCGCATCCCGTCGCGATTCTCGACCACGCCGCCGTTCGCCGCGAGCGTCAGGTCGATCACGCGGCCGCCGGCCATCCCGAGCGCCGATGCATCGAGCGTGTGCTTCGCGCGCGTGCCGTCGAGGTTCGCGCGCAGCGATTTCAGCTTCAGCGAACCGAGTGCGATATCGGACGCGTCGGCCGTGAACACGAGCGCGCCGTGCGCGCCGTCGCGGATGTCCGCGCGGCCCTGTGCCGTACCGATCCGGTTCGAGCCGACGACGACGTGCTCGGCCTTGTAGGTAGCCGTCACGTTCGGATGCGCGAAGCTGCCGGTCAGGTCGCCCTGCGCCTGCACGAGCCCTTCGACGCCGAAACCGAGCCGGTCGAGCTGCGGCGCGTCGACGACGAAGCGCAATCGGTCGCCGGGCGCGCCGAAGCTGCCGCGCAGGTCGACGTGGTTGCCGGCGATCGACAGGGTCGCATTGCTCGGCAGGATCCGCGAGCCGGCGAGTTGCACGACGCCGGCACCGGTCAGCGGCACGCCGTCGTACAGGCTGTCGCCGAGCTTGAACGTCGCCTTGGTCGACACCTGCGGCGCGAACGCGCCCGATGCCGTCAACGTGCCCGACACGCGCGTCTCGCCGCGCGTGGCCGATGCCTTGGCCGCCTTGGCGGGTGCCTTGCCGCCGCCGGCCTTCGGCGCACTCAGCGCGGCGAGCAGCAGCGGATCGAACGTCGTCAGCGTGGCCTTCGCGTCGTAGCTCGAATGCGCGTCGTGACGGAACACGCCCGTCAGGTCGATGCGGCCCTTGCCTGCCGTCACGCGCGCGTCGGTCAGCACGGTCTGTTGCGGCGTCAGCGCGACTTTCGCGCGCGCGCCCAGCGCAAGCTTCGGGTCGTTCAGGTTGAAGTCGACGGTCGTCACGTCGCCCGCGAGCGTCACACCGAGCGGGCCGCCGAGGCGCATCGGCCGGAGTTCGGCAACGAACGCGTTCAGGTCGAGGTTCGCGACCTTCAGGTCGAAGCGGCCCTTGCCGCCCTTCAACGTGCCGTTGCCCGTCACGCTGCCGTCGCGGATCAGTTTCAACGCGAGATCGTCGATCCGCTGCGCGTGCGCGTCGAGAAGCACGCTCGCATGCGCGTCGATCACCGGCAGCAGATGGTCGCCGAGCGTGCCGGGCTTGGCGTTGACGATCGACACAGGGCCCGTCACCGCGAAACCCTTCGCCGGCGCGGAGCCGGCCGGCGCGGTCACCGGCGCGAGTTCCGCCCGCACCGCGAGATCGGCCATCGGTGCGCCGGGTGAAAGCGCCTGCGGGTTCACGTGGTCGAACGCGAGCGACGCGCGCGTGAGCGGCACCGCGCCGAACGGCGCGGCCTCGACGTGTGCGCGTCCGTTCAGCTTCATCCCGCTCGCATTGACGTCGGCGACGAGCGCCTCGAGCGAGCCCGACACGCGCGCCCGCGCGTCGACCGGCTCGTCGGACAGCTTGCCCGCGTAGGTGGCTTCGCCCGTCAGCGCGAACGGCTTTACCCCGTCGAGCTTCGCGCGCGCGGTCAGCGCGCCGTACGGCGTATCGACGCCGTCGAGCACGAGTTCATGGTGACGGCCGTCGCTGCGGCCGTTCAGCGCGATATGGTCGAGCTGCGTCGTCGACCCGCCATCGTGGATTGCCAGGTGATCGACGCGCAGGTCGTCGATGCGCAACTGCAGCGGCAGGCTCAGGTCCTGCGGCGTCGTACTCGGCGTCGATGGACCCGGCGGGATGCGCACGTCGATCGTGCCGGCGCGAAGATAGGCAATGGACAGCCGCCACGGCGCGCGGGTCAGCGCCCAGCGGCCGTCGAGCCGGTCGATGCGGATTTCGGTGCCGGTGCCGTCGGGGCTCGTCCACGCGAACCCGCGCAACCGCACGCCGGTCGCGAGCGAGCCGCCTTCGAGCGTACCCGCGAGCCGCGCGCCGAGCACGTGCCCGGCCACTTGCCACGCGAGCCGCGTGCCGCGCTCGGTCATCACCGCGCCCGCCACGAGCCCCGCTGCCAGCACGACGAGCAGCACGACCGTCGCGAGCGTCCACGCGACGACGCGCACCGCGCGGCCGCGGCGCGGCGCGCGCGGCGGCGTATCGGGCGCGCCGTCGGGCGAGTCCGGATCGTGAGGCGGCGGCGTGTCGTTCGGGTCCTTCGTCATGCGGTTCGTCGTCGAGGAAGCGGTACGGTCAGAATGCGATGCCGAGCGTCAGGTACGGGCGCACGCTATGGTTGCGCAACCCGTATGCGACGTCGACGTTGATCGGGCCGACGGGGCTGCGCCAGCGCGCGCCGACGCCGACGCCCGGGTAAAACACGCGCTCGCCCCACGCATCGGTCGCGGTGCCGATATCGAAGAACGTCGCGGCGCCCCAGTCACGGTTGAACCAGTGCTGGTACTCGGCCGTGCCCGTCATCAGGTACTTGGTCGGCAGCACCGAGCCGTCGACGCTGTTGCCGATGCTCTGGTAGCCGTAGCCGCGCACCGAATTCGAGCCGCCCGCGCGGAACAGCAGCGACGCGGGCACGCCGGTCGAGCTGCCGCCCGTGAACACGCCGCCGAGCTCCGCGCGGAACACGAACAGGTCGCGCTTGCCGACCGGCAGGTACTGCTGGCCGCGCGCGTAGCCGCGAACGAAGGTCTGGTCGGTCAGCACGCCCTTGACCGCGAAGCCGGCCTCCGCGTGAATCAGGTTGCCCGAGCGCGGGAACAGCGGATCGTCGACGTTGCGGCGCGTCCATGCCCATTGCGGCACGAGTGCGCGGCTCGTGGTCGGCCCGGCGCCGTTCTGGTCGAGCCGGTCCTGGTAGTACATCAGCGAATACGAATAGTCGATGAACTGGCCGGTGCGCGTGCGCTGCGCGCCGATCCGCGCGCTGTAGATGCGCGTATCCGACACGTTGGTGTTCGTGTACGACGCGAGCACGCTGTTGGTCCAGCCCTTCTCGCCCGGCGGCATCGACAGCTGGACCTGCCCGTACTGCTGGATCTGGTCGAGCCGGCCCGACACGGTCAGCGGCCACGCGGCGCCGAACGTGTCGAGATACGTATAGGAGCCCTGCACGTGCGGCCCGGTGTCGGTGGCAAAGCCCACGCCGCCACGGATGTTGTTGTACGGGAACTCGCTGACCTTCACGTGCACGGGCGTGCGCTCGGGCTTCGCCGGATCGTCGCCGACGTCGATCGCGACGCTCGCGTAGTACGGCGTGTTCTGCAACTGCCGCTGCAATTCGGCGATCCGCTGCACGTCGTAGATCTCGCCTTCCGATAGCGGATTGACGTTCGTGACGATCTTCTCCGGATAGCGACGCACTCCATCGACATCGACCTTGCCGATCGTAAACGTCGGGCCGCTGTCGAACGTCACCGCGAGCGTGGCGCGCTGCGTGCGCGGATCGATGCGCGCCTCGGACGACACGATCTTCGCGCCGATGTAGCGGCGCGCCTGCAGTTGCCTGAGCGCCGCGCCCTTCGCGCCGTCCCAGTCGGCCTGCGTGAACGGGTCGCCCGGCTTCAGCGAGAACGCGAAACGGGTCGCGGCCTCCTGCTTCGGATCCTCGGTGTCGACGGGCCCCTTGAACGTCAGGTCGACCGTCGACACGACGGTCTGCTTGCCGGGATCGACCGCGATGCGCACGTCGCGCTTGCCGTCGCGCGTACGCACGTCGGTGCGCACGACCGGCGAGAAGTAGCCGGCCGTCGCGGTCAGGTCGCGCACCTGCTGCGGCGTGGCGGTCACGAGGAAGTCGAACTGGTCGTCGCTGATGTCGTCGCGCTTCGCGAAGCGCGCGATATCGAGATGCGTCTTGAGGAGCTTGCGGATCGAGCGCGGCGCGTCGATGTCGACGTCGTACTTCGCATGGGCCGGCAGCGCGAAGAACGCGACGAGGCAACCCGCCAGGGTCGTCCGCGCGACACGGGCCGCGGCGCCGGCGCGATCGCGTACTGCGCGCGGGCCCGCGTCGTGCGCCGTGTGTGCTTGCTGGTTCGACTGCCCCGCCAAATATGACCTCGCCGTCCTGGATTGTTACGGTTTCGTGGAAAACCCTGTATTTGACCACAGGGCGCGGACGCCAAAGCCAAACGAATGTGAAAGAGTGCTAGGTCCGGCACGACCGCCGCACGATGCCTGTCGGCACCGGCCCGCGGTTTCGACGCGCGATTGGCGCCGGCTGTTCCCCGCGATGCGGTAAAATCCCGCCATCGCGAATCCGGCGCATCGTGCGCCGCCCGAAACGGAAGATCCAGCCATGCCGTACCAGTCCGACGTCACGCAGTTCCTGAACCAGCTCAAGCAGCAGAAGCCGACGCTCGAAGATGAGCAGCGCAAGGGCCGTTCCCTGCTGTGGGACAAGCAGCCGATCGACCTCGAAGAGCGCGCCGAGCAGCAGGAATCGCGCGTGAAGCAAACGTCGTACGTCTACTACCAGAACTTCTGACGACGTGAGCGCCGCCGACGAGGCCAGCGCCGCCCGGCAGGACGACGCGATCGCCGCGCCCGCGGGCGCCGATTCGACGCCCGACACGGTCGACGGTGTCGCGGCGTTCGCTCGCCTGTACGGCGAGCCGCTCTTCAAGCTGCCGCAGGATCTGTACATTCCGCCCGACGCGCTCGAGATCTTCCTCGAGACGTTCGAAGGCCCGCTCGACCTGCTGCTGTACCTGATCCGCAAGCAGAACTTCAACGTGCTCGACATCCCGATGGCGCAGGTCACCGCGCAATATCTGGGCTACGTCGACCAGATCCGCACGTCGAACCTCGAGCTGGCGGCCGAGTACCTGCTGATGGCCGCGATGCTGATCGAGATCAAGTCGCGCATGCTGCTGCCGGTCAAGAAGGCCGACACCGGCGAGGAAGCGGAAGATCCTCGTGCCGAACTCGTGCGCCGGCTGCTCGAATACGAGCAGATGAAGCTTGCCGCGCAGCGGCTCGACCAGTTGCCGCAGCTCGGCCGCGATTTCCTGCGCGCCGAGGTGTACATCGAGCAAAGCGTCACGCCGCGCTTTCCCGACGTGAATTCGGACGACCTGCGCGGCGCGTGGGCCGACGTGCTCAAGCGCGCGAAGCTCGTCCAGCACCACAAGATCTCCCGCGAGGAGCTGTCGGTGCGCGAACACATGAGCCTGATCCTGCGCCGGCTGCAGAACGCACGCTTCATGGAGTTCGCCGACCTGTTCGACACGTCGCGCGGCGTGCCGGTCGTCGTCGTGAACTTCATCGCGATGCTCGAGCTCGCGCGCGAATCGCTCCTCGAGATCACGCAGGCCGAGCCGTTCGCGCCGATCTACGTGCGCCTCGCGTACCTGCCCGCGTAACGCCCGCCCCGCCGCTTCCCGTTCCCCGCTTCATCCCGGCGCTCGCCGCTTCGCCGTCTCGCCGCGGCGGCTGGCCGTCCCGCGGGTTTCCGGCACGCCCGACTAAAAAGTGAACGATCGTTCTTTTATCGATGCGTCCGGCGGCCAAATCCTCTACAATCCGCCGACGCCCGATGCGCCGCCCGCGCGCCGGCGTTCTCCGCTTCGACCCCGACGCCGCTGCTGCGGCGCCAACGCGCGCCTGCGCGAGGAACCCGCTACCCGATCATGAAAGTCATCAGCTCGATCCATGAACTGCGCGACCAGCTGCGCGGACAGAACCGCACGGCGTTCGTGCCGACGATGGGCAACCTGCACGAAGGGCACCTGTCGCTGATGCGTCTCGCGCGCCAGCACGGCGACCCGGTCGTGGCGAGCATCTTCGTCAACCGGCTGCAGTTCGGCCCGAACGAGGATTTCGACAAGTATCCGCGCACGCTGCAGGACGATATCGAGAAGCTGCAGAAGGAAAACGTGTACGTGCTGTTCGCGCCGACCGAGCGCGACATGTACCCGGAACCGCAGGAATACCGCGTGCTGCCGCCGGACGATCTCGGCGGCATCCTCGAAGGCGAATTCCGGCCGGGCTTCTTCACCGGCGTGTGCACGGTCGTGTCGAAGCTGATGGCCTGCGTGCAGCCGCGCGTCGCCGTGTTCGGCAAGAAGGATTACCAGCAGCTGATGATCGTGCGCCGCATGTGCCAGCAGCTCGCGCTGCCGGTCGACATCATCGCCGCCGAAACCGTGCGCGACGAGGACGGCCTCGCGCTGTCGTCGCGCAACCGCTACCTGTCCACCGACGAGCGCAAGGAAGCGCCCGAACTCGCGAAGACGCTGCAGCGCATGCGCGAAAGCGTGCTCGGCGGCGAGCGCGACCTCGGCAAGCTCGAGCAACAGGCCCGCACGCACCTGGCCGAGCGCGGCTGGGCGCCCGACTACCTGTCGATCCGCCGCCGCGCGAACCTGATCGCGCCGAGCGCCGCCGAACTCGAAGCCGGCGAGCCGCTCGTCGTGCTCGCGGCCGCGAAGCTCGGCGCGACGCGCCTCATCGACAACCTGGAAATCTGACGGGCGGCCCGCCCGCGCCTCTCACGACGCATCACGGAGACACCATGCAGCGCCACATGCTCAAATCGAAGATCCACCGCGCGGCGGTCACGCACTGCGAACTGCACTACGAAGGTTCGTGCGCGATCGACGAAGACCTGCTCGAAGCCTCGAACATCGTCGAAAACGAACGGATCGACATCTGGAACATCAACAACGGCGAGCGTTTCTCGACGTACGCGATCAAGGGCGAGCGCGGCAGCGGGATGATCTCGCTGAACGGCTCGGCCGCGCGCCGTGCGCAGCTCGGCGACCTCGTGATCATCGCGGCATTCGCGATGGTCGACGAAGCCGAACTGCAGGCCGGCTGGAAGCCGAAGCTCGTGTTCATCGACGACGGCAACAAGATCAAGGGCCACCGCGATCACGTGCCGACGCAGAACTGGACGTAATCCGGCCGCCGTTCATGCGCAAAGGGCCGGATCCCGTAATGCACGGGATCCGGCCCTTCTCATTTCGCCCCGCGCACGCGCGGCGGCTGCACGCTCAGGACGCCTTGGCGACCTTCTCGGCCTTGTCCGCCTTCGGCGCACGGCGTTCGGCCCATTCGACGATCGGCCGCCACTGTTCGAGATCCTTCTCGACGCGGCTCTTCGCGACGTCCCACAGCGTCAGGCCATGCGCGGCGATCTGCACGTAGTTCTGCGTGTCGCGCACGTAGCCGAGCACCGGCAGGCCGAGCCCTTCGACGAAGCGGTGCAGCTGGTCGGACGAACGCGTGCGCGCATCGACCCGCATCCCGACGATCCCGACCTCGACGCTGCCCTTGCGCACGGCCTTCTCGCCGGCCAGGCGCTCCAGAAACTGCTGGGTCGCGAGAATATCGAACATCGACGGCTGCAGCGGCACGATCACCTTGTCGGCCAGTTGCAGCGCGAGGTTGAGGCGGGTGCCATGCAGGCCGGCCGGCGTATCGATCACCGCGTATTCGAGGCCGCGCGGCGGCTTCGACGGCGCGTCCGGGTCGAGATCCCATGCCTCGATCGGCGGCAAGCCAGCCGGCCGCAGGTCGAGCCACGCATGCGCGGATTGCTGCCGGTCCAGGTCGGCCAGCGCGACCCAGGCGCCCTGCGCCGCGAAATAGCCGGCAAGATTGGTGGACAGCGTGCTCTTCCCCACGCCGCCCTTCGGATTCGCCACCACGATCACCGTCATGAATTCCCCCGAAAAAGCCGCGCGGCGCCGGCCGCATGGCTGGCGCCGCTCGATTGCGGATACAGGGAGCGATGATATCGGCAAACGGGGTGTCACCGGAACGGGTTGCGCCGATCCGGACGCCGCTTTCGCCCGCCTTACACGCGCTGGACCGAGGCCTCCCGCGCACCGATCGCGAATGCGCCGCCACCCAGCAGGGCCTGCACGGCCAGCGTGACGGCCCAGAACGCCGGATATTCCCAGCCGCCGTTCGGCGACGAGAAGCTCCAGCCGTTCGGCAGATGTGCGGCGGTCGCGCCGAGCATGAACGGCAGCAGCACGAGCGCGGCGACGCGCACGCGGAAGCCCGCGAGCAGCGCGAGGCCGCCCGCCAGCTCGACGAGCGTCGTCAGGTACGCGAGCCAGCCCGGCAGGCCGATCGACGCGAAGAACTGCGCGGTGCCGGGCAGCGTGAAGACGAACACCTTCTGTGCGACGTGCGCGAGATACAACACGCCGAGCGCGACACGCAACAGCGTCGCGGCGAAATCGTTCAGGTGATTGGCGTTCATGGCGGATTCCTTCGTGAGTGGATGACAATGGATCGCACTCTATTCGAATCATTTCAGCCGATAAACACGCCAATACGCTTTAACTGATTCCCGACAAGAACGAATAGCGCCAAAAAAAGGGCATGACCGATCATGCCCGTTGCGATGCTTCAGTAACCGCTCTTGCCTTGTGTGGCGTCGCCGGAGCCGGACTGGCCGCCCGGCGCGTACGAATCGCACGCGTGCGCAACCGCCGACGCGCCCAGCAGCGCCGCGAGCAGCACGCTCCACCACCATCGAGCCTTCATCGTCGCACTCCTCCAGGCGGACCTCCGCCCTCCTCTGTTGTACGCGATCGGGCGGAAAAAGCGAGCACGAACCGCCGTGGCCTCAACGGAACTCGGCGTACAGCGCGTCGAGGTCGAGATGGTCGGCGAACGTGTCGGCCAGCCGCTCGAGCGATGCCTCGCGCAGCGCCGGATAGTCGAGCCGTTCCGCGCCGTCGAGACCGGCCCATGCGAGCAGCGCCGCGCAGGCGTCAGGCGCGTCGAACAGCCCGTGCACGTAGGTCGCGAGGATCTGGCCGTCGGCGGAAACCGCCCCGTCGGGACGCGCGCCGCCCTGCGCATCGTCGGCTGCCAGCATCAGCGCGGGCGCCGCGAGCGCGGGCCCGCGCGTGTCGCCCATGTGGATCTCGTAGCCGCGCACGGCGGCCCCGCCCGGCAGCGCGACGTGCCCCGTGACGTTCTTCAGCGTCTTGTCGGGCTGCAGTGTCGTGTCGAAATCGAGCAGCGCGAGCCCCGGCACGCTGCCGGGCGCGCCTTCGAGGCCGAGCGGATCGTCGAGCGTGCGGCCGAGCATCTGCATCCCGCCGCAGATGCCGATCACCTTGCCGCCGTAGCGCAGGTGGCGACGGATCACCGCATCCCAGCCCGCATCGCGCAGCCACGCGAGATCGCGCTGCACGCTCTTCGACCCGGGCAGGATCAGCAGGTCGGCGTCCGGCACGGGGCCGCTCTTCCAGTACGTGAATTCGACCTGCGGATGCGCGCGCAGCGGATCGAAATCCGTGTGATTGCTGATGCGCGGCAGCGCGGGCACGACGACGCGCAGCACGCCGGCGTCGCCGCGCGCGGCGGCGCTGCGCGCCTGCGCGGGCAGCATGTCTTCCGCGTCGAGCAGGAGCCCGTGCAGGTACGGCAGCACGCCGAACACGGGCTTGCCCGTCTGCGCGCGCAGCCAGTCGAGCCCCGGTTCGAGCAGCCCGATGTCGCCACGGAAGCGGTTGATCACGAAGCCGCGCACGCGTGCGCGTTCGCTGTCCGACAGACATGCGAGCGTGCCGACCAGATGCGCAAACACGCCGCCGCGGTCGATGTCGGCGACGAGCACGACCGGGCAGTCGACGCGCTCGGCAAACCCCATGTTCGCGATGTCGCCTTCGCGCAGGTTGATCTCGGCCGGGCTGCCCGCGCCTTCGACGATCACCGTGTCGTAACCGGCACGCAGGCGCGCATACGATTCGAGCACCGCATCGAACGCGACCGGCTTGTAGTCGTGATATGCACGTGCGTCGAGGTTCATGCGCGCCTTGCCGTGAATGATCACCTGCGCGCCGCGGTCGCTCGTCGGCTTCAGCAGCACGGGGTTGAAATCCGTATGCGGCGCGACACCCGCGGCCAGTGCCTGCAGCGCCTGTGCGCGGCCGATCTCGCCGCCGTCGGACGTCACCGCGCTGTTGAGCGCCATGTTCTGCGGCTTGAACGGCGCCACGCGCGCACCGGCACGGTGCGCGAGGCGGCACAGGCCCGCGACGAGCGTGCTCTTGCCCGCGTCGGACGTCGTGCCCTGGATCATCAGCGTGCCGCGCGGCCGCGGCTCGGGTGCATTCATCGTGTGAAGGTCGTTGCGAAGCAAAGGCCGCATTATCGCCCGCGACGGGTCGCCCGCGCCGTTACAATCACGCGATGATTCCGCACGACCTCACCTTCGTCCTCGGCGGCGCGCGCTCGGGCAAGAGCGCGCATGCCGAGCGGCTCGCCGCCGACAGCGGCCGCCCCGTCACCTACATCGCGACCGCGACCGCCGCCGATGCCGAATTCGCGCAGCGCATCGCGCATCACCGCGCGCGCCGGCCGGCCGACTGGGGCTTCGCCGAGGCACCCGTCGACCTCGCGGGCACGCTCGCGCGGCTCGACGATCCGCACGCGTGCCTGCTCGTCGATTGCCTGACGCTGTGGCTCACGAACCTGCTGTGCCCGGCCGACGGCGCACCGCTCGACGATGCGCAGTACGCGGCGCAGGTCGAGCGGCTCGAGCAAGCATTGCGCGGCGCACGCGCGAAGGTGATCGTCGTCAGCAACGAGATCGGGCTCGGCGTCGTGCCGCTCGGGTCGGTCACGCGCCGTTACGTCGACGAGCTCGGGCGCCTGAACCAGCGCGTCGCTGCGCTCGCGACGCGCGTGACGCTGCTCGTCGCCGGGCTGCCGCTCGACCTGAAGGCCGGAGCGCCGTCATGCTGATGCTGTCGCTGCCCGTCGTCGCGATGCTCGCGGTCGCGGCCGCGATCGTCGACCGCGCGCTCGGCGAACCGGCCGGCTGGCATCCGCTCGTCGCGTTCGGCCGCCTCGCCGCACGCATCGAAGGCGCACTGAACACCGGCCGGCGCGGCCGCATGGTCGGCGTCGCCGCGTGGATCGCGGCCGTCGTGCCGCCGGTGGCCGTCGCGGCCTGGCTCGTCTCCGTGCTGCCTTGGCCGCTCGCGGCTGCGCTGCACGTCGCGCTGCTGTGGTTCGCGCTCGGCGCGAAGAGCCTCGGCGAGCATATCGCGCCGATCGCCGCCGCGCTGCTGCGGCACGATCTCGCGGCCGCCCGCACGCTGACCGCGCGCATCGTGTCGCGCGATACGAGCGACGCCGACGAAGGCGCGTTGTCGCGCGCGGCCGTCGAATCGGCGCTCGAGAACGGCAACGATGCGATCTTCGGCGCGCTGTTCTGGTTCGTCGTTGCCGGTGGTCCCGGCGCGCTGCTGTTCCGGCTCGCGAACACGCTCGACGCGATGTGGGGCTACCGCACGCCGCGTTTCCTGACCTTCGGCTGGGCCGCCGCGCGCCTCGACGATGCACTGAACTGGATACCCGCGCGCCTCACGGCCGCGAGCTACGCGCTGCTCGGCGACACGGCCGCCGCCTGGCGCTGCTGGCGCACGCAGGCGCGCCACTGGGACAGCCCGAACGCGGGCCCGGTGATGGCCGCGGGCGCCGGCAGTCTGAACGTGCAGCTCGGCGGCCCGGCCGTCTATCACGGCGAAATCGAGGATCGTCCGGCGCTCGGCACCGGCGCATCGGCCACCGCCCTCCACATCGTCGCCGCGCTGTCGCTCGTCACGCGCACGCTTGCCCTGTGGCTCGCGCTGCTGGTCGCGAGCGGCGCACTCGCCATGGCCACCCATCATGTCTGATACACGCATCGCGCACGGCGGCAACCTGCACGAAGCCGCGCGCCGCCACGGCATTCCGTACGACGCTTGGCTCGACCTGTCGACCGGCATCAATCCGGTCGGCTATCCGGTGCCGCCCGTCCCGGCCGACGCCTGGCGCCGGCTGCCCGACGACGGCGACGGCCTCGCGGCCTGCGCCGCGCAGTATTACCACGCGCCCGATCCCGCACACGTGCTGCCGGTCGCCGGCAGCCAGGCCGCGATCCGCGCGTTGCCCGCGTTGCTGCCGGCCGGTGACGCCGGCGTCGCAGCGCTCGCGTACGGCGAATACGCGCCCGCGTTCGCGCGCCACGGCCATCGCGTCGTGCCGCTCGACATCGGCACCGACATGCTGCCAGCGACGCTGCGCCACGTCATCGTCGGGAATCCGAATAATCCGACCGCCGAATTCGTGCCGGCTGCGCGCCTGCTCGGCTGGCATGCGCAACTCGCGACGCGCGGCGGCACGCTGATCGTCGACGAGGCGTTCGCCGATACCGGCGCGCCGCAGTCGCTCGCGCCGCAGGTCAATCGCCCGGGGCTGGTCGTGCTGCGCTCGGTCGGCAAGTTCTACGGGCTCGCCGGCATCCGCGCGGGCTTCGTGCTCGCGTGCCCCGACCGGATCGCCGCGTTGCGCGACATGCTCGGCGCGTGGACAGTCGGCGGTCCGGCACGTCACGCGGTGATGGCGGCGTTCGCCGATCGCGCGTGGCAAGCGGCCGCCCGCGAGCGCCTCGCGACCGACGGCGAACGTATGGCGGCCTTGCTGCGCACACATGGCTTCGCGGTTCACGCGACGCCGCTCTTCAGCTGGACCGACGACCCGCGCGCTGCGGCTTTGCATGCGGCACTCGCGACACGCGGGATCTGGACGCGGTACTTCCCGGCACCGTCGAGCGTACGCGTCGGCCTGCCGGGCAGCGAAGCCGAATGGCAGCGCCTCGGCGACGCGCTCGCCCATTGCGTGCCGCTGCTGCACCAGGAATCCGCATGACTCCGCGCACGTTTCGCGGATTCGCTCCGGCCGCGATGGTGGCCGCGCTCGCTTACGCGCCGCTTGTCCACGCCGATGTGTCGACGCGCGACGACGCCGGCAATCCGGTCACGCTGCCCGCGCCCGCGCAACGCGTCATCAGTCTCGCACCGCACGCGACCGAACTTGTCTACGCGGCCGGCGGCGGCGCGAAGCTCGTCGGCACCGTCACGTACAGCGACTATCCGCCCGCCGCGCAGGCCGTGCCGCGCGTCGGCGACAACAAGGCGCTCGACCTCGAACGGATCGCCGCGCTGAAGCCCGACCTGATCGTCGTCTGGCGGCACGGCAACGCCGAGCGGCAAACCGACGCGCTGCGCGCGCTGCACATCCCGCTGTTCTTCAGTGAACCGAAACATCTCGACGACGTGTCGTCGTCGCTGCGCCGGCTCGGCACGCTGCTCGGCACGCAACCGGCGGCCGATGCGGCCGCGGCCGCGTTGACGCACGACATCGGCTCGCTACGCGCACGCTACGCGGCGCGTCCGCCCGTCACGATGTTCTTCCAGGTGTGGGACCGGCCGCTGATGACGCTCAACGGCGCCCACCTGATCAACGAAGTGATCGAACTATGCGGCGGCCGCAACGTGTTCGCGTCGCTCAAGCCGCTCGTGCCGACCGTCACCGACGAGGCCGTGCTCGCGGCGAATCCGGAAGCGATCGTGACGACGAGCGCCGGTGCAACCCGTTCGAACGAGCCGCTGCCGAGCCTCGCGCGCTGGCGCGCATGGCCCGCGCTGACGGCCGTGACGCGCAACAACCTGTTCGCGATCGACGGCGATCTGCTGACGCGGCCATCGCCGCGGATCGCGCAGGGTGCGGCCGCGCTGTGCGAGGACCTCGATGCCGCGCGAACCCGGCGGCCGGCGCGCTGAGTCCCGGCGACTTGCGCGGTCAACGCGCACCGGCGAACGGTGCGACCAATGCGACCGATGCGACCGATGCCCGAGACGTTGTTGACCGCACGCCGTGCCGCTTGCATGCAGGCGGCCGCGCGCCTATTCGTCCCAGCGGACGACTTCCCACGTTCGCGCGGCGGCATCCGCGCGCAGCCAGACGACACCGCCCGTCGGCACCGGCCGCGACAACAGCGTATCGAGCGGGACACGCAAAACGTGCGACGCGAACGCACGGATCACGCCCGCATGCGTGATGACCCACTGCGGCCCGTCGAACGTCGTCATCGCATCGGCCTGCCGTGCAATCCGCGCGGCGAATCGCGCGACGCTTTCGCCGCCGTGCGCGCAGGCATGCATCAGATCGGCCGCCCACGCGTCGAGTGCCGCGCGGTCGATATCGTCCCAGCGCTGCATTTCCCACGTGCCGAAATCCATCTCCTGCCAGCCGGCATCGCGCCGCAGCGGTACGTCGAATGCCCGCGCCAGCCGTTCGGCAACCGACGCGCAGCGCATCAGCGGGCTCGTCCACATCCGGTCGGGCAGCGGCGCGCCAAGATCCGCCAGATGCGCGCGTACGGCCTGCGCGCCGGCGTCGGCCGGCGCGGCGAGCGGCACGTCGCTGCGTCCGTAGCAGATGCCCGGCTCGACGCCGACGGCCGGGTGGCGGATCAGGACGATGTCCATCCGAGCACCACGAGATAGATCGCCAGCTCGCACAGTTGCTGCGCGAAGCCGAGACAGTCGCCCGTATAACCGCCGATCCGCTTCACGAAATAGCGGGCCGCCCACGCGCGCACGAGCACGAGCGCCACGCACGCCGCAACGCCCATGCGCCAGTCCGGCCAGAACAGCCAGGGCAATCCGAAGATCGCAGCAACGCAGGCCGCTCGCGCGCCCATCCGTTGCGCGACCGGTTTCGCCTTGCCCTCGGGCCGCACGTAGTCGAGCGTCATCAGCAGGCTCACGGCCGCCGCGCGGCTCGCCGCATGCGCGGCGATCATCGTCCATGCGGCGCGCAGCGGCAGCATCGACGCGAGCGCTTGCCATTTCAGCCCGAGCGAGATCACGAGCGCGACCGCGCCGAACGTGCCGATCCGCGAATCGTGCATGATGCGCAGCACGTCGTCGCGCGTATAGCCTCCGCCGAACGCATCGCAGCTGTCGGCCAGGCCGTCTTCGTGGAAGGCGCCGGTCGCGAGCAGCGTCGCGGCCATCGACAGCCCGACCGCGATCGACGCCGGCAGCGCGCGCAGCGCGACCAGATAGACCAGCGCGCCCCACGCGCCGACGCATGCGCCGACGAGCGGGAAATAGCGTGCGGCCTGGTCGAGATCGCCGGCCGCGTAGCCGATCGAACGCGGCACGGGCACGCGCGTGAAATAACCGAGCGCGACGAAGAAGTAGCGCAGTTCGGCCCGCACGCCGCGCGCGCGATCAGGCGTCACGATTGTCGACACCCGCGGATTCGAAACTCGCCATCTCGCTGAGGAACGCGGCCGCCGCGCGCACGAGCGGCAGCGCGAGCGCGGCGCCCGTGCCTTCGCCGAGCCGCAGGTCGAGCGCGAGCAGCGGCTTCGCGCCGAAATGCTCGAGCATGCGCCGGTGTCCGGCCTCGTGCGACGTATGCGAGAACACGCAGTAGTCGCGCACGCCGGGGGCGATGCGCTCGGCGACGAGCAGCGCGGCCGTCGCGATGAAACCATCGACGAGGATCGTCATCCGCTCGCTCGCGGCCGCGAGGTACGCGCCCGTCATCATCGCGATCTCGAAGCCGCCGAACGTCGCAAGCACGTCGAGCGGCGCGACCGCGTGCGAATGCTTGACGAGCGCGCGGCCGAGCACCGCGCGCTTGTGCGCGAGGCCCTGGTCGTCGAGGCCCGTGCCGCGCCCGACGCATGCGTCGATCGGCACGTCGAGCAGACGGCTCATCAGGCACGCGGCCGACGACGTGTTCGCGATCCCCATCTCGCCGAAACCGATCACGTTCGTGCCGAGCGATGCGTGCAGGCGCACGCGTGCCGCGCCGGCGGCCAGCGCCGTCATCGCCTCGTCGCGCGTCATCGCCGGCTCCGCCGCGAAGTTACGCGTGCCGCGCGCGACCGGCAGCGACACCAGCCGGTCCGACAGCGGCAGCGGTGACGCGACGCCCGCATCGACGATCTCGAGCGTGCTCTGCGCGACGCCCGAGAACGCGTTGATCGCGGCGCCGCCGGCCAGGAAATTCGCGACCATCTGCGCAGTCACCGCCTGCGGATAGGGACTGACGCCCTCGGCCGCGATCCCGTGGTCGCCCGCGAACACGATCGTCACCGGACGCTGCACGACCGGCCGCTCGGTGCGCTGGATCAGGCCGATCTGCAGCGCGACCGCCTCGAGCTGGCCGAGGCTGCCGGGCGGCTTGGTCTTGTGGTCGATCACATGCTGCAGGCGCTTGCGCAGTGTGTCGTCGAGGGGCGCGATCGCGGGCGGGAAGTGGGTCGGAGTCGTCATCGAGGAGCCGTGTCGTGCGCGCGGCATGCGCCGCGCATCGAAAGAATCGGAAAGGGAAAGCTCATTGTCGCGCAGGCCACGCCGGCAGCAGCGCATCGCGACCATTCTCGCGGATCAGCACGAGCGGATAGCCGAACGCGTCGCTCGCGCGCGCGGGCGTCAGCACGTCGTGCACGGGGCCGGCCCACGCGCGGCCGCGGCCGTCGAGCAGCAAGGCATGCGTCGCGAAACGCCGTGCGAGATTCAGGTCGTGACACGAGAACAGCACCGTGCGCGGGCCCGCTTCGAGCCATGCGGTCAGCGCGGTCAGGCAGTCGATCTGGTGATGCAGGTCGAGATGCGCGAGCGGCTCGTCGAGCAGCATCAGCGGCGCATCCTGGCACAGCGTCGCGGCCAGCGCGACCCGCTGCCGCTCGCCGCCCGACAGCGACAGGACGTCGCGCGACGCGAGCGCGGTCAGGTCGAACGTCGCGAGCGCATCGCGCGCGGCCGTTCGGTCGCCGTCGCGCTCCCAGCCCCAGCCACCGAGATACGGAAAGCGGTTGAGCAGCACCGTGTCGAACACGGTCGCGCTGAACGCGTCGTGCAATTGCTGCGGCATCAGCGCGCGGCGTTGCGCAAGTTGTTCGGGGCGCCACGCGGCAAGCGGCCGGCCGTCGATCTCGACGTGTCCGCCGGCCGGCGGCTGCAGCCCCGCGAGCGTCGCGAGCAGCGTCGTCTTGCCTGCGCCGTTCGGCCCCGCGACACACCAGATCTCGCCTGGGCGGAACGCCTGCGTGAAGCGGTCGAGCAGCGTGCGCGCGCCGGCCGTCAGCGTCAGGTCGACGGCCGCGCAGGTCATGTCGCCGCCATCGGCGTGTCGTGCAGCATCCGTCATCGCATCGGTCTCCTCAGCAACATCCACAGGAACACCGGTACGCCGATCAACGCGGTCATCACGCCGACCGGCAACTGCGCGGGCGCGATCGCGGTGCGCGCGAGCAGGTCGGCCGCCATCACGCCGCCGCCGCCCGCGAGCATCGCGGCCGGCAGCAGCATTCGCTGGTCGTTGCCGAACGCGAGCCGCAGCGCATGCGGCACGACGAGTCCGACGAAGCCGATCGTGCCGGCCGTCGTCACCGCGGCCGCGGCGGCCAGCGACGCGACGAGATAGATCCGCACGCGCAGGCGCGCGACGGGCACGCCGAGCGCCTGCGCAGTCGCGTCGCCGCGCAGCAGCACGTTCAGTTGCGGCGCGGCCGGCAGCGCGACGCAGGCGGCCAGCAGCAGCGCACTCCATGCGAACCACGGCGCCGTCACGCCGTTGAGGTCGCCCGTGAGCCAGAAGATGATGCCGCGCAGCCGCGCATCGGGCGCGAGCGACAGCAACAGCGTGACGAGCGCACCCCACCCTGCCGCGATCACGACACCGGTGAGCAGCAAGCGCGGCGACGCGTCGCGCGAATCGCCGCGCCACAGCTCGCGGCGCGCGAGGCCGAGCACGAGCGCGACCGAGACGAGCGAGCCGGCAAATGCGGACGCGTCGACGAGCCACCACGCGCCGCCCGCGATCATCGCGACGAGCGCGAAGCCGGCCGCGCCGCCGGACACGCCGAGCACGTAGGGTTCCGCGAGCGGGTTGCGCAGCAGCACCTGCAGCAGTGCGCCGGCGAGCGCGAGCAGCGCGCCGCACGCGAAGCCGGCGAGTGCGCGCGGCAGGCGCAGCGTGCGGACGATATCGGCGAACAGCGCATCGCCGCCATGCGGCACGAGCGACGCGAGTGCCTGCCACGGCGACATCGGCACGCTGCCGATCGACAGCGACGCGACGAACAGCAGCGCGACCACGGCGGCCAGCGCGGCCCAGATCGCGGCGGCGCGCGCGGCGCTCATGCCGTGCACGGCCGCGCGCATGACGCGCGGCGCATCCGATTGAGGGTGCCGGCCGGACGTGACAGGGACGCCGCGCGGACGATTGGGGTCAGCATCGAAGAACATTCCGTGAAGCATTGCGCGCCCCGCCTCCCCGCAGGCCACGCGTCACGAAGCCCATGCAGGCTTCCCGTCTCGGCCGGTATCCGGGCTGGCGGCGGTCCGGCTCGCCTTCCCGCGCGTTTCACGCGCAGTGGCCCGCGCCCGCGTGCGACATCTGCACGCAAAACGCGCCCGAGCCGGCCTGCGTCAAGGGACGCGGCCGCTTACCGTTGCGGGGGCAGCGCAGGCTGGTGTGCTCCCGGAGCGCACGCCCTGCTTCCCGTTTAACCGCGCGTGCCACGCGCGAGCACCGAGGCGGCGCCAGTTTAGGAGCGGGTAACGCGAGCGTCAAGGAAGCGTCCGGACACGTACGGGAAGCACCGATTCACGGCAAGAAGCAGGGGTGTTACGACTGGAAACGTTACAGATGTCGGATTGCACGGTATTCCGCGCTAAAATGCTGGGTCTTTAGAGGACGCAGCAAATGCTCAACGAACTCGAAACCTTATCTCAAAATATTGGCCGTCTGATTTCGCTGAACAAGCGCTATCACGCGGAACGGCTCGCGCTCGAGGAGCAGGTCGCGCAATTGCGCGCGGAAGCGGACACGGTCCGCGCGGAACTCGCGGAACTGCGCGATGAACGCAATGCGCTCGCGGCCGAGCGTGACACGCTGTCGGCAAAGATCGACGACGCCCAGGTGAAACTGAACGCGATTCTCGAAAAGCTGCCGCGCTCGAAAAGCGCGGAGCAAGCCGACAACCAGCTCGACCTGCTGGATGCGCAGGCGCGTCCGGATGGCGATGACGCGGCCAGCCACGGAGAACATGCATGAGCACCAAGCAGATCGAAGTCTCGATTCTCGGTCAGGCCTATCGGCTCGCCTGTTCGGCCGAGACCGAAGCGGCGCTGCTCGAGGCCGTCGCGCGGGTCGACGCCGAAATGTCGAAAATCCGCTCGAACAGCTCGGTACGCGGCACCGATCGCATTGCGGTGATGGCGGCGCTGTCGCTCGCATCGGAATTGCTGCGGCTGCAAACGAGCGTGCGGCACGGTGAAGCATTTCCGGCGGAGGAAATCCGTCGTACAATGCACCAGATGAACGAACAGCTCGGCGCGGTGCTCGCACAGCACGAGACGCAGTAACGTTTTAATCGATGCGTCGATTCCCCTTGATCTCTGCGATCAACGGTGGTCAAATTGGCGCATCGAATCACAGTTCAGTCAGCTTCCCTGCCTGGTTCGCCAAGGTCATATATTCCTTGAACCAATGCCATGTGCACGGTTGCGGAAATTTGTAGCACGGGCGCGCGCGTCACTCTGTCTGATGTACCCGAAGTGCTGCTAACTGCGACCAATTCTGAACCCCAGGTTCAGGATGCCGGCCTAGCGGCCAAGGCGGGGGCCTATCCAACGGCATCGGGCACGTCCCGGTGCCGTTTTCTTTTGTAGCAGCCTCTTTCTGCGTCGATCACGATCCATGCAATACTGGCTGATGAAGTCCGAACCGGACGAAGCAAGCATCGACGATCTCGCCAACGCCCCGCAGCGCTCGCTGCCGTGGACCGGCGTGCGCAACTATCAGGCGCGCAATTTCATGCGCGACACGATGAAGATCGGCGACGGCGTGCTGTTCTATCACTCGAGCTGCCCCGAGCCGGGCATCGCGGGCCTCGCCGAAGTGTCGTCGACGCCCTACCCCGATCCCACCCAGTTCGATCCGAACAGCCCCTATTACGACCCGAAATCGACGCAGGAAACGCCGCGCTGGCTGCTCGTCGACGTGCGCTACGTGAACAAGTCGCCGCTCGTGCCGCTCGCCGCCCTGCGCGAACACGACGAGCTCGCCGACATGCGCGTGCTCGCACGCGGCAACCGGCTGTCGATCACACCCGTCACGCGCGCCGAATGGCGGTTCATCACCGAAAAGCTGATGAAGTAAGCGCGCGCCAAAGGTCAAATCTGGTCAGCACGTGCCGCCGTCACGGAACTCGCGGCACTTTCGCGCAGCCTAAGCAACCGCTGCCGGTCGATCGGGCCGGCTGTCGTTTTTTTCGTCGCGCGGTACGCCCGCGTCGCGCACGCGCAATCCGCGTGCGCGCCCTCGCACAAGGAGTCCAACAATGACCAAGAAATCCGCACTCGCGCTGTCGCTCGCCCTCGCCGCTGCCGTTCCCGTCGCGCTGACGCTCGCGTCGCCCGCCGCGCACGCGCAGACCGCAAACCCGCATTTCCCCGAGCCGGCGGGTGTGCTGTCGCTGTCATCGCAGGCCAGCGCCGACGTGCCGCAGGACATCATCCACATCACGCTGTTCTACGAGCAGCAGGCCAAGGATCCGGGCAGCCTCACGGCGCAGTTGAACCAGCGCGCCGACGCGGCGCTGTCGCAGGCGAAGGGCGTATCGGGCGTCACCGCGCACACCGGAGCGTTCTCCGTGTATCCGAGCACCGATCGCGACGGCAAGATTTCCGCGTGGCGCGGCCGCACCGAGGTTGCACTCGAATCGCGCGATTTCGCGGCGGCGTCGAAGCTGGCGGGCCAGTTGTCGAACCTGATGCAGGTCGCAAACGTCGAGTTCTCGCTGTCGCCCGAAGCACAGCGCACGGCCGAGCAGAAGCTCACGACCGAAGCGATCAAGTCGTTCCGCGCACGCGCGGACGAAGCCGCGAAGGCATTCGGCTACAGCAGCTACACGATCCGCGACGTGAATGTCGGCAGCGGCCGCAACGTGCAGCCGTACACGCGCATGATGGCGATGGCCGCGGCACCGATGGACAGCGCGAAGATGAGCGCACCGATCGCGGTCGAAGGCGGCAAGGCCACCGTGTCGGTCACCGTCAACGGCTCCGTGCAGATGAAGTAACGCGCATCGCGCAGCTGCCGAAAACGAAAAACGCCGGCCCGAGGGCCGGCGTTTTTTTTGTTTGCCTTCACGTTGTCGAAGCACGCGTCGATTGCGCGCGCATCGATTTCACATCACGCAGCAGCGTTTGCCGCGCGGCGGCGATACGCCCAGATCATCAACGCGATGCCCGCGAGGATCATCGGCAGCGACAGCCACTGCCCCATCGACAGGCCGAGCGCCAGCAGGCCGAGGAAATCGTCAGGCTCGCGTGCGAACTCGACCGTGAAGCGTGCGAGGCCATAGCCGATCAGGAACAGCGCGGACACGGCGCCCATCGGCCGCGACTTGCGCGAGAAGAAGAACAGCGCGAAGAACAGTGCAACACCTTCGAGCGCGATTTCATAGAGCTGCGAAGGATGGCGCGGCAGCATCTGGTATTGCATGAACACATCGGCGAGATGCCACTTCTCGACGAGCGCCGGATGCTTCGGCAGCCAGGCCGCATCGTCGCGCATCGCGCCCGGGAACAGCATCGCCCACGGCGCCGTCGGATCGGTCACGCGGCCCCACAGTTCGCCGTTGATGAAGTTGCCGAGCCGCCCGGCCGCGAGCCCCGTCGGCACCATCGGCGCGACGAAATCGGTCACCTGCAGCCAGTGCCGCTTGCGCTGCCACGCGAACAGCACCATCGCGAGCGTCACGCCGAGGAAGCCGCCGTGAAACGACATGCCGCCTTCCCACACCTTGAACACGTCGAGCGGATGCGAGAGGTAGAAATCGGCCTTGTAGAACAGCACATAGCCGAGCCGGCCGCCGAGCACGGTGCCGAGCACGCCGTAGAACATCATGTCGTCGATGTCCTTCGCGGTCCAGCCCTGCGCCGCGACATGCGGCAGTTTCAGGCGGATCCGGCCGACGACGATCGCCGCGATGAAGCCGACGAGATACATGAGGCCGTACCAGCGCACGGCCAGCGGCCCGAGATGGATCGCAACGGGGTCGAAATTCGGGTGAATGATCATGGGTTAGCGAAGAAGTTTTCGAATACGGTACGGCCATGGCATGTGTGCAGCGCCGCGCGTTGGACGGCACCCGCGCGCCATCGTTCACGTCACGCGGCAAGACCCTGCGCGCGCACGACGTCGATGAAGCCGGCGAGCACGGGGCTCACGTCGCCGGTGCGCCACACCAAACCCGTCTCGACGACCGGCGCGTGGCCGGCAAGCGGCCGGTAGACCACGCCGGTGCGCCGCAGGTTACGCAGCGATTGCGGCACCAGTGCGACGCCCATGCCGGCCGACACGAGGCTGACGATCGTCTGCATCTGGATCGCCTCCTGGCCGATGCGCGGGGTTTCCCCCGCCGCGCCGTAGCAGCCCGTAATGATGTCATAAAAGCCGGGCGCCAAACGACGTGGAAAGATCACGAGCGGCAACGCGGCCACTTCGGCGAGATGCACGGGCGCGTCTTCGGGCGCGTCGGACGCTGCGGCCGGCGATCCGGCGGCCGGCGACCCGGCGGCCGGCGACCCGGCGGCCGGCATCGCGACGACCAGCGGCTCACGCATGACGGGCAGGTACGACAACCCGGCCGCATGGCGCGGCGGCACGGGCGGAATGACGAGCCCCGCGTCGATGCGCCCGGCGACGAGTTCGTCGATCTGCACATCGCTCGTCGCCTCGGCAAGCTGCAGGCGCACCTGCGGATAGCGCGCGCCGAACGCACGCAGCAACGATGGCAGCAGCCCGTAATCGGCGGTCGACACGAATGCGAGCGACAGCGAACCGGCCTCGCCGCGCGCGAGCCGTCGCGCCAGCGGCGGCAGCGCATCGGCCGACGCCAGCAGACGGCGCACGTCGGGCAACAGCGCCGCGCCGACCGCCGTCAGCGCCACCGAGCGCTTGGTGCGCACGAACAGCGCGACGCCGAGCGCGTCCTCGAGCGCCCGGATCGCCTGCGACAGCGGCGGCTGCGTCATCGACAGGCGTTCGGCCGCGCGGCCGAAATGACGCTCTTCGGCGACGGTCGCGAAATAGCGCCACTGGCGCAGGTCGGGTGTCGGATCGGCCATGCTCGACTCATTCATGTGACGACTTAATAAGCGACAAATAATATATTGGACATCCCAATCCGGAAACTCCATTCTTGATTGATCCGAACCGGCGCGCCCGCGCGAGCGACGCCCACACAACGATGGAGCCCCCCATGTCGTACAACCGTCGCTCGAAGCACATCACGCAAGGCGTGGCCCGCTCGCCGAACCGCTCGATGTATTACGCACTCGGCTACCAGAAGGACGATTTCGACAAGCCGATGGTCGGCATCGCCAACGGTCATTCGACGATCACGCCGTGCAATTCCGGCCTGCAGCGCCTGTCGGACGCGGCCGTCGACGCCGTGAAGGCCGCCGGCGCGAACCCGCAGATCTTCGGCACGCCGACGATTTCGGACGGCATGTCGATGGGCACCGAAGGCATGAAGTACTCGCTGGTGTCGCGCGAGGTGATCGCCGACTGCATCGAGACCTGCGTGCAGGGCCAGTGGATGGACGGCGTGGTGGTGGTCGGCGGCTGCGACAAGAACATGCCGGGCGGCATGATCGCGCTGGCGCGCCTGAACGTGCCGGGCATCTACGTGTACGGCGGCACGATCCGCCCCGGCCACTGGAAAGGGAAGGACCTGACGATCGTATCGTCGTTCGAGGCCGTCGGCGAATTCACCGCAGGCCGGATGTCGCAGGAGGATTTCGAAGGCGTCGAGCAGAACGCGTGTCCGACGTCGGGCTCGTGCGGCGGCATGTACACCGCAAACACGATGAGTTCGTCGTTCGAGGCGCTCGGGATGTCATTGCTGTATTCGTCGACGATGGCGAACCCCGACGACGAAAAAGTCGATTCGGCCGCCGAATCGGCACGCGTGCTCGTCGAGGCCGTGAAGCGCGACCTGAAGCCGCGCGACATCATCACGAAGGAAGCGATCGAGAACGCGGTGTCGGTGATCATGGCCACGGGCGGCTCGACCAACGCGGTGCTGCACTATCTCGCGATCGCGCACGCGGCCGAGGTCGACTGGACGATCGACGACTTCGAGCGCATCCGCAAGCGTGTGCCCGTGATCTGCGACCTGAAGCCGTCCGGGAAGTATGTCGCGACCGACCTGCACCGGGCCGGCGGGATTCCGCAGGTGCTGAAGATCCTGCTCGATGCGGGGCTGCTGCACGGCGACTGCATGACCATCACCGGCCGCACGATCGCCGACGAACTGAAGGACGTGCCGAGCGTGCCGCGCGCCGACCAGGACGTGATCTACCCGGTCGACCGCGCGCTGTACAAGGAAGGCCACCTGGCGATCCTGAAGGGCAATCTCGCGGAAGACGGTGCGGTCGCGAAGATCACCGGCCTGAAAAATCCGGTGATTACGGGCCCGGCCCGCGTGTTCGACGACGAGCAGAGCGCGATGGATGCCATCCTCGGCGACCGGATCCGCGCGGGCGACATCCTCGTGCTGCGCTATCTCGGCCCGCAGGGCGGCCCCGGCATGCCGGAAATGCTCGCACCGACTTCCGCGATCATCGGCAAGGGGCTCGGCGAATCGGTGGGCTTCATCACGGACGGCCGCTTCTCGGGCGGCACCTGGGGCATGGTCGTCGGTCACGTCGCGCCCGAGGCGTTCGTCGGCGGCACGATCGCACTCGTGCAGGAAGGCGACTCGATCACGATCGACGCGCACCGGTTACTGCTGCAGCTGAATGTCGACGATGCGGAACTCGCGCGCCGCCGGGCCGCTTGGCAACAGCCGGCGCCGCGCTACACGCGCGGCGTGCTCGCGAAATTCGCGGCGCTCGCGCGGCCGGCGAACAAGGGGGCCGTCACGGGTTGACGCGGGCGCGTCACGACATGCAGCCCCAATCAACATGGCTGCCGGGGGGAACGCGCAAAACGCGCTTCCCCTTTGCTTTTATAATGCGCGGACCATGAAGCCGGCCGTCCCCGCCGGCGGAGAACCGCATGAAACAGACGATATTGCGTGCCCTGCTCGCCACGCTGCTGATCGGCAGCGCAGCGGCGGCACGCGCCGATCAGGCCGACGGGCTCGCGCTTGCACAGCGCAAGAACTGCATGGCCTGCCACGCGATCGGCAAGCCGCTGATGGGTCCGTCGTTCCACGACATCGCCGGCAAGTACGCGGCGCGCGGCGACGCCGTTGACTACCTTGCCCAGTCGATCGTGAAAGGCAGCGTCGGCGTATGGGGCAGCGTGCCGATGCCCGCCAATACGCAACTGACGAACACCGAAGCCCGCACGCTCGCCCAATGGGTGCTGTCGGTACGCTGAACCGGATATCCCGGACGAGGATCACCGTCGAGCCGGGCGCCGCCGGCAGGCACGCCTGCACCGGCTGACCGGCACCTCAACGGCAGCTTCCCCGGCATTTACCGGACCGCACCCTCTTTTCCGTCACAGCAAACGATCGCGCGTTCAGCCGGAACGACCGGCGCGCCGGCGTGCAATCTCTTCGTCGACCGCGTCGCGCACCCAATCCATGACCTCGGTTTCCAGCGCGAGCGCGACTTCGCGCGTGACCTGACCGACCAGCCAGGCCGAATGCTCGTGCAGCGCATCGCGACAGCGTGATTCGATGGCGTCACGCCCGGCACCGGTCAGATAGTTCGTCAGGCGATGGCGAAGACGCTCGGCGATGTGCTGCGCATCTTCCGGCGTCAGCCCGGCAGCCGCCTGCGCATCCGGCTGCGGCGCAGCACCTGGCAGGACCGCCTCCGGCGTCGCCGTGTCGGGCGCCTGCCCGGCCGCTTCGCGTGCCATCGCGGCGAACGCGGGCTGCGGCACGTCGTCATTGACCAGCGACGTCGGCAGCGGCGCCGTCATCGCCGCCGCATCTTCGGCAACCACGTGATCCGCGGCGCCGGGTTCGGCCGGCGCATCGGTCTCGCCCGCGGCGGCGGCAGCGACCGTCGCCACGTCGCCCGGCAGTTCGACGGCCGGCACGTGCAGCGTCGGCACGGGTTCGATGACGACAGATTCGGGGTCAGCTTCTGTTTTGGTGGAACCGGCCTGCGCCGCGCCAGCGGCACCCGGCGCGACCACGTCGGTCAGCACCGGAATCGCCGCGCTGTCGTGCGGCAGCGGTGCGGTGGTGGACGCAGGCGAGCGCGCCGGCACCGGCTTGCCCGGCACCAGCACGTCGGTCAGCGTCGGGATCGAGGATGAATCGGCTTCTGTCACGGCAACACTCCGTCGACGGTTGCGGCTAGCTGCCTTGCTTGTAGTTGTTCAGTGCGTATCCGCGGTCGCGGTAGAACCGGTAGCGGTCGCGGCCCGCGGCCAGCTCGTCCGGCGCGTTGCCGACCACTTCGAGCAGGCGCTCGAAGCGGGCGAACTGCGCGGGCACGGCTGCGCCGAGGTTCAGCAGCACGTGATGATGCGGCGCGCGGTCGAGATCGGCGGCCAGCACGATGGGCGTGCCGGCTGCGTGCTCGCTGTCGACGCCGCAATGCGGGATGAAATCGAGCGGCGAGAACGTCCAGAGCCGCTCGTCGAGCGCGCGCAGGCGCGCGGGCTCGGCGAGCACGACCACCGGCTGCCCGGCCTGGTAGGCCTTGCGCAGCAGCCGGCACGCGTACGCGAGCGAATCGCCGACGTTCGAGTGGAAATCGATCCGCGTCATTGCCCGCGTACCCGCATCGTCGTCAGCACCGCCATCACTGGCCGGCGCGGTCGATCAGGAACTGCGCGAGCAGCGGCACCGGACGGCCCGTCGCGCCCTTCGCGGCACCGCCCTTCCACGCGGTGCCCGCGATGTCGAGGTGGGCCCACGGATAGCTCTCGGTGAAGCGCGACAGGAAGCACGCTGCCGTGACGGCGCCGGCCGGGCGTCCGCCGATGTTCGCGAGATCCGCGAAGTTCGACTTCAGCTGGTCCTGGTACTCGTCGTCGAGCGGCATGCGCCACGCCGGGTCGTTCGCCTCGCGCGACGCGTCGAGCAGTTCGCCCGCGAGCGCGTCGTTGGTCGAGAACAGGCCGCTGTTGTGGCCGCCCAGCGCGATCACGCACGCGCCCGTCAGCGTCGCGACGTCGATCACCGCAGCCGGCTTGAAGCGCTCGGCATACGTGAGTGCGTCGCACAGGATCAGGCGGCCTTCGGCGTCGGTGTTCAGCACCTCGATCGTCAGACCCTTCATGCTGGTGACGATGTCGCCCGGCTTCGTCGCGTTGCCGCCCGGCATGTTCTCGCAGGTCGGCACGATCGCGACGACGTTGATCTTCAGGCCCATCTCGGCAACCGCGCGCATCGTGCCGAGCACGGAACCCGCGCCGCACATGTCGTACTTCATCTCGTCCATGCCCTCGCCCGGCTTCAGCGAGATGCCGCCCGTATCGAACGTGATGCCCTTGCCGACCAGCACGACCGGCGCAGCCTTCGCGGCAGCACCCTGGTAGTGCAGCACGATGAATTGCGGCGGCTCGACCGACGCACGTGCGACCGACAGGAACGAGCCCATCTTCAGCGCCTGGATCTGCTTGAGCCCGAGCACTTCGGCCTTCAGGCCCCAATCCTTCGCGATCTTCTTCGCGGTGTTGCCGAGGTAGGTCGGCGTGCAGACGTTGCCGGGCAGGTTGCCGAGGTCGCGGGTCAGATCCATCCCGTTCGCGAGCGCGACGGCCTGCTTGACCGCGACCTTCGCGGCCTTTTCGTCCGCCGGGTCGACGCTGAACACGACGCGCTTGAGCGTGTGCGACGCCGGTTCCGGCTTGCTCTTCATCTGCGTGAAGCGGTACGTCTCGTTGCGCAGCGCAAGAATCGCCGCACGCACGCCCCAGTCGGAGCTGCGCTCGTCGACCGGCAGCTGCGCGAGCGAGAACGTGACCTGGACGACCTTGGTCGCCAGCAGCGCGCGCCAGGCGGCCGTCACGGCATCGTTATAGGCTTTCTGATTGAAAGCATCCTGCTTGCCGAGGCCGACGAGCAGCACGCGCGACGCGCCGATGCCCGATACTTCGTGCAGGAACAGCGTCTTGCCGCGCTTGCCGTCCATGTCGCCGGCCTTCACCACGCGCGAAATCAGCCCCTTGGTGGCCGTGTCGATGTCGAGCGCCGCGCCCGACAGGGTCTGCGCCTCGAAGATGCCGAGCACGATGCAGTCGGACTTCCCGGTCAGGAACCCCTTGGCCTCGCCTTTGCTCCAATCACAGCCTTTTATGCTAAAGTCCATCGCGCTTGTCCTCGGATAAAATCTGGGCTAAGGATGAAAGCCGCAATTATCCGCTATTTTTCCCGTGGCGGCGCGAGCGCTCCACCACGCGTGCGCAGCCTCCCGCCCTCTTCTCATCAAGAATGATCTTCGAACGCTCCCTCCAGCGCGAGCTTGCGTATACGGCTGGCGCCGTGTTCATGGTGCTGCTCACGATCATGCTCACGACGATGATGATCCGCATCGTCGGCTATGCCGCGTCCGGTGAAATCGATCCGCGGGACGTGCTCGTGCTGATCGGCCTGACCGTCATCGGCTACCTCGCCGTGATGCTGGTCGTCACGCTGTTCGTGTCGATCCTGTTCGTGCTGACCCGGTGGTACCGGGACTCCGAAATGGTGGTGTGGCTTGCGTCGGGTGTGAGCCTCACGCGCCTCATCAAGCCGATCGGCGTGTTCGCCACGCCGATCGTCCTGCTGATCGCCTTCTTCGCGTTCGTCGGCTGGCCGTGGTCGAACCAGCAGAGCAAGATGATCCGCGCGCGCTTCCAGCAGCGCGACGAAATCTCGCTGCTCGCGCCGGGCCAGTTCCGCGAATCGGCCGCGAACCACCGCGTGTTCTTCATCGAGAAGATGTCGCCGGACCAGAGCAAGGTGCAGAACGTATTCGTCACGTCGACCGAGAACGGCAAGGTCAACGTCGTCGTGTCGCAGACGGGGCACACCGAGACGCTGGACGGCAACCGTTTCGTCGTCCTGGAAGACGGCCGCCGCTACGACGGCACGCCCGGCCAGCCGAACTTCAAGATCATGGAGTTCGAGCGCTACGGCGTGAAGATCACGAGCACCCCGGTCGTCAACGTGCCGACCACCAACAGCACGCCGACGCTCGACCTGCTGCGCAACCCGACGCGCGACAACCTCGCGGAATTCGCATGGCGCGCGGGGCTGCCGCTGATCGCGCTCAACCTGATGGTGCTCGGCATCCCGCTCGCGTATCAGAACCCGCGCCGCAGCCGCACGATCAACCTCGTGATGGCCGTGCTGATCTACCTCACGTACTCGAACCTGCTGAACGTCGTACAGGCGCAGATCGAGCAGGGCAAGATGTCGTTCGGCGTCGGCCTCGTCGGCCTGCATGCGCTCGTCGCGGTGATCGTCGCGTTCATTTTCTGGTTGCGCGTGCGCAATCGTCCGCTGTTTACACGCGCGCTGTTCGGCCGCTCGGGAGCATGATCGATGCGGCTCTATGAAAAATACTTCGCGCGACAGATCTACGTCACGTTCGTCTTCATCCTGTTCGCGTTCTCGGGCCTGTTCTTCTTCTTCGACCTGATCAGCGAACTGAATTCGGTCGGGCACGGCAACTACAAGTTCGGCTACGCGGTACTGCGCGTCGCGCTTCAAACGCCGTCGCGCTTCTACGAAATCATCCCGGTCGCCGCGCTGATCAGCGCGATCTACGTGTTCGCGCAGATGGCCGCGAACTCGGAATTCACGATCTTCCGCGTGTCGGGCCTCGCGACCAACCAGGCGCTGCGCTCGCTGCTGAAGATCGGCGTGCCGCTCGTGATCATCACCTACCTGATCGGCGAATTCGTCGGCCCGTACGCCGACCAGCTGTCCGAGCGCGTGCGGCTGCAGGCGCTCGGCGCGTCGGTGTCGTCGAACTTCCAGTCGGGCGTGTGGGTGAAGGACACGCTCGCAGCCCGCGAAAACGGCGAGCAGGTCACGCGCTTCGTCAACGTCGGCAGCCTGTCGCCCGACTCGACGATCAGCAACGTGCGCATCTACGAATTCGACTCGAAGTTCCAGCTGCAGAACGTGCGGATCGCGCAGACGGGTAGCTACGAGCCGCCCGGCCACTGGCTGCTGAAGGGCGTCACCGAAACGGAGCTCACGCCGATCAAGCCGATCAGCGGGCAGCCGGCCGACGCGCTGAACCCGGTGTACCGGTCGCAGCAGGTGTCGCTGCCCGAATACCGGCTGCGCTCCGACCTGACCCCGCAGATCCTGTCGGTGCTGCTGGTGTCGCCGGAACGCATGTCGATCTTCAACCTGTTCCGCTACATCCAGCACTTGCGCGAGAATCAGCAGGACACGCAGCGCTACGACATCGCGCTGTGGCGCAAGCTGCTGTATCCGTTCGCCGTGTTCGTGATGCTCGTGCTGTCGCTGCCGTTCGCGTACCTGCACACGCGTGCGGGCGTGGTCGGCGTGAAGGTGTTCGGCGGCATCATGCTCGGCATGAGCTTCCAGCTGCTCAACACGCTGTTCTCGCACATCGGCACGCTGAACACGTGGCCCGCGCCGCTGACGGCCGCAACGCCGGGCCTGATCTATCTCGCGCTCGGCCTGTTCGCGCTCAAGTGGGTCGACCGGCACTGAGTGCCGCGTGACGACGGAGGCTTCGACATGAGTTCGCATGGCATCGTCCTGTTCGGCCACGGCGCCCGCGATCCGCGCTGGGCCGAGCCGTTCGAGCGGCTCGCCGCGCGGCTGCGCAGCGCCGGCTCCCCTGCCCCGCAGGTGTCGCTCGCCTTCCTCGAACTGATGACGCCGTCGCTCGGTGAGGCTGTGGCCACGCAAGTCACGGCCGGCTGCACGCGCATCACCGTCGTACCGGTGTTCTTCGGGCAGGGTGGTCATGTCCGTCGCGACCTGCCGCAGCTCGTCGATGCGTGCCGCGCCGCACATCCGGGCGTCGAGATCCGTTGCGCGACAGCCGTCGGCGAAGACGATGGCGTGCTCGACGCGATCGCGCGCTATTGCGTCGACCAGATCGGCGGCAACGCGTAGGCCGCGCATTCGCCGGACACAAAGAAAAAGCGCTGGCATCTGCCAGCGCTTTTTTCGTTTCGGACTGCCGTCGAGCCGCGCTCAGGCGGCATTGCGCAACGGATCGCCCGCGCTCGCCTGCCGGGTGCGCTCGGCGAATGCATCGCCGATCATCAGCAGGCTCGGTTCCGCGGGATCGAGCCATGCCTGTGCGTCGCCCGCCGCCATCTGCGCGAGCGTCAGCGTCAGCGAGCGCTCGCGCGCGGTGCTGCATGCCTCGACGATCGCCACGGGCGTCGCCGGCGCGCGGCCGGCGTCGATCAGTTCCTGCGCGATGCCGGGGGCGCTGTCGCGGCCCATGTAGTAGACGATCGAATCGGCGCGCGCGGCCTCGCGGATCTCGTCACTGCCCGGCGCCCGGCTGTGCGTTGCGAACGCGACGCTGCGCGACACACCGCGCAACGTCAGCGAGCGCTTCAGCGTCGCCGCGCCGGCCAGTGCCGCGGTGATGCCCGGCACGACCTCGTAGTCGATGCCGGCCGCCTCGAGCGCGCGCATTTCCTCTTCCGCGCGACCGAACAGCATCGGATCGCCGCCCTTCAGCCGCACGACGCACGCGTGCTCGCGCGCCGCATCGACGATCTGCTTGTTGATGAAATGCTGCGCGGTCGAGCGCTGCCCGCAACGCTTGCCGACCGCGATCCGGCGCGCGTTCGGCGCATAGTCGAGCATCGCCGGCTCGACGAGCGCGTCGTGCAGCACGACGTCCGCCTGCGCGAGCAGGCGCGCGCCGCGCACCGTGATGAGGTCGGCCGCGCCCGGCCCTGCTCCGATCAGATACACCTTGCCCATGTTGGTCGCTTCGCTTCGTCCCTGCGGACGTTGGCGTACGGCCCGCGCCGCCGTGTGGCGGCGCGGTTCGCCGCGCAGATTGACGATTACGCCGAGAACGCGCGGATCATGCCCGCGGCGACCGTGTGATGCGTCGCCTCGTCGATCAGCACGAACGCGCCCGTACCCGGATGCGCATCGTACGTGTCGCAGACGATCGGCTTCTGCAGCGTCAGCGCGACGCGGCCGATGTCGTTCATCTTCAGTTCCTGACGGTCGGTGGCGTGCGACAGCGTATGCACGTCGAGCACCTGCTTGACCGCGCCGACCTTCGCGAACACCGTGCTCGTGGTCTGCTTCAGCAGGTACTTGCGCTGCGGCGACAACGGCGTTTCGTCGAACCAGCACAGGTCGGCCTCGAGCTTCTTGGCCGGCTCGACGGGCTCGGCGGTCGTGACGAACATGTCGCCGCGCGACACGTCGACATCCTCCTCGAGACGGATCGTGACCGTCTGGCCCGCGAACGCGTGCGCGACGGAAGCCGTGCCGCCCGGCACCGGCGAGACGATCTCGGCGATCGTCGCGGTGCGGTTCGACGGCAGTACGACGATCTCGTCGCCGACCTTCACTTCGCCCGACTCGATCCGGCCCATGTAGCCGCGGAAATCGTCGGCCGAGCTGCCGTCCTGGCGCGCAACCCACTGCACCGGGAAGCGCAGCGCGTCATGCGCCTGCGTCTCCACCGGCAGCGACTCGAGCACGTCGAGGAGCGGTTCGCCCGCATACCACGGCATGCGCTCGCTCGCGCCGACGATGTTGTCGCCCTTCAGCGCCGACACCGGCACGAAGCCCACGTCGGTCAGGCCGAGCTGCTTCGCGAGCGTGACGTAGGCGTCGCGGATCTCGTTGAAGCGCGCCTCGCTGTAGTCGACGAGGTCCATCTTGTTGATCGCGACGATCACGTGCTGCAGCCCGAGCAGCTTGACGATCGCGCTGTGGCGCTTGGTCTGCGGCAGCAACTGCACGACGCCGTTTTCCACCGTGATGCGCGTCGCGTCGATCAGGATGATCGCTGCGTGCGCGGTCGACGCGCCCGTCACCATGTTGCGCGTGTACTGCTCGTGGCCCGGCGTGTCGGCGATGATGAACTTGCGCTTCGCGGTCGCGAAGTAACGGTACGCGACGTCGATCGTGATGCCCTGCTCGCGCTCGGCCTCGAGGCCGTCGGTCAGCAGCGCGAGATCGAGCTCGTCGCCGACCGTGCGCTTGTTCTTCGCACGCGACAGCGCGGACAGCTGGTCGGACAGCACGGCCTTGCTGTCGTACAGCAGGCGGCCGATCAGCGTGCTCTTGCCGTCGTCGACGCTGCCCGCGGTGATGAAGCGCAGCACGCCGAGGTCTTCGGTGTTCTCGATGATGCTCATGATGTGAATGTCCTCGTGTGCTTCAGAAATAACCTTGCTTCTTGCGCTGTTCCATCGCGGCTTCGGACGCCTGGTCGTCCATCCGGGTCGCGCCGCGTTCGGTGATCTCGGTCACCGCCGTCTCGGCGATGATCTTCTCGACGTCGTCCGCATCGCTCTCGACCGGGCACGTGCAGCTGATGTCGCCGACCGTGCGGAAGCGCACTTGCGCAAGCTCGCTCGACTCGCCGTCACGCATCGGCGTGAGCGGCGTGACGGGCACGAGCAGCCCGTTGCGGCGCACGATCTCGCGCTGGTGCGCGTAGTAGATCGACGGCAGTTCGAGGTTCTCGCGCGCGATGTACTGCCACACGTCGAGTTCGGTCCAGTTCGAGATCGGGAACACGCGCAGGTGCTCGCCCTTGTGCAGGCGGGCGTTGTACAGGCTCCACAGTTCCGGGCGCTGCGCCTTCGGATCCCACTGGCCGAACTCGTCGCGGAACGAGAAGATGCGCTCCTTCGCACGCGCCTTTTCCTCGTCGCGGCGCGCGCCGCCGATCAGTGCCGTGTAGCCGTGCGCCTCGATCGTCTCGAGCAGCGTGACGGCCTGCGCGGCGTTGCGCGAATCGGTTTCGCGGCGCAGCACGACCGTGCCGCGCTTGATCGAATCCTCGACGTGACCGACGATCAGCTCGGCGCCCAGTTCCTGCGCGCGGCGGTCGCGGAAGTCGATCACTTCCTCGTAGTTGTGGCCCGTGTCGATGTGCACGAGCGGGAACGGCAGCGTCGTCTTGCGGTTCGCGCCGAGGCCGAATGCTTTCAGTGCCAGATGCAGCACGACGACCGAATCCTTACCGCCCGAGAACAGCAGCGCCGGCTTGCTGCACTCGGCAACCAGCTCGCGCAGGATGTGGATCGACTCGGCTTCGAGCCAGTCGAGGTGGCCCATGCGGCTGTCCGCGCCGGTGGCCGGGGCAAAGGCGGATTGCTCGAGCGTCGTGCTCATGATTTCAGTCCTTCTCTTCTGGGTTCGTGCCGCCCGCTGTCGCTGGCGGCGCAATATTCAGTTTCTTGTCAGGCTTTCAGTGCGCGGCGCCAGCTTCGGCGGCCGCAGGAACCGGCGTAATCGTGATGTGCAGGCCGCATTCCTTCGTATCGCGCGACTCCCACCACCAGCGGCCCGCGCGGCTGTCCTCGCCGGGACGGATCGCACGCGTACACGGCTCGCAGCCGATGCTCGGATAGCCGCGCGCATGCAGCGGGTTGACCGGCACCTCAAACGCGTCAAGGTACGCCCACACGTCGCTTTCCGTCCAGTCAGCGAGCGGGTTGTACTTCGCGATCCCGCGCGCTTCGTCCTGTTCTTCCTCGTGCAGCTCCGCGCGCGTGACCGACTGCTCGCGGCGCTGGCCGGTGACCCACGCGCCGACGTCGGACAGTGCGCGGTTCAGCGGCTCGACCTTGCGGATGTGGCAGCACGACTTGCGCAGCTCGACGCTCTCGTAGAACGCGTTCAGGCCGTGTTCGGCGACATACTGGTCGACCGCGTCCTGCTGCGGGTGGAACTGCTCGATCTCGTAGCCGTAGCGCTCGCGCACGCGGTCGATCATGCCGAGCGTTTCCGCATGCAGGCGGCCCGTGTTCAGCGAGAAAATGCCGATCGACACGCCCTTCGACAGGATCGCGTGCGTGAGCAGCATGTCTTCCGCCGCGAGGCTGCTCGCGAACTTCACTTTTTCGTGACGGGCACCGATCTGCGCGAGCAGCGCGTCGAGGCGCTCGACCTTCGCGGCGAGTACCGGCGTCAGCGCGGTGGCGGCACTCATGCGCTCACCTTCGCATCGGGCGTCGCTGCGTCGGCCGCGCGGCGGCGGAACAGCGGCGCCGGCTCGTCGAACGCGCCCTGGTAACGCTGCGTGAATTCCGTGAACGCGTTCAGTGCGTCGTGGATGTCCTTGTCGGCGCGCACCGCGAATGCGTCGAAGCCGCAACGCGACATGTACAGCAGCTGGTCGCGCAGCACGTCGCCGATCGAACGCAGTTCGCCGGTCCAGCCGTGGCGCTCGCGCAGCAGGCGCGCGATGCTGTAGCCACGGCCGTCCGCGAAGCGCGGGAAATCGACGGCGATCAGCGAAATCGCGCCGAAATCGGCCACGAGATCGGCCGGTTCGCTGTCCGACGCGAGCCACACGCCGAGCTCGTCCTTCGTCTTCGCGGCGACGAGCGCCGCGCGCTCGGCCTGCCACAACGCGAACGGCACCAGCACCTTGCCGGCCGGCAACGCGTCGACCGCGGGCAGCGCACCGTCTTCCGCCGCGCGCACGACCTGCCATGCGTCGTCGATCACTGCGCGGTTCTTGATAATCGAAGCCATCTGCAAATTCCTTGTACCCGGTTGGTTACGCGTTCACTGCCTGGCGCGCCGCATACACGCGCTCCTTGAACGGCGCGATGCCGATGCGGTCGTACGTGTCGACGAAGCGCTCACCGTCGATGCGCGCATCGACGAACGTGTCGATCAGCTTCGCGATCACGTCCGGCACTTCTTCCGCCGAGAACGACGGCCCGATCACGCGGCCGAGGCGCGCGCCGTTCTGGCCCGTGCCCTGCTCGCCGCCGAGCGACACCTGGTACCACTCGGCGCCGTCCTTGTCGACACCGAGGATGCCGATGTTGCCGACGTGGTGGTGACCGCACGAGTTCATGCAACCGGAAATGTTCAGCGACAGGTCGCCGAGGTCGTACACATAGTCCAGATCGTCGAAACGCTGCTGGATCGCCAGCGCGATCGGGATCGACTTCGCGTTCGCGAGCGAGCAGAAGTCGCCGCCCGGGCACGCGATGATGTCGGTCAGCAGGCCGATGTTCGGCGTCGCGAAACCGGCCGCCTTCGCCTTTTCCCACACCGCGAACAGGTCGCGCTTCTTCACGTTCGCGAGAATCAGGTTCTGCTCGTGCGACACGCGCAGCTCGCCGAGCGAGTACGCGTCGGCCCAGTCGGCCACCAGGTCCATCTGCGCGTCGGTCGCGTCACCCGGCGCCACGCGATGATCCTTCAGCGACAGCGTGACGGCCGCGTAGCCCGGCACCTTGTGCGGTGCGACGTTACGCTCGACCCAGCGCGCGAACGCCTTGTTCTCGAGCAGGTGCTGTTCGAACGACGCGTCGGTATCGGCCAGCTTCTCGTAGACGGGCGGCGCGAAGTACTGCGACACGCGGTCGAGCTCGGCCTGCGTGAGCGTCGACGGGCCGTCCTTCAGGTGCTGCCACTCTTCCTCGACCTGTTGCGCGAACTTCGCCGGCGACAGCGCCTTCACGAGGATCTTGATCCGCGCCTTGTACAGGTTGTCGCGGCGGCCGTAGCGGTTGTACACGCGCAGCACGGCTTCGCAGTACGTGATCAGGTGCTGCCACGGCAGGTCTTCCTTGATCACCGCGCCGACGATCGGCGTCCGGCCGAGGCCGCCGCCCGCGAGGATGCTCGCGACCACTTCGCCTTGCGCGTTCTTCTTCAGGTACACGCCGAGATCGTGGATCTGCACGGCCGCGCGGTCGTCCTTCGAGCCCGACACCGCGATCTTGAACTTGCGCGGCAGCCACGCGAATTCGGGATGGAACGTCGACCACTGACGCAGGATCTCGGCCCACGGGCGCGGATCGATCTCTTCGTCCTGCGCGACGCCGGCGAACTGGTCGGCCGTGATGTTGCGGATGCAGTTGCCCGACGTCTGGATCGCGTGCATCTGCACCGACGCGAGCTTCGCGAGGATCTCGGGCGTGTCTTCCAGCTCGACCCAGTTGAACTGGATGTTCGAGCGGGTCGAGAAGTGACCGTAGCCGCGATCGTGTTCGCGGGCGATGCGCGCCAGCATCCGGAGCTGGTCGCTGCGCAGGTTGCCGTACGGAATCGCGATGCGGTGCATGTACGCGTGGCGCTGCATGTACAGGCCGTTCTGCAGGCGCAGCGGTCGGAATTCGTCTTCGCTCAACTCGCCCGACAGCCGGCGGCGCACCTGATCGCGGTACTGCGCGACACGCTCGTCGACGATCGTCTGGTCGTATTGGTCGTACTGATACATTCGGGGACCCCAGGGTTTTCGTGGTGACCGCGCGACGTCCTAGCCACGTCGCGCCCGAATCTCCGTTCCGCCGTCACCGCCCCCATCCGCTGCCGGGTGGATTGCTAATGACGAAAACAGATATCCATATTTGAAAAACTCCGGTGAATCGTAATAAACTCGCCTTATATTTCAAACGACTAAAAAATTCTGTTGATATGCGGAAGGGTTATAAATGAACCTGCACCAATTTCGCTTCGTGCGCGAGGCCGTCCGGCAGAATTTCAACCTCACCGAGGCCGCGAAGGCGCTCTACACGTCGCAACCGGGGGTTTCGAAGGCGATCATCGAGCTCGAGGACGAGCTGGGCGTGGAGATCTTCACGCGGCACGGCAAGCGCGTGCGCTCGCTCACCGAGCCGGGCAGGATCATCCTCGCGTCGGTCGAGCGGATCCTGCAGGAGGTTGAAAGCCTTAAAAGGGTCGGGAAAGATTATGCGGCGCAGGACCAGGGGAACCTGACCATCGCCGCGACCCATACACAGGCCCGCTACTCGCTGCCGGCCGCGATCGCCGAATTCAAGAAGCGCTTTCCGAAGGTGCACCTGTCGATCCTGCAAGGTAGCCCGACGCAGGTGGCCGAGATGGTGATCCACGACCAGGCCGATCTCGCGATCGCGACCGAGGCGATCTCCGACTACAAGGAGCTCGTGTCGCTGCCCTGCTTCCAGTGGCACCACGCAGCCGTCGTGCCGGCCGACCATCCGCTGCTCGAACGCAAGCCGGTCACGCTCGACGATCTCGCGCAGTACCCGCTGATCACCTACGACGACGCGTTCGCGGGCCGCAAGAAGATCAACCACGCGTTCGCGCTGCGCGGGCTGTCGCCGGACATCGTGCTGGAAGCGATCGACGCCGACGTGATCAAGACCTACGTCGAACTCGGTCTTGGCGTCGGCATCATGGCCGACATCGCGTTCAACCCGGAGCGCGACCGCAACCTGCGGCTGATCCCGGTCGGCCACCTGTTCGGCAGCAACGTGACGCGCGTCGCGCTCAAGCAGGGCGCCTACCTGCGCAGCTATGTGTATACGCTCGTCGAACTGCTGTCGCCAACGCTGAACCGCAAGCTGATCGAACAGGCGCTCAAGGGCGAATCCGAATCGTACGAGCTTTGACCGGCGTGTATAAACACAGGGGCGCATATCGCGCCCCTTTTTGCTGCCCGACGGAGATTCCCGCATGACGCTTCCCGCCCTGCTGCGCCGCGCCGCCGGCGCCGCCCTCGCGCTGGCCTGCGCGGCCGCGCATGCCGACCTGAAGGTCGGCGTCGACCTGTCGTCGACCGGCCCTGCGGCCGCGATCGGCATCACGAGCAAGAACGCGATCCTGATGTGGCCGAAGACGATCGCCGGGCAACCGGTGCAGGTGACGGTGCTCGACGACGCATCCGACCCGGGCACCGCGGTGCGCAATATCCGCAAGCTGGTCGACGAGGATCACGTGGACGTCGTGGTCGGGCCGAACATCACGCCGGCCGCGCTCGCGGCGCTCGACGCGGTGGCCGCCGCGCAGACGCCGATGATCACGCTGGTGGGTTCCGGCGCGATCGTCGAGCCGCAGGAAGGCGCGCGGACCTGGGCGTTCAAGATGGCGCAGAGCGACAGCGCGATGGCCGACGTGATGACGCGCACCATGGCGAACCACGGCGTGAAGACGGTCGGCTTCATCGGCTTCGCGGACAGCTACGGCGACAGCTGGCTGAACGAATTCACGCGCTTCGCCGACCTGCGCAAGATCCGCATCGTCGCGACCGAGCGCTTCAACCGCACCGACGCGAGCGTCACGGGCCAGGCGCTGAAGCTGATCGCCGCGAAGCCCGACGCGATCCTGATCGCCGGCTCGGGCACGCCGGCCGTGCTGCCGCAGCGCACGCTGATCGAGCGCGGCTACAAGGGCCCGGTCTACCAGACGCACGGGATCGCGACGCCGGAATTCATCAAGCTCGGCGGCAAGGACGTCGACGGCACGCTGTTCCCGACCCAGCCGGTGGTCGTTGCGCGCACGCTGCCGGCCGATCATCCGGCCCGCAAGGCCGCGCTCGCGTTCGTCGACGCGTACGAGGCGAAGTACGGCGCCGGCACGGTCACGCAGTTCGCAGGCGACGCGGCGGGCGTCTACCCGCGCCTCGCCGACGCGGTCGGCCGCGCGCTGAAAACCGCGCAGCCCGGCACGCCGGCGTTCCGTGCGGCGCTGCGCCGCGAACTCGAACGCGCGCACGAACTCGTCGTGCCGAACGGCGTCGTCAACACGAGCGACAAGGATCATGTGGGGCTCGATCAGCGCGCCAGCGTGATGGGAATCGTGAAGCAGGGCCGGTTCGTCTACCTGAGCCAGTGACTTGCGCGCCGGTAACCGGGCAGCTTGCCCGGCATCCGGATTTCCGCCATAATCCGCCTTTCGCCGCGCACTGGTCTGCGCGGTCAGGAACAAGCCCAGGTGGTGAAATTGGTAGACGCAGGGGACTCAAAATCCCCCGCCGCAAGGCGTGCCGGTTCGATTCCGGCCCTGGGCACCAGTATTTCGCAGCGTCACGCGCTGCACTGAAACCCGCGCAAGCTCGCTGCTTCGCGGGTTTTTTGTTTTGGCCACGCGCGATGCCCACCGCAACGCGCGCCCTCCTCCCGCAGTCCAAGCATCAGGGAACGCAGCACGGAGGCAAGCCATGTCCAAGCGCGTCATTTCAATCCCGATCCGCGTCGGCGTGCTCGCCGCGTTGCTGTCGATCATGCTGGGCGGATGCGACCTGCTTCGCGAGCCGCCGGTGCCCGACTGGCCGGGGCCGCATGCGCCCTACCCGTTCCCGGACAACATTCCGCATCGCACCGAATGAGAGCGGGGCGGACGGCCGCGCGTTCAGTCGCGCGCGCAGAACCGCAGGATCGCGTCAGCGACGGCCGCCGGCGCCTCGCGTTGCGGAAAGTGCCCGACCGAGTCCAGGATCTGCCGCTCATAGCGCCCGGTGAAGAACCGTTCGCGCCCGGCCGAGCTGTCCGGGTGATTGCAGGTATCCGCGCCGCCGTGCAGCACGAGCGTCGGCACCGGCAGCACGGGCGCCGGGTTCAGCCGCGCATTGTCGTCCGCATAGGCCGGCGTGCCCGGCGCGAATCCCCAGCGATGCCGGTACGAATGCAGCACGACGTCGATCCAGTCGGGTCCGTCGAACGCGACCGCAGCTGCCTCGAAATCGCGGTCGCGGTACCAGCCCGGCTGGCGACCACGTCTCCCACATCAGGCGGGCAAACGCGCGGCGATCGTCGCGCAGCGCCTGCTCGCCGCGCGGCGTCGCCATGAACCAGTGATACCAATAGTTGCGCACCTGCTGCAACGACAGTGGCTGGCCGGGATCGTTGGTGCCGTAACCGACCGACAGCATCGCGAGATGCGAGGCGGCACCGTCGCGCAGCCCGCACGCGTTCGCGGCCGCGCGGGCACCCCAGTCATGCCCGACCAGCACTGGCCGCTCGACACCGAGTGCATCGACGAATTCGAGCAGGTCGCGTCCGAGCGCCGCGAGCTGGCCGCTGCGCGGCACGGACGCGTCGCGAAAGCGCGTCGGCGCAAAGCCGCGCAATGCAGGCGCCAGCACGCGGTAGCCCTGCCCGGCGAGCGCCGCGGCCACCGGCTCCCAGCCGACCGGGCTGTCCGGCCAGCCATGCAGCAGCACGGCCGCGCGCTCGCCGCGCGGGTTCCATTCGAGATAGGCAATATCGAGCGACGCGGTCGTCGCGTGCATATAGGTCGTCATCGTGAACTCCGTTGGGTCAGCCTGAACGCACGATGGTAGGCCGGCCTTTCATCACGATTCGCGGAGTATCATGATTCATTCGTCGAATATTGCGTTGAATTAATCCATGGAACCGCTGACCGATCCCGCGTCGACCGCGCTCGACATCACGCTGCTGCGCACCTTCCTCGAAGTCGTCGACAGCCGCGGATTCGCGCCCGCCGCCGAACGTCTCGCACTGACGCCCTCCGCCGTCAGCGGCCACATCAAGCGGCTCGAACAGGCGGCCGGCACCGTGCTGCTCGCGCGCACGACCCGCCGCATCGCACTCACGCCGGCCGGCGACACGCTGTACGCGTACGCGCGCAACATCGTCGACATGGAGCGCGAAGTGCGCGCGCGGCTGCGCGGCGCGCCTGCACACGGGCCGCTGCGGGTCGGCGCGTCGGAAGATTTCGCGGGGGCGTGGCTACCGCATGTGCTGCGCACGTTCCGCGACCGCCATCCGCGCACGTCGATCGAGCTGAAGGTCGGGATCACCGCATCGCTGCTGCGCGAGCAGGCGCTCGGCCGGCTCGACGTCGTATTCGGCAAACAGTGCCGGCAGGTCGACACGCCGGGCGAATTGTTGTGGGAAGAGCCGCTCGTGTGGGCTTTCGCGTCGGACCGCACGCTCGACGCGAGTGGCGAAGTGCCGCTCGCGCTGTTTCCGCAGCCGTGCGTCTATCGGGAAGCGGCCGTCGCAGCGCTCGCCGCCGCCCTGCGGCCGTTCCGTGTGCTGTTCGAGAGCGGCAGCATGGCCGGCTGCGTGTCGGCCGCGCTCGCCGGCTTCGCGGTCACCGCGCTCGCGCGCAGCCAGTTGCGCAACGGCCTGCGCGAATGCGGGCCGCGGGACGGCCTGCCCGCGCTGCCGGCCGCACGCTTCTACGCATTCGCGGCAAAACCGGACGGCCCCGGCGCGGCATTGATCGATGCGGTGCGGGCCATCGGGCGCGGCCGGCAGTTCGCCGCGCTTGACGACTGAAACCTGCGCGATGGCAACCGCGCCACCCGGCCGCTCCGCTCAGTCGCCGTCCGCGCCCTGCCCCGCCGCCGCCCCCGTCAGCGCCTCCGCCATCAACTCCCCGAACCACTCGATGAACGCGTTGAGCCGGCGCGACCGGTGCCGGCGGTGCGGATACACGGCCGACACGTCCATCGGCTCGGCGCGATGGCCTGGCATCACGTCGACGAGCGCGCCGCTTGCCAGCAGATGTTCGACGTCGAACCGCGGGATCTGGATCAGGCCCATGCCGGCAATGCAGCCGGCGATATAGGTTTCGGCGTTGTTGACGATCACGCGGCTCGGCAGCGTCAGCGTGTGCCGCTGCCCGTCCGCGCAGTATTCCCATCCAAGCTCGCGCCCCGTCGTCGGCGACGCATAGCCGATCGCCCAGTGCCCGTGTGCGAGCGCATCCGGATGCTCGGGCACGCCGCATTCGCGCAGGTAATCGGGGCTCGCGCAGTTGATCAGCGTGAACTGCCCGAGCGGCCGCACGACGAGGCTGCTGTCCGCGAGCCGCCCGACGCGGATTGCGCAATCGACGCCCTCCTGTACGAGGTCGATCGAGCGGTCGGTCGAGCCGAGCGACAGTTGCAGCTTCGGGTAGCGGCGAAACAGCGACGGCAGCGACGGCGCAACGACGCGGCGCGCGATCCGGCTCGGCACGTCGACGTTCAGCCGCCCCACCACGTCACGGTCGCGGCGGCGAAACAGGCGGTCGAGTTCGTCGGCCTCCGCGAGCAGGCGCCGGCCGCGTTCGAGCAGCAGCGCGCCGTCGGCGGTCAGTTGCACCTGGCGCGTCGTGCGATGCAGGAGACGCGTGCCGAGCCCCGTCTCGAGCTGCTGGACGGCCGCGGACACGGTCGCGCGCGGCACGTCAAGCGCATGCGCAGCCTTGATGAAGCTGCCCATCTCGGCAACCTGCAGGAAGATCCTGACCTGATCCAGCTTGTCCATCGGCGGCAAACCCGGGTTCGAACGACAGTCGCCGCCAGCCGCCGCGCCTCGCGGCGCGCTTCGGCGGCACAGAGAAAACGGGCGCGCGGCCTCGCGGCTGCACGCCCGTCCATTGTCCACGCAAACGCGCCATTGCGGTGCGCCGCGCGGCCGTTGGGCGGCCCGGTTACTTGGTCGTATAGCCGCCGTTGATCAGGATCGTCTGGCCGGTGATCCACCAGCCGTCGGTCACGAGATGGCGGATGAACGGCACGACGTCTTCGATGTCGGTCAGGCCCGTCTTGCTGAACGGCGACAACGCGGCCGCCGTCTTGTGATACGCAACCGCGTCGGCGCCTTCGGCCGGGTAGAAGAACGGCGTATCCATCGGGCCGGGCCCGACGGCCGTCACCGAGATCCCGCGCGCGCCGTATTCCTTCGATGCCGCGCGCGTGAAGTGCTCGACGGGCGCCTTCGATCCTTCGTACGCCGCATAGAACGGCGTGAACGCGCCGAGCAGCGACGTCACGAGCGTGACGAGCTTGCCGTGATCCTCGAGATGCCGCCCCGCTTCCTTGATGAAGAAGAACGCGGACTTGCTGTTGACCGCGAACATCTCGTCGTACTCGGCCTCGCTGATCTCGGTGAACGGCTTCTTCAGCACCTTGCCGACCGTGTTGATCGCGATGTCGATCTTGCCGAAGCGCTGCTTCGCGTCGTCGAACAGCTTCTCGACCGCGGCGGCCGTCGTCAGGTCGGCCTGGAAAGTCGCGGCTTCCGCGCCGGCCGCACGTACCGCGGCCGCCGTCTCTTCGGCCTGTGCCTGCGACGCCGCGCTGTTGTAGTGAATCGCCACCGCCTTCGCGCCGTGGCCCGCCAGATCGCGGGCGATCAGGCCGCCGAGATTCTTTGCGCCGCCTGCGATCAGGACAACCTTGTCTGCGAGCGTATGAGTTGCCACGGTTGACTCCTTTTTTCGTTGAACGAAGCTAGGAGTGTAGGCACCCGCGGCGCGCCGGTCAGCCGGTTGCGGCTGGATGGATTATCCAGAAAACCGATCCAATCGAAGCGCCGCAATGTGGCATGCCGTACCGACAGCGGCACCGGCATCCGGTTTCATTGCGCGGCCGCCGGCCGGTTCAGCGCGCGTACAGCGTCGCGTCGATCTTGCCGAGCAGCCACTGCATGCCTGCCAGATGCTGCTGGTCGTGGCTGCACAGGTAGTGGACGAGCCCGCGCACGGTCAGCGACCCGTAGCCGTCGAATTCGCCGGCACGCTCGAACTGTTCCGGCGTAAGGTGCGACAACAGCTCCAGCGTTTCGCGTCGCGCGTCGCGGATCGCCGCGAGCACGTCGGATGCGTACGCGTCGTTGTAGTGGCGCTCGATCGCAAGCGCGTCGCCGTCGATCGACTCGAGCAGCGGCCGGTCTTCGTCGAGCATCCGCCGCAGCCGCACGTGATAGCCGTCGATCTCGATGTCGCGCACGTGGCAGAGCTGCCCGAGCGGCGAGAAATGCTCGCTCGGAATCCCGGCCCAGTCGTCGGGCGTCCAGCGCGCGTAGCCGTCAGGCACGGCCGCGAAATGCGCTTCGAGCTGACGGGGAAAATCGGTGAGTGCGTCGAGCGTCGTCGGGTTCATGCGGGAAACCCCCTTTCGGATAAGGGCGGCGGCAACCCTGGCACGGGCCTGCCGCCGCCGTTGCGTCACTTCACGCTGAAGCCGTACATGCCCTGCGTGCGGTGTCCGTCGGTCGCGACGGCCACCCATTTCACGGTATACGCGCCCGTACCGACCGCCGTCAGCGGCACCGTCATCCGCTTGCGGTTCGACGCATCGATGCGCGCGCGACCGTCCGACACCGTCTTGCCGTCACCGTCGACGACGACGATCGAGCTGAATGCCGGCTCCAGCGGCTCGGTGAAATCGATCGTGACGGCGGCCGGTGCGGCGGCCACCGCCGCGCCCGCCGCCGGATCGCTCTTCGCGAGATGCGCGTGCGCGAACGCGGCCGACGAGACGGTCGCGGCCACGATGACTGCGGCCACCTGGCGGCCGAACGGGAATGAATCGAAACGCATGGGCTGTCCGTGAAGAATGAACGGGCGCCGCGCCCCGCGCGGCGTTCCGGCAGCTTACCAGCGCATGCGCGTTCATGCCGGTCATCCGCCGTCGCTTGATAGAATGCGCCCGCTATGGATCTCGAAAGCATTCTCTACACTCAGGGCTTCGGCTCGCGCCGCCAGTGCCGCGGCCTGATCGAAGCCGGCCGCGTCGCCGTCGCGGGCACCGCCGCGACCGACGCCGACGCCACATTCGACACCGACGGCCTCGTGTTCTCGGTCGACAATACGGCATGGCCGTTTCACGCGCGCGCGTATCTCGCGCTCAACAAGCCGGCCGGCTACGAGTGTTCGCGCGATCCGCAGCATCACGCGAGCGTGTTCAGCCTGCTGCCCGCGCCGCTCGTCGCACGCGGCGTGCAGTGCGTCGGCCGTCTCGACCAGGACACGACCGGCCTGCTGCTGCTGTCCGACGACGGCCAGTTCGTGCACGCGTACACGTCGCCGAAACGCAAGGTGCCGAAGACCTACGTCGCGACCGTGCGCCACCCGCTCGACGATGCGCAGCTGAATGCGCTGCGCAGCGGCGTGCAGCTACATGGCGAGCCGAAGCCGATCGCGGCCGTCGCTGCCGACGCGCGCGACACCCACGCACTCGCGCTGACCGTCCTTGAAGGCAAATACCACCAGGTCAAGCGCATGGTCGCGGCTGCGAGCAACCGCGTCGAGTTGCTGCACCGCGAAAGCATCGGCGGTTACGCGCTGCCGGACGATCTCGAACCGGGTGCGTGGCGGTGGCTCGATGACGCCGACCTTTCAGCCCTGCGCAATCCCGTCAAAACCCTGTAAGGGAAAATCCGCACGACCGTTCGGTGTCCGGCCGTGTCTCGGCCGCATGTTCCCCCGCTATACTGAAATCACAAGCTGCAAGAGCAGCGATGCAGGGGGAGATACCATGAACATCAACCATTCTTTCGAACTGTCGTCCGTGATGATTGCGTTCGCGGTCATCGGTGTGATCGTGATCGGCGGCCTGCTGGCCACGATGCACATGAAGCACAAATATCATCCGAACCTGATTGGCGCGCTGATCGGTGCGCTGCTCTGCTTCCTGCTGATCGAGGCGTTACCGGCGCTGACCTGACGCGCTGCCCGGCGCGAGCGTTTGAAGGAAATCGTCTACGGTCGGATATCGCAACGTCACGCACAATTCGGCCTTGAGCCGAGCGTTGGACAGGCGCCGCGACTCGCGCATGAACGACAGCAGCGTCGGTTCGAGCAGGCGCTCGGCGTCCGCGCGGCTGACGCGCGGCGGCCTCGGCAGGCCGAGCACCTGCGCGACCCGGTCGAAATACTCCCCCATCCGCAGTTCGCTGTCGTCCGACGCGTGCACCGCGCGCGCCGGCCGGCCTCGTTCGGCTGCACGGCGCAGGATCGCCGCGAGATCGTCCGCGTGGATGTGGTTCGTGTAGACGTCGTCGGCCGGCACGAGCGCCGGCGTGCCGCGCTCGAGCCGCGCGACCGGCAGGCGGTTCGCCGCGTAGATGCCGGGAATGCGCACGATGCGCGCGGACAGCACGCCGCGCACCGTCGCCGCATGCAGTTGCCGCTCGGCCGACACGCGCCGGAACGCGCGCGGATTCGCGGGGCGCAGCGGGTGCGTTTCGTCGATGCGCGCGCCGCCGCAGTCGCCGTATACGCCTGTCGTGCTGGCATAGACGAGCCTCGGCGCGCGAAGACCGTCGGGTACAATACGCGCTGCCCGAACGGGCGCGCCGGCCTGTCGGGTAGCGGTGCGCAGCGTTCGGAGCCGGCCGACCGCCGGCGCCGGCGGTGCCGCCGGCCGACGGGCGGGCATGGACGTTGCGGCGATCAGCGCACGCGTGCGCCGGTCGTCGCGGCCGTCGGATTGCGGCGGCGCGAGATGCAGGATCGTGCGGGCGAGGCCCGCGAGACGGCCAAGCGTCGCCCGGCGATCGAGGTCGCCGACGATCGGTGTCGCACCCGCGGCGCGCAGTTCGTCGCGGCGGGCCGGGTGGCTCGTCAGCGCGAGGATCCGCAGGTTGCGGCGTGCGTCGCGCCATTGCGCGACGCAGCGCATGCCGACGTCGCCGCAGCCGACGATCAGTACGCGCGGCCGGCGCAGGATTCGTGTCGCGATCATGTTGGTTGCGAAATCAGTAGCCGCCGTTGCGCGACGCGCAACGGTTTTGCATTGTAGCTGCCGTGCGCGACATGCACGGTCCCCACATTTTGTTCTAGTTTGGTTCTATGGCATTCAACGTCACTCTCAAGCAAAGCGGCCGGCAATTCCAGGTCGAGTCGGACGAAACCGTGCTGGCTGCCGCGCTGCGCCAGAACGTCCATCTGCCGTACGGCTGCAAGAACGGCGCATGCGGCTCCTGCAAGGGCCAGATCGTGTCGGGTCAGATCGAACAGGGCCCGCACGCTGCATCGGCACTGTCCAATGACGAACGCACGCGCGGGCTCGCGCTGCTGTGCTGCTCGAAGGCGCAGTGCGATCTCGAGATCGACGTGCGTGAAATCGCCGGCGTCGACGGCGTGCAGGTCAAGAAGCTGCCGTGCCGGATCGCCGCACTCGAACGCAAGGCCGACGACGTGATGGTCGTGAAGCTGCAGCTGCCCGCCAACGAACGCCTGCAGTACCTCGCGGGCCAGTACGTCGAGTTCATCCTGAAGGACGGCTCGCGCCGCAGCTACTCGATGGCGAGCGCGCCGCACGAGGAAGGCCCGGTCGAGCTGCACATCCGCCACATGCCGGGCGGCAAGTTCACCGACCACGTGTTCGGCGCGATGAAGGAGCGCGACATCCTGCGCTTCGAAGGCCCGCTCGGCACGTTCTTCCTGCGCGAGGATTCCGACAAGCCGATCGTGCTGCTCGCGTCGGGCACGGGCTTCGCGCCGATCAAAGCGATCATCGAGCACGTGAAGCACTCGGGCATCACGCGCCCGATGACGCTCTACTGGGGCGCCCGCCGCAAGAAGGACATCTACCTCGGCGAACTCGCCGAGCAGTGGGCGCGCGAGATCCCGAACTTCAAGTACGTGCCGGTGCTCTCCGAGCCGGACGCCGGCGATCAATGGACGGGCCGCACGGGCTTCGTCCATCGCGCGGTGACCGAGGACCTGCCCGATCTGTCGGGCCACCAGGTGTACGCCTGCGGCGCGCCGGTGATGGTCGAATCTGCGCAGCGCGACTTCACGCAGCACCACGCGCTGCCGGCCGACGAGTTCTACGCGGACTCGTTCACGAGCGCGGCCGATCTCGCGCATCCGGTCTGAGCGCCGCCGCCCGCGCCCCCCACTGCGCACCGCCGTGTCACATCCGTGGCATTGCGGCGGTTTACAGTGGGGCGCGGGATGCCTTATGCTTGCGCACATGAACTGCTTCCTGTCCGCCCTTCGACGTCGCCGCTCGCCGCTCCGCCCGGATGCCGCAGGCTCGTCACGGACTCGCGCGTAACCCACACCGCTTCACCGGTTACGCACAAGCTGTTCGAACCCACCAGCCACGGCCTTCCGTGGCTTTTTTATTGCCCGTTTCCCTTTCAACGTCCGCTGGAGTCTGCTGCCATGCCCCTGAACGATTTTCCGATCGACTCGCTGATGTACATCACGAACCGCCCCGACCTCGTGTTTACGCACGGCAAGGGTTCGTGGCTCTACGATCACACGGGCAAGCGCTATCTGGACTTCATCCAGGGCTGGGCCGTCAACAGCCTCGGCCACTGCAACGACGGCATCGTCGAAGCCCTGAAGACGCAGGCCGAAAAGCTGCTGAACCCGTCGCCGGCGTTCTACAACGAACCGATGGCGAAGCTCGCGGGCCTGCTCACGCAGCACAGCGTGTTCGACAAGGTGTTCTTCACGAACAGCGGCGCCGAGGCGAACGAAGGCGCGATCAAGCTCGCGCGCAAGTGGGGCCGCAAGTTCAAGAACGGCGCGTACGAGATCATCACGTTCGACCACAGCTTCCACGGCCGCACGCTCGCGACGATGTCGGCCAGCGGCAAGCCGGGCTGGGACACGATCTACGCGCCGCAGGTGCCGGGTTTCCCGAAGGCCGAGCTGAACGACATCAACTCGGTCGAGAAGCTGATCACCGACAAGACCGTCGCCGTGATGCTCGAGCCGATCCAGGGTGAAGGCGGCGTGATTCCGGCGACGCGCGAATTCATGCAGGCGCTGCGCGCGCTGACGAAGCAGCACAACCTGCTGCTGATCGTCGACGAAGTGCAAAGCGGCTGCGGCCGCGCGGGCACGCTGTTCGCATACGAGCTCGCCGGTATCGAGCCGGACGTCATGACGCTCGCGAAGGGCATCGGTGGCGGCGCGCCGCTCGGCGCGCTGCTGTCGAAAGCCGACGTCGCGGTATTCGAGGCCGGCGATCAGGGCGGCACCTACAACGGCAACCCGCTGATGACGGCGGTCGGCTACTCGGTGATCTCGCAACTCGTCGCGCCCGGCTTCCTCGAAGGCGTGCGCGAACGCGGCGAATACCTGAAGCGCAAGCTGCTCGAGCTGTCGGAGGAGCGCGGCTTCGAGGGCGAACGCGGCGAAGGCCTGCTGCGCGCGCTGCTGCTCGGCAAGGATATCGGCCCGCAGATCGTCGAGAAGGCGCGCGACATGCAGCCCGACGGCCTGCTGCTGAACGCCGCGCGGCCGAACCTGCTGCGCTTCATGCCCGCACTGAACGTGACGACCGGAGAAATCGACCAGATGATGGCGATGCTGCGGTCGATCCTCGACACGCTCTAAGGAGACCGCCGCGATGGAAGCCGCCGCCGATGCTGTCGCTATCCGCCCGTTCGAACGCGCCGACACCGATGCCGTGCTCACGGTATGGCGCGACGCGTTCCCGCAATACGAAGACGCCGATGCGCCGCCGCATCGCGATCCGCTGCGATCGATCGAGCTGAAGCTCGCGACGCAGCCGGAACTGTTCTTCGTCGCGACCAGCGGCGCGCGCGTCGTCGGCACGCTGATGGCGGGTTTTGACGGACATCGCGGCTGGCTCTACTCGTTCGGCGTCGCGCACGACGCGCGCCGGCTCGGCGTCGGCCGCGCGCTGATCGCGCACGCGGAACGCGCACTCGCCGCGCGCGGCTGCCTGAAGATCAACCTGCAGGTGCTCCCCGGCAACGACGACGCGTGCCGCTTCTACGCGGCGCTCGGCTATCGCGTCGAGGAGCGCATCTCGTTCGGCAAGACGCTGCCGGCTGCATGAGACCGCCGCCGCCGGCCCGTCTCAGCGCGTGATCGGCCCCGCACCGGGCAGCGGATTGCCGAGCGCATCGGTCGGCACGGCCTGCTGCTCGAACGCCGCGAAATAGGCGGCCCACTGCGACTCGCTCACGCGCACGATCAGCGCGCCGTCCTGCCACACGTCGTTGTGGTCGTTATGGTCGTCGCCCGCGCGATGCAGGTAGTTCGGGCCCGTCGAGCCCTGGTTCATGTGCGTGTCGTGAATGCCGTTGCCCTCCGTATAGGTACGGCCGAACACGACGACGTCGAGGCCCTGCGACTGCGCGGCGCTCACGAGCCGCAGCAGCGACGGGATCGGCTCCGGATGTTCGGTGCCGTCCATCACCGCGCTCGCGCGCCAGGCGCCCGTCTCGTTCAGGATGTCGCTGCGCAGGTAGTCGAGCGCGGGCAGCGCCGTCTGCCCCGTGAGGTCGGTGTAGCCTTCGGCCGCCGCTGCAAGCGTCTCGGTGACGGGATGGTGGAAATCGTAGACGAGCTTGTAGTTCAGCAAGTCGTCCGCGTCGCTGGTGCCGACGTTGATCGCGACATCCCAGTCGCCCGACGGCAGCGCCAGCGTCAGGTGGATGTGATACTGGATCTCGCTGCCATGCGGCGAGCCCTTCAGCTTCGCCACCGATGTCACCTTCGCCTTCACGAAACCGTAGTCCAGACTCATGCGTGTTCTCCGTGTTCGGATCGGCCGTCGATGCTACGCGGCCCGTGTGTCGGTTTGCAGGCGGCCGGCATCGAACCACTTGCCTGCCGCCTGCGCGCCACCATTCCCGCGCCGCATGCGCGGCGCAACAGTCGAATGGAGTCGCGTCCACGCGCACAGTTCGGCACGAATCGCGCCACACGAAAAAAAAGGCTGTCACGGCATTCCGTGACAGCCTTTCGAAAGCGCTGGCGCGACGCACGCGGCATCTGCCGCCGCGCATCAGCGGGCCCGCTCGTGCACCGGCTTACTCGCCCAGATACGCGGCGCGCACCTTCGGATCGTCGAGCATCTGCTTCGCGTCGCCTTCCATCGTGACCGTGCCCGAATCCATCACGTAGCCGCGGTCGGCGGCCTGCAGCGCGAGGCGCGCGTTCTGCTCGACCAGCAGCACCGTGATGCCTTCCTTCGAGATCTCGCGCACCACTTCGAAGATCTTCTCGACCATGATCGGCGACAGGCCCATCGACGGCTCGTCGAGCAGCAGCAGCTTCGGCTTGGACAGAATCGCGCGCGACATCGCCAGCATCTGCTGCTCGCCGCCCGACAGCGTGCCCGCGAGCTGCGTCGCACGCTCCTTCAGGCGCGGGAAGAAGCCGAACATCCGCTCGACGTCCTTCTTGATCTGCTCGTTGTCGTTGCGCAGGTACGCGCCCATCTGCATGTTCTCGATGATCGACATCCGCGCGAAGATCCCGCGGCCTTCCGGCACCATCGCGAGGCCGCGCTTGAGCAGCTCGTGCGACGGCACGCCCTTGATCGACTTGCCGTCGTACTCGATGTCGCCCGCCGAATACGGCTTCAGGCCCGTGATCGCCTTCATCGTCGTGGTCTTGCCCGCGCCGTTCGCGCCGATCAGCGTCACGAGTTCGCCCTGACGGACTTCCATGTCAACGCCCTTGACGGCCTGGATGCCGCCGTAGTTGACCTGCAAGCCCTTGATTTTCAACATTGCCGCTGCCATCAGTGCACCCCTGCGCCGAGATATGCCTCAATCACCTTCGGATTCTTCTGCACGTCCTGCGGCAGACCCTCGGCGATCACCTTGCCGTAATCGAGCACCGTCATCCGGTTGCACAACCCCATCACGAGCTTCACGTCGTGCTCGATCAGCAGAATCGTGCGGCCGTCCGAGCGGATCTTGTCGAGCAGGCGCGTGAGTTCGACCTTCTCGGTCGCGTTCATCCCGGCCGCCGGCTCGTCGAGCGCGAGCAGCTTCGGGTCGGTGGCCAGTGCGCGCGCGATCTCGAGACGGCGCTGGTGGCCGTACGACAGGTTGCGCGACGTGTAGTCCGCGTACTGCAGCACGCCCACGTATTCGAGCAGCTCGATCGCGCGTTCCTTGATCTCGCGCTCTTCCTGGCGTTCGGCCGGCGTCTGGAACACCGCGCCGAGCAGCCCGTGCTTGGTGCGCACGTGGCGGCCCACCATCACGTTCTCGAGCGCCGTCATCCCGCCGAACAGGCGGATGTTCTGGAACGTGCGTGCGATGCCGGCCTTGGCCACCTGGTGCACGGCCGTCGGCGTGTAGTTCGTGCCGTCCAGCTTGAAGTCGCCGGAGTCCGGCGTGTAGAGGCCCGTGATCACGTTGAAGAACGTCGTCTTGCCGGCGCCGTTCGGGCCGATCAGGCCGTAGATCTCGCCTTCCTTGATCTGCAGGCCGACGTCGGACAGTGCCTGCAGGCCGCCGAAGCGTTTGTTCACGCCCTGCACGGACAGTCGGATTTGCTTGTCGCTCATGTGGATATCCCCTGTGTCCGTCGATTAAGCGCGCACCGGCTTCTTGCTGTTGCGCTTCGCGAGTTTCGCGATCTTGTCCTCATGCTTCGGTGCGGGCCACAGGCCTTCCGAGCGATACAGCATGATGACGACCATCGCGAGGCCGTACAGCGCCTGACGGATCACTTCCGTATCGACGATGTCGTGACCGAACAGCGCGTGCTGCAGCGGGCTCATCGTCGAGCGCAGGAATTCCGGGAAGATCGCGAGCAGCACCGCGCCCAGGATCACGCCCGGGATGTGGCCCATACCGCCCAGCACCACGCACGCCAGCACCACGATCGATTCCCAGAACGTGAACGATTCCGGCGACACGAAGCCCTGGAACGAACCGAACATCGCGCCCGACAGGCCGCCGAACGATGCGCCCATCGCGAACGCGAGCAGCTTCACGTTACGGGTGTTGATGCCCATCGCCTTCGCGGCGATTTCGTCCTCGCGGATGGCGGCCCATGCACGGCCGATACGCGAGTGCTGCAGGCGCGTACACACCCAGATCACCAGCAGCGAGCACAGCACGAACAGGTAGTAGTACATGTAGACCGACGGCAGCTGCAGGCCGAACAGCGAGTGCGTCTGCGACAGGTTGAAGCCGCCGACGTGCACCGGATCGATGCCCGTGATCCCCTTCGGGCCGTTGGTGATGTTCACCGGACGGTCGAGGTTGTTCATGAAGATCCGGACGATTTCACCGAAGCCGAGCGTCACGATCGCCAGGTAGTCGCCGCGCAGGCGCAGCGTCGGCGCGCCGAGCAGGATCCCGAAGGTCGCCGCCAGCGCCATCGCGATCGGCACGATGATCAGGAACGGCACGTGCAGGCCGTTCGGCGCGATCGCCGCGATCCATTCGAACTGCGAGGTCAGGTGCGGCGAGCTCAGCAAGGCCGCCGTGTAGGCGCCCACCGCGTAGAACGCGATGTAGCCCAGGTCGAGCAGGCCGGCGAAGCCGACCACGACGTTCAGGCCGAGCGCGAGCATCACGTACAGCATCGCGAAGTCGAGCACGCGGACCCAGTAGTTGCCGCCGGCCGAGCCGATGATGATCGGCGCGGCGATCACGAGGGCTGCGGTCAGGATGCCGATGACGACGGTCTTGGCGGTGTTGCGCTCCTCGACGAGCGACGTCGAGGATTCGATCGGTTGAATGGATGTCATGTTGTTTGCTCCCTTCCGTTACGCGCGATCCGCGACCCGTTCGCCCAGCAGGCCCGACGGACGGAACACCAGCACGATGATCAGCACGATGAACGCGAACACGTCCTGGTAGTTACTGCCGAACACGCCGCCCGTGAGGTTGCCGATGTAGCCGGCGCCGAGCTGCTCGATCAGGCCGAGCAGCACACCGCCGACCATCGCGCCGCCAAGGTTGCCGATCCCGCCGAGCACCGCAGCGGTGAACGCCTTCATGCCGGGAATGAAGCCCATGTAGAAGTGGACGTTGCCGTATTCGGACGCGATCATCACGCCGGCCAGCGCGGCGAGCGCGGAGCCGATCATGAACGTCGCGGAGATCACGAAGTTCGGGTTCACGCCCATCAGGCTGGCCGTATTCGGGCTTTCGGCGATCGCGCGCATCGCGCGGCCGAGCTTGGTCTTGTGCACGAGCAGCAGCAGGCCGCCCATCACGATGAACGCCACGGCGATGATCACGATTTCAGTGACCGAGATCACGGCGCCGGGCGTCGTGTCGGTGGCCTTGATCACGTTGATCGGGTCGGTCGGCAGCAATTGCGGGAACGGCAGCGGGTTGCGCGACCAGATGATCATCGCAGCCGTCTGCAGCAGGATCGACACGCCGATCGCGGTGATCAGCGGTGCGAGGCGCGGCGCGCGGCGCAGCGGCCGGTATGCGACGCGTTCGATCGTGAAGCCGACGAACGCACAGACGACCGCGGCGATGCCCAGGCCAATCGTCAGCGTCGCAACGTTGCCGAGTCCGGGAAAGTGGTTCTGCAGCACGGTGATGGCCGACAGGGCGACCATCGCGCCGATCATCAGCACGTCGCCGTGCGCGAAGTTGATGATGCCGAGAATGCCGTACACCATCGTGTAGCCCAACGCGATGATGGCGTAGACACTGCCGAGCACCAGCCCGTTGAGAACCTGCTGGACGAAAATATCCATTTAAAGCTCCTTGGCCCGTGCTGCCGGAGGACGTTGCGCCCCGCGGGTAAGCGAGGAATCGCGCCTTCTCGGCGACACTGCGGGTACTAGTCGATACCGGTAAGGGTGGATCGTCCCGGCGCGCGCCGCCCGGCCTGTACGGCCGGACCTGCCGCCGGAGCGGATACAAAAACGGCACCGCACTGTTCCGGTGCCGTCATGAGTCCCGTCGCTAAATCGTCACGACATCGAGGACGGTGTTCGTGGCCTCCTTGAAGTCGTGGGGCAGCATGCCGAGACGGCCGTCTTCCGGTTTCCCGGCATCCGTGCCTTGGCCCGCCCGGCGCGACGCAAGCATCGCACCCGGACGGATCGGATTCCGCGCCGCGCCGCCCGGCAAGGCATTGCGGCAGTCGCACCCGACTTTCGTCAGGACTGCATCGGAATCCATCGTACGAACCAGCCCGCGCGCCACGACACGCTCGGTCGTGGCAGCACGCTGTTTCGTCGAATCGAAATGAAGAGTGGACGGGGACCTCGGCACGCTGTCTGCAACGCCGCAAGCGTCCTGCATCCGTCGAGCGGCGGCTTGCCGCGGCGCAACCTGCATGCCTGCAGCCGAACCGATCGTCAGGTCAAGCGCGTTGATTTCCTCGATCGTCAAACGTGCCCCGTTTTCCTTGTCCTTGCCCAGTTGCGCGATACGGCGCGCCGATGACGCCGCACGCCCGGCTCCGGCGACGCGCACGCCGCTGGCCGGCGGTGCCGCGAACACCGCAGCCTCCCTGCCCGCCCCGTCGTCGCTCTTTTTGCTGCAGCCGGCAAGCATTGCAACCGGTGCGGCGACGGACATGGCGTAAGCCAACTTCACATGCATTGAATGGTCTCCCGCGCCTTGCCAAAACCCGATTTCAAAGCCATTCCGGCTTGAAAACGGGCGCATTGTAACTCCATTTATAGGACGCCAATAATCCTGATTCGATGGGGTTTTCCTGCATTGCAACCAATTTTGAGAGACGCTTAAGCGCGCGTGGAGCAACCGGGTTGCACCATGATCGAGAATTATGGTTGCGATTTCAATTTCGAGACGTAAAAAAAAGCGCGCCGGGAGGCGCGCTTTCGGTGTTCCGCGGATGCGATGCGGCAATCAGGCGGCAGGCGGCAGGTTCAACCCGCGCGGCAGCGGAAACGACACGTTTTCCTCGATGCCGTCGAGCGCGCGGACATTGCGCACGCCGAGTTCGCGCAGCCGCGCGATCACGGCCTGGGCGAGCACCTCGGGCGCCGACGCGCCGGCCGTCACGCCGATGCGGCGCTTGCCGGCAACCCATGCCGGATCGATCTGGTCGGGCGCATCGACCATGTACGCGGCCACGCCGCGCTTTTCGGCCACTTCGCGCAGCCGGCTCGAATTCGAGCTGTTCGGACTGCCGACGACGATCACGACATCGCACTGCGGCGCCATGAACTTCACCGCATCCTGGCGGTTCTGCGTCGCATAGCAGATGTCCTGCTTCTTCGGCTCGCGGATCTTCGGATATTTCGCCTTCAGCGCGCCGATGATCTCGGCGGCGTCGTCGACGGACAGCGTCGTCTGCGTGACGAGCGCGATGCGCTCGGGATCGGCGAGTTCGAGCTTCTGCACGTCCTCGACGCTCTCGACGAGGTGCATGCCGCGCTCGACCTGCCCCATCGTGCCTTCGACTTCGGGGTGGCCCTTGTGCCCGATCATGACGATGTCGACGCCGTCCTGGCGCATCTTCGCCACTTCGACGTGCACCTTCGTGACGAGCGGGCAGGTTGCGTCGTAAATGCGCAGCCCGCGCACGTCGGCTTCGTCGCGCACGGCCTTCGACACGCCGTGCGCGCTGAAGATCACGGTGTTGCCGGCCGGCACTTCCTCGAGTTCCTCGACGAAGATCGCGCCTTTCTTCTTCAGATCCTCGACCACGTACTTGTTGTGGACGATTTCGTGACGGACGTAGATCGGCGCACCGTGCATCGCGATCGCGCGCTCGACGATTTCGATCGCGCGGTCGACGCCCGCGCAGAAACCGCGCGGCTGGGCCAGCAGGATTTCGGCATCGGCGGCGACGGTCTGCCCGGACAGCGTATCGGTGGTGCTCATGATTACAGGATTCCGATGATTTTCACTTCGAACGTGAGCGCCTGGCCCGCGAGCGGATGATTGAAGTCGAACAGCGCGGAGGTTTCGCCGACTTCCTTCAGCACCCCCGCGTAGCGGCCGCCGTCCGGCGCGTTGAACTCGATCAGTTCGCCCGGCGTGAAATCGTCGCCGACCATCCCGTTCTCGCGCAGCGTCGACAGCGTCACGCGCTGGAGCATGTCGGGATTGCGGGGACCGAACCCCTGATCGGGGGCTAGCTGAAAAGTCGAGTGGTCGCCAACCCGGAGCCCGAGCAGAATCTGTTCCAGCGACGGCGCCAGTTGCCCCGCGCCCAGCAACAGCGTGGCCGGCTTGTCGGAGAAGGTGTTGACGATGTCGGCGCCGTCGGCCAGTGCCAAGCGGTAATGCAACGTGACGTGGGAACCGGGCTTCACTTCGGATAGATCGATGAGGCTCATGAATTACTCGTTCAGTCGGCGCCCGATACGGCCGAATGGCCCGGCGCAAAGCCAATATTGTAAGTCACCTGAGCGCGCAAGGCGGAAAGTGCGACGACGTTGCACACACCGCCCGCCGCCAATGGAGTTCCGACCATGCTGTCTCCCTGCCCCATCCTGCCGCCGGCCGATCCACCCGGCCGCGTCATCCCGATCCGCCGGCGCAAGCGCCGCTCGGCCAACTGGCGGCCCGAGCGGCCGCGCGAACGGTTGCTGGAACGCGGGCCTGCCGCGCTGACCGACGACGAACTGATCGCGCTGCTGCTCGGCACCGGCAAGCCCGGGCACGACGTATTCGTCACCGCCAGCGCACTGATCAAGCAGTTCGGAACGTTGCGCGGGCTGCTGGAAGCGAGCGCCGACGATTTCGAGGCGCACCCCGGCATCGGCCCCGCGCGCTCCGCGCGAATGGTCGCCGTCACCGAGATCGCGCGACGCATGCTGGAGGACAAGGCGCGAGAGCGGATGCAGATCGATTCGCCGGGCGCCGTCGAGGACTGTCTGCGGCTGAAGATCGGCACGCGCCCGCACGAGGTATTCGTCGCGGTATTCCTGGACGCCCGCAACCGCATGATCGACATGGAGGAAATCGCACGCGGCTCGCTGACGCGCATGGCCGTCTACCCGCGCGAGATCGTGCGCCGCGCGATGGCGCAGAACGCCGCGGCGCTGATCGTCGCACACAACCATCCGTCGGGTGCGGTACAGCCGAGCGCGGAAGACCGTCGCCTGACCCGCGTACTGAAAGACGCGCTCGAACTCGTCGATGTGAGGCTGCTCGACCACGTCGTCGTCGGCACCAGCGATACTTTTTCGTTCGCACGTGCCGGTTGGCTGTAGACTGTGCCGCGGCAGCCCACCCCAGGGCGCCGCAACGACGAAGCGAAATTAGGTTTGATTTTTCTGAACTTTTTCTGCTAGAATCGTCGTCTGTCTTTTTTCCAACCAGTTCTAGCCATCGAAGGGCCTTGTCTGTAAGGGCTACGGCGTTCTGAGTGCAGCCATGGATCACGTGGCGGTACGATGGAACCTTCACCGGCGATCGAACCCCGAATTTAGCGTATTAGGAGTGCTCTCATGGCACGCGTATGCCAAGTAACTGGGAAAGCGCCGATGAGCGGCAACAACGTTTCCCACGCCAACAACAAGACGAAGCGCCGCTTCCTCCCGAACCTGCAAAACCGCCGGTTCTGGGTAGAGAGCGAAAACCGCTGGGTGCGCCTGCGCGTTTCGAACGCCGGCCTGCGCCTGATCGACAAGAACGGCATCGATTCCGTGCTCGCTGACCTGCGCGCACGCGGCGAAGCCTAAGCCCAAGGAGCACAATCATGGCAAAAGGCGCACGCGACAAGATCAAGCTCGAGTCCACCGCTGGCACGGGTCATTTCTACACGACCACGAAGAACAAGCGCAACATGCCGGAAAAGATGGCGATCAAGAAGTTCGATCCCGTCGTCCGCAAGCATGTGGAATACAAAGAAACCAAGATCAAGTAATCTCCGGTTTCTGCCAGCCTGACGGCGACCGAAAAGCCCCGCTCTTGCGGGGCTTTTTGTTTTGCGCGCACGCTCGAGCGCGACGCGGTATGCTCTCCCCTTTCCGCGGCCACGGCCGCCGGAACGCACAAGATCAAAAGCGTAACGATGGAGATGCAGCATGAAATTCGACGTGGCGATCGTCGGCAGCGGCCTGGCAGGGCTGTCGGTCGCACTCAATCTGGCCAGCACGCGACGCGTCGCGCTGATCGCGAAACGTTCGATGATGGAGGGGGCAAGCGATAACGCGCAAGGCGGCATCGCAGCCGTCCTCGACTCGGCGGACAGTATCGAGAACCATGTCGACGACACGCTGGTCGCCGGTGGCGGCCTGTGCGACGAAGGCGCGACGCGCTACATCGTCGAGCACGGCCGCGAAGCGATCGAATGGCTGATCTCGCAAGGCGTGCCGTTCACGAAGGACGACGCGGCCGAGCTCGGCTTTCACCTGACGCGCGAAGGCGGCCATAGTCACCGCCGGATCATCCACGCGGCCGACGCAACCGGCCATGCGGTGCTCGCGACGCTGTCGGAACGCGCACGCCAGCATCCGAACATCACGTTCTTCGAGAACCACCACGCAATCGACCTGATCACGTCGAACCGGCTCGGCCTGCCCGGCCGCCGCTGTCACGGCCTGTATGCGCTCGACGTCGACAACGATCGCACGATCACGATCGAGGCGCCGCACACCGTGCTCGCCACGGGCGGCGCCGGCAAGGTCTATCTGTATACGACGAATCCCGACACCGCGACCGGCGACGGCATCGCAATGGCGTGGCGCGCGGGCTGCCGCGTGTCGAACATGGAATTCATCCAGTTCCACCCGACCTGCCTGTTCCATCCGTATGCGAAATCGTTCCTGATTTCGGAGGCCGTGCGCGGCGAAGGCGGCTTGCTGAAGCTGCCCGACGGTACCCGCTTCATGCCGGCGCACGATCCGCGCGCCGAGCTCGCACCGCGCGACATCGTCGCGCGCGCGATCGACTTCGAGATCAAGAAGCGCGGGATCGACTGCGTGTACCTCGACATCAGCCACCAGCCGGAAGCGTTCCTGCGCGAACACTTCCCGACGATCCATGCGCGCTGCCTCGAATTCGGTATCGACATCGCGAAAGAACCGATCCCCGTCGTGCCGGCCGCGCACTATACGTGCGGCGGCGTCGTCACCGATCTCGCCGGGCGCACCGATCTCGCGGGCCTGTATGCGGTCGGCGAAACATCGTACACGGGGCTGCACGGCGCGAACCGGCTGGCGAGCAACTCGCTGCTCGAATGTCTCGTGATCGGCCGCGCGGCAGCCGAGGCAATCGAGGCAGCCGGCTTCGATGCCGACACACCGTCCACGCTGCCCGCCTGGGACGAAAGCCGCGTATCGGATGCGGACGAAGAAGTCGTCGTCGCGCACAACTGGGACGAACTGCGGCGCCTGATGTGGAACTACGTCGGCATCGTGCGTACCGACAAGCGTCTCGAACGCGCGAAGCATCGACTGTCGCTGCTGCGCGACGAAATCCACGAGTACTACGCGAACTTCCGCGTGACGCGCGACCTGCTCGAACTGCGCAATCTCGTCGACGTGGCGACGCTGATCGTGAAGAGCGCGCACTCGCGTCGCGAAAGCCGCGGGCTGCACTACAGCCGCGACTGGCCGCACACGTTGCCGAAGGCATTGCCGAGCGTGCTCACGCCGCGCGCGCGCCGCTGAACGCACGCCCTTCCCGGCTGCGGCCGGGAGCGCACCAGAAAAAAGCCGCTGGCGTTTGCGCGCCAGCGGCTTTTTTGTCCGATCGGACGGCGTTCGGTCAGTCGACGATCCGCATCGAATAGTCCGTCGCGCGGACGTCCTTCGTCAGCGCGCCGATCGAGATGCGGTCGACACCCGTCTCCGCGAATGCGCGTACCGTATCGAAATTGACGCCGCCCGATACTTCGAGCACGGCCTTGCCATTCGCCACGCGCACCGCTTCGCGCATCATGTCGAGCGTGAAGTTGTCGAGCAGCACCGACTGCGCACGATGTGCGAGCGCCGTGTCGAGCTGCGCGAGCGTTTCGACCTCGACCTGCACCGGCACGCCCGACTCCAGCGCGAATGCCGCCTCGAGCGCCTCGCCGACACCGCCCGCCGCCGCGATGTGGTTTTCCTTGATCAGGATGCCGTCGTACAGCGCCAGACGCTGGTTCTCGCCGCCGCCGACGCGGACCGCGTACTTCTGCGCGAGCCGCAGGCCCGGCAGCGTCTTGCGCGTATCGAGGATCTTCGCGCGTGTGCCTTCGACGCGATCGACATAACGGCGTGTCGCGGTCGCAACACCCGACAGCAGCTGCAGGAAATTCAGCCCGTTGCGCTCGGCCGTCAGCAGCGCGCGCGCCGGCCCGTCGAGTTCGCAGACGGTCGAACCGGACGTCATCCGGTCGCCTTCGCGATAGTGCCATTGCACGGTGATCGACGGATCGATCCGGGCGATCACCGCCTCGAACCACGGCACGCCGCACAGCACGGCTTCTTCACGCACGATGATGCGTGCGCGGCGACGCCCGCCGGCCGGCACGAGCCGCCCGGTCTGGTCGCCGGCGCCGACATCTTCCGCGATCGCGTCGGCCACGTTGCGCGCGATCGCGTCATCGAATGCCGCGCCGTATTGCTCGCGGACGATGCCGAACAGCGGGGAGACGGCGCTCGTCATGCCGCCCCCACGTTCGCAAACAGTTGCTGGTCGCGCTGCAGATCGCCGCTCGCCTGCACGCGCTTCTTGTGCGCAGCCGCGAATTCGAGCATCCGGTCGATCGGCAAACGCGCACGCTCGCCGATCGCGGGATCGACGAAGATCTCGTTGTGGCCGCGTTCGAGCACGTCGGCGAGGTTCGCGAGGCCGTTCATCGCCATCCACGGACAGTGCGCGCAGCTCTTGCAGGTCGCGCTGTTGCCGGCCGTCGGCGCGGCGATGAAGGTCTTGCCGGGCGCGGCCAGCTGCATCTTGTGCAGAATGCCGAGATCGGTCGCGACGATGAAGTGCTTCGCGTCGAACTTGACGGCCGCATCGATCAGTTGCGTGGTCGAACCGACGACATCGGCTTGCGCGACGACGTTTTCCGGCGACTCGGGATGGACGAGCACTTTCGCGTCCGGATATTCGGCACGCAGCAGGTCGAGCTCGATGCCCTTGAACTCGTCGTGGACGAGGCACGAGCCCTGCCACAACAGCATGTCTGCGCCGGTTTTCTTCTGGATATAGCTGCCGAGATGGCGGTCCGGCGCCCAGATGATCTTTTCGCCGCGCGCGTGCAGGTCGGCCACGATCTCGAGGCCGATCGACGACGTGACCATCCAGTCCGCGCGCGCCTTCACGGCCGCGCTGGTGTTCGCGTAGACGACGACGGTACGGTCCGGATGGGCATCGCAGAACGCCGAGAATTCGTCGACCGGGCAGCCGAGGTCGAGCGAGCAGGTCGCGTCGAGGTCGGGCATCAGGATCCGCTTGTTCGGGCTCAGGATCTTCGCGGTTTCGCCCATGAAGCGCACACCGGCGACGACCAGCGTCTGCGCGTCGTGATCGCGGCCGAAGCGGGCCATCTCGAGCGAATCGGCAACGCACCCGCCCGTTTCGTCGGCCAGTTCCTGTAGTTCGGCATCCACGTAGTAGTGGGCGACCAGCACGGCTTTTTCACGGACGAGCAGCGCCTTGATGCGCGCCTTCAGTGCAGCGCGCTCCTCGGCGGACGGCGCGTCGGGCACCTTGGCCCATGCCTGCCCCACGCCGCACACGGTCCCTGCTGCGACGGGCCGGTCGTACTCGACGGGTTTGATCGTCGATTGCATCTCCATATCTCCTGTCGGCCGAAGTTGGCGCTTCAGCGCCGGCCCCAGCCCCATCCTCTGGTCATACAAATTCCGCCCTGCCGACGCCCATCAAAAACCGGCAGCCCAAATGAAAAAACCCCGCCAACGCGGGGTTTGTGACGTCCTGAGATTCTAATCGATTTCGAATCAGGCGTAGCGGCGCAGGCGCGTCGCGAATTCCTGCAGCGCCTTGATGCCGCTTTGTTCTGCGCGATGGCACCAATCCTGCAATTGCGCGAGAAGCTGTTCGCGCGACGCGGTCGAACGATCCCAGATCGCGGCCAGATCCTGACGCAGCTGGAAATACGTGTGCAGCTTCTGGCTGTTCGCGAAGATTTCCGGCAGCAGCTTCTTCTGCGGCTCGTCGAGGCCGTCGGCATCCTTGTGGAACCACTTGCGCGCGCCGCGCATCAGCTGGTACTTCTCGCTCGAACCGAGTTCCTTCAGGTGCGCGAGCTCCTGGCGGTACGCACGCTTCACGGCCTTGCCGTAGCGCGCCATCACTTCGTAGCGGTTCGACAGCACGGCCTGCAGCGTTTCCTGGTCGAGCACCGTCTTCGGCTTGTTCAGGCGCGGCGTCGGCGCAACCTTCTTCACCTTCGCGAGACCGAACGCCGACATGATGCGGATGTACATCCAGCCGATGTCGAACTCGTACCACTTGTTCGACAGCTTGGCCGACGTCGCGAACGTGTGGTGGTTGTTGTGCAGCTCTTCACCGCCGATCACGATGCCCCACGGGAACAGGTTCGTGCTCGCGTCGGCCGAGTTGAAGTTGCGATAGCCCCAGAAGTGACCGAAGCCGTTGACGACGCCAGCCGCCCAGAACGGAATCCAGACCATCTGCACGGCCCACACGGTGAGGCCGAGCACGCCGAACAGCGCGACGTCGATCACCATCATCATGCTGATGCCGAGGATCGGGTACTTCGAATAGAGATTGCGCTCGAGCCAGTCGTTCGGCGTGCCGTGGCCGAACTTGCGCATCGTCTCTTCGTTCTTCGCTTCCGCGCGATACAGTTCCGCGCCTTCGAGGAACACCTTCCAGATGCCGCGCGTCTGCGGGCTGTGCGGATCTTCCTCGGTCTCGCACTTCGCATGGTGCTTGCGGTGAATCGCGGCCCATTGCCCCGTCAGCATGCCGGTCGTCATCCACAGCCACAGGCGGAAGAAGTGGCTCGCGATCGGATGCAGTTCCAGCGCGCGGTGCGCCTGGCAGCGATGCAGATAGACTGTCACGCCGATAATCGTGACGTGCGTGACGGCGAGCGCGAACAGCGCGACCTGCCACCACGAAAAATGCAGGAGCCCGTGGGAAAGAAAATCGAGCAGGGAATTCAACAAGGCAGTTACCTGTGATGAGAGCGACGCCGGCTCGCGCCAAGCGTCAGAAAAATGAAAGCATACCGCGTATAGACTTGAATTTTACTTCAACCGTTCCAAGTCTTTGTAAAAAATGAATATTTTCTTGCCCTGGCGCAACTGGCACAGTCCACGGGCGGACTTGGAAAGGCCCGCGATCCGGTTCCGGCCGCGGGGTCAAACCATTTGACGGCCGGCGCGCGCTACGCAGCCGGTGTGCGCCCGTCCACCGCACCGTTCGCGGCCGCGGAATCGGGCCCGGCCACCGCACCCGCGGCAGAAAAACCGTCCGGCAACCCGACCACCCGCACTTCCCGTTGCGGAAACGGAATCGAGATCCCGTGCTCGCTGAACAGCCGCCAGATGTTGCGGTTCACGCTCGAACGCACGCCCGACGTGCCTTTCGCGGAATCCTCGATCCAGAAGCCGAGCTCCAGGTCGATCCCGTCCGCGCCGAAACTCACCAGATACGGCGTCGGCGCGGGCTCCGCCAGCACGCGCGGCACGCCCTTCGCCGCGTCGGCGAGCAGCGCGAGCGCATGCTCGACGTCGCTCGTGTACGCCACCTGCACCGCGACCTTCGCATAACCGCGCGTCAGGTACGACGACTGGTTCTGCACGACGTCGGTGATCAGCTTCTCGTTCGGGATCAGCGTTTCGTTGCCGTCGAGGCCGCGCACGACCGTGTAGCGCGTGCGGATCTGCGTGACGACGCCCTGCAGCCCGCCGACGCTGATCGCGTCGCCGAGCCGCAGCGAGCGGTCGAGCAGGATGATGAAGCCCGACACGTAGTTGCTCGCGATCTTCTGCAGCCCGAAGCCGAGACCGACACCCACCGCGCCGCCGAACACGCCGAGCACCGTCACGTCGATGCCCACCAGCGACAGCCCGATCAGGATCGCCGCGAACACCAGCAGCGCGCGGCCGACCCGCGACAGCACGACCTTCAGGTTCGCGTCGAGCGTGCTCGCGCGCGTGAGGCGATCCTCGAGCACCGAGCCGAGCCACATCGCAACCATCAGCGTCACGCACACCCACAGCGCGCCGGAGATCACCGACAGCAGCGTGAGGTGCGCGTTCGCGACGCGGAACTGCACGCTGTCGAGCCAGCCGAGCACGTCGCGCTGGATGCCGAGCACCGTCAGCACCATCGCGGCCCACACGACGGTCGATACGATCTTCTCGACGATCGACAGCCACGCATGCGTGTGGCCGTCGCGCGCGAACACACGCCGCGCGAAGAAGAACAGCACGTAGATCAGCCCGATACCGAACAACGGCACGAGCGCGAGCGACAGCAGCGACGTCGACATGAACGGGTCGAACGCCAGCTGCGCGCCACCGACGAACACACTGCCGAACAGCGGGAACAGCGCGCGCTTCAGGCTTTGCGCGCCCGCGCCGGGCGCGCGGCCGGCCGCCCGGCGACGCGCATCGATGCGGCCGTGCACGAAGCGCGCGACCAGCCATGCGAAACACAGCGCGCCGACGAGGATCGCCGCCTGCCAGATCATCACCGGCTGGTGGAAGTCACGAATGACCGATGCCAGCCGGTGCGACAGCAGGCGGCTCTGCAGATTGTCCATCGTCCGTCCGGGCCGTCGTTACTGCGCGGCGCGCCGTTCGAGCACCGCGGCGAAGAAGCCGTCGGTCGCGTGACGATGCGGCCACAGCGACAGGTAGTCACCCGTCTCGATCTCGATGCGCTGTTCGGCCAGCACCTGCTGCGCCGGCACCAGCACGAACTCGGGATGATCGGCCAGGAACTGTTCGACGATCCGCTCGTTCTCGGCGTCGAGCACGCTGCAGGTCGCGTAGACGAGCCGGCCACCCTTCTTCACGAGGCGCGCGGCGCTCGCGAGGATCGACGCCTGCTTCGGCGTCAGCTCGTCGATCGCCGTGCGCGTCTGGCGCCACTTCAGGTCCGGATTGCGGCGCAGCGTGCCGAGGCCGCTGCACGGCGCGTCCACCAGCACGCGGTCGATCTTGCCGGCGAGCCGCTTGATCTTCGCATCGTGCTCGCTGTCGATCAGCACCGGGTTCACGTTCGACAGCCCGCTGCGCGCGAGGCGCGGCTTCAGCTTCGCGAGGCGCTTCTCCGACACGTCGAACGCATAGAGGCGCCCGGTCGAGCGCATCATCGCGCCCAGCGCGAGCGTCTTGCCGCCCGCGCCCGCGCAGAAGTCGACGATCATCTCGCCGCGGCGCGGCGCAACGAGCGAGCACAGCAGCTGGCTGCCTTCGTCCTGCACCTCGATCTGGCCTTCCTCGAACAGCTTCAGGCGCGTCAACGCCGGCTTGCCGACGACACGCACGCCGAACGGCGCGAACGGCATCGCGCCCGCATCGATGCCGTTCGCACGCAGCGCGTCGATCACCTGGTCGCGGGTCGCCTTCTGCGCGTTGGCGCGCAGATCGAGCGGCGCCGGGTAGTTCAGCGCGGCGGCGAGCTGCGCGAGCTCCTCGGCATCGAAACGGGCCGACAGCGCCTGGTGGATCCAGTCTGGCAGGTTCGTGCGCACGCGCACCGGCAGGCTGGCCGGATCGATCTTCGACACGTGTTCGAGCCACGCGGACTCGACGTCGGACAGGAACGGCCTCAGCGCGTTGCGGCCGGCCGTCTGCATCAGGCCGAGCAGCGTGAGGCGCCGCGCGGGCGTACCGGTGCCGCTCTCGGCGAGATGCGAAAACTCCATCTTCCGGCGCAGCACCGCGAACACGGCCTCGGCAATCACGCCGCGCTCCGCATGCCCGAGCTTCGGGTGCGCGCGGAAGAACCGGCTCGTCGTCGCGTCGGCGGGGCCGGCGAACTTCAGCACCTCGGCCAGCAAAGTCTCGGTCTGGCCAATCAGGAATCCGTGCAGCTTCATACGCCCTCACTCGTTTCGGTATGCGGTTGATCCGCGAAAATCCAGCGCGCTTCTTCCGGCGCGACCACTGCACGGCCGTTCTCGAGGCGCAGACGCCCGTCGACGAACCAGCGCACCGCGCGCGGATACAGCACATGTTCGACCGCCAGCACGCGCTGCGCGAGCGCGGCCGCGTCGTCGCCCGCGCGCACGGGCACCGCGCCCTGCGCGACGATCGCGCCGCTGTCGAGCTCGGGAATGACGAAATGCACGCTTGCGCCATGCAGCGCGACGCCCGCGTCGAGCGCCTGCTGATGCGTATGGATGCCCTTGAAGCTCGGCAGCAGCGACGGATGGATGTTCAGCAGCCGGCCCTCATATCGTCTGACGAATGCGGGCGTCAGGATGCGCATGAAGCCGGCGAGCACGACGAGATCGGGGGCGAAACGGTCGATCTCGGCGGCGAGCGCCGCGTCGAAGCTGTCGCGGCCGTCGAACGACCGGTGGTCGACCACCGCCGTCGCCACCCCGTGCGACGCGGCAAAGGCCAGCCCGGCCGCATCGGGCCGGTTGGCGATCACGGCGGCAATCTCGGCCGGCCAGCGTTCCTGCGCGCACGCGCGGACGATGGCCTCCATGTTGCTGCCGCGACCGGAAATCAGGATCACGAGTTTTTTCATCCGCGAATTTTACCATTCGCCCCCGCGTTTCCCGCCTTCTCGGCCGCCGGCCCGTCCGAACGTTTATAATCTTCTGCTTTGCGGCATCCCACCGCCCATTCCCCGACGCTGCATCCGCTATCGTGAAAGTCTTCCGCGGCCTGCCCAACGCCGAGAGCCGCGCCCCGTGCGCGCTGACGATCGGCAACTTCGACGGTGTCCATCGCGGCCACCAGGCCCTGCTCGCGCGCGTGCGCGCGGCAGCGGACGCGCGTGGCCTGCCCGTGTGCGTGATGACGTTCGAGCCGCACCCGCGCGAATTCTTCAACCCGGCCGGTGCGCCGCCGCGCATCGCGATGCTGCGCGACAAGCTCGAGGCGCTGCGCGATCACGGTGTCGACCGCGTCGTCGTCGAGCACTTCAACCATACGTTCGCGAGCCAGTCGCCGCAGGCGTTCGTCGAGCGCACGCTGGTGAACGGGCTGCATACGCGCTGGATGATGGTCGGCGACGATTTCTGCTACGGCGCGAAACGCGCGGGCACGTTCGACACGCTGAAGGCGGCCGGCGAGCAGCACGGTTTCGAAGTCGAACAGATGGGCACGGTGGCCGGCAGCGACGGCACGCGCATCTCCAGCTCCGGCGTGCGCGCCGCGCTCGCGGCCGGCGATCTCGACGCGGCCGCGCAGGCGCTCGGCCACGGCTATGCGATCAGCGGCCACGTCGCACACGGGCTGAAGCTCGGCCGCGACCTCGGCTTCCCGACGCTGAACCTGCCGATCGCGCACAAGCGGCCGGCGCTTGCGGGCATCTTCGTCGTGCAGGTGCACGGCCTCGGCCCCGAGCCGCTGCCGGGCGTCGCGAGCCTCGGCCTGCGCCCGACCGTCGACGATTCGGGCCGCGTGCTGCTCGAAGTCCACCTGCTCGACTGGCATGGCGACGCGTACGGCAAGCTCATCCGCGTCGAATTCCTGAAGAAGCTGCGCGACGAGGCGAAATTCGACGATCTCGAGGCGCTATCGCGCGCGATCGCACTGGACGTCGCGAATGCGCGCGCATATTTCATCGAGCGCGACCGTGCGCCGGGCAGCCGCGCCACGGGCTTCTCGACGTCGGCCACCGACCGAATTAGCTGATCCGGACGGCGGCGCCTGGCGCCGCACCCTCGCGCCGCCCACTCGCGCGCATCCCCGATTCACGACGCCCGAGCGTCTCCCGATTTAGATAGCGATCCCATCATGAGCAACAAGAAAGCCGATTCGAAACCGCAGGCCAAGTATCCGGTCAACCTGCTCGACACGCCGTTCCCGATGCGCGGCGACCTGCCCAAGCGCGAGCCGCAGTGGGTCAAGGAATGGGAAGAGCGCGGCCTCTACGAGAAGATTCGCGAGGCCAGCAAGGGCCGGCCGAAGTTCATCCTGCACGACGGCCCGCCGTATGCGAACGGTGACATCCACCTCGGCCACGCGGTCAACAAGATCCTGAAGGACATCGTCGTCAAGTCGCGCAACATGGCCGGCTTCGACGCGCCGTACGTGCCGGGCTGGGATTGCCACGGGATGCCGATCGAAATCCAGATCGAGAAGCAGTTCGGCAAGTCGCTGCCGGCGGCCGAAGTGATGAGCAAGGCGCGTGCCTACGCGACCGAGCAGATCGAGAAGCAGAAGGTCGGCTTCAAGCGCCTCGGCGTGCTCGGCGACTGGGCCAACCCGTACAAGACGATGAACTTCGTGAACGAGGCGGAAGAGATCCGCGCGCTCGGCAAGATCATCGAGAAGGGCTACGTGTACCGCGGGCTGAAGCCGGTGAACTGGTGCTTCGATTGCGGCTCGGCGCTCGCCGAAGCGGAAGTCGAGTACAAGGACCGCACCGATCCGACGATCGACGTGATGTTCGCGTTCGCGGAACCGGAAAAAACCGCGCAGGCGTTCGGCCTGCCGGCGCTGCCGCGTGCCGAAGGCGGCATCGTGATCTGGACCACCACGCCGTGGACGATCCCGGCCAACCAGGCGCTGAACCTCCATCCGGAAATCGTCTACGCGCTGGTCGACACCGAGCGCGGGCTGCTGATCATCGCGGAAGAGCGCGTCGAAGCATGCATGACCGACTTCAAGCTGACGGGCCGCGTCGTCGCGACCGCGCCGGGCGTGAAGCTCGCGAACCTGCGCTTCCACCACCCGCTCGCATCGGCCCACCCCGGCTACAAGCGTACCGCGCCCGTCTACCTCGGCGACTACGTGACGACCGACACGGGTACCGGCGTCGTGCACTCGTCGCCCGCATACGGTATCGAAGACTTCATGTCGTGCAAGGCGCACGGGATGACCGATTCGGACTTCATCAACCCGGTGATGGGCGACGGCCGCTATATCGAATCGCTGCCGCTGTTCGGCGGCCTGTCGATCTGGGATGCAAACCCGAAGATCGTCGACGCGCTGAATGCCGCCGGCTCGCTGCTGCGCAGCGAGAAGTACACGCACAGCTACATGCACTGCTGGCGCCACAAGACGCCGATCATCTACCGCGCGACGTCGCAGTGGTTCGCCGGCATGGATGTCACGCCGCGCGACGGCAGCAAGACGCTGCGCGAAACGGCGCTCGAAGGCGTCGACGCGACCGCGTTCTACCCGTCGTGGGGCAAGCAGCGCCTGTTCAGCATGATCGCGAACCGTCCCGACTGGACGCTGTCGCGCCAGCGCCAGTGGGGCGTGCCGATGGCATTCTTCGTGCACAAGGAAACCGGCGAGCTGCACCCGCGCACGCTCGAGCTGCTCGAGGAAGTCGCGAAGCGCGTCGAGCAGTCGGGCATCGAGGCATGGCAGTCGCTCGACCCGCGCGAGCTGATCGGCGACGACGCGAACCTGTACGAAAAGAACCGCGACACGCTCGACGTGTGGTTCGACTCGGGCACGACGCACTGGCACGTGCTGCGCGGCTCGCACAAGGATCAGCTGCAATTCCCGGCCGACCTGTACCTCGAAGGCTCGGACCAGCATCGCGGCTGGTTCCACTCGTCGCTGCTGACCGCGTCGATGATCGACGGCCGCGCGCCGTACAAGGGCCTGCTCACGCATGGCTTCACGGTCGACGGCGAAGGCCGCAAGATGAGCAAGTCGCTCGGCAACGGCATCGATCCGCATGAAGTCGCGAACCGCCTCGGCGCGGAAATCATCCGTCTGTGGATCGCATCGACCGACTACTCGGGCGAGCTCGCGATCTCCGAGGAAATCCTGAAGCGCGTGACCGAAGGCTATCGCCGCATCCGCAACACGCTGCGCTTCCTGCTCGCGAACCTGTCGGACTTCGACTTCGCGCAGCACGCGGTGCCGGTCGAAGAATGGCTCGAGATCGACCGCTATGCGGTCGCGTTCTCGCAGCAGCTGCAGACGGAACTGCTCGGCCACTACGAGAAGTACGAATTCCACCCGGTCGTCGCGAAGCTGCAGACGTACTGCTCGGAAGATCTCGGCGGCTTCTACCTCGACGTGCTGAAGGACCGCCTGTACACGAGCGCGGCCGATTCGCGCGCACGCCGCTCCGCACAAACCGCGCTGTACCACCTGACGCACGGCCTGCTGCGCGTGCTCGCGCCGTTCCTGTCGTTCACGGCGGAAGAAGCGTGGAAGGTGTTCCAGCCGGCCAGCGACACGATCTTCACGGAAACCTACTACGCGTATCCGGACGTTGCCGGCTCGACCGCGCTGATCGAGAAGTGGGCGCTGCTGCGCGATGTGCGCGGCAACGTGACGAAGGCACTCGAGGAAGCACGCACCGCGAACCGCATCGGTTCGTCGCTGCAGGCTGAAGTCACCGTGCACGCGAGCGGCGCGCGCTACAACGCGCTCACGAGCCTCGGCGACGACCTGAAGTTCGTGCTGATCACGTCAGCCGCGACGGTCGTCAAGGTCGACGACGAAGCGCAGGAAAGCGTCGACGTGGCCGCCTCGAAGTACCAGAAGTGCGAACGCTGCTGGCACTACCGCGACGATGTCGGCACGCACGCCGATCATCCGACGCTGTGCGGCCGCTGCTTCTCCAACCTGTTCGAAAACGGCGAAATCCGGAGCGCTGCTTAACTATGGCGAAAACCCTGTCGAAACCGGCCAGCGGCGCGCTTGCGCCCTGGCTCGGCATTTCGCTGATCGTGATCCTGTTCGACCAGCTGTCGAAGATCTCGATCCTGAAGACGTTCGCGTACGGCGCGCAGCACGAGCTGACGTCGTTCTTCAACCTCGTGCTGGTGTACAACCGCGGCGCCGCGTTCGGCTTCCTGTCGACCGCCGGCGGCTGGCAGCGCTGGGCGTTCACCGCGCTCGGCATCGCCGCCACGCTCGTGATCTGCTTCCTGCTGAAGCGCCACGGCCAGCAGCGGCTGTTCAGCCTGTCGCTCGCGATGATCCTCGGCGGCGCGCTCGGCAACGTGATCGACCGGCTCGTCTACGGTCACGTGATCGACTTCCTCGATTTCCACCTCGGCGCCTGGCACTTCCCGGCGTTCAACCTCGCCGATTCCGCAATCACGGTCGGTGCGGTGCTGCTGATCTACGACGAACTGCGCCGCGTGCGCGGCTCGCGCTAAGCGCGCATACTCGGCGTCGACGGCCGGCTTCGCGCCGGCCGTTCCGTTTGACCCTTGGAGGCCTGAGTTGGCACACGCAGAACTCGCAGGAAAACACCTCGTTCTCGGCCTGACGGGCGGCATCGCCTGCTACAAGATCGCCGAGCTCACGCGGCTGCTCGTGAAGGCCGGCGCGACCGTGCAGGTCGCGATGACCGAAGCCGCCACCCAGTTCATCACGCCCGTCACGATGCAGGCGCTGTCGGGCCGGCCCGTCTACACGAGCCAGTGGGACGCGCGCATCGACAACAACATGGCGCACATCGACCTGTCGCGCGAAGCCGACGCGATCGTGATCGCGCCCGCGTCGACGGATTTCCTCGCGAAGCTTGCGCACGGGTTCGCCGACGATCTGCTGTCGACGCTGTGCGTCGCACGCGACTGTCCGCTGCTCGTCGTCCCCGCAATGAACCGCCAGATGTGGCAGAACCCGGCCACGCAGCGCAACGCCGCGCAACTGCGCGCAGATGGTGTATCCGTGCTCGGCCCGGATTCGGGCGCGCAGGCGTGCGGCGAAGTCGGCGACGGCCGCATGCTCGAGCCCGAGGCGATCTATGAAGCGATCGTCGCGCACTTCGCGCCGAAGGTGCTCGCGCACCGGCGCGTGCTGATCACGGCCGGGCCGACGTTCGAACCGCTCGACCCCGTGCGCGGCCTCACGAACCGTTCCAGCGGCAAGATGGGCTTCGCGCTCGCGCGCGCCGCGCAACAGGCCGGCGCCGACGTGCATCTCGTCGCGGGGCCGGTCGCGCTCGACACGCCGTGGGGTGTCTATCGACAGGACGTGCAGACCGCGCAGCAGATGTACGACGCGGTGATGCATGCGATCAACGATGCCGACATCTTCATCGCGGTGGCCGCGGTCGCCGACTGGCGCGTCGACCAGCCGGCCGAGCACAAGATGAAGAAGACGGCCGACCGCAAGATGCCGACGCTCGCATTCGTCGAGAACCCGGACATCCTCGCATCGGTCGCGGCGCTGCCCGATCCGCCGTTCTGCGTCGGTTTCGCGGCCGAAAGCGGCGACCTCGACGTGCACGGCGACGAGAAGCGCAAGCGCAAGAACGTGCCGCTGCTCGTCGGCAACCTCGGCCCGCTGACGTTCGGCCGCGACGACAACGAAGTCGTGCTGTTCGAAGCAGCCGGCCTCACGCGCCTGCCGCGCGCCCCGAAGGACGAACTCGCGCATGCGCTCGTCGCGGAAATCGCGAAGCGCCTGCCCGACAACCGCCTGATCTGATCACCCGCGCGGCGGCGCTTGCCGCTGCGCCCTTCCCGACCGATTCGACGACCGCATGAAACTCGACCTGAAGATTCTCGACGCGCGCATGCGCGACTACCTGCCCGCCTACGCGACCACCGGCAGCGCGGGCCTCGACCTGCGCGCGTGCCTCGACGCACCGGTCACGCTGCAGCCGGGCGAAACGACGCTGGTGCCGACGGGCCTCGCGATCCATCTCGCCGATCCCGGCTATGCGGCGCTGATCCTGCCGCGCTCGGGCCTCGGCCACAAGCACGGGATCGTGCTCGGCAACCTCGTCGGCCTGATCGACTCCGACTACCAGGGCCAGCTGATGGTCTCGACGTGGAACCGCGGCCAGACCGCGTTCGTGCTGAACCCGTTCGAGCGGCTCGCGCAGCTCGTGATCGTGCCGGTCGTGCAGGCGCAGTTCAACATCGTCGCCGATTTCGCCGAGAGCGATCGGGGCGAAGGCGGCTTCGGCAGCACCGGCCGCCACTGAGTGGCATCGCAACCCAAAAGGGGCCTCTCGGCCCCTTTTTCTTTTCCGTTCATCGTCATTCGCCAACCGGCTGCGCGATCCGCGCAGGCATCGGTTCGCGGCGCCGCGCCTGCGCGACGCTCGCGTAGATCACCATCGCGACCAGCACGCCGAGCAGCACGGCAGACGAGCCGACCGTACCGAGCGCGAGGCCGCCCTTCTCGACCGGCTTCGTCAGCAGGTCACCGACCGTCGCACCGAACGGGCGCGTGAGCACGAATGCGGCCCAGAACAGCAGCACGCCGGAGATCCGCGTGAAGTAATGCGCGAGCACGATCACCGCCAGCAGTCCGCCGATCAGCAGCGCGCCGCCGCCGAAGCCGAGCCCCGAGCTGTCCGCGAGGAAGTCGCCGAGTGCGGTGCCGAGCGTGTTCGAGAACAGGATCGCGATCCAGTACAGCAGCTCGACCTTGCGCGTGCGGATCAGGTCGACCGACAGCGATTCGCCGCTCAGGCGCCAGACCGCGAAGATCGCCAGCAGGATCGCGACGAGGATCGACGAGCCGGCTGCGTAGCCGAGGCCGAGCGTCCGGTCCATGAAGTCGGACATCGTCGTGCCGGCCGTGCTCGTCGCGACGATCACGGCCCAGTAGACCGCCGGACGATAGCGCGTCGTCCTGAGCTGCGCGCCCAGCGTCACGAGAAAGAAACCGAACAGCAGGATCGAGCTGACCGCGTAGCCGACGTTCAGCGTCATCGACAGCAGGTCGCCACCGGTTTCGCCGAGCGTCGTCGCACAGATCTTCATGATCCAGAACGCGAGCGTGATTTCGGGAAGTTTGTTCATTCGAACCCCATTTGCAGGAAGCGGCGAACCGGCGCATGCCGGCCCGCCTTGCGGACAGGATCGAATGTAGCGGCCGCCGGCTTAACGGAACCTTAGCGGCGTGACGCGCGACGCGGCTGCCACGCCGGCGGGTCAGCGGGCGTGTTCGTGCCGGTAATGCAGCGCGTACGCGAGCGTCAGCAGCACGACGAACACGACGCCGACCACCATCGTCATCCGGAATTCGCGCGTGAACGCGGTCGTGAACAGGATCGCCGCGACGAGCCCGGCACCAAGCAGGCTGCCGAACGGGTGCCCCCACATCCGGAACGCGAGTGCCGGGCCGCGATACCGCGAACGGAAGCGCAGGTGCGTGACGAAGATCATCAGCCACGTGAACAGCGCGCCGAACATCGCGATCGCCATCATCACCGTGAACGCGGTGTCGGGCGCCAGCGCGACCAGCACGGCCGCGACCGCGACGCCGCTGGTCGAGATCCACAACGCCGCACGCGGCACGCCGTTCGTGCCGAGCCGGCCGAACACCGCCGGTGCAAGGCGCGCGCGCGACAGGCTGAACATCATCCGCGTCGTCACGTAGAGCTGGCTGTTCATCGCCGAGAGTGCCGCGATCAGCAGCACGAAGTTGATCACGCCGGCCGCGTACGGTACATGCGTCGCGGCCATCACCTTCACGAACGGGCTTTCGTCGGTGCCGGCCGCCGTCCACGGCACGATCGCGAGCATCAGCGACAGCGTCAGCAGGTAGAACAGCACGAGCCGGAACACCGTCGAGCGGAACGCGCGCGTGACCGCGTGCTGCGGATCGCGCGCCTCGCCAGCCGCGATCGCGACGGCTTCGATGCTCATGTAGCTGAAAATCGCGACGATCACCGCGACCCAGGTGCCCCACGGCCCCTTCGGCATGAAGCCGCCATGCGCGGTGTAGTTCGCGAAGCCGACGCCCGATGCGGCCGGCGCCGACCAGACCAGATACGCGCCGAGCACGATGAAGACGACGATCGCCGCGATCTTCAGCAGCGAGAACGCATACTCGACCGTGCCGTACAGCGTGACGCTGGCGAGGTTCACGGCAATCAATAGCGCGGAAAAGCCAATCACCCAGTACCAGCCGGGCACGGCCGGGAACCAGTACTTCATGAACACGGCGATCGCGCTGATTTCGGTGCCGATCGCGAACACGACCGCGAACCAGTACGCATAGCGCACCAGGAAGCCCGCGAGCGGGCCGACGTAGTGCTCGGCGTACGCGCCGAACGAGCCGGCCGTCGGATGCGCGACGGTCATTTCCGCGAGCGCGCCCATCAGCAGCAGCGCGATCAGCGCGCCGATAGCATAGGAAACGAGCACGCTCGGGCCCGCGAGCCCGATCGCGAACCCGCTGCCGAGGAACAGCCCCGTGCCGATCGCGCCGCCGATCGCGATCATCGCCATCTGCCCCGACGTGAGCGCGTGGCGCAACCCTTGTTCGCGCGCGACGATAGCGTCGAACGACCGTTGTTGTTGTGTCACTGCGTTACCACTCCCCTGCACCACCATCGCGCCGCCGGCGCCGGATAAAACGAAACGGCGCGGAGAACTTCCCGCGCCGTTCGCATGAACAACGAATTATCGCTTACTCGACTTCGACCGTCTCTTCGTTCGGCTTGTGCGGCGGATTCGCCAGCTTGTCGAACGACAACTGGACCTTGTCGCTTTCGTCGACGTCGACCGTCACGTGACCGCCGTTGACGAGCTTGCCGAACAGCAGTTCGTCGGCCAGCGCGCGCCGGATCGTGTCCTGGATCAGCCGCTGCATCGGCCGCGCCCCCATCAGCGGGTCGAAGCCGTGCTTCGCGAGATGCTTGCGCAACGCGTCGGTGAAGAGCGCATCGACCTTCTTCTCGTGCAGCTGTTCCTCGAGCTGGATCAGGAACTTGTCGACCACGCGCATGATGATTTCCTCATCGAGCGAGCGGAAGCTGATGATCGAATCCAGGCGGTTGCGGAACTCCGGCGTGAACAGACGCTTGATGTCGGTCATCTCGTCGCCCGTCTCGCGGCGCGTCGTGAAGCCGATCGTCGCCTTCTGCATCGACTCGGCACCCGCGTTCGTCGTCATGATGATGATGACGTTGCGGAAATCCGCCTTGCGGCCGTTGTTGTCCGTCAGCGTGCCGTGATCCATCACCTGCAGCAGCACGTTGAAGATGTCCGGATGCGCCTTCTCGATTTCGTCGAGCAACAGCACGCAATGCGGCTTCTTCGTGACGGCTTCGGTCAGCAGGCCGCCCTGGTCGAACCCGACGTAGCCCGGCGGCGCGCCGATCAGCCGGCTTACCGCATGGCGCTCCATGTATTCCGACATGTCGAAGCGAATCAGCTCGATGCCGAGCGTGAACGCGAGCTGGCGCGCCACTTCGGTCTTGCCGACGCCCGTCGGGCCGGAGAACAGGAACGCGCCGATCGGCTTGTCCATCTTGCCGAGGCCCGCGCGCGCCATCTTGATCGAGGCTGCGAGCGCATCGATCGCCGGATCCTGACCGAACACGACGCTCTTCAGGTCGCGGTCGAGCGTCTGCAGCTTGCTGCGATCGTCCTGCGACACGCTTTGCGGCGGCACGCGCGCGATCTTCGAGATGATTTCCTCGATCTCGCTCTTGCCGATCGTCTTCTTCTGCTTCGACTTCGGCAGGATGCGCTGTGCGGCACCGGCCTCGTCGATCACGTCGATTGCCTTGTCCGGCAGGTGACGGTCGGTGATGAAGCGCGCCGACAGTTCGGCCGCGGCCGACAGGGCGCCCGACGAATACTTGACGCCGTGATGCTCCTCGAAGCGCGACTTCAGCCCGCGCAGGATCGCGACCGTCTGCTCGACGGTCGGCTCCGACACGTCGACCTTCTGGAAGCGCCGCGACAGCGCCGCATCCTTCTCGAAGATGCCGCGATACTCGGTGAACGTCGTCGCGCCGATGCACTTGAGCGTGCCCGACGACAGCGCCGGCTTCAGCAGGTTCGACGCATCGAGCGTGCCGCCCGACGCGGCGCCCGCGCCGATCAGCGTATGGATCTCGTCGATGAAGAGGATCGCGTGCGGGCGCTCCTTCAGCTCCTTCAGCACCGTCTTCAGACGCTGCTCGAAATCGCCGCGATACTTGGTGCCCGCGAGCAGCGCGCCCATGTCGAGCGAGTAGACCTGCGCGTTCGCGAGGATGTCCGGCACTTCGCCGCGCGTGATGCGATACGCGAGCCCTTCGGCGATCGCGGTCTTGCCCACGCCAGCCTCGCCGACGAGCAGCGGGTTGTTCTTGCGGCGACGGCACAGCACCTGCACCACACGCTCGACCTCCGGCTCGCGCCCGATCAGCGGATCGATGCGGCCGTCCTTCGCCATCTGGTTCAGGTTCTGCGTGAACTGCGCGAGCGGCGTTTCCTTCTGCGCGTTCGCGTCTTCGCTTTCCGCGCTCGCGTCGGTCGACTTCGCGGCTTCGCCGTTGTTCGTCTTCGCGATGCCGTGCGAAATGAAGTTCACCACGTCGAGACGCGTGACGCCCTGCTGCTGCAGGTAGTACACGGCATGCGAATCCTTCTCGCCGAAGATCGCGACCAGCACGTTCGCGCCGGTGACTTCCTTCTTGCCGTTCGACGTCGACTGGACGTGCATGATCGCGCGCTGGATCACGCGCTGGAAACCGAGCGTCGGCTGGGTATCGACATCGTCGGTGCCCGGGACGGTAGGTGTGTTGTCGTGGATGAAATTGCGCAGGTTCTGACGCAAGTCCTCGATGTTTGCCGCGCACGCGCGCAACACCTCGGCTGCCGTCGGATTATCCAGCAGGGCCAGCAGCAGATGCTCGACCGTAATGAACTCATGGCGCGCCTGGCGTGCTTCCATGAACGCCATGTGCAGGCTGACTTCCAATTCCTGGGCAATCATGCTTCCTCCATCACGCACTGCAGCGGATGCCCGGCCTGCCGCGCATGGGTAACGACTTGCTCAACCTTGGTCGACGCGATGTCCCGCGTATAGACCCCACAAACTCCTCGCCCTTCGCGATGGACCTTCAGCATGATCTGCGTGGCCGTCTCGCGATCCTTCTTGAAATACTCCTGGACCACCATCACGACGAATTCCATCGGCGTGAAGTCGTCGTTCAGCAGCACCACCTTGTACATCGAAGGCGGCTTGAGCTTCTGCTGCTTGCGTTCCAGGACGGTACTGTCCTGCTTGTCCGGGATAATCGCCATACACCCATTCTAAACAACTCGGACAGGCCCGCAATCCTGCCATTACCCGACCGACCGGCCGGCGCCCTCCCCGGTATCCCGGAACACGCGATCGTCTTCGCGCCATACGAAAGCCGGCTGCGGTGCCGGCTTTCACGCGTGGCGCGGAACACGAACCGTCGAGGGGGAACTGCACCGGGACGTCGTGTCCACATCCAGTATCCCACAAGCCGGGACGACTCGAACGCGTGTCACTCGAGCCTGGTATATGAGCCGATTATGCGGCTTTTCAAGTCCTCGCGCTTGGCCACATGCTGCAAAGCAAAGCCGGAAAAACCCTGAAAATGGGTTCTTTACAACGACCCTCTAAACGTCTAAAAATTCCACTTGACACTCCAATAAAGAGCGCCAACAATCAAGCTGGCACTTTTTTCAACTCGCCGGTTGGCGAAATGAAAGAGGCCGAGGTGAGCTTGTGAGGGGGGAACGACTGCATTTTCCAGTCGTTTAGCTTTTCGAGCGTGCTCGTGGTAAGTAGCAGCGACTGTGTGACAGGGGAAGTAGGAAAATGGCAACTGGTATCGTTAAGTGGTTCAACGACGCGAAGGGCTTCGGTTTCATCACTCCCGACGAGGGCGGTGAGGATCTGTTTGCGCACTTCTCGGCTATCACCATGAATGGCTTCAAGACGCTGAAGGAAGGCCAGAAGGTGAGCTTTGACGTCGTTCAAGGACCGAAGGGCAAGCAAGCGTCGAACATCCAGGCCGCATAAAGGCATCGGATATCGGACGAAGAAACCCGGCGCATTGCGCCGGGTTTCTTTTTTTGAGGCGGGCCAATCGATAATCGATTGGCCCGCCTTTTCGTTCAATCCCGATAATTGAACACACATTGTCTTGTCACACATGCAGATCGGATATCGATCCCGCACGTGAAACATATTCCCGGCTTCGTTACACGACCTTCAGCGTGCCCATCATGCCGAGATCCTCGTGTTCGAGAATGTGGCAATGAAACATGCGCTCTCCGGGCATGTCTTGCGTGACGAGAATCGACACGGTTTCGCCGCTGCGTACGTTCACCGTATCGCGCCATGCGCGGAACGGTTCGGCCGTGCGCGCGCCGCCCGACGCGCGCTCGATCACCTGGAACTGCGTGCCATGCAGGTGGAACGGGTGATCCATGTCGGTGGTATTGCGAATCTCCCAGCGTTCGACGTCGCCACGGCGGCTCGTCAGCGTCGCGCGGTGCGCGGCGTAGGTCTCGCCGTTGATCGTGAAGCGCATGCCAGCCGGACGGCCGTGCGCCGCGCCCTTCATCATCGCGTCCATGTCCATTTCCTCGCCGAACGCGACCGTCTTGTGCGCCACCGGTTCACCCAGCGGCGGCACCGCGCGCAGCGTGGCCGGCAACGCGCGCGCGGCGGCGGGCGCAAACGCGACATCGGCCAGCGCCAGCGCCGGATCGGGCGGCAGGCTGCCGTGACCGTCGTCATGCGACATCGCCATCTTGCGGCGGTCGTACTCGGCTGCCTGCAGCACCGCGCGCGTCGTCCGGTCACCGGCGCGCACCAGCAGTTCCGCGCGCTCGCCCGGCGCGATCAGCAGCGACGTCACGCGGCGCGGCGCGTCGAACAGCCCGCCGTCGGTACCCGCGTGCTCGAACGCACGGCCGTCGTCGAACGCAACGCGCAGGTAGCGCGCGCTGCACGCGTTCCAGACGCGCCAGCGTTCGTCGCCGGCGACGTCGATGCGCGGCCGGCGCGCGCCGTTGACCAGCACGAACTGGCCTTCCCGGCCGTTCATCCAGTCCATCATGTCGTTCGGCGCAATCGTGCCGTCATGTGCAAGCTTCAGGTCCGACACGAACAGGTTGCGCTCGGGCCAGCCGGCGAGCGGATCGTCCGCCGCGCGCACGATGAACGGGCCGGCCAGCCCGCGGAATACCTGCTCGGCCGTCATCATGTGCGGATGCGGGTGGTACCAGTAGGTGCCGGCGCTGCCCTTCGGCAGCGTGAAGCGGTACACGCGCGATGCGCCGGGCGCGACGGGGTCGGACGGATTGCCGTCCTGGTCGGGCGGCACCGGCAGGCCGTGCCAGTGGATCGTCGACGGTTGCGGCAGCTTGTTCACGAATTTGATCTCGACCGTGTCGCCCTCGCGCACGTCGATCAGCGGGCCGACGACGGGGCCCTGCGCGCTCGACCCGAACTGCCAGAACGCGGTCGGCCGTGCGCCGCGCAGCATCGGGCGCGCGACGGGCTGCGCGACCAGCGTGGCCCGGAACGTACCGGGTTCGCGGCTTTCGTTCGCGAGCGTACGCAACGTCGCGAGCGGCGCACCGGCCGGCAGCGCATCGGCGGCCGCGAGTGCGGCCGGTGCGGGCTTGCCGTGCTGCGCGTGCCCCGACATGCCGGACATCCCTGACATGCCGGGCATGTCGTCCATCGAATCCATGCCGGCCATGCCCGCATGACCGGCATGCTGCGCCCACGCGGTACGCGCGAACAGCGACGCGGCCGCGACACCGATGGCGCGCGACAGGAAGGTTCTCCGTATCATCAATCGATCCTCGTTATCCATGCAGCGTCGCGCGACAACCGCGACGCACGCGCCGGCCGGCTGGACCGCCGTGCGCGACGCGAAACCTGATGCCCGCGTCATCATAACCGCAGGCCCCTGTCGAAAAACGCCGCTACCAGCCGGGCGGCGATACGCCGCAGCGCGGCTTTGTACCGCCCTTCGTCGCCCCTCGCTCGTTCGCTGAATTACGCCCGCTGCCGCATCCGGCCGCCCGTTTTGCGCGCGCCGTTCGCCACCCCGTCGGTGCACGTCGCGCCGCCCATCGGCGAAATCGCCAATTTTTCACGATGTGGAACAAGTCTCTGCGTTGTAAAAATTCGTGGTGCAGGGCACAAATTTCCCGTTTCGCGATGCCGAAAAACGTTCCGCAATACAAAACGACGAAAATAATTCATTGTTTTTAAACATGAATTTTTGTTTCGAGAAGCCGTTCTACATGCACCATCCAACCGGGTCGCAGACGTAGACTTTGTTCCATGCACTGACGCTTCGCCACGACGTTCGATACGGAACCCGGCGCAAGCAGCCAGTCGGGCCACAGCCGGCCGAGCCGGCAGGCGGCACAACAGAATCGCTTGTGATCAGAAAGGGAGAACGGAAATGAAGGGATTTCGCTTTGGTTCAGCGCTCGGGTCGTTCTACATCCTGCCGGGTAACGGCGGCTGGGAAGCGACGTTCGGCAACGCCCTGCTCGGCGCATTCTCGTGCCCCGAAGTCGCGGCCGACCACATCTCCCGCGGCGACTGCGAGCAACTGTCCGAACTGGACACCGCGACGCTCGAGGTGCCGCACGAAATCGCCGAATGGGAAATCGTTCACGTCTGAATGGCAAGCCTGCAACGAAAAACGCCCCGGGCGACCGGGGCGTTTTTATTGTGTGTCGGGCGGCGAACGGCTCACCGCGCCGCGTCGACACGCGTCCTGGCTCGCGCGAATGCGCGGCCCGCGTCAGGCGACTGCGTCGACGATGCCGTTCAGCGTCGCGCTCGGGCGCATGGCCTGGCTCGTCAGGTCGACGTTCGGACGGAAGTAGCCGCCGATCGCCTGCGCCTTGCCCTGCGCGGCCGACAGTTCTTCGAGAATGCGCGCTTCGCTGTCGGACAGCGCCTTCGCGACCCCTTCGAACTGCGCCTTCAGCGCGGCATCCTCGGTCTGCTCGGCCAGCGCCTGCGCCCAGTACAGGCACAGGTAGAAGTGGCTGCCGCGGTTGTCGAGGCCGCCGACCTTGCGCGCGGGCGACTTGTTCTCGTCCAGGAACTTGCCGGTCGCCTGGTCGAGCGTCTTCGCGAGCACGACCGCCTTCGGGTTCTGGTACGCGTTGCCGAGGTGTTCGAGCGACGCGGCCAGTGCAAGGAATTCGCCGAGCGAATCCCAGCGCAGGAAGCCTTCCTCGACGAACTGCTGAACGTGCTTCGGCGCCGAGCCGCCCGCCCCCGTTTCGAACATCCCGCCGCCCGCCATCAGCGGCACGATCGACAGCATCTTCGCGCTGGTGCCGAGTTCCATGATCGGGAACAGGTCGGTCAGGTAGTCGCGCAGCACGTTGCCGGTGACCGAGATCGTGTCCTTGCCCGCACGGATGCGCTCGAGCGAGAAACGCGTCGCTTCGACCGGCGTCATCACGCGGATGTCGAGACCGTTCGTGTCGTGATCCTTCAGGTAGCGTTCGACCTTCGCGATGATCTGCGCATCGTGCGCACGCGCCGGATCGAGCCAGAACACGGCCGGTGCGCCGGTCGCGCGCGCGCGGTTCACCGCGAGCTTGACCCAGTCCTGCACCGGTGCGTCCTTCGTCTGGCACATGCGCCAGATGTCGCCCGACTCGACCGCGTGCTCGAGCAGCACGTTGCCGGCTTCGTCGGTGACGCGCACGACGCCGTCCGCCGGGATCTGGAAGGTCTTGTCGTGCGAACCGTATTCTTCAGCCGCCTGCGCCATCAGGCCGACGTTCGGCACGCTGCCCATCGTGACCGGATCGAATGCGCCGTGTTGCTTGCAGTCCTCGATCACGGCCTGGTAGACGCCTGCGTAGCAGCGGTCCGGAATCACGGCCTTCGCGTCGTACAGCGCGCCGTCCGGGCCCCACATGCCGCCCGAATCGCGGATCATCGCCGGCATCGACGCGTCGACGATCACGTCGCTCGGCACGTGCAGGTTCGTGATGCCCTTGTCCGAGTTGACCATCGCGAGGCGCGGGCGCACTGCGTATTCGGCCTTGATGTCGGCTTCGATCGCTTCGCGCGTGTCGGCCGGCAGGTCCTTCAGGCGCGCGTACAGGTCGCCGATCCCGTTGTTCGGGTTGAAGCCGGCCTGCGCCAGCACGTCCGCGTGCTTCGCGAGCGCGTCGCGGTAGAACACCGACACGAAGTGACCGAACAGGATCGGGTCCGAGACCTTCATCATGGTCGCCTTCAGGTGCACCGAGAACAGCACGTCCTGCGCCTTCGCGTCGGCGATCTGCGCTTCGATGAAGCTGCGCAGCGCGTTGCGGCTCATCACCGATGCGTCGATCACTTCACCGGCCTTCACGGCCGTCTTTTCCTTCAGCACCTTCTTCGCGCCGTCGGTCGTCGTGAGTTCGATCTTCACGCTGCCGGCATCGGCGATCAGCGCCGACTTCTCGCTGCCGTAGAAGTCGCCTTCGCTCATGTGCGCGACGTGTGCCTTCGACGTGGCCTTCCACGCACCCATCTTGTGCGGATGCTTGCGTGCGTAGTTCTTGACCGACAGCGGCGCGCGGCGGTCGGAGTTGCCTTCGCGCAGCACCGGGTTCACCGCGCTGCCCTTGATCTTGTCGTAGCGGGCCTTGACCGCCTTCTCTTCGTCCGTCGACGGATCTTCCGGGTAGGCCGGCAGCGTGTAGCCCTGCGCCTGCAGCTCGGCGATCGCGGCCTTCAGCTGCGGCACCGATGCGCTGATGTTCGGCAGCTTGATGATGTTCGCTTCCGGCTTCAGCGTGAGCTGGCCCAGCTCGGCCAGATCGTCGGAACCCTTCTGCTCCGGCGGCAGGACGTCTGCAAATGCCGCGATGATGCGGCCGGCGAGCGAGATGTCGCGCGTTTCGACGGCGACGCCGGACGAGCGCGTGAAGGCCTTGACGATCGGCAGCAGCGAATAGGTCGCGAGCGCGGGCGCTTCGTCGGTGAGGGTGTAGATGATCTTGGGCGAAGTGGACATGGTCGATGCGTTGCTACGTGAAAATTTGGACTGAGGAGCGCCGGCGGTAACCGGCGGGGAGCGACCGGGTCGGTCACGAAAGGGGCGCGCCGGCTCAGCCGGGCGGTGGTGTTGCGAGGGCCGTCATGTTCTACCTTGCAGGGCCTCCGGGCCGCATCGCGACGCCGCGGCCCGCATGCCGGACCGCCCTGCCAACAAACCTGCCATCCACGAAACGCTCCGGCGCCGGCAGTCAGCGCCGGGGCGGCCGGCAACCTGCCGGCCCACCCCGGAAGGGGTCTTACATGTTCTCGATCAGCACTTCGCCGAAGCCGGAGCACGACACCTGCGTCGCACCTTCCATCAGGCGCGCGAAGTCGTACGTGACGCGCTTCTGCAGGATCGACTTCTCCATCGAGGCAATGATCGTGTCGGCCGCTTCCGTCCAGCCGAGGTGGCGCAGCATCATTTCCGCCGACAGGATCTCGGAACCGGGGTTCACGTAATCCTTGCCCGCGTACTTCGGCGCCGTGCCGTGCGTCGCTTCGAACATCGCGACCGAATCCGACAGGTTCGCACCCGGCGCGATCCCGATGCCGCCGACCTGCGCGGCCAGTGCGTCGGAGATGTAGTCGCCGTTCAGGTTCAGCGTCGCGATCACGTCGTATTCGGCCGGGCGCAGCAGGATCTGCTGCAGGAACGCGTCGGCGATCGAATCCTTGATCACGATCTCGTTACCCGTCTTCGGGTTCTTCACGCGCATCCACGGGCCGCCGTCGATCAGCTCGCCGCCGAATTCCTTCTGCGCGAGCGCGTAGCCGGCGTCACGGAACAGGCCTTCCGTGAACTTCATGATGTTGCCCTTGTGCACCAGCGTGACCGACTTGCGATCGTTGTCGATCGCGTACTGGATCGCCTTGCGCACGAGACGCTCGGTGCCTTCGGTCGACACGGGCTTGACGCCGATCCCCGAGGTTTCCGGGAAACGGATCTTCTTCACGCCCATCTCGTCCTGCAGGAACTTGATGACCTTCTTCGCCTGCTCGGAACCCGCGGCCCATTCGATGCCCGCGTAGATGTCTTCCGAGTTCTCGCGGAAGATCACCATGTCGATCTTCTGCGGCTCGCGCACCGGCGACGGCACGCCCTTGAAGTACTGGACCGGGCGCAGACACACGTACAGGTCGAGTTCCTGGCGCAGCGCGACGTTCAGCGAACGGATGCCGCCGCCGACCGGGGTCGTGAGCGGCCCCTTGATCGACACCACGTATTCCTTCAGCACCTGCAGCGTTTCTTCCGGGAGCCACACGTCCGGACCGTACACCTTCGTTGCCTTCTCGCCTGCGAAAATCTCCATCCAGTGGATCTTGCGCTTGCCCTTGTAGGCATGCGCGACCGCCGCGTCGACGACCTTGATCATGACCGGCGTGATATCGAAGCCCGTACCGTCGCCTTCGATATAGGGAATGATCGGCTGATCGGAAACGTTGAGCGAGAAGTCCTTGTTGACGGTGATCTTGTCACCGCCTTCCGGAACCTTGATGTGCTGATACGGCATGATCGACTCCAGTGACGTGGCTGAGCAGGTGATGCTGGTCGAAGCTGCGCGCGCGGCGGGGGCGCGGCATGGCCACCCCGTGACGGCAACAGCGAGCCGCTATTCTAGCGCCCCAACCGGGCACTTCGGCATGAACCGCGGCACTGCGTATCAAGACCTCACTTATGTCTTATATAAGACAGAGGACTTGCCGTTCCGTATTATGCATTAAGATTCCGCCATTTGCCATAGACCGCCCGCCCCCGCCTCCCGCGGCAGGCCGGGCGGGCGCCCCGCCATGAACCTGATCGCCCTCAACAAGCCGTTCGGCACGATTTGCCAGTTTTCCGCGCACGAGACGCGCCCGTCGCTCGGCGACTGGGTAAAAACGCCCGGCGTCTATGCGGCCGGCCGGCTGGACGCGGACAGCGAAGGGTTGCTGCTGCTCACCGACGACGGCGCGCTGCAGGCGCGCATCGCGGAGCCGCGCCACAAGCTCGTCAAGCGCTACTGGGCGCAGGTCGAGGGCGCGCCCGGCCCGGCCGACCTGAAGGCGCTCGCGCGCGGCGTCGATCTTGGCGACTACGTGACGCGCCCGTGCCGTGCCGAATTCATCGAACCGCCCGGCACGCTGTGGCCGCGCAATCCGCCGATCCGCTACCGCGCCGCGATCCCGACCACGTGGATCGAACTTGCGATCACCGAAGGCAAGAATCGGCAGGTGCGCCGGATGACCGCAGCGGTCGGCTTCCCGACGTTGCGCCTGGTGCGCGTCGGCGTCGGCGCGCTGGATATATTTGCGCTCGGCATTGCGCCGGGCGAAACAATCGCACTGCCGCCGCGCGCGCCATGGGACGGTTTCGCGCCCGCCGGATGACGAATTCGGGATGCGCGCATTTTTCGTCATCTTTTTCGTCAACCGCTTGCGAAGATCGTGCGTTAAACCACGCAGATGCCAACCTTAGCTATCCGGCATTGGCAGCCGAACCCGAGTTTGCGTCACAAAAGCGACGTTTTTCTCGAATACGATTCGGCGCCCGCAGCGCAATGAGAAATTTCTCGAAGCGTCTGTCAACCGAAAGGTGGATGGCACCGTTAGACGACATGACTCCTATTGCCGGGTCATTTGGTTAATTAACTAAAGCTGAGGAACACAACATGAACAAACTGATCGCTGCTCTGGTCGCTGGTCTCTTCGCAACGGCTGCTTTCGCACAAGCTTCGGCTCCGGCCGCTCCGGCTGCTGCTGCTCCGGCAGAAGCTGCTTCGGCACCGGCCAAGAAGGCAACGCACAAGAAGCACCACGCTTCGAAGAAGCACCACGCTTCGAAGAAGGCTGCAAGCGAAGCCGAAGCCCCGGCAGCTGCTTCGAACTAAGCAAGCTAGTTGTAATAACGCAGTCAAGAACACGCAGTTTTGCCGTTCTTACGGCGTTGAAAGGCAGATCACCGCAAGGCGATCTGCCTTTTTCTTTTTTGTGCCCGCCGGCGCGCATCGCGTACCATGCGGGTCTCGTTTTCCAGACAGGAGCCATGCTGTGCAATTCTCCCTGCGCTCGTCGCTCGGCCGCCTTGCGCGCGCCACCGTGTTTCCCGCCGCGCTCGCCGTCCTCGCGCTCGGCATGCAGGCCGCCAGCGCGCAGATGCCGCCCGGCGCCAAGCAGCCCAGCGAGTTCCCGCGCGTGAAGCTGCGCGCCGGCATGTACGTGATCGACGCGGCTGTCGCCGCGAACGACGCCGACCGCGAACAGGGGCTGATGTACCGTTCGCAGCTCGCGCCGAACGAAGGCATGCTGTTCGTCTTCAACGAGAATGCCGTGCATTGTTTCTGGATGAAGAACACGCTGATCCCGCTGTCGATCGCGTTCATCCGCGCGGACGGCACGATCACCGACATCGACGAAATGCGGGCGGAGACGACCGACAACCACTGCCCGCGCAACAACGGCGTCTATGCGCTCGAGATGAGCAAGGGCTGGTTCGCGGCGAAGGGCATCAAGCCCGGCATGAAGCTCGACGGCCTGCCGAAGGCCCAGTAACGGCCCTTTCCGCGGCGCCGCGCCGCGCATCGACCGAAGCCGGCCGCCCGTTGCGCGCCGGCTTTTTTTTCGCCCGCCGGCAGTGGCGCCGGCTTGATTCAGCCAGCACCGGCCGCATCTGCAAAAGCCACGCGCAAGCGCTATGCTTTAAGTCTCGCTTGTTCCAACCCGGACCGGCCCAGCCGGCCCGCTTACGATCCGAACCACCAGGAGGTTCACGTGCCCCGCAAAACCCCCATCGAGCGCTATCGCAATATCGGGATCAGCGCTCACATCGATGCCGGCAAGACCACGACGACCGAGCGCATCCTGTTTTACACCGGCGTGAGCCACAAGATCGGTGAAGTGCACGACGGCGCGGCCACGATGGACTGGATGGAGCAGGAGCAGGAACGCGGCATCACGATCACGTCGGCGGCGACCACGGCCTTCTGGAAAGGCATGGCCGGCAACTATCCGGAACACCGCATCAACATCATCGACACGCCCGGGCACGTCGACTTCACGATCGAGGTCGAGCGCTCGATGCGCGTGCTCGACGGCGCGTGCATGGTCTACGACTCGGTCGGCGGCGTGCAGCCGCAGTCGGAAACGGTGTGGCGCCAGGCGAACAAGTACAAGGTGCCGCGCATCGCGTTCGTCAACAAGATGGACCGCATCGGCGCCGACTTCTTCCGCGTGCAGAAGCAGATCGGCGACCGCCTGAAGGGCGTCGCCGTGCCGATCCAGATTCCGATCGGCGCGGAAGATCACTTCCAGGGCGTCGTCGATCTCGTCAAGATGAAGGCGATCGTGTGGGACGACGAAAGCCAGGGCGTGAAGTTCACGTACGAGGACATCCCCGCGAACCTCGTCGAGCTCGCGCACGAATGGCGCGAAAAGATGGTCGAGGCGGCTGCCGAAGCGAGCGAGGAACTGCTCGAGAAGTACCTGCACGACCACGAGTCGCTGACCGAGGACGAGATCAAGGCCGCGCTGCGCAAGCGCACGATCGCGAACGAAATCGTGCCGATGCTGTGCGGCAGCGCGTTCAAGAACAAGGGCGTGCAGGCGATGCTCGACGCGGTGATCGACTACCTGCCGTCGCCGGCCGACGTGCCGGCAATTCTCGGCCACGACCTGCACGACAAGGAAGCGGAACGTCATCCGAACGACGAGGATCCGTTCTCGTCGCTCGCGTTCAAGATCATGACCGACCCGTTCGTCGGCCAGCTGATCTTCTTCCGCGTGTATTCGGGCGTGGTCGAATCGGGCGACACGGTGCTGAACGCGACGAAGGACAAGAAGGAGCGGCTCGGCCGGATCCTGCAGATGCACGCGAACGAGCGCAAGGAAATCAAGGAAGTGCGCGCGGGCGACATCGCGGCGGCCGTCGGCCTGAAGGAAGCGACCACCGGCGACACGCTGTGCGATCCGGCGCATCCGATCGTGCTCGAACGCATGATCTTCCCCGAGCCGGTGATCTCGCAGGCCGTCGAGCCGAAGACGAAGGCCGACCAGGAAAAGATGGGCCTGGCGCTCAACCGTCTGGCCCAGGAAGATCCGTCGTTCCGCGTGCAGACCGACGAAGAATCGGGGCAGACGATCATTTCGGGCATGGGCGAGCTCCACCTCGAAATCCTGGTCGACCGGATGAAGCGCGAGTTCGGCGTGGAAGCGACGGTCGGCAAGCCGCAGGTCGCGTATCGCGAGACGGTGCGCACGCCCGCGAAGGACGTCGAAGGCAAGTTCGTCAAGCAGTCGGGCGGCCGCGGCCAGTACGGCCATGCCGTGATCACGCTCGAGCCGAACCCCGGCAAGGGCTACGAGTTCGTCGACGCGATCAAGGGCGGCGTGATTCCGCGTGAATACATTCCGTCGGTCGACAAGGGCATCCAGGAAACGCTGAAGAGCGGCGTGCTGGCGGGCTATCCGGTCGTCGACGTGAAGGTCACGCTGACGTTCGGTTCGTACCACGACGTCGACTCGAACGAAAACGCGTTCCGCATGGCCGGCTCGATGGCGTTCAAGGAAGCGATGCGCCGCGCGAAGCCCGTGCTGCTCGAGCCGATGATGGCCGTCGAGGTGGAAACGCCCGAGGACTTCATGGGCAACGTGATGGGCGACCTGTCGAGCCGTCGCGGCATCGTGCAGGGGATGGAAGACATCGCCGGTGGCGGTGGCAAGCTCGTGCGCGCCGAAGTGCCGCTCGCGGAGATGTTCGGCTACTCGACGTCGCTGCGTTCGGCGACGCAGGGCCGCGCGACGTACACGATGGAGTTCAAGCAGTACGCGGAAACGCCCGCCAACGTATCGGAAGGCGTGATCAGCGCGAAGACGAAGTAAGCGCCGGGCGCACGCGCCCTGTCGCATGCACGCAAGGCCCGTCCGGTTCCGGACGGGCTTTTTTTCGTCCCGCGCACGCTGCGTTCGCGGCTTTTTGATCGGCACGCCCGGCATTTTTTTCGCGTGCCACAATGGTTCGCGATTCGTCAGATGGAACCCGCCCGATGCCGCCCACCCCTGCCCTGCGCCGCCTGCTGATGCTCTACGCCGGCCTGATCGCCGCGAACGTCGCCGTGTGGCTGTGGGCGCTCGTGGTGCTGCGCGACCATCCGCTGCTGCTCGGCACCGCGGCGATCGCGTACGGCCTCGGGCTGCGTCATGCGGTCGACGCCGATCACATCGCCGCGATCGACGTCGCGACGCGCAAGCTGATGCAGGAAGGCCAGCGTCCGGTGAGCGTCGGACTGTTCTTCTCGCTCGGCCATTCGACGATCGTGATCGCGGCGACGCTCGGCATCGCGCTGACCGCGTTCGCGCTGCGCGACCGGTTCGATGCGTTCCGCGAGATCGGCGGCACGATCGGCACGGCGGTATCGGCCACCTTCCTGCTCGTGCTCGCGTGCGTGAACCTGATGATCCTGCGCGACGTATGGCGGCGTTATCGCCGCGCGCCCGGGCACACGCACGACGACGCGCACGTGCACCGCCCTGCCGGGCTCGTCTCGAGGCTGCTGCGCCCGCTGTTCCGGTTCGTGTCGAAGAGCTGGCACATGTACCCGGTTGGCGTGCTGTTCGGACTAGGTTTCGATACTGCAACGGAAATCGGCCTGCTCGCGATCGCGGCCGCGCAGGCGAGCCAGGGGCTGCCGGTCTACACGGTCATGCTGTTTCCGGCGCTGTTCACCGCCGGCATGACGCTGATCGACTCGACCGACAACGTACTGATGATTCATGCATACGGGTGGGCGATGGACGATCCGCAGCGCAAGCTGCTCTACAACGCGAGCATCACGTTCGTGTCGGCGGCCGTTGCACTGGCGATCGGCGGGATCGAGGCGGCCGGCCTGCTGGCCGACAAGCTGTCGCTGACGGGCCCCGTGCGCGACGCGCTCGATGCGCTCGGCGAACGCTTCGGCTCGATCGGCTACGGCATCGTCGCGCTGTTCCTTGTCTGCTGGATCGCGTCGATCCTGTTCCACCGCTGGCAGCGCGCGGCCGACGCGCCGGCACGCTGAGCAACGCTCAGACGTTTCATTCCGGAAACAAAACTCCCCCGACGATGTTGCGTGCGCCGTCGCGCGTCGACGTGCGCCTTGCGCCACGGGCACAAGCAGCCGATGGCACGAATCTCGCAGATAGGGATTCGCACGGCGGGCCCGCGTGCCGATCCGCGTTCGCGGCTGGCGTCAAGCGCCGGCCGTGACGCAACCGGCCGCCGAAAAGGACTACGAATCTTTACCGGCCCCCTGCTCCACACGTAGATAGCCGCGCGGCAACGAGGCATCGCGCGCATGGGGAGGCCATGATGCATAAGACAAAACAACCGTTCCGCCCGGCGGGACGGCGCCCTCGTGCAACCTTGCTGGCCGCAGCCGCCTTTGCGTGCTGCTGCTCGTATGCCGTCGCACAAAACACCTCGCCTGACTCCGCACCCGACGCGGACGCCAGCGCGGACACCATCATGACGCTGGTCGCGGACGCTTCGTCTTGCGCAGCCAATCCGGCTGCGTGTGCGGCGCAGGTCTATGCCGGTCATGGCATCGGCGGTAACGGTGCCGGCACAAGCGGCAGTGGCGGCAGCAGTCCCGGTCCGGGCAACGGCAACGGCAACGGCAACGGTAGCGGTAGCGGTAGCGGTAGCGGTAGCGGTAGCGGTAGCGGTAGCGGTAGCGGTGGAAATAACGGGAATGGCGCCGTCGGACCAGCAGGTGTCGGCGGTACGACAGGTGGAACATCCAGCGGCACGAGCGGCACCGGCCGCGGAGGCAACACGTCCGGCAACGGTGGTTCAGGTGGCGGTACCTCGGGTGGAGGCACTTCGGGCGGCGGCACTTCGGGTGGAGGCACCTCGGGTGGCGGCACCTCAGGCGGCGGCACCTCGGGCGGCGGCACCTCGGGTGGCGGCACTTCGGGCGGCGGCACTTCGGGCGGCGGCACCTCGGGCGGCGGCACTTCGGGCGGCGGCACCTCGGGTGGCGGCACTTCGGGTGGCGGCACTTCGGGTGGCGGCACTTCGGGCGGCGGCACTTCGGGTGGCGGCACTTCGGGTGGCGGCACCTCGGGTGGCGGCACCTCGGGCGGCGGCACCTCGGGTGGCGGCACCTCGGGCGGCGGCACCTCGGGTGGCGGCACCTCGGGTGGCGGCACCTCGGGTGGCGGCACCTCGGGTGGCGGCACCTCGGGTGGCGGAGGCCATGGTGGCCACGGCGGTGGCCACGGCGGCGACGGTGACGGCAGTGGTCACGGCCATGGCGGTGGTCATGGTGACGGTGACGGTGACGGCGGCGGCCACGGCCACGGTGGTCATGGCGACGGTGACGGCGGTGGCCACGGCCATGGTGGTCATGGCGACGGTGACGGCGGTGGTCACGGTAACGGTGGCGGCCATGGCGATGGCGGTGGTCACGGCAACGGCGGTGGCAATGGCGGTGGCAATGGCGGCGGCAACGGCGGTGGCAACGGCGGCGGCAACGGCGGTGGCAACGGCGGTGGCAACGGCGGCGGCAACGGCGGTGGCAACGGCGGTGGCAACGGCGGCGGCAACGGCGG
>NZ_CABVPX010000013.1 GCF_902499125.1 Burkholderia arboris
GGCCGTGTCGACCCGCCCCGCCCCGCCAGCCAGGGAAACCAGCCGCGGCTGCGCGGCCGCGGCTTCGGCTGCGCTTGACGCTCGGGCGGCGGCTCTGCCCGCGCCGGCTCGCGAACGGGCGCGTCGGCCGCTGCCGGCAGGCTCGCCAGGATGCTCGCCCGCAGCGCATCCGGCGCACGGTGATAATCGGCCTGCCGCACGGCCTGCACCAGCGTGACGATCCGCGCGCGTTCGCGGCGGCACGCGTCGCACCCTTCGACATGCTGCTGGACCCGCAACGCATCGGGCGCCGACAGCTCGCGGTCGACGTCCGCGTCCAGCAACGCTCGCGCTTCGTTACAGTCCATCGATAGCCTCCGATGCGGTTCCGCCGGCCGGCGTACGGCCCGGCCTGCCTTCGGGCGCCGGTGCCGGCGCGCCGCCCAGCAGCGCGGCGAGCTTGCGCCGGCCGCGCGCGAGCCGCGACATCACCGTGCCGACCGGCACGTCCGCGATCGCCGCGATCTCGCGGTAACTCAGGTCCTCCATCTCGCGCAGCACGAGCACCTCGCGGTATTCGGGCGGCAGCTTCGCGAGCGCCGCGTTCACGAGCCGCACGTTCTCGCCGCGCAGCAAGTGCGCCAGCGGATCCTCCGTCGCCGGCTGCCAGTCGTCGGGCACGTCGGTGTCGTCGAGCGTATCGGGCAGCGCGACCTCGTGCGCATGCGTGCGACGCCGCCACTCCGTGTACCAGGTATGGCGCACGATCGTCAGCAGCCACGGCCGCGCGTTGTCGCCGCGACACGAATCGACGAAGCGCAGCGCGCGCATGCACGCGTCCTGAACGACGTCGTCCGCGTCGCCGGCGTTGCCGCTCAGCCAGCGCGCGAGGTTATACGCGGCGTCGAGATGCGGCAGCACGAGCGCGCGAAACCGCTCGCCGCGCGCAACCGCATCGTCTGCCGCCCGTTCATCGACCGCCTGTCCGGCTTGCCCCACATGGCCTCCCTGGTCCCGGCGGCCGATGCCGCGCCCGTTCCGCGCACGGCGCCCGGACAGACCGGCAACGTGCACGCTTGATCACCATACCGTTGCTGCGTCGAGTTTATTCCCGCACCGGGCGCAAGAAGCGTAAAAAAATGACCGGGCGCCCGCCTCCGTTACGGCGTGGTGCTCCAGTAGCCGGGGCGCGCATACGCGGCGCGCAGGTAGTCGATGAAATAGCGCACGCGCGCCGGCACGTAGCGCTGCTGCGGGTAGACCGCGAGGATGTCGTAGTCGGGCAGCGCGTATTCGTCGAGCACGGTCTCGAGCTCGCCCGTCTCGAGCTGCGCGGCGATTTCCCACGTCGAGCGCCAGCCGAGCCCGAGCCCCTCGGCCACCCAGCGGTGCAGCAGCTCGCCGTCGTTGCAGTCGAGGTTGCCGGCCACGCGCATCGTCGCGATCTTGCCGTGGCGCTGGAAATACCAGCCGCGGTTCTGCCCGCCCTGCAGGTTGAACGCGAGGCAGTTGTGCTTCAGCAGGTCGTCGAGCGACTTCGGCCGGCCGTGCCGGCGGAAATAGTCGGGCGTGCCGCACACGACGCGCCGGTTCGACGCGAGCTTCACCGCGACGAAGTTCGGATCGACGGCGCCGCCGATCCGGATCGACAGGTCGTAGCCCTCGCGCACGAGATCGACGACGCGGTCGGTCAGGTTGAACGACAGCTGCATCTCGGGCTTGTCGACCAGAAAGCCGGGCGCGTGCGGCGCGACGTGCTTGCGCCCGAACGCGGCCGGCGCCGACACGATCAGGTGCCCGCTGACCGCCCGCCGCCCGGCGGCCAGCTCGTTCTCGGCCTGGTCCCATTCGGACAGCAACCCGCGGCAGCGCTCGAGGAACGCGGCGCCCTCCTCGCTGACCACCAGCCGCCGCGTCGAGCGGTACATCAGCTTCACGCCGAGGCGCTTCTCGAGCGCGTCGATGCGCCGCCCGAGCACCACCGGCGACACGCCCTCCTCGAGCGCCGCCGCCGCGAGGCTGCCGGCATCGGCCACCCGCACGAACGTCTCGATCTGCTTGAAGCGATCCATCTCCTGTCTCCGTCTCTGTTCCGGCCCCGGCGGGAGGCCCGTCCGGCCGTCATTCCATACTTTTAGTTTCGAAATAAGCGACTCGAGCTGATCTTATCAAACCTTTCCTGCAACCCTAAAGTGTCCCCAACAGACCCATTCGCAAGATCCGCCACATTCAAGGAGACATTCATGGCCAAGATGAGAGCCGTCGACGCAGCAGTGCTCGTGCTCGAGAAAGAAGGCATCCAGACCGCGTTCGGCGTGCCGGGCGCAGCAATCAACCCGTTCTACTCCGCCATGCGCAAGTCGGGTGGCATCAGCCACGTGCTGGCCCGCCACGTCGAAGGCGCGTCGCACATGGCCGAAGGCTTCACGCGTGCGGCACCGGGCAACATCGGCGTGTGCATCGGCACGTCGGGCCCCGCCGGCACCGACATGATCACCGGTCTCTACTCCGCTTCCGCCGACTCGATTCCCATCCTCGCGATCACGGGCCAGGCGCCGCGTGCACGCCTGTACAAGGAAGACTTCCAGGCCGTCGACATCGAGTCGATCGCGAAGCCGGTCACGAAGTGGGCCGTCACCGTGCGCGAACCGGCGCTCGTGCCGCGCGTGTTCCAGCAGGCATTCCACCTGATGCGCTCGGGCCGTCCGGGCCCGGTGCTGGTCGACCTGCCGATCGACGTGCAACTCGCCGAAATCGAATTCGACATCGACACGTATGAACCGCTGCCGGTCTACAAGCCCGCGGCCACCCGCGCGCAGATCGAGAAAGCGATCACGATGCTCAACGATGCGGACAAGCCGCTGATCGTGTCGGGCGGCGGCGTGCTCAACGCGGCAGCCGAAGACCTGCTCGTCCAGTTCGCCGAAACGATCGGCGTGCCGGTGATCCCGACGCTGATGTCGTGGGGCGCGATTCCGGACGATCACCCGCTGATGGCCGGCATGGTCGGCCTGCAGACGTCGCATCGCTACGGCAATGCCACGATGCTCGCGTCCGACTTCGTGCTCGGCATCGGCAACCGCTGGGCGAACCGCCACACGGGCAGCGTCGAGGTCTACACGAAGGGCCGCAAGTTCGTGCACGTCGACATCGAGCCGACGCAGATCGGCCGCGTGTTCGGTCCGGACCTCGGCATCGTGTCCGACGCGAAGGCCGCACTCGAGCTGTTCGTTGCGGTCGCACAGGAATGGAAGGCCGCCGGCAAGCTGAAGGACCGCAGCGCATGGGTCTCGGAATGCCAGGAACGCAAGCGCACGCTGCAGCGCAAGACGCACTTCGACAACGTGCCGGTCAAGCCGCAGCGCGTGTACGAAGAGATGAACAAGGTGTTCGGCCGCGATACGTGCTACGTCAGCACGATCGGCCTGTCGCAGATCGCCGCCGCGCAGTTCCTGCACGTGTTCAAGGCACGCAACTGGATCAACTGCGGCCAGGCCGGCCCGCTCGGCTGGACGATCCCCGCCGCGCTCGGCGTGCGTGCTGCCGACCCGAGCCGCCCGATCGTCGCGCTGTCCGGCGACTACGACTTCCAGTTCATGATCGAGGAACTGGCAGCCGGCGCGCAATTCAAGCTGCCGTACGTGCACGTCGTCGTGAACAACTCGTACCTCGGGCTGATCCGTCAGGCGCAGCGCGCGTTCGATATGGACTACTGCGTGCAGCTCGCGTTCGACAACGTGAACGCACCGGAACTGAACGGGTACGGCGTCGATCACGTGGCCGTCGCGGAAGGTCTCGGCTGCAAGGCGCTGCGCGTGTTCAAGCCGGAAGAGATCGAGCCGGCACTGCGTCAGGCGCAAACGCTCGCGGAAGAGTTCAGCGTGCCGGTGGTCGTCGAAGTGATCCTCGAACGCGTGACGAACATCTCGATGGGCACCGAAATCGACGCGATCAACGAATTCGAAGACCTCGCCGAAAAGGCCGAACACGCACCGACCGCGATCTCGATGCTCGACTGAACCGCACGACATTTTTGACTGACCGACCGAAGAGGCTTAGCTCATGCCGAAGTTTGCTGCAAACCTGACCATGCTGTTCAACGAAGTGCCGTTCCTCGACCGCTTCAAGGCGGCCGCCGACGCGGGCTTCGACGCCGTCGAGTTCCTGTTCCCGTATCCGTACGCGAAAGAGGAACTCGCCGAGCGGCTCGAGACGCATCGCCTGCGCCTCGTGCTGCACAACCTGCCCGCCGGCAACTGGGATCAGGGCGAACGCGGCATCGCGTGCCTGCCCGATCGCGTCGGCGAATTCCAGGAAGGTGTCGGCCGTGCGATCGAGTACGCGAAGGCACTGAAGGTGCCGCAGCTGAACTGCCTCGTCGGTATTCCGTCGGCCAGCACGGCGCGCGACAAGACGTTCGTCACGATCGTCGACAACCTGCGCTTTGCGGCCGACGCGCTGAAGCGCGAAGGCATCCGCCTGCTCGTCGAGCCGTGCAACAGCTTCGACATCCCGGGCTTCGCGCTGAACCGCTCGTCGGAAGGGCTCGACGTGATCCGCGCGGTCGGCTCGGACAACCTGTTCCTGCAGTACGACATCTATCACATGCAACGCATGGAAGGCGAACTGGCCGCGACGATCGAACGCAACCTCGCATCGATCGGCCACGTCCAGCTCGCGGACAACCCGGGCCGTAACGAGCCGGGCACGGGCGAGATCAACTACGCGTTCCTGTTCGCGCTGCTCGACCGGCTCGGCTATGCCGGCTACGTCGGCTGCGAGTACAAGCCCCGTACCACCACGACGGAAGGCCTCGGCTGGCTGCAAAGCGTCGCCGGCTGCGCACCGGGCTCCGCGCGTCGCGCCGCCTGAGAAGCGCCCTTCCCGTTATCAGCCCTATAGGAGACTTTCACATGGCAACCATCGGTTTCATCGGCCTCGGCATCATGGGCGCGCACATGGCGCGCAACCTGCTCAAGGGCGACCACCAGCTCGTCGTGAACGGCGCGTTCCCGATTCCGGACGACCTGCGCACGAGCGCGAAGGTCGTCGCCAACTCGACCGAAGTCGCGAAGAACGCCGACGTCATCGTCGTGATGGTGCCGGACACGCCGGACGTGCGTAACGTGCTGTTCGCCGACGACGGCGTCGCGAAGGGCCTGACGGCCGGCAAGCTCGTGATCGACATGAGCTCGATCTCGCCGCTCGACACGCAGGAATTCGCAAAGCAGATCAACGCACTCGGCTGCGACTACCTCGACGCGCCGGTGTCCGGCGGCGAAGTCGGCGCACGCGAAGCGTCGCTGACGATCATGGTCGGCGGCCCGGAGCAGGCCTTCGAGCGTGCGAAGCCGCTGTTCGAGAAGATGGGCAAGAACATCACGCTGGTCGGCGACAACGGCGCGGGCCAGACCTGCAAGGTCGCGAACCAGATCATCGTCGCGCTGAACATCGAAGCGGTCGGCGAAGCACTGCTGTTCGCCGCACGCTCGGGCGCCGATCCGGAACGCGTTCGCCAGGCGCTGATGGGCGGCTTCGCCGCGTCGCGCATCCTCGAAGTGCACGGCGCGCGGATGACGAAGCGCACGTTCGACCCGGGCTTCCGGATCGAACTGCACCAGAAGGACCTGAACCTCGCGCTCGACGGCGCACGCAAGCTCGGCCTCGCCCTGCCGCACACGGCAAGCGCGCAGCAGCTGTTCAGCGTGTGCGCATCGCACGGCGGCAAGGCATGGGATCACTCGGCGCTCGTGCGCGCGCTCGAGATCATGTCGAACTTCGAAATCGGCCAGACGCCGGCCGCGTAACGCGACTGCCGCAACGCGCGTTTCCGCTGCAATGGCGGAGGCGCGCGACAGACACGCGCGACCCGGCCGCGGCCGGGCGCATCGATGCGCGAATAGGCGCGCATCACGGTGGGGCGCCCCGCCCTGCATCGCCAACGGCATGCGGGACGGGGCGAAAAACGCCGCTCTGGGCTGAGAGCGGCGTGGTGGGGTCCGCAGCGGCACCCGGCGGCGCCGGGGAAGCCTTGGTCGGTCAGACGTCGTCGTCGGGTGTCCGCCTGTCGGATTTCGCGTATTACATTTCTTTACGTTCAAGCGTGCGATTTTTCATGCAATCGTCGCGCTGAACGCCTACACTTTCGCCACGCCTTTCGAGAAAACCGCCGCGCTTGCGTGCACCTCCGGTGACCGCGCCCAGCGCGGTGTTTTTTTCGCCACTTCACGGCGCGTTTTCTTTTCAACCACCTAGGGAGTGCAGCGATGGGTCTTCTTTCGTTTATCAAAGAGGCGGGTGAAAAACTGCTGGGTCATGCCGACGCGCAAGCGGCGGAAGATCCGAATGCCGCGAATCAAACCGCGGCCGACGCGATCAAGAATTACATCAGCACGCAAGGGCTCGACACGTCGAACCTGACCGTCGCGTTCGACGGCGCATCGCGCACCGTCACGCTGTCGGGCAGCGTCGCCGATCTCGACACGAAGGCGAAGGTCAAGGTCGCGGCCGGCAACGTGCAGGGGGTCGCGGGCGTCAATGACGACGATCTGCAGCCGGACGATCCGGAAGTGCAGTATCACGACGTGAAGTCCGGGGATACGCTGTCGGCGATCGCCAAGGAAGTGTATGGCGACGCGAACAAGTACCCGGTGATCTTCGAAGCGAACAAGCCGATGCTGTCGAGCCCGGACCGGATCTACCCGGGCCAGAAGCTCGTGATTCCGCCGCAGTCCTGAGCATTCCGCCGGACTGACGCAAAAAAGGCAGGCCGCAGGCCTGCCTTTTTTCATGGGCGACGCGCCGCCCGCCCGGTGCGCCCCGGTTACAGCGTATCGAACGCGCGCTGCAGCGCGTCGCGATCGTGAATGCCGTTCGCGAGCGCGAGCATCAGCAGCACGCGCGCCTTGAACGGATTCAGCGAGCCCGCGCTGACGAAACCGAGCGCGTCGTCGTTCGCGGCGCCGTTGCGCATCACATGCCCCGATCCGACGCGCGACGCGCGGACCACGGCCACACCCGCATTCGCTGCATCGGCGAGCGCCGCCTGCAGCGTCGCATGGATCGACCCGTTTCCCGTGCCGGCGACGACGAGGCCGCGCACGCCGGCAGCAACCAGCGCATCGACGGCCGTGCGCGTCACGCCCGCATAGCTCGCGACGACTTCGACCGGCGGCCAGGCCGCGGCGATCGCCAGCTGCGTGTCGCGCGCACGCGTCGCGCGGCGCGCGAATTCGACCCGGCCGTCCTGCACCCAGCCGAGCGCGCCGAGTTCCGGCGACTGGAAGGCGTCGACGGCATAGGTGCTCGTCTTCACGACATCGCGCGCGCCATGGATCCGGTTGTTGAACGCGATCAGCACGCCCTGCCCGCGCGCGGCCGGATGCGCGGCCACCGTCACGGCGTTCAGCAGGTTCAGCGGGCCGTCGGACGACAGCGCGGTCGCCGGCCGCATCGCAGCCGTCAGCACGACCGGCTTGTCGCCTTTCACGACCAGATGCAGCGCGTACGCGGTTTCCTCGAGCGTGTCGGTGCCGTGCGTGATCACGATCCCGTCCACCGACGGATCGGCCATCAGCGCGTCGATCCGCGCGGCCAGCGTGTTCCACAGCGGCAGCGCGAGATCCTTGCTGTCGATGCTGGCGACCTGCTCGGCGTCGATGCGCGCGACCGATGTGAGCGCCGGCACCGCGTCGACCAGGAAATTGACGCCGAGCGCGCCGGCCTGGTAGCCGGCCGTGCTGGCCGCGTCGGGTGCGGCGCCGGCGATCGTGCCGCCGGTGGCGAGCACGGCGATGCGCGGCAGCCCCGCCGCGGACGAAGGAGATGCGGAATTCGGAGTATTCATGGCCGCGATTGTAATGGCTCGTGGCCGGGATCCGGCAGGTTCCGGCCCGGCAGCCGGTGCCGGCGGCCGCACGTCATGGTTTGTCCCGATCGCCCGGCCGCGCGCGCCGTCAACGGCCGTGGCGTCCGCAACGTTATAGGAAGTGCCGTTTTGGTGTTTTCACATTGATTTGCCATAATCGGAGCGCACGGTGCGATGCGGCCCTATCCGCAACGCCGCGTGCTTCGTGACGGCGTCGATAACACGCAATTCACCCCATGGGAGTGTCGAAATGAAAATCCAATCGCTCGTAGCCGCAGTGCTTCTCGGCGGCATGCTGGCTTCCCCCGCATTCGCGGCGAACAGCCAGCAGGACAAGATGAAGGCCTGTAACACCCAGGCAACCGGCAAGACGGGCGACGAACGCAAGGCGTTCATGAAGGACTGCCTGTCGGCGAAGCCCGCGAAGGCGATGACGCAGCAGGAAAAGATGAAGGCGTGCAACACGCAGGCCACCGGCAAGAAGGGCGACGACCGCAAGGCGTTCATGAAGAGCTGCCTGAGCAATCAGCCGGCCGCCTGAGTTCCGGCGCTCCCGTCTCGAATGCCGCGCACCGCTTCGGCGGGCGCGGCATTTTCGTTTTCGTTGCACGCGCATCGACGCACCCGTTTCCAGCCGGCTTCACCCCTTCCCGCCCCGCTTTTCCGGCCCGCCGCCACATGGTGCGGCAATTCGCCGCGTTTTCTTCTATGATGGCTGCAACGCGGCCCACCCAAGTACAAGAAGCGCCATCGGGCCGCCCTCGAGACGGACGCGCACGCGCGTCAAACGGAGGCTTGGATGGCATGGAGACAACACCGCTGGTTCCGCCGCTGGCTGATCGTGATCGTGTTCTGGGCCGTGCCCGTCGCGATCGTCGCCGTGCGCGAGATCCGCGAGGAAATGGCCTACAACAAGGCGGACCTGCAGCTCGCGCTGACCACCTGGCAGCTCACCGATGCGCAGCAGGCCGCCGGCGCGGCCGCGAAGTGCCACGGGGATCCTGACGAGGCGCGCGCGGCCGGCTGCCCGGCCGACGTGCTCGCCGCCAACGCGCCGCGCCAGCAGGCGGCCCGCGACGAATACGTGGTGCGCCGCAATACGCTCGCCGGTTACCTGTGGCACGCGTTCGTCGGCTACTGGGTCGTCCCGGCTGCGTTCCTGTTCGCGTGCGGCGTCGTGATCGCGCTGATCCGCCGTGCGCTGCGCCGCCCGCCGATCAAGCCGCCGGTCCCGCCCGTCACGCACTGACGTGCGCCGCACGCGCCTGTCGCCCTCCCGATTCACCGTTAAGTGCCCCGCGCGCCGACCACGCGCGGGGCGCGCCCCGCACGCGCCAGCGTCGCTTCGTCCGTTGGCGCGCCGCGACACCCCCAAGCGATTTGACGCTTTTTCATGACCTGACGAAAAGAGGCTGTAATCCGCTGTGATATAACTGCCGACGTGATCCGCTCCATGAGCGAGACTCACTCCGAACGTCATCCGATGGAGAAGAACGATGCAAAAACGGAATCTTGTGCTGAAAGCCGCCGCTGCGCTCATCGTCGGTAGCCTCGCGCTCACCGGTTGCACCACCACCCCGGACAAGCCGGACAACGCCGCAACCAACGCGTCGAAGCGCCAGTCGATCGACGCGAGCGTCGACGCCACGCTGTCGCGCATGTACTCCACGGTCAAGGGTTCGCGCGAACTCGTCGCGAAATCGCGCGGCGTGCTGGTGTTCCCCGAAGTGATCCAGGCCGGCTTCATCGTCGGCGGCCAGTCCGGCAACGGCGCGCTGCGCGTCGGCGGCAGCACGGTCGGCTACTACAACACGTCGTCGCTGTCGGTCGGCCTGCAGGCCGGCGCGCAGTCGAAGGCGATCGTGTTCCTGTTCATGACGCAGGAAGCGCTCGACGAATTCCGCGGCTCGGACGGCTGGGCAGCCGGTGCCGGCGCATCGGTCGCGCTCGTGAAGATGGGCGCGAACGGCGCGGTCGACACGACCACGGCCACCGCGCCGGTCCAGGTCGTCGTACTGACGAACGCGGGCCTGATGGGCGACGTGTCGATCAACGGCACGAAGGTCACGAAGCTCAAGATCTGACGCTGACGCACCGCCCGTGCGCGCCGCGCGCGGGCCATGCGCAAACGGCGATGTCCTTGCGGGCATCGCCGTTTTTTTATCCGTCCGCGTGCTGCGTCAGGCCGTTCAGGTCGTCGAGTCGATCACCTTGAAGCGCGAGCGCTTCTGCGCGCGGATCACCGACTGGTAGACGTCGACGTACTGCTGCGCCATCCGGCGCGACGTGAAGCGCTCCTCGAAGCGCTGCCGCACGCGCGCACGCGGCAGCAGGTGCAGCCGGTTCACGGCAGCGACCGCGCTGATTTCATCCTCGACGATGAACCCCGACACGCCCTCGTCCAGCACTTCGGGCACCGCGCCGCGATTGAACGCGATCACCGGCGTGCCGCACGACATCGCCTCGATCATCACGAGGCCGAACGGCTCCGGCCAGTCGATCGGAAACAGCAGCGCATGCGCGCCCGACAGGAGTTCGGCCTTCTGGTGATCGGCGATCTCGCCGATGTATTCGACGTGCGGCAACGCGAAGAGCGGCTTGATCTCGCGGTCGAAGTACTCCTGGTCGGCCGCGTCGATCTTCGCGGCGATCCGGATCGGCAACCCGCACTGGCGCGCGATGCGGATCGCGGTATCGACGCGCTTCTCCGGCGAGATACGGCCGAGGAACGCGAGATAGCGCGGCTCGACCGGCTGCGGCATGTACAGCGTATCGGGCAGCCCGTGATAGACGGTCGTCAGCCATTTCGCCTGCGGCAGCGGCTGGCGCTGCGAGTTCGAAATCGAGATCACCGGCGCCGTGTTGAACGTGTCGAACACCGGCTGCTGCTCGGGCAGGTCGAGCCGGCCGTGCAGCGTCGTCACGTAAGGCGTTTCCTGCCGGTTGAAGACCGAGAACGAGTAGTAGTCCATGTGGAAATGGAGCACGTCGAAATCCTTCGCGCGGCGCGCGACCGTCTCCATCAGCAGCATGTGCGGCGCGACGCGGTCGCGGATCGACGAATCGAGCCGCAGCGCGCGCGGCCAGACCGGCTCGAGCTTCGCCCGCGTCGTCGAGTCGCCGCTCGCGAACAGCGTCACATCATGGCCGAGCTCGACGAGCGCCTCGGTGATGTAGGACACGACGCGCTCGGTGCCGCCATACAGCTTCGGCGGCACGGATTCGGTCAGCGGGGCGATCTGCGCAATTCTCATGGTCCACGTCTCCTGTGTCCTGTCCGTTGCGGCGCAGCCGGCGGGCGTCCACGCTTTCGCTTTCGCGCCCGCCCCGCGCCCGTGCCGCGCCGGCCGGCATGGCGCCAGCCAGATATCTCATTATTATTCGCGATCCCGATGCGCGGAACCGCCGGTCTTGCATTTTTTGGATGTTGTTACAGGCCGGATACATTCGGCCAGCCCGGCCCGGTGGCCCCGCATCGGGCACAGCCGGGCCGATCCGGCCCCGCCAGGCATCGATCTCCGCCGAACACGCGCCCTTCCCCCCGTCAACGCGACGGCCACTTCCAGGCCGGCAGGTCACGCGTATCGGCGTCGACGAGCGCGGTCGCACCGAGCTGCTTGTCGAGCACCAGCGATTCGCAGCCGGCCTCGCGCTCGAGCGTCGCGATGAGCCGCGCCGCGTGCGACACGACGAGTACCTGCGAGCGCTGCGCCGCCTGTGCGATCAGGCGGCCGAGCGCGGGCAGCAGATCCGGATGCAGGCTCGTCTCCGGTTCGTTCAGCACCATCAGCGCGGGCGGGCGCGGCGTCAGCAGCGCGGCCGCGAGCAGCAGGTAGCGCAGCGTGCCGTCGGACAGTTCGGCCGCCGCCAGCGGCCGCAGCAGCCCCGGCTGTCGCATCAGCACGTCGAAACGGCCGCGTCCGCCCGGATTGTCGATCTCGACCGACGCGCCGGGAAATGCGTCGTCGATCGCCGCATCGAGCGCCGCCGCGTCGCCGATTTCGCGGATCGTCTGCAGCGCGGCAGCCAGGTCGGCGCCATCGTCCGCGAGCACCGGCGTATGGGTGCCGATGTGCGACTGCCGCGCCGGCGCCTGCGCGTCGGTCCGGAAATGGTCGTAGAAGCGCCACGAGCGGATCCGCTCGCGCACCGCGATCATCTCGGGCGCACCGGTCGGATCGGCGAACTCGGTCATCATGCTGTCGAAGCTCGCGACCGGCTGCGGAATCGTCTGCCAGTCTCCCGACGCGGTGCGCGCACGGATCTGCGCGCCCTGCCGGTCGACCAGCAGCGTCGACGGGCGCAGCAGCGCGCCGCCCCAGATGCATTCGCGCTTGACCACCGGGTCGAGCGCGAACTGCGAATGGCTCGGCACCGGCAGGCCGAGATCGATCGAATAGCCGAAATCGTCGCACGCAAAGCCGAGCTTCAGGCTCACGGGCCCCTTGCGCACCGTGCCCGTGACCGGCGCATCGCCGGCCAGCATCGCGCGCGAGAAGCGCTCGGGGCCGGCCCACAGCGTCGACGGCAACCCGCCTTCGCGGGCGAGCGACGGGATCACGCGGCCCTGCGCGGTGTCGGCGAGCAAGCGCAGCGCGCGATACACGCTCGACTTGCCGCTGCCGTTCGGCCCCGTGACGACGTTGAGCGCCGCGAGCGGCACGATCAGCTCGCGCAGCGAGCGGTAATTGGCGATGGCGAGCGTCTTCAGCGCGGTCATGGGAACGGGAAAAACGGAAAAAGGCACCGGGCCGCGCCTAGCGGCCTTCGGCGGCCTGCGGATCGGCTGCGGTATGGGCCGCCGTGCTGGCGGCGGGCGCCCGCGCATGCGGCCGTTCGGGATTCGGCGCGTCCGGCGCCGATTCATGCGGATACAGCTCCATCCGGCTGCGCGGCAGGCATTGCGGATAGCGGTCCTGCAGGTACGCGATCAACCCTTCGCGCACGCGGCAGCGCAAATCCCAGCACGACGGCGAATCGGCCGCGCTGACGAGCGCGCGCAACTGCATCGTGCGCTCGGTCGCGTCGGTCACCTGCAACACCTGCACACGGCCGTCCCACTCGGGCGCCGCATGGACGAGCCGCGCGAGCTCCTCGCGCAGCGGCGCGAGCGGCGTGCGGTAGTCGACCGACAGGTAGACGGTGCCGATGATCTCCGAGCTACTGCGCGTCCAGTTCGTGAACGGGTTCTCGATGATCCACTGCAGCGGCACGACGAGGCGCCGCTGGTCCCACAGCCGTACCGACACGAACGAGCCGGTGATTTCCTCGATGCGCCCCCACTCTCCCTGGATCACGACCACGTCGTCGAGCCGGATCGGCTGCGTGAGCGCGATCTGCAACCCGGCGATCAGGTTGCCGAGCACCGGCCGCGCGGCGATACCGGCAACCAGCCCCGCGACGCCGGCCGACGCCAGCAGGCTCGCGCCGACCTGGCGCACGTTCGGGAACGTCATCAGCGCCGCGCCGGTGCCGATGATCACGATCAGCACCATCACGGTCCGCACGAGCACCCTGGCCTGCGTATGGATGCGTCGCGCCTGCAGGTTGTCGGCCGTATCGATCGGATGGGCCTGGATGATCGCGTCGCCGACGCCGGCCGCGAGCCGCACCAGCAGCCACGTGAGCGACACGATCGAGCCGACCGCGGCCGCGGTGCGCATGCCGCGCACGAACGACATGCCGTCGTCCGCCTGGACCCACAGGAATTCGAGCGCCAGCAGTGCGATCACGACGAGCGACGGCTTGTCGATGTAGCGCAGGATCGCGCTCATCAGCGGATACGGCTGCGCGATGCGCTTGACGATGCGTGCGCCGAGACGGTGCACGACCGTGACGACCAGCATGACGATGACCGACACGGCCAGCGTGCCGAGCCACGAATGCAGCGGCGCATCGGCGATGCGCTGCAGTTCCTCGATTGAAATCATCGGCGCCCTTGGGTGATGAGGCGCGCGCGCCTCGTCCTGGATGCGTCGGCGACGCCCGGGCCGCGTACGTCCCCGGACACGGCGTCAGATCAGTTGCCGCTCCTGCACGGAAACGCCTTGCCGAGACCGAGCGACACCGCGGTGCTCGCGTTGTAGTCGGCCAGCTTCGGATTTTCCGCGATGTACTTGCGCACCGCGTCGGTCATCTGCTGCGCCCGGATGTCGGGCGGCAGGCAGAAATACTGGCCGACGCGCGGCCCCGTGGTGCCGCCGATCGCGTCGATCGTGTTGTAGACGCCGTCGGCGGCGCCTTCGATATAGGCCGCGCACGACGCCCGCGACTTGACGTCCGTCTTCGCGCACAGCCGGTCGAGATCCGCGCCCGTGAAAGCCGCCGCCGACAACGGTACGGCAAACGCCGCGGCACAAAACATTGCGCGCAACATGGTGTTCCTTATGTCAATGCGGCCCGAGACCGCCTGCTGCCTTGGCCGGCGCGGCGCCGGGCACCCTGCTCCGGCCGGAATCCGGCCGGGCGGGCGTACCGTCCGCCGCACCGAAAACCGTCATTTTGCACTCTTTTGCGCATCTGCCGGCGCCGATCCGCCGACGCGCTCCGTCCGCTTGCTCAGGATGTCGATCGCGTCCGGCGCCTTGTAGTGCTTCGCGAACTCGAGCGCGGTGATGCCGAGCTGGTTCTTCACCTGCGGATCGGCACCCTGGTCGAGCAGCAGGTTGACCGTCGATGCATGGTTGCCGCGCGCGGCCATCATCAGCGGGGTCGTGCCGTTCGGCGATGCGGTGTCGATGTACGCGTCGTGATCGAGCAGCAGCTTGACGACCGCGTCCTGGCCGTTGGTCGCCGCGTAGTGCAGCGGCGCCCAGCCCTTCTTGCTGACTTCCGCGCCCTTGTCGATCAGCAGCTTCGCGAGGGCGAGATCGCCGTTCAGCGACGCGAGCATCAGCGCGTTCTCGCCGGCCTTGTCTTCCTTCTCGAGGTCGACGTTCGGCGTCGTCGCGATCGCGGCCGCGACCTTGTCCGACTTCTCGCGAGCGGCGATCACCAGGATCGGGTCGCCGTTCGGCGCGAGCGTGTTCGGGTCGAGCTTACCGCTCTTGAGCTGCTTGCCGATGTCGGCGATGTCGTCGAACTTGACGGCCTTGACGATCGCGTCGAGCGACTCGGCGTGCGCGCCGGCGGCGGCGAACAGGCCGCTCGCGACCAGCGCGGCGGCGGCGAGTGCACGTTTGGACAGATGATTGGTCGGCTTCGTCATTGTTGTGGGCTCCTTCCCTGGGTTGTATCGGCTGCGCGCACGTCGTTAGCGGGCGATCTTGAACAGCCGGAAAAAGTTCTGCGTCGTCGCATCGGCGAGCGCCTCGACGGCGATCCCGCGCTCGGATGCGATAAAGCGTCCGACATGGCTGACGTACGCAGGTTCATTCGGCTTGCCGCGATACGGCACCGGCGCGAGGTACGGCGAGTCGGTTTCGATCAGCAGCCGGTCGAGCGGCACGCGCCGCGCGACGTCCTGCACGTCGGTCGCACTCTTGAACGTGACGATGCCCGACAGCGAGATATGGAAGTTCTGTGCGAGCGCCTGCTCGGCGACGGACCACGGCTCGGTGAAGCAATGCATCACGCCGCCCGGCACGTCCGCACGCTCCTCGGCCATGATCCGCAACGTGTCTTCCGACGACGAACGCGTGTGGACGATCAGCGGCTTCATCGTCGCGGTCGCCGCGCGGATGTGCGTGCGAAAGCGTTCGCGCTGCCATTCCATGTCGGCGATCGAGCGGCCTTCGAGGCGGTAGTAGTCGAGGCCCGTCTCGCCGATCGCGACGACCTTCGGGTGCGCGGCCAGCTCGACGAGCTCCGCGAGCGTCGGCTCGCGCGCGTCCTCGTGATCGGGATGCACGCCGACCGACGCGTAGACGTTTTCGTGCGCGTCCGCGATCGCAAGCACGTCGGGCAGCGTCTCGAAATCGACCGACACGCACAGCGCGTGCGTGACGTCATGCTCGCGCATGTTCTCGAGAACGGCCGGCAGGCGGTCGGCCAGGCCCTTGAAATTGATGTGGCAGTGAGAGTCGACGAACATCGTGTTTCCTGAATACGTAAGACGGGCGCCCATGCGCTCGCCGGCATGCGGCAACGGGCGGCGTTCGCGGGCCGGCAAGCCCGGCGCGCGTCGCCATGCGATCCGCGCATCGTTTCCCAACCCGATGGAAACGATGCCGGATCAAGCAAACATTTCCCGATATCCGAGAAACAATTCCTCGAATACGAGCCGCGCGTTGAGCGGATGGTTCTCGACCGTCCGCTGCCGCGTCACGGCTTTCATGAAGCGCGCGAACGCGTTGGCATCGACCGATTCCGCGCAGCGCGCAAGGGCTGCCGCGTGCATCGGGAAGTAGCGCGGCGCGCCCGCCATCCGCTGCGCGAGCAGATCGTACAGCCAGCGCTGCAGCCAGCCGAGCACCAGCGGCACCGGCAGCTTCTGCAGCGTCTCGCCGCACGCGAACGGATCGCATGCCGCACCGGCCGCGAGCTGCCCGAGCGTGTAGTCGCGCAGCGGGCGGTTCTCGTCGCTCGCGAGCGCCAGCGCGGCGAGCGGCGCGCCGCCGGCTTCGGCAAGCAGCGCGCTCGCGTGGTCGACGCCCTGCGCTGCAAGCCATGCCTCGGCCGCGTCGGGCGCCGGCACCGTCATCGGCCACTGCCGGCAGCGGCTGATGATCGTCGGCAACAGGCGGTCGATGCGCGCCGACACGAGCAGGAACACGACGCCGGACGGCGGCTCCTCCAGCGTTTTCAGCAACGCGTTCGACGCGGCGACGTTGAGCGCCTCGGCCGGATACAGCACGACGACGCGCAAGCCGCCGCGATGCGAGCCGACCCCGCAGAAGTCGAGCAGCGCGCGCACCTGCTCGATCTTGATTTCCTTGCTCGGCGCACGGGTCTTCTTGCCGCCTTCGTCCGCCTCGGCCGGCTTCGCGTCGTCCGCGGCGCCCGGCGCTTCGCCGGCCAGCGCCTCGGGCAGCACGATCCGGTAGTCCGGGTGGTTGCCCTGCGAGAACCAGTTGCAGGCCGCGCAGGTCCCGCACGGCTCGCCGTTCGGCTGCGGCGATTCGCACAGGAAACCCTGTGCGAGATGCTGCGCGAACTGCAGCTTGCCGATCCCGGCCTGACCGTGCAGCAGCAGCGCATGCGGCCATTGCGCGCGCAGTTGCTGCAGGCGGTTCCAGTCGTCGGTCTGCCACGGATAGATCATCTGGTGCGTTCCTTGCGGGTTACAGCGCGGCGAGCACGCGTTCGAGCTGCTGGCGGATCTCGGGAATCGACTGCGTCGCGTCGACGATCGCGAAACGGTGCGGCGCCTCTTCCGCGCGTCGCAGGTATTCGCCGCGCGTGCGGTTGAAAAACGCGTCGGATTCGCTTTCGAACTTGTCGGGCATGCGCGCGGCGCCGCGGCGCTCGCTCGCGATCTGCGGCGCGACGTCGAACAGCACCGTGAGGTCGGGCTGGAACCCGCCCTGCACCCAGCGCTCGAGCGTCTCGAGCTTGTCGCGCGGCAGCCCGCGGCCGCCGCCCTGGTACGCGAACGTCGCGTCGGTGAAGCGGTCGGACACGACCCAGTCGCCGCGCGCGAGCGCCGGCTCGATCACGAGCGCGAGGTGCTCGCGGCGCGCGGCGAACATCAGCAGCGCTTCCGTCTCGAGATCCATCGGCTGGTTCAGCAGGATTTCGCGCAGTTTCTCGCCGAGCTGCGTGCCGCCCGGCTCGCGGGTGACGACGACCTGCCGTCCGGCGGCGGCCAGCTTGCCCTGGAGCCGTTCGCAGAACCATTGCAGGTGGGTGGTCTTCCCCGCCCCGTCGATGCCTTCGAACGTAATGAATTTACCGCTCGCCATTATTGACCTCGTATGTACTTGTCCACGGCCTTGTTGTGATCGCCCAGCGTGTCCGAGAACACGCTCGTACCGTCGCCCTTCGCGACGAAATAGAGCGCGCTCGTCGATGCCGGATTGATCGCCGCCTGCAGCGCGGCTACGCCCGGCAACGCGATCGGCGTCGGCGGCAAGCCGCGTCTTGTGTAGGTATTGTAAGGAGTGTCGGCCTGCAGATCGCGCTTGCGCAGGCGGCCGTCGTACGCGTCGCCGAGCCCGTAGATCACCGACGGATCGGTCTGCAGCGGCATGCCGACGCGCAACCGGTTCACGAACACGGCCGCGACGAACGCGCGGTCGGCCGCGTGGCCCGTTTCCTTCTCGACGATCGACGCAATCGTCAGCGCTTCGTAAGGTGACTTGTACGGCAGCCCCGGTACGCGGGCGGCCCACGCCTCGTCGAGACGCGTCTGCATCAGGTGGTACGCGCGCCGGTAGATGTTCAGGTCGCTCGTGCCCTTGTCGAACAGGTAGGTATCGGGGAAGAACAGCCCCTCGCCGCTGCCGCGCTGCACGGCGCTGTCCGGTGCGCCGATCGCACGCAGCAGCTCGGCGTCGCTCATGCCGGCGGTCGAGTGCGCCAGGTCGGGGTTCGCATCGAGTTCCGCGCGCATCCGTTTGAAGGTCCAGCCTTCGATGACGGTCGCGACGTACTCGTTCACGTCGCCGCGCGCGATCTTCTGCAGCACCTCGTAAGGCGTGATGCCGGTCTTGAACTCGTAGTTGCCGGACTTGAGCCGGCTCGACAGCCCGAGCACGCGCGTCATCGCGACGAACCCGAACGGCTCGACCGGCACGCCGCCACGCTTGAGCTGCAGCGCGACGCTCTTCACGGTGCTGCGCGGCTTGATCGTGACGTCGAGCGATGCCGAGCCCAGCAGCAACGGCCGGGTCGCCCAGTAATACCCGCCGCCCGCGCCGGCAGCGGCCACAACGACGGCCAGCGCCACGATCGTCGCGGCGCATTTCTTCAGTAGGGACATGGAAACGTGACTCAGGTAAGACCCATATAATACTTGCTCGCCTCCGTCAAAGTCAGGGTTGACTGTTCCCTCATTCCATGAGCACACCGTTCGCTTCACCGGCTGCCCAGGCCGCATCTGCCTCGCTCCCCGTTTTCCCCCGCCCGTCCGCCGCCGATTTCGATGCCCCGGGCGCCTGCATGCCGCTGCCGCAGTTCGGCGTGATCGACGTGGCCGGCGACGACGCCGCGACGTTCCTGCACAGCCAGCTGACCAACGACATCGAGCATCTCGACGCCGCGAGCGCGCGGCTGTCCGGCTATTGCTCGCCGAAGGGGCGCCTCCTCGGCTCGTTCCTCACGTGGCGCGCCGGTCACGGCGTGCGCCTGCTCGTGTCGAAGGACGTGCAGCCGGCCGTGCAGAAGCGGCTGTCGATGTTCGTGCTGCGTGCGAAGGCGAAGCTCACCGACGCGAGCGACACGCTCGCGGTCGCCGGCTTCGCGGGTGACGTGCGCGACGCGCTGTCGGGCATCTTCGATGCGCTGCCGGACGGCGTGCACGTGAAGGTCGACGGCCCGGCCGGCGCGCTGATCCGCGTGCCCGACGCGGCCGGCCGCAAGCGCTATCTGTGGATCGGCCCGCGCGCGGAAGTCGAAGCGCGCCTCGCGGCGCTCGCCGGCACGCTGCCGGTGGTGTCGCCGGCCGTGTGGGACTGGCTCGACGTGCGCGCGGGCGAGCCGCGCATCACGCAGCCGGCCGTCGAGCAGTTCGTGCCGCAGATGGTCAACTTCGACGTGATCGGCGCCGTTAACTTCAGGAAGGGGTGCTACCCGGGCCAGGAAATCGTCGCACGCAGCCAGTACCGCGGCACGATCAAGCGCCGCACCGCGCTCGCGCACGTCGCCGGCGAGCTCGATACCGTGCATGCCGGCGTCGAGCTGTTCCACAGCGACGACCCGGGCCAGCCGTGCGGGATGATCGTCAACGCGGCGGCCGCGCCTGCGGGCGGCGTCGACGCGCTCGTCGAGATCAAGCTCGCCGCACTCGACAACGGCACGGTGCACCTCGGTTCGGCCGACGGCCCGGTGCTTGCATTCGACGCACTGCCGTACGCATGGCCGACGGAAGTGTGACGCACTGACAACCTGTTCGGGCGCCGGCTCGCGAGTCGCAGCCGGCGCCCGATGTTTCCTGCGAGAGATTCGCCCGATGTGTCTGATTGCCTTCGACTGGCAGCCCGATGCCGCCGCCGGTCCCGTCTTTACCCTCGCCGCCAACCGCGACGAGTTCTTTCGCCGGACGAGCGCGCCGCTTTCGTGGTGGGAGGATGTGCCGGGCGTACTGGCCGGCCGCGATCTCGAAGCGGGCGGCACGTGGCTCGGCGTCTCGCGCGACGGCCGCTTCGCCGCGCTGACGAATTTCCGTGCGCCGTTCGACATCCGCGCGGGCGCGCCGACCCGCGGCAAGCTCGTGTCCGACTTCCTCGGCGGCCCGTCCGTCGCCCCGCTCGACTATCTCGGGCAGCTTGCCGAGCATGCGGCCGTGTATAACGGCTTCAACCTGCTCGTCGGCGACTGGCGGCGGCGCGAACTTGCCTGGTTCTGCAACCGTGCGCCCGAAGGCGAAAACACGGTCGCCGCGCCCGTCGCGATCACGCCCGGCGTGCATGCGCTGTCGAATGCGCGGCTCGATACACCCTGGCCGAAAGTCGTGCGCAAGCGCGCGGAGCTCGGCACGCTGCTCACCGACAATCCGAGCCCGTCGCTCGACGAGCTGATCGCGCTGATGCGCGACCCGCATGTCGCGGACGACGACGCGCTGCCGCACACCGGCATCCCGATCGAGCGCGAACGCGCGCTGTCGGCCGCGTTCATCGAGACGCCCGAATACGGCACGCGCGGCACGACCGCGCTGCGCGTCACGATGAAGGAAGGCGTGCGGCTGACGGTCGAGATCAAGGAGCGCTGCGACGACGACGGTTCGCACCGCACCGTCCGCCCGGGTTCGTTCGAGCGCGCGTTCACGTTCGACCTCGACGCGACGCCGCCGCGCTGAACGCACGCACCGCGCGCTAAGGCGCGCGCGTCATCTCCACGTGCGGCACGCCGGCTTCGACGAACGGTGCGCCGACCGTCGCGAAGCCGTGCCGCAGATAGAACGACACCGCCGAATCCTGCGCGTAGAGCCGCACGGCGGCTTCGCCGCGACGCCGCGCGGCCTCCAGCAGCGCATTCAGCACGGCTGACCCGACGCCCTGCCCGCGCACATCGGCCAGCACCGCGACGCGGCCGATCGTGCCGGACGGCAGCAGCCTCCCCGTCGCGACCGCGCGGCGCCTTCCGTCCGCCGCGTCGATCCGGTACGCGACCACGTGCAGCGACAGCGGATCGTCATCGTCGAGCTCCCATTCCGGCGGAATCTGCTGCTCGCGCACGAACACCGCGTCGCGGATCCGCGCGGCATCGCCGCCCAGTACCGTCCAGTCGCCCGTTTCCACCACACCGTCCGTCATCGCAGCCTCCATGCGGCGCGCACGCCTTCAGGCGCCCGCGCCCGTCATACGTCGTCGAATGCGGCCTTCAGCGCCGCGACCGCATCGGCATGGGCGGCCCGCACCTCGGGGATGTAGCCGCCCATCTTGAAGAATTCGTGGATCATGCCGGGATAGCGGACCAGCGTGACCGCGTTGCCGGCCGCGCGCAACTTGTCCGCGTACGCCGCGCCCTCGTCGCTCAGCGGATCGTATTCGGCCGTCGCGATCCACGCCGGCGCCACGCCCGCAAACGACGGCGCGCCGCGCGTGCCGTCGAGCGGCGCGAAACGCCAGTCGTCGCGGTCCGCCCGATCGCGCACGTATTGCGTGAAGAACCACTGGATCGTGTCCTGCGTCAGCAGGTAGCCGTTCGCGAGCCGCGCATGCGATTCGGTGTCCTGGTAGCCCGTCACGCCCGGATAGATCAGTAATTGCAGCGCCAGGCGAATGCCCGCGTCGCGCGCGAGCACCGCGCAGACGGTGGCGAGCGTGCCGCCCGCGCTATCGCCGCCGACCGCCAGCCGCGCGGCGTCGATACCGAACGTGGCGGCTTCGCGATGCAGCCACTGCAATGCGTCGTCGGCATCGTTCACCGCGGTCGGGAACCTGTGCTCGGGCGCGAGCCGGTAGCCGGCCGACAGCACCGCGCATTGCGCATCGTGCGCAAACATCCGGCACAGCGCATCGTGCGTGTCGACGCTGCCGACCGTGAAACCGCCGCCGTGGTAGTAGACGAGCGCGGGCAGCGGCTCCGCAAGACTCGGCTCGACCGGCAGGTACAGCCGCGCACCGATCGTGCGGCCGTCGCGCGTCGGTACCACGCATTCCTCCACCGAATGCATCGGCGCCGGTGCGACATCGAGAATCGGCGCGCTCTTCTCGTACGCGGCGCGCGCCTGCTGCGGCGTCTGGTGGTGATAGGACGGACGTTTCGCGCGCTCGATCATGTCGAGCACCTGGGCGATCTTCGGATTCAGCGGCATCGGTGTGGACGGCGCCGGTGCGGCGCCGTGAACGGACAAGCTTGACATGATGCCACGCGCGCACCGGGCGGGCATGGCGCGCGAAGTGCCGGAATCCCGTGCTGCAAAACAAACGGCCCTGCCTCATTCCAGAGACAGGGCCGTGCGTGTGGAAGCTTACGCGTCGCTCGGACCGGGCTGCGCGTCCGGCGCCGTGCGCGAGCGTTGCCGCTTGATGTCGCGGCCCACCGCGAGCCGCCGCATGTACTTGAACGTACCGAGCGCCTTCGCGACGAAATTGCCGTCGCTGTCGCGCACTTCGCCTTCGCAGTAGGCCATCGTCGTCGAGCGGTGCATCACGCGCCCGTAGGCGCGCAACTCGCCGCGGCCCGGCTGCATGAAGTTCACCTTCATCTCGACCGTGACGACGCCGACGCCGTCGTCGGTCAGGCTGCGCGCCGCCATCGCGAGCGCGATGTCCGCGAGCGTCATCGTCACGCCGCCGTGCGCGATGCTCCACGTGTTCATGTGACGCTCCTCGAGCGGCAGCACGATCTCGCTCGCCCCGTCCTTCGCGGACACGAGCTGCACGCCGAGCAGGTCGACGAACGGGCTTTCGATCGACGGGCCTTCCGTCGGAGTTGCCGCGTCGCTCATCGTGCGCTGTCGACGATGTAGTCGACGCACTCGCGCGATTCGGCCACCGCGACGACGAATTTCTTCACTTCCTGGTGAACCGGGTGCACCTGGTATGCGTCGAGCGCAGCCTTATCCGCGAAATCGGAGACGAGCACGATGTCGGCGGTCGCGTCGAGGCCGGGCGTCGCCACGCCGACGTCGATCTGCAGCGTACCCGGCACGAGGTCGCGGCAACCTTCGAGCTTTTCCTTCAGCTTCAGCGCGTTCTGTGCGCGCGTCGCGCCTTCGGCTGATTCCTTCAACTTCCACATGACGATATGTCTGATCACTTCGTTCGCTCCAGTTCGTGTTAGTTCGTGAATTCGCCTGAAACCCTTACCAGTCGAGAATTTCACGCCCTTCCACCATTCGCTTACGTTCGCCCGAAATCGTGTCCAGCCGAGAAAAAAGGGGGTATAAAAGGGGGTATCATTTCAACCATCCTGAAGCGATACCCCCTTTTTTACCGTGCCACTTACCGACATCAAGATCCGACAAGCGAAGGCAGGCAACAAGCCTACCAAACTTACCGACGGCAATGGTCTGTATCTGTTGGTGAAGCCGTCCGGCTCCAAGCTCTGGCGATACAGATACAGAATTGCGGGGAAGGAGAACCTCTTCACAATCGGCGAATATCCCACCATCAGCCTTCAATCCGCACGTGCGGCACGTGACGATGCCCGTGAACTCGTCAAGAAGGGACTACATCCGTCACACGCACGGCAGGAAGTGCTGTCTGCGCGCATCGACGAAGGCAAAGCAACTTTCCGGGCCGTCAGTGATGAGTGGCTGGAGAAGAAGCGGAAGACTTGGACTGAGCAACACTTTGGCGAAGTTCTGCGCATGCTCGAAACCGATGCATACCCATACATCGGAAGCCGCCCCATTCGCTCTGTTACCGCTCACGATGTGCTTGCTTTGATGCGCCGGGTTGAAGAACGTGGCTCCCCTTCCGTGGCGATCAAGCTGCGCCAGTACGTGTCCAACGTGTTCCAATATGCGGTGATCACGCTTCGGGCAGATGCGGATCCGGCTTCTGTGTTGCGCGGATCGGTCCTGAAACCCCCGACAGAGAATGCCCGAGCACTGAGCCGCGAAGAACTGCAGAGACTCTTTCGGCAGTTGCCGACCTACAAGAGCAGACGAACTGCCATTGCGATTCGACTGCTGATGATGCTGTTCCCGAGAACGATCGAACTTTGTCGCGCGCGATGGGAAGAAATCGACTTGGGGGCTGCGGAATGGCGCGTCCCGCCAGAGAAAATTAAATCTCGACGACAACACATCGTGCCGCTTCCCAAGCAAGCCGTGGGTTTGTTGCGCGAGTTGCAGGAGATGTATGGAAATCGCGGGTATATCCTGCCGATTCTGCATAGCAATCGAAAGCGTCCATACATGAGTCGCGCAACGATCAATCAAGCGATCGCTTACATGGTTCCGGACAACCCCGAACCGATAACAGGTCATGACTTTCGAGCAACTGCGTCGACCAACCTCCATGAAATGGGATGGAAGGACGAAGTCGTTGAAATGCAGTTGTCGCATAAAGACAAGGACAGGACTCGCTCGACGTACAACCATGCCAAGTACTTGGCAGAACGGCGCGAGATGATGCAGGTATGGGCAGACTGGCTCGACGACGTCGAGGCAGATGTATGCCAAGACGCGGTACCATAAACGCTTCCATCAATGACCACTGATGCGGCAGTAGCTGCGCCTTATGCGACAAGGTTCAGCGCCCAAACTTACGCCACTGCATTGTGGATGGGCCATTACCGACAGAGGATTCAACCGGTCGACGCAATAGCTTGACGAAATCGTACAGCGGGTGTAGTGAAAATTAGTGTCGTCGGGGTGGATCGGGTGGCATCTGACCACCAAATCTGACGTGTGCGTCAAAGGCGGCTAAAAGAACCCGCTGTGCATCGGGAAAGCTCTCTCCCGTTTTGCCCGCGAAGTTCTGAAGATCTTGAACGGCATGCGTGTACACCCCGCTCGCAAGGCAAATTTGAAGCGGCGCGCAACCGGCTAGGCTGGGATATTGCTGAACGGCCTCTTCATAGTAACCGTCCATCGCCTGCCGCAGCTCGGCATAGGTGCTAGCTTGGATTACAGCGTCAATACGATCATCGGCCGTCATTGTCGTCCCTCAGGGCAAGAGATAGACGAAGAACTTTAGGATAGCAGCCTGAGCACTTCGCGGGAAAGCACGGACACGGGAAACGTTTCGGCGATCATGCTTCAGGGGATTTGTGGCATCGACTTGGGTTCACAGCACCTTGTAAAGCCCGATAATGCAGTAGCACCTGCGCTTTATCTGACAAAGCCTGACGCAGTAAGCTACACAGATAGTTTTGGCGATGGGCCGCGTCCCCCTCAACAGTCTGTTGCAAAAGACAGTCGTTCAGCGCTTGAAATCACCAATCTGCCCGTCTTTTCGGACCTATCCGGCGCATTACCGTGCCAGAGTTCATTGCTGGAACTCCGGCGGTGGTTTCGTCCCAACAAGGATCTCCAATTCCCCTTTCATAAATCCAGGTTCAGCGGATTCGATGAGTGGCAGCCCTGCTGCATGAAACGCATGCATGAGTGCGATTCGCTGTTCAAGCGTGCCACCCTTCAAAGTAAGACCCACAGCCCTCTCATAACCACTGAAAAACTTCGTCTTGAGACCCGCAGCTGTAAGTGCCTGATTAAGATCCTCTCGGAATACAGTTGACTCCGGGTCGGCACCCACGAACGTAAGCCAAAGTTCGATGCTCTTACCCTTTAGGGCGATAGCAAGTTGCCGGGCTTGTCCTAACGATACTCGGCGCCACGCCATTTGTGCTTTGAGGCGCTCCTGTTCCAGCCGTGCTTGCGCAACTTCAGCGTTTGCCTTGGCAGTCTCTGCCTCAGTCTCGGCTATTTGCGTTTTGAGACGGTCCTGCTCTACCCGCGCTTGCGCAACTTCGGCCTTAGCCTTAGCAGTTTCCGCCTCATTCGCCGCTATTCGCTCGTCAGCGAATTTTTCACGAATGCCGCCGCTCCAAAACACCCCGATCGTACCTACAAGCGCGGATACGGCACCGACGACAAGAAGAATGTTAGCCCAGGAGAAAAGCGCGTCCGCCACTGGCTGTGTGATATCGAACATAGACCGAAAGAACCAACGTGGTTTCATTGCGGAAGACGAATGAGCATGACCGACTCCCGATGATACAGTGGGTCGCGGACCGTTAGCGTGATGGTCAACCTTTGGGGATTCTGCACGGTTCGGACTTGGCCGGGAGCTACCACTCGCCGTTGCCGACAACTGGCCGGATGACGAACTTCGAATTATCTTGCGCGGGTCGCTGGTAAACTCGTGCAGCCAAAGCAACTTTTCCTGGTCACATGGGCGCGCAAACCTACGCAGCACCTGCACCCGTCACCCCAATGATGCAGCAGTACCTGCGCCTTGCCTGATAAGGCTCAGCGCGCAAACCTACGCCAAGACCTACGCCACCCGGTTCCCGATAGACCGTTTCCGACCCATTGCTGCCAGCCATTCGGGGCGATTGACCTATGGTCGTCATCGCACTTCGTACTTAAAGCTGTTTCCGTAGCGCCCCACATTGGTGCCCCTAAAATGCTGGTCTCCGACGTTGAGAAGCCGTGGCAGTTGAAGAAGCTCACCGTTGCGCCCCGGTTCTTCATAGAGGTGTAACACGGCAACAAACAGGGCGGCAACTGAGTTGATGCAGTTCTTTAGGTTTGCCTTTGAAAAATGTACGTCGCGGTGGTGCTTAACCTTGTTATGGTCTTGCCACCAAATGGGTGGATGTCGCTCTGCCCAATCGATCCAAGGGTGGAGAGTCAGGCCGTATCGGGGAATTTGGACTTCAAATGCAATGAAATTTGAACATGCTTGGGAGATCACCCCAAAGTAAGCATTGATGCTTTCTGCGGTTGATTCCGGATTGTGCTTCCGACAGAGCTGCTTGAGCACCACATCGACCTCTGAACTGGCGCCGAGTAGCAGTCGCGCGATCTCGATTGAATAGGTTGCGTCGTTGCCCGCGGCAAGGTCCACAAATCGTGAGAGACGATCTAGATCCTCCTCAAGGGCTAGGAAGTAGTTCCAGTGGACATATGAGTGAGATCTAAGTATCGCCACGATGTTTCTCCGTCCGATTTCAATCGGGCCGTTGGTTGGAATCGATTGCCAACGGCCCACGAGGGCGTGTCTAAAGCTTCGCCTCGATGTGTGGCGCATGTGACTGTATGCTGAGGAGTGTAGTCAACACGTCGGCAGGGGCCAGCGATGGCATATCGCGAAGATGTTCTTGCCGCGAATTACCAGACAGCCGATTCTTGTGGGATTTAAGTTCATTAAAAGTTTCGCGAGCCACAAGCTCAAGATCATGCCCACGTATATCGGAAAGCCACCTCGGCTGACTGATTTTCGTACCGCCAGCATATTCGACGATTCTGTCCTCCCCCGACCATACGAATCCACTAGGCACAATGTCAAAATTTTCCACTGCCCACGAAACAATGCGCTCAAAATCCTCCCGATCGACTTTACCCGTCACAATCCGATTGTGCATTTTAAACAATGTGTCAAGAATTTTTTCGCTGATATAGGCGCAAAGTTTTTGAAGTGACTCCCGGTCCATATCGAAAATTTCACCAGGCGGACACGCATATAGCTCACGAAAATTATGGTCCTGCCACAAATTCCATCGCCTTAAATGCACCGCAAGAAATATGGGATCATGCAGATAATTCTCAATACTGTGTTTGAGCCCGGCAATTTTCACTCTTTCAGTACCAGATTGCGCTATATCTCGATCTATCAATCCATATACCCACGGATTACCGGCTTTAGCGAGATTCTCAACTAAGTACCGCACTCTTTCACACCCCCCACCCTTTTCATGACCAACCGGGATGAATTGGAGCGAGATTTCCGAAATAAATTTCTCTCTATGCGCATGATAGACTTGCTCATAAAACTGTGCATCATGCTCACTTTCCACAAAAACTTGCCGTCGATGTTCGTGAGCAACACTCAACGCAGGGACGCCAGTGGTCAAGTGATACAAGGCTTCATCTTTTCCGGATTTTCGCGGTATACCACCAGCGTGTCGCTCGAGAATAAAAAGACTCTCCTCCGGAGCGAGTGCAACGGTTGTCGGCGAATGCGTTGTCATAATCACCGCCACCCCGCGCGCCTTTACAAACACATTTTCGATTACAGCGAGGAAGCGCTTGGCCATTGACGGGTGAAGATGGGCGTCAGGCTCATCTAGCAGAAGAAGTTGGAAAAATTTCCCGGTACTTTCCGCAGCCAATCGCCACATAATTGTTGATACGATCACCTTCTCACCTGACGAAAGTCCCTCAAATGGAAATTCGGCCCTTCTCTGCTCATCAATAAATTTAAGCTGATAGTAGTTTGAATTCGAAAAAACAGAAGGCGTTATACGATCTGGAGGTGATACGCGCAACGATAGTGAGGCCGCTGCGAGGATCTCATTCAGCAAATTCCATGGCTTTTCTCCAAATCGCCTCTCAATTTCCGAATCACTCACCCCTTTCGAACGTAGATTTGCCGACAGCAGTTCATAGGCGAAGAAGTAAAGCGCCAAATCAAATTGTGTTGGCGAGTGAAAGAATGGCGCCGCAATGTGAAGCGGCGTTAGTCCATCTCGAAATGATTCGAGTGATGGTTGAGATGCGATCCGCTTAGACGATGCTATCTCTTCCACAACGAAATCCGCGTACGCCGGATCGCCTCGCCAGGCCGGATTAGCTTGCGCCGTGATTGTTTCAGATGGATGCCGATGCAGTTCGTTAATACGCTGCTTGACCGCATCTTCTGATGCTGAACTTCCCGACCTCATTGTCCACGCGGACGAGGAATAGAAAACACCGCCATTGTTAAGGGGAACCCCATGAAGAACAACGGCAGCATTTCCATAGGATGTCGACTGATGAGCCATTTGACGTCCTTGAGGCTGATCGACTTGCGCGCCTAGTCCCTTACCCAACGCATGAAGAAGTTGCGATTTTCCAGTGCCGTTCTCTCCAGTCACAATAGCAAGCAACGGGATGTTGTCCCATACGCCGTCTCGAAGACATCCACCACTTCGAGTGATAGTGATCCGCGTCTTCGTCAATTGCCCCGACTCCATGCCCTCATCCCCGTATTCGTTCCAAGTTTGTACGACACGCCTTTTCGACCAAACATAACTCCGGCCCGACTCCCCGACATACTTGTCGAAAGGGAATACACCGCTCATCGCAGGCTAAGCACTATCGACTGTCTTTAAGTGCCTGCAAGTTACTTTGGTTCTGTGATCATGTCGTTCGACAAATACAAATGCAACATTGCCCGTACAGCTTCAACGTTCGTTGTGTGCAGCCACTCGTCATAGTCCGCCGGGTGCAATATCACCACGGACCGCTTTTCGTCGCCGGGCTTGTGCATACGCCCCATCACGGCATGGCCGTCCGCGTTGACGGTCATCATCGTCATGCCGACCAGCGAGCGGCCGTCCTCACCTTCGTAGCGCCGCCAGATACCGGCGACGCAATACGGTTGCCAATCCGTTAGCCCAATCCGCTGCCAGACATTCCGGCCCGTCTCGTAACATGGCTCGTATATCCATCGGACCGGGATCAAGCAGCGCTGACCAGCTCGCCATGCCTTCCCGAAACCGCGACGCGTACGAAACCTGTCGCTCTGGGCCGAGACGGAAGTACAAGCATGGATTCGTTCCATCACATCGCGCGAAACGTCCACTGCCCAATAACATGTCCAAGTCTAGACCTGATCCCTCAGCCAGCATCTGATCAGGTCTGAAATAACTTGGATGTGCTCTCATCAAAGGCCATGATCGACCCTTAGCCGCCGCTCGCACTTGTCCGACTGCAACGGCCGTTTCTGGAGTGCTGCCGCCGCATCCGCGCCTCGCCGAGCACTTACTTCCACAGTGCGCTCGAAGACCACGCTCTGACCCAGCCCGTGGCGGACATCGGTTTCGACAGCGAATTCACCGACGCTTAACCGATGGTCGGCGGCGCTTGACGCAAAGGCCGGTATTCGTGGTTGGGCGAGGCGTAGTCGATGTACTGATCAGCCGCGTTGGTCATCCGTAGCAGTAGGCGCTGGAACAGCCCCCTCAGCAGCTTCATGTCCCGGATCGCAGCCACCTCCTGACCCTGTGGGATCGGCGTGCCATGGGCGGCTTTGTTCCGTCGGCGCCACGCGGCGTCCTCGTCATCGCCCAGCTCAAGGTTCAAGGCAGCCATCACGTCTTTCAGCCGCTGACGCTGATCGATGCCATTGAAGGTAGGCAGCTTATTCTTCAAGGCCATCTTCGCCTCAAGGGAGATGTTGCCGCCGTCGATGACGGCGCTGAGTGCAGTCTTGAGGATCTTCCATTCGTCTCGGGTGGCCCAGCCCTCTTGCACCTTTCCGGGGTTGGCTTTGGTGTAGGCACTCTGCAAGCCCTCAATCGCCGCGCCGAAGTGAGCGGGCGCGATGTGCGGAGTGGCGGCGCACGCATGCCAGAAGGCCCAGTGCAGGTTCGCAAGATCTAGGGAGTCGAACGCCGTCACAAATGCCTGGATCGCCTTTGACAGTTGTGGGGCACCAAGCTCATTCAGGAAGCGGTCGCCGAGCGGCGCGAGCTGGAGAGTTTCAATGTCGAAGGCATGGCGGCGCAGGCTGTAGGCGCTCCGTGCGAGCGTGGACACGACGTTCCATTCGGCATCGTAGTGGGATGTGCCGAGATCGACCAAGTACACGCCCATCGCGAAAGAAAGGCCTGTTCGGACCTTCTTTCGAAACTGGTCGTCTGGGGCGCCATCGTAGACGATGCACCCCGGCTTGATGGCGCCGGGGCGGTCTTCTCTGTCGAGCGCGCAAACGTAGAAGGTCGCGCCATCCACCGTAACCTTGGCGGAGTTCCACGAGGTGCTGGAACGGTCGGTATCGCTCGCGATAGTGATGCCGTCGTTCAGAGAAATTCTTCGAGTAGTGATGGTTCTGGTAACCACGTTGGAAGCCGCTGGCCAAACGTATGGGCTCGTGGGCAGGTTTTCGAGCCAGTCGATGACATATGCCGCGGGTGCCCCGGACGGGTTGTTTGTCTTGGCGACATGGACCTGAGCCAGCTCCTTGAGCGGCTGCTCGGTCACACCGAGGGTCTGGCGATTCTGACTGTAGGGCATCAGCCCAAAGAATTCCCCTTCGAGACCACCCACGCTCCGGAGGAGCGCCCGCTCGTTCGTCAAACGAACCGTGCCTGGCGGCAGATTGATCGCCGCCGACGTCGCATTGGGGGCGGCCTCAGTCTCCAAGATAAGGTTCAGCTTTTCGTCCCGGCGGATCGAAAAGCTACGAATTGGCTGATGGAGTGGGCCGGGATCGGTGATCTCGAAAAAACCCTTGTTCAGGATTCGAAGGCATTCCTCGGTCAGGTCGCGCATCATCAGAAGAGCCGCCGGATGTCTGTTATCGGCCGAAATAGCTTTATGGGCTGATCGGGCAATGCGAGGAGACTCTCCCGCTCATAAAAGCGACGAGCGCCCTCATCTTTCGCGTCGATGATAACAGCGAACGACGCAATTTCACTCCGTGCGGCGCGGTGGAGCGCAAGCGATCGCTGGGGACCGTGGCTAGGGTGATTGCGGCGCACGCGTCTTGAATGAAGGAGTGAATACGTTCACGGGACAGCATGGCGGGCAGGTCTTGCCGGTGAAGCGGTCACTGGACAGGCTACTTGAGCGATCGCGCAAAAGACTCATATTGGCCGGTAGCCGCCGCTCGCCTGTGCCGACAACTGGTCGGATGGCGACCTCCGAGCAGGCACGCTTGGGCCGCCCGGAAACTCGGGCAGCCAAAGCAACTTTTACACGAGTCTGCTAGCTGGCAGTTCCATAGATTGCGTCAAAATCAGTGGCCGTGAAGCGCCACCTCTCTGCCGTTTCTCTTGTCGGACTTTGCTCAAATAATTGCCTTGCGGATTCAAATAGTCCCGCATAGACCGCAACGAAGTGCGCCATGGTCATATTCAACAGGCCAAACATACTGTTGGAAATCGCGCGCTGTTCCTCGATGGTTCTCGCTTCCCCCACCTGCAGCGCGGCTGCGTAGCTCGAATGTGAGTAGTCACAGAGGTAGCCATAAATGTTGCGGAAGTACCGCTGATGCAGCCCTGCTTCCGTAGCCAGTTCATGCCATTGTTTGCCGGCACTCCAATCACCCTTTGCCAGTGCTTTGCGCTCTTTTGTCGAGTGGCCTGCGAACAAGGGGTGACCTTCAATCTCTCGTCGCAATCCTTCCACCGTCGCCGACTCCTCCGACAACTTTTGTCGACCGTCTGCGGTGATTGGAATCCGGCGCTGCCGATCCATGAGGCCTGCCATGCGCCAGGTCATATGCCGGAACCGGCTCACATCGAGGTTAGGGTTTCCGAAGATGAAAGCAAAAACGATGTAGTTTTCTAAGACCGACCGAGCCAACACCTTGATCGAGCCATGGTCAACGATGGGGGTTTTTATGCCGCCAATTTCAAGCTCAGCCCCGTCACCAAGCGTCTTTATGGTGTGCAAGTGGAAGGCCAGTTTCTTTGCTAGCGTCTGACGATCGTTCTGCCACTCTTGCCCCTTGGGGATGAGGATCCCTGCCTGCGCTTGAACCATCGCCATTAGCAATTGCAGGAGGTTTGTGAAGTGAGGCTCATGATGATAGTTTTCGCCCATTTCTGATTCCTGCTCTCCATTGCAACGATCGAGTGTAAATGATCCGAGCGCGGAGAACGCTCAGGCGCAGCCGGATGGATCGGAAGACCACTGCCCCATCCCGGAGCAACGAATCCTGTAATCACCCGACAGCCTGGGAGAATGGGTTAATCGCACGTCAGTTTTCGGAACCGTGCGAAGGGCCGGATACGCACGTGGTCAGTCGTTCCAGCACACGAAAAAGGGGTATTGCAGGGGGTATCAAACGTACGCGTGCGGATAACATTTCTTGTTAATCAATACCTTACAATACGAAATGTCAATTCAGTTTCCACATGACGATATGCCTGATCACTTCGTTCGCTCCAATTCGTGTTGTTTCGGCAATTCGCCTGTCACGCTTGGCAATCGGGTACGTCGCCCCCGATCACCGTTCACTCGAAATCGTGTCCAGCCCCAAGATCCGACAAGCGAAGGCAGGCGACAAGCCTACCAAACTTGCCGACGCCTAATGGATTGTATTTTGAGGCCCTTGTCGGAGATGACCCGCCGTTAGCGCCAAGCAGCTTGAGCGGTGAAGCGGACAATCAATCAATGATCGCAATCGCATCAACCTCGATCAGGTAGCCGGGGGACAGCGTCGCGACACCGAGCACCACGTCCGCCGGCTTGTGATCGCCGAACAGCGCTTTCCGTGCGCTTTCGATAATCGGCAGGCATGCGTCGCGGTCGTAATTGACGACGTAGATGGTAATCCTCGCGACCTGCTCGGGTCGCGCCCCGGCACCCGCGAGTGCCCGGCCGAGATTGCCGAATACCTGGCGCGCCTGGGCGTCAAGATCACCCTGTCCAACCAGCTTGCCGTGGATGTCCTCGGGCTCCTGGCCCGAGATGAATACCATCTTGCTCCCCGTCGCAACGACGACTTGCGTGTAGGTTTGCGGAACGGGCAGATCCTTGGGATTGATGCATTCGAGCGCCATTGAGCGGGCCTCCTGCCATGGTCGAATTCCACCCCGCCAACACGTGCGGGCCAGGTCTACAGGAATCGCGCTGCGACAGGTCTTTTCGATCGATTCCTTCGACAAATGCTAGCAGACGTCGAGGCATTTCCTGGCCTCGTCGCCAGGTACAGGCTGGATCGTGGCACTGGAGACGCCCCTGGGACCGCCGGCAAGCACGACGTACGGGCCGGCGGCTCCAGTGACACGAACGCGGTCTTCGATTGCTTGGCAGGAATGCGGATTGCTCGGTTTCGCGCGCGCCGTATCAGCGCATCCCGGCCTTTCACGACAACGGCCGATATAAACACGACGATTCATTTCCTTTCCGACGTCAATCGCCGGGATGAAACGCTATTGCCGATCGTTTCATTACCGGATATCCAGACTGCACTCCTCAAATCAATTCAACCGCACATTTTACCGATTCAATGAGTAATAATTGCAACTAAATTCTCAATCCAATATTGAAAAATCACACGACATTATTGACTCTGACTTTCCCCAAAATTTAGAATCCCCTACGATGGCTTACGTTTCATTTTCTTCCACCGCACCCGATCCGCCACTCACTGGCGCGAAGGCGCTTTACATCGCCTTTCCCTTGCTGCACAAAGACGCCCTCGTCGCTTCAGTTTTCCGCACTTATCAGTCATGCGTTTATTTGCAGCCTGATTTGCTTTTTTAACAAGCGCCACGCTTCGATTAATTCCAGCCATTCACCCAAATAGCTGCGACACGAGACCAAACGGACCACGGATCCGCGCATTCGAACATCCAGATAAAAAATCGCCATTCATCAGGAGGGACATCAACATGCATCGCCTTGCGAAGTCGCTGTGTCTCGGGCTCGTCTGCGCCAGCCTGCTCGCAGCCTGCAACGACGACGACGTCCAGTCGAACAGCCCGCCGTCGAACCAGGCCGCGCTGTCGTTCCGCATGGACACCGGTGGCCAGATCAACGCGTTCTACCGGCAGGACAAGGTCGCCGCGCACCTGCTGGTGCGTTCGTCGACGAAGCCGCGCCTGCTCGTGGTCTTCCCCGCCGGTAACAGCGGCACCGGGCTGTGGTTCGACGACACCGCGCAACCGGTGAACTGGAGCCTCGACACGTCACCGTCCGCGCTGTCGGCGCCCGACGCGCGCGGCCGCCCGCTGTACGGCATCGGCGCCGACGTGTCGGTCGATACGAATACGCTGACGATCCGCCAGGGTGTGCTCAGCAACGTGCGCTTCCTGCGCGACTTCAACGGCGGCGCAACGATTCCGCAGCAGATTCTCACCACGCCGACCGTCCAGGGCAGCGCCGCGCAATGGCAACGCGACCGGATCGACGGCGCGCCCGGCTATTCGCTGCGCATCACGCTGCGCGACGGCGGCAGCATCGCGCCGGCAGCCGGCGGCAAGCTCGTGCTGAACGCGCCGGCGGGCTCGCACACGCTGAAGCTGCACATCGATGCGCTGTCGGGCGAGACGCCGTTGTCGCCGATCGCGCACGCGGACCTGTTCGCCCCGTCCGTGAACCCCGACCCGGTGAGCCAGAACGTCCTCGAATTCCTGAGTTTCAATGACAAGCTGCTGGCCGGCTCGTGGCAGTACGACACGTACTTCGGCCGCGACACGCTGATCTCGGTCCGCATGCTGATGCCGGTACTCGGACCGGCGGCGATCGAGGCCGGCCTGTCGTCGGTGCTGAGCCGCCTGTCGGTCGACGGCAGGGTCGCGCACGAGGAAGGCATCGGCGAATTCGCGCTGGTCGACAACCAGAAGAACGGACGGCCGAACGATCCGGCACCGACCTACGACTACAAGATGATCGACAGCGACTACCTGCTCGCGCCGATCGCGGCCGCATGGCTGATCGACGATACGCGCGGCCAGGCGCGTGCGGCCGCGTATCTCGCGCAACGCGGCAGCGACGGGCAGACCAACGGCAACCGCCTCGTCGTGAACCTGCTGCACGTCGCGACGACCGCGCAGGCGTTCGCGCAGCAACCGACGGTCGCGAACCTGATCCACCTGCGGCCCGGCGAGATCGTCGGCAACTGGCGCGACAGCACCGACGGCCTCGGCGGCGGCGTCTACCCTTACGACGTGAATGCGGTGCTCGTGCCAGCTGCGCTGCGCGCGGCGAACGCATTCCTCGCGCACGGCCTGCTCGATCCGTATCTGGATGCCGGGCAACGCGCGACGCTCGCCAACACGGCGACCGAAGCCGCCACATGGGAAACGCAGGCGCCGCCGCTGTTCCAGGTCAGCGTGCCGGCTGCGCAGGCGGCCACCGACGTGTCGACCTATGCGCCATCCGCCGGCGTGCCGGCCGGTGCCGCGCCAGGCGCACCGCTGGCGTTCTACGCGCTGTCGCTCGATCAGCAGGGCAACCCGATTCCGGTGATGAACTCCGACGGCGGTTTCGCGCTGCTGTTCGGCACGCCGCCGGACGACCAGCTCCAGCGGATCGTCACCGACGTCACGCGGCCGTTCCCGACCGGGCTGGTGACCGATGCCGGGATGCTGATCGCGAACCCGGCGTATGCGAATCAGTCGCTGTGGCCGAAATTCACGAGTTCCGCGTATCACGGCACGGTGATCTGGTCGTGGCAGCAGGCGATGTGGGTGGCCGGGCTCGATCGCCAGCTCGCACGGCAGGACCTGTCTGCCGCGACCCGCACGCTGCTCACGCAGGCGCGGCAGACGATCTGGCAGGTGATCTCGAACGGACGCGACATGCGGACGTCGGAAATGTGGACGTGGTCCTACGTGAACGGCAGGTACCAGACCGATGCATTCGGCACGCGCAGCGCGGACGCGACCGAAGCCAACGCGGCCCAGCTCTGGAGTACGACGTATCTCGCGATCCGCGATCCGCAGCAGCGCGCGGGCAAGTACTGGTGGCAGGCGTCGCAGCAGATGCCGGACGGGCAGCCGAAACATGCGACGGCGGTGGCGTCACGCTAGCGCATCGCCTGCCGGCCGGCATGCAAACAGCCCCGGGGGCGTTGCCGCCTCCGGGGCTTCGGCTGAAACCGGACTACCGCGACACCACGCGGTTGCGCCCCTCCCGCTTCGCCGCGTACAACCGCTCGTCGACCACCCTCAGCAACGCATCGACCGTGCTGCCGTCGACGCCGTATTGCGCGACGCCGACGCTGACCGTCACCTGCACGCGCTTGAAGTCCAGCCCGAACGGCGAACTCGCGATCGACGAACGCACGCGCTCGGCCGTCATCCGCGCGCCTTCGAGCGGCATGTCCGGCAGCAACGCCATGAACTCCTCGCCGCCGACCCGCGCGAGCCCGCCCGCCGGCCGGATCGCCTCGAGGCACTGGCGCACGACGCCGCGCAGCACCTCGTCGCCGATCTGGTGCCCGTAGGCATCGTTGATGTTCTTGAAATTGTCGAGATCGAGTGCGAGCAGGCAGAACGGCGTGCCGTCGCGTTCGGCCCGCACTATCTCGCGCTCGACCTGCGCGATGAACTGCCGGCGGTTCGACGCGCCCGTCATCGGATCGGTCGCGGCCATGTACTCGAGCTTCTGGTTCGTGCGTCGCAGTTCCTGCAACGCGCTCTCGGTGCGCGACATCGATTCCGCCAGCCGGCTCATCAGGTCTTCCTGGCTGTAGATCGCCGAGAACGAGCGCGTCGTCTGCAGCGCCTGCACGACGCCGTAGCTGAGCAGGAAGAAGCCGCCCGCGAAAATCGCGTGCGCCAGCCACCACATGTGATTCCACGGCTTGCCGAGAATGAACGCGAGCGACGACAGCGCGAACGCCATGATCGACACGCCGTAGATCACCATCAGCGGCGAACGGATCCGCCGCGCGAGCAGCAGGCACACGTTCAGCAGCGAGAACACGAGCGCGCCGCCTTCCATCGACAGCCGCGTCCCCAGCGCGCCGGCGATCGGCGAATACGCAATGTAGGCAACGACGACGTTGACGATCACGAAGAACACGATCCACGGCAGCCACGTCCGCACGCTCGTGCGCTTCTCGATCCGGTCGGGCGGACGCGAATACGACAGCAGGCCCGTCAGCAACAGGATCGACATCACGAGCCGCGACGCGGGCCCGTACAGCAGGAACAGCCAGATATTGTGGTGCGCCATCCCGGTGAACGCACCGTGCAGCGCATAGATCATCGCGAAGCCGAGAAAGCCGAGCGTCAGCCAGCGCAGCAGCGGCTCGCCGGACGACCGGTAGCACACCCACGTCACGTAGGTGACGAACGCGCCTTCGAGGGTCGCGGCCGCGATCGCAATTTCATGGAATGCGTGGCTCTCGAACACGACGTGCGGGTCGCTGAAGAACCACAGATAGGCAATCAGATACGCAGGCAGCAACGCGAATCCGACCAGCAGGCATTTCGCGTAGAGCCTCGCGGCCGCGCTGACGACGCGCGGCGGTTCCCCGGCTGCATAAGTCGTACTCATTCGGTCCCCGGTCGGTCTGCTGCGTTGGTTCGAACCTTCGCGGCACGGATCGCGCGATGCGCGCTCCGGCCCATCGTGCCGAAAGGCAAATGTCAGAGCAAGTATAGGTGGGGCAATTCGTTTGACAAGTAAGGGGAAACGGCATTGCCGGGCACATGCCTTTTGCTTCCCGACCGTTTCGAATTGCGGTTCAGTCGCGCCGATTCACGTCGCGGCCGCGGGCGTCGCCGAAGCGCGCCCGTGGCCGCCACCGGTCAATGATCAGAGGATTTCGAACAAGCCGGCCGCACCCTGCCCGCCGCCGATGCACATCGTGACGACCACGTACTTCACGCCGCGCCGCTTGCCTTCGATCAACGCATGGCCCGTCAGGCGCGCGCCCGACACGCCGTACGGATGGCCGACCGCGATCGCGCCGCCGTTCACGTTCAGCCGGTCCTCAGGAATCCCGAGCGTGTCGCGGCAATACAGCACCTGCACCGCGAACGCCTCGTTCAGCTCCCACAGGCCGATGTCGTCGACCTTCAGCCCCGCCTGCTTCAGCAGCTTCGGCACCGCGAACACGGGGCCGATGCCCATCTCGTCGGGCTCGCAACCGGCCACCGCGAAGCCGCGGAACACGCCCAGCGGCTGCAGCCCTTCGCGCTGCGCGGCCTCGGCGCTCATCACGACGCATGCCGACGCGCCGTCCGAGAACTGGCTCGCGTTACCGGCGGTGATCACGCCGCCCGGCACGGCCGAACGGATCTTCGACACGCCTTCGAGCGTCGTGTCGGGGCGAATGCCTTCGTCGGCCGATACCGTCACTTCCTTCGTGAACAGGCGGCCCGTCGCCTTGTCGGCAATGCCCGCGAGCACGGTGATCGGCACGATTTCGTCGCGGAAACGCCCGGCTTCCTGTGCGGCCGCGGCGCGCAGTTGCGACTGCACGCCGTATTCGTCCTGCCGCTCCTTCGAGATGCCGTAGCGCTTCGCGACGTTCTCGGCCGTCTGCAACATGTTCCAGTAGATCTCCGGCTTGTGCTGGACGAGCCAGCCCTCCTGGACCATGTGCCGATTCATCTCGTTCTGCACGCACGAGATCGATTCGACGCCGCCCGCGACATAGACCTCGCCTTCGCCCGCGATGATCCGCTGCGCGGCCAGTGCGATGGTCTGCAGCCCCGACGAACAGAAACGGTTCACCGTCATCCCCGGCACGGTCACGGGCAGCCCCGCACGCAGCGCGATCTGCCGTGCGATGTTCGCACCGGTCGCGCCTTCGGGGTTCGCGCAGCCCATGATCACGTCCTCGACGCGTGCGGGGTCGAGCTTCGCGCGTTCGAGCGCGGCCGCGACCACGTGGCCGCCGAGCGTCGCGCCGTGCGTCATGTTGAATGCGCCACGCCAGGATTTCGCCAGCGGCGTGCGTGCGGTCGATACGATTACGGCTTCGGTCATGCGAGTCTCCTTCGGTCCTGCTTCAAATATGTAAACAGACCCTGAATCGGATGGGAAATGCGCTACGCCGCCGGGCGCGCGCCCGCGGACGTCACATGTGCGACGCCCGCTGCCTGCATCTGCTGCCATGCGTGCGCGAGCGACCCGTTCAGGTCGATCGCACGGCACGCATCGTTGATCACCGCGGCGTCGAAACCGGCCGCGCGCGCATCGAGCGCCGACCACGCAACGCAATAGTCGGTCGCGAGCCCGCAGCACCACACGCGCTTCGCGCCGAGTTCGCGCAGGTAGCCCGCGAGCCCGGTGCGCGTCGTGCGGTCGGCTTCGACGAACGCGGAATAGCTGTCGACCTGCGCGTCGCCGCCCTTGCGGATCACGAGCCGCGCGTGCGGGATGTCGAGGTCGCGATGCAGCGCTGCACCTTCAGTGTCCTGCACGCAATGCACGGGCCACAGCACCTGCTCGCCGTACGGCAGCGCGAGCGTGGAAAACGGCTCGCGGCCCGGATGGTTCGCAGCGAACGACACGTGCTCGCGCGGGTGCCAGTCCTGCGTGAGCACGACCTGGTCGAAGCGCTGTGCGAGCGCGTTGATCACGGGGACGACCGCATCGCCGTCCGGCACCGCGAGCGCGCCGCCCGGCATGAAGTCGTATTGCACGTCGATCACGAGCAGGACGTCGTCGGTGCGTTTCATTGCGTGTCTCCAGACAGGATCGGTCGCGCCGCCATGCAGCGTCGTCAGCCGTTGAACCCGCGGCCGGCTTTCGCCAGTTCCGCGATCGACGGCGCGAGCTGCCATGCGTCGCCGTTCGGCGCGGCCGCGTAGCGGCGAATCGCGCGCTCGACGTTGTAGAGGCCGACCACGTCCGCGTACAGCATCGGGCCGCCGCGCCACAGCGGGAAGCCATAGCCGGTCAGGTAGACCATGTCGATGTCGGACGCCTTCGACGCGATCTTCTCTTCGAGGATCTTCGCGCCTTCGTTGACGAGCGCGAGCACCAGCCGCTCGACGATCTCGTCGTCGCCGATCTTGCGTCGCTCGACGCCGCGCTCCTTCGAATACGCGACGACCATCTCGTCGACCAGCGACGACGGCTTCGCCTTGCGATCGCCCGGCACGTAGTCGTACCAGCCGGCGCCCGTCTTCTGGCCGAAACGGCCCTGTTCGCACAGGCGGTCGGCAATCTTCGAGTACTGCAGATCGGGCTTCTCGACATAGCGGCGCTTGCGGATCGCCCAGCCGATGTCGTTGCCGGCGAGGTCGCTCATCCGGAACGGCCCCATCGCGAACCCGAACTTCTCGATCGCGCGATCGACCTGCGCGGGCAATGCGCCTTCCTCGAGCATGAACAGCGCCTGGCGGATGTACTGCTCGATCATCCGGTTGCCGATGAAGCCGTCGCACACGCCGGACACGACCGCCGTCTTGCGGATCTTCTTCGCGACGGCCATCACGGTCGCGAGCACGTCCTTCGCGGTCTGCGCGCCGCGCACGACCTCGAGCAGCTTCATCACGTTCGCCGGGCTGAAGAAGTGCATGCCGACGACGTCCTGCGGGCGCTTCGTGAACGCCGCGATCCTGTCGACGTCGAGCGTCGATGTATTGGACGCGAGGATCGCGCCCGCCTTTGCGACTTCGTCGAGCTTCTTGAACACCTGCTCCTTCACGCCGAGTTCCTCGAACACGGCTTCGACGATCAGGTCGGCATCCTTGAGGTCGTCGTAGGACAGCGTCGGCGCGATCAGCGCCATGCGCGCGTCGAGCTTCTCCTGCGTGAGCTTGCCCTTCTTCACCTGCGCGTCGTAGTTCTTGCGGATCGTCGCGATGCCGCGCTCGAGCGCGTCCTGCTTCGTCTCGAGCAGCGTGACGTGCAGACCCGCGTTGATGAAGTTCATCGCGATTCCGCCGCCCATCGTGCCCGCACCGATCACGCCGACGCGACGGATCTCGCGCAGCGGCGTGTCGGACGGCACGTCGGGAATCTTGCTCGCCGCACGCTCGCCGAAGAACGCGTGGCGCAACGCACGGCTTTCCGGCGTCATCATCAGCGCGACGAAACCCTCGCGCTCCGCGATGCTGCCCTTGTCGAAGCCGTTCAGCACGCCGGCCTCGATCGCGTCGATACACTTGTGCGGCGCGGGGAAATTCGGTGCGGCGGCCTGCGCGGAATTGCGCGCGAACTGGATGAAGCCTGCGGCGTTGTCGTGGACGATCTTGCGATCGCGCACGCGCGGATGCGGCCCCTTCTGCGCGCCGGCCTTCTGGGCAAACGCGACAGCCGCGTCGAGCAGGTCGCCGTCGGCCATTGCATCGAACAGCCCGCTTTTCGCAAGGTGTTCAGACAGCACCGGCGCGCCCGACACGATCATGTTCAGTGCGGTTTCGAGCCCCACCGCGCGCGGCAGGCGCTGCGTGCCGCCCGCGCCCGGCAGCAGGCCGAGCTTCACTTCGGGCAGCGCGACCTGCGCGCCGGGCGCCGCGACGCGGTAGTGCGCGCCGAGCGCAAGCTCGAGGCCACCGCCCATCACGACGCTGTGCAGCGCGGCGACGACGGGCTTCGCGCTTGCCTCCACCGCGTGGATCACGGTGTGCAGCGTCGGCTCCTGCAGCGCCTTCGGCGTATTGAATTCGGTGATATCCGCACCGCCCGAGAACGCGCGGCCCGCGCCGGTCAGCACGATGGCCGCGACCGACGGATCCTGCGCGGCGCGATCGAGCGCGTCCATGACGCCCTGGCGGGTCGACAGGCCAAGCCCGTTGACGGGCGGATTGTTGAGCGTAATGACGGCCACGCCGTCGCGAGTCGAGTAATCCACTGCCATCTGCCTGCCTCCATGCATCGCGCGCCGGGGTGGCTGCGCTTCATTGTGCGCGGTCGAACAGCCGCATGTCCGGATGAACTGAGGCAGCATACAACGAAAAAGCACGGTCGTTCAATTTGAATTTTGTTGCCGATCCGGGGACGGATCGGGCGACCGGTTCGCGGGCCGTCGCCGGCCCGGGTGCCACGCTTACGGCTCGCACACCGCCGTCGGCAACACGTAGTCGCGGAACGTCTCGCGCAGCTTCAGCTTCTGCAGCTTGCCGGTCGCGGTGTGCGGCAGCGATTCGACGAACACGACGTCGTCGGGGATCCACCATTTCGCGACCTTGCCTTCATAGAACGCGAGCAGCGTGTCGCGGTTCAGGTTCGCGCCTTCGCGCGGCACCACGACGAGCAGCGGGCGCTCGGTCCATTTCGGGTGAGCACAGGCGATGCACGCGGCTTCGGCCACACCCGGGTGGGCAATCGCGACGTTCTCGATGTCGATCGAGCTGATCCATTCGCCGCCCGACTTGATCACGTCCTTGCTGCGGTCGGTGATCTGCAGGAAGCCGTCGGGATCGATCGTCGCGACGTCGCCGGTCGGGAACCAGCCGTCCGACAGCGGCGATTCATTGCCGCGAAAGTAGTGGTCGATCACCCACGGCCCGCGCACCTGCAGTTCGCCGAACGCAACGCCGTCCCACGGCAGTTCCTGGCCGTCCTCGCCGACGATGCGCATGTCGACGCCGCAGATCACGCGCCCCTGTTTCTCGAGCAGCCGGCGCTGCGCGTCGAGCGGCCGCTGCGACTGCGCCCAGTTGAGCTTCGCGAGCGTGCCGAGCGGCGACAGCTCGGTCATTCCCCATGCATGGATCACGCGCACGCCGTATTCGTCCTCGAACGTGCGCAGCATCGCGGGCGGGCACGCCGAGCCGCCGATCACCGTGCGATTCAGCGTCGAGAAGCGCACGCCGGCTTCGCGCATGTAGTTGAGCAGCCCGAGCCACACGGTCGGCACGCCCGCGGAGAACGTCACGCGTTCGGCCTCCATCAGCTCGTACAGCGATTTGCCGTCGAGATCCTTGCCGGGCAGCACGAGCTTGCCGCCGGTCAACGGCACCGCATACGGCAGCCCCCACGCGTTGACGTGGAACATCGGCACGACGGGCAGCACGGCGTCCATCGCGGACAGGTTCATCGCGTCGGGCAGCGCGGCGCCGTACGCGTGCAGCACCGTCGAGCGGTGCGAATACAGCACGCCCTTCGGGTTGCCGGTCGTGCCGGACGTGTAGCAGAGCCCCGACGCCTGCTGCTCGTCGAGGCGCGGCCAGTCGTAGCGGCCGTCCTCGGCCTCGACAAGCGTTTCATAGCAGAGATAGGGCGTCGCGCCCGACGGCAGGTGCGCGGCATCGGTCATCGCGACCCAGCCCTTCACGTGCGGGCACTGCGGTGCGATGGCGTCGACGAGCGGCGCGAAATTGATGTCGAAGAAGACGTAGCGGTCTTCCGCGTGATTGACGATGTACGCGATCTGCTCGGGGAACAGGCGCGGGTTGATCGTGTGGCAGACAGCGCCCATCCCGCCGATCCCGTAGTACGCCTCCAGATGACGGTAGCCGTTCCACGCCAGCGTGCCAACGCGGTCGCCGGTTTCGACGCCGAGCCGCGCAAGCGCCTGCGCCAGTTGCTTCGCGCGGCGTTCGCAATCGCGGTACGTATAGCGATGCAGGTCGCCTTCCACGCGCTTCGACACGATTTCCGTGTCGCCGGCGTGCCGCGCGGCATGCGAAATCAGCGAGGACACCAGCAACGGCATGTCCATCATCTGGCCCAGCAACGGCTTACCCATCGTCTTGTTCTCCGTGAGGATGCGAATCGGTGACCAGCCTCTGCGGCGCGCCCGTCAGCGGCCCCGGACGGGCGTGGCGCACGGCGCGCGCGCCACCATGCGGGCGGCGCGGCGCCGCCTTACAATATCGGCTTACCCAGAGGCGCTCAACATGTCGTTTTCCCGAAGCGCAGCCGATGCGGCTGACACCCTCCCCGACCTCGCCGCCACGCTCGGCGCGCCCGCCGCAGGCGCGTTCGTCACGCTCGGCGATGCGTTTCATACGCGGCTGCCGGCCGCGCCGCTTGCCGCGCCGTACGTCGTCGGGTTCTCCGACGAAGTCGCGCAGCGGCTCGACCTGCCGCCGTCGATCGCCGCGCAGCCCGGCTTCGCCGAGCTGTTCGCCGGCAACCCGACGCGCGACTGGCCCGCGCACGCGATGCCGTACGCGTCGGTGTATTCCGGCCACCAGTTCGGCGTATGGGCCGGCCAGCTCGGCGACGGCCGCGCGCTGACGATCGGCGAGCGCACCGGCACCGACGGCCGCCGCTACGAACTGCAATTGAAAGGCAGCGGCCGCACGCCGTACTCGCGGATGGGCGACGGCCGCGCGGTGTTGCGCTCGTCGATCCGCGAATTCCTGTGCTCGGAAGCGATGCATCACCTCGGCATCCCGACCACGCGCGCGCTGACGGTGATCGGCTCCGATCAGCCGGTGGTCCGCGAGGAAATCGAGACGTCGGCCGTCGTCACGCGCGTGTCGGAAAGCTTCGTGCGCTTCGGCCACTTCGAGCACTTCTTCTCGAACGATCGCCCCGACCTGCTGCGCCAGCTCGCCGATCACGTGATCGACCGCTTCTATCCCGAATGCCGCGACGCGGACGATCCGTACCTCGCGCTGCTCGAAGCCGCGACGCTGCGCACGGCCGACCTCGTCGCGCAGTGGCAGGCCGTCGGCTTTTGCCACGGCGTGATGAACACCGACAACATGTCGATCCTCGGCGTGACGATCGACTACGGCCCGTTCGGCTTCGTCGACGCGTTCGATGCGAACCACATCTGCAACCACTCGGACAACAAAGGCCGCTATGCGTACCGGATGCAGCCGCGCATCGCGCACTGGAACTGCTACTGCCTCGCGCAAGCGCTGCTGCCGCTGATCGGGCTGCAGCACGACATCGCCGACGACGACGCGCGTGCCGAGCGCGCAGTGGACGACGCACAGGCCGTGCTCGCGAAATTCCCGGAACGTTTCGGCCCCGCGCTCGAACGCGCGATGCGCGCGAAGCTCGGCCTCGAGCTCGAACGCGAGAGCGACGCCGAACTCGCGAACAAGCTGCTCGAGACGATGCACGCGAGCCATGCGGATTTCACGCTGACGTTCCGCCGCCTCGCACAGATCTCGAAGCACGACGCGAGCCGCGACGCCCCGGTGCGCGACCTGTTCATCGACCGCGAAGCGTTCGATGCGTGGGCGAACCTCTACCGCGCGCGGCTGTCCGAGGAAATGCGCGACGACGCGGCCCGCGCGGACGCGATGAATCGCGTGAACCCGAAATACGTGCTTCGCAACCATCTGGCCGAAGTCGCGATCCGGCGCGCGAAGGAAAAGGATTTTTCGGAAGTCGAACGGCTCGCGCAGATCCTGCGCCGCCCGTTCGACGAACAACCCGAGCATGAAGCGTACGCGGCGTTGCCGCCCGACTGGGCCGGGTCGCTCGAAGTGAGCTGCTCGTCCTGAGCCCGCAACCCGCGCGTATCGACCGACCGATCAGGAGAACCCCACATGTCCCACGATTCCGACGACAAAACCTTCCCGTACCAGAAGGACGACGCCGACCTGCGCCGCCGGCTCACGCCGATGCAGTACGAGGTCACGCAGCATGCGGCGACCGAGCGCGCATTCACCGGCGAATACACCGACACGGAAGACGCCGGCATCTACAAATGCGTCGTCTGCAGCACGCCGCTGTTCGAATCCGGTTCCAAATTCCACTCGGGCTGCGGCTGGCCCAGCTACTTCAAGCCGCTCAACGGCGAGGTGATCGACGAGAAGGTCGACTACTCGCACGGGATGGTGCGCGTCGAGGTGCGCTGCAACCACTGCGGCGCGCATCTGGGCCACGTCTTCGAGGACGGCCCGCGCGACCAGACCGGTTTGCGGTACTGCATCAATTCGGCTGCGTTAAACTTCGAGTCCCGACCCGAAAACGAATGAGCGGCGCCGGGCGGATCTGCCGGGCGGTCAGCCTCGGGCCGGACCGCCCCGACGATCCGCGACGGCGATGCCTGGCGGGTCCCTACAACGGTGAAAGGCCGCTCAAGCGGCCTTTCACGCAGCTGCGAGCGCCATGAAATTCCTGTTCGATCTGTTTCCGATCATCCTGTTTTTTGTCGCCTTCAAGGTCTGGGGCATCTTCACCGCCACCGCGGTCGCGATCATCGCGACGCTGGCCCAGGTCGCCTGGGTCGCCTTCCGGCACCGGAAGGTCGACACGATGCTGTGGGTCAGCCTCGGCGTGATCGTCGTATTCGGTGGCGCCACCCTCGTCCTGCATGACGAGAAATTCATTCAATGGAAACCGACTGTGCTGTACTGGTTGTTTGCGATCGGGTTGCTCGCCGCGCGTTATGCGTTCAGCAAGAACCTGATCGAGAAGATGATGGGCAAGCAGCTCACGCTGCCGTCCCCCGTGTGGGACAAGCTGAATGTTGCATGGGCGCTGTTCTTCGCGGTGCTCGGCGTCGCGAACCTGTACGTGGTGCACAACTTCACCGAATCGCAATGGGTGAACTTCAAGCTGTTCGGTACGACGGGCGCGATGGTCGTATTCATCATCCTGCAGAGCCTGTGGCTCACGAAATACCTGAAGGACGAGTGACATGACGGACGCCTTTCTCAACGCCTCGACCGGCGAACGCGTCGCGCTGATCGAAGCGCGCCTCACAGCGTCGCTCGCGCCGCTGTCGCTCACCGTGCGCGACGACAGCGCGCAGCACGCGGGCCACGCCGGCGCGGCCGCCGGCGGCCATTTCACGGTCACGATCGTGTCGGCCGCATTCGCCGGCAAGCCGCGCGTCGCGCGGCACCGGCTGGTGTATGATGCGCTCGCTGATGCGATGCAGCGCGGCATTCACGCGCTCGCGATCGTGGCTTACACGCCCGAAGAATTCAACGAATCTTCAATCTAGTCTCATTAGGAATTCCCGATGATCCTGAAATCCCCCCGCCTGTGGGTCGCGGCGGCTGCTTTTGCAGCGGCACCGGCATTCGCCCAGAACATCGCCGTCGTGAACGGCACGCCGATTCCGAAGTCGCGCGCCGACGCGATGGTCGCGCAGCTCGTCCAGCAAGGTCAGGCCGATGGCCCGAAACTGCAGCAGGCCGTGCGCGAGGAACTCGTGAACCGCGAAATCCTGATGCAGGAAGCCATCCGCGAAGGCATCCCGAACCGTCCTGACGTGAAGGCGCAAGTCGCAGTCGCGCAACAGACCGTCGTGCTGCGCTCGATGATCGAGAGCTTCCTGAAGAAGAACCAGCCGACCGACGCCGAAGTGAAGGCGCGCTACGACGACCTCGTCAAGGGCGCCGGCGGCAACCGCGAATACCACCTGCACCACATCCTCGTCGACAACGAGCAGCAGGCGAAGGACCTGATCGCGAAGATCAAGGCCGGCGCGAAGTTCGAGGATCTCGCGAAGCAATACTCGAAGGATCCGGGTTCGGGCAAGAACGGCGGCGATCTCGACTGGTCCGACCCGAAGGCCTACGTGCCGGAATTCGCGGCGGCTGCGCAGAAGCTGCAGAAAGGCCAGATGACCGACACGCCGGTGAAAACGCAGTTCGGCTGGCACATCATTCGCGTCGACGACATCCGCGACATCGCCCCGCCGCCGCTCGAGCAGGTGAAGGCGCAAATCGCGCAACAGCTGGTGCAGCAGAAGCTGCAGGCGTTCGAGGAAGGTCTGCGCCAGCAGGCGAAGATTCAGTAACGCCGGCGATACTCGCCCGTGCATCGAAAAGCCGCTCTTCGGAGCGGCTTTTTCGTTGGGTGCGCGAAAACGTGCCATAAAAAAGCCGCTCCGAAGAGCGGCCTGTTCCGTACCGGACGTCACCCGCACTATGCGGGATAAAACACGTCGTGATAGCGCACGTCACCCGACGGCAGCGTGGCCGAATCATCGAACGACAGCGCGAGGAAATACTCGGGCGGCACGCCCGGAAACACGATGTCGCCGGACGGTTCGAACCCGAAACGCGCGTAATACGCCGGCTCGCCGAGCACGACGCAACCACGCGCACCGAGCCGGCGCAACGCGTCGAGCCCCGTGCGCACGAGCCCCGCGCCGATGCTCTGCCGCTGGCAATCGGGCAGCACCGCGAGCGGCGCGAGCCCGTACCACTGCTGGCTGCCGGCCGGCTCGCCGCCGATCGCAACCGCCGAGAACGCGACGTGGCCGATGATGCGCCCGTCGCGCTCCGCGACGAGCGACACGCTCAGCGCACCGTCCGCGCGCAGCGTCTCGACGATGCGCCGCTCGAACTGCCCGCATTCCGGCTCGCCCGCAAACGCGGCGACGATCACGCGGCCGATCGCGTCGGCCTCGCTCGCGCGTTCGTCGCGCAGCGTGACGACCTCGACCGGCGCGTTCGGATCGAACATCATCCCGGTCAGCCGATCCAGCGGCGCGCGTTGCGGAACACGCGCATCCACGGGCTTGCTTCACCCCAGCTTTCCGGGTGCCAGCTCATCGCGACCGTACGATGCACACGCTCCATGTGCGGCATCAGCACCGAGAAGCGGCCGTCGGCCGTCGTGACCGACGTGATGCCGGCCGGCGAGCCGTTCGGGTTGAACGGATAGCGCTCGGTCGCTTCGCCGCGGTGGTCGACGAAACGCATCGCGATCGCGACGCGATCGATGTCGCCCTGCTGCGAGAAGTCTGCATAACCTTCGCCGTGCGCGACCGCGACCGGAATCCGCGAGCCTTCCATCCCCGCGAAGAAGATCGACGGCGACTTCTCCACTTCGACGAACGAGAAGCGCGCCTCGAACTGCTCGGACTTGTTGCGCGTGAACTTCGGCCACGCTTGCGCGCCCGGGATCATCGACGCGATGCTCGACAGCATCTGGCAGCCGTTGCAGATGCCGAGGGCGAACGTGTCCGGACGCGCGAAGAACGCCGAGAACATGTCGGCGAGGTTCGCGTTGAAACGGATCGTCTTCGCCCAGCCTTCGCCCGCGCCCAGCACGTCACCGTACGAGAAGCCGCCGCATGCGACCGCACCCGCGAAATCGGCGAGCGTCGCACGGCCCGCGAGCAGGTCGCTCATGTGCACGTCGTGGGCGTCGAAGCCCGCGCGGTCGAACGCGTAGGCCGTTTCCAGGTGCGAGTTCACGCCCTGCTCGCGCAGGATCGCAACGCGCGGCCGTGCGCCCGTCGCGATGAACGGCGCGGCGATGTCGTCGGCCGGATCGAAGCTCAGCACCGGCGAGATGCCCGGATCGGCCGCGTCGAGCAGCGCGTCGTATTCGGCATCCGCGCAGGCGGGGTTGTCGCGCAGGCGCGCGATGCGCCAGCTCACTTCGCTCCATGCGCGATGGAGTTCGGCACGCGGTGCATCGAAGATCTTCTTCGCGTCGCGGTACACCTCGATCACGTCGCGGTCGTTGACCGAGCCGATCACGTGCGAGCACGCCGACAGGCCGAACTCGCGCAGCGCGCCGAGCACCGCGTCACGGTCGGACGCGCGCACCTGCACGACGGCGCCGAGTTCTTCCGAGAACAGCGCGCGCAGCGTGCGGTCGTCACGACGGCCGCTCGTCTGCTTCGCCCAGTCCTTCGCGTCGCCGTAGTCGGATTCGTGGTTCGGGTCGAGCGTCAGCATGTCGACGTTCAGCGACACGCCCGCGTGGCCCGCGAACGCCATTTCGCACACCGTCGCCCACAGGCCGCCGTCCGAGCGGTCGTGGTACGCGAGCAGCTTGTCTTGCGTATTGAGCGACTGGATCGCGTTGAAGAAGCGCTTCAGGTCTTCCGCATCGTCGACGTCCGGCGTCGTGTCGCCGACCTGCTGCGTGACCTGCGCGAAGATGCTGCCGCCCATCCGGTTCTTGCCGCGGCCGAGATCGATCGCGATCAGCACGCTGTCGCCCGCGTCGGCGACACGGCGCAGTTGCGGCGTCAGGTGGCGGCGCACGTCTTCGACCGGCGCGAACGCGGAGATGATCAGCGACACCGGCGACACCACTTCCTTCGCGACACCCTGCTCGTCCCACTTCGTCTTCATCGACAGCGAGTCCTTGCCGACCGGGATGCCGATCCCGAGTGCCGGGCACAGCTCCATGCCGATCGCCTTGACCGTGTCGAACAGCGCGGCGTCTTCGCCGGCCGTGCCGCACGCGGCCATCCAGTTCGCCGACAGCTTCAGCTTGTCGAGCGACGCGATCGGCGCGCTCGCGATGTTCGTGATTGCCTCGCCGACGGCCATGCGGCCCGATGCCGGCGCATCGATCACGGCGAGCGGCGTGCGCTCGGCCATCGTCATCGCCTCGCCCTTGAAGCCCGCGTAGTCGAGCGCGGTGACCGCGCAGTCGGCCACCGGCACCTGCCACGGGCCGACCATCTGGTCGCGCACCGACGTGCCGCCGACCGAACGGTCGCCGATCGTGATCAGGAACGACTTGCTGCCGACCGTCGGGTGCTTCAGCACGTCGACCGCGACTTCCGACAGTGCGATGCCCGTCACGTCGACCGGCGCACGCTCGGTCGCCACGCGCGCGACGTCACGGTGCATGCGCGGCGGCTTGCCGAGCAGCACTTCCATCGGCATGTCGACCGGGTATTCGTCGGCGCCCGCCGCTTCGTCGTCGACGAGCTTCAGCTGGCGTTCGTCGGTCGCGACACCGACCACCGCGAACGGGCAGCGCTCACGTGCGCAGATTGCCTCGAAGCGCGGCAGGTCGGCCGGCGCGATCGCCAGCACGTAACGCTCCTGCGCTTCGTTCGACCAGATTTCGCGCGGCGACAGGCCCGATTCCTCGAGCGCGACCTTGCGCAGTTCGAAGCGCGCGCCCTTGCCCGCGCCGTCGACGATTTCCGGGAACGCGTTCGACAGGCCACCCGCGCCGACGTCGTGGATGCTCAGGATCGGGTTTTCCGCGCCGAGCTGCCAGCAGCCGTTGATCACTTCCTGCGCGCGACGCTCGATTTCCGGGTTGCCGCGCTGCACCGAGTCGAAGTCGAGTTCGGCCGTGTTCGCGCCGGTCGCCATCGAGCTTGCGGCGCCGCCGCCCATCCCGATCCGCATGCCGGGGCCGCCGATCTGGATCAGCAGCGAGCCGGCCGGCACGTCGTGCTTGTGCGTATGCTGATCCGCGATGTTGCCGAGGCCGCCCGCGATCATGATCGGCTTGTGATAGCCATGCACCTTCCCGCCGACGTTCTGCTCGTACACGCGGAAGTAGCCGCCGAGGTTCGGCCGGCCGAATTCGTTGTTGAACGCGGCGCCGCCGAGCGGGCCGTCGATCATGATCTGCAGCGGCGACGCGATGCGGTCCGGGCGGCCATACGGGCCGTGCGCGTCGTTCGGGTTGCGCTCGCCGACCGGCTGCGCCGCGTCGCGTGCGTTTTCCCACGACTGGCGGGCGTCCGGCAGGTCGAGGTTCGACACGGTGAAGCCCGTCAGGCCGGCCTTCGGACGCGCGCCGCGGCCCGTCGCGCCTTCGTCGCGAATCTCGCCGCCCGCGCCGGTCGCCGCGCCCGGGAACGGCGAGATCGCCGTCGGGTGGTTGTGCGTCTCGACCTTCATCAGCGTGTGCGTGAGCTCGGTGTGACGGCCGTAGCGCTCGCCCGGCTCGCCGGCCGCGCCCGCGTTGCGCGGGAACCAGCGCTCGGCTTCGGCGCCGACCATGATCGACGAGTTGTCCGAATACGCGACGATCGTGCCCTGCGGGTTCAGCTTTTCGGTGTTGCGGATCATCGCGAACAGCGACATGTCCTGTGCTTCGCCGTCGATCGTCCACTGCGCGTTGAAGATCTTGTGGCGGCAGTGCTCGCTGTTCGCCTGCGCGAACATCATCAGCTCGACGTCGGTCGGGTTGCGTTCGAGCTTGCGGAACGCGTCGACCAGGTAGTCGATCTCGTCGTCGGCGAGCGCGAGGCCCAGCTCGACGTTCGCGCGCTCGAGCGCGCCGCGGCCAACGCCCAGCACGTCGACGGTCTCGAGCGACTTGGCCGGCAGCTCGTCGAACAGGTGCTTCGCGTCGTCGCGCGCCGCGACCACGCTTTCGGTCATCCGGTCATGCAGCGCGTCCACGACGGCTGCACGCGCGTCGTCCGACAGCGCCTTCTTGCCGCCGAGCAGGCCCGACTTCAGCGTGACCGTGAATTCGACGCCGCGCTCGATCCGGCGCACGTGCGTGAGGCCGCAGTGCTGGGCGATGTCGGTCGCCTTGCTCGCCCACGGCGAAACCGTGCCGAAGCGCGGCAGCACGACGAAGGTCTCGGTCGTGCCCTTCTCGCCCGCCGGCTGGAACGGCTCGCCGTAGTGCATCAGCGCGTCGATGCGCGCGCTGTCGTCGGCCGCCAGCGGCTCGGCCGCATTGACGAAGTGCAGGAACTGGCCGCGCACCGCGACGATGTTGGCGTCGATTTGCCTGAGCGTGTCGAGCAGACGGGTTTGACGGAAATCGGAGAGGGCCGAAGCGCCGGGAAAACACGAGAAGTGAGCCATGGGCTGGACTGACGTCGATGAGTCGCGCGAGGTGGCGACGTGGGGCGAAAGGAAGGCCGTAATTATACCCGGAAGTCGGCCGCCCAAGACCGGCCGATCGGTAGTCCGCATGCACCGCAACGGTGCTCGGGCACGCGGCGAGCACGGCCGCCCTCCGGGCCGGCCCGCACGGGCCCACGCGCCGGCCATCGCGGTGCGACCGCACGGCGCATGCGCGCCCGACGCCGGCTCCCGCGATTTTGGCGCTATCATTCCGGGTTCACCGGGCCGGGCCCTCAGCGAATTCTCACCGGGCGGCGTGCGCGCCGCCCGTCATCGAAGCAATCCATGGATGTCATCGTCATCGGCGGCGGAATCAGCGGCGTCGCCACCGCCTACCAGCTGCGCGCGGCCGGCCATCGCGTCTGCGTGGTCGAACGCCACGCGACCGTCGCGCAAGGTGCAACCTACGGCGACGGCGGCGCGCTGCTGCCGAGCCCGCTCGACGTCTGGTTCGGCCCGACTTTCATGCGCCAGCGCCAGCCGCGCGACAGCGGCATCGTCTACAAGCCGGGCTTCAACGGCGGCGTGCGCCGCTTCGTCAAGCAGCTCGGCGGGCTGCGCGAGCCCGACGCGTTCGCCGCACAGTACGCGCGGCTGCGCCCGCTGATCGACGCGTCGCGCGACACGCTCGCCGATATCGAAGCGCGCCTCGAACTCGAGTTCGAGCAGAAGCCCGGGATCCTGCACGTGGTGCGCGACCCGCGCGACTGGGACGCGCTGCAGCCTGCGCTCGACCTGCTGCGCACGCTCGACCAGCCGTACCGCACGCTCACCGCCGACGAATGCGCGGCACTCGAACCGTCGGTGCCGGCCGAGCCCGGCTTTGCCGGCGGCGTGCTGCTCGAAACCGAGCGCACCGGCAACTGCCCGCTGTTCGCGAAACTGGTCAAGCAGACGCTCGACGAACATGGCGTGCAGTTCCGCTTCGGCGCGGACGTCGCCGCGATCCGCGTCGATAACGGCCGCGCCGCGGTCGAGCTCGCGCCGTCCGGCCAGCGGACCGCGGCCAAGGCGCGCGAGGTCGACGTGATTTCCGCCGACGCGATCGTGGTCGCTGCCGGCGCCGGCAGCGTACCGCTGCTCGAGCGGCTCGGCTGGCGCCTGCCGCTGCACCCGGTCCGCGTCCATACCCTGACCGCGCCGGTCGCGTACGAAGAGCACGCGCCGCATCTGAGCGTCGTCGATTCAATCAAGCGGATCTCGATCACGCGTACCCATCAGCGGCTGCGCATCGGCGGCGGCGCCGTGCTGCAAAGCCTCGCCGACACCGCCAAACCGCTCGCCGAGCCGCTGTCCGAGGCCGCGCTCGCGCTGCTCGGCCAGGCCGTCCACGACTGGGTGCCGGGCGCCGCCAGGATTTCGGCCGCGCTGTCGTGGCAGGGCATGCAGCTGCTGTCGCCGGACGGCCTGCCCGTCGTGGGTCCGACCCCGCATCCGCGTGTGTTCGTCAATTTCGGGCATGGCCCGACCGGCTGGGGGCTCGCTTGCGGGTCTGCTAAAGTGGTGACCGACTACCTGGGCGGCAACGCCCAGCACTGGCCCGCCGACACGCTCGCCGCGCTCAGCGCCGGCCGCTTCACGACCTGACCGCCGCGGGCTCGCCCCGTGGCGGCATCCTTGCCAGCCGCCACGATCCCGCGATGACCGTTCCCCGCCCGCTTCCCGATTCCGATCCGATCGCGCTGCTGCGCGTCACCGACCTGCGCGCGGCCGAAGCCGACGCCACCGCGGCGCTGCCGCCGCACACGCTGATGGGACGCGCGGGCGCCGCCGCCGCGCGCTGGCTGTCCGAGCGCGTCGCCGGCGACGCGCGCCCCGTGTGGTTCGCGGTCGGCCCCGGCAACAACGGCGGCGACGCGCTGGTGGCCGCCGCCCAGCTCCAGCAGCTCGGTGTCGCGACGCAGGCGTGGATGCCGGTACCGGTCAGGCCGGACGACGCGCAATGGGCGCTCGGCCTGGCCCGCGCGGCCGGCGTGCCGCTGTCGGCCACACCGCCCGCGGCGCTGGACGAATTCGCGTGGGTCGTCGACGGGCTGTTCGGCATCGGTCTCGGCCGCGCGCTCGACGGCGCGTTTGCCGAGCAGGCTGCGCGCATCGCCGCGCATGCACGCGGCGGTGGCCGCGTGCTCGCACTCGACGTGCCGAGCGGGCTCGACAGCGATACGGGCCGGATCGTCGGCGCGGGCGTCGCCGTCACGGCCACCCACACGCTCACCTTCATCGGCGCGAAGCCGGGCCTCTACACGGGCGACGGCCGCGATCTCGCCGGTGAGATCGACATCGCCTCGCTCGACGTCGCGCCGCCCGCCGCACCGGCCATCATGCTGAATGCGCCCGCGCGGTTCGCCGCGGCGCTGCCCGCACGCGCGTTCGCATCCCACAAGGGCACGTACGGCAGCCTTGCGGTACTCGGCGGCGACACCGGCATGTGCGGCGCACCGATTCTGGCCGCACGCGCCGCGTTGTTCGCCGGTGCCGGCAAGGTGCACGTCGGCTTCCTCGGCGCCGGCGCGCCGCCGTACGATCCGCCATTCCCCGAACTGATGCTGCATCCGGCCGATACCCTCGATCTCGGCGCGATGACCGCGATCGCGGCCGGCTGCGGGCTCGGCACGCGCGAAGCCGCGGCGACGCTCGTACGCGACGTGCTCGCGCACGACGCCGTGACGCTGCTCGATGCCGACGCGCTGAACCTCGTCGCGACGCACGCCGACCTCGCGGCCGCCGTCGCCGCACGCGGCGCGCGCGGCAATCCGTGCGTGCTGACGCCGCATCCGCTCGAAGCCGCCCGCCTGCTCGGCAGCGACACGGCGGCGGTGCAGCACGACCGCATCGCGGCCGCGCAGGCGCTCGCGGCACGTTATGCGGCGATCGTCGTGCTGAAAGGCTCAGGCACGGCGATTGCGGCACCCGACGGCCACGTGACGATCAACCCGACCGGCAACGCGGCGCTCGCCACCGGCGGCACCGGCGACGTGCTCGGCGGCCTGATCGGCGCACTGCTCGCACAGCGCGTCGCGCCGTACGAAGCGGCGCTCGCGGGTGTCTACCTGCACGGCCTCGCGGCCGACACGCTGACCGCGAACGGCACCGGCCCGGCCGGGCTCACGGCCGGCGAGCTCGCGCCGATGGTGCGCACGCTGATCAATCGCCTTTTTTATCCGTCGCCGCGCGCCGACACGTAACGCCGCTATACTGACTGCCCCGCCGCACGGCGGGCCTTCTCGTCCGCCGGCCTTCCGATCCCGATGAGCCGGCGCGGCATTCCTCCCGATTCACGCTTCACTCGAACCGCCATGACGCTGAATTCGCTCCCCGCCTGGACTGCCCTTCAATCCCACTTCGAACAGATCCGTCACGCTCGCCTGCGCGACTGGTTCGCGCCGGAAAACGACCACGCGCCGACTCGCGCCGAACGCTTCACGATTCCGGGCGGCGGCCTCGCGGCCGATTTCTCGAAGAACCGCATCAACGACGACACGCTGCGCCTGCTCGTGCAGCTCGCACGCGACGCGGGCGTCGAAGCGCGCCGCGACGCGATGTTCGCGGGCGAAATCGTCAACCCGACCGAAGGCCGCGCCGCGCTGCACACCGCACTGCGCGCGACCGACCCGCAAGCGCCGTTCCACGCGCAGGTGAGCGCCGAGCGCGCGAAGATGGCGACCTTCGCGCGCGCCGTGCGCAGCGGCACGTGGACGGGCTATACGGGCAAGCGCATCCGTCACGTGATCAACATCGGCATCGGCGGCTCCGATCTCGGGCCGAAGATGGTCGTGCATGCACTGCATCACGTCGCGACGCCGGACATCTCGACCCACTTCGTGTCGAACGTCGACGGCGCCGATCTCGCGCGCGTGCTCGAACAGGTCGATCCCGAAGAAACGCTCGCGATCATCGTGTCGAAGACCTTCACGACGCTCGAGACGATGACGAACGCCCGCTCGCTGCGCGACTGGTTCGTCGCGCGCGGCTGCCCGGAGGACGCGCTGTCGAAGCACTTCGTCGGCGTGTCGGCGAACCCGGCCGAAGTCGTGAAGTTCGGCATCGCCGCAGAAAACGTGTTCGAAATGTGGGACTGGGTCGGCGGCCGCTATTCGCTGTGGTCGGCCGTCGGCCTGTCGATCATGATCGCGATCGGCCCCGAGCAGTTCGACGAGCTGCTGGCCGGCGCGAACGACATGGACCGCCATTTCCGCGAAGCGCCGCTGGAACGCAACCTGCCGGTGCTGCTCGGCCTGATCGGCATCTGGTACCGGAATTTCTTCGGGTCGCAGAGCTATCTCGTCGCGCCGTACTCGGAAGCGCTGCACTACCTGCCGTCGTACCTGCAGCAGCTCGAAATGGAGAGCAACGGCAAATCCGCGCGCCTGGACGGCACGTTCGTCGATTACCCGACGTCGGCCGTCACGTGGGGCGAGCCGGGCACCAACGGCCAGCACGCGTTCTTCCAGATGCTGCACCAGGGGCCGACGATCGTGCCGATCGACTTCATCGCGGTGTTGACGCCCGAGCATCTGCTCGCGAGCCATCATCCGAAACTGCTCGCGAACTGCTTCGCGCAGAGCGAAGCGCTGATGCTCGGCCGCACGCTCGAAGAAGCGCTCAAGGTCGCCGGGCCGGGCAAGGAAGCGCTCGCGCCGCACCTGACGTTCCCCGGCAACCGCCCGACCACGACGCTGCTCGTCGATGCGCTGACGCCGCGTACGCTCGGCGCGCTGATCGCGCTTTACGAACACAAGGTGCTCGTGCAGGCAACGGTGTGGGACATCAATCCGTTCGACCAGTGGGGCGTCGAGCTCGGCAAGATTCTCGGCAAGGTGGTGGAAGCCGATCTGTCGGCCGGATCGGTCGATCCGGCGAAGCACGACTCGTCGACCACGGCGCTGATCGAGCGCGCCCGTGCGGCGCTGAAGCGCTGACGCAACGGGCTCATGCCCGTGCCGGCCGCGCAGTACGTCCTGCGTGGCCGGCAGAAAAAACGCATGCGCGGCGCTATGCCGTATGCGGCGCGACGATGCGGCCGGTGTCGAGCGTCACGGTCGTCTCGCAGCGGCGCGCGAGTTCGGCATCGTGCGTGACGAGCACGAGCGTGGCGCCGTGCGTGCGGTTCAGTTCGAACATCAGGTCGATGACTGCATGGCCCGTCGCCGCGTCGAGACTGCCGGTCGGCTCGTCGGCAAACAGGATCGACGGGCGCGTGACGAAGGCGCGCGCAAGTGCGACGCGTTGCTGCTCGCCGCCCGACAACAGTTTCGGATAATGCGCGGTGCGTTCGCCGAGCCCGACCTGCACGAGCAGCGCGCGGGCACGGTCGGCCGCATCGCGTGCGCTGATGCCGCCCTGCAGTTCGAGCGGCAGCATCACGTTTTCGAGCGCCGTCAGGTGCGGCATCAACTGGAACGACTGGAACACGAACCCGACCGCGCCGTTGCGCAGCGCGGCGCGCGCGTCCTCGTCGAGCGAGTCGAGCGCGCGGCCGAGCAGGCGAACCGTGCCGCTCGTCGCGCTGTCCAACCCTGCAAGCAGGCCGAGCAGCGTCGATTTGCCCGACCCCGATGCGCCGACGATCGCGAGGCTGCTGCCCGGCCGCACGGCAAGCGTGATGCCGTCGAGGATCGTCAACTCGCCCGTTGCATCGGCAACCCGCTTGCACACGTCATGGACTTCGATGATCGGATCGGTAATCTTGAACATGGACACGACATTTCGCTGGAAAAGACGCACGGCGGTCGCCGCGCTGCTGGGCACGCTGCTGGCCGTCACCGTGCCGGCACACGCCGCGACGGCGCCGACATCGGGCCCGCCCGTGATCGTCGTGCTCGGCGACAGCCTGTCGGCCGAATACGGCTTGCCGCGCGACACCGGCTGGGTTGCGCTGCTGCGGCAACGGCTCACGACCGAGCGAATCGATTATAGCGTCGCGAACGCCAGCGTCAGCGGCGACACCACGAGCGGCGGTCGTGCGCGGCTGCCCGCGGTGCTGCAGCGGCTCAAACCTTCGATCGTCGTCGTCGAACTCGGTTCGAACGATGCACTGCGCGGCGTGCCGCTCGCGACGACCGAGCAGAACCTGCGCGACATCATTGCCGGCGCGCGACGTGTGCAAGCGAAGGTCGTGCTGGTCGGCATGTACGTGCCGCCCAATTACGGCCCCGACTACACGCAGAAGTTCCACGCCGTCTACACGCGGCTGTCGAAAGATCTCGACGTGCCGCTCGTGCCGTTCCTGCTGGCCGGCATCGAGAACAAGCCCGAGATGTTCCAGGCTGACCAGATGCATCCCGCGCAGCAGGCACAGGGCATCCTGCTCGACAATGTGTGGCCGGCGCTGAAGCCGTTGCTCGGCAAGCCCCGCGGCTGACGCCCCCTGCCGGAAAACAAAAAGCCCCGCTCGAAGCGGGGCTGTTTGGATTGCGGGCGAAACGGTGTTCAGTCGTCGCCGTCCTGCTTCTGGCTCGACGTCGAACCGTACAGCTTCACCTTCGAGCGATCGCGCAGCGCGGTGAGATAGGCCTCGCCTTCGCTCTGTGCGTCGACCTGCGCCATCTGCTGCTGTGCGGCCGCCAGTTGCTGCGGATCGACTGCCGAACCCGGGATCACCGCGTTCACACGGTAGATCGCGTAGCCGTCCGCGCCGAGATCGACACCGACGTAAGCTGGCAGCGTCTTTGCATCGACCTTGTAGACGGCGCTCAGTGCAGCCGGCGTCAGACCTTGCGACTGCGTGCGCGACACCTTCTGCGCAACGGAGAACCCGTCAGCCGACTTCGACTTCTGCAGCTCGGCGAGCTTCGCCACGCCATCCTTCTTCGCGAGTTCCGCGGCCTGCTCGGCGACGACCTTCTGGCGCACGACGTCCTTGATCGCGTCGAGCGCGGGCACGGCAGCCGGCTTGTAGTCGGTCACGCGCGCCGAGATCAGCGTGTTGTTGCCGACGTCGATCGCCTGCGTGTTGTTCTGGCTCTTCACCGAGTCGTTTGCGAATACCGCAGCCAGGAGCTTCGGATTGTTCAGCGGGCTCGTCGGCGGCAGTTGCGGATTCGGCGTCGGCGTGACGGTGGCCGTCTGGATCGTCAGCTTGTACTTGTCCGCGGCCGGCTGCAGCGTCTTCGCCTTTTCGTACACGGTCGACGTGAAGCCTTCCGCGTTGTCCGTGAACGCCTTCGATGCGTACTGCTGCTTCAGGCTGGCGGCGATCTCGTCCTTCACTTCCGCGAACGGCTTGACGACTGCCGGCTTCACTTCGGTCGCCTTCAGGATGTGGAAGCCGAGATCCGACTGCACGACACCGCTCACGTCACCCTGCTTGAGTGCGAACGCCGCATCGTCGAACGCCTTGCCGCCGGCCGTCGAACCGCGCGTGATGAAGCCGAGGTCGCCGCCCTTCGCTGCCGACGGCGCGTCCTGCGAATTCTTCTGCGCGATTTGCGCGAACTGGTCCGGATGCGCCTTCACGTCGGCGAGCAGTTGCTCGGCCTTCGTCTTCGCTGCCGTCTTGTCGGCCGCGCTGGCGCTGCCCGGCGCCGCGATGAAGATGTGGCTCACGCGCACTTGCGCTTCGGTGCGGAAGTGCGTCGGGTTGTCGTCGTAGAACTTCTTGATGTCCGCGTCGGTCGGCTGCGCGCTCGCGGCCGCTGCGGCCGGCGAATAGACGAGGTACTGGATCGTCGCGGTTTCCGGCGTCGCGAAGCTCTGCTTGTGCGCGTCATAGTACGCGTTGAGCTGCGCGTCGGTCGGCTGGACCTTCGCGGCGAAGTCGCTCGTCTTCAGCACCAGCGCCTGCACTTCGCGCTGCTGCGCGGCGAGTTCGGACAGACGTTGCGCGAGGCTCTTCGGCGTGAATGCGCTCGACACGATGCTGGCCGGAATCTGCTGCAGCGACAGGCTGTAGCGCACACGCTCCTGGTACTGCTCGGGCGTCATCCCCTGGAACGACAGCAGTTGCGCATAACGCTCGACGTCGATCGACCCATCGGGCTTCTTGAGCGAAGCGATCATCGGATCGCTCATCAGTGCATCGCGCACGGCATTGTCGGACGCAGTCAGGTGCAGACGTTGCGTCTCGTCGGCCAGCACACGTTGCTGGATCAGGCCGTCGAGCACCTGCTTGCGATGCTCGGGCGTATCGAACATCTTGACGTCGAACTGCCCGCCGAGTGCCTGGCGGGCCTGGTCGATCTGCTGGCGGAACGCGCCGTCGAATTCGACCCGCGTGATCTTGTGCCCGTTGACCGCCGCGACGTTCGCACTGTCGTCGAAGAAACCGCGGAAGCCTTGGATCCCGACGAAACCCAGCCCCGGCAACACGATCAGGAGCAGGAGCGCCATCATCAGGCGCTGGTGATTACGGAAGAAATCGAGCATGCGTGACGGGAAAATTGGACAAAACGTCCGATATTACAACATACGGGGTGGGACGGGAGAAAAGCAGACGTACTGCGCGCGAGCGCAGCCGGAAACACCCATGAAAAAGCCCGCGCGAGGCGGGCTTCTTCATTTTTCTGGCGAAGCGGACGGGACTCGCCTACATCGTGCGGGCCGCGCAGGCGGCTTCCTCCACTCCGCAATCACACGCCCGATTACGGGCGCAATCGACGATGAAAATAAAAAAGCCCGCACAAGGCGGGCTTTCTTATTTTCTGGCGGAGCGGACGGGACTCGAACCCGCGACCCCCGGCGTGACAGGCCGGTATTCTAACCGACTGAACTACCGCTCCTTGGTCTGGCTGAATCGTGAAACTGGTGGGTGCTGAGGGGTTCGAACCCCCGACCTACGCCTTGTAAGGGCGCCGCTCTACCAGCTGAGCTAAGCACCCGTTTCCGATTCGTTCTGACTGCGATCTGCGTTTCCGCATCAACAATCAGCGAGCCCGCAAGTTTAATTCATCCCCGATCATTTTGCCAAGCCCATCCGCGAATTTTTTTAACATTCGCGCGCACGCTTCCGAAGCGCATAAAAAAACCCGCGGACATGTCGCGGGTTTCGTGAACAACCGTCAGCAACGACGGCGCTCCAGGTCTCAGTGCTTGACGACTTCCGTCGAGCCGGCATCCTTCGCCGCCTCGCCGACCGGCGCTGCTGCCTTCGCCTCTTCTTCCGGCGGCAGCGGAGTCGGCGAACGCTCGAGCGCGAGTTCCAGCACCTTGTCGATCCAGCGAACCGGCACGATCTCGATCGCGTTCTTCACGTTGTCCGGAATGTCCGCGAGATCCTTCACGTTCTCTTCCGGAATCAGCACGAGCTTGATGCCGCCGCGATGCGCAGCCAGCAGCTTTTCCTTCAGCCCGCCGATCGGCAGCACTTCGCCACGCAACGTGATTTCGCCCGTCATCGCGACATCGGCACGCACGGGGATACCCGTCAGCACCGACACCAGCGCGGTCGTCATCGCACCGCCGGCGGACGGACCGTCCTTCGGCGTCGCACCTTCCGGCACGTGGATGTGGATGTCCTGCTTCTCGAACGCTTCGTCCTTGATGCCCAGACGGCGCGAGCGCGAGCGCACGACAGAACGCGCAGCCTCGACCGACTCCTTCATCACGTCGCCGAGCGAACCCGTACGGATCACGTTGCCCTTGCCCGGCATCACCGCGGCTTCGATCGTCAGCAGATCGCCGCCGACTTCCGTCCACGCGAGGCCGGTCACCTGACCGACCTGGTTTTCCTTCGCCGCGAGGCCGAAGTCGTACTTGCGCACGCCGAGGAACGTGTCGAGGTTCTCGCCATCGACCTTGATCGCGCCCGATGCCTTCTTCAGCAGCAGCATCTTCACGACCTTGCGGCAGATCTTCGACACTTCCCGCTCGAGCGAACGCACACCGGCTTCGCGCGTGTAGTAGCGGATGATGTCGCGGATCGCCTGTTCGGTGACGTCGATCTCGCCGTCCTTCAGCCCGTTGTTCTTCTTCTGCTTCGGCAGCAGGTAACGCTGGGCAATGCTGACCTTCTCGTCTTCCGTGTAACCCGACAGACGGATCACTTCCATCCGGTCGAGCAGCGGCGGCGGGATGTTCAGCGAGTTCGACGTCGCAACGAACATCACGTCCGACAGATCGAAGTCGACTTCGATGTAGTGGTCGGCGAACGTGTGGTTCTGTTCCGGATCGAGCACTTCGAGCAGCGCCGACGACGGATCGCCGCGGAAATCCATACCCATCTTGTCGACTTCGTCGAGCAGGAAGAGCGGATTGCGCACGCCGACCTTCGCGAGGCTTTGCAGGATCTTGCCCGGCATCGAACCGATGTACGTACGGCGGTGGCCGCGGATCTCGGCTTCGTCACGCACGCCGCCGAGCGCCATCCGGACGAACTTGCGGTTCGTCGCACGGGCGATCGACTGGCCGAGCGAGGTCTTGCCGACGCCCGGAGGCCCGACGAGGCACAGGATCGGCGCCTTGACCTTGTCCACGCGCTGTTGCACCGCGAGATACTCGAGGATCCGTTCCTTGACCTTCTCGAGGCCGAAGTGATCCTCGTCGAGCACCTGCTCGGCGTTCGACAGGTCGTTGTTGACCTTGCTCTTCTTGCGCCACGGCAGGCCGATCAGCGTGTCGATGTAGTTGCGCACGACGGTCGCTTCCGCGGACATCGGCGACATCAGCTTCAGCTTCTTCAGCTCGGCGTCGGCCTTCTTCTTGGCTTCCTTCGGCATGCGCGCGGCGTTGATGCGCTTCTCGAGTTCCTCGAGATCCGCACCCTCTTCGCCTTCGCCCAGTTCCTTCTGGATCGCCTTGACCTGTTCGTTCAGGTAGTACTCGCGCTGGCTCTTTTCCATCTGGCGCTTCACGCGCCCGCGGATGCGCTTTTCGACCTGCAGGATGTCGATCTCGGCTTCGAGCTGCGCAAGCAGGTGCTCGAGGCGCTCGATGACCGGGAACATCTCGAGGATGTGCTGCTTCTGGTCGAGCTTCAGCGGCAGGCGCTCGGCGATCATGTCGGCGAGGCGGCCGGCTTCGTCGATGCCCGACAGCGACGTGAGGATCTCCGGCGGGATCTTCTTGTTCAGCTTCACGTACTGGTCGAACTGCGACACGATCGCACGGCGCAGCGCTTCCGTTTCAGCGCTGTCGGCGTGATCGGGCTCGAGCGGCATCACTTCGCAGGAGAACTGCGTCTCCTGTTCTTCGATCGACAACGCCTTCGCGCGCTGCAGGCCCTCGACGAGCACCTTCACGGTGCCGTCCGGCAGCTTCAGCATCTGCAGGATGTTGGCGATACAACCGACCTCGTACATGTCCTTTTCGGTCGGTTCGTCCTTGGCCGCGGTTTTCTGGGCGACGAGCATGATGTGCTTGCCACCTTCCATCGCTGCTTCGAGGGCCTTGATCGATTTCGGCCGGCCCACGAAGAGCGGAATGACCATGTGCGGGAAAACGACGACGTCCCGCAGCGGCAGCAGCGGGAGCGTGATGCGTTCCGGCGGGAGAAGTTGGGTGCCTGACATTTCATTTCCCCATGAGTGGAATCAATTGTTCGGTAATTGAGGCCGCCACAACGAATTGCAAGCCTTCAAGTGCGGGAAATATTCGGTAAGAAAGTAACCACCGCGTGTCGAGTCAGAGTTACCCACAAGATAAACGAAAAAAAGCCGCCCACGGTCTCATGAACGGCCTTTTTCGCAGAACATCGTCGGCAAGCCGGTCAGTTCGAACCCGCCACCTTCGGCGTGTCCTCGTAGATCAGCAAAGGCTTGCCGTCGCCATCGATGACGTTCTCGTCGATGATGACTTTGCTGACCCCTTTCATCGTCGGCAGCTCGTACATCACGTCGAGCAGCGCCTGTTCGATGATCGAACGCAAACCGCGCGCGCCGGTCTTGCGGCGGATCGCCTTGCGGGCGACTGCCTGCAGCGCGCCCGGCCGGATTTCCAGCTCGACGCGCTCCATCGCGAACAGCTTGTGATACTGCTTGACGAGCGCATTCTTCGGCTCGACCAGGATCTTCATCAGCGCGGCTTCATCGAGCTTGCCGAGCGTCGCGACCACCGGCAGGCGGCCGATCAATTCGGGGATCAGCCCGAATTTGATCAGGTCTTCCGGTTCCGTCTCGCGCAGCACTTCGCCCGCGTCGCGCTCCTGCTTGCTCTTGACCGTTGCGCCGAAGCCGATGCCGGTTTTCTCGGTGCGATCGGTGATCACCTTTTCGAGACCGTCGAACGCGCCGCCGCAGATGAACAGGATGTTGGTCGTGTCGACCTGGATGAAATCCTGGTTCGGGTGCTTGCGGCCGCCCTGCGGCGGCACCGACGCCATCGTGCCTTCGACGAGCTTCAGCAGCGCCTGCTGGACACCCTCGCCCGACACGTCGCGCGTGATCGACGGGTTGTCCGACTTGCGGCTGATCTTGTCGATTTCGTCGATGTAGACGATCCCGCGCTGGGCCTTGTCAACCTCGTAGTTGCAGTTCTGCAACAGCTTCTGGATGATGTTCTCGACGTCTTCGCCGACGTAGCCGGCTTCGGTCAGCGTCGTCGCATCGGCGATCACGAACGGCACGTTCAGCAACCGCGCGAGCGTCTGCGCGAGCAGCGTCTTGCCGGAGCCCGTCGGGCCGATCAGCAGAATGTTGCTCTTCGACAGCTCGACGTCATCCTTCTTGTCGAGATGCTTCAGGCGCTTGTAGTGGTTGTACACGGCCACCGCGAGGATCTTCTTCGCGCGCTCCTGGCCGATCACGTACTGATCGAGGATGTCGCGAATTTCCTGCGGGCTCGGCAAATCCGACCGGGACAGGCTGGCCTCGACGCCGGCGGCAGCCGCCTCGTCGCGAATGATTTCGTTGCAGAGGTCGATACATTCATCGCAGATGAACACCGACGGGCCCGCGATGAGTTTTTTCACCTCATGCTGGCTTTTCCCGCAAAACGAGCAATACAACAGCTTCTCGCTGTTCGAACCTTTTTTGTCCGCCATGAATGTAGAGCCTCCGGACAGGTAAATGACATGATACGCCGAATGCTCCGGACGCCGCGCCTAGGGCGCGACCGGAGCCGGCTGGATGTGCTTGCCGCAGATGCTCAGGGCGTTCGGGACAGCAGGGGCCGCCGCACGAATCGGGGCGGCACCCCACTTATGCTCACGGGCGCTTCAGCAGCACCTGATCGATCAGCCCGTATGCCTTCGCATCCTCGCTCGACATGAAGTTATCACGGTCGGTGTCGCGCGCGATGCGCTCGACGTCCTGGCCCGTGTGCTGCGCGAGCAACTGGTTCAGCCGCTCCTTCAGGTAGAGGATTTCGCGTGCCTGGATCTCGATGTCGGATGCCTGGCCGCGCGCGCCGCCGAGCGGCTGGTGAATCATCACGCGCGAGTTCGGCAGCGCGAAGCGCTTGCCCTTCGCACCCGACGCGAGCAGGAACGCGCCCATGCTGGCCGCGAGCCCCATGCACAGCGTCGACACGTCCGGCTTGATGAACTGCATCGTGTCGTAGATCGCCATGCCGGCCGACACCGAGCCGCCCGGGCTGTTGATGTAGAGGCTGATGTCCTTGTCGGGATTCTCGCTCTCGAGGAACAGCAATTGCGCGACCACGAGGTTGGCGGTCTGGTCGTTCACTTCGCCGACCATGAACACCAGGCGCTCCTTCAGGAGACGCGAGTAGATATCGTACGAACGCTCGCCGCGGCCGCTCGTTTCGACGACGATCGGCACCAGCCCCAGCGCTTGCGCCTCGAAACCCTGCGGCGCGTTCGAAGCAAGCATGTCCAGCAATTCAGCGCGAGTGATCATTCAATGAACCTTGTTCGAATGGAAAATTGAACGGAAGGAAGCCGCCCGCTCAATCGCCATATTAATGGCAACCGTGCGCTTGACGTAAAAACGGCGTGCGGGCCGTCGCTCCGACAGCCGGCACGCCGCTAGAGCAACACTTACGCTTGCGCCGATGCGCTCGCGAGTGCCTCGAAGCTCACTTCCTTGTCCGTCACCTTCGCCTTGCCCAGCACGAAATCGACGACGTTGCTTTCAACGACGAACGCTTCCATCTCGGCGAGGCGCTGCTGGTTGGAATAATACCAGCGGACCACTTCCTTCGGGTCTTCGTAGCTCTTCGCGAACTCGTCGACTTCCGCGCGGATCTGTTCCGGCTTCGCTTCCAGGCCGTTCGACTTCACCAGCTCGGCCAGCACGAGGCCCAGCTTCACGCGGCGCTCGGCCTGCTCGGCAAACATTTCCGCCGGGATCGGTGCGTCCTTCGCGTTCGGCACGCCGCGCTGCGCCAGATCCTGGCGAGCCATTTCGACGAGACGTTGCTGGTCCTGCTCGATCAGTGCCTTCGGCACGTCGAGTTCGGAGATCTTCAGCAGCGCGTCCATCACCTGGTTCTTGACGATCGACTGCGTGCGGCGCTTCGCTTCGCGCTCGAGGTTGTCCTTGATCTCGCCGCGCATCTTCGTGAGGTCGCCGTCTTCGATGCCGAGCGACTTCGCGAATTCGCCGTCGATTTCCGGCAGGTGCGGCCACTCGATCTTCTTCATCGTGACCGTGAATTGCGCGGTCTTGCCCGCGACGTCGGCACCGTGGTAATCGTCCGGGAACTTCAGGTCGAACGTACGCGCTTCACCGACCTTCAGGCCCAGTGCGGCGGTTTCGAATTCCGGCAGCATGCGGCCTTCGCCGAGCACGAACGGGAAATCTTCGGCCGTGCCGCCCTGGAACGCGACGTCGTCGATCTTGCCGACGAAGTCGACCGTCACGCGGTCGCCGTTCTTCGCTGCGGTGTCCGCGCCGCCGTCGCCGTGCTCGCCGGCTTCGCCGCGTGCGTGGAAGTGGACGCGCTGCTTGCGCAGGATGTCCAGCGTGCGGTCGATTTCAGCGTCGCCGATCGACGTCGTCGAGCGCTCGACTTCAGCCGTCGCCAGATCGCCGATCTGCACTTCCGGGTAGACCTCGAACGTCGCGTCGAACGCGTACGCATCTTCAGCCTGTTCCTGCTTCGGCTCGAAGCTCGGCTGGCCGGCGACGCGCAGGTTTTCCGCGCGGCTGATCGTGAAGAATTCCTGGCCGATCTTGTCGCTCAGCACTTCTGCCTCGACCTGACCCGCGTATTGTTGCGCGACCATCTTGAGCGGCACCTTGCCCGGGCGGAAACCCGGCATGCGCACGTTCTTCGCGAGTTTCTGGATACGGGCGTCGATTTCCTTCTGCACGGTGTCTTTCGGCAGGGAAATCGTCACGCGGCGTTCAAGCTTGCCGAGGTTCTCAACAACGTTAGCCATGGCTTCAATCGTCCTAAAATTATTCGAGCGAATCGGGTTTTCCTTGCCGTGCCTGCCTGCGGCGTGAAGTGCGTCACATCAAGCGTCACCTTCACACGCCGCGCCGGAGCGCCACGCCATCCCTGCACGTGCCGGATGGCTAGCGCAAGCGGCTCGGAGCACGGCTTTGGCCGGAAGAATCGACTATTCTAGCAAACAATTTTCCTCTCACCGCCAGATCAGCGCGACACACGCGTGTCCCCGCCGTGTCGACGGCCCCTTGCACGGCAATGCGCGCGGATCGCCGCTATGCCGAACGCCGTATCCACCACGGGCCCGCCATCCTGTAAGCTCCGATAGAGAGTGAGCCGCCATTGCGGCCCCGCCATTCTTCACACTAATCACGCCTTCCGGAGACACCATGCCGCAACACCCGTCCGCGCCTGTCGTCGTCATCGCGCCCGATTCGTTCAAAGGCTCGCTTTCCGCCGAGCAGGTCGCGGACGCGATCGCCACCGGCATTCGCCGCGCCCGGCCCGACGCCGTCGTGCGCTGCTGCCCGATGGCCGACGGCGGAGAAGGCACGCTCGATGCGATGCTGGCAGGCGGCGGCACGCGCCGCACGCTGCGGGTAGCCGGTGCGTCGCTCGCGGCACGCGACGCGGCAGTCGGCGTGATCGACGCGCGCACCGCGATCGTCGAGACGGCCGAAATCGTCGGCATTACCGATCCGGTCGGCATGAGCGTGCCGGTCGACGCGCGCAGCACGCGCGGGATGGGCGAGGCGATCCGCACGCTGCTCGACGAAGGCGTGCGCCGCTTCTTCGTCGCGCTCGGCGGCAGCAGCACCAACGACGCCGGCGCCGGGCTGCTCGCCGGCCTCGGCCTGCAATGCTTCGATGCAAGCGGCCAGCCGGTCGAGCCGGTGCCGGCGCGACTCGCCGACATCGCGCGCATCGACGCGTCGGGGCTCGACCCGCGCCTGAAGGAAACGGAATTCGTCGGCATGTCCGACGTCGACAACCCGCTGACGGGCGCGCACGGCGCGACCGCCGTGTTCGGTCCGCAAAAGGGCGTGACGCCCGCGCAGGTCGCGACCCTCGACGCCGCCCTCGCCCGCTTCGCCGACCTGCTCGAAGCCGCACTCGACCGCCGCAGCCGCGACCTGCCGGGCGCGGGCGCCGCGGGCGGCCTCGGTTTCGCGCTGCACATGCTCGGCGCGCAGTTCGAAGCCGGCGCCGAAGTGGTCGCGCGGCAGGTCGGGCTCGACGCCGCCCTCGCCGGCGCCGACTGGCTGATCACCGGCGAAGGCCGTTCCGACGTGCAGACGCTGCACGGCAAGGCGCCGTTCATCGCATGCCGGCATGCGCAGGCCGCCGGTGTCCCCGCGTCGCTGCTGTCGGGCGCGGTCGATTCGGCCGCGCTGCCGCGCCTGTCCGAACATTTTTCCGGCTGCTTCTCGCCGGCCCCCGGGCCGATCACGCTCGACGTCGCGATCCGCGACGCGGCCAATCTGCTCGCGAACGAAGCAGAACAGTTGACACGCCTGAAGTACGGCGCACACTGACCGTTGACCCGAGCGCGCGATACAGGAACAATCGGGCCCGCCCTTTTTTTTCAGGATTCGACATGAAAGGCCGTCAAGCCGGGCTCGATCAGTTTCTGACCTATCGCCTCCACGCGCTCACGAAGCGCTCCGACCGCGGGATCGGCGAGGTGTACCGGCACAAGCTCGACATCTCGCTGCCCGAGGCGCGCGTGATCGCCGCCGTCGGCGCGTTCGGCCCGTTCTCGATCATGGATCTCGCGCGCCACACCAATCTCGACAAGAGCCAGGCGAGCCGCGCGGCCGAGGCGCTGCTGCGCCAGGGCCTGCTCGAGCGCAGCGCGAGCGAGGAAGACGGCCGGATCGTGCTGATCGCGCTGACCGCCGACGGCCGCGCGCTGCATCGCAAGATCATGCCGATCGTGCGCAAGTGGAACGACGGCTTGCTCGCGTGCCTGTCCGACAGCGAACGCCAGACGTTCGAGCGGCTGCTCGACAAGGTCGTCGTGCACGCCACCGAACGGGACGACTGAGCCGAGTCACGGCCCCGGCATCGCCGGACGGCCGAACGCAGCGGGCAGTATTGATCCGACGAATCAGACAGGCCGCCCGCGTCGCGTCATGCGCGATCCGGGCGGCCCGTTTTGCATCATGCGGCGGCATCGCGCGTTGCCGGCGGCCGCGAATTCAGCGGCCCCGCGCGTATTACAGCCCGCTGTTCGTCGCGCGCTGGCGCAACAGCCCGAGCACCGCGTCGCAGTACGGAGTCGGCACGCCAAGCTTGCGGCCGAGCTCCGGAAACACGCCGAGGATCGGCCCGATCTCAAGCGAACGCCCTGCTTCGACATCCTGCAGCATCGACGTCTTGAATGCGCCGAGCTTGCGCGTCACCGCGATCCGCTCGGGCCCGGTCATCCCGGTGGACAGGCCGAGCTTCGCGCCGATCGCGGCCGCCTCCTCCATCATCCGCAGCGCAAGTTCCTGCGTGAACGGATCGTCGAGCAACTGCTCGGCCGTCGAACCCGTCAGCGCACTCAGCGGATTCATGTTCATGTTGCCCCACAGCTTCGTCCAGATCTCGGTCCGGATCGCGGGCGTCGACTCGACGTCGAAGCCGCCTGCCGCAAGCGCCGCGGCAAACCGCGCCGTGGCGGCGGCGAGCCGCTGGTCCGGCGCGCCGACGATCAGCCGGTTGCCGCGCCCGCGGCGCACGACGCCCGGCGCGTCGGTGCTCGACGACAGGTGCACGACGCAGCCGATCGCCTGCGCGGGCGGCAACGCCGCCGACACCGCGCCGGCCGGATCCACCGCATCGAGCGGCACGCCGTCGACCGGCCCTGCGAGGCCGTGCGTGAACCACCACGGCAACCCGTTCATCGCCGCGACGATCACGGTGTCCGGCCCGACCAGCGGCGCAATGCGCGCGGCCAGCGCCGGCAGCGCCTGCGCCTTCAGCGCGATCACCACGTAGTCCTGCACGCCGAGCGCGGCCGCGTCATCGCTTGCCCGCACCGGCACCGACGACGTGGTGCCCGCTTCGTCGATCACGCGCACGCCGTACGTGTTCAGCGCGTCGAGCGTTGCGCCGCGCGCATAGGCGCTCACGGTCATGCCGGCCCGCGACAGCGCGGCCGCGAGCAACCCGCCGATCGCGCCGACACCGACCACCGCCGCGCGCACCGACCCTGAATTCGTGTCGTTCATGATGGAATTCCGTCTCCTGGGAGCTGACGAGCATAACGCTCAATGGTTGCGGGCACAACCATTCGTGCGGAAGCGCGCCGTGCGCCCGCGTTCGTTCACTTCAGCGCGGCATGCTGCCGGCTTCGACGGGTTCATCGTCGGCCATGCTGCCGCCCGTCGCGCCGAGCACGCCCGCGATCTGGCTCTTGTCGTGCATGCCGAGCTTGCGGTACGCGCAACGCAGGTAGTGATGCACGGTCGTCGGCGAAATCGCCATCTGCTGCGCGACTTCCTTGTGCGAGCGCCCCGAGCCGTAATAACGGATCGCCGCAAGCTCGCGCGGGCTCAGCCGGTCGAGCAGCGAACGGGGCCGCGCCTCGATCTGGAACAGCCCCGCGACCGGCACGCACTGGATGCGCAGTGCGCCGCCGACGAACGGCTGGCCCGACTGGCGCCGCAGGTGCGCGACGAGCGGCTCCGGCACGCGCGCGCCGGCCCAGGCCGGCCACTCGGTGCGCAGCACGTCGTCGAAGCCGTGATCGGCATGGTGGAGCACACCGAAGTTGTCGCACAGTGCACGCGCCGCCGGTGCAACCGTGTCGGCGCGCTCGCGCGTGAGCTGCGCGGCGCGATTGATCGTCAGCGCAGCCGCGAGGTGCGGAATCACTTCCTCGAAACGGCGCGCGTCGTCTTCGCTGAACGGCCGGTTCAGGCCCTGACGGTAGATCGACATGAACGTCGTCAGGCCGAAACGGCGATCGAGCGTACACACGCACATCAGCTGTGCGAGCCCGTACTTCACGCACCAGTCGCGAAACCGCACGTCGAGCCCCGGCTCGACGACCGTCAGCCGCACCGCGCGGCCGTGCGCGCCGTGCAACGTGCGGTGCGCGAGCGGGTCGCAATCGCGCACGCGCTTCCAGTCGATGAAGAACGTGTGCGGCAGGCGGTACAGGAAGCTGTTGTGCATCACGGGGCCGGTCGGTGCATGGGTCGCGACGCCGGTCCACGCGGCATCGAACGGAATGAGCGCCTGCAGCAACGAAAAGAACCGGTACTCGAATTCGCCGATGCCGGATTGCGCGGCGACCGCGTACAGGTCGAGCAGCATCAGCCCGAGTTCGCGCTGCGACGCGTCGCCACGCGCGACGCCGTCGAAATCGGCACGCCGGGACGGTAGCGGCGGCCATGCGAATTCGTCGAGCACGATGGCGGCCGGCACGTCGCGCAGCGCTTCGAGATCCTGCCCGATATCCGTCGTGATCCTCACCTTTCGCTCCCCTGCCCGATCGGGCTGCCGATGTGCGCTACGACACCGGTCGATTATAGCGAGCGGCTTTTTTGGCAGGCCAAGGTGCCGGAACGGGCGCCAACCCCATCCATTTGAACGGTGCGCATCGCGTTGCTGCTGCGCAGCACGCCGCACTGCGGCATGCCACCGCGTCCGTGCCGCGCACCGCGGGTTTTCCACACCGTTCATCTGGACGACTGTTCGAAGGCTTTCCCGCTGCGGACACTGCGTCGCGACAACACCAACGACACACCGATGCAGGACGGTATGGAGAACCCCACGTGACGACACCCCGCTTCATCCGTACGGCCGCGGCCGCCGCGACGCTTGCCGCGTGCAGCGCCGCCGCGCATGCGCAGTCCGCCCTCACGCTGTACGGCGCGCTCGACGCCGGCGTGCAATACCTGACGCACGCCGACGGACGCCACTCGGCCGTGCAGTTGCAGAACTACGGCATCCTGCCGTCGCAGATCGGCATCAAGGGCCACGAGGATCTCGGCGGCGGCTGGCGGGCGCTGCTCAAGCTCGAACAGGGCCTCAACGTCAACGACGGCACCGCGACCGTGCCGGGCTACGCGTTCTTCCGCGGCGCTTACGTCGGCATCGCGGGGCCCGCCGGCACCGTCACGCTCGGCCGGCAGTTCAGCGTGCTGTTCGACAAGACGCTGTTCTACGACCCGCTCTGGTATGCGTCGTATAGCGGCCAGGGCGTGCTCGTGCCGTTGAATGCGAACTTCATCGACCATTCGGTGAAGTACCAGTCGCCGACGTTCGCGGGCTTCGACGTCGAGGCGCTCGCCGCGACGTCCGGCGTCGCCGGCAATACGCGCGCCGGACGCGTGCTCGAACTCGGCGGCCAGTACACGAGCAACGGACTGTCGGTCAGCGCGGTGCTGCATCAGGCATACGGCGATGTGTCGGCAGCCGACGACACGTCCTCACGACGTCGCGAACTCGGCACGCTCGCCGCGCGTTATGCGTTCGCGACGCTGCCGCTCACCGTCTATGCGGGCGTCGAACGACTGACCGGCGACCTCGACGCGGCACGCACGATCGTCTGGGGCGGCGCGCGTTACCTGACGTCGAACGGCATCGGCCTGAACGCGGGCGTCTACCACACCGATTCGCGCACGCCGGCGATCGGCCACCCGACGCTGTTCATCGCGAGCACCACGTACGCGCTGTCGAAACGCACCGTCGCGTACGTGAACCTCGGCTACGCGCGCAACAGCGGCCAGAGCTCGCAGACCGTCTACGAATACGATCCGACGCCGCTCGCCGGTGCGTCGCAGTTCGGCGCGATGGTCGGGATGTACCACCTGTTCTGATTCCTCCAACGAGATTCCGCCATGAAAACCCTGTCTCCGGATGCCGCACTCTCGCCCGACGGCCGCGCGTCGACATTCGCGCGCTCGACGCTCGCCGCACTCGTCGTGTTCGCGGCGATCACGCCGCTGTTGCTGCTCGTCGCACCGGCCGTCGCCGGCCAGCTCGCGACGCAGCTCGGGCTGTCCGCGTCGCAGATCGGCACGTACTTCTTCGTCGAACTCGGTGCGTTCAGCCTCGCGACCGTGCCGTCGTACCTGTGGCTCGGTCGTGTCGACGCGCGCCGCGTCGCGGCATTCGCCGTCGCGCTGTTCGGCGCGGGCAACCTGCTGACCGCGCTGTGGATGCCGGGCTTTGCCGCGCTGCTCGCGCTGCGCGCCGTCACCGCGCTCGGCGGCGGCTCGCTGATGGTGCTCTGCATGACGAGTGCGGCAACGAGCAGGAACAGCGACCGCGTATACGGCCTGTGGGTCGTCGGCCAGCTGATCGCGGGCGCGGTCGGCCTGTTCGTGCTGCCGCACGTGTTCGCCGCATTCGGGCTGCGCGCGCTGTACGTTGCGCTCGCCGCGCTCGCCCTGCTCGCGGCGCCGCTGTCGCGCGGCTTCCCGTCGTCGCTCGGCACGCAGCCGGCAGCCGCGCACACGGCGCGCGGCGACGCGACGCAAACGCCGCGCAGCTTCGTCGTGCTCGCCATCGGTGCCGTGCTGACGTTCTATCTCGCGATCGGCAGCGTGTGGACGTTCGCGAGCCGCGCGGCGGCCGAGGCCGGGCTCGATCCGCAGTCGACCGGCAACATGCTCGCGATCGCGAGCGTGATGGGGATCGCCGGCGCGGTGCTCGCCTCGTGCGCGGGCGGCCGGCTCGCGCGGCGCGCGATGCTGGCGGCCGGCTATGCGCTGCTTGCGGCGTCACTCGTCGCGCTTGCCACGATGCGTCACACCGGCGGCTACAGCGCGGCGATCTTCGCGTTCAAGTTCGCGTGGACGTTCGTGCTGCCGTTCATCCTCGCGACCGTCGCGCAGATCGACACGTCGGGCCGCCTCGTCGCGACGCTCAATTTCGTGATCGGCGCAGGCCTTGCCGCCGGCCCGCTGCTTGCGGGCCTGATGCTCGACGCCGGCGGCACGATGCGCGCGCTGTTCGTGGCCGCGACGGCCGTCGCGATCGTGTCGTTCGCCGCGCTGCGCCATATCGATCGCCGCGCGCGCCCCACCCTTTCTCCCCAACCGTGACAGGTCACGCACATCCATGAATCGCACTGCCTTTTTCACCGACGAACGCACCTTCTGGCACACCGGCGGCACGCACGCGCTGTTCTTCCCGGTCGGCGGCTGGGTGCAGCCGCCGTCGAGCGCGGGCTACGCGGAATCTCCCGATTCGAAGCGCCGCTTCCTGTCGCTCGTGCAGGCGTCGGGCCTCGCCGCGCAACTCGACCTGCGCGGCGCCGAGCCGGCCACGACCGCCGACCTGCTGCGGATTCATCCGGCGCATTATCTCGACGCGTTCCGCGCCCTCAGCGACGCGAACGGCGGCGACCTCGGCGATCTCGCGCCGTTCGGCAAGGGCAGCTACGAGATCGCCGCGCTGTCGGCCGGCCTCGCGATCGCGGCGGTCGATACGGTCGTCGGCGAGCGCGCGGCGAATGCGTTCTCGCTGTCGCGGCCGCCCGGCCATCACTGCCTGCGCGACCGGCCGATGGGCTTCTGCATGCTGGCGAACATCCCGATCGCGATCGAGGCCGCCCGCGCGAAATACGGCATCGAGCGCGTTGCCGTGATCGACTGGGACGTGCATCACGGCAACGGCACGCAGTCGATCTACTACGACGATCCGGACACGCTGACGATCTCGCTGCACCAGGACCGCTGCTTCCCGCCCGGCTACAGCGGTGCGGACGATCGCGGCGAAGGCGCGGGCGTGGGCGCGAACCTGAACGTGCCGCTGCTCGCGGGCAGCGGCGACGATGCGTATCGCTACGCGTTCGAGCGGATCGTCGTGCCCGCGCTGGAGCGCTTTCGCCCCGAGCTGATCGTCGTGGCAAGCGGCCTCGACGCGAGCGCGGTCGATCCGCTCGCGCGCATGCAGCTGCATACCGACAGCTACCGGTTCATGACGCGCGCGGTGAAGGATGCCGCGCAGCGCCATTGCGGCGGGCGGCTCGTGATCGTTCACGAAGGCGGGTATTCGGAGGCGTACGTGCCTTTCTGCGGGCTCGCGATCGTCGAGGAACTGGCCGGCATTCGCACCGATGTCGACGATCCGATGCTCGATCTCGCGATCGCGCAGCAACCCGGCGAGCGATTCGTTGCGTTCCAGCGCGAGCTGCTCGACGAACTGGCGGCATCGTTCGGGTTCTGACGCGCGGGAACGGACATGAGGGGCCGGCAGGCGCCGGCCCTTGCGCGATCCGCGCGGATGGGGTTTGCTGTGCTTTTATCCATGTTCCGGCCCGATGCCGCACTCATCCGATGAAATCGTCCCCGCGCGATGACAACGACAACGCCAAAACGCGCCGCCAGCCATCGAAGCTGGTCCTGAACATCGCTGCCGTCACGGTCGGCCTCATCACGTTCGCGATCGGCGCGGCGTGGGTGATCTACAGCTGGGTCGTCGATCGCGAAGCGCAGTATTTCGCGATTCCGCTGGTGTTCTCGGTGCCGGTGATCGTGGCCGTCGCAATCCGGAGCTTCTGGGAGTAGGCGCGCCTGTAATGATGAAGCGCAGCGGGTCGGGTGACGCGCGGCGCCGGGTATCGGGCTTGTCCTAGATAACGCGGCGGGCACCGCGATTCGCATGCACGCCGGTCACAGGCCGGGACGCGGGCACGGATTGGAGACCCCGCCCTGATATCCGCCAGTGACGACGCCCAGCAAGGCGCCCGCCAGCGACGTGCCGAGCGCTTTCAGCACGTTCTCGGCCGACAGCGACTCGCCGCTCGACATCACCCGCCCCGAGTACGCGGAACACGCCGACGACGTCGACGTAACCGTCTGTACCGGTTTGGCACTCCACGCGATGTTGTCGGCAGGCGTATTGGCGAATGCCGGCGCGGCCAGCATCAGCGTCAGAACGGAAATCGGGATGCGTATGGTGTTTTTCATCGGCGGCCTCTCGGTTTTGTTGTGCGTCTTGCATGAAACGTGAGCACGATATTACACGCGACTCGGTTTTCCGTGAGAGGCCTGCCTGTCCGGAGAATATTCGCACCAACAAAAAAGCGCTGCGGTCAGCCGACCGGCAGCGCTTTTTCGTGAACGACCCCTGACGGGGGGCGTCCGACTTCTGGTGCGTGAGGCCGGACTCGAACCGGCACACCCTTGCGGGCGTCAGGACCTAAACCTGGTGCGTCTACCAATTTCGCCACTCACGCGCAATTTCCGTCGCCTGACCGCGCGGCACGCAAGATACATGCGCCACGCGCCCGGGACATCACGCCGGCCCGAAAACCGGCACGCCCGATCAGGCGAGCGCGAGATTCTACCCGATCCGCGCGGCCTTGTCTCGCCCTGCCGGCACCCGTCGTGCCGCGGTGCTAGAATGCCGCGCTCGACGTTTCGGCACCGCGCCGCCGCGCGTCCCCCGAACCCGCCCCCACCCGATTCCGCCCGTGAACTTCGACGACTACTGTCAGCAAAAGGCTGCCCCCGCAGGCTCCAGCGCCTACTACGCGCTACGCCAGGCGCCACTCGCCACGCAGCCGCGCCTCACCGCGCTGTTCGCGCTGCGCCGCGAACTCGAGGAAACCGTCAAGGAAACCAGCGACCCGACCGTCGGGCACACGAAGCTCGCGTGGTGGCACAAGGAACTCGCAGCGCTCGCCGACGGCCAGCCGTCGCACCCCGTCACGAAGGCGCTCGCGCAACATCATCCGGCGATCGCCGCCGAGGCCGATGCGTTGCGCACACTCGTCAACGGCTACGGGATGGACCTCGAACAGGCGCGCTACCTCGATTTCGCGAACCTGCAGCGCTATATCGCGCAGGTCGGCGGCACGTTCGCGTCGCTGGTTGCGCGCGCCAGTTCCACGAACCCGGCCGACCCGCAACCGTGGGCCGCGGATGCCGGCCGCGCGCTGATGCTCGCGCAGTTCGTGCAGGAACTCGGCAACGACGCGCGCCACGGCCGCATCTATTTGCCGATCGACGAACTGCAACGCTACAACGTGACCGCGGCCGATCTGCTGAATGGCCGCTACAGCCCGGCCTTCACCGAATTGCTGCAATTCCAGACGGCCCGCGCACGCGAAGCGCTCGCGGCCGCCGAAGCGGCGATCCCCGCGACCGAACGCCGCGCGCAGCGCACGCTGCGCGCGCAGCTCGCACTGGCCGGCGCGCTGCTCGACGAAATCGAGCGCGACGGCTACCAGGTGCTGCACCAGCGCATCGCGCTGACGCCGATCCGCAAGCTGTGGATCGCGTGGCGCGCGTCGCGCCGCCGCTGACCCCCACGCGTCACGCCTTCAACAGCGGCAGCGTGTCGAAGCGCTGCTGCAGCACGCGCGTCGCGTCGAGCCCCCACCACGGCCCGAGCACGGTCGCGTAGAGCTGGCGGAAATCCACCGAGACCGGCAGGTTGCCGTTGCCGTCGAGCCGGCCGAGCGCCGGCGGCGCACCGTACAGCCCGCCGGCCACGCGGCCGCCCATCACGAAATGCGGCGCGGCCGTGCCGTGATCGGTGCCGTTGCTCTGGTTCTCGCGCACGCGCCGCCCGAATTCCGCATACGTCATCACGAGCGTCTGGTTCCAGCGCCCGAGTTCGATCAACGCGCCGCGCATCGCACTCATCCCTTCCGCGAACTGCTTGAGCAGCGCGGCCTGCTGCCCCGGCTGGTTCTGGTGCGTGTCGAAGCCGTTGAGCGTCAGGCGCAGCACCGCGACGCCATCCTGCGCGCCGGGCCCGGACGCCTCGCATGCGGCCAGCACCTGCATCGCGGTCTTCACCGACGTGCCGAACGCGCCGGCCGGAAAGGCCGTCCTGAATTCACGCATCCCGCCACGCGGGCGCAGCCGGTCGGCCGCCTTCACGATGTCGTTCTCGACGTCGATGATGTGCGCGAGCGCAGGGTTCTGCTCGCGCAGCGACGACGGCTCGGCGAGCCGGGCCGCCCGGATGAACTGCGCGGGATTGACGAGCGCGATCGCACGCGCGCCGTTCGACAGCGGCCCCATTTCGGCGCTGCCGAGCACGACGCCGTCCGCCGCGAAACCGGGCGGCACGGGCGCCTGCGCAAACGTGCGCGTGAGCCAGCCTTCATGCAGGTACTGGTCCGAGCGCGATGCGGTGTCCCAGATCTCGATCGAGCGGAAATGCGACAGGTTCGGCTGCGGATAGCCGACGCCCTGCACGACCGCGACCTGCCCGTCGCGCCACAGCGGCATCAGCGGCGCAAGCGACGGGTGCAGCCCCGTGTGCGCATCGAGCTGCAGCACCTGCTCGCGCTTGATGCCGATGCTGCGCCGGAACGTGTAGTACAGCGGGTCCGCGTACGGCACCACCGTGTTGAGGCCGTCGTTGCCGCCCTTCAGCTCGACGAGGATCAGCACGTTCGCATACCCGGCCGCCGGCTGCCGCCCCGCCTGCGTCGCGGCAGCCGCCATCGCGGGCGCTTGCCACATCGACACGCCGGCCGCGGCCGCAGCGCCCGTCAGCGTCAGAAAATCACGTCGGTTCATCGCGCATCCTTTGGTTCGCCGTCCGGCACCTTTGCCGCGGCGGCGCCCCGCTTCGTCGTCGTTCGAATCATTTCAGTTGATAGGCCGGATCCATCAGCAGCGCCTCGAGGTACGCGCTGCCGGTCGAATCCGTGTCGATCGCCGCGACCGGCGACAGCTGCAGCACCGCGTGCTGCAGTTGAAGCTCGGTCGACAATCCCGCGATCGCCTGCGGCCGCGCACGATACTGTGCCAGCCAGCGTTCGAGGTCGAAACGCAGGCCGCCGCGCGCCGGTTTCGCGGGCGTGCCGCGCATGCCGGCCGCGGACGCCGTGTCGGCCACCGGCATCGCGTGCGCACGCGCATTCGGCGGCGGCGCCATCGGGTGCGCCGGCGGGTGCATGCCGGCCGTCTCCGTCGCACGGAACAACTGCTCGACGAACTGCTTGCGCGACAGCAGCGTGGTGCTGTTGATCCACAGCGCACCGCCCGGCCAGCCCTTCACGTTCGGCGGATAGAACAGGTTCTGCCCGAGCGTGCGCACGGTGTTCGCGAGCATCTGCGGATCGCCGTACGCCACGTCGAACAGCCGCACCGACCCGACGACGAATTCCGCCGGCGACTTGACGAGCACGCCGCGGTTGCGCGGATCCCAGAACGCGTCGGTCGACCACAGCGCGGCGAGCGCCGCGCGAATATCGTAGCCGCTCGCGCGAAACCGTTCGGCCACCGCATCGAGCGCGCCGGGATCGGGCGTATCGGACACGAACTCGCGCCACAGCTTGCCGGCGATGAAGCGTGCAGTGCCCGGCCGCTTCAGCAGAACGTCGAGAAAGCCGTCGCCGTCGAACGGCCCCGTTTCGCCGAGGATCGTCTTGTCGCCGGCATCGTGCCACTCGGGCCGCGCCTCGAAGCGCAGCGTGTCGGGATCGATCGTCCAGCCCGTCATCGCGCGCGCGGCTTCGGTCACGTCGTACTGCGTGTAATGCCCTTCGCCGAGCGTGAACAGCTCCATCACCTCGCGCGCGAAATTCTCGTTCGGACGCCCCTTGCGATTGCTCGCGCCGTCGAGATACTGCAGCATCGCCGGATCCTTCGCGACCGCGTGCAGCAGCGTGCCGAAGTTGCCGAGCGCCTCGCGGCGAAACAGCGCGTTCTGCGCGGCCATCGTCTGCGGGTAAGGCACCTTGTCCTGCCCCGACGTGAAGTGCCCGTGCCAGAACAGCGTCATGCGCTCGGTCAGCGGCGACGGCGTGACGACCATCTCGTTGACCCAGGCCGCGCGCAACGCATCGTAGCGGACGTTGCGCTCGCGCTGCTCGTCGCGCCGCATGTCGGGGGTCAGCGCCTGGCGCTGCGCGCGCGTCGGCGGCAGCTCGGCGATCCAGTCGGGCCAGGTCGTGACGGGTTCGTGCCGCACGCCGCCGAGGGTGTCGGCCACGGCCTGCGCGCGTGTCATGCCGACGATGCGCGCGACGTCGGCGGGCGCGGGGGAGAAACCGGTGCGGCTCAGGAAAAACAGTGCGTCGTCGGCATCGAGCGGCGACTGCATGGCAGGCGACGGCGCCGGTGCGGCAGCGTTCGCTTTCATCGTCATGGACTCCCGGAACGCACCGGCGGTGCGGATGCCAGTACAACGGCATTCGGCAGGCGAAAGTTGACGGAAAAAGTGCTACGAATTCTTTCCGCGCGGGATGGCCGCGCAGGGGGAAAGACGGTGCATGTCAGCGCTTGTACAGCTCGCGAACGGCGTCTTCGATGTGCTGGCGCAGCAGGTGCCGCTCCTCGGGCGTCATGTGCCCGTCGCGGCGGTGCTGATCGAGATCGGGAGGCACGGCGGAACGAACCGTCATCTCGGCGGTACGGTCGGACTGCGGCGCCTTGCCGCGCGGCAGCTTGCGCGACGGTGCGCCCTGCTCGGGGCGCTGCGCATACGCGAAGTTCGACGCATACGGACCGGCAAGCGCGATCGTCAGCATCAGTGCAATCCGGGCAGATCGCATGACCGTCCTCGCTTCTTTGGTCGATTTGTTCCCTTCGTCACGCGGCAACCGGCTACCTCTGGTACTTGAAAAACCCTGCGGAAATCGGGTGTACAAAGATGAATGATGGAGTGCAGGGGAGTATCTACCGAATTTCGGCTTCGAGTAAAGGAATCTCTATAGCCTGCCTTTACTCGGCGCGACACTACGGGTAAATTTTGTAACCGACTGTAACGCACGAAAATACGTGGCCGTGCGTCAATTCCCATTCGCGATAAGATGCCGATCATGGAAACGAAAAACCCCTCCAAGATTCTCGTCGTCGACGACGACCCTCGCCTGCGCGATCTGCTGCGCCGCTATCTCGGCGAGCAGGGTTTCAACGTATACGTCGCGGAAAACGCGACCGCGATGAACAAGCTCTGGGTACGCGAGCGTTTCGACCTGCTCGTGCTCGACCTGATGCTGCCTGGCGAAGACGGCCTGTCGATCTGCCGCCGCCTGCGCGGCAGCAACGACCGCACGCCGATCATCATGCTCACCGCGAAGGGCGAGGACGTCGATCGCATCGTCGGCCTCGAAATGGGCGCCGACGACTACCTGCCGAAGCCGTTCAACCCGCGCGAACTCGTCGCGCGCATTCATGCGGTGCTGCGCCGCCAGGCGCCGGCCGAACTGCCGGGCGCACCGTCGGAAACCACCGAGGTGTTCGAGTTCGGCGAATTCTCGCTGAACCTCGCCACGCGCACGCTGACGAAGTCGGGCCAGGAAATTCCGCTGACGACCGGCGAATTCTCGGTGCTGAAGGTGTTCGCACGCCATCCGCGCCAGCCGCTGTCGCGTGAAAAGCTGATGGAGCTCGCACGCGGCCGTGAATACGAAGTGTTCGACCGCAGCCTCGACGTACAGATCTCGCGCCTGCGCAAGCTGATCGAACCGGATCCGGGCAGCCCGCGCTTCATCCAGACCGTCTGGGGCCTCGGCTACGTGTTCATCCCCGACGGCGCCGCCTGACCTTTTTCCTTCCCGGTTTCGCCCGCCCACGGCCCGTCCCATGCGTATCGACCGGCGCCTCCTGCAGCTCGCGTTCGGCGGGCTGTTCTGGCGCACCTTCCTGCTGATCGCGCTGCTGATCTCGGTCAGTCTCGCCGCGTGGTTCCAGAGCTTTCGCGTGATCGAGCGCGAGCCGCGTGCGCAGCGCGTCGCGCTGCAGCTCGTCGCGGTCGTGAAGCTCACGCGCACCGCCCTGCTCTATTCCGATCCCGATCTGCGGCGCGCGCTGCTGCAGGATCTCGAGAGCAACGAGGGCGTGCGCGTGTACCCGCGCGAGAAAACCGACAAGTTCAAGCTGCAGCCCGACGAATCGCTGAACCGCCTGATCGAACACGACATCCGCAGCCGCCTCGGCGACGACACCGTGATCGCGCAGTCGGTCAACGACATTCCCGGCGTGTGGATCAGCTTCAAGATCGACGACGACGATTACTGGGTCGCGCTCGACCGCGACCAGCTCGACAACGTCACGGGCCTGCAGTGGGCCGGCTGGGGGCTGTTCGCACTCGCGCTGTCGCTGTTCGGCTCCGCGTTCATCACGAGCCTCGTGAACCGGCCGTTCTCGCGGCTCGCGCTCGCCGCGCGGCAGATCGGCTCGGGCCAGACACCCGAGCTGCTGCCCGAGCGCGGCATGGGCGTCGCGGCCGAGACCAACCGCAGCTTCAACCAGATGGTGCGCGATCTCGAACAGCTCGAGGCCGATCGCGCGCTGATGCTCGCGGGCATTTCGCACGACCTGCGCACGCCGCTCGCGCGGCTGCGGCTCGAAACCGAGATGAGCCCGTCCGACCAGGCGACCAAGGACGCAATGGTCGACGACATCGAGCAGATGGACCGCATCATCGCGGCCTTCATCGACTACGCGCGCCCGTCGCAGCGCAAGCCCGAGCCGATCGACCTGTCGTCGATCGCGCAGGAAGTTGCCGCGCGCGTGTCGGGCGAGGACGGCGTCGAGATCCGCACGCGGCTCGCGCCGAGCGCGATCATCGAAGCCGACGAGACCGACATGCGCCGCGTGATCGGCAACCTCGTCGAGAATGCGCGCAAGTACGGCCAGAGCAAGCACGACGGCATCTCGCGCATCACGGTCGAGACGCGCGTGACGCATGCGCGCGTCGAGCTGTCGGTGAGCGACGAAGGCCCCGGCATCCCCGAGGATCAACTGCCGCTCGTGATGCGGCCGTTCTACCGCGTCGACACCGCGCGCACCAAGGCGGACGGCACCGGCCTCGGGATGGCGATCGTGCTGCGGCTCGTCGGCCGCTATCGCGGCGCGCTGCGCCTGCGCAACCGCAACCCCGAAGCGGGCCTCGAAGCCACGGTCGAATTCCCCGGCGCCGGCAAGGCGCGTGCGACCGCGTGACGCGCTCGCGCACGCATCCTGCACGTCACACTATCGATCCGGTTGAAAAAAGCTATGAAGATCGTTAGTCAAAATCTATTGAAGTACTTTACTAATAGTGTTATAGTTTTGCCCATGCTGTCACATCATCGTTGCAGCACCGAGGTAGCTTGACTCAGTCTTCTTCCCAACTCATACAGGAGTATCCGCATGAAAACCGTGGGCGATAAACTCGAAGCTTTCACCGTCGTAGCCGCGAAGCCGGGCTTCAACCATCACGAGGAAAACGGCCAGTCGGCATTCGAGACCGTCACCGAAGCGTCGTTCCCGGGCAAGTGGAAGATCATCTACTTCTATCCGAAGGATTTCACGTTCGTGTGCCCGACGGAAATCGTCGAGTTCGCGAAGCTCACGAAGCAGTTCGAAGAGCGCGATGCCATCCTGCTGGGCGGCAGCTCGGACAACGAATTCGTCAAGCTCGCATGGCGCCGTGAGCACAAGGACCTCGACAAGCTGAACCACTACGCGTTCGGCGACGTCAAGGGCGAGCTGATCGACCAGCTCGGCGTGCGCGACAAGGAAGCCGGCGTGGCCCTGCGTGCAACGTTCATCGTCGATCCGGACAACACGATCCAGCACGTTTCGGTGAACAACCTGAACGTCGGCCGCAGCCCGGAAGAAGTCCTGCGTATTCTGGACGGCCTGCAAACGGACGAACTGTGCCCGTGCAACCGTGCAGTCGGCGGCGCAACGCTGTAAGCGCATCGATGCACGAAGCCCGCGGCGCACGTCCTGCCTGCGGGCTTTTTTAACGGCCAACCCATAGGAGATATCAATGGAATTCATCGACTCGATTAAGGCACGTATCCCCGACTACGCGAAGGACATTCGCCTGAACCTCGACGGCACGATCTCGCGCTCGTCGCTCGAAGGCACCGACGCGGTCGGCGTCGCGCTGGCGGCGGCCATCGCCGCGAAGAGCACGGTGCTCATCAAGACGATCCGCGAAGCCGGCGTCCTGTCGCCCGAAGAAACGAACGCCGTGCTGACGGCGGCCGCGCTGATGGGGATGAACAACACCTGGTATCCGTATGTCGAAATGGCCGACGACGCCGACCTGAAGACGCAACGCGCCGAGCTGCGGATGGGCGCGTATGCGACGCACGGTGGCGTCGACAAGCGCAAGTTCGAGATGTACGCGCTCGCCGCGTCGATCGTCGGCAAGTGCCACTTCTGCGTGAAGTCGCACTATGCGCTGCTGAAGAACGAGCAAGGGATGACCGTCACGCAACTGCGCGACGTCGGCCGCATCGCGTCGGTGATCAATGCCGCCGCGCAAGTGATCGCCGCCGAAGGCGAATAAGCGGTTGCGCCGCCCGACCGGCAGCGATGCCGCGCGCGGCGTCCGTTTCAAACGAAAATGCCACGCTGATGCGTGGCATTTTTCATTTCCGCGGCCCGGTGCGCGGCGCGAACCGCGCGCCGCCGCACGCGGCCGTCAGGCGCCCTGCTTCACCAGCAGCGCGACGGCCTGCGCCTCGATGCCTTCGCCGCGGCCGAGATAGCCGAGCTTCTCGTTGGTCTTCGCCTTCACGTTCACGCGATCGAGCGGCAGCCCGAGATCGGCCGCGATGTTCGCGCGCATCCCGTCGATATGCGGCGCGAGCTTCGGCGCCTGGGCGATCACGGTGCTGTCCACGTTCTGGATCGTGAAACCGGTCGCCTTCACGCGCTCGGCGCATGCGCGCAGCAGCACGCGGCTGTCCGCGCCCTTGAATGCCGCGTCCGTGTCGGAGAAATGGCGGCCGATGTCGCCGAGCGCCGCCGCGCCGAACAGCGCGTCGGTGATCGCGTGCAGCAGCACGTCCGCATCCGAGTGGCCGAGCAGGCCGCGCTCGTACGGAATCGTCACGCCGCCGATGATGAGGGGGCGCCCTTCGACGAGCTGGTGCACGTCGTAGCCTTGTCCGATTCTGAAATCCATGCGTGTTCCGATTGAGATGGGGGTGAAAGTCAGGAAGCGTTCGCGGGGCGCGCGAGGATCGCCTCCGCGAGCGCGAAATCTTCCGGGTACGTGACCTTGAAATTGCGCAGGCTGCCCTGCACGACGCGCGGCGTGTGGCCCGCCCATTCGATCGCGCTGGCTTCGTCGGTCAGGTCGTGCCCTTCGCGCTGCGCGCGCAGGATCGCCTCGCGCAGCATGCCGATGCGGAACATCTGCGGCGTCTGCGCCTGCCACAGCGCGTCGCGCGACTCGGTGCGCGCGATCGCGTCGCCGCCGGCCGGCACGCGCTTGAGCGTATCGGCCACCGGCAGCGCGACGATGCCGCCGACCGGGTCGTCCTTCAGCGTCGCGACGAGCGTGCGGATCAGCTCCGGCGTGATGCCGGGGCGCGCCGCGTCGTGCACGAGCACCCAGTCCTGGTCGGTCGCGCCGAATTCGGCCAGCTCAAGCAGCCCGTTCAGCACCGACGCCTGCCGCGAGCCGCCGCCGCAGCGGCGTACCGCAAAGCGCAGGCCCGCGAAGCGGCGCGCGTCGAAATGGGAATCGTCGGGCGCGAGCACGACGAGCGTCTGCGCGAACTCGCTGCACGCGTCGAACGCGGCGAGCGTGTAGTGCAGCAGCGCGCGGCCGGCCAGCGTGCGGTATTGCTTCGGCACGGCGGAGCCGGAACGGCTGCCGGTGCCGGCACAGGGAATCAGGGCGAAAAGTCGGGGAGTCACGAAGGGAAACGCCGGAAAGATGAAATCGAGAAGCGGATTTTATAATAGGTCTTTCGTCTCGACCGGCGCACCGCGATGCGCCCGTGCACGCCACCCCTGTCGTCCCTATGCCAGATAACGCCTCCAACCCGTCCGCCTCACCCGTTGCGCGCGTCAAACCCGGCCAGCGCTTCGCCTTCGACGGCACGCACGGCTCCGCCGACGCGCTCGCCATCGCCCGCTATCTCGCCGACAATCGCCAGGACGTGCCGCTCCTCGCGGTGATCTGCGCGAACGCGGTCGACGCGCAACGGCTGTCGCAGGAAATCCGCTATTTTTCGCCCGACGCGCGCGTGCGCCTGCTGCCGGACTGGGAAACGCTGCCGTACGACACGTTCTCGCCCCACCAGGACCTCGTGTCCGAGCGGCTTGCCACGCTGCACGACCTCGGCGAAGGCCGCTGCGACATCCTGCTCGTGCCCGCGACCACCGCGCTGTACCGGATGCCGCCTGCGTCGTTCATGGCCGCGTACACGTTCGCGTTCGCGCAGGGCGAGCGGCTCGACGAGGCGAAGCTGAAGGCGCAGCTGACGCTGGCCGGCTACGAGCACGTGAGCCAGGTCGTGCGGCCCGGCGAATACTGCGTCCGCGGCTCGCTGATCGACCTGTACCCGATGGGCTCGCCGCTGCCGTACCGGATCGACCTGTTCGACGACCAGGTCGACTCGATCCGCGCGTTCGACCCCGACACGCAGCGCAGCCTCTACCCGGTGCGCGACGTGCGCCTGTTGCCCGGCCGCGAGTTCCCGTTCGACGAAGCCGCGCGCACGGCCTTCCGCAGCCGCTGGCGCGAAACTTTCGAGGGTGACCCGAGCCGCGCGCCGATCTACAAGGACATCGGCAACGGCGTGCCGTCGGCCGGCATCGAGTATTACCTGCCGCTGTTCTTCGACGAAACGGCCACGCTGTTCCACTACCTGCCGCAGGACGCGCACCTCGTGTTCACCGGCGATCTCGAAGCGTCGATCCGCCGCTTCACCGCCGATACGAAGCAGCGCCACGCGTTCCTCGCGCACGATCGCGAGCGGCCGATCCTCGAGCCGCAGCGGCTGTTCCTGTCCGACGAGGATTTCTTCGCGTTCGCGAAGCCGTTCGCGCGCGTCGTGCTGCCCGCGCAGCCGCCCGGCGGCTGGGCGACCGCGCTGCCCGAGCTGACCGTCGACCGCCATGCGGACGACCCGCTCGCGTCGCTGCGCACCTTCGTCGAATCGTCGGGCAAGCGCGTGCTGCTGACGGTCGAATCGGCCGGCCGCCGCGAAACGATCCTGCAACTGCTCGCCGAGCACCACCTGCGCCCCGCATCGAACGACCACTTCGCGGGCTGGCTCGCGAGCGACGAACGCTTCGCGCTCGGCGTCGCGCCGCTGTCGAGCGGTTTCTCGGTGCCGGGCGAAGGCTACGCGATCGTCACCGAAACCGAGCTGTACGGCGCGCTCGGCCGCCGCGCGGGCCGCCGCCGGCAGGAACAGGCCAGCAACGTCGACGCGATGGTGCGCGACCTGTCCGAGCTGAAGGTCGGCGACCCGGTCGTCCATGCGCAGCACGGCATCGGCCGCTACATGGGCCTCGTGTCGATGGACCTCGGCGAAGGCGAAACCGAATTCCTGCATCTCGAATACTCGGGCGACAGCAAGCTCTACGTGCCCGTCGCCCAATTGCACGTGATCTCGCGCTACAGCGGCGCCGATCCCGACAGCGCACCGCTGCACGCGCTCGGCTCCGGCCAGTGGGAGCGCGCGAAGCGCAAGGCCGCCCAGCAGATCCGCGACACGGCCGCCGAACTGCTGAACCTGTACGCGCGCCGCGCGGCCCGCGAAGGCCACGCGTTCTCGCTCGACCCGCGCGACTACGTGAAATTCGCGGAAAGCTTCGGCTTCGAGGAGACGCCCGACCAGGCCGCCGCGATCGCGGCCGTGATCGGCGACATGACGAGCGGCAAGCCGATGGATCGCCTCGTGTGCGGCGACGTCGGCTTCGGCAAGACCGAGGTCGCGCTGCGCGCCGCGTTCATCGCGGTGCTGGGCGGCAAGCAGGTCGCGCTGCTGTCGCCGACCACGCTGCTCGCCGAACAGCACACGCAAACCTTCGCCGACCGCTTCGCCGACTGGCCGGTGCGGATCGTCGAGCTGTCGCGCTTCAAGACCGCGAAGGAAGTGAACGCGGCCATCGCGCAGATCAACGAAGGCAGCGTCGACATCGTGATCGGCACGCACAAGCTGCTGTCGTCGGACGTGCAGTTCAAGCGCCTCGGCCTCGTGATCATCGACGAGGAACACCGCTTCGGCGTGCGCCAGAAGGAAGCGCTGAAGGCGCTGCGCGCGGAAGTCGACGTGCTGACGCTCACCGCGACGCCGATCCCGCGTACGCTCGGGATGGCGCTCGAAGGGCTGCGCGATTTCTCGGTCATCGCGACCGCGCCGCAGAAGCGGCTCGCGATCAAGACCTTCGTGCGCCGCGAGGAAGAAAGCGTGATCCGCGAGGCGATGCTGCGCGAACTGAAGCGCGGCGGCCAGGTGTACTTCCTGCACAACGAGGTCGAGACGATCGAGAACCGCAAGGCGATGCTCGAGGCGCTCGTGCCCGAGGCGCGGATCGTGATCGCGCACGGCCAGATGCACGAGCGCGAACTCGAACGCGTGATGCGCGATTTCGTCGCGCAGCGCGCGAACGTGCTGCTGTGCACGACCATCATCGAGACCGGCATCGACGTGCCGAGCGCGAACACGATCATCATGCACCGCTCGGACAAGTTCGGCCTCGCGCAGCTGCACCAGCTGCGCGGCCGCGTCGGCCGCTCGCACCACCAGGCCTATGCGTACCTGCTGGTCCACGATCCGCAGTCGCTGACCAAGCAGGCGCAGCGCCGGCTCGAGGCGATCCAGCAGATGGAGGAACTCGGTTCGGGCTTCTATCTCGCGATGCACGACCTGGAGATCCGCGGCACCGGCGAAGTGCTCGGCGACAAGCAGTCGGGCGAGATCCACGAGATCGGCTTCCAGCTCTACACGGACATGCTGAACGACGCGGTGAAGGCGCTGAAGAACGGCAAGGAGCCCGACCTCACCGCCCCGCTCGCCGCCACGACGGAAATCAACCTGCACGCGCCGGCGATCCTGCCGGCCGACTACTGCGCAGACGTGCAGGAGCGGCTGTCGCTGTACAAGCGGCTCGCGAACTGCGAACACGGCGACGCGATCGACGGCATCCAGGAAGAACTGATCGACCGCTTCGGCAAGCTGCCGCCGCAGGCGCACGCACTCGTCGAGACGCACCGGCTGCGGATCGCCGCGAAGCCGCTCGGCATCGTGAAGATCGACGCGAGCGAGGTGGCGATCGGGCTGCAGTTCGAGCCGAATCCGCCGATCGATCCGATGCGGATCATCGAGATGGTGCAGAAGCATCGCCACATCAAGCTCGCGGGGCAGGACAAGCTGCGCATCGAAACGCGCTCGCCCGATCTCGCGATCCGCGTGTCGACGATCAAGGAAACGCTGCGCGCGCTCGGCCCGAAACAGGGCGCGGCCGCCGCGGCGCGCTGACGCGATACTGACGGGCGCGACGTTGCTGCACCGCATCGCGCCCGACGCAGGCGGGCCGGCGCGTTTTTGAGTATGATTTTCCCATTCATCAGACGGAGTTTTGCCATGTCCACTCTCGACGCGACGGCGCCGTCCGCCGCAACCCAGGGCGATGCATCCCTTGTCAGCCTGCCGTGGGTCAAGCAACTGGTGTCGATGGACACGACGAGCCGCGTGCCGAACCTCGGCCTGATCGAAACGGTGCGCGACGCACTCGCCGCGAAAGGGATCGCGTCGACGATCACGCACGATCCGCGCGAAGGCTGGGCGAACCTGTTCGCGACCGTGCCCGCGCACGACGGCTCGACCAACGGCGGCATCGTGCTGTCGGGGCATACCGACGTCGTGCCGGTCGACGGCCAGCAATGGGACAGCAACCCGTTCGCGCCGGAAATCCGCGACGGCCGCCTGTACGGCCGCGGCACCTGCGACATGAAGGGCTTCATCGGCACGGCCCTCGCGCTGCTGCCCGAGATGCAGGCAACCAGGCTCGCGCAGCCGATCCATTTCGCACTGTCCTACGACGAGGAAATCGGCTGTGCGGGCGCGCCGCTGATGATCGCCGACCTCGTGAAGCGCGGCGTGCAGCCGTCCGGCTGCATCGTCGGCGAACCGACCAGCATGCGGCCGATCATCGCGCACAAGGGCATCAACGCGTACCGCTGCTGCGTACGCGGCCACGCGGCGCATTCGTCGCTGACGCCGAAGGGGCTCAACGCGATCGAGTATGCGGCGCGCCTCATCTGCCATATTCGCGACATCGCCGACCGCTTCCGCGCCGAAGGCCCGTTCGACGCACTGTACGACGTGCCGTTCACGACCGCGCAGACGAGCACGATCCAGGGCGGCAACGCGATCAACACGGTACCGGCCGAGTGCCGCTTCGACTTCGAATTCCGCAACCTGCCGACGCTCGATCCCGAGCAGATCTTCACGCGCATCGAAGCGTATGCGCGGGAAACGCTGTTGCCGCAGATGCTGCGCGAGCATCCGAACGCCGCGATCGAATTCTCGAAGATCGCCGCGGCGCCGGGCCTCGACGCGACCGAACAGGCCGCGATCACGCAGCTCGTGCGCGCGCTGACGGCCGACCAGGACAAGCGCAAGGTCGCGTACGGCACCGAGGCCGGCCTGTTCGAACGCGCGGGCATCCCGAGCGTCGTGTGCGGGCCCGGCAACATCGAGCAGGCGCACAAGCCGAACGAGTATGTCGAGCTCGCGCAGCTCGCCGGCTGCGAGCAGTTCCTGCGCAAGTTCATCCGCAGCATGTCGGTCGACGCGCACTGACTGCCTCCCGCCACGCCGGCTCGCGTGTGCGGGCCGACCCACTCCGCCACCCGCCACGTCATGTCGACTGAACAACAGGGCACGGCCCATACGACGATCGACGGCGAGCCGATTCCGACGCTCGACGAAATCGCCGCGCAGCATTTCGCTTTGTCGCCGTGGGTCGCGCGCACGCCCGTGTTCGAGCGCGCCGACCTGCCGTCCCTCGAAGGCACGCACGTCAACTTCAAGTTCGAGCTGCTGCAGGCGAGCGGCAGCTTCAAGGCGCGCGGCGCGTTCACGCACCTGCTCGCGCTCGACGAGGCGCGCAAGAACGCGGGCGTGACCTGCGTGTCGGCCGGCAATCACGCGGCGGCCGTCGCGTATGCGGCCATGCGGCTCGGCAGCAGCGCGAAGGTCGTGATGTTCCATACCGCGAGCCCGGCGCGCATCGCGCAATGCAAGCAATACCGCGCGGAAGTGGTGCTCGCGGGCAGCGCGTCGCAGGCGTTCGATCTCGTGCGGCGCATCGAGGCCGAGGAAGGCCGCTTCTTCATCCATCCGTTCAACGGCTATCACACGATCCTCGGCACCGCGACGCTCGGCTACGAGTGGGCGACGCAAACGCCCGACCTCGACGCGGTGATCGTGCCGATCGGCGGCGGCGGGCTCGCGGCCGGCATGGCGACCGCGTTGCGGCTCGCGAATCCGCGCGTGCACGTGTACGGCGTCGAGCCGGAAGGCGCCGACGCAATGAGCCGCAGCTTTGCGGCCAACCACACGATCAAGATGAGCGCGATGCAGACGATCGCCGATTCGCTGATGGCGCCGCATACCGAGGAATACAGCTACCAGCTGTGCCGGCGTCACGTCGACCGCATCGTCACCGTATCCGACGACGCGCTGCGCGCCGCGATGCTGTTCCTGTTCACGCACCTGAAGCTGTCGGTCGAGCCGGCCTGCGCGGCCGCGCTCGCAGCACTCCTCGGCCCGCTGCGCGAAACGCTGCAGGGCAAGCGCGTCGGCGTGCTGCTGTCGGGCACGAACACCGACCCCGGCACGCTCGGCATGCATCTCGCGCACGCAAAACTGCAGCACTGACCCCACATCGGGCACACGCAGGCCAACCTAGGGTTATCCCCAGATTATGTTGACAGCCCTGTTGATAACCCGCCGGACAAGCACGCAAGTGGTTGAGCGCGCAGCGTTTTGCGCGCGCGAAGGTCAATCGTCACGAAATGGGCAGATGCGGCCGTTGGTCGCATGCGCGGTGGCGCTCACGCTGCTCGCCGGTTGCGCGACGGCGCCCTCGCCCGTCGCCAACGCGCAACCGGCGTCCTGCACGCAACCGGGCGAAAGCCGCATGCTCCAGGCCGACCTGCTGTTCGGGCGCGACATCACGGGGCGCGGCCCCGTCACCGATGCGGAACGCGCGGCGTTTCTCGCCGACACCGTCACGCCACGCTTTCCCGACGGCCTCACCTACTGGGACACGCACGGCCAGTGGCGCGACCGCACGACCGGCGGCGTCACGCGCGAAGACAGCTTCGTGATCCGGATCATCGCCGACGATACGCCCGACACGCGTACGCGGCTCGCCGCGATCCGGCAAGCGTACCTGCAGCGCTTCCACCAGCAATCGGTCGGCATCACGGTCGTGCCGGCCTGCGCATCGTTCTGACGCCCCTTCTCCCGCTGCCGGCCGTTCGCGCAAAAAAACGGGCGCCCGAAGGCGCCCGTCTCATGTCTGAAGAACAGCGTACCGCTTACTTGCTCTCGAACATGTCCATGATCTGCTGCTTCTCCTGCGGCGTGACAGGCGGCGGCGCAAGCCCTGCCGCGCCGGCCGAACCCAGCGCGTCGTTCGCGCTGATCGCGTTCTCGGCCGGGTTGATGTCGACGTTCGCGACGAAGCCGTTGCCCGGCGTGCGATCGGCGTAGTACAGCTCGCCGTCGATCGAGGTCAGGCCGTCCGGCATCGGCATCTGCTGCTCGGGCACGCCGTTCAGCGCGGTGCGCATGTAGTTCACCCAGATCGGCAACGCGAGCTGCGCGCCGAATTCACGGCTGCCGAGACTCTTCGGCTGGTCGAAGCCCATCCACGCGACCGCGACGAGCGACTGCTGGTAACCGGCGAACCAGCCGTCTTTCGCGTCGTTCGTCGTACCCGTCTTGCCTTGCAGGTCGCTACGGCCCAGTGCGTTGGTACCCGCGCCCGTGCCGGCCGTCGCGACCGAGTGCAGCAGGCTGTTCATCACATACGCGTTGCGGCCTTCGATCGTGCGCGGCGCCGTGCCGCCCGCGATCACCGGCTGAGACTTCTGCAGTGCCTGGCCGCGCGCGTCGTCGACTTCGGCGATCAGGTACGGATCGACCTTGTAGCCGCCGTTCGCGAACACCGCATAGCCGGTCGCGAGCTGCAGCGGCGTCACGAGGCCCGCGCCGAGCGCCATCGGCAGGTACGGCGGCGTCTTCGCGGGATCGAAGCCGAAGCGCTGCGTTACGTACTGCTGCGCATACTGCGTGCCGATCGATGCGAGGATCCGGATCGACACGAGGTTCTTCGAACGCTGCAGGCCGGTGCGCATCGTCATCGGGCCGTCCGGCTGGTCGTCGTCCTTCGGCTCCCACGCGGTGCCGCCCGGTACGCTCGGCGGGAAGTACAGCGGCGCGTCGTTGATCATCGTCGCCGGCCCCATACCCTTGTCGAGCGACGCCGAGTAGATGAACGGCTTGAACGACGAGCCCGGCTGCCGCCACGCCTGCGTCACGTGGTTGAACTTGCTCTTGTTGAAGTCGAAACCGCCGACGAGCGAGCGGATCGCGCCGTCCTGCGGGGCAATCGCGACGAGCGCGCCTTCGACCTGCGGCAGCTGCACGACCTGCCAGCCCGTCTTGCCGTCCTTCAGCACGCGCACGACCGAGCCCGGCTTGATGCGCAGCGCGTTGTTCGCGCGCGGCCCCAATGCAGCCGACACGAAGCGCAGCCCGGCCGGCCCGATCGTCGTGGTCGCACCACCGACGAACTGCACCTCGACCGCGTTCGGCGACGCCGACAGCACGACCGCCGACTGCAGGTCGCCGTTGTCCGGGTGATCGGCGAGCGCGTCGTCGATCGCCTCGTCGCGCTCGTCGCCGGCCGCAGGCAGGTTGATCGATGCTTCCGGGCCGCGATAACCGTGGCGGCGCTCGTAGTCGAGAATGCCGCGACGCACGGCCTGGTACGCGGCCTCCTGATCGGCCGAGTTGATCGTCGTCGTGACGGTCAGCCCGCGCGTATAGGTTTCGTCCTTGTACTGCTGATACATCATCTGCCGCACCATCTCGGCGACATATTCGCCGTGCACCGCGTACTGGTTGCCCGGCGTGCGCACGTGGATCTCTTCCTTGATCGCTTCGTCGTACTGCGGCTGCGTGATGTAGCCGACCTCGAGCATGCGCTTCAGGATGTATTCCTGACGCACCTTCGCGCGCTTCGGATTGACGACCGGGTTATACGCGGACGGCGCCTTCGGCAGCCCCGCGAGCATCGCCGCTTCCGCGAGCGTGATGTCCTTCAGGTCCTTGCCGAAATACACGCGTGCGGCGGCCGCAAAACCGTACGAACGCTGGCCGAGATAAATCTGGTTCATGTACAGCTCGAGAATCTGGTCCTTCGTCAGGGCCTTCTCGATCTTGTACGCGAGCAGCATTTCGTAGATCTTGCGCGTGTAGGTCTTTTCGCTCGACAGGAAGAAGTTGCGCGCAACCTGCATCGTGATCGTGCTCGCACCCTGGCGCGCGCCGCCGTGCATCAGGTCGGCCACACCCGCCCGCAGGATGCCGACGAAATCGACGCCGCCGTGTTCGTAGAAGCGGTAGTCCTCGATCGCGAGCACGGCCTTCTTCATCACGTCGGGAATGTCCTGGAAGCGCACGAGGCTGCGGCGCTCCTCGCCGAATTCGCCGATCAGCACGTGATCGGCCGTGAACACGCGCAGCGGCACCTTCGGCTGGTAGTTGGTCAGCGCATCGAGCGACGGCAGCTGCGGCGCCATCACGACCAGCGCATAGCCGACGATCAGCGCGCCGACGATCGCCAGCGTCACGAACAGGCCGGCGAACCACAGCGCGACGCGCGAGCCGAACGTGCGACGGCGGCCCCCGCCGCCGCCGCTGCGCTGCTGCGCGCGGCGGTCGTCGTCGCGATCGTCGTCATCGGGGTAATAGGCTCCGGACGGCGAACGGCGCAGCGTGTAGTGGGGTTCGTTCCTGTCGGAAGAAGAAGGCGGTCGTTTGATAATTGGCATGTCGGAATGGCGGGCGTACGTGGCGCCCTCGGACGCATGCGGAAATGCAAGCGGATGAATCAGATTGAGTGCATCGAGATGCGGCTGTCACGTCGACAGACCCCGCCGCGCGGCGATCCGTTCCCGCGACGTGACAGCGCATTTTAATGAAATCGACCGGGTGCCTTCGCGATTTTTTGTAAAAATTCCCGCAATGCCGTGATTTGCGGAACGTATTGTCGGCATCCTCGGCCTATGATGGACACGCAATATCGCGCGTTACCGATTCTTTCTTTCAATTGCGAAAGGTTCGGCATCCCGATACACGCGCCGCTTGAACTCTCGCGTTTAAGCCGTATTTAAGTGAGCCGGTGGTCTAATATTCACCGGCTCACGCGGGTCGGAACCGGCCCGCAGCGGGCACTGCCGCGGTCACGCGGCGCCTATCAACCACGGAGGATTTCATGTCGCTTTTCGACTCTGTTTCGCGCACGATCAAAGGCCTGCTGAACGATGCGGCCGATTCGGTACAGGATCCGTCGCGCGACGCACGGCAGATCGTGCGGGAGCTCGACGACAGCATCGGCCGTGCCGAGAATTCGCTGATCGAGATCGAGGCACAGGTCGCGACCCAGCGCAGCAAGCGCGATGCGGCCGACGACAAGGTGAAGAAGTACGAGGACGGCGCGAAGCGCGCGCTGCAGTCCGGCGACGAAGCGCTCGCCCGCGAGGCCCTCGCCGCGCAGTCGAACGCGGAAGCCGAGCGCGATGCGCTCGCGGCCGAGCTGACGACGCTCGAGCCGTCGGTCGACAAGCTGAAGGGGCAGATCGCCGACATGCGCCAGCGCCGCAACGACCTGAATGCGCGCTCGAACATCCTGCAGGCCAAGCAGGAAATCGCGCAGGCGAAGGATGTCGCAGCGAGCGCGCTGGGCGGCATCGGCGGCAAGAACCTGTCCGAGGATTTCCAGAAGCTCGAGGACAAGGTCGCGCTGCAGAACGCCCGCTCGGACGCCCGCCTGAATTCGGCCGACACGTCGAGCGGCAAGGCGCTCGACGACAAGCTCGCCGCGCTGAACAAGGGCCCCTCGGTCGAGGATCGCCTCGCCGCGCTGAAGAAGCAGCTCGATACGCCCGCGCAGTAACGGCCACTGCGGGCAACCGCGCCGCGCCCGGGCGCGCGGCGCGAACCGATCGTCAGGAGACGGGCCCCGGTGCCCGGTTCGACCATGAAGAAATCTCTCGCCGCACTCGGCCTCTCGCTGATGGTGCTGTCGTCCGCCGCGTTTGCGGTGCCGTCGTTGCAGCAGGTCGAGCAATCGATCGCGCAGCGCAACTGGCAGCAAGCCGACACGCAGTTGTCGCAAGTCATCGACGCCCATCCGAACAACGCGCATGCGCGCTACCTGTATGCGCAGGTGCTGGACCGTGAAGGCCGCGCGTCCGACGCGCTCGCGCAACTGCAGCAGGCGAAAACGCTCGATCCGCAACTGCGCTTCACCGACGCGTCGCACTTCGCGCAGACCGAGTCGCGCATTCGCGCCGACGCCGCGCGCGTGAGCGGCAACGCGCCGTCCGCCACGCAGGCCGGCACGCTGCAATCGTCGCTCGCGCCCGCCGTACCGGCTGAAAAACACGGTCCGTCGACCGGCATGTGGATCGGCCTCGGGCTGATCGTCGCGATCGTCGCGCTGGTGCTGCGCTGGACGCTGCGGCGCGCACGCACGGCCGACGACGGCCGTGCCGACGACGAACGCCGCACGCAGCTCAAGCGCGCGACCGACGTGCTGAACGACATCCGTCCGCTGAAACTCGACGCGAAGCTGTCGACGGCGCCCGGCGCCGCGGCGCTGCTGGGCGAAATCGAGGCGGTCGAGACCGACGCGCGCACGCTCGTCGAGGCGCTGTCGAACGGCAAGAATCCGGTGCCGCCGTATCGCGTCGACGAGCTCGAACAGCGCCATGCGAGCGTGAAGGCCCGTGTCGAGGGCCGCCCCGACCCGGCCGCGCAACCCGCAGCGCCGGCGAACGGCAGCGGCTCCGTGTACGCGCAGGAAGCCGATCGCATGACGGGCGCGCAGGGCCAGCCCTACCCGCCACAACCCTATCCGCAACAGCAGCCGCCCGTCGTGATCCAGCAAGGCGGCGGTTTCGGCGGCGGGATGGGCGGGCTGCTGACCGGCGTGCTGCTCGGCGAGGCGATGTCGGGCGGCCGCGAGCGCGTGGTCGAGCGCGACGTGATCGTCGACGGCGAGCGCCGCCGGCAGGAAGCCGACCCGGGCTTCGACCTCGGCCGCGGCGACGCGTCGAACTGGAGCGACGGCAACGGCGGAGGCGGCGGCGGCATGGACCTCGGCAGCAACGACGACGGCTGGACCGACGACAACACCTGACCCTGCGCAGCGCGTCGCCACGCGCTGCCACGCACGCCACGCTCCCCTGCCTGGCCGGCCGCGCCGACGCGCGGATTTGTCAATCATTTCAAGATGGACTACCGGCAATGGGGAGCGTTCGCTATCATGCGGCCATCGGCGTGCCACCGACCCTCATTCGACGCAATGCAATCCCGCGCGTCGCGGCACGCTTCCCCTCGCCCCAACCAGGAGAAAGCCGCTCATGAGCATCATCAAGGAATTCAAGGAGTTCGCCGTCAAGGGCAACGTGATGGATCTCGCCGTCGGCGTGATCATCGGCGGCGCGTTCTCGAAGATCGTCGATTCGGTCGTGAAAGATCTCATCATGCCGGTCATCGGTGTGCTGACCGGCGGTCTGGATTTCTCGAACAAGTTCGTTCTGCTCGGCACCATCCCCCCGACGTTCAAGGGTAATCCCGATTCGTTCAAGGACCTGCAGGCCGCGGGCGTCGCCGCATTCGGTTACGGCTCGTTCATCACCGTGGCGATCAATTTCGTCATCCTCGCGTTCATCATTTTCCTGATGGTGAAATTCATCAACAAGCTGCGCAAGCCGGACGAAGCCGCGCCGGCCGCGACGCCGGAAGACACCGTGCTGCTGCGCGAGATCCGCGATTCGCTGAAGCAGCGCTGATCGCCGCGCGCTCCGCCCGCCAGGCCCGCCGCGTGCGGGCCTTTTTATTGCGCGCGCGATGCGCCGCCGCAAGCGGCCCATCTCACTTTTTTGTGACGGGCGAATGCACGCGCGGGAAAAGCAGGTCTATGATGGAGACTAAACGACAGTACGGGCGCCAAGACGCTGGCTGTGTCGATCAAGGCGAGCAGGTCGACGGGAGACATTGATCGTCGTACTGCACGAATGCAGCATTTTCGTGTGCTATAAAGGATCGACATGCGGCGTACATAGCCGGGAGTGGGTCGCATGAAAGTGCCGCATTTCTTGCAATTGTTTTTGAGGCGAGTGTTTATGTCCTTCCCGAAAAAACGTCGGCGTGCGCAGCAAGATGGCCAGGAGTCATTCCTCGCGGTCTTGCGCCACTCGAAACCGTTTGCTCAACTCGACACCAAGATTGCCCGCGCCCGTGCGCAGGACGAACCCGTCCTGTATGCGCACGTGCTGCCCGGTCTCGACGTGCTCCTGTGCAGCGTGCGCGGCGCCCAGCCGCCCTATCCGGCGATCGCCGAGCTGCGCAAGCGCTGCATCGAATCGATCGCCAACGCACTCGAGCAACCGCTCGACGGTCTCGAGAACGGCGGCTACTGGTACGAAGCGAACGGCTTCGGCTTCCTCGTATTCGCAAGCCGTGCGCGCGCGCGCATCCTGCCCGAGTTTGGTGCAGGCACGAAGGCAAGCCTGCGCGGCGGCCTCGGCCGCCAGAACGCCGGCGACACGACACCTCGCTCGCTCGGCTGATCCGCCTGCCATTCGATGGGCCGCCTCCGGGCGGCCCATCTGCCATTCACGTGCCCCGCTTGTGCGTCACGACGCCTGCTGACGGCCGTTGCCCGGCCGCACGATGTCGATGAACGCCGCGAAATCGGCGCCGGCGAGCCCTTGCGCGGCGCCGAGCCGCAACACTTGCTGGACCGTGGCCGATACGGGCATCACCGCGCCCGTGTCGCGCGCGGCGTCGGCAATCGCATCGACATCCTTCTGGAACGTGCTGAGCGCGCCGATCGGTGCATGACCACCCGACGTCATGCGCGGCACGAACGTCTGCAGCAGCACCGAGTCGGCCCAGCCGCCGGCCAGCGCCTCGGCCAGACGCGCCGCGTCGATGCCGCTCGCCTGCGCGAGGCCGACGGCCTCGGCGATGGCCGTAACCGTCGCGGTCACGATCGCCTGGTTGCACAGCTTCGCCGTCTGGCCCGCGCCCGCGTCGCCCATGTGCGTGATGCGCGACGCGTACGTGTCGATCAGCGGCCGCACCGCGTCGAGATCGGCCGCGCGACCGCCGGCCATCACCGCGAGCGTGCCGGCCTGCGCGCCCGGCACGCCGCCGGACACCGGTGCATCGACCCAGCCGACGCCGAGTGCAGCCGCGCGCGCCGCGTAGTCGCGCGTCGCCGCGGGCGGAATGCTCGAATGATCGACGATGCGCTTCAGACGGCGCGCGGCGGCATCGCCGGAAAGCAGCCCGTGCTCGCCGAATACGACGTCGCCAACCGCACGGCCGTCGAGCACGCACACGCATACCGTCTCGACGCGTTCGGCCAGCTCACGCGGCGTGCCGACCACCTGCGCGCCGTCCTTGACCAGCGCCTCGGCCTTGTCGCGCGAGCGATTCCACACGCTGACGCGATGCCCGGCCGCCAGCAAATGCCGAATCATCGGCGCGCCCATCAATCCCGGTCCGCAAAATCCGACTTCCACGATGTTCCTCGTCTCCAATATGGGTTGCACTTGCCGCCCATCATACCTATCACTCAAGAAGCCGGGCACGCACGGCACCGCTTCGGGACCGCGGCTTGCACCGGCAATACAGACCGATATCCCAGGGAGCGCATCATGAGCGACCACGTGTACAAGATGATCGAGCTGACCGGTTCGTCGAAGCAATCGAGCGACGACGCGATCCGCAACGCGATCTCGAAAGCCGGCAAGACGCTGCACAACCTGCACTGGTTCCAGGTGACCGAAACGCGCGGCCACATCGAAGGCGACCAGGTCGTGCACTGGCAGGTCACGCTGAAGGTCGGCATGCGCATCGACGACTGACGCGTCTCCGCCTCACCCGCCGCGCTGCGATCCGGATCCGCGCAATACGGATCCGTGCGGCGCCGCGCTCCCCGCTTCCCACCCCGCTCGGGCCCCTTGTCGTGGCCCGGCCGGCGGGTGTCTGCGGGTATCCATCTCTTGACGCTGGGCCGGCTTCATATTAAAAACGATATACCCCCCTTACCCCTCGATCAGCCCAGCCATATAAAACGGAGATATCATGAGTCAGCAACGCGAGGCGATCGACACGTACCTCTTGCGCGTCTTGCACACCTTGTTGATGGAGCGCAGCGTCACGCGCGCGGCCGTCAAACTGAACCAGTCGCAACCGGCGATCAGCGCCGCGCTGCGGCGCCTGCGCGACATCACCGGCGATCCGCTGCTGGTGCGCGGCAAATCCGGCATGGTGCCGACCGAATACGGGCTGCGCCTGCTCGAGCCCGTGCAGAACGCGTTGCGTGAAATCGAGCGCATCAAGTTCCAGCAGCACAACTTCGACCCGGCCACGTCGATCCGCTGCTACCGGATCGGCTGCCCCGACTACCTGAACGTGCTGTTCGTGCCGACCGTCGTCGAACGCTTCCGCCAGGCCGCGCCGAACGCGACGCTCGAGTTCCATTCGCTCGGCCCCGCGTTCGACTACGAGCTCGCGCTGGAAGACGGCAAGCTCGACATCGTCGTCGGCAACTGGCCCGAGCCGCCCGAGCAGCTGCACCTGTCGAACCTGTTCGTCGACGAAATCGTCTGCCTGATGAGCAACACGCACCCGTTCGCGAAGCGCGGTGGGCTGACGCTCGACCAGTACCTGAACGCACCGCATCTCGCGCCGACGCCGTACTCGGTCGGCCAGCGCGGCGCGATCGACGTGCATCTCGCGCGCGAACGCCTCAAGCGCCACGTGGTCGTCACGCTGCCGTACTTCAACCTCGCACCGTACGTGCTCGTGAAGTCCGACCTGATCTTCACGACGACGCGCCTGTTCGCCGATCACTACGCGAAGTTCCTGCCGCTGTCGGTCGTGCCGGCGCCGCTCGACTTCCCGCCGATGCAGTACTACCAGCTGTGGCACGAACGCTGCCACTACTCGGACGAAGTGCGCTGGCTGCGCAGCCTCGTCGCCGAAGCCACCCGCACGCTGATCGAGCCGTAACGGCACACGCTGCCCGCGCCGGCGGGGCGCGTCGCGACAACCTCGCGGCGCGACGACGGCCGGCGGCACGCCCGGCAAGGCGGCCGCCGCACGGCTTCAGTCCTGCTTCAGCGCGACGCCTCGACGAGCGCGTGCGCCAGCGCGTTGTGACGCTCGATGACGGGCGGCAGATCGAGCGTCGCCAACCGCCCTTCCCGCACCACCACCTTCCCGTTCACCACCGTGTACGCCGTCTGCGACGGCGCGCAGAAGACGAGCGCCGCCACCGGATCGTGCAGCGCACCCGCGAACAGCGGCTGGCGCAGGTCGAACGCGGCGAAATCGGCGGCCATGCCGGGCTTCAGCGCGCCGATGTCGTCGCGGTTCAGCACCTTCGCACCGCCGAGCGTCGCGATCTCGAGCGCTTCGCGCGCGGTCATCGCATCGGGCCCGAAGCCGACCCGCTGCAGCAGCAGCGCCTGACGTACTTCGGCGACCATCTGCGCGCCGTCGTTCGACGCGGAGCCGTCAACGCCGAGACCGACCGGCACGCCCGCGAGCCGCATCTTCTTCACCGGCGCGATGCCCGACGCGAGCCGCATGTTCGAGCACGGACAGTGCGCGACGCCCGTGCCGGTGCGCGCGAACAGGCCGATACCCGCATCGTCGAGCTGCACGCAGTGCGCATGCCACACGTCGTGGCCGACCCAGCCGAGATCTTCCGCATATTCGGCCGGCGTCATCCCGAACTTCTCGCGGCTGTACGCGATGTCGTTGACGTTCTCCGCAAGGTGCGTGTGCAGCGACACGCCGTACTCGCGCGCGAGCACGGCCGCGTCGCGCATCAGGTCGCGGCTCACCGAGAACGGCGAGCACGGCGCGACCACCACGCGCAGCATCGCGTAGCGGCCTTCGTCGTGATAGGTCTCGATCAGGCGCTGCGTGTCGCGCAGGATGTCGGGCTCGCGCTCGACGACCGAATCGGGCGGCAGCCCGCCGTCGCGCTGGCCGACGCTCATCGAGCCGCGGCTCGCGTGAAAGCGCATGCCGATCCGCTGCGCGGCACCGATGCTGTCGTCGAGCCGGCTGCCGTTCGGGTAGATGTACAGGTGATCGCTCGACGTCGTGCAGCCCGACTGCAGCAGCTCGGCCATCGCGGTCAGCGTCGACACCTCGATCATCTCGGGCGTCAGGTGCGCCCAGATCCGGTACAGGTTCGTGAGCCAGCCGAACAGCTCGGCGTTCTGCGCCGCGGGCACCGCGCGCGTGAGGCTCTGGTACATGTGGTGGTGCGTGTTCACGAGCCCCGGGATCACGAGGTGGCCGCGCAGGTCGAGCACTTCGTCGGCCGTATCGGGCAGCTCGGCGGTCGGGCCGACCGCGACGATCCGGTTGTCTTCGATATAGAGCCCGGCATCGCGCAGCTCGCGACGCGTGTCGTCCATGGTCACGAGCACGTCGGCGTGCTTGACCAGCAGGGTTTTCGGGCGGGATGAGGAGGTGTTCGGCGCGCGTGCGCCAGCGTGCTGCTCGAGGTTCATGCGTTCTCCGCGTCGGTCTGCCCCCAGGGGCTGTCCTGGAGGCGGTCACACAGCCATTCGAACGCTGAATCGCGGCACGCTCCGGTGCCTGCGTCCGTTCGAACGCCCTGGCCCGGTTACCCGGCGTGCTCGCCGTCTTCGGGGTACGCGCGGGCCACCGGCCGACGCGCACGGCGGGAGGATCGCCCAAGCGCGCGCCGCACACAATGCGCGATCCGGAATACCGCGCTTCAGGGTTCCGATATGGTACGCCGCGCAGGCCCTCCCCGAGCGCCTGAAAGCCCGCCGGAAGCCACGCCCGGCGTGCCGTCGACAGCCGCTCATGCGCGGCGCATTATCTTTGATATCGCGCCCGTATTTGCGCGGGGAACCTTTTTACAATGCCTGCACGGCGCTCGCTTCAATCTCGCCGACGGGTATGTAGCCACGTGACGTGGAGCCTCGATCCGCCGCACAGTCAATGGATCGAGTCGCCGCCGAACCTCGCATTCACACAAGGACAATTGCGAATGGGAAAGCTCACTACCCACGTACTCGATACGGCGCACGGCCGTCCCGGCGCTGCAATCAAGGTGGACCTCTACGCGCTGGACGGCGAATCGCGCCGCGCGATCAAGACCGTGCTGACCAATAGCGACGGCCGCTGCGACGAACCCCTGCTCGAAGGCGCCGCGCTCGCCGCCGGCGAATACGAACTCGTGTTCCATGCCGGCGACTACTTCGCGTCGCTCGGCGTGAAGGTGCCCGAACCCCGTTTCGTCGACCGCGTCGTACTCCGCTTCGGCATCGCCGACACCGGCTCGCACTACCACGTGCCGCTGCTCGTGTCGCCGTGGTCGTACAGCACCTATCGCGGCAGCTGACATACGCATCAGCGCCCACATCAAACAAACGATTTGAGTCTGGAGGAGTTTCATGGAAGGCTTCATCACCGACTGGCTGAACCTCGCGCTGCGATGGCTGCACGTCATCGTCGCCATTGCGTGGATCGGCGAGTCCTTCTATTTCGTCGCGCTCGACAACAGCCTGAAACCGCCGACCGACCCGAACCAGCGCAAGCGCGGTGTGTTCGGCGAGCTGTGGCACGTCCACGGCGGCGGTTTCTACAACATGCAGAAGTACACGGTCGCCCCGCCGGAAATGCCGGATGACCTGCACTGGTCGAAGTGGCCGTCGTACACGACCTGGCTGTCGGGCTTCTCGCTGTTCTTCGTGCTGTACCTGCTCGCACCGAACACGTACCTGATCGACAAGAGCGTGCTCGACATGGGCCCCGTCGTCGCCGTCGCTTCCGCACTCGGCTTCCTCGCGGCCGGCTGGATCGTCTACGACTCGCTGTGCCGCGTCCTCGGCACCAACGATCGCGTGCTCGGCATCTGCGTCGGGATCTACGTCGTCGTCGCAGCGTACCTCGCATGCCACATCTTCTCGGGCCGTGCCGCCTATCTGATCGTCGGCGCAATGCTCGCGACGATCATGTCGGCGAACGTGTTCTTCGTGATCATCCCCGGCCAGCGCAAGATGGTCGACAAGATGCTCAAGGGCGAAGAACCGAACCCGATCTACGGCAAGCGCGGCAAGCAGCGCTCGGTGCACAACACGTACTTCACGCTGCCGGTCGTGTTCGCGATGCTGTCGAACCACTACGCGATGACGTACACGAACAAGTTCAACTGGATCGTGCTCGTGCTGATCATGCTGGCCGGCGCGCTGATTCGCCAGTTCTTCGTGATGCGTCACCGCGGCAAGCAGCTGTGGTACCTGCCGATCGGCGGCGTCGCGCTGCTGTCGGGCGCGCTGGTCTGGACGATGCCCAAGCCGGTCGCACCGGAAGCGCAAGCTGCAAACGCGCCGAAGATCGTGATCAACGACATCATGCCGATCCTGCAGCAGCGCTGCGTCGAGTGCCACTCGTCGAAGCCGACGCTGATGGGCAGCGCTCCCGCAGGCGTGATGTTCGACACGCCGGACGAAGTGTCGAAGAACGCGCAGCGCATCTACGAACAGGCCGTGCGCCTGAAGGCGATGCCGATCGGCAACGTCACGCACATGACCGACGACGAGCGGACCAAGCTCGCCGCCTGGTTCGAGGGTGGCGCGGTCAAGTAAGCCGCCGTGCGCCGGTTGCCGGCGCAATCCTCTCCGTTCGCGGGCCCGGTGACGGGCCCGTTTTTTTTGCGTGCGCGCAATGCGTTTCGTGCGCTAGCCGCGCAGCGCGTCGCGCTGCAGTGCGACGAGCGCCTCGAGTGCGCGCGGGCCGTCGCCGAACGGTACGAAGATGTGATCGTGGTATGCAGCGGCCATCACGTTGCAGCTGATGCCCGCTGCACCCAGCGCCCGCGCGAATGCGGCCGTGAGGCCGACGGCCGCGAGGTCGGAATGGACGGTCAGCGTGATCCATGCGGCGCGGAACAGCACGGGCCAGCCGTAACGGGCAGCCGCTTCCTCGTCGACCACGACCGTCAGCCCTTCCGTTTCACGGAACGTGGCAACTACTTCGGATAACGATACGTCTGCGTCAGACGGCAGCGCGACGAAGGCGAACGCGCCGGGATGCAGGTCGGGCTGCATCGTGCGCAGCAGGATCGCGAGGTCGTTTTCAGGTTGGCTCATCGGAGAATCGCGTCCGGAACCGGACGTCGTACGGTGGCGATGCGGGCACGATAGCACGTGCGGCGATCGCGTCACGCACGCACCATCGCCACCTCGTCCGCAAGCCAGTCGCACAGTGCAACGATGCGAGGATCGCCCTGCGTGTGCTCCGGATACACGACGTGATACGCGAGCCCCGGCGCCACCTCGACGTTCACGTCGAACAGCCGTACGAGGCGCCCGTCCGCGAGATCGCGCGCGATCATGTGCGGCTCCGCCAGCCCGACCGTCGTACCGTCCATGACAGCCTGCACGACGTGGCCTGAATCCGGAAACGCGACACACCGGCTATCGTCGAAACCGTCGATGCCCGCTGCGGTCATCCAGGCCGACCAGCGCGGCCAGATCACACCGTCGACTTCGCAGTTGGCGTGGCAAAGCGTGTGACGAAGCAGGTCGCGCGGCTTGCGCAACGGTGGGCCGGCCGACAACAGCGCGGGGCTGCCTATCGCGACGACCGACGTGCCGAACAGGCGCTGCGTACATGCGTCCCGGTAACGCCCGGTGCCGAAACGGATCGCGACATCCACATCGTCGCCATCGAAATCGCGCAGCCGGTCGGTGATGTCGAACGTCAGTTCGAGCGCCGGATGCGCGGCCTTGAAGCGCGGCAGGCGTGGCAGCAACCAATGCGTCGCGAAGCGCGCGCCGACCGACACGCGCAATTCCGTCTGCTCGCGCGCGATGCGCCGTGCGCGTGCGCTCGCGTGCTGCAGGCCCGCGAGCGCATCGGCGGCCGCCGCAGCCAGCACGGCACCCGCCGGCGTCAGCCGGATGCTGCGGCTCGTACGGACGAACAGCTCCATGCCGAGCTGCGCCTCGATCTCCTTGATCTGGTGACTGACGGCTGCCGGCGTCAGCCCGACCTCGTCGGCCGCCCGCGAAAAATTCAGGTGCCGCGCCGCCGCATCGAACGTTCTCAGCGCGCGCGTACCAGGCCACATGCGTTCCATCGATCTTCAAACAGAATTTGATGACCGTGACAAAACTACTCGTTTTTCATGTCGCCATCAATCGGCAAACAATAGGCTTTCTTGAAGATGCCGTGCGCCGGCCCGTGCGCGCGGCCAACCTGGAGATTCGTCGATGACCGCTGCCCCCTTCCCGTCCGTCGCCCAGATCAACGGCGTGGCCGCTACATGCGAAACACTCGCCGCGCTGGCCTTCGCAGGGCATGCGCATTTCACCGCGATGCAGATACGCGACGGCCGCGTGCGCGGGCTCGACCTGCATCTCGCACGGCTGCGTGACGCGTCGCACGCGCTGTTCGGTCGTGCCCTGCCCGACGAGCGGATTCGCGCGTTCCTGCGCACCGCGCTCGATCGCGCGCCGCCGGCGCTGTCGCTGACCGCGACCGTGCACGCGACGACGGGCGAATTCGTCGCGCCGCGCGATGACGAAGCGCTCGATGTGCTGGTCCGCACGGCCGCGCCGTCGTCGGGGCCGGCCGGCCCGCTCGATCTCGCGCTGTTCGAACACGAGCGCGTGCTGCCGGACATCAAGCACGTCGGCGAAGTCGCGAAGACGCACTTCCTGCGCCGTGCGGTCGCGCAGGGTTTCGACGATGCGGCGTTCATCGATCGCCGCGGGCGCATCAGCGAAGGCTCGATCTGGAACGTCGCGTTCTGGGACGGCAACGCGGTCGTATGGCCGGTGGCCGACATGCTCGGCGGCGTCACGATGGGCATCCTGCGGCGGCAACTGGCGCGCCTCGGCATCGCGCAGCACGATCGCGAAGTGACGCCGTCCGACCTGCCGTCGATGGCCGGCGCCGTCGTGATGAATTCGTGGACACCAGGAATCGCCGTGCACCGGCTCGGCACGGCGGCGCTGCCCGAGTCGTCGTCGCTCGCCGTGCTGCTGCGTCACGCATATGAACAGGAGCCGCCCGTCGCGCCGTGACATGCGCACGCCCTGCTCAACCGTCGACAGCCTCCGGCAGCCGCGCGATCACCTTGATCTCGAACTGGAAGCCGTACAGCCAGGTCACGCCGACGGCAGTCAGCGCGGGATGCGGGGCATCGCCCCAGTATTCGGGAACGATCTCCCAGATCCGCTCGAACGTCGCCTCCGGATCGACGAGGAACACCGTCACGTCGACGACGTCGTCGAACGTGCAGCCCGCCGCGTACAGCACCGCATTCAGGTTGTCGAACGCGCGGCGGACCTGCGCGCCCAGTTCCGGCTCGGGCGAGCCATCGTCGCGGCTGCCGACCTGCCCGGACACGAACAGGAAGCCGTTCGAGCGCACTGCCGGCGAATAACGGTTGCGGTCATACAGCGCCTGGCGACCAGGCGGAAAAACTACGCTACGCTTTGCCATTCAACCCCTCCATCGGTCTGCGGGGCGACACCGCCCCTGTCTCAACGATGAAGGCACTTTAAGGACCGTTGCGCGGCGGATAAACCGGCAACCTTGTCCAACACTGTTTGCGCTCTCCAAACAATGTCCGAGCGACGCGGAGCCCTGACCCGATGGATCGATTCGACGCAATGCAGGCGTTCGCCCGCGTGGTGGAAGCCGGCAGCTTCACGAAAGCGGCCGACACGCTGCACATGAGCCGCACCACCGTCACGCAACTGGTGCAGCAGCTCGAAGCGCGGCTGCGCGTGAAGCTGTTCAATCGCACGACGCGCAAGGTCGTCGTCACGGCCGACGGCGCCGCGTACTACGACCGCGTCGTGCGCCTGCTGGCCGACATGGACGATGCCGAAACGAGCCTGTCCGCTGCGTCGGCGTCGCCGAGGGGGCGGCTGCGCGTGGACGTGCCGAGCCCGTTCGCGCGCCTGATCCTGATCCCCGCGCTGCCCGCGTTCCATGCGCGCTATCCGGACCTCCAGCTCGACATGGGCGTGAGCGACCGCGTGGTCGACGTGATCGGCGAGAACGTCGACTGCGTCGTGCGCGGCGGCGAACCGGCCGATCGATCGCTGGTTGCACGCCGCGTCGGCGACCTGCGGCTCGGCGTGTACGCATCGCCGGCCTATCTCGCGCGCGCCGGCACGCCAACACATCCGGGTGACCTCGAAGATACGCATCACCGCATCGTCGGTTTTCTGTGGGCGCGCACCGGCAAGGCATTGCCGTTTGCGATGGCGCGCGACGGCGAGCAGATCACCGTGCGCGGACGCTACGTGCTCGCGGTCGACGACGGCAATGCGTATCTCGAAGCCGGTCTCGCGGGGCTCGGCATCCTGTGGCTGCCCGACTACATGGCCAGCGCGTATCGCACGCGTGGCGAACTGGTGCCGCTGTTCGAGCAGTGGCAACTCGAACCGATGCCGATGTACGTCGCGTTCCCGCCGAACCGGCACGTCAGCGCGAAGCTGCGCGTATTCGTCGACTGGGTCGCCGACCTGATGGCGCAGCATGCGCCGATCGCGAACCGGCGTCGCGGCGGCGGTTCGCGCGACACGCGCAAGGCCGTGGCAACCTGAATCGCGAGACAGCGACCGCACATAAAAAAACCCGCGCACCTTGCGCGGGTTTCGGCAGGCATGCAAACAGCCTGTCAGTCGCGAGAACGCCGGCGACTCAGGCCGTCAGCGCATGCAGCGCTTCGTCGGTGAGCCACAGCGATTCCTGCAGATCCTGCTCGTTCAGGTTCAGGCCATCACCGCCGCGATCGACGACGATGAAGTCGCTGACGCCGCCGAGCGCGATCAGCGGGTGATGCCACACGCCCTTCGCATAGTTGACGCCCTGCCAGCCGCTCGTCACGAATGCGCGGATCTGCGCCGGATCGAGGTCGCCCGCGGGCGCGACGACGACGAGATACGGCTGGTCGTTCAGCGGCACGAAGGCCTGGCTGCCGAGCGGGTGCCGCTCCAGCATCTTCACCTCGAACGGCAGCGTGCGCGGCTGGCCGCGGAACAGGTTCACGAGCGTGCGGCCGTCTTCATCGGTCACGTCGACTGTCGCGAGATCGTGAAAGCGGATCGTCGTGCCGAGGTTGATCGGGATCTGCTTCGCCCCTTCCGTTTCGATCACGTCGCCGAACGGCGCGAAGGCTTCCTTGGTCAGCGGTTCGATTGCAAGCGTCTTCATTTGTCGAGCGTCCCCCACAGACGCAGGCGCGACACGCCACCGTCCGGAATGATGTTCAGTCGCACGTGCGTGACGGGGCCGAGCGACGCGATGCCGTGTTCGAAGTAATGCTGCTTGTCCATCTGCAGCTTCTGTTCGCCGAGCAGCACCGGCCAGAACATCGACTGCGTGATCAGCGAGCTGTCCGTGCCGCCCGACACGTACGCGGCCTGGATCGAGCAGCGGTCCGGGTAGTTGCCCTTGAAGAACGCGGTATCGACTTCGATCTTGCGGATCACGCCCGGCTGCGCGAGCGCGATGATCGCCCAGTCGTTGCCCGGTTCGCGACGGCGGCGGGTTTCCCAGCCATCGCCCATGTTCACGCCGCGGCCCGGCAGCAGCAGGTTCGACGTGACGCCGAAGTGCTGGTTGTTCGCGGCCACGACGTAACCGCCGTTTTCCATCGCCGCGAGGTCGAACTGCTCGGTCGCGCTCGCACCGGCCCAGTCGAGCTGCGGCTGGCCGTACACGCGCAGGCGCGCGATGCCGCCGTCCGGGTAGATGTTCACGCGCAGGTGCGTGAACGCTCGCGCGTCGCTCGCTTCGACGTAGTGATGGCTGTTGCCCTGCAACGTCGTCGACGGCACGATCTCGACCCACTCGGTCGCATGCGTCGGCGCGCCGTCGGCCACGAACGCGGCCTCGATCGACGCAGCCGGCGGGAAGTTGCCGGTGAAGTGGCTCGTGTCGATGTCGAAGCCCTTGATCACGCCCGGGCGCGCGAGCTTGACGATGCACCAGTCAAAGCCCGTCGTGCGCTTGCGGCGCGTTTCCCAGCCGTCCATCCACTTGCCGTGGTCGTCGTACTTGCCGGGAATGAAGACGGCCGGCTCGGGGTTCAGCATCCGGTCCTTCGGCGCGAAGAAATCGTCGCTGGCCTCGAGCGCCTGCGCACCGAGACGCGGGTCGGCAAGATTCACGTAGCGCCGCGTGAAATCGGGTGCGTTGGGATCGAGAAGCGGAACAGCCATGATGTTTCCTTGTTTCAGTGATGCGATCAGGCCGCTGCGACGCAGCAGGCCGCATTGCGGTGTCAGGCGTCGATCAGGTCGTCGAGGCGGAAGCGCGCGATCCGGTAGATCTGGTCCAGGCTCGCACGCAGTTCCTCGGTGCGCGAATGATTCACGCGCGACTCGAAGTTCGCGATGATGCCGTGACGGTCATAGCCGCGCACCGCGAGGATGAACGGGAAGCCGAACTTCTCGCGATACGTGCGGTTCAGCGTCAGCAGCTTGTCGAACTCTTCCTGCGTGCACTGGTCGAGGCCCGCGCCGCTCTGCTCGCGCGTCGACTCGGCCGTCAGCTCGCCGCGCACGGCGGCCTTGCCGGCCAGCTCCGGGTGAGCGTTGATCAGCGCGAGCTGGCGCACTTCGCCGCCTGCTTCCACCGCACCCGACATCGTCTTGTGCAGCGCGTCGATGCTCGCGAACGGCCGCTCGCCCGCGGCGACCTCGGCCACCCACGGCGAATGTTCGAAGATCCCCGACAGCGCCGCGACAAATGCGCTCGGCGCCATCGTGTTCAGTTGTTCCAACGTGTAGCGCATCGCCTTCATGCTTTCCCTTCGTTTTGATGATTGGGCTGATACGGATGATGTTCACGCCAGTGACGCGCGATATCGACACGGCGCGTCACCCATACGCGCTCGTGCTTCTCGATGTGATCGAGGAAACGCTGCAGCCCGCGGAACCGGCCCGGCCGGCCGAGCAGCCGGCAGTGCATGCCGATCGACAGCATCTTCGGCGCCTCGTCGCCTTCCGCGTACAGCACGTCGAATGCGTCGCGCAGGTAGTCGAAGAAGTGATCGCCGGTGTTGAAGCCCTGCGGCGTCGCGAAACGCATGTCGTTCGTGTCGAGCGTGTACGGCACGATCAGTTGCGGCGACGTGCCGCCGCCCGACACCTTGACGTCCATCCAGAACGGCAGGTCGTCGCCGTAGTTGTCGGAGTCGTACAGGAAGCCGCCGTGTTCGGCGACCAGGCGGTGCGTATTGGGGCTGTCGCGGCCGGTATACCAGCCGAGCGGGCGCTCGCCCGTCACGCGCTCGATCGCTTCCATCCCGAGGCGCATGTGTTCGGCTTCGAGTTCCGGCGTCATGCTCTGGTAGTGGATCCAGCGCCAGCCGTGGCACGCGATTTCATGGCCCAGCTCGACGAAGGCGCGCGCGAGCTCCGGATGACGCTCGATCGCCATGCCGACGCCGAATACCGTCAGCGGCATCCCGCGCTTCTCGAATTCGCGCAGGATCCGCCACACGCCGGCCCGCGAACCGTATTCGTAGATCGACTCCATGCTCATGTGGCGGTCCGGATACGCGGCCGCGCCCACGATTTCGGACAGGAACTGCTCGGAGCCCGGATCGCCGTGCAGCACGCAGTTCTCGCCGCCCTCCTCGTAGTTCAGCACGAATTGCACGGCGACGCGGGCGCGCCCCGGCCAGTTCGCCTGAACGGGATGGCGGCCGTAGCCGATCAGGTCGCGAGGATAGTTGGGATCGAGTGACATGGGTTCGAAATGCGGCGAAAGCGGGCTGAAATAATGGGTTCGCATCGACTGCGCGGCGCCCGGAGGCCGACCGCACAAGCCGATGCGATGACGGCCCAGTGTAGCGAAAACGTTCATACGCGCCCATACAGCGACGCAGATAGTGCGTGTCAGACGGTGTGTATGTGCGGTTGCGGCAAATTCCCGACCGGTTCCGCCGCATCCCCGTCCGGCGGGCTGAAGCGGGCGAATGCGCCGTCGTAGCGCTTCGGCAGCGGCCGCGCGAAATCGCCGCGTTTCGCGGTCGCGAGACGCAGCGCGACGAGCGCCTCGGCCCATTTGACCGCCGCCGTGACGCCCTCGACCACCGGCGCGCCGATCTGCTGCTCGATCTCGTGCGCGAACTCGGCCATTCCCGCGCAGCCGAGCACGATCGCGTCGGCGCCGTCCTCGTCGAGCGCGCGCCGGCATTCGTCGACGATGATCCGGCGCGCGGCCGAGCCCGGCCGGTCGAGTTCGAGCACCGCGACGTCGGTCGCGCGCACGTTGCGGCAGAACCGCTTCATCCCGTAGCGCTCCGCGAGGTGCCACGCCATCCCGCAGGTGCGGGCGAGCGTCGTGACGACCGAGAAGCCCGGCGCGAGCACGCTCGCCGCATGCATCGCGGCCTCGGCGATACCGATCACCGGCCCGCGTGCGAGCTCGCGCGCCGCATACAGGCCCGGGTCGCCGAAGCATGCGATCACGTACGCATCGCAGCCGTCGCGCTCGCCCTGCGCGATCTCGGCGAGCAGCCCCGGCGTCGCGAGCGCCTCGTCGTAATAGCCTTCGATCGACGGCGGCCCCATCGGCGGGCTCACCGCAACGATCTCCGTGCCCGCGGCCGCGACCTCGCGTGCGCAGCGGCCCATCGCGTCGGTCATCCGCTGCGTCGTATTCGGATTGATCAGTCGAATCTTCATCGCTCGCTCCTCACGCCTTCGTGCTCACGAGCAGCCGGTAGAACACGAAGCCGAGCCCCGCGCCGATGAACCACGAGAAGTTCGCGACGCCTTGCCAGCCGGGCACCATCACGCAGACGACAGCGATCACCGCGGCCGGCAGCAGCGCGGCGAGCGCGCGGCGGTTCACGCCGCCCGTGTACCAGTACGCGCCGCTCTCCGACATCGTGTACAGGTCGTCGCGCACGAGCCGGCCGCGCTTGACGAGGTAGAAGTCGGCGATCAGCACGCCGTACAGCGGGCCGATGAACGCGCCGAGCACGTCGAGCGTGTAGTGGATCACGGCCGGGTTGTTGAACAGGTTCCACGGCGTGATGAAGATCGACGCGACGGCCGCGAGCATCCCGCCCGCGCGCCAGCTGATCAGCCGCGGTGCGACGTTCGAGAAATCGAACGCGGGCGACACGAAGTTCGCGACGATGTTGATGCCGATCGTCGCGATCGTGAACGTCAGCGCGCCGAGGATCACCGCGGTCGGATGGTCGATGCGGCCGACTGTCTCGACCGGGTCGGTGATGAGTTCGCCGAACACCGGCAAGGTCGCTGCCGTCGTGATCACCGTGACGAGCGAGAACGCGAGGAAGTTGACCGGCAGCCCCCAGAAATTGCCGCGCTTCACTTCGCCGAACGAGCGGCAGTAGCGCGAGAAATCGCCGAAGTTCAGCATCGGCCCGGAGAAATACGACACGACCAGCGATACGGCCGTGATCATCACCGGGATCACTTCCGCGCCGTGATACTTGACGCCGCCGAGGTTGATGCCGATGTTGCGCCAGCCCGCGCGCCACACCATGTAGCCGGCGAGGATGAACATCACGACGTAGACGGCCGGGCCCGCGAAGTCGATGAACTTCTTGATCGTCTCCATCCCGTTCCAGAACACGAATGCCTGCAGCACCCACAGCAGCATGAAGCCGGCCCACCCGACCGCCGACAGCCCGAGGAAGCCGTAGCGGTGGACGTCCGCATACGGCAGCCATTGCGGGACAAATTTCAGCACGACGATCACGAGCGCGCTCGACGCGAGATAGGTCTGGATGCCGTACCACGCGATCGCGATCAGCCCGCGGATCACGGCCGGCACGTTCGCGCCGAGCACGCCGAACGTCGCGCGGCACGCGACCGGATACGGCACGCCGATCTGCTGGCTCGGCCGTGCGATCAGGTTGCACAGCACGTTCACGAGGCCGATCCCGACGATCAGCGCGATCAGCACCTGCCAGCTCGTCAGCCCGAGCGCGAACAGGCTGCCTGCGAACACGTAGCCGCCGACGCTGTGCACGTCCGACATCCAGAACGCGAAGATGTTGTACGAGCCCCATGTCTGATTCTTCAGGGGTGCCAAATCTTCGTTGTACAGACGTTCGCTGAAACCATTCGGCAGCGCCGGGTCGCCGCCCTCGCCGCCTTCTTCCGCCGGATAGGCGCTGTCGTGCGCCACACTGAACTGAGCCATGACTTCTCCTTGACGCGGCCGGGCGGCCGCTCCACCGTCATCGATATCGCTCCGGATCGACGCCCGGAGTCGGACCAGCGGCCCGCGGCAAACGCCGCAGGCCTGCATTGCTCTCGTTCTGTGGCGCGCGGCCGGGTTCGCGTCGCCGCTCAGGCGCCGCCGAACACTTCGCGCAGATCGACCTGCCCTTGCGCGGGCCGGTCCAGCATCTTCAGTTCGACATGCTGCAGGTGGCGCGCCATCAGCGTCACCGCCTGCTTCGGATCGCCCGCCTCCAGCGCGGCGAGGATCTCGTCGTGGTCGTCGCACGAGCACGGGCTACGCCCGTGCGATTCGTACAGCGCCGACATCAGCGTCGAGCGTGCGACGAGCCCTTCGAGGCACTCGCTGAGCGTCGCATTGCCCATCAGCGTCGCGAGCGCCGTGTGGAATTCGCCCGACAGCCGGATCCATGCCGCGACGTCGTGCCGCTCGAACGCCCTGCGTTCCTTGTCGATCAACGTGGCGACACCCTTCAGCCGCTTCGCGCCGGGCCCGGTTGCGAGCCGCTCGACCACCGCAAGCTCGATGATCCGGCGCATCTCGAACACCTCGTGCACGTCCTGCAGCGTCGGGCTCGCGACGAACGCGCCGCGGTTCGGCTCGAGGTCGACCAGCTTGTCGGTCGCGAGCTGCGCGAGCGCCTGGCGAATCGTCCCGCGCTTCACGCCGAACACGTCGCAGAGCTGCGCCTCCGTCAGCTTCGCGCCGGGCGCGAGCCGATGCTCGAGGATCGCGGTGCGGATCCGTTCGGCGATCGCTTCGGGACCGGCTGCGCCGGACGGATGGGAATCGGGCTCGTTCATGATCTGCATCGTGTGATGGTCCTCATCCTAGGGCGGACATAAAGATTGTCAACAATTCTTTTGGCAGATTTCGCACAATCGGCGTGCAGCGGTGTGCCGTCGCACGGTGCAAGACGCACGAAATCCATGCATGACAAGGCTGACAGGCATGACAGAGGCCCTTCTCGTCGTATACCCTTCCAGCCATTTTGTTGACAAATTTGGTGCACAACCGGGTGAACAACAGGTTTACGTCGACGAAAATTCCGGACCGTTAGTTGCGCGCTTACATAAAGAAAAAGGCGGGGAAACCCGCCTTTCGATCGATCGCGCCGGCATCAGCCGAGATGCGGATAGTCCGACAACGTCAGCCGGAAGCCGTGAGCATTCGCGACCAGTTGCGCCTGCGCGCCGAACGGCAAAGTCAGCAAGTCGGGTACGTGGCCGAACTGGAGCCCCGTGACGACCGGAATCCCGATCACCGCCCGCACCTGGTCGATCATTGCCTGCATGTCGTAGCCGTTGTCGTACTCGAACGGCCGCGCACCGGTGAACTGGCCGAGCACGAGCGCCTGCTGGCGCGCGAGCAGGCCCGACAGGTGCAGTTGATAGATCATCCGCTCGATCCGGAACGGCTGCTCGTTGACGTCCTCGATGAACAGGATGCCGCCCTCGATATCGGGCATGTACGGCGTGCCGACGAGCGACGTGAGGATCGCGAGGTTGCCGCCCCACAGCGTGCCCGTCACGTTTACCGCCTGCACCTGCGGCGCCTCGGTGACGATCGTCGTGCTCGGCTGCGTCAGCGTCTGCCAGAAGTGCTGCATCGTGAAGTCGCTCGGCGCTTCTGCGCCGAAGTCGGCCGACAGCATCGGGCCGCCGAACGTCTTGATGCGCGCCTTCGCGTACAGCGCAAGCTGGATCGCCGTGAAGTCGCTGTGGCCGACGAGCGCAACCGGCTGGTCGCGCAGCCGGCGTTCGAGCCCGCGATAGTCGAGCCCGTGCAGGATTCGCGCGGCACCGTAACCGCCGCGCACCGCGAGCGCGATGTCCGGCAGCGGCCGCTCGGGATCGGCGAGGCGGTTCAGGTCGCCTGCCCGCTCGCCGTCGGTCCCGCCGAACCGCTGGAAGCGCCGCTGCGTCGCCTCGATGTTCTCGATGCGTTGCTGCGCGGTGCTGAGGCGCTCGAGCGCGCGGTTGATCGCATCGGGGTCGTGCGGATAGCCGGACGGCGCCAGCAGGCGGATGGTGTAGGACGCGGCGGGCTGGAAGGACATGGCGAAAGGTGTCGGGTCGTCAAACCTGCTTAGAGGGTCCGAACCGTCTCCGGTTCACGGAACCGTGCACGCCCGGAACGCCGGGCGCGGCCGGGGCGCCTATGACGCGCCGGATTCGGCGTCGCGGGCGTGCCGCGCTTCGCGCAGCGCGCGGCGGCGCTCGGCGAAGAACGACTTCAGCGCGGCCCCGCATTCGTCCGCAAGCACGCCGCCGGTCACTTCGGTATGGTGGTTGAGCTGCGGATTCGCGAACGCGTCGATCACGCTGCCGCAGGCGCCCGTCTTCGGATCGGCGGCGCCATAGACCACCCGTGCGATGCGCGCATGCATGATCGCGCCGGCGCACATCAGGCACGGTTCGAGCGTCACGTACAGCTCGCATCCGGGCATCCGGTAATTCTGCAGATGCTGCGCGGCCATGCGCAGCGCGGCCATTTCCGCATGCGCCGACGGATCGTGCCCGCCGATCGGATGGTTGAAGCCGCGTGCGATCACTTCGTCGCCGCGCACGAGCACCGCGCCGACCGGCACTTCGCCGGCCGCGCGCGCCTCTTCGGCGGCAGCCTGCGCAAGACGCATGAAATGCAGGTCGCGCGCCGATACGGGCGCGGCTTCGGGAACGGGAGAATCGGCAGCGGGGTCAGCGGCCGGGCGGGCTGCGTCGTGCAGCGCGTCGGACGTCACATCGTCCCCGCTTCGGCGGGCGCGTCGTCGAGCCCGCGCTCGCACAGGCGTTCGGCGATGCGCCGGCAGTAGTCGCGCGGCATCACCATCGGGCCGCCGCGCAGCGATTCCAGCGCCATGTCGAGTGCAAGGATCTTGGCCTGCAGCCGGCAGCGCGCGGCACGGTCGCTGACCGCCTGCACTTCGTCGTGCAGGTTGCGCAGCGCGCGCAATTGCTCGACGGCCGGCGGCACGAAGCCCGCGTTCTTCAGGATACGGTTGGCCACCCGCACCTCCTCGGGCACGAGCAGGTCGTCATCCAGCGCCTGCGGCGCGCCGGTACCCGGCAAATCGTCGAACTCGCCCCGCGCGGCGGCGGCGGCGATACGTTGTTCGACCAGGGCGTCAAGCAATCTCATCAGTCAATCGGAACAATGCGGCAGGCCGAATTCTAGCAGGGTGACGCGGCGATGACAGGCTCTTCGAATATATGCTCGATATTGCGTTTTTTAGGGGCCGAATCGCGGCGCATGCACGCCGATCGCCGTCACTTCCCGCTCTGCTGCGCCGCAGCAGGCTGAGCGCCGTCCGGGCCACCGCAAATGCAAGCGGTGTCGGGCCCTGTTTTTTGTTCGTAACGACGCGGGCCAAGCCGGGCCGGTCCGGCGAAACGGCAGCTGACCTGCTTCCGTCGCCGTGTTACGCGGCCACCGTTTCCGGCCGCGTTTTCGCGAACGGCCGGAACGTCGTCGCGATCAGGAACGCACCGATGCCGATCGCGAACGAACCGAGGTACAGCCAGCCGTAGCTGCCGAACGTATCGACGATCAGGCCGCCGGCGACCGGGCCCGTGGCCATCCCGAGGCTGCCGGCCATCGCGCAGCCGCCGATCACGGTGCCCATCATCCGCAGCGGGAAATTCTCGCGCGCGAGCACCGAATACAGCGGCATCACGCCCGCATAGATGAAGCCGAACAGCGTCGCGACCGCGTAGAACCCGTCGAGCGAGCGCACGAAGTAGTAGCCGAGCGCGCCGAGCGCCTGTGCGAGCAGCCCGGCCACCAGCATGCGCTTCGCACCGAGGCGGTCGCCGAGAATCCCGAACGCGATCCGGCCGCCCATGCCCGCGAGCCCTTCGACGCTGTAGATCGACACCGCGACGATCAGCGGGATCCCGCACGTGACTGCGTAGCTGACCGTATGGAAGATCGGGCCCGAGTGCGTCGCGCAGCAGAAGAAATTGGTCAGCAGCAGGATCGTGAACTGCGGCGAGCGCAGCGCGTCCGAGACCGACATCGCCGCGGGTACGCCTGCAGGCGCAGGCGCCGCGGGCGCGGGAGCATGATCGAGCGCGGGCGCCCGCCGCACCAGCAGCGACGCCGGAATCATCACGACGGCCGCCAGCGCGGCAATCAGCAGCATCGACGTGCGCCAGTCGCGCACCGACACGAGCCACGCGGCGAGCGGCGCCATCGTCATTGGCGCCATCCCCATGCCGGCCGACACCAGCGACACCGCGAGGCTGCGATGCGTGTCGAACCAGCCCGTCACGCACGCCATCATCGGCGCGAATATCGCGGCCGTCGCACTGCCGACGGCCAGGCCGAAGGTCAGCTGGAACACGAGCAGCGACGGCGCGCGGCTCGCCAGCGCGAGGCTCGCCGACAGCAGCACCGCGCCCGCGATGACGACCGGCCGCGTGCCGATCCGGTCCGACAGGCTGCCCCACGCCATGCTCGCGAAGGCCATCGCGATGAAGCCGAGCGTCATCGCGCCGGAAATGCCGGTCATCGACCAGCCCGTGTCGCGCGCAATGGCCCGCAGGAACACGGGCAACGAAAACATCGCGCCGATCGCGACGCAGCCCATCAGGCCGCCCGCGGCGACGATCACCCAGCGGTATCGGGAATCCGGCATGTGACGTCTCCTGGTTCGTTCTTACCGTCCTCGGCAACCCGGTGCAGGCCACGTGCGCGGCGCGATACCCGGTCGACATGACTACGACGGGCGACGCATCGGGAAATCGACATGCGCGGCGCACGGACGCGTGGTTTTCTTCATTGTCGGCGATTCCACGCGGCTCGCAAGGGGCGGATCGTCCGTACGCCCCGCTTTTCCGCAACCGGAAATTCGAAATCAGAAAAAGTTGGTTGGGGCACGCGATCGCGCTGACTACACTCGCCCCATCTTGTCATAACAAGTTGACCGATGACCCCACCCAACGTCGTGCCGCTGTCGGCGGCCCCGCTCTACGTGCAGATCAAGGACACGCTGCGCGCGCGCATTCTCGACGGCACCTATGCGCCGCACAGCCGCATGCCGTCCGAGCACGAGCTTTGCGCGATGTTCGACGTCAGCCGCATCACGGTGCGTCAGGCGCTCGGCGACCTGCAGAAGGAAGGCCTGCTGTTCAAGCTTCATGGCAAGGGCACGTTCGTGTCGAAGCCGAAGGCATTCCAGAACGTCACGTCGCTGCAGGGGTTCGCCGAGGCGATGTCGTCGATGGGCTACGAGATCGTCAACCAGCTGCGCAGCCTGCGCACCGTGAAAGCCGACCGCCATCTGGCCACCAAGCTGAACGTGCCGGAAGGTGCGCCGCTCGTCGAGATCCACCGCGTGCGGCTGCTGAACCGCGAGCCGGTGTCGCTCGAACAGACCTGGGTGCCCGAGGCGCTCGGCAAGCGGCTCGCCGGCGCCGATCTCGCGACCCGAGACATCTTCCTGATCCTCGAAAACGACTGCGGCGTCCCGCTCGGCCATGCCGACGTGTCGATCGACGCGATCCTCGCCGACGACGAGATCGTCGACGCGCTGCACGTCGAGGAAAGCAGCCCCGTGCTGCGCATCGAGCGCCTCACGCACGACGCGTCGGGTGCACCGATCGACTACGAATACCTCTACTTCCGCGGCGACGCCTTCCAGTACCGGTTGCGCGTCGACCGGCAGAAGGCGCGCAAACCTGCAAGGAACCCGCGATGAATACCCATGTGCACGAATACGACATCGTCGTGGTCGGCGGCGGCACGGCCGGCCCGATGGCGGCCATCAAGGCGAAGGAGCGCGATCCGTCCTTGCGCGTGCTGCTGCTCGAGAAGGCCAACGTGAAGCGCAGCGGCGCGATCTCGATGGGCATGGACGGCCTGAACAATGCGGTGATCCCCGGTCATGCGACGCCCGAGCAGTACACGCGCGAGATCACGATCGCCAACGACGGGATCGTCGACCAGGAAGCCGTGTACGCGTATGCGACGCACAGCTTCGCGACGATCGAGCAGCTCGATCGCTGGGGCGTGAAGTTCGAGAAGGACGGCACCGGTGACTACGCGGTCAAGAAGGTCCATCACATGGGCTCGTACGTGCTGCCGATGCCGGAGGGACACGACATCAAGAAGGTGCTGTACCGGCAACTGAAGCGCGCGCGCATCGCGATCACGAACCGGATCGTCGCGACGCGCGTGCTGACCGACGCGCAGGGCCGCGCGAGCGGCGTGCTCGGCTTCGACTGCCGCACCGCCGAATTTCACGTGATCCGCGCGAAGGCCGTGATCCTCTGCTGCGGCGCGGCCGGCCGCCTCGGGCTGCCGGCGTCGGGCTACCTGATGGGCACGTACGAGAACCCGACCAACGCGGGCGACGGCTACGCGATGGCCTATCACGCGGGCGCGGCACTCGCGAACCTCGAATGCTTCCAGATCAACCCGCTGATCAAGGACTACAACGGCCCCGCGTGCGCGTACGTGACGGGCCCGCTCGGCGGCTTCACCGCGAACGGCAAGGGCGAGCGCTTCATCGAATGCGATTACTGGAGCGGCCAGATGATGTGGGAGTTCTATCAGGAGCTGCAGAGCGGCAACGGTCCCGTGTTCCTGAAGCTCGACCACCTCGCGGAAGAAACGATCCGCACCATCGAGCAAATCCTCCATACGAACGAGCGGCCGAGCCGCGGCCGCTTCCATGCAGGGCGCGGCACCGACTACCGCAGCCAGATGGTCGAGATGCACATCTCCGAGATCGGCTTCTGCAGCGGTCACAGCGCATCGGGCGTGTACGTGAACGCACGCGCGGAGACGACCGTGCCCGGGCTTTACGCAGCCGGCGACATGGCGGCCGTTCCGCACAACTACATGCTCGGCGCGTTTACGTACGGCTGGTTCGCCGGGCAGAACGCGGCCGACTACGTGGCCGGCCGCGAACTCGCACCGGTGGACGACCAGCAGGTCGATGCCGAGCGCACCCGCGCGCTCGCCCCGCTGCTGCGCGAGCGCGGTCTGGCGCCGGCACAGGTCGAGTACAAGCTGCGCCGCATGGTGAACGACTACCTGCAACCGCCGAAGGTGACGCGCAAGATGGAAATCGGCCTTCAACGTTTTGACGGAATTATTGAGGATATCGAAGAAATCAAGGCAAACCACCCGCACGAGCTGATGCGCGCGGCCGAAGTGCGCGCGATCCGCGACTGCGCGGAAATGGCTGCGCGCGCGTCGCTGTTCCGCACCGAGAGCCGTTGGGGGCTGTACCACCATCGCGTCGACTTCCCGCACCGCAACGATGCCGAATGGTTCTGCCACACCTGGCTGCGCAAGGACGCCGACGGCGCGATGCGCAGCGAGAAACGGCCGGTGGAACCGTACCTCGTGCCGCTCGCCGACGACGAACGCGGCGCCTATGCGCAACTGCGCATCCGCGAACCGGCCGCGCCCGCGGCCGCCCTTTGAGGAACCTGCCATGCCCCATACCCCGCACGACATCTTCCAGCGCAGCAGCGCACCCGTCACGATCGACGAGGCCCTGTGCATCGCCGACAAGGGCTGCACCGTCTGCGTCGACGTGTGCCCGCTCGACCTGCTCGCGATCGACGTCACCCAGGGCAAGGCCTACATGCAGTTCGACGAATGCTGGTACTGCATGCCGTGCGAGCGCGACTGCCCGACCGGCGCGGTCAAGGTCGACATCCCTTATCTGCTGCGCTGACACGGTGCGCGACCTGCGCACCGATCCCCCTCTACCGGACTCACGACACATGAAAAGAACGCTACGGATGTTCCGCCTGCTCGCCGCGTCGATCGCGGTCATGGCCACCGGTTTTGCGCATGCGGAGACGATCCGCGTGGCGATCGGCACGCAGGACACGACGATCAACTGCGCGACCGGCGGCTTGCTGATCCGCGAATTGCACCTGCTCGACAAGTACCTGCCGCGCACCGGCAAGTACCAGGACGTGAAGTACGACGTGCGGTGGAAGGATTTCACGTCCGGCGCGCCGCTGACCAACGAGATGGTCGCCGGCAAGCTCGACTTCGGCGCGATGGCCGATTTCCCCGGCGCGCTGAACGGCGCGGCATTCCGCAAGGCCGGCCGCCGGAGCGTATTCATCACCGTGCTCGACGGCAGCATCGACGGCAGCGGCAACGGGATCGTCGTGCCGGTGAATTCGACGGTACGCGCGCTGGCCGACCTGAAGGCCAAGACGATCTCGGTACCGTTCGCGTCGACCGCGCACGGCATGCTGCTGCGCGCGATCAAGGCCCAGGGCTGGAACCCCGACACCGACGTGAACATCGTCACGCAGGCGCCGGAAGTAGCCGGCAGCGCGCTGAAGGCCAACAAGATCGACGCGCATGCGGACTTCGTGCCGTTCGCCGACCTGTTTCCGTACCGCGGCATCGCGCGCAAGATCTACGACGGCGCGCAGACCCATGCGCCGACCTTCCACGGCGCGCTCGTCGACGCGGACTACGCGCAACGCTATCCCGAAGTCGTGGTGGCCTATCTGCGCGCCACGATCGAGGCAAACCGCCTGTTCGCGCAGAACCCGGAGAAGTACAGCCTGCTGATCGAGAAAGTCACCGGTATCGAGGCGCCCGTCGACTACCTGTATCACGGGCCGCTCGGCATCCAGACCCGCGACCTCACCTGGAAGCCCGAATACCGGCAAGCCGTCGCGACGGCCATCGATACGCTGAAGCTGCTGAAGAAAACCGACTCGGCGCCCGACCCCGCGACATTCGTCGACGACCGCTATATCCGCGCGGCGTTCAAGGCGTCCGGGCTCGACTACGACGCCGCGCTGACGCACTACGGCAAGCAGCCGCTGACCGCGAACGATGCGTCGACCGGCAAGCCGATCCGCGATTTCAACGATGTCGCGCAAGTATGGCTCGCCGGCGACGACGCCGTGCGTCACTACGCGAGCCCCGCGGCCGCCTTCGCCGCGCTCGGGAAGTTCGGCCCGTCCGCGAAGGTCCGTGCAGTGTTCGTGCACGACCACGCGAGCGGCCTGAAGCTGTTCGCCGACCAGGCGTGGTACGTGAAGGACGCGCACGGCGTGCTGACCGCGTTCCTGCTGAAGTCGGGCGCCGATGCGTATGCGCAGCAGGTAGCGGGCGCGGTGGTCGACTACGCGGCCGCGAAGGCCGTCACCGCGCCGGCACTCGCCGCGCGCTGAACGCCGCGCGCGCCCCTTCTCTCCATTCGTCGACACGGGACCTCCGCATGGCCGCCACTCTCGAACTCGTCAAACGCCGTTTCACCGCGGCACCGCGTACCGGCGACGCGCGCCTGCCGCACAGCGCCGCGCGCCGCCATTCGACGCCCATGCGCCGCCGCGCATGGCGGATCGCGTCGCTCGCCGCGTGCATCGCGCTGTGGCAGGCGGCCGTCCACTGGCGGCTGTCGCTCGGCATCGTCACGTTCGCGAACGTGCCCGCGCCGGCCGACGTCGGCCCCGCGCTGGCATCGTTCCTGCAATCGCCGAAGCTGCCGATGCACCTGTTCGCGAGCGTCACGCGCGTGCTGGCCGGCTTCGTCGCCGCGGCGGTCGCGGGTATCGGCCTCGGGCTCGCGATCGGCCGCTATCGCCTGCTCGAAGACGCGCTGCTGCCGCCGCTCGAGATGCTGCGGCCGATTCCGGCCGTCGCGTGGATTCCGCTCGCGATCCTGATGTTTCCGTCGTCCGAGCTGAGCATGATGTTCATCACGTTCGTCGGCGCGCTGTTCCCGATCCTGCTCAATACCGTGCATGGCGCCGAAGCCGTCGACCCGCGGCTCGTCGCGACCGCGCGCAGCCTCGGCACGCGCGGCATCGCGCTGTATGCGGAAGTGATCCTGCCCGGCGCCGCGCCGTCGATCTTCACGGGCCTGTCGATCGGAATGGGCACCGCATGGTTCTGCCTCGTCACGGCTGAGATGATCGCGGGCCAGTACGGCATCGGTTACTTCACGTGGGAGTCCTATACGTTGCAGAACTACCCGGACATCGTGGTCGGCATGGCGCTGATCGGCCTGCTCGGGATGGGCAGCAGCCTGCTCGTCAAGCGCATCGGCACCGCGCTCACGCCGTGGTACGCCCCGCGCGGAGGCCGGCAATGAGCGCAACAGGCGTTGCACCGCCCGCATCGGGCCGCGTCGGCGTGCGTGCGCTGACGATCGAGCTGGGGCCGCCGCATGCGCGCTTCGCGGCGCTCGACGCACTCGACGTCGACATCGCGCCCGGCGAATTCGTCTGCGTGCTCGGCCCGTCGGGCTGCGGAAAATCGACGCTGCTCGGCGCACTCGCCGGCCACGTCGCGGCCACGCAGGGCGAGATCGTCGTCGATGGCGAGACCGTCGATCGCCCGCATCCCGATCGCGGGCTCGTGTTCCAGCAGCACACGCTGTTTCCGTGGAAGCGCGTGATCGACAACGTCGCGTTCGGCCTGAAGATGAAGGGCGTGCCGGCGCGCGAGCGCCGCCGCGAAGCCGCCGCGCTGCTCGAACTCGTCGGGCTCGGCGAGTTCGGCGCGCACTACCCCGCGCAGTTGTCCGGCGGCATGCAGCAGCGCGTCGAGATCGCCCGCGTACTGATCAACCGTCCGCGCGTGCTGCTGATGGACGAACCGTTCGGCGCGCTCGACGCGCAGACGCGCCGGATGATGCAGACGCTGTTGCTCGACATCTGGTCGCGGATCGGCACGACCGTGCTGTTCGTCACGCACGACATCGAGGAAGCGCTGTTTCTCGGCGACCGCATCCTGATGCTGTCGCCGCGGCCCGCGCGCATCGTCGCCGACATCCGCGTGCCGCTCGCGCGGCCGCGCACCGACGACAGCACGACCGAGCCCGCGTTCGTCGACATCAAGCGCCGCTGCCTTGCGCTGCTGCGCGATGCGGCCTGAGCACGCGCCCCGTCCATTCATCGCTCCGACTTTGCTCCCATGACCGTCTCCTCCTCCGCTTTCCCGCTGCCCGGTGTGCCGGCCTCCGACCACGCCGCGCTTGTCGCGCGCCTCGCCGCATCCGATGCGTCGGTGCGCCGCGTTGCGCTGCTCGAACTCGCCGATCTCGATGCGCCCGAACTCGTGCCGTCGTTCGTCGCGGCGCTGCGCGACGACCCGTCGGCCGACGTGCGCAGCGAGGCTGCGCGCGTGCTCGACGCATGGGAACAGCCCGATGTCGTCGACGCGCTGTGCCACGCGCTGCTCGATCTGGACGACCGCGTGCGCGCGACCGCCGCGCAGAGCCTGTCCGAACTGAAGGACGCGGCATCGGGCGCCGTGCTGTGCCGCTGGGCCGACCGGCCGGAGCCGTTCGTGCGCGGCGCCGTGCTGCGCGGGCTGCGCGAGTTGCGCGCCCCCGATGCGTTCGCGCCCGCGCTGCGTGCCCTCGACGCGAGCACCGCTGCCGTCCGCGCGGAGGCGGTCGTCGTGCTCGGCTGGCTCAAGGATGCTCGCGCGCTGCCGCCGCTCGCCCGCGTTGCAACGACGGACGCCAATGCGGACGTGCGGCGCGCCGCGGTCGGCGCGATCGGCTTCGCACCAGCCGGCGACGCGGCCGTCGCCGCCGCGTTGCTCGCGGCGCTGCGCGACGCCGAATGGCAAGTGCGCGAGGAAGCGGCCGCGACGCTCGGCAAGCTGCGCATCGCGGCTGCGCGCGACCCGCTCGTCGCCGCGCTCGACGACGACTACTGGCAGGTGCGCCTGCGGGCCGCGCGTGCGCTCGGGCAATTGCGCGACGCCGCCGCGGCACCGGCCGTCGCCGCACTGCTCTCGCATACGATCAGCAACCTGCGCAAGGAAGCTGCGCTCGCGCTCGGCGAATTGCACGACCGGGCGACGCTGCCCGCGCTGAACGACGCGCTGGAAGATCGAGATCCGGAAGTCCGCAAGGCCGTGCGGATCGCGATCCAGCAAATCGGCGCGGCGGCGCGATGATCGTACCGACCGAAATCGCACTCGATCATCCGGCACGCGCGCTGACCCTGCGCTGGCCCGGCGGCGGCACGCAGCGCATCGGCTATGCGCAGTTGCGCAGCGATTGCCCGTGCGCGGAATGCCGACGGATCCGGTTCGACGGCGGCCAGATCGACGCGCGGCCCGGCCTGACGCTGGACGGCGTGGAAGCACTCGGCTACGGCATCCGCTTCGTGTTCGGCGACGGCCATGCGCGCGGCATTTATCCGTGGCCGTACCTGGCGGACATCGCCTAGCGTCCGTGACGCGGCTTCCCCGGATCGCACGGGCGGAATGGCAGGCGTACGAAAACGCTGCGATACTGACGCCCATGATCGTCTCCACCCACCGTGGGAGCAGGCACATGCAAACAGCAGTCGGATTCATCGGACTCGGCGTGATGGGCACGCCGATGGCGCTCAATCTCGCGCGGGCCGGCACGCCGCTCGTCGCATGGAGCCGGTCGCACGGCAGCGACGATGCGCTGCGCGACGCCGGCGCGCGCGTCGTCAAGCATGCCGACGACGTGTTCGCTGCCTGCCGCACCGTGATCCTGATGCTCGCGAACGACGCGGCGATCGATGCCGTCCTCGCGCGCGGCACACCCGGTTTTGCTGCCCGTGTCGGCGGCCACACGATCGTGAACATGGGCACCAACGCACCCGGGTATTCGCGTGCGCTGGCCGATGACATCGCTGCCGCGTCGGGCCGTTACGTCGAAGCGCCCGTGTCGGGGTCGCGCAAGCCGGCCGAAGCCGGGCAACTCGTCGTGATGCTCGCCGGCGCACCGGAAGACGTCGACGACGTCCGCGCGCTCGTGAAGCCACTGTGCCGCGACAGCTTCGTGTGCGGCGACGTACCGTCGGCGCTGACGATGAAACTCGCCGTGAACCTGTTCCTGATCACAATGGTCACCGGCCTGACCGAAGCCACGCATTTCGCGCAACGCCACGGCATCGATCTCGCCCGCTTCGCCGACGTGCTGAACGCGGGCCCGATGGCGAGCGACGTGTCGCGCGTGAAGCTCGGCAAACTCGTCGCGGCCGATTTCTCCGTGCAGGCCGCGATCACCGACGTGCTGAAGAATGCGCGCCTCGTCGCCGAATCCGCGCGCGGCATCGGCATCGCGTCGCCACTGCTCGACATCTGCCATGCGCTTTACGGCGAGACCGAGCGGGCCGGACATGGCGCGGACGACATGGTCGCCGTGATCCGCGCGATCGAGCGGCGCACCGGCGACGCGCAATGAATCGTCGCCGGCCGCCACACATACTCGAACGCACCCGCGCGTAGAACCGCATGTCCGACTCGCCCCGCTCCCCGACCGGCGTCACCGCTTCCGTTCGCCCCGTTCCCGCCGTGATCGGCATCGTCCTGCGGGAGCGCGACGTGCTGCTGGTACGCCGCGCCAATCCGCCCGATGCGGGCTGCTGGGGCTTTCCCGGCGGCAAGATCGAAGCGGGGGAATCGATTGCGAACGCGGTCGTGCGCGAGATCGTCGAAGAAACCACCGTCGACGTCGAGGCACTCGACGTCTTTACTGCGCTCGATGCGTTCGATTACGATGCTGGCGGCGACGTGCGCCAGCATTTCGTCATGGTCGCGGTGCTGTGCCGATGGTTGCGCGGCACGCCCGCCGCCGGCGACGATGCGCTCGACGCGCGCTGGTTCGATCTCGCCGAACTCGGCCGCAACGATTTGCCGATGAGCGCAGGCGTTCGCGAGGTCGCGCGCTGCGCGCTCGAGCGTGCGGCGGCTCTGGGTAACGCGCGGCGTCCGGCCAACGCCTGAATACCTGAAACACCGCCGTCGTTCTCGCAGCCCTTGCGAGCAGCCCGACCGGGGCCATGACGGCGCCGGCTACCCGCCGAACTTCCAATTACAAATCAAAGATGGGCCAAACCATGATCAGAATTCGCAAATCCACCCAGGCCGACGGCGCACGCGTTTTGGACATCTGGCGCAGCGCAGTCGATGCCACGCACCACTTCCTGAGCGACGACGACCGTCGCGCGATCGAATCCGACGTCGTCGCGTTCCTGCCCGATGCGCCGCTCGATCTCGCCGTCGACGATACCGACCGCGCGATCGGCTTCATGCTGCTCGACGGCGGTCACTTGGAAGCGCTCTTCGTCGATCCCGCCCACCACGGCGCGGGCGTCGGACGGCGGCTTGTCGAAGCAGCGCTCAAGCGGCATCCCGACCTGTCGACCGACGTCAACGAGCAGAACGAAGCGGCGGCCGGATTCTATGAACGGCTCGGTTTCGAGCGCACCGGGCGATCGGCGCTCGACGGGCAGGGGCGCGCCTATCCGCTGATTCACCTGCGCTATCGAGCAACACCGTCGCCCTCGCCGCGGCACGCATGACCGTGGCCGACGCGGGGTATCGCGCCGCCCTCCACGTCATGCGCACCGGGCACGCAAACGCGCTACCCGATACCGGGCCGGCTCCACGCATGCGTCACGCGGCCACATGACGCATCAGGCGCGACGTATCGGCAGCACGCGCTCGACCATTGCAACCGCGCGCTGCATGAAACCGTTGAACCGGACGGCATCGCGCCGCAGCCCGGCCTGTTGACCACCGATCAGGCACATGTGCACGGCCTGCCCGACGATCTCCGCCTCGTCCGGCGTACGCACGAGCCTGCGTGACGTCTCGATCGCAAACGCGAGCCGGGCCGCATCGACGCGCTGCTGGAATTCCGCGACCAGCGGATCATGCAACGCCCATGCGCGGATCGCGATTTCACGCCCGGACCGCTTCTCGGCGGCAATGCGCAGATAGCGCGCCAGCGTGTCGACGGCGCCGCGACCGTCCGCCGCGTAGGCAAGCATGCGCGCGGCGTAGTCGTCCTCCCATGCGGTCAGCAAGGTCCTGACGAAGTCCTCGCGATTACGGAAGTGGTGATAGAACGAACCGCGGGTCACGTTCAGCCGTCGCGCGAGGCACTCGGCCGAAATGCCCGCATACCCTTCCCCGTCGAGGGCGTCGAAGCCCGCTGCAATCCAGTCGTTTCGCGTCAGTGTGCTCATCGTCATCGCCATACAGGCTGTGTATGGTGCGGCATGGACAGATAGGCTGCGAACTCTATCACGGCCGCCGCCGCTTCCGGCAGCGCGCCACTACGCATGGAGTCCACCTTGAAAGACATCGCTCTCGTCGCATTCGACCGGTTCACCGACGTCGGCCTGTTCCTGATGTGGGACATTCTCGGTCGCAACTGCCGCGACTGGCGCGTCCGGATTCTGGGTGCGCAGCCGGTGCTGCATTCCGCACATGGTCTGGCCATCCCGACGCACGGCCCGCTTGCCGACGCCAATCACGCCGACGCGGTCCTCTTTTCGAGCGGCAAGGAAGGCGTACCGGCCGCACTGGCCCATCCCGATTTCCTGCCGTCGTTCGATCTCGATACCGAGCACCAGCTTGTCGGGTCGATCTGCGGCGGGGCTTTCATTCTCGAGCGGCTCGGGCTGCTGCCGGAGCGCCGCGCCACGACGCATCCCGACGCGCGGAAAGGCTTGCAGGCACTCGGGCTGGACGTGCCGAACCAGCCGCTGGTATGCCGTCGCAACGTCGCGACCGCGGGCGGATGCCTTGCGTCGGTCTATCTGACAGGATGGCTGGTGGAATCGATGTTCGATGCGGACAAGCGCCGCGAGACCCTGCAACCCGTGCTGCCCGCCGGGCAACGGGAGATTTATGAAGACCTGATCGAGTTCAGCATCAGGCAGGGTGCGGGGCAAGCCACGGGCACGATCCGGATGGTCGAAGGCGAAAACGGGCTTGCGGCATGACGCACGGGCCAACGCGCTACCGATAGTCGGCGGCCGGCACCCTGTTGCACCATGTGCGTCCCGCCAAGCCAATGGCGGATCGGGGCGAGTTCGCGGGCGGTCCGGGTCATCGACCGGGTCGGCGCTCACCGCACGGATGGTCGTTTCCCGGGCAGAACGAGCCTGTCGCGGGCCTGGAGATGCTAACCTCTCGGCCACTCTAACGACACCGCGTGAAGCAACAGGATTCGACCATGCAAACCGTTGCAGTACTGGACTTCGAAACAACCGGACTTTCGCCCAATATGGGCGACCGAGCGACCGAAATCGCCGTCATCCTGCTCCGGGATGGACAAGTCGTCGACCGTTTCCAGAGCCTGATGAATGCGGGCAGGCGCATCCCGTCCGATGTCGTCGCGCTGACCGGCATCACGAACGAGATGATCGCAGCGGCTCCGCCGGCGTCGAAAGTCATGAAGGAAGCCGCGGCGTTCGTCGGCAAGCATGCGGTCGTGGCCCACAACGCCGGTTTCGACAAACGGTTCTGGCAGGCGGAACTCGAGCTTCTCGGCATGTCGGCCGAGCATGCCTTTGCGTGCACGATGCTGGTGGCGAGGCGCATCTACCCGGATGCCCGGAGTCACCGCCTGTCGAGCCTCGTGGATATGCTGCGGTTGCCGAAATCGGGGCGTGCGCACCGGGCGATGGTCGACGCCGAGATGGCCGGTCACCTGTGGTGCCGCTTGCAGCACGACATTGCGCGGACTTACGGACTGGATCGCATCGATCACGCGCTCATGACGCGTGTCCAGGCCACGGCGAAGGCGAAAGTGCCGACGTACCTGCGTTCGCTCGTGGGCACGCACGCGTGAGCATCCGAGGCGCGACGGCGCTGACTTGCGCCATCCGTCAATGAAAAACGGCCTGGCAACCCGCCAAACCGTTTTCGTGTCGCAACAGTCTTCCAGTCGATTTCGACGTGACCGGCCCACCGCGCCGACCAACCGAGTCGCGACTTGTTTTTTACTACGCGAGGCCGATAAGGAGCACTTTGAGGGTACCTCCGTGGCTGAGGTCTCCCAGGTAGGCCACGACCTTCTGCTTCTGTCCAAGCGCCGTGAGCGCGTTGCCGATCTGGATCAGCAACGCCGTGTTCGACGCATCCACTTCAAACGAATTCGCCCCCTCGTTATTGAGCATGAACGGAAAGGTATCGTGCTGGTCCCAATAGCCCAGCTGGATTGACTCCACCTCGACGCGCTTCAAGCCGTCCGCCTGCTCCGCGAACTTCTGAATTTCGCTGAAATTTTCGTTCGACATGACAATTTCTCCTGCAGTGAGTTGAAAAAAAGCCGAAACCCAGGGTCGTATAGGCCGAATCTGACTTGCGCGAGTCACGCATCGACAACGTTCATCACCCTCTCCGTGGTGGCTTGGGCCAGCCATCCGCCAAGAGCCCTGCGGGGACGAAGTTAGGCTGAGCACGAGGCGCAATCAATTACACTCGATTACAGTCGCGGCGAAACGGGGGGTAGCAGCGCGTCGTTTTCCGATTTCGCCATCAAGCGGTCTCGCTCCGCACGCGGACGCCGTTTCAAACCCGCACCTCTTGCGCCGCAACTGAGTGCAGGCGCCGATTGAGTACGGCTTGGTGCAGTCGACGAGCGGAGCCGCTGGTCGAACGAGAACGGAACAGCGGAACTAAAGGCACCCGCGACGCCTCACGGCGCACGAATGTTCTCGGTGTGTTCTGGCCGATGAAGCACGAAATCCGCGCGATGCGCCAAGCGGGCCAAAAACAAAAAAGCCCGCTGTGAAGCGGGCTTTGATGTGTTCTGCGGTCAGTTCGTACCGGTACGTGCCGGACGTCCAGTTATTCCCACTCGATCGTCGCCGGCGGCTTGCCCGAGATGTCGTACACGACCCGGTTGATCCCGCGCACCTCGTTGATGATCCGGTTCGACGCGCGACCCAGCAGCGCGTACGGCAGGTGCGCCCAGTGTGCGGTCATGAAGTCGGTCGTCTGCACGGCGCGCAGCGACGTCACGTAGTCATACGTCCGGCCATCGCCCATCACGCCGACCGACTTGACCGGCAGGAACACCGCGAACGCCTGGCTCGTCAGGTCGTACCAGCTCTTGCCGACGTCGGCTTCACCGCACAGGCCGGCAGCTGCATCCTGCGCGGTCGCGGTCGTGCCGCGCAGCTCCTCGATGAAGATCGCGTCTGCGCGGCGCAGCAGATCCGCGAATTCGCGCTTCACTTCGCCGAGGATCCGCACGCCGAGGCCCGGGCCCGGGAACGGATGACGGTACACCATCTCCGGCGGCAGGCCGAGCGCGACGCCCAGCTCGCGCACTTCGTCCTTGAACAGGTCGCGCAGCGGCTCGAGCAGCTTCAGGCCGAGCGTTTCCGGCAGGCCGCCGACGTTGTGGTGGCTCTTGATCGTCGTCGCCTTCTTCGTCTTCGTGCCGCCCGATTCGACCACGTCCGGGTAGATCGTGCCCTGCGCGAGCCACTTCGCCTTCGACAGCTTCTTCGCCTCGGCCTGGAACACCTCGACGAATTCGCGGCCGATGATCTTGCGCTTCGCTTCCGGATCGGTCACGCCGGCCAGGTGGCCGAGGAACTGGTCAGCCGCATCGACGTGCACGACCTTCGCATGCAGGCGGCCCTCGAACATGTCGAGCACCATCTTGCCTTCGTTCAGGCGCAGCAGGCCGTGGTCGACGAACACGCACGTGAGCTGGTCGCCGATCGCGCGATGGATCAGCGCGGCCGCGACGCTCGAATCGACGCCGCCCGACAGGCCGAGAATCACTTCCTCGTCACCGACCTGCTCGCGGATCTTCGCGACGGCTTCCTCGATGTGGTTCTTCATGATCCAGTCGGGCTTCGCGCCGGCGATCTGCAGCACGAAGCGTTCGATGATCTGGCGGCCCTTCACCGTGTGCGTGACTTCCGGGTGGAACTGCACCGCGTAGTAGCCGCGCGCTTCATCGGCCATGCCGGCGATCGGGCAGCTCGGTGTCGACGCCATCAGCGCGAAGCCCGGCGGCAGCTCGGCAACCTTGTCGCCGTGGCTCATCCAGACCTTCAGCATCCCGTGGCCTTCGGCCGTCGTGAAATCCTCGATGCCGTCGAGCAGGCGCGTATGGCCGTGCGCACGCATTTCCGCGTAGCCGAATTCGCGATGGTCGCTCCACTCGACCTTGCCGCCGAGCTGCACGGCCATCGTCTGCATGCCGTAGCAGATGCCGAGCACCGGCACGCCGAGATCCCACACGGCCTGCGGCGCGCGCAGCTGATGGTCTTCGTACGTGCTCGCGTGGCTGCCCGACAGGATCACCGCCTTCGGCGCGAACTCGCGGACGAAGTCGTCGGACACATCGTTCGGATGGATTTCGCAGTAGACGTGCGCTTCACGCACACGCCGCGCAATCAGTTGGGTGACTTGCGAACCGAAGTCGAGAATCAGGATTTTGTCGTGCATGGCTGCGGACGGGATGAAGAGAATAAGAAAAGCAGCGCACCAAGCGCTGCGTCAAAAGCATGGACAGCGGCGTCGGGCGGCAGGCGGCTCGCGCGACGCATCGCCGGTCAATCCTGCATCGGCGGGCGTTCGTCGAGTGCGACGCCGCCTGACGATCGACTGGAACCGGATGCAGCCGGCGACGATGCCGCGGGCGCCGCGGGACGGCTGACGACGGGCTCGGCACGCTGCGGTGCGGGCGACGACGCGGGCGCCATCGCCGGCTCGGCCGGACGCTGCGCCGGTGCGCGCGCCTCGAGCGCCTGCGCCTTCTCGCGCCGGCGCACGGCCGATGCGATCCGCACGCCGCCGAGACCGAGCACGATCAGCACAACGCCGGCCGCGACCGACAGCACCCGGCCGGCAGCCGCCAGCGCGGGACCGTTGCCGGCCCCGAGCGACCAGACGATCGTCAGCACGCCGGTCAGCCAGTACACGTGACCGACCGACCGCGCGACAGGCGCCGTGAGATCGCCGTTGAACGCCGCATGAAACGCGAGCCACGCGAGCCCGAGCAACGCGATGCCGAACGCCTGGCCGAGCATCGCAGGCTGGATGTTCGCCAGCTGCAATGCGTTGAACAGCGACTGCCAGGGCGTCAGCACGAACAGCACGCCGAACGCCAGCAGCAATACGGCATCGATGATCAGCACAGCTCGCAGCAGCGGTTTCATCGGCGATCAGTCCACGTGATAGTTCGGTGCTTCCTTCGTGATCTGCACGTCGTGCACGTGCGACTCGCGCATGCCCGCTGCCGTGATCTGGACGAACTCGGCCTTCTCGTGCAGCTCGTCGATCGTGCGGCAGCCGCAGTAGCCCATGCTGGCGCGCACGCCGCCGACCAGCTGGAACAGGATCGCGTTGACCGAACCCTTGTATGCGACGCGGCCTTCGATGCCTTCCGGCACGAGCTTGTCGATGTTCGCCGAATTGTCCTGGAAGTAGCGGTCTGCCGCGCCGTCCTTCATCGCGCCGACCGAACCCATGCCGCGGTACGACTTGTACTGGCGGCCCTGATACAGGAACACGTCGCCCGGCGCCTCTTCGGTGCCCGCGAACATGCTGCCCATCATCACCGCGTTCGCGCCGGCCGCGAGGGCCTTCGACACGTCACCCGAGAAGCGCACGCCACCGTCGGCGATGCACGGCACGCCGGTGCCCTTCAGTGCGTCCGCGACGTTCGCGATCGCGCTGATCTGCGGCACGCCGACCCCCGCGACGATCCGCGTCGTGCAGATCGAGCCCGGGCCGATACCGACCTTGACCGCGTCCGCGCCGTATTCGACGAGCGCCTTCGCAGCGGCAGCCGTCGCGATGTTGCCGCCGATCACTTCGACGTGCGGGAAGTTCTGCTTGACCCAGCGGACGCGCTCGAGCACGCCCTTGCTGTGACCGTGCGCGGTATCGACGACGATCACGTCGACGCCGGCCTGCACCAGCAGCTCGACGCGCTCTTCGTTGTCCGGGCCGACGCCGACCGCCGCGCCTGCGCGCAGCTTGCCGTGTTCGTCCTTGCACGCGTCCGGGTGCTCGGTCTGCTTCGTGATGTCCTTGACGGTCATCAGGCCGCGCAGTTCGAACGCGTCGTTGACGACCAGCACGCGCTCGAGGCGGTGGCTGTGCATCAGCGCCTTCGCTTCGGCAAGCGGCGTGCCTTCCTTGACCGTGACGAGGCGCTCGCGCGGCGTCATGATCGACTTGACCGGCTCGTCGAGGCGCGTTTCGAAACGCAGGTCGCGGTTCGTGACGATACCGACGAGTTGCGGACCTTCGACGACCGGGAAGCCCGAGATGCCATGCTGGCGCGACAGCGCGATCACGTCGCGCACCTTCATCTGCGGCGGCACCGTGATCGGGTCGCGGACGACGCCCGACTCGAAACGCTTGACCTTCGCGACCTCGCGAGCCTGTTCGGCCGGCGTGAGGTTCTTGTGGACGATACCGACGCCACCCTGCTGCGCCATCGCGATCGCGAGGCGACCTTCGGTGACCGTGTCCATCGCGGCGGACACGAGCGGCATGTTCAGGGAGATGTTGCGGGTCAGCTTGGTCTTGAGGCTGGTGTCGCGCGGGAGAACGTCGGAAAAGGCGGGAACGAGGAGCACGTCATCGAAAGTGAGTGCTTTTTGGATCAGACGCATGGCAAATCCTATGGGCGCAAAAGCGAATTATACGCGAAGCGCCGCGAATTTTCACAACACGAACAACGGCTTAGCCGGTTTCAGCCGTTCGGGGGCCGAATCGTTCGGATCGCGGTTCGGTTCGTTTTCGATCGCCTTTCGTTTCACCGCTGCATCGAGCCATTCGCGCAACCGGCGGCAAAACGGCTCGTTCGCCTGTTGCGGACGGGGCACGCGACGGTCGCGGCCACGGTGAAACAAGGCCCGGCAACGCATCGAATCGGCCTGCCTACCCTGTGTTATAGCAGTCCGGCCGCATGCACGATCATCGCAATGCCGCCGCCGACCGCCGCACAGCCGGCGATCCGCGCCACTCGTCCGCCGGACGGCGCGAGGCGCTCGGCGGCGATCGCGACCGTCACGGCCGCCATCACGCGCAGGTCCATCATGCCGACGGCCAGCGCCACCGCCATCAGGTTTCCGCAGCAGGCGCTGCAATGCATCGCAGCCCGCACGCCGTACCGCCATGCCGCGCCGGCAGTCGCCGCCCGCGACCGGTGCGCGCCGCCCGTCGCGTGCCGGCAGCACGACAGCCGGCGCGCCTTCCACGCGGAGAATTGCATCCCGCCCGCAGCCAATACGACCATGCCGGCCGCGAACGGCATCGCACGGGCCAGCGCCGGCAGCCGCATGGCAGCGCCCGTCAGTGCAGCGCCGGCCGGAAACACGAGCGCCCCGAGGGCCATCCACACCGCGAAATACCCGGCTCCCGCGACGACGACGAGCCCGGCCGGACGCGGCGCCGCCTGCCGACCGATGTTCTGGCGATAGCGCCAGAGCATCGGCGCGAGCACGGGCAGCATCATCGTCACGGTCATCGCGCCCCACATTCCGGCGAACGCGGTGAGTGCGCGCCCGGCGCCCCATCCGCACGGCTGCAGCCATGCGGCCGAAGCCGTCCAGCCGCCGGGCATCGGCTCGCCGCCCATCGCGGCCATCGACGCGTGCTGCACGAGTGTCGCCGTCACCGCGACGGCGAACACGGCCAGGACCGCCGCGCCGAATACTCGTGGATTGGCGCCCGCCCCGCCGGTTGCCGGCCGTGTCATCACGCCCCCGCCCGTCGCCGGCCGGCGCTCAACCGCGCACGTACTCGTCGTGACGGCGCCACCACGGGCCCGCCTCGTTGCGCCCGCGCGGCGCGCGATCGAGCCACTGGTACATCCCCCACAGCCCGTCGAGCCCGCGCGCGTAGGTCGAATACGTGTGATAGACGGCGCCGTCCTCGCGCACGAACGCGCTCATCCCCGGCCGGTCGAGCGAGTACGTAACCGCGTCGGTGCCGCAGGTGGCCGCAAACTGCACGACGGGCGCCGGCGGCGGATCCATGTCCATCGCATGGCCGGCCCGCGCGTAGTTGTATTCGACCTCGCCCGCGCGTTGCTGCGTTTCGGTGAACGACACGTTGAAGTCGAAGTTGAATTCGCTGCCGACCGACGACGCCCACGGAAACGTCCATCCCATCCGCTCGCGGTACGCGAGCAACTTCACGAGCGGCGCGCGCGACACGGCGGCAAGCGTGACGTCGTGGTACGCGAGATGCACGGCAAAGCCGTCGAAGCCATCGGCGAGCGCCGAGCATGACGGGCAGCCCGCCTTGTAATCGGGGCCGAACATGAAGTGATAGACGAGCAGTTGCGAGCGGCCGCGAAACAGGTCGTCGAGCGTCGCCTGCCCGTCTTCGGTGTCGAACCGGTAGGTCTTGTCGACGCGCACCCACGGCAGTGTCTGGCGCCGCCGCGCGAGTTCGTCGCTTTGCCGCGTCAGCGCCTTTTCGGCGTCGAGCAGTGCGCGGCGCTCGGCCAGCCATTCGTCGCGCGTTCCGGTGAGATGGGTCGTCATTGCGGGTTCCTCCTTCGGTGGGTATCCGGGCACGGCGTACGATGCCGTGTACGTGGTGCTAGATTAGTGGCCGACATCGGGCCGGAGGGAGTGACAACTGTGTCGGGATTCGAATGGATTCGCTGATCACGGCGGCCGCACGCGCGCTCGCGGCCGGCGACGCGCTCGGCGCGCTGAACCGCGTTGCACTGCGCGACGATGCGCCGGCGCTCGCGCTGCGCGGCATCGCGATGGCGCAGCTCGGCGATTTCGAGCGCGCGCGTGCCCTCGTGCGCGGCGCCGCCCGTGCGTTCGGTCCAAGGGAAGCCGTCGCGCGGGCGCGCTGCGTGGTCGCGGAAGCCGAGATCGCGCTCGCGTCGCGCGACCTTCAGTGGCCGACGCGCGCGCTCGATGCGGCCTGCGCGACGCTCGACGCGCACGGCGACCGCGCAAATGCCGCGCATGCCCGCTATCTCGGCGTGCGCCGGTTGTTGCTGATCGGTCACCTCGACGACGCCGAGCAGCGGCTCGCGACGCTCGATCCCGCGCCACTGCCGCCCGCGTCGCGCGCCGCCCATGAACTGATCGCGGCCGGCATCGCGATGCGCCGCATCCGCACGCACGCGGCCCGTGCAGCGCTTGCCCGTGCGCGGGCCGCCGCCCGCGACGCCGGCATCGCCGCGCTGACGGCCGAAGTCGACACCGCGGCGGGCGTGCTCGACGCACCGGCCGCGCGACTCATTGCGCGCGGCTCATCGCGGCTCGTCCCGCTCGACGAAGTCGAGACGCTGTTCGAGTCGAATGCGCTCGTCGTCGATGCGTGCCGCCACACGGTGCGCGACGCGCGCACGACCGTGTCGCTCGCGCGGCGCCCGGTGCTGTTCGTGCTCGCCCGCGCGCTCGGCGAGGCCTGGCCGGGCGACGTGTCGAGAAACGCGCTCGTCGCCGCCGCGTTCCGCGCGAAACAGGCGGACGAATCGCATCGCGCGCGGCTGCGCGTCGAGATCGGCCGGTTGCGCGCGGTGCTGCGCCCGCTCGCGAACGTCATCGCGACACCGCGCGGCTTCGCGCTCGAACCGCTCGGCGTGCGCGAGACCGTCGTCCTCGCGCGCCCGGTCGACGATCGCCACGCAGCGGTGCTCGCGCTGCTCGCCGACGGCGAAGCGTGGTCGAGCTCCGCGCTGGCGCTCGCGCTCGGCGCGAGCCAGCGCACCGTACAACGTGCGCTCGACGCGCTCGCCGAAGCCGGCAAGGCGCAGGCGCTTGGCCGAGGCCGCGCACGCCGCTGGATGACGCCGCCGCTGCCCGGTTTCGCGACGACCTTGTTACTCCCTGTTGCGCTGCCGGGAGATTAGGATGACCTCATCGAACGACGAGGTGACGAACATGAAACGCTCCACTGCAGACATCCTTCACGAATACGGCCCGTTTCCCGGTGTCGACGGCGTGCACGGCGTCACGTTCGACGGGCAGCACGTGTGGTTCGCGTCCGGCGACAAGCTGAATGCGCTCGATCCCGGGCGCGGCACGACCGTCCGCTCGCTCGACGTCGCCGCGCACGCGGGCACCGCGTACGACGGCCGCCACCTGTTCCAGATCGTCGAAGACCGCATCGAGACAATCGACCCCGAATCGGGCCGCGTGCTCGCGACGATCCCGGCGCCCGGGGGCGGCGCCGATTCGGGGCTCGCGTGGGCCGAAGGCACGCTGTGGGTCGGCCAGTACCGTGAACGCAAGATTCATCAGGTGGATCCGCAATCGGGCGCCGTGCTGCGCACGATCGAGTCGAACCGCTTCGTCACCGGCGTGACGTGGGTCGACGGCGAGCTGTGGCACGGCACGTGGGAAGCCGACCAGAGCGACCTGCGGCGCATCGATCCACGTACGGGCGAGGTGCTCGAGCAGGTCGACATGCCGCCCGGTGTCGGCGTATCGGGGCTCGAATCCGACGGCCACGACCGCTTCTATTGCGGCGGCGGCAACAGCGGCAAGCTGCGCACCGTGCGGCGTCCGGCGCACACGCGTGCGGCAGGCGACGGCACGCAGGCAACCCCCGATCCCGCTGACGCCTGATCCGCCGCCCGTCGAAGCCGCTCCGGCGCACCGCACGCCGGCATTCGCGACGCCCCGAGTGCAGGAATGAACAAGACGACGCCGCGACGGCGTCGCTAAGATGCGCGCACATCAGTCATTCGTTCGGAGCAGTCGATGCAGCGCGGTGTGGTTTATGGTGTCCTGGCGGGTGCCCTGTGGGGCATGGTGTTTCTCGTTCCGCGGCTGCTGACCGATTTTTCGCCGCTGCTGCTGAGCGCCGGCCGCTACGCGATGTACGGCCTCGTATCGGTCGCGGCCGCGCTGCCGGCCGCCCGCTCGCTGCTCGCGCGGCTGACCCGTGAAGACCTCGCAGCCCTGGTGAAGCTCGCCGTCGTCGGCAACGTCGCGTACTACATGCTGCTGTCCGGCGCCGTGCACCTGATCGGCATCGCGCCCAGCTCGCTGATCGTCGGCGTGCTGCCCGTGACCGTCACGCTCGCCGGCCTCGGCGACCACGGCGCCGTGCCGCTGCGGCGGCTCGCCGCCCCGCTTGCGCTGGTGATCGCGGGCATCGTCTGCATCAACGTCGATTTGTTTACGTCGGAAGCCGCGCACGCAACCACGCTCCCCCAGAAGCTCGCGGGTATCGCCTGCGCGGCGGGTGCGCTGGCCAGCTGGACCTGGTATGCGGTGGCGAACGCGCGCTACCTGCAGCGCCATCATCGTTTCGGCGGCAACGAGTGGTCGATACTGTGGGGCGTCGTGACGGGCCTGATCGGCGGCCTCTGCTGGATCGCGATCCTCGCGCTGCCCGCGGGTACGGTGCAGGCGGCCGTCCCGGCGTCGCGCTGGCAGTTGTTCTGGCTGCTGAACCTCGTGCTCGCGATCGGCGCGTCGTGGCTCGGCAACGGGCTGTGGAATGCCGCGTCGAAGCGGCTGCCGCTTACGTTGTCGGGCCAGTTGATCGTGTTCGAAACCGTGTTCGCGATGCTGTACGCATTCGTGTACGACCAGCGGATGCCGCGCACGCTCGAAATCGCCGCACTCGTGCTGCTGCTCGCCGGCGTGTACGGCGCGGTGCGACAGCACGGCGACACGCCGGCCGGTGGCAATACGCCGGACCACGCGCCGCCCAACGCAAACGCCGCGGCCCGCTAAGAAGGAGCGCCGCGGCGTTTGATCAGACGAATCGGAACGAATGACGCGTCAGCGCGCGTCCTTGTGCATCCACTTGCGGCCCTCGATCGAGCCGGCACGTCGGGACTTGTCGACACGCCGCTGGCGCGCCAGCTTCGGATCGACGATCAGCGGGCGATAGATCTCGACGCGATCGTGGTCGGCGAGCGGCGCATCGAGCGGCGCGAGCTTGCCGTACACGCCCGTCTTCGCTTGCGCGAGATCGATCTCCGGGTGCAGCGCGAGCACGCCGCTCGCGTCGATCGCCGAGCGAACGGTCGCCCCTTCTGGCAGCGACAGCGGGATCAGCGTCTGGCGGTCCGGCAGCGCGTAGCAGACTTCGATCGACAGCATCGCGTCACCCCTTCCCGTAGCGCTGGTCCGCACGCTTCACGAACGAATCGACGAACGTGTTCGCGATGTGGCTGAACACCGGCCCGATGATCTTCTCGAGCAGGATGCTCGAGAACTCGTAGTGCAGCGCGAATTCGATCTTGCACGCATCGGCACGCAGCGCCGTGAAGCGCCACGAGCCCGTGAACTTCTTGAACGGGCCGTCCGTGAACTCCATGTCGATCCGCGTCGGGCGCTGCTGCGTGTTGCGCGTCGCGAAATGCTGCTTGATGCCCTTGAAGTTGATATCGATGCGCGCTTCCATCCCGCTCTCGTCCTGACGGCGAATCTCGACGCCGCCGCACCAGGGCAGGAAATTGGGGTAGTCGGCCACGTCGGTGACGAGGTCGAACATCTGTTCCGCCGAATGACGGATCAATACGGTTTTCTGGACATCTGCCATAAATCGCGCGGCATCGCTTAAGGTAGGAACACAAGCCGGGCGATTCCCGCCCCGCTTTGCTAAAATCGTGATTTTAAACGAGTTGGCCCGATCCTTTCATGAGCATCATCGACAACAGGAAAGCGCACTTCGATTATCACATCGAGGAACGCTACGAGGCGGGGCTCGTGCTTGAGGGCTGGGAAGTCAAGGCGCTGCGCGCCGGGCGCGGCCAGATCCGGGAAGGTTACGTCGTCGTGAAGAGCGGCGAAATCTTCCTGATCGGTACCCATATCAGCCCGCTGCCCGAAGCCTCGACGCACATCACGCCCGACCCGGTTCGCACGCGCAAGCTGCTGCTGCACCGCGAGGAAATCAAGAAACTGATCGGCAAGGTCGAGCAGCGTGGCTATACGCTCGTGCCGCTGAACTTCCACTACAAGGGCGGTCGCGTGAAGTGCGACATCGCGCTCGCGAAGGGCAAGAAGCTGCACGACAAGCGCGAAACCGAGAAGAAGCGCGACTGGGAACGCGAAAAGGCCCGCATCATGCGCGCCGGCACCTGACGCGCGTCACGCCCATCGCAAACGACACGGCCCGCTCGAAGCGGGCCGTGTTGCTTTGGACTACCTGAATCGCGCTTGCCGGTTGCCCGGTTGCGCGACGATTCGCCGCACATCGATCGCATGCGGCGGCCGCCTGCGCACCGGATCCGCGCCGCTCAGCCCTTCGCGGGCGTCGAAGCGTTCTTGACGATCGTCAGCGCCGACGAGATCGCGGTGCCGAGATCCGACAGGTTCGACGGGACGATCAGCGTGTTGCCCTGCTTCGCGAGGTTCGAGAACGCGTTCACATACTGCTCGGCGACCTTCAGGTTCACCGCATCCATCCCGCCCTGCGACTGGATCGCGTTCGCGATCTTCTGGATCGCCTGCGCGTTCGCCTCGGCCACCGCCAGAATCGCGGCGGCCTCGCCCTGCGCCTGGTTGATCGCGGCCTGCCGCTCGCCCTCGGACTTCTGGATTGCCGCTTCACGCGCCCCCGACGCGAGGTTGATCTGCTCCTGCTTGCGGCCTTCGGACGCCGCGATCAGCGCGCGCTTTTCGCGCTCCGCGGTGATCTGCGCCTGCATCGCGTGCAGGATTTCCTTCGGCGGCGTCAGATCCTTGATCTCGTAGCGCAGCACCTTCACGCCCCAGTTCGCCGCGGCCTGGTCGAGCGCCGACACGATGTTGTGGTTGATGAAGTCGCGCTCCTCGAACGTCTTGTCGAGTTCGAGCTTGCCGACCACCGAGCGCAGCGTGGTTTGCGCGAGCTGCGTGATCGCGAGCACGAAGTTGCTCGACCCGTACGACGCCTTCATCGGATCGGTCACCTGGAAGTACAACACGCCGTCGACCTGCAACTGCGTGTTGTCGCGCGTGATACAGACCTGGCTCGGCACGTCGAGCGGGATTTCCTTCAGTATGTGCCGGTACGCGATGCGATCGACGAACGGCAGCACGATGTTCAGACCGGGCGACAGCGTCGCGTGATAGCGCCCGAAGCGCTCGAGCACCCACGCATGCTGCTGCGGCACGATCTTCACCGTCTTCGACACGATCACGATCGCGATGACGAGCAGGACAACCCAGATGATCAGCGAATCCATGAAGTATTCCCTCCTTGTTGTATCAGCGGACGGTCAGCCCGCGGGTTTCGCCACGACCACGAGACAATTGCCGCGCACGGCACTCACCTGATAGACGTGCACATCGTCGCGCTCGCCGTTCGCGAGCTCGACGTCCCAGTCAGCACCACGATACTGCACGCGTGCGCGTCCGTCGCGCCATGCATCGACCGTGACGGTCGAGCCGATATCGAGATTGACGTCGGGATTCGTCGACGTGTCGCGCTTCTGCTTGCGGCCGAGCCCCGACCGGCGCAGCACGATCATCGCGACGATCGCGACCGCGGCCGCCGCGCCGAACTGCACGTGCGGCGCGAAACCGGCCAGTTGCAGCAACCCGCCCGCGAGAAAGCCGAGCGCGATCATCAACAGATAGAACGTACCGGTCAGCAATTCGGCGACGACCAGCACGCCCACCGCGACCCACCAGAACAGATGCCCCGACATGATTGTGGTCTCCAGGAAAACGGCCCCCACGCTTACGCTCGTTCACTGTCGACCGGAGTTGGCGCTTCAGCGCTTGCTCCGGTCTCATGCACGACGCGCCCCCCGAGGGGCGATCGATACGCTTGGGGCGGCCCGGCGCGTACCGACAAACAAAAACACCCCGGTGCTTACCGGGGTGTTTATAGCATGAACCTTGCATTTTGCCTTCATTGAAGGAGTGACCGTGCCGCTCCTTCGCCGAAGATGCATTACCGACCGTTACTTCCGGTTGGCAGCGAGCGCTTGCCACGTATCGATGATCGTGTCCGGGTTCAGCGAGATCGACTCGATGCCTTCGTCGGTCAGCCATTGCGCGAAGTCCGGGTGATCGGACGGGCCCTGGCCGCAGATACCGACGTACTTGCCCATCTTGCGGCAGGTATCGATTGCGCGCTTCAGCAGGAACTTGACGGCCGGGTCGCGTTCGTCGAAGTCGACGGCCAGCAGTTCCATGCCCGAATCGCGGTCGAGGCCGAGCGTGAGCTGCGTGAGGTCGTTCGAGCCGATCGAGAAACCGTCGAAGTACTGCAGGAACTCTTCGGCGAGGATCGCGTTGGTCGGGACTTCGCACATCATCACGAGGCGCAGGCCGTTTTCGCCGCGCTTCAGGCCGAACTTCTCGAGCAGGCCGACGACACGCTCCGCCTGCTTCACGGTCCGCACGAACGGCACCATGATCTCGACGTTGGTCAGGCCCATCTCGTCGCGCACGCGCTTCAGTGCACGGCATTCCATCTCGAACGCCTGCGCGAAGTCTTCAGCGATGTAACGCGACGCGCCACGGAAGCCCAGCATCGGGTTTTCCTCGTCCGGCTCGTAACGCGAACCGCCGATCAGCTTCTTGTACTCGTTCGACTTGAAGTCGGACAGACGCACGATCACGGGCTTCGGATAGAACGCAGCACCGATCGTCGCGACGCCTTCCGTCAGCTTGTCGACGTAGAACTGACGCGGCGACGCGTGGCCGCGCGCGACGCTCTCGACCGCCTTCTTCAGGTCCTGGTCGATGTTCGGGTACTCGAGAATCGCCTTCGGGTGAACGCCGATGTTGTTGTTGATGATGAACTCGAGACGCGCGAGACCCACACCGCCGTTCGGCAGTTGCGAGAAGTCGAACGCGAGCTGCGGGTTACCGACGTTCATCATGATCTTGACCGGAATTGCCGGCAGTTCGCCGCGCTGCACTTCCGTGACTTCCGTCTCGAGCAGGCCGTCGTAGATCTTGCCTTCGTCGCCTTCCGCGCACGACACGGTGACGAGCGCGCCGTCCTTCAGGATGTCGGTCGCATCGCCGCAACCGACGACTGCCGGCACGCCGAGCTCACGCGCGATGATCGCCGCGTGGCAGGTCCGGCCGCCGCGGTTCGTGACGATCGCAGCCGCACGCTTCATCACCGGCTCCCAGTTCGGGTCGGTCATGTCGGCCACCAGCACGTCGCCCGGCTGCACGCGTTCCATTTCCGACGGATCCTGGATCACGCGCACGGGGCCCGCGCCGATCTTCTGGCCGATCGCACGGCCCGTCGCCAGCACCTGCGACTGACCCTTCAGCTTGAAGCGCTGCTCGGCCTTGCCGGTTGCCTGGCTCTTCACGGTTTCCGGGCGTGCCTGCAGGATGAAGATCTTGCCGTCGCGGCCGTCCTTGCCCCACTCGATGTCCATCGGACGCTGGTAGTGCTTCTCGATGATGACCGCGTACTTCGCCAGTTCGATCACGTCCTCGTCGGTGATCGAGTAGCGGTTGCGCTGCTCGTGCGGCACGTCGACCGTCTTCACGCGGCCCGGCTCGCCCGGCTGCGTGAATTCCATCTTGATCAGCTTCGAGCCGATCGAGCGGCGGATGATCGGGTACTTGTCCTGCGCGAGCGTCGTCTTGAACACGTAGAACTCGTCCGGGTTCACTGCGCCCTGCACGACGGTTTCGCCCAGGCCATAGCTCGACGTGATGAACACGGCGTCCTTGAAGCCCGATTCGGTGTCGATCGTGAACATCACGCCGGCGGCGCCGACGTCCGAGCGGACCATGCGCTGCACGCCGGCCGACAGCGCGACTTCGGCGTGCGTGAAGCCCTTGTGCACGCGGTACGAGATCGCGCGGTCGTTGTACAGCGACGCGAACACGTGCTTCATGCGGTCGAGCACGTCTTCGATGCCGACGACGTTCAGGTACGACTCCTGCTGGCCGGCGAACGATGCGTCGGGCAGGTCTTCCGCGGTCGCGGACGAACGCACGGCGAACGACAGCTCGGCCGGCGAGCCGCTCTTCAGGACTTCGAACTGCTCGCGGATTTCCTGCTCGAGACGTGCCTGCATCGGCGCGTCGACGATCCACTTGCGGATTTCGGCACCGGCTTCGGCGAGCGCCTTCACGTCGTCGATGTCGAGGGACTCGAGACGCTTGGCAATACGATCGGTCAGGTCGTTGTGCTTGAGGAAATCACGGAACGCGAGCGCGGTCGTGGCGAAACCGGTGGGTACGCGAACGCCTGCTTCGGAAAGCTGGCTGATCATCTCGCCGAGCGACGCATTCTTGCCGCCCACGATTTCCACATCGGTCATCCGCAACTGCTCGAACGGAATTACATACGCCTGGTCCTTTGCGACGTTTGCTGCGTTAGTCATACAAGCCCCTAAGTGTGAAAAAAATGCTCGATTGCGCAAGTGGGCTCGGACGCGGGCGCTTGCAAAAAGGCGCGGCGCGTCTTGCGCAACCTGTTAGATAAACACTCGCAGCGGCGAAAAATATTCCGACCCGATTTGCAAAAATCCCGGCAGAAGGGCGATATATGCAGACAAATCGCCAAACTTGCCGGGAATTTTGGAATCAAGTGGTCAGGCCGCGGGCGCCGTTCGCGCCCTGCCCCCGCAATTGCTTATCCAACAGGTTGCCGCTATTCTACCGTGCCGGCTGCCGGATGTGGCGCGACCTTGTCACTGCGTCTGGAGGCGAACCTCCAGCCGCCCGCGCAACCGCCCTTCACGCTCGACGCCCAGATTCATGCTGCCTACCGTATTCATCGTCTCCGACGGCACCGGGATCACTGCCGAAACCTTCGCGCACTCGATCCTCTCCCAGTTCGACCAGAAATTCCGTCTCGTACGCGTGCCGTTCGTCGACTCGCTCGACAAGGCCTATGCGACCGTCGAGAAGATCAACGAGGCCGCCGTGCACGACGGCCGCCGCGCGATCGTGTTCACGACGCTCGTCGACAGCGAGTCGAACGACATCGTCAAGCGCTCGAACGCGCTCGTGCTCGACATGTTCCAGCGCTTCGTCGAACCGCTCGAGCAGGAGCTGGAGCTCAAGTCCAGCCACGCGATGGGCCGCGGCCACCAGAACGCCGACACCGAGGAATACAAGACGCGGATCGAGGCGATCAACTTCTCGCTCGCGCACGACGACGGCCAGTCGAACCGCAACCTGTCGGAAGCCGACGTGATCCTCGTCGGCGTGTCGCGCAGCGGCAAGACGCCGACGAGCCTGTACCTCGCGATGCAGTACGGCGTGAAGGCAGCAAACTATCCGCTGATTCCGGAAGACTTCGAGCGCGGCAAGCTGCCGTCGGCGCTGTCCGCACACCGCGAGAAGCTGTTCGGGCTGTCGATCGACCCGCAGCGCCTGTCGGAGATCCGTAACGAGCGCCGGCCGGGCAGCAAGTATGCGGCGCCCGAGAACTGCCGCTACGAGATCAACGAGGCCGAAGCGATGATGCGCCGCGAAGGGATCAAGTGGCTGTCGTCGACGCACAAGTCGATCGAGGAAATCGCGACGACGATCCTGCAGGAAATCCGTCTCGACCGGCAGTCGTACTGAGCACGGGCGGCCGCGTGTCCGCCGCCGGAAACAAAAAGGCCGCGTCTGACGCGGCCTTTTTTCATGGTGCGGCGAATGCGCGGGGGCGGCGTCACGCAGGCCGCTGCTGGCGCACCTGCTCGAACAGGCATACCGCTGCCGCCGCCGCGACGTTCAGCGACTCCATCCCGCCCGGCTGTGGAATCGTCACGCGATGCGTGGCCGCGTCGCGCCAGAACGCCGACACGCCGGCGCCCTCGTTGCCGAACACCCAGGCAACCGGCCCCGACAGGTCGCAGTCGTAGACCGCCTGCGCGCCATGCGAGTCGGTCAGCGCGACCGGCACGCCGAGCCGTTCGGCGAGCGCGACGGCGTCGATATCCTCGTGGATCGACAGCAGGAAATGCGCCCCCATGCCCGAGCGCAGCACCTTCGACGACCACGCGTAGGCGGTGCCCGGCGCACAGAACACGTGGCGCACGCCCGCCGCCGCCGCGCTGCGCAGGATCGAGCCGACGTTGCCGGCATCCTGCACGCCGTCGAGCACGACCGACGTATGCGTGACGCGAGCAGGCAGCGGTTGTTCGGGCCGGTCGACGAGCAGCAGGAAACCGACGCCGCTAACGACATTCGACAACTGCCCGAACAGCGCGTCGGGCAGCGTGACGATCCGCTGCGCATCGATGCGCGCGACGATCGCCTGCGCCTCGGCGTGGCCAAGTGCGCCCTCGGTCGCCACGCACAGTTCCGGCGTCGCACCCGTCTCGAGGTACGCGCTCGCGAGGTGGAATCCTTCGAGCAGCGCCTGGCCGCTGCGGCGCTGATGGGGCGTCGAACCCGCGAGCGCCTTCAGGCGCTTGTACAGCGGGTTGTCGCGGGAAGTAATGCTTTTCATCGAATCAGGTCGAGTGCCGCACGGACGGGCGCGAACGTGCGCCGATGCGCTTCGCACGGGCCGTGCTCGCGCAATGCGGCAAGGTGTTTCGCGGTGCCGTAGCCCGCGTGCACGTTGAAACCGTACACCGGGAAGCGCTCGTGCAGGTCGACCAGCATCCGGTCGCGCGTGACCTTCGCGAGGATCGACGCGGCCGAGATGCTCGGCACCAGCGCGTCGCCACTGACGATCGCCTCGGCCCGCACCATCAGCGTCGGGCAGCGGTTGCCGTCGATCTGCGCGAGCGTCGGCAGCACCGACAGGCCCTCGACGGCCCGCTTCATCGCAAGCATCGTCGCGTGCAGGATGTTCAGCGTATCGATCTCGTCGACGCTCGCCGACGCGACGCAATACGCGCGCGACCGCGCGACGATCAGGTCGTACAGCGCGTCACGCTTCTTCGCGGACAGCGCCTTCGAATCGTCGAGCCCGTCGATCGGCTGTGCCGGATCGAGAATCACTGCGGCGGCCACCACCGGCCCCGCAAGCGGGCCGCGGCCGGCTTCGTCGACGCCGCAGACGATTTCGTCAGGACGGCTGAAGTCGAAACCGCCCTGCTCGTCGCTCGACGCGCGGCGGCGTGATGCACGTACCGCGGTCATGCGCGCCCCTTGCGGTGTTCGAGCACGCGCACGACGGCCTCGGCAGCCTTCACGGCCGTATTCTGCCGCAGCGAAAGATGCATTTCGGTAAACACTTCGGTCAGCGTGCGGCGGTTCGCGTCATCGCGCAGCTGCGTGAGCGTTGCATCGGCGAGCGCCTCGGGCGTCGCGAAATGCTGCAGCAGCTCGGGCACGACGAAACGCCCCGCCAGGATGTTCGGCAAGCCGACGTACGGCAGGTAGCCCTGCCGGCGCATGATCTGCCCGGTCAGCCAGGGCACCTTGTACGAGATCACCATCGGCTTCTTCAGCAGCGCGGCTTCCAGCGTCACGGTGCCGCTCTTCACGAGGATCGCGTCGGCGGCCGTCATCGCGACCTGCGAGCGGCCGTCGGTGATCGTCAGCGCGAGCTGCGGATGCGCGTCGACGAGCGGCTGCAGCAGTTCGCGCAGCGCGGGCGTCGCCGCCGGCATCACGAACCGCACGCCGGGCTCGCGCTGTTGCATCAGCGCCATCGCCGCAAAGAACGTCGGGCCGATCAGCGCGATCTCCGAGCGCCTGCTGCCCGGCAGCACCGCAATCACGGGGCCGTCGGCGGGCAGGCCCAGCGCGATGCGCGCGCCGTGCGTGTCGGGTTCGAGCGGGATTTCGTCGGCCAGCGGATGGCCGACATACGTCGATGCGACGCCCGCCTTGTCGAGGATCGCCGGTTCGAACGGGAACAGGCACAACATGTGATCGACGGACTTCGCGATCTTCTTGATCCGGCCGCCGCGCCACGCCCAGATCGACGGGCACACGAAGTGGATCGACGGGATGCCTGCGTCGCGCGCCGCCTGTTCGACGCTGAAGTTGAAATCGGGGGCGTCGACGCCGATGAATGCGTCCGGCCGCTCTGCGAGCAGCTGGCGCTTCAGTTCGCCGCGAATCCGCAGGATCTCGGGAATCTGGCCCAGCGCCTCGACATAGCCGCGCACGGTCAGCTTGTCCATCTGCCAGTGCGAGTCGAAGCCCTGCGCGATCATCCGCTGCCCGCCGATCCCGTAGTACTGGGCCGATTCGGGCAGCCGCTCGCGCAACCCGCCGAGCAGCGATGCCCCGAGCAGGTCGCCCGACGGCTCGCCGGCTACCATCGCGAGCCGGAGCTGATTGGTCGGAAGCGGCATCGCTTAGCGGATGATGCCGCGTTGCGACGCGTCGATGAAATCGACGAGCGCCTTCACCGGCGCATCGCCGTCGCCGCCCGCCTCCGCCAGCTCGCGCAACTGCACCTTCGCTTCCTCGAACGACAGGCCGTTCTTGTACAGCACGCGGTACGCGCTGCGCAGCGCCGAGATCGCATCGGCCGAGAAGCCGCGCCGGCGCAGCCCTTCGACGTTGATCCCGTGCGGCTCTGCCTTGTTGCCGGCCGCGATCACGAACGGCGGGATGTCCTGCACGAGCGCCGACGCGCCGCCCAGCATCGAATGCGCGCCGATCCGCACGAACTGGTGGACACCCGACATGCCGCCGACGATCGCCCAGTCGCCGATCTCGACGTGGCCGGCCATCTGCGCGTTGCTCGACAGAATCACGTTGTTGCCGACGCGGCAGTCATGGCCGATGTGCACGTAGGCCATGATCCAGTTGTCGTCGCCGAGCGTCGTCACGCCGACGTCCTGCACGGTGCCTGTGTGGATCGTCGTGAATTCGCGGATCGTGTTGCGGTTGCCGATCACGAGCTTCGTCGGCTCGTCCTTGTACTTCATGTCCTGCGGACGGCCGCCGACCGACGCGTAATGGCCGATGCGGTTGTCCTCGCCGAGCGTCGTATGGCCTTCGATCACGCTGTGCGAGCCGATCGTCGTGCGCGCGCCGATCGTGACGTGCGGACCGACGATTGCGTACGGGCCGATCTCGACCGATTCGTCGATTTGCGCGCCCGGCTCGACAATCGCGGTGGGATGAATCCTGGTCATGCGCCGTTGCCTCTCGATGTGATGTGTCGCGTTGCGTTGCCCATGCGTGCCGCGTCGCTCAGGGCGCCGCGTCGGCCGTCTTGACCGTGCACATCAGCTCGGCTTCCGCCGCCACCTTGCCGTCCACTTCCGCCACCGCCTTGAACTTCCAGATGCCGCGGATGTAGCGTTCGAACGTCACGTTCAGAATCAGTTGGTCGCCCGGTTCGACCACGCGCTTGAAGCGCGCGCCGTCGATGCCGACGAAGTAGTACAGCGTGTTCTCCGGATCCTTCGGCTGCTCTTCCGCGAAGGTCAGCAGTGCGGCCGCCTGCGCGAGCGCCTCGAGGATCAGCACGCCCGGCATCACCGGCCGCTTCGGGAAATGCCCCTGGAAGAACGGCTCGTTGATCGACACGTTCTTCAGCGCTTTGATTCCTTTGTGCGGCTCGAGTTCGAGCACGCGATCGACGAGCAGAATCGGGTAGCGATGCGGCAGCAGCGTGAGGATCTTGTGGATGTCGAGATTGATTTTTTCAGTGCTCATGATGGTTCGTCTCACGCAGGGGCTGCGCGGTGGTGATGCAAAGGCTGAAGCGGGCCGCCGCGCGGCCCAGTCTGGCAAACCGGGCCGGTTGCGCTGGCCGTGCCCGGTTCGTGGTCTCGCATGATGCGCTCAGGCGTCCGTGCCGCCCTGGGCGGCGAGCGCGGCTTCGAGCACCTTGATGCGCTCGCGCAGCTTGTCGAGGTTGCGCACGAGCGCGGCGCTCTTGTTCCATTCGCCGTGGTCGACGGCCGGAAACGCGCTGGTATAGATGCCGGCCTTCGGCAGCGACTTCGATACGCCCGACTTCGCGGTGATGATGACATAGTCGCCGAGCGTCACGTGGCCGGCGATCCCGGCCGCGCCGCCGATCATGCAGTGGCGGCCGATCGTCGTGCTGCCCGCGATGCCAGCGCTGCCGGCGATCACCGTATAGGCGCCGATCCGGCAGTTGTGGCCGATCTGGACCTGGTTGTCGATCTTCACGCATTCCTCGATGACGGTATCCGCCATCGCGCCGCGATCGATCGTCGTGTTCGCGCCGATTTCGACGTCCGGGCCGATCGTCACGCCGCCGACCTGCGGGATCTTGACCCAGCTGCCGGTGCGCGCGTCGCCGTCGCCGACGAAATCCGGTGCAAAGCCGAAGCCGTCGGAGCCGATCACGGCGCCCGAATGGACGATCGCGCGCGGGCCGATCTTGCAGCCGTGGTACACCGATGCGTTCGGATAGAAGTGCGAACCGGCGCCGATCGTCGTGCCGCGGCCGACGAAGACGTTCGCGTCGAGCTGCACGCCGTCCTCGATCACCGCGCCGGCCTCGACCGTCACGTGCGGGCCGATCACCGCGCTCGCGGCGATCTTCGCGGCCGGATCGATCGTCGCGCTCGGATGCACGCCGGCGGCGCGCTGCGGCGTGGCCAGGTCGATGAACATCTGCGCGACGCGCGCGAAGTACGCGTACGGATTCGGCGTGACGATGAAATTGCGGCCGCTAGCGGCCGCACCCAGCTTCTCCAGATCCTTCGGTGCGATCAGCACCGCGCCTGCCCGGGTCGTCTCGACCTGCGACAGGTACTTCGGATTCGCGAGGAACGCGAGTTGCTGAGGGCCTGCCTGGTCGAGCGGTGCGAGCCCGCCCACCTTGCACTGTGCGTCGCCGGCGATCTCGCCGCCGAACCGCTTTACGAGTTCCTCAAGCGTCAATGCCATTCGTCGTCTGCTCCGTTCAGTTCGTCGAGCCGGACGCGAGCGCCTTGAGCACCTTGTCGGTGATGTCGATGCGCGGGCTGACGTACACGGCTTCCTGCACGATCAGGTCGTAATTCTGCTGCTCGGCGATCTGCTTGATGACCTTGTTCGCCCGCTCCAGCACGGCCGCCAGTTCCTCGTTGCGACGCTGGTTCAGGTCTTCGCGGAACTCGCGCTGCTTGCGCTGGAAGTCGGTATCGAGCTGGGCGAGATCGCGCTGCTTCTGCGCACGATCGGCAGCCGACAGCGACGCGCCGTTCTTGTCCAGCGAATCGGACATCGACTTCAGGCGCGCGCCCAGGTCCTGCAGATCCTTGTCACGCTTCGCGAACTCGGCTTCGAGCTTCGTCTGCGCCGCCTTCGCGGGCACCGACTCGCGCAGGATCCGATCCGAATTGACCGCCGCAATGCGGGCGACGTCCTGTGCGTGCACCGTTGCCGCGCCCAGGGCCAGCGCAACGGTCAGCGCGCACATCACTCGTTTCGAAAACTTACCGGTTAGCAAAATTACCCTCTCGTTGCTGTTGTCATGCGTTCGGTCAGAACGCCGTCCCGATCTGGAACTGGAATTTCTGGTACTGGTCGCCTTCGTGCTTCTGCAGCGGGAAACCGAGGCTCAGCTTCAGCGGGCCGATCGGCGAGATCCACGCGAGACCCACACCGTAGCCGTAGCGCAGGCCGTTCGCGCCCGTACTCGTGCCGCCCGGTGCGTTGCCCCACACGTTACCGCCGTCAAGGAACGTGAACACGCGCAGCGTGCGGTCGTAGCCGGTGCCCGGCAGCGGGAACGTCAGTTCGATGTTGCCGACGAGCATCTTCGAACCGCCGATCGGGTCGTTCGTCTTCGTGTCGCGCGGGCCCAGCGAGCTCGGCTCGTAGCCACGCACGGAGCCGATACCGCCCGCGTAGTAGTTCTTGAAGATCGGGTACGGGTTGCCGATACCGTTGCCGTAGCCACCCTGCAGGTTCATGCCCAGGATGAAGCCGCGCGAGAACGAATAGTAGTATTGCGCCTGCAGGTCGGCCTTGTAGTACTGGATCTTGCCGACCGGCACGCCGTACTCCATGTTCGCCTGCGTGAAGTAGCCGCGGCTCGGAATCAGCGCGCTGTCACGCGCGTCGCGCGACCAGGCCACCGTCAGCGGCACCGTGTTCGACACGCGGCCGAACTGGTTCACATAATCCTGGTAGCTCTGCGGCGTGTTCGAATCGACGTCGAGGCGGTTCTGCTCGAAGCCCGCGCCGAAGTAGACGGTGTCGACTTCCGAGAACGGAATACCGAACTTCAGGTTGCCGCCCGCGCTGATGATCCGGAAGCTCGAGCTCGTCGAATAGTACAGCGGCTGGTACGTACGGTAGTAGACGTCCGTGATCCGCTTGATGCCGTCGACCGTGAAGTACGGGTCGACCTGCGTGACGGTCAGCGTACGGTAGCTCTTCGCGGTGTTGACGTTCACCGACAGGCTGGTACCCGAACCGAACACGTTGTCCTGCGACACGCCGGCCGACAGCACGACCTTGTCCGTCGATGAGAAGCCCGCGCCCAGCGTGATGGCGCCGGTCGGCTTTTCGTCGACCTTCACGTTCACGTCGACCTGGTCGTTCGTGCCTTCGACCGGCACCGTCGTCACGTCGACGTTGGTGAAGTAGCCGAGACGGTTGACGCGATCTTTCGACAGCGCGAGGCGGTTCGAATCGAACCACGAGCTTTCGAGCTGGCGCATTTCGCGGCGCACCACCTCGTCGCGCGTGCGCGTGTTGCCGACGACGTTGATGCGGCGCACGTACACGCGGCGGCTCGGATCGACGACGAGGTTCAGGTTCACCTTGTGGTTCGCCTGGTCGATGTCCGGCTGCGCGTTGACGGTCGCGAAGGCGTAGCCGTATTCACCGAGCTTGTCGACGATCGACTTGGTGGTCTGCTGGAGCTTTTCGGCCGAGAAGCGGTCGCCCGGCTTGATCTTGATCAGCTTGGTGAGTTCGGCCTCGCGATCGAGCAGGTTGCCCGACAGCTTGATGCCCGACACCGTGTACGGCTCGCCTTCGTGCAGCGTGACCGTCAGGTACATGTCCTTCTTGTCGGGCGAGATCGACACCTGGGTCGACTCGATGTTGAACTCGAGGTAGCCGCGGTTCAGGTAGTACGAGCGCACGGCCTCGAGGTCGCCGGTGAGCTTTTCCTTCGAGTACAGGTCGTTCTTCGTGTACCAGGAGAACCAGTTCGGCGTCGACAGCTGCATCTCGTCGCGCAGCTTACTCGTGCTGAACGCCTTGTTGCCGATGAAGTTGATCTGGCGGATCTTCGCGCTCGGGCCTTCGGCCACCGCGAACAGGATCGACACGCGGTTCGCATCGACCGGCGTGATCGTCGTCTTGACCTCGGCCGCATAGAAGCCGCGCGTCAGGTACTGGCGCTTGAGCTCCTGCTCCGCCTTGTCGACGAGCGCCTTGTCGTAGTAGCGGCCGTCGGCGAGGCCGACGGCGCGCAGCGCCTTCGTCAGGTTGTCCTTGTCGAATTCCTTCGTGCCGGTGAAGTCGATCGACGCGATGGCCGGACGCTCCTGCACCTGCACGATGACGACGTTGCCTTGCGTCGCGATGCGCACGTCGTTGAAAAAGCCCGTCGCGTACAACGCGCGGATTGCTTCGGATGCCTTGTCGTCCGTGAAGGTATCGCCCTGCTTGATCGGCAGATAGGCGAACACCGAACCCGCTTCGACGCGCTGCAGCCCCTCGATCTTGATGTCTTGCACCACGAACGGTGCCGCTGCATGCGCCGCGAGGCCGTGAGCGGCGAGCGCGGCCGCTGCAACTGTCTTAGGTACAAAGCGATGAGGTTTGAACAACATGCATCCCCAATATTTAGCTGCATCAAATCGGGCGACTGCCGAGCAGCGGCCGCCTGACGCTTCAGAAATGGATTAACCGAGCCAGATCGTTGAACAGCGCGATCGCCGACAATGCGACGATGCAGATCAACCCGGCTCTTTGCAGAATCAGCTGCCAGCGCTCCGAGACGGCTTTCCCGGTCGCGGCTTCAACCGCATAATATAACAGATGCCCCCCGTCCAAAACGGGAATCGGCAACAAGTTCAGGACGCCAAGGCTAATGCTGACAAGGGCGAGGAACGACAGGAACGCCGACGGACCGAGCCGCGCGCTCTTGCCTGCGTAGTCGGCGATCGTCACCGGGCCGGACAGGTTCTTCAGCGATGCGTTGCCGGTGATCATCCGCCCGAACATCTTCAGCGAATACACGGAAATGTCCCACGTGCGGTGCGCGCCGAGCCGCAGGCTCTCGATCGGCCCGTAGCGCACGTCGACGGACGGCGCGTGCATCGACAGCGCCGCGCCGATCCGGCCGACCTGCTGCCCCGATTCGTCGTCGCGCTGCGTCTGCGGCACGATCGACACCGTCTGTGTGGCGCCGTCGCGCTCGATCTGCAGGTCGAGCGCCTGGCCCGCGTGGTGCTTCACCGAATCGATGAAACGCGTTGCGCCGCCGATCGGCTTGCCGCCGAGCGCCACCAGCTTGTCGCCCGCCTTCAGCCCGGCCTGCTCCGCCGCGCTGCCCGGCTGCACGGATGCGACCGACAGCGTGCCGCCGCCGGTCTCGAAGCCCAGATGGGCCATGAAATCGTCGTCGAGCTGGCTATCGGGAACGTTGCGGAGGTCGACGCGGAAATCGAACGTCGCGTTGCCGTCGCGCGCGCCGAGCACGATCTCGCGGTGGTCGAACGCGGCCGACAGCAGCTTCCAGCGCAAGTCCGACCACGACCGCACCGGCTCGGACTCGCCGCCCTGCGCGTTGCGGATCGACACGACCGTCTCGCTGCCGTCGAAGCCCGCGCGGGCCGCCACCGTGCCGGCGGCCGGCGGCGCGACGATCGCGGCCGGCTCGGTCACGCCGGTAGCAAACACGATCGAGAACAGCGCGATTGCCAACAGGAAGTTCGCAATCGGCCCGGCCGCGACAATCGCGATCCGCTTGTAGACGGATTGCCGGTTGAACGCCTGCCCGAGCTCCTCGGGCTGGATGCCGGGGCCCGGATCGCGCTCGTCGAGCATCTTCACGTAGCCGCCGAGCGGCAGCACGGACAGCGTCCACTCGGTGCCGGTCCGGCGGCTGACCCAGCGCGCAATGGGCTGGCCGAAGCCGATCGAGAAACGCAGCACCTTCACGCCGCACCAGCGCGCGACGCGATAGTGTCCGTACTCATGCACGACGACCAGTACCCCGATCGCCACCGCAAACGCGACCAGTTCGACCAGCACGTTCATGAGCACCCCATTCAGACAGTACGCTCCACGCGTGGCGCAGGCGCTTTCGCAATGATCTCGGCGGCGAGGCGGCGTGCCTCGGCATCCGCCGCCAGGACATCGTCGAGCCCGTCGGGCGCGCGGTTCGGCAGTGCGTTGAGCACGGAGTCGACCGTCGCCGCGATCGCCATGAAGCCGATCCGGCGCTCGAGAAATGCTTCGACCGCAACTTCGTTCGCCGCGTTCAATGCGGCGCTCGCGATGCCGCCTTCCTCGAGTGCCTTCAGCGCGAGCGCGAGGCACGGGAAGCGCGCGTAGTCGGGCTTCTCGAATGACAGCTGCGCGATCTGCGCGAGGTCGAGCTGGTCGACGCCCGCGTCGACGCGCTCGGGGAATGCGAGCGCATGCGCGATCGGCGTGCGCATGTCGGGATTGCCGAGCTGCGCGAGCACCGAGCCGTCACGGTACGACACGAGCGAATGGATCACGCTCTGCGGATGGATCAGCACGTCGATGCGATCGCCCGGCAGCCCGAAGATCCAGTGCGCCTCGATCACCTCGAGGCCCTTGTTCATCATCGTCGCCGAATCGACCGAGATCTTGCGGCCCATCACCCAGTTCGGGTGCTTGCACGCTTCGTCCGGCGTCACGTCGACGAGCGTGGCCGGCTCGCGCGTGCGGAACGGACCGCCCGACGCAGTCAGGATGATCTTCGAGATCCCGCCGTGCTCGGCCGCGTCGCGCGGCATGCACTGGAAGATCGCGTTGTGTTCGCTGTCGACCGGCAGCAGGATCGCGCCGTGGTCGCGCACGGCGTCCATGAAGATCGCGCCCGACATCACGAGCGCTTCCTTGTTCGCGAGCAGGATCCGCTTGCCGGCGCGCGCAGCCGCGAGGCTCGGCGCCAGGCCGGCCGCGCCGACGATCGCCGCGACCACCGTATCGCAGCCATCGCTCGTCGACACGTCGACGAGCGCCTGCGGGCCGTACAGCACGGCCGTCTTGCTGCCTGCCCCGCGCAGTTTCGCTTCGACGTGTGCGGCCGTCGCGGCATCGCCGACCACCGCCACTTCGGGCGCGAAGCGCAGACACTGCTCGACGAGCTTGTCGCCGTTGCGGTGCGCAGTCAGCGCGTAGACCGAGAAGCGCTCGGGATGGCGGGCGACCACGTCGAGCGTGCTGTCTCCGATCGAGCCCGTGGAACCGAGCAATGTCAGACGTTTTTGCATAACAGAATTAATGGTTTAACCAAGCAGCAGCATCGCGAGCGGCAGCACCGGCAGCAGCGCGTCGACACGGTCGAGCACGCCGCCGTGGCCGGGCAGCAGTCCGCTCGAATCCTTGACGCCCGCCTGCCGCTTCAGCAGCGACTCGAACAGGTCGCCGATCACGCTGTACGCAACCAGCAGCGTCAGCGCAGCCCACGCGCCGGACATCCCGTAGCGGGCGGCAAATGCAGAAAACAGGGTCGGCTCGAACGCATGCGCGGCCATCGCGGCACCGGCGACGACCATCACCGCCAGCCAGCCGCCGATCGCGCCTTCCCAGCTCTTGCCGGGGCTGATCGTGATGGCCAGTTTACGCTTTCCGAAGGCCTTGCCCGCGAAGTATGCACCGATATCGGCCAGCCAGACGACCAGTAGCAGCGACAGCACGAACGGCACGCCCTGCGCACGCGCCGCGACGAGCGCATGCCAGCAGGCCGCGAACACGATCAGGCCGGCGGCGAGCAGGAACGGCCGCCAGACGCCGCCCGCGAGTTCGGGCTTGCGCCGCAGCGCGAACGGACCGACCAGCAGCCAGAACACGCCGGCCGCCATGAAAAGAGGGCGAGATCCGGCCGCATCGACGCCGAGCGGCGTGGTGGCCGCCAGCGCAAGCGCCGCGACGACCGCATAGACGACCGGGCCGGCGCCGCCGAGCTTCAGCAGGCGCGCCCACTCCCACGCGGCGAACACGAGCACGGCGCCGATCAGCGCGCCGAACGCCGTGAGCGGCGCGAACAGCGTCACCGGCAGCAGCACTGCCAGCATCACGATCGCCGTGATCACACGGGTTTTCAGCATGAAAGGGAGTCGGCGTTTTGCGATTGCGGTTCGAGCTGCGCACTCGTGCGCCCGAAACGGCGCTCGCGCTCGGTATACGACGCCATCGCGTCGGCCAGTGCCGCGCCGTCGAAGTCCGGCCAGTATTTGTCGGTGAAATAGAACTCGGCGTACGCGAGCTGCCACAGCAGAAAGTTGCTGACGCGCTGCTCGCCGCCCGTACGGATGAAGAGATCGGGCTCCGGCGCATAGGCCATCGCCAGGTGCGGCGCGAATGCGTCCTCGGTCACTTCGACCTCGCGACCTTCGCGCACGGCTTGCTCGACGAGCTTCTTCGTCGCCTGCAGGATGTCCCACCGGCCGCCGTAGTTGGCCGCGATGGTGAGCGTCAGGCGCGTATTGCGCGCCGTCTTGGTTTCGGCGCGGCGAATCAGTTCGCGGATGCGCGGCTCGAAACGGTCGAGATCGCCGACGACACGCAGGCGGATCCCGTTTGCATGCAGCTTGCCGACCTCGCGCTCGAGCGCAGTGATGAACAGCCGCATCAGGAACGACACTTCGTCGTTCGGCCGGCGCCAGTTTTCCGAACTGAACGCGAACAGCGTCAGGTATTCGACGCCGGCGCGCGCGCAACCTTCGACCACCGCCCGGACGGCATCGACGCCGCGGGTGTGCCCCGCGACGCGCGGCAAGCGGCGTTCGGTCGCCCAACGGCCGTTGCCGTCCATGATGATCGCGATGTGACGCGGCACGACGCCGACGTCAGGCACGCGAACGGTAGAGCTGGTATAGGTCATGGCCGTTGAGACAGTAATGCGGGAAGAAGGCGGCGCGCGAGGACGGTCGTCAGACCGTCATGATCTCGGCTTCCTTGCTCTGCACGAGCTTGTCGATTTCGGCAACGTGCTTGTCGGTCAGCTTCTGCACGTCGTCGCTCGCACGGCGCTCGTCGTCTTCCGAGATTTCCTTGTCCTTCACGAGCTTCTTGAGCGCTTCGTTCGCGTCGCGGCGCAGGTTGCGGATCGCGACCTTGGCCGTTTCGCCTTCGCTCTTCACGACCTTGGTCAGCTCGCGGCGGCGCTCTTCCGTCAGCGCGGGCATCGGCACGCGGATCAGATCGCCGGACGTTGCCGGGTTCAGGCCGAGATCGGCTTCGCGAATGGCCTTCTCGACCTTTGCGACCATCGGCTTTTCCCACGGCTGCACACCGATCGTCCGTGCGTCGACGAGCGTCATGTTGGCAACCTGCGAGATCGGCACCATCGACCCGTAGTAGTCAACCTGCACGTGATCGAGCATGCCGGTGTGCGCACGGCCCGTACGGATCTTTGCCAGATCGCTCTTGAATGCATCGATCGAGCGCTGCATCTTTTGCTCGACGCCCTTCTTGGTATCAGCGACACTCATTTCAACCTCCGAACCTTCAAACCTTCAAAGAACGCGGGCCCCGCCCGGCGCAGGACATACGCCGCGGCCGACGACCCGCATCCGCGGGAGTTTACACGTGGACGAGCGTACCTTCGTCCTCGCCCAGCACGATGCGCTTGAGCGCGCCCGGCTTGTTGATCGAAAACACGCGAATCGGCAGCTTCTGGTCGCGGCACAGCGCAAAGGCCGTCGCGTCCATCACCTGCAGATTGCGGCTGATCGCCTCGTCGAAAGTGATCGTCGTGTAACGCGTGGCCGACGGATCCTTCTTCGGATCGGCAGAATATACGCCATCGACCTTGGTCGCCTTCAGCACGACCTCCGCGCCCACTTCCGAACCGCGCAGCGCGGCGGCCGTGTCCGTCGTGAAGAACGGGTTGCCCGTACCGGCCGCGAAGATCACGACGCGGCCTTCCTCGAGCTGGCGGATCGCGCGGGGCCGGATGTACGGCTCGACGACCTGGTCCATGCGCAGCGCGGACTGCACGCGCGCCTCGATGCCGGCGTGGCGCATCGCGTCCTGCAGCGCCAGCGCGTTCATCATCGTCGCGAGCATCCCCATGTAGTCGGCCGTCGCGCGGTCCATGCCGGCCGCGCCACCCGCGACACCGCGGAAAATATTACCGCCACCGATCACGACCGCGAGCTGCGTACCGAGACGCACGACTTCGGCAATATCGGCCACCATCCGTTCGATCGTCGCGCGATTGATGCCGAAGGCATCGTCGCCCATCAGCGCTTCGCCGGAGAGTTTGAGAAGGACGCGTTTATAGGCATTGGACATAGGGGCTTCCGAGCGACGAGAGGATGACAACCACGAACTGTAGGGGCGAAATACTGATTCGGGCAAGCGCCGACGACCGGACCGGGGTTCCCGGCCGGCCGGCAGCGCCGCCGGCCGCGGCGGAGCGGACGCCCGCCGCGGATACTGCCTGACTGCTTACTGCTGTTTTGCTGCTGCGACTTGCGCGGCCACTTCGGCGGCGAAGTCGTCCTGGCGCTTCTCGATGCCTTCGCCGACGACGAACAGCGAGAACTTCTGCACGGCGGAATCCGCCGCCTTCAGCATCTGCTCGATCGTCTGCTTGTCGTTCTTCACGAACGTCTGGTTCAGCAGCGACACTTCCTTCAGGTACTTCTGGACGCTACCGTCGACCATCTTCGCGACGATTTCAGCCGGCTTGCCCGATTCCGCAGCCTTCTGCTCGGCCACGCGGCGTTCCGTCTCGATCAGTTCTGCCGGCACGTCGGCCGACGACAGCGCGACCGGCTTCATTGCCGCGATGTGCATCGCGACGTCCTTGCCGACCTGCTCTTCCGCGCCCGTGTACTCGACGATCACGCCGATACGCGCGCCGTGCAGGTACGTTGCGATCTTGTTCGCGGTTTCGAAACGGACGAAACGGCGGATCGAGACGTTCTCGCCGATCTTGCCGATCAGTGCCAGGCGCACTGCGTCGACCGTCGAGCCTTCGAGCGGCAGCGCCGACAGCGCAGCCACGTCGGCCGGGTTTTGCGTCGCGACGAGTTCTGCAACCGTCTTCGAGAATGCGAGGAAGTCGTCGTTCTTCGCGACGAAGTCGGTTTCGCAGTTCAGTTCGACCAGCGCGCCTGCATTGCCGCCGACGAACGATGCGACGACGCCTTCAGCCGTCACGCGCGATGCCGCCTTGCTCGCCTTGTTGCCGAGCTTGACGCGCAGCAGCTCTTCAGCCTTGGCCAGATCGCCGTCGGCTTCCGTCAGCGCCTTCTTGCACTCCATCATCGGTGCGTCGGTCTTTGCGCGCAGTTCTGCCACCATGCTTGCGGTAATTGCCGCCATCATTCGCTCCTTGAGTCTGTATTCACAACGCCGCCCGCTTGGACGCGAACGGCCGAGATTCGTTTCCGGACCCGCGCCGATTCGGCGCGATCAGGTCCGGCGCACAAGCTTAAAAAAAGGGGGCCTGTTGAGAGCCCCCTTTTTGCGCCGGCTCGGGGCCAGTTACGCGTTTTCCTCGACGTACTCGTCGTCGCCGCGTGCGGCCTGGACCACTTCGTTGACCGCATTCGCACGGCCTTCGAGGATCGCGTCGGCCACGCCTTCGGCGTACAGCGCGACTGCCTTGCTCGAGTCGTCGTTACCCGGGATCACGTAATCCACACCTTCCGGCGAGTGGTTCGTATCGACCACGGCGATGACCGGCACGCCCAGCTTGTTCGCTTCCGTGACGGCAATCTTGTGGTAGCCGACGTCGACGACGAAGATTGCGTCCGGAATGCCGCCCATGTCCTTCACGCCGCCGATCGACTTCTGCAGCTTGGCGATTTCGCGTTCGAACAGCAGCGCTTCCTTCTTGCTCATCTTCTCGAGCTCGCCTGCCTCGACTGCCGCTTCCATGTCCTTCAGGCGCTTGATCGATACCTTCAGCGTCTTGAAGTTGGTCATCATGCCGCCGAGCCAGCGTGCGTTGACGAACGGCATGCCTGCGCGCTGCGCTTCCTGGGCGATCGTGTCACGCGATTGACGCTTCGTGCCGACGAACAGGATCGTGCCGCGGTTCGCTGCCAGCTGGCGCACGTACTTCTGTGCGTCCGTGAACATCGGCAGCGTCTTTTCGAGGTTGATGATGTGAATCTTGTTGCGGTGACCGAAAATGAACGGAGCCATCTTCGGGTTCCAGAAGCGCGTCTGGTGACCGAAGTGGACACCTGCTTCCAGCATTTGGCGCATCGTAACTGCCATGTAAATTCTCCACGAGGGTTGGGTCTTAAGCCGGCCGCCGTACCGCCGCGCGAACCCGCCCCGAAGGGCACCGATTCCACGCGGCCGGCACCCTGGTTGCGCCGGCTTGCGATTCGGCACGTGCAAAACGCCCGTGCCGTAAGCCTTTCATCGCCATGCCGCCCCAAGATGGGGCAAATTCGGCATTTGGATATCGACTTAGCCAAAGAGTATAGCACGCCGATTTGTCCGCTCTCAAGTCGCTCGCCACTTTCGCTAGCCGTGCGGCAGCCGGCCGGACAATCCGCGAAAACCCGCATCCGCGCGGCCGGCAGGGGCTGCGAGGCCCGCCATAAGGTGCGATAATCCGTCAATTCACCGCATTCCAGGCATACCTCGATGGCTATTACGCTCAAAAACGAACACGATATCGCGGAGATGCGCGTCGCCTGCCGTCTCGCCAGCGAAGTGCTCGACTTCATCACGCCGCACGTCGTCGCGGGCATCACGACCGCCGAACTCGATCGCCTCTGTCATGAATTCATGCTCAACGAACAGGGCACGATCCCGGCGCCGCTGAACTACCAGCCGCCCGGCTATCCGCCGTACCCGAAGGCCACCTGCATTTCGGTCAACGACGTGATCTGCCACGGCATTCCCGGCGAGAAGGTGATCAAGAACGGCGATGCGCTGAACATCGACATCACCGTGATCAAGAACGGCTACTTCGGCGACACCAGCCGGATGTTCATCGTCGGCGAAGGCTCGATCCTCGCGAAGCGTCTCGTGCAGACCACCTACGAATGCATGTGGCTCGGCATCGACCAGGTCAAGCCCGGCGCGCACCTCGGCGACATCGGCTACGCGATCCAGAAGCACGCGGAAGCGCAGGGCTACAGCGTCGTGCGCGAATACTGCGGCCACGGCATCGGCACGGTGTTCCACGAGGATCCGCAGGTCGTCCACTACGGCCGTCCGGGCACCGGCATCGAGCTGAAGGCCGGGATGATCTTCACGATCGAGCCGATGATCAACGCCGGCAAGCGCGACATCCGCACGATGCCCGACCAGTGGACGGTCAAGACGCGCGACCGCAGCCTGTCCGCGCAGTGGGAGCACACGGTGCTCGTCACCGAGACCGGCTACGACGTGCTGACCGTGTCGGCCGGCACGCCGGCGCGCCCCGTGTTCGCGCAACCGGCCGCCGCCGTCTGAGCGCCGTCGCGCCAGCCCGCCCCACCCGCACCTGAACGGCCGCCCATGAGCGCTCACGCCGCCCCCTCGCCCGACGCGCTGTCGCGGCGCGCCGAATTCAAGGCCGCCAAGACGGAGATGCTCGAGCGCTTTCGCCGCGCGACGAACGTCGCGTCGCTGATGCACGCGCTGTCGAAACTCACCGACGATGCGCTCAAGCGCGTGTGGGACGACTGCGGGCTGCCCGCGACGCTCGCGCTCGTCGCCGTCGGCGGCTACGGGCGCGGCGAGCTCGCGCCCTATTCCGACGTCGACATCCTCGTGCTGCTGCCCGACGCGCACGATCCGGCACTCGACGCATGCATCGAGCGCTTCATCGGGATGGCGTGGGATCTCGGCCTCGAGATCGGCAGCAGCGTGCGCACGGTCGCGCAGTGCATCGAGGAGGCATCGCAGGACGTCACGGTGCAGACCTCGCTGCTGGAAGCGCGCCGCATCGTCGGCAGCACCGCGCTGTTCGAGCGTTTCACGGTGCACTACCACGAGGCGCTCGACGCCCGCGCGTTCTTCACCGCGAAGGTGCTCGAGATGCGCCAGCGCCACGCGAAGTTCCAGGACACGCCGTACAGCCTCGAACCGAACGTGAAGGAAAGCCCCGGCGGGCTGCGCGACCTGCAGACGATCCTGTGGATCGCACGCGCGGCGGGCTTCGGCAGCAGCTGGCGCGAACTCGATACGCGCGGTCTCATCACCGATCGCGAAGCGCGCGAACTGCGCCGCAACGAAGGATTCCTGAAGACGCTGCGCGCGCGCCTGCACGTGATCGCCGGCCGCCGCCAGGACATGCTCGTGTTCGACCTGCAGACGCAGGCCGCCGAGAGCTTCGGCTACCAGCCGACGCAGGCCAAGCGCGCGAGCGAGCAGCTGATGCGCCGCTACTACTGGGCCGCGAAAGCCGTCACGCAGCTCGCGACGATCCTGATCCAGAACATCGAGGCGCAACTCTTCCCCGCGACGAGCGGCATCACGCGCGTGCTGTCGCCCGACCGCTTCGTCGAGAAGCAGGGCATGCTCGAGATCGTCGACGACGGCGTGTTCGAGCGCCATCCCGACGCGATCCTCGAAGCGTTCCTGTTGTACGAGACGACCCGCGGCGTGAAGGGCCTGTCCGCCCGCACGCTGCGCGCGCTGTACAACTCGCGCGAAATCATGAACAACGCGTGGCGTCGCGATCCGCAGAACCGCGACACGTTCATGCAGATCCTGCAGCAGCCCGAAGGCATCACGCACGCGTTCCGGCTGATGAACCAGACGAGCGTGCTCGGCCGCTATCTGCTGAACTTCCGCCGCATCGTCGGCCAGATGCAGCACGACCTGTATCACGTGTACACGGTCGACCAGCACATCCTGATGGTGTTGCGCAACATCCGCCGCTTCGCGGTGGCCGAGCATGCGCACGAATACCCGTTCTGCAGCCAGCTGATCGGCAACTTCGAGCGCCCGTGGGTGCTGTATGTCGCGGCGCTGTTCCACGACATCGCGAAGGGCCGCGGCGGCGACCATTCGACGCTCGGGATGGCCGATGCGCGACGCTTCTGCCGCGAGCACGGCATCGTCGGCGACGACGCGTCGCTGATCGTATGGCTCGTCCAGCATCACCTGACGATGAGCCAGGTCGCGCAGAAGCAGGACACGAGCGACCCCGAAGTCATCAAGCGCTTCGCCGAAGTCGTCGGCAACGAACGCTACCTCACCGCGCTGTACCTGCTGACCGTCGCCGATATCCGCGGCACGAGTCCGAAGGTGTGGAACACGTGGAAGGGCAAGCTGCTCGAGGACCTGTACCGCATCACGCTCGCGGTGCTCGGCGGCGCGAACCCCGACGCGCATTCGGAGCTGAAGTCGCGGCAGGAACAGGCGCTCGCGCTGCTGCGCCTCGAGACCGTCCCCGACGATGCGCACCGCGCGCTGTGGGATCAGCTCGACGTCGGCTTCTTCCTGCGTCACGATGCGGCCGACATTGCATGGCAGACGCGCGTGCTGTACCGGCACGTGAACGCCGAAACCGCGATCGTCCGCGCGCGGCCGTCGCCGATCGGTGACGCGCTGCAGGTGCTCGTGTACGTGAAGGACCGCCCCGACCTGTTCGCGGGCATCTGCGCATATTTCGACCGCAACGGGCTGTCGGTGCTCGATGCACGCGTCAGCACGACGCGGCACGGCTATGCGCTCGACAACTTCATCGTCACGCAGACCGAACGCGACGTGCGGTACCGCGACATCGCGAATCTCGTCGAACAGCAGCTCGCGACGCGGCTCGCCGAAACCGCCCCGCTGCCGGAGCCGTCCAAGGGCCGCCTGTCGAGGCTGTCCCGAACGTTTCCGATCACGCCGCGCGTCGACCTGCGGGCCGACGAGCGCGGCCAGTACTACATCCTGTCCGTGTCGGCCAACGACCGGCCGGGCCTTCTCTATTCGATCGCGCGCGTACTCGCCGAGCATCAGATCGGCGTCCATGCGGCGCGGATCAACACGCTCGGCGAACGCGTCGAGGACATCTTCCTGCTCGCGGGTGCCGGCCTGTCCGACAACCGCCTGCAGATCCAGCTCGAAACCGAATTGCTGCGTGCGATCGCAGTCTGAATGAATTCAAGCGTTTATGCGCACCAAACTAACCGTCAAGAATCCGAAGCCGGCGTCGCCGACCCGCGCCCCTGTCCGCTCCGGCAGCCTCGTCGCCCGCAAGGCGGTGCGTCCCGCTACGCCGCCGGCAGGCGACAAGCCGGCGCGTCCGAAAAAGGCCGCCCCGGCCGCCGCCGGCGAACGCTCGTTCAAGCCGCGCGGGGCCGCAGGCGCCGAGCGCCCGGGCGCGGATCGCGCACCGGCCAAGCGCGCGCCGCGTGACGGCGGTGCCGAACGCAGTCCGCGCGCGCCGTATCGCGACAACGCAGGCGGTGAAGGCGCGAAGCGCAGCTTCGGCGACCGCCGCACGTCGTCGGATCGCCCGCCGCGCCGTGATGACGATTCACGTCCGCGCCGCGCAGGTGGCGAAGGCGGTGCACGTGCGCCGTATCGCGACAACGCATCCGGCGAAGGCGCGAAGCGCAGTTTCGGCGATCGACGCACGTCGTCCGATCGTCCGCCGCGCCGAGATGACGATTCACGTCCGCGCCGCGCAGGTGGCGAAGGCGGTGCACGTGCGCCGTATCGCGACAACGCATCCGGCGAAGGCGCGAAGCGCAGCTTCGGCGATCGCCGCACGTCGTCCGATCGTCCGCCGCGCCGTGACGACGATGCACGTCCGCGCCGCGCAGGTGGCGAAGGCGGCCCGCGCGCGCCCTATCGCGACAATGCATCCGGCGAAGGCGCGAAGCGCAGCTTCGGCGACCGCCGCACGCCGTCCGATCGCCCGCCGCGCCGTGATGACGATGCACGTCCGCGCCGCGCAGGTGGCGAAGGCGGTGCACGTGCGCCGTATCGCGACAACGCAGCCGGCGAAGGCGCGAAGCGCAGCTTCGGCGATCGCCGCACGCCGTCCGATCGCCCGCCGCGCCGTGACGACGATGCACGTCCGCGCCGCACAGCCGGCGAAGGCGGCCCGCGCGCGCCCTATCGCGACAACGCATCCGGCGAAGGCGCAAAACGCAGCTTCGGCGACCGCCGCACGTCGTCCGATCGCCCGCCGCGCCGCGATGACGATGCACGTCCGCGCCGCGCAGCTGGCGAAGGCGGCCCGCGCGCGCCCTATCGCGACAACGCATCCGGCGAAGGCGCGAAGCGCAGCTTCGGCGACCGCCGCACGTCGTCCGATCGCCCGCCGCGCCGTGATGACGATTCCCGTCCGCGCCGCGCAGGCGCCGACGAAGGCAAGCGCCCGTCCTACCGCGACAAGGCAGCCGGCGAAGGCGCGAAGCGCAGCTTCGGCGACCGCCCGGCCCGCCCCGCACGCGACGGCGAGCGCCGCTCGTTCGGCGCGGTCAAGACCGCGCAACCGGTCAAGCGCGTTTCTGCCGACGTCGACTACGGCGACGAAACGGGCCTGATGCGCCTGTCGAAGCGGATGTCCGAGCTCGGCATGTGCTCGCGCCGCGAAGCCGACGAATGGATCGAAAAGGGCTGGGTGCTCGTCGACGGCGAACGCATCGACACGCTCGGCACCAAGGTCCGCGCCGACCAGAAAATCGAGATCGACGAGCGCGCGAGCGCCGCGCAGGCCGCGCAGGTGACGATCCTGCTGCACAAGCCGGTCGGCTATGTGTCGGGTCAGGCGGAAGACGGCTACGAGCCGGCGGCCGTCCTGATCACGCGCGCGAACCGCTGGAGCGGCGATCATTCGCCGGTGCGCTTCTCGCCGCAGCACCTGCATGCGCTCGCACCGGCCGGCCGGCTCGACATCGACTCCACCGGCCTGCTCGTGCTGACGCAGAACGGCGTGATCGCGAAGCAGCTGATCGGCGAGCAATCGGACATCGACAAGGAATACCTGGTGCGCGTGCGCTTCGGCGAGCAGCTGATCGACATCGACCAGCACTTCCCGGCGGAATCGCTCGCGAAGCTGCGTCACGGCCTCGAACTCGACGGCGTCGCGCTGAAGCCCGCGCTGGTGAGCTGGCAGAACGGCGAGCAGCTTCGCTTCGTGCTGCGCGAAGGCAAGAAACGCCAGATCCGCCGCATGTGCGAACTGGTCGGCCTCGACGTGATCGGCCTGAAGCGCGTGCGGATGGGCCGCGTGATGCTCGGCGCGCTGCCGCAAGGCCAATGGCGCTATCTGTCGGCCGACGAGACGTTCTGACCGCAGGCGAGCCATGTGCGCCATGCAATGAAAAAGCCCGCGCAAGCGGGCTTTTTTCTTGTCTGCCGGAAGCCGGGCGATCAGTCGTCGCCGGTCGGGTCGAGCCCCGGGAACAGCACTTCGGTGAAGCCGAAACGCGTGAAGTCGGTGATCCGCATCGGATACAGCTTGCCGATCAGGTGATCGTATTCGTGCTGGACCACGCGCGCGTGGAACCCGTCGGCGACGCGGTCGATCTTCTCGCTGAACTGGTCGAAGCCGCTGTAGCGCACCTTCGCATAGCGGCTGACGACGCCGCGCATGCCCGGCACCGACAGGCAGCCTTCCCAGCCCTCTTCCATGTCCGGCGGCATGTACTCGACCTTCGGATTGATCAGCACCGTCTCGGGCACCGGCGGCGCATCCGGGTAGCGGTTGTTGTTGCCGAAGCCGAAGATGATGATCTGCAGCCCGATGCCGATCTGCGGCGCGGCCAGCCCGGCGCCGTTCGCATGGTGCATCGTCTCGAACATGTCCGCGACGATCTCGTGCAGTTCGGGGGTATCGAACCGCTCGACCGGCTTGGCGATTTCGAGCAGGCGCGGATCGCCCATCTTCAGGATCTCGCGAATCATGGCGTATTGCCCTCCAGGAGTTGGTGCAGACCATCTTCGTCCAGCACGGGGATGCCGAGTTCCTCGGCCTTCACGAGCTTGCTGCCGGCTTCGGCGCCCGCGACCACGTAATCCGTCTTCTTCGATACCGAGCCCGCAACTTTCGCGCCCGCCGCTTCGAGCATCTCCTTCGCGGCATCGCGCGTGAGCGTCGGCAGCGTGCCCGTCAGCACGACCGTCTTGCCGGCCAGCACGCCCTGCGGCGCCCTCGGCGCGGGCGGCCCCTCCGGCCACGTGACCTTGCCCGGCGCGCGCAGCTGCTCGATCACGGTCCGGTTGTGCTCTTCCGCGAAGAACTGGTGAAGCGACTCGGCGACGATCGGCCCGACGTCGTTGACTTCGAGCAGCGCCTCGAGCGACGCGTCCATGATCGGCGTCAGCGAGCCGAAGTGCTTTGCGAGATCCTTCGCGGTCGATTCGCCGACATGGCGGATGCCGAGCCCGTAGATGAAGCGCGCGAGCGTCGTGTGCTTCGCCTTCTCGAGCGAATCGAGCAGATTCTGGGCGGACTTCTCGGCAAAGCGGTCGAGCTCGGCCAGCGTCGCGAAACCGAGATTGAACAGGTCGGCCGGCGTGCGCACGAGATTCAGCTCGACGAGCTGGTCGATGATCTTCTCGCCGAGCCCGTCGATGTCGAGCGCGCGGCGCTGCGCGAAGTGCCACAGCGCCTGCTTGCGCTGCGCCGGGCAAAACAGGCCGCCCGTACAGCGCGCGATCGCCTCGTCCGGCAGACGCTCGATCTTCGAGCCGCACACCGGGCATTCGGTCGGCATCACGAATTCCGCCGCATCGGCCGGACGCCGGTCGAGCAGCGCGCCGACGACCTCCGGAATCACGTCGCCCGCGCGGCGCACGATCACGGTGTCGCCGATCCGGATGTCCTTGCGGCGCACTTCGTCCTCGTTGTGCAACGTCGCGTTGGTGACGGTCGCGCCGCCGACGAACACGGGCTCGAGACGCGCGACCGGCGTGATCGCACCGGTGCGGCCGACCTGCACGTCGATCGCGACGAGCTTCGTCAGCGCTTCCTGTGCGGGGAACTTGTGCGCGAGCGCGAAGCGCGGCGCGCGCGACACGAAACCGAGGCGCTCCTGCTCGTCGCGCCGGTTGACCTTGTAGACGACGCCGTCGATGTCGTACGGCAGCGATTCGCGCTTCTCGCCGACGTTGCGGAAGAAGTCGAGCAGGCCTTCGGCGCCCTGCACGACCGCACGTTCGCGGTTCACCGGCAGGCCGAGCGACTCGTACCAGTCGAGCAGCGCGCTGTGCGTGTCGGGCATCGGCATCCCGTCGAGCACGCCGATCCCGTACGCGAAGAACGACAACGGACGCTGCGCGGTGATCTTCGAGTCGAGCTGGCGCAGGCTGCCGGCCGCCGCATTGCGCGGGTTCGCGAATTCACGCTGCTCGGCCGCGCGCTGGCGTTCGTTCAGGCGTGCGAAATCGCGCTTGAACATCAACACCTCGCCGCGCACGTCGAGCACGGCCGGCACGTTCTTGCCCTTCAGCTTCAGCGGAATCGAGCGGATCGTGCGCACGTTCTCTGTCACATCCTCGCCCGTCGTCCCGTCGCCACGCGTCGATGCCTGCACGAACACGCCCTGCTCGTAGCGCAGCGAGATCGCGAGCCCGTCGAACTTCAGTTCGCATGCGTATTCGACAGGCTCGGTCACCGAGCCGGCGAGATCCGTCGTCTTGTCGAGCGCATCGGCGATGCGCTTGTCGAACGCGACGATGTCTTCGTCGGCGAAACCGTTGTTCAGCGACAGCATCGGCGCATCGTGGACGACCGGCGTGAAGCCGCCTGCCGCTTCGCCGCCCACGCGTTGCGTCGGCGAATCGGGCGTCACGAGTTCGGGATGATCGGTTTCGAGCTGCTGCAGCTCGCGGAACAGCCGGTCGTATTCGGCGTCGGGCAGATCCGGCTGGTCGAGCACATAGTAGGCGTAGTTCGCCCGCTCGAGTTGGTCGCGCAGCCACGCGGCGCGCGCGTCGGGCTGGCTGGCTGGCGGTTCGGCTTGGGTTCGGGCCATGCTGGCGGCAGAGTCGCTCTGAAAAATCGGATGCCCGATTATCTCAGTTTGACGCCGCGGCGGGGCGTGCAATGCAAGCCCGATGCGCGTGTTGCAGCGCACACGAAGCGGTGTGCGCTGCCATGACGGACAGCGACGCCGAAGCCCGCCGTCCGCGCCATCGCGTTACTGGCTGAAGAGGCGGCGCGTGACCGGCGAACCGGCCGGGATACCCGCTTCTTCGAGCTTCGCATACAGCTTCATCAGCTGCTGCTCGATCGCGAGCAGCGTCGATTCCGGCAGCGGCCGGCGCGAATCGTCGACGACGCGCGCGCCGATGCGTTCGGACAGCGACTTCGCGTAATCGCACATCAGCCGGAACGGCAGGATGTCCTCTTCGGCGACCGGTACGTCGAGCACCAGCGTGATCATGTTGCCGCCCTTGTACGTGAGGTCGTCACGCAGGAAGTTCGTATCGCCGAATTGCAGCATGAACACCGGGTTCTGCTTCGCGTCGAGCTTCACGAAACGCGTGCCGTCGCGCGACAGCAGCAGCCCGTCCTGCGATGCGACCGCCTGCACGTAGTTCGCCGACCACGGCGCGCCGTCCGACATCACGTTGATCGACAGCTGCGCGTCGCACTGCGCGGCGAACGCGTCGAGCTCGCGCGCCATCGCGACGGTTTCCATCATGTCCGGGAATTCCGGTGCGCCGTCGATCGCGTCGGCGAACTGCTGGACCCCCGTCACGAATTCGGAGAATTCGAGTTCGTTCAGCGCGCCGCTGCGGTTCGCGAGCTGGGCTGCCGCGCGCAGTTCTTCGTAGCGCACGCCGTTCTGCAACAGCTCCCACTGGCCGCCTTCCGGCTTGCCTTCGATGTGCACGGGCTTGCTGCCCGCGCGGCGCAGCCGCTGCGCGGCCGGCAGGATCTTGTCGCCCGGCAGCAGCCCGGCGAGGCGGATCGGCACGATGCAGTCGATCCGGCGGTCGACGATCGCCGGCGGCGCCGACGAGATCGTCGTCGCGGCAGGCAGCACGGGTTCGGTCGGCTCGGCCGCGCCGGCCGGCGCTTCGTGCGCGGCGGCAGGCACGGCGTCTTCACCCGCAGCCGGCTCGGTCACTTCGGACTGCGTGTCCGCGCCCGTTGCCTCGGCCTGCAGATCGGCCGGCATGTCGGCCGGTGCCGCACCACCGAACGTCGGCTCGACGCGCGCGGCTTCAGCCGTCGCAGCGGCGGCGGCCGCGACCGGTGCCGCGGGCTCGCGGCGCACCGGCTGACGCACCGGTTCGATGAACGGCAACTCGTCATCGCGCTCGGGGCGATTCATCGCCTCGGCCGCTTCCTCCGGCATCGGGCGCGGCATCCTGCGCCGCACTTTCGCACCCTGCCACGCGTTGTAGACCACGACGCCGCCCACCACGACAGCGCCCGCGCCGATCAAACCGAGTGTCAACTCGTCCATGCACGCTCCATCAGCAATTCTTTTTCGTCGGGACCGCGAACGGGCGCCTCATGCGCCGCGCGAACGCGGTCCGGTTTCGTCAAACGTCAATTCTGGGCAAAACCCGCGGCGGTTTCCATGTCCACCGCAACGATCCGCGACACACCCTGCTCCTGCATCGTCACGCCGATCAGTTGCTGCGCCATTTCCATCGCGATCTTGTTGTGCGAGATGAACAGGAACTGCGTCTTGTCGGACATCGCGCGCACGAGATTCGCGAAACGCTCGGTGTTCGCGTCGTCGAGCGGCGCGTCGACCTCGTCGAGCAGACAGAACGGCGCCGGGTTCAGCTGGAACATCGCGAACACCAGCGCGGTCGCGGTCAGCGCCTTCTCGCCGCCCGACAGCAGGTGAATCGTCGCGTTCTTCTTGCCCGGCGGCTGCGCCATCACCTGCACGCCGGCATCGAGAATCTCGTCGCCCGTCATGATCAGCTTCGCCTGGCCGCCGCCGAACAGGCGCGGGAACAGGTCGCTGAAGTGGCGGTTGACCTCGTCGAAGGTGCCCTGCAGCAACGTGCGGGTTTCCTGGTCGATCTTGTGGATCGCGTCCTCGAGGGTCGTGATCGCGTCGATCAGGTCGGCCGACTGCGCGTCGAGGAACACCTTGCGCTCGCTCGCGGCCTTCAGCTCGTCGAGCGCGGCCATGTTCACCGGGCCGAGCGCGTTGATCGCATTGTTCAGGCGCGTGACCTCGCCCTGCAGGTACGACGGCTTCAGGTCCGGCGTCAGCTTCGTGGACAGCGCGGCCTCGTCGACCTCGGCCGTCGCGAGCTGCTCGGCGAACTGCTCGACGGACAGGCGCGCGGCCTGCTCCTTCAGCTGCAATTCGGTGATGCGGTCGCGCAGCGGCTGCAGCGAGCGCTCGGCCACGAGGCGCTGCTCGTCCGATGCGCGCAGCTTCGCGGTCAGGTCGTCGAGCTCGATCCGCGCGGCCTGCAGCGCTTCTTCCTTCACCGCGCGAATTTCGAGCGCGTCCTGCAGGCCGGTGTGCGCGGTCTGCTCGTTGATTGTCTCGAGTTCGGCACGTGCGTCTTCCAGCGACCCGGCAACGCGCTCGCTCTGCTCGTGCGCGACCTGGATGCTGCGCTTGAGCTCGTCGATCCGCGTCACCGCGTTGCGCGCCGCGAAGCGGGCATCGTTCGCGCCGCGCTCGAGGTCGCGCGCCTCCTGGCGCGCCTGCGTCAGCGATTCGTCGAGCGATTCGAACGCGAGCTGGTTGTCTTCGAAGCGCGCCTGCAGCTCCGCGAGTTCGCCGTCGAAACGCTCGAAATTCGCTTCCGACTCCGCGCGCAGCGCGCGCTGCTCTTCGATCTGCGCGCCGATTTCCTCGAGTTCCTCGCGGATCTGCGTGCTGCGCTGCGTGTAACGTTCGTGCGCCTGCGCGAGCTTCAGCACGTCCATCTGCAGCGCGTGCACGCGCTGCGTCGCACGTTCGGCCTGCGCGCGCACGTCGCCGAGCGCCTGCGTGGCCTGCGTGTGCGCGGCTTCCGCACGCACGGCGGCCGTACGCGCCTCGTCGGCGAGCAGCGCCTGGGCGCGCACCTGGCGCGTCAGGTTTTCGATTTCCTGCTGGCGGGCCAGCATCCCGGCCTGTTCCGAATCGGCGGCGTACAGCTGCACGCCGACGCGCGTGACGATATGGCCCGCCTTGACGACGAACGCGCCGCCTGCCGGCAGCTGCGTGCGCGTGGCAAGCGCCTGTGCGACGTCGTCGGCGACATACACGTTGCCGAGCCAGTCGTTCAGCACCGCGCGGATGCCTGCGTCGTCGATGCGCACGAGCGACAGCACCGGACGCAGCCCGGCCACCGCGGCGGGCGGCTCGCCGGCCGCGGGCGGCGCGTAGAACGCGAGCTTCGCGGGCGGCGCATCGGTCGCGAACGCCTTCACCCAGTCGAGATTCGACACTTCGAGCGCGGCGAGGCGCTCACGCAGCACGGCCTCGAGCGCCGCTTCCCAGCCGGCCTCGACGTGCAGCTTCTTCCACAGACGCGGCAGCGCGCCGAGCTCGTGCCTGTCGAGCCACGGCTGCACCTTGCCTTCGGTCTGCACGTTTTCCTGCAGCTGCTTCAGCGCGGCGAGACGCGCCTCGAGCTGGTGGATCTGCGCGGCTTCGGCCTGCACGCGCTCCTGCGCGGCACGGCGTTCGCCGTCGAGCCGCGGCACCGTTTCCTGTGCATCGGCGAGGCGCGCCTGCGCCTCGGCGAGGATCTCTTCCTGCTCGGCCAGCTGCATGCGCAGCTCCTCGAGCTGCGCCTCGTCCGGCGCGTCGAGCCCGCCCGCTTCGCCCTTCAGGCGCTCATGGCGCTGCTGAAGCTGCTGCAGCTGCTGGTCGGCGTTGCGCTGGTGCGCGGCTTCGAGCTTCAGCGACTGTTCGGTCTGCGCGATCCGCGCGCGCTCGTCGTTGAGCTGCGCCTGCGCATCGCGCCACTTCGCTTCGAGCGCCGGCAGCGCGTCGTGCTTCGACGCCGCGTTGTCTTCGGCGAGCGCGGCCTTCTCGTCGGCCATCGCGCGCGCCTCTTCGGCTTCCTCGAGCTCGTCCTGCGACTTCTCGGCCTGCGCGCGCCATTGCTCGCGCTGCGCGTTCAGCGCGGCGATCTGCGCCTGCACGCGATTGCGCGATTCGACGATGAACTTGATCTCGGCCTCGAGGCGGCTCACTTCGGCATTCGCCTCGTACAACGAACCCTGCGCGCCCTGCATCGCGTCGCTTGCCGAGTAGTGTGCGACGCGCAGCGTCTCGAGCTGCGCCTCGACTTCGCGCAGCTTGGCCGTCTGCGCCTCGAGGTCGATCTGCGCCTGTTCGATCGCGCGCTGCTGCTTCTGCTGCTCGCCGGCGGCCTCGTTCTTGCGCAGCAGCCACAGCAGGCGCTGCTTCTCTTCGCCGTCGGCGACGAGTTCCTTGTACTTGGTCGCGACGACGGCCTGTGCCTCGAGCTTCTCGAGATTCGCACCGAGTTCGCGGACGATGTCTTCGACGCGCGTCAGGTTCTCGCGCGTGTCGTGCAGGCGGTTCTCGGTTTCGCGGCGGCGTTCCTTGTACTTCGACACGCCGGCGGCTTCCTCGAGGAACACGCGCAGTTCTTCCGGCTTCGCCTCGATGATCCGCGCGATCATGCCCTGCCCGATGATCGCGTAGGCACGCGGCCCGAGGCCCGTGCCGAGGAAGATGTCCTGGATGTCGCGGCGGCGTGCCGGCAGGTTGTTGATGTAGTAGCTTGACGTGCCGTCGCGCGTCAGCACGCGCTTCACGGCGATCTCCCCGTACTGGCCCCACTGCCCGGCCGCACGGCCGTCGGAGTTGTCGAAGATCAGCTCGACGCTGGCCCGGCTGCCGGGCTTGCGTGCGGTCGAGCCGTTGAAGATCACGTCCTGCATCGACTCGCCGCGCAGCTCGGAGGCTCGCGACTCGCCGAGCACCCAGCGCACGGCATCGATGATGTTGGACTTGCCGCACCCGTTCGGGCCTACCACGCCGACAAGCTGGCCCGGAACCTGGAAATGCGTGGGATCGACGAAGGATTTGAAGCCAGCGAGTTTGATCGAGCTCAGACGCACGGCGGTATCGGATGTGAAGAAGGTGTGAAACGGACGGGACCGCATTGCACGGGGCCGGACGGCCCATGCGCGCGACGCGCCCCGGAATTCAAAAACGGGGCCGCGCGCATACAGCGTTGGGCCCCGCAAACGGCTTCCATCATACCATCGCGCGTGCGCCGTCCCGACCGTCGCCGGGTTTGTCCGGTGCGGGCGCGGCCCGATGGACCCGGCTCGACAGCAGCGTCGCCAGCACGATGCACACGCCGCCCGCCCATTCGCGCGCGGTCGGCAGCTCGCTCGCGAACACCCACGCCGACAGCGCGGTGATCACAATCTCGAACAGCATGATGATCGACGCGCGGTTCGCCGGCACCCGCGCCAGGCCGTATTGCACGAGCAGGTTGTTCGACGCCATCGTCACGCCGATCGCGGCGATGATCAGCGCGGCGATCCCCAGCTGGCCGCTCGCCGGCGCGGCCGGCAGCCCCTCGAACAGCGACGCGATCGCCCCGAACACGGCCGCGCCGCCGAACAGCGTTGCGGTACGCATTTCCGCGCGCATGTCGGGCAGCTCGCGGCTCGCCTTGATCACGAGCACGTTGCTCATCGCGAAGCTCAGCCCGGCCGCGAGGCCTGCCCATTCGGCCGGATTGGCCGGCAGCGGCAAGCCGAGCTTCGGCGACCACAGCATAAGCATCGCGCCCCCGATCGACAGCGCCGCGAGCCCCGCACCTGCCCAGGTCAGCCGCTCGCGCAGCAGGAAGTGCGCGTAGATCGCGGTCCAGGCCGGGGTCAGGTAGAACAGCAGCATCACGCGCAGCACCTCGCCGTGGATCGTGCCCCACACGAAGCCGAGGTTCGTCACGCCGGCCGTCAACGCAATGCCCGGCAGCACCCAGTGCCAGCGCAGCGTCGCGATCGTGCGATGCCGCGCGATGACCACGAACAGGAACGCGACGAGACTCGTCAGCGCGCTCGCCAGCGTGCCCGTCACGCCGAGCGACGCGAGGATCCGCAACGGATACCAGATCAGGCCCCATACCGAAGCGCCGATCAGGATGGCCAGCGTCGGCAGGCTGCCGCGTACCGCGTTATTCATTTGGTTCGATACCCTTTATTCGACCGGCCCGGCCGCCGTTCCGGCAGGCCGTGACCGCATTCCGTCACGCTATAATCATCCGTTGCGACCCGCGCGCCTCCGGCGCCCGTTCGCAGCCGCGCGGCGCGCCCGCCGCTTCTTTCGCTCCAACCGGCCGCGATGGCCGCTTCGCCCGTGAACCCTCGACTCGACTCGCTCCAGCCCTATCCCTTCGAAAAGCTGCGCGCCCTGTTCAAGGACGTGACGCCTTCCGGCGACCTCAAACCGATCAGCTTCGGCATCGGCGAGCCCAAGCACGCAACGCCGGCGCTGATCCGCGACGCCGTGGTCGCCGCGCTCGACGGCCTTGCGTCGTACCCGGCCACGGCCGGCTCGGACGCGCTGCGCACGTCGATCGCGCACTGGCTCGAGCGCCGCTACGGGCTGCCGGCGATCGATCCGGCCACGCAGGTGCTGCCCGTGTCGGGGTCGCGCGAAGCGCTGTTCTCGCTCGCGCAGACCGTGATCGACGCGCGCCCGGCCGCGCAGGGCGAGAAGGCGATCGTACTCTGTCCGAATCCTTTCTATCAAATTTACGAAGGCGCGGCGCTGCTGGCCGGTGCCGAACCCTATTTCGCGAACAGCGACCCGGCCCGCAACTTCGCGTGCGACTACGCGGCCGTGCCCGACGAAGTCTGGGCGCGCACGCAGCTGCTGTACGTGTGCTCGCCGGGCAACCCGACGGGCGCCGTGCTGACGCTCGACGACTGGCGCGAGCTGTTCGCGCTGTCCGACCGCCACGGCTTCATGATCGCGTCCGACGAGTGCTATTCGGAAATCTATTTCGACGAAGCGGCGCCGCCGCTCGGCGGCCTCGAGGCCGCGCACCGCCTCGGCCGCGGCTTCGAGCGCCTCGTGATGCTGTCGAGCCTGTCGAAGCGCTCGAACGTGCCGGGCATGCGCTCGGGCTTCGTCGCCGGCGACGCGGCGCTGCTCAAGCAGTTCCTGCTGTACCGCACGTACCACGGCGCGGCGCTGTCGCCGGTCTGGCAGCACGCGAGCATCGCCGCGTGGAACGACGAGGCGCACGTGCAGGAGAACCGCGCGCTGTACCTGCAGAAGTTCAATACGGTCACGCCGATGCTCGCCGACGTGATCGACGTGAAACTGCCCGACGCCGCGTTCTACCTGTGGGCCAACGTGTCGCGCACCGGCCTGTCGGACACCGAGTTCGCCCGCCGCCTGTACGCCGACTATAATGTGACGGTTCTGCCCGGCTCGTACCTGGCGCGCGATGCGCACGGCACGAATCCGGGCCGCGATTTCATCCGGATCGCGCTCGTCGCGGGCACCCCCGAATGCGTCGAGGGCGCGCAACGCATCGTCGATTTCTGCCGGTCCCTCGCGCGGTAATCGTCCATCCCGATCAATTCCATCCTTTTCCTGCGAAAACGAACATGTCGCAACAACTTCAGCAAATCATCGATACCGCCTGGGAAAACCGCGCCGAGCTGTCGCCGAAGGCCGCGCCGGCCGACGTCCGCGAAGCCGTCGCTCACGCGATCGAGCAACTCGACAAAGGTGCGCTGCGCGTCGCCGAGAAAATCGACGGCAACTGGACCGTGCACCAGTGGCTGAAGAAGGCCGTGCTGCTGTCGTTCCGCCTGGAGGACAACGCACCGATGCCGGCCGGCGGCTACTCGCAGTTCTACGACAAGGTGCCGTCGAAGTTCGCGAACTACACGGCGGAAGATTTCGCCGCGGGCGGCTTCCGCGTCGTGCCGCCGGCCATCGCGCGCCGCGGCTCGTTCATCGCGAAGAACGTCGTGCTGATGCCGTCGTACACCAACATCGGCGCGTACGTCGACGAAGGCACGATGGTCGACACGTGGGCGACGGTCGGTTCGTGCGCGCAGATCGGCAAGAACGTGCACCTGTCGGGCGGCGTCGGCATCGGCGGCGTGCTCGAGCCGCTGCAGGCGAACCCGGTCATCATCGAAGACAACTGCTTCATCGGCGCGCGCTCGGAAGTCGTCGAAGGCGTGATCGTCGAGGAAAACTCGGTGATCTCGATGGGCGTGTACCTCGGCCAGAGCACGAAGATCTACGACCGCGAGACGGGCGAAGTCAGCTACGGCCGCATCCCGGCCGGCTCGGTCGTCGTCGCCGGCAACCTGCCGTCGAAGGACGGTTCGCACAGCCTGTACTGCGCGGTGATCGTCAAGAAGGTCGACGCGAAGACGCGTGCGAAGGTCGGCCTGAACGAGCTGCTGCGAGGCGACTGATGGCGAAGCCGCACACCGTGGTCGTCTACGGCATTCCGAACTGCGACACCGTGAAGAAGGCCCGCGTGTGGCTTGACGATCACGGCGTCGAGTTCGAGTTCCACGATTTCAAGAAGCTCGGCGTCAGCGCGCCGCTGATCGAAGACTGGCTGAAGGACGTGTCGCTCGACGCGCTCGTGAACAAGCGCGGCACCACGTGGCGCGGCCTGGACGACGCAATGAAGGCGGCCGCCGAAACGAAGACCGGCGCGGTCGCGCTGATGATCCACAAGCCGTCGGTCATCAAGCGCCCCGTGCTCGTCGTCAACGGCCGCGTGAAATCGCTCGGCTTCGTGGCCGATCAATACGCGGCGCTGTTTGCCGCATAGGGCCGCCCGCGCTGCGCCTGCCGGCGCAGCCCGACGTCCTGTCGCTGCCGGCCACCGCGCCGGCATTTTTTATCGAAAGTGGTCCGAACCATGTCCGCCACCCTAGCCCTTACCGAACAGCTGATCGCCCGCGCGTCCGTGACGCCCGACGACCAGCACTGCCAGCAGATCATGACCGAGCGCCTCACCGCGCTCGGCTTCGAATGCGAGACCATCGCGTCGCACGGCGTGACCAACCTGTGGGCCGTCAAGCGCGGCGCCGACGGCCGCGACGGCAAGCTGCTCGCGTTCGCGGGCCACACCGACGTCGTGCCGACCGGCCCGCTCGAGCAGTGGACCTCGCCGCCGTTCATTCCCGCCCATCGCGACGGCAAGCTGTACGGCCGCGGCGCGGCCGACATGAAGACGTCGCTCGCGGCGTTCGTCGTCGCCTCCGAGGAATTCGTCGCGGCCCACCCCGGCCACCGCGGCGCGATCGCGTTCCTGATCACGAGCGACGAGGAAGGCCCGGCCACCGACGGCACCGTGAAGGTCGTCGAACTGCTGCAGGAACGCGGCGAGCGCCTCGACTACTGCATCGTCGGCGAGCCGACGTCGACCGCCGAGCTCGGCGACGTCGTCAAGAACGGCCGCCGCGGGTCGATGTCGGGCGAACTGGTCGTCAAGGGCGTGCAGGGCCACATCGCCTACCCGCACCTCGCGAAGAACCCGATCCACCTGCTCGCGCCGGCGCTCGCCGAGCTCGCCGCCGAACAGTGGGACGAAGGCAACGAATACTTCCCGCCGACCACCTGGCAGGTGTCGAACCTGCACGCCGGCACCGGCGCGACCAACGTGATCCCCGGTCACGCCGACCTGCTGTTCAACTTCCGCTTCTCGACCGCCAGCACGGTCGAAGGCCTGCAGGCACGCGTGCACGCGATCCTCGACAAGCACGGCCTCGAATACACGCTGAAGTGGTCGGTCAGCGGCCTGCCGTTCCTCACGCCGCGCGGCGAGCTGTCGGGCGCGCTGGAGCATGCGATCCGTACCGAGACTGGCATCACGACCGAACTGTCGACGACGGGCGGCACGTCGGACGGCCGTTTCATTGCGCGCATCTGCCCGCAGGTGATCGAGTTCGGCCCGCCGAACGGCAGCATCCACAAGATCGACGAGCACATCGAGGTGCGCTTCATCGACCCGCTGAAGAACGTGTACCGCCGCGTGCTCGAACAACTGATCGCCTGATGGAGCCTCGCATGACGACACCTTTTGCCACTGTTCGCGACCTGCTGCGCTACGCGGTCACGCGCTTCTCGAAGGCGAAGCTCGCGTTCGGCCACGGCTCCGACAACGCGTACGACGAAGCGGCCTATCTCGTGCTGCGCACGCTCGACCTGCCGCTCGACACGCTCGAACCGTTCCTCGACGCACGCCTGCTGCCCGACGAAATCGCGGCCGTACTCGCGGTGATCGAGCGGCGCGCGACCGATCGCGTGCCGGCCGCTTACCTCACGCATGAAGCGTGGATGCATGGCCACCGCTTCTACGTCGACGAACGCGTGATCGTGCCGCGCTCGTTCATCGGCGAGCTGCTCGACGACGGGTTGCAGCCGTATGTCGCCGATCCCGAGCAGGTCGGCGCGGTGCTCGAACTGTGTACCGGTTCCGGCTGCCTCGCGATCCTTGCGGCAAGCGCGTTCCCGAACGCCGAGATCGACGCGGTCGACCTGTCGGACAAGGCGCTCGAAGTCGCCGAGATCAACGTGCGCGACTACGGTCTCGAAGACCGCATCGGATTGCACCGCGGCGACCTCTACGCACCCCTGCCCGCATTCCGCACCGACCCGGGCTCGCGCTACGACGTGATCCTGACGAACCCGCCGTACGTGAACGCATCGTCGATGGCCGCGCTGCCGCCCGAATACCGGCACGAGCCGGAGATGGCGCTCGCAGGCGGCGACGACGGCATGGACATCGTGCGACGCATCGTCGCCGAAGCGCACCGCTGGCTGCACGACGACGGCGTGCTCGTCGTCGAGATCGGCAACGAGCGCGAGCACGTCGAAGCGGCATTCGGCGGCCTCGAACTCACGTGGCTGCCCACCAGCGCGGGCGACGACGCCGTCTTCCTGATCCAGGCGTCGGACCTGCCGCGCAAGGCCTGAACCTTTCCGGCCCGCCAACCGTGCGGCACACCGTTGCGCCGCACGGTTGGGTAAGATGCGCGTAGGCGGCCGCCCGGCCGCCCGACCTCAGGAGTCCGTCACGCGCCCATGACCCTCGACTGGCTACATCTCGGCACCCTGATCCTGACCATCCACGTGCTCGGGATCGTTGCGGCATGCCACGCGATCATGAACACGCGCACGTCGCAAGGCGCAATCGCGTGGGCCGTCTCGCTCGCAGCCATGCCGTACCTGACGCTCATTCCCTACCTGTTCCTCGGCCGCAGCAAGTTCTCCGGCTACGTCGACGCCCGGCGCCACGAGCTGGAAATGTTGCGCACGCACACGCCGCGCTCGCCGTGGCGCACCACCGACGCAACCGACGGGCCGGCCGCCGACGCGCTCGGCCAGGCCGCCGTGCTCGCGCTCACGCGGCTCGGCGGCATGCCGTTCCTCGGCGGCAACTCGGTGCGCACGCTCGTAAACGGCGACGCGACGTTCTCCGCCATCCTGTCGTCGATCGACGCTGCGCGAGACTACGTGCTCGTCCAGTTCTTCATCGTGCGCGACGACGCGCTCGGCCGGATGCTGCGCGACTCGCTGCTCGCGCGCGCGGCGGCCGGCGTGCGCTGCTGCCTGCTGTACGACAGCATCGGCAGCTTCGACCTGCCGCACAGCTACGTCGACACACTGCGCCGGGGCGGCGTCGAAGTTCATCCGTTCGCGACCAACCGGAAGTTCGTCAACCGCTTCCAGCTGAACTTCCGCAACCATCGCAAGATCGTCGTCGTCGATGGCAATCGCGCGTTCGTCGGCGGTCACAACGTCGGGGTCGAATATCTCGGTGCGAAGCCGCGCCTGTCGCCGTGGCGCGACACGCACATCGAGATCCGCGGCCCCGTCGTCGCGAGCATTCAGTATGTATTCGCCGAAGACTGGCACTGGGCGACGCAGAAGCTGCCGCCCATCGCGCTGCCGCCGCCGGCGCAGCCCGGCGACGGCATGCATTGCCTCGCGGTGCCGATGGGGCCGGCCGACAAGCAGGAAACCGGCTCGCTGTTCTTCGTCGAATCGATCAATGCCGCACGCGAGCGGGTCTGGATCACCACGCCGTACCTGGTTCCCGACGAAGCTGTAATCTCCGCGCTGAAGCTCGCGGTGATGCGCGGCGTCGACGTGCGCATCCTGATTCCGAGCCGGCGCGATCACTACGTCGTGTTCGAGGCGTCGAAGCTGTACGCGCGCGACCTCGTCGATGCCGGCGTGAAGGTGTTCCGCTACCGGCCCGGCTTCCTGCACCAGAAAGTCGTGCTGATCGACCGCATCGCGGCGGCAATCGGCAGCGCGAACCTCGACAACCGTTCGTTTCGCCTCAATTTCGAGGTGATGGTGCTGACCGTCGACCGTGCGTTCGCCGACGAAGTCGAAACGATGCTCGAGGCCGATTTCGCGCAGGCGTACGAGGTCGATGCGAACGAATACCGCCAGTCGCCCGCGTGGCGGCGCATCGCGATGCACGTCGCGCGGCTGTTCGCGCCGATCCTGTAGCGGCCGGGGCGATGGCCGCGCCGGCGCAATCCGCACCGGCGCTACACACGCCGCCCCGCCTTCACAGCAGCGTGTCGATATCGGCGGCGATTTCGTCGGGCTTGGTCGACGGCGCGTAGCGCTTGACGATGCGCCCGTCGCGGTCGACCAGGAATTTCGTGAAGTTCCACTTGATCGCCTTGAGGCCCAGAATGCCGGGCGCCTCGTCGGTCAGGTAGCGGTACAGCGGATGCGCGTGATCGCCCTTCACGTCGATCTTCGCGAACATCGGGAACGTGACGCCGTAGTTGCGCTCGCAGAACGCGCCGATCTGCGCGGCGTCGCCCGGCTCCTGCTTGCCGAACTGGTTGCACGGGAAACCGAGCACGAAGAAGCCGCGCGCCGCGTACTGGTCGTACAGCTTCTGCAGGCCCGCGTACTGCGGCGTGAAACCGCACTCGCTCGCCGTGTTGACGATCAGCAGCACCTTGCCGCGATACGCGTCGAGCGGGGCCGGCGCGCCGGCGAGCGTCTCTGCGCTGAACGAATACAGGGTGGACATCGGACACTCCTTTTACGAAACCGGATCGACACGGAGTCTAGGCGAAATTGCACGGTTGTGGCATCCGCCGAGCGGCCGATGCCCGGCGCGACCGGCGCGCAGTCTAGAATAGCGGTTTTGCCCAGTCATTTCCGCCGTGATCCGTTTCAATCAGTTCAGCCTTGCGCGCGGCACCAAGCCGCTGTTCGAGTCGACCTCGTTCGTGCTCAATCCCGGCGAGAAAGCCGGCCTGATCGGCGCGAACGGCGCCGGCAAATCGACGCTGTTCTCGGTCCTGCGCGGCGAGCTGCACTCGGACGCCGGCGATTTCTCGATGCCGCCGTCGTGGCGGATCGCCCATGTGTCGCAGGAAACGCCCGCCGTCGACCGCTCGGCGCTCGACTACACGCTCGACGGCGATGCCGCGCTGCGCGAGATCGAGGCGCGCATCGCCGCCGCCTCGGCCGCGCATGACGGCGCCGCCGAAGCCGACGCGCACGCGGCGTTCGCCGACGCCGACGGCTACACGGCGCCCGCCCGCGCCGAAGCGCTGCTGCTGGGCCTCGGCTTCACGTTCGCGCAGACGCGCGAATCGGTCGCCAGCTTCTCCGGCGGCTGGCGCATGCGCCTGAACCTCGCGCAGGCGCTGATGTGCCGTTCCGACCTGCTGCTGCTCGACGAACCGACGAACCACCTCGACCTCGACGCGATCGTCTGGCTCGAAGACTGGCTGCACCGCTACCCCGGCACGCTCGTCGTGATTTCGCACGACCGCGAATTCCTCGATTCGATCTGCAACGTCACGCTGCATCTGGAAAACCGCCAGGTGAAGCGCTACGGCGGCAACTACTCGCAGTTCGAAGTGCTGCGCGCGCAGCAACTGGCGCTGCAGCAAAGCGCATACGAAAAGCAGCAGAAGACGATCGAGCACCTGCAGAGCTTCGTCGACCGCTTCAAGGCCAAGGCGACCAAGGCCAAGCAGGCGCAGAGCCGGATGAAGGCGCTCGAGAAGATGGAGCTGATCGCGCCCGCGCACATCGCGTCGCCGTTCACGTTCGAATTCCGCACGCCCGACGCCGCGCCGAACCCGATGATGGTGATGGAAGACGTCCGCTGCGGCTACCATGCCGACGACGGCGCGGAAATCCCGATCGTCGAGCGTGTCGCGCTGTCGATCCAGAACGGCCAGCGCATCGGCCTGCTCGGCGCGAACGGCCAGGGCAAGTCGACGCTGATCAAGACGCTGGCCGGCACGCTCGCGCCGCTGTCGGGGCACGTCCGCGACGGCAAGGGGCTGACGATCGGCTATTTCGCGCAGCACCAGCTCGAAACGCTGCGCGAAGACGATTCGCCGCTCGCGCATCTGGCGCGGCTCGCGCCCGATACACGCGAGCAGGAACTGCGCGACTTCCTCGGCGGCTTCAATTTCTCGGGCGACATGGCGACCAGCCCGGTCGGCCCGTTCTCGGGCGGTGAAAAGGCGCGCCTCGCGCTTGCGCTGATCATCTGGCAGAAGCCGAACCTGCTGCTGCTCGACGAACCGACCAACCACCTGGACCTCGAAACGCGCCACGCGCTGACGATGGCGCTCGCGCAGTTCGAAGGCACGCTGATCCTCGTGTCGCACGACCGCCACCTGCTGCGCGCGACGACCGACCAGTTCATGCTGGTCGCAAAGCACCGGCTGCAACCGTTCGACGGCGACCTCGACGACTACCGTGACTGGCTGCTGCAGCACGCGGCCGAGCAGCGCGCAGCGGCGAAGGCCGACAGCGCGGCTTCGCCGGGCGCCGGCGCAGCGGCCAACCGCAAGGACCAGAAGCGTCAGGCCGCCGAGGAGCGGCAGCGCCTGTCGGTCTTGAAGAAGCCGCTGCAGAACCGCATCACGAAGCTCGAAAAGGAAATGGAGACGCTGCACGCCGAGAAGGCGCGCCTCGACACATTCGTCGCCGATCCGGCGAGCTACGAGGCCGAGCGCAAGACGGAGCTGACCGATGCGATCCGCAGGCTCGGCGACGTCAACGCGCGTCTCGAAACGGTCGAGGCCGACTGGCTCGCCGCGCAGGAAGAACTCGAGCAGATCGGCTGAACGCAGGCCCGATGCGGCCTGCCGATGCACCTGCTCGGTGCGTCGGCGGCCGCTCGGGCGCCTGCCGGGCCCGGATACGACAAGGCCGGGCGCACTGGCCCGGCCTTGTCGTCAGCGTCGTTCGTCGGCCGCCGCCCGCTCAGCGGCGCGGCAACGTATCGCGCGGCATCTGCTCGTCGTCACCCATCAGGTGCCGGCGCCCTTCGGCCGGCCGGCGGATCGCCGCGGCGACTTCCGCTTCGGTCACATCCTCGGACACGACCTTGCGTGCGAGGCGCCCGTCGTCGTCGATCCATTCGACGATCCGGCATCCACCGCCCCACGGCTGGCGAATCGGCTCCGACACGCGGCAGCCGCGCAGGTTGTAAAGGCGTCCGCCCGGCGCTTCCCCATACGATTTCAACATAGGTTCCCTTCGCATTGCGCGGTTCGACAATCCGGCAAAGGATAGGGAAAAGCGATGTCCGGCGGGTTACAGAAGCCTACATATTCTTTACAGCGAATTACGCGCCAGATCGCCGGCAGCCCCGGCCCGCATGCCTGTGCGGCCGGTCACTCGAGATCGCGCACGCGGTCGATCGCCTGTTCGAGCCGATCGACGGCCATCACGTTCAGCCCTTCGATCGGCTGCTTCGGCGCATTCGCCTTCGGAATCAGCGCGGACGTGAAGCCGAGCTTCGCCGCCTCGCGCAGCCGCTCCTGCCCGCGCGGCGACGGCCGGATCTCGCCCGCCAGCCCCACTTCGCCGAACACGATCAGCCCCTTCGGCAGCGCCTTGTTGCGCATCGACGAATGGATCGCGAGCAGCACCGCGAGGTCGGCCGCCGGCTCGGTGATCTTCACGCCGCCCACCGCATTGAGGAACACGTCCTGGTCGAAGCACGCGATACCTGCGTGCCGGTGCAGCACCGCGAGCAGCATCGCGAGCCGGTTCTGTTCGAGGCCGACCGCGAGCCGGCGCGGGTTCGGCACGTGCGCGGTGTCGACGAGCGCCTGGACTTCGACGAGCAGCGGCCGCGTGCCCTCTTGCGTGACGAGCACGCACGAGCCCGGCACGACCTGTTCGTGCTGCGACAGGAACAGCGCGGACGGATTCGCGACGCCGCGCAGCCCGCGCTCGGTCATCGCGAACACGCCGAGTTCGTTGACCGCGCCGAAGCGGTTCTTGAATGCGCGCACGAGCCGGAACGACGAATGCGTGTCGCCTTCGAAGTACAGCACCGTGTCGACGATGTGCTCGAGCACGCGCGGGCCGGCCAGGTTGCCTTCCTTCGTCACGTGCCCGACCATGATGATCGCGGTGCCCGACTGTTTTGCGATGCGCGTGAGCTGCGCCGCGCATTCCCGCACCTGCGCGACCGAGCCCGGCGCCGACGTGAGCGCTTCCGAATAGACGGTCTGGATCGAGTCGATCACGGCCACGTCCGGCCGTTCCGCGTCGATCGCGCCCTGGATCTTCTCGAGCTGGATCTCGGCGAGCAGCTTCAGCTCGTCCGCGGGCGCCCCGCCGTCGAGCAGCGCAAGCCGTTGCGCGCGCAACGCGATCTGCGCAGCCGACTCCTCACCGCTGATATAGAGCGCGCGCCGCTCGCTCGCGATGTCCGCGAGCGACTGCAGCAGCAGCGTCGACTTGCCGATGCCGGGATCGCCGCCGATCAGGACGACGCCGCCCGGGACCAGCCCGCCGCCGAGCACGCGATCGAATTCGCCGATGCCGGTCGAGAAGCGCGGCACGTCGGCGGCTTCGATGTCGACGAGCCGTTGCACGGGCGCCCGCTTCGCGAGCGACTGGAACCGATGGGCCGCCGGCGCTTCGGCGACCGATTCGACGAGCGTGTTCCACGCCTGGCACGACGGGCATTGGCCCTGCCACTTCGGGGTCTGTCCGCCGCACTCGCTGCAGACATAAACGGTTTTCTGTTTGGCCACGCGCGACGCCCTTATTCCGCTCGCACGGGCACGCGGCCGGCGACCGCGCACATCAGCTCGTAACCGATCGTCCCGCAATGGCGCGCGACGTCGTCGATCGGCAGCGCATTGCCCCACAGCTCGACGCGTGCACCGACGCCGGCCTGCGGGCACGGGGTCAGGTCGACGGTAATCATGTCCATCGACACGCGGCCGACGATCCGCGTGCGGATGCCGTCGACGATCACCGGCGTGCCTTCGGGTGCGACGCGCGGATAGCCGTCTGCGTAGCCGCACGCCACGACGCCGATCCGCATCTGCGCCTGCGCGGAGAACGTCGAGCCATAGCCGATCGCCTGGCCCTTCGCGATCGTCTGCACCGCGATCAGCTCGGACGCGAGCGTCATCGCGGGCTTCAGCCCCGCGTCGGCGATGTCGGACGACAGCCCCGACGGCGACGCGCCGTACAGCACGATCCCCGGCCGCACCCAGTCGAAGTGCGTATCCGGGTGCCACAGCACGGCTGCCGAGTTCGCGAGACTGCGCGCGCCGGCGATGCTTTCCGCGCCGCGCTCGAAGGTCGCGAGCTGCTCGGCGACGCCACGCTCGTTGTCCGCGTCCGAGAAATGGGTCATCAACGTGATCTGGCCGATGCCGGGGCACGCGCGGGCGCGCTCCCACGCCGCACGGTATTTTTCCGGCACGTAGCCGAGCCGGTTCATCCCGCTGTTCATCTTGAGCTGCACGTTGACCGGCTTCGACAGCCGCGCCGTTTCCAGCATCCGCATCTGCTCGTCGTTGTGGACGGTCGTCGTCAGGCTGTAGCGGTCGATCACGTCGATGTCGGTCGACCGGAAGAAGCCTTCGAGCAGCAGGATCGGGCCGGCCCAGCCGAGCTCGCGCAGCTTCACGGCCTCGTCGAGGTCGAGCAGGCCGAAGCCGTCGGTGCCGCGCAGGCCCGGAAACGCACGGGCGAGACCGTGGCCGTACGCATTGGCCTTGACGACCGCCCAGACCTTGGACGGGCCGGCAAATCGGCGGACGACGGAGAGATTGTTCGCGAGAGCGGCGGTGTGGATGGTGGCGGAGATCGGGCGCGGCATGGGAAATTTACGTAAAGACGCTTGCGAATCATCAGCTTACCGCGCCTTTTGAGCACTGAAGCCGACAATTTGCGGAACGATCGGGGAATCTTGCTAGTCCGAATTGGCGTATTTTCATGTTATAAAGCCGTGCGCACAACCCATTTCGAACGGAATAAGCCGATCGCATACCAGGCGGCCTACGCGGCCCTGCCGCAGCGACGAAAGCATCGCATCAGATGAAAAAAGGTTTTTACACCATCATGGCCGCGCAGTTTTTCTCGTCGCTGGCCGACAATGCGCTCCTCATCGCCGCCATCGCCCTGCTGAAAGACCTCCACGCCCCCAACTGGATGACACCGCTGCTAAAGCTGTTCTTCGTGTTGTCGTACGTGGTGCTGGCGGCGTATGTCGGTGCGTTCGCGGATTCGCGCCCGAAGGGCCGCGTGATGTTCATCACCAACTCGATCAAGGTGGTGGGCTGCATGATCATGCTGTTCGGCGCCCACCCGCTGATCGCGTACGGGATCGTCGGCTTCGGCGCGGCCGCCTATTCGCCCGCCAAGTACGGGATTCTCACCGAGCTGCTGCCGGCCGACCGGCTGGTCGCCGCGAACGGCTGGATCGAAGGCACGACCGTCAGCTCGATCATCCTCGGCACCGTGCTCGGCGGCGCACTGATCAGCCCGCACATCGCGTCGCACGTGATCGCGCATACGCCCGACTGGATCAGCACGCCCGCCGAAGCGGCGATGGCGATCATCATGGCGATCTATGTGATCGCCGCACTGTTCAACCTGCGCATCCCCGATACGGGCGCCCGCTACCCGAAGCAGGAACGCGGCCCGGTCAAGCTGCTCACGGATTTCGCCGACTGCTTCATGGTGCTCTGGCGCGACAAGCTCGGCCAGATCTCGCTCGCGGTCACGACGCTGTTCTGGGGCGCAGGCGCGACGCTGCAGTTCATCGTGCTGAAGTGGGCCGAAGTGTCGCTCGGCATGTCGCTGTCGGAAGGCGCGATCCTGCAGGCCGTGGTCGCGGTCGGTGTCGCGGCGGGTGCAATCGCCGCCGCCGCCCGGATTCCGTTGAAGAAGTCGCTGACCGTGCTGCCCGTCGGCATCATCATGGGCATCGCGGTGATGCTGATGGCGTTCTACACGCGCGACCTGTTCCCGTCGCACTGGGCCGTGCACTTCGGCCATCTGCGCATGCCCGTCTACCTGATCGTCGCGTACATCTTCCTGATGTGCGTCGGCGCGCTGTCGGGCTACTTCGTCGTGCCGATGAACGCGCTGCTGCAGCATCGCGGCCACGTGCTGCTGTCGGCCGGCCACTCGATCGCGGTACAGAACTTCAACGAGAACCTGTCGGTGCTCGTGATGCTGTGCCTGTATGCGGTGCTCGTGTGGCTCGACGTGCCGGTCGGCGTCGTGATCGTGCTGTTCGGCACGTTCGTCTGCCTGACGATGTGGCTCGTGATGCGCCGCCACCAGGCGAACCAGCGTCAGTTCGACTCGGTCGCGCTGATCGGCGAATCGCGGCACTGACGCTACACTTTCCGTTTCCGTCCGCCGGCGCCGGTCTTCGAACCGGCGCGTTGCCCTCATGACGCACCCGATACCCAACATCCTGACGATCGCCGGCTCCGATTCGGGCGGCGGCGCAGGCATCCAGGCCGACCTGAAGACCTTCTCCGCGCTCGGCGCGTATGGCGCGAGCGTGATCACCGCGCTGACCGCGCAGAACACGCGCGGCGTGACGGGCGTGCATGCGCCGGACGCCGCGTTCGTGACCGCGCAGCTCGATGCGGTATTCGACGACATCCGCATCGATGCGGTCAAGATCGGGATGCTCGCGAACGCGTCGATCGTGCGCGCGGTGGCCGACGCGCTGCGCCGTTACGCGCCGCGCTTCGTCGTGCTCGACACGGTGATGATCTCGAAGAGCTCGCACGCGCTGCTCGCGCCCGATGCCGTCGATGCGTTGCGCGATGCGCTGCTGCCGCTCGCGACGGTCGTCACGCCGAACCTGCCCGAAGCGGCCGCGCTGCTGAACGATGTCCCCGCCACCACGGAAGACGACATGGTGCGGCAAGGCCGGGCATTGCTGCAGACGGGCGCGCGCGCCGTGCTGATGAAAGGCGGCCACCTGCCCGATGCGTCCGCGAGCCCCGACTGGCTCGTTGAAGCGGCACGCACCGTGCGGCTCGACGGTGCACGCGTGCCGGTCAGCAACACGCACGGCACCGGCTGCACGCTGTCGTCGGCGATCGCCGCGCTGCTGCCGCAGCAGCCCGACCTCGAAAGCGCGGTGCGCGAAGCCAAGACCTACCTGACCGGCGCGATCGCCGCGAGCGGCCACCTCGACGTCGGCCGCGGCGTCGGCCCCGTCCATCACTTCCATCGCTGGTGGTAAGCGCCGGCTGACGCGGCGTCAGCGATCCTGCGCCGCGAACGCCTGTGCGCGGGCCGGCCAGTCGTCCGGCACCACGAAGCCGCGCGCCCTTTCGCGCCACGTACCGTCACTGCCCGGTTCATGCACGCCGATCAGCGCCGGCGCCTCGCGCGTCGTCAACACGGGCGGCAGCGCCAAAGCGGCCGCCAGCGGCTCGGGTTCGAATCCGGTATCGGCGGCCGCCCGTCGCGGCGCGAGCCATGCCAGCCTCGGCAACACGCTCCATGCGGCGCCGGCACGCTGCGAGGCCGCCCACGCCGGCCACTGCGCGTGCGTCAGCCAGAATCCATGCGGGTGATCCGGAGCGATTTCCGCTGAAACCGGCGGCAACGGCACGCCGTGCGGGTAGAACAACCAGCCCTTGATGAACATCTGCGCGTCGGACGGCGCGCCAAAGCCGAGCCGCGCAAAGCCGTCGTGTTCGGCGAGCCGCAACTGGTGATCGAGCAGCCGGCTGCGCTTGCGGTCGAACCGGTCGACGAGATTGGGGCCGACGAAGTCGGCAAGCGACGCGCCGGCGCGTACCGGCGCGCACAGATAGCACTTCACCGCGAGCTCCCAGTGCAGGCGCTGCCCGTCCGGCGCATCGACGAGAAAATCGACTTCGCCGAGCGTCTTGCCGTTGCTGCGCAGCGGGAGATTGGCCGCGACGAGCCGCAGCGACGGGCCGTGCGTCAGGAAATACTCGAGCAGGCATTCGGCGTAGCGGCCGAGCCGGGTCGGCCGGAAGCCGTCGAGCGCGCGATGCAGCGGCTCGGGCTGCGCATCGAGCGCGGTGAGCCATGCTTCGACGGCCGATTGTCCAGCCGCATCCGGCCACGGTTGCGCAAGCGGCGCGCCCGGCACCGCGGTCAGCAGGCTCGGGCTGGCCAGCAGCCAGCCCAGATCGCGCACTGCGGCGTCATGCAGCGTATCGACGAACGCGAACGCCGCGCCGGTCGTCATTGCCCGGCCGGGCCGTTCGCGTCAACGCCTTCCGCGCGCTGGAACGTGTCGCGCGCGAGGCACAGGTCGGCCCACGCCTTCGACTTGTCCTGCAGGCTGCGCAACAGGTACGCCGGGTGGTAGGTGACGATCACCGGCACGCCTTCGTACGCATGCACGCGGCCGCGCAGCGACGCGATGCTCGCGTCCGTCTTCAGCAGCGTCTGCGCGGCAAAACGGCCGAGCGCGACGATCAGCTTCGGCTTCACGAGCGCGACCTGGCGCTGCAGATAAGGCTCGCAGCTCGCGACCTCGTCCGGCTCCGGGTTGCGGTTGCCGGGCGGGCGGCACTTGATCACGTTCGCGATGTACACGTTGTCGCCGCGCTTGAGCGACAACGACTGCAGCATGTTGTCGAGCAGCTTGCCGGCCTGGCCGACGAACGGCTCGCCCTGCTTGTCCTCGTTCTCGCCCGGCGCTTCGCCGATCAGCATCCAGTCCGCTTCGCGGTCGCCGACGCCGAACACGGTGTTGGTCCGCTTCTCGCACAGACGGCACTGCGTGCAGTCGGCCACGCGCGCCGCCAGCGCATCCCAGTCGAGCGCGGCAACCGGCGTACCGGCCGGGCGCGATTCTGCAGCCGGCGCGGGCACGAAATCGCCCGGCGGCGCCGCGTCGAACCACGCGAAATCGTCGGCATCGGCCGGCGGCGCGTCGTCCATCGGCGGCATCGCATCGGTCGAGGCGGCCGGTACGGGCGCCGCGGGCACGCGATCGCGCTCGGCGACACGGCGCGCCGGCGCATCCGCGTCGCGCGCCAGCGCAGCATCGCCGGTGCGCGCAACCGCCGGCGGCGCATCGTCCTGCACCGGCGGACGCGCCGCACGCACCGGGCGCTCGGCCGCGACCGCGGGAACCCCGTCGTCTGCACCGGTTTGCGTCACCGCCGGCGCTTCGGCTGCCACGCCTTCGTCCGCGCGCTGCCCGCGCCGCACCCAGATCTGCGCGAGGCCCAGTTCCTCGAGCGCCGCTTCAGCCCACGCCATGCGCGTCTCCCTCATCCTTGTTCAGCGTCAGACGCATCACGATCGCGTCCTCCCGGCTGCGATGCTTCGCCGGATAGTAGTTCTTGCGGCGGCCGATCGTCACGAAGCCGAACCGCTCGTACAGCTGGATCGCGCGCGGATTGGACGGCCGTACCTCGAGCAGCACGCCGTCGAGCCGCTCCGCGCGCGAAATGCGCACGGCCTCGCGCAGCAGCGCAAGGCCCGCGCCCGCGTGCTGCGCGGCCGGCGCGACACACAGGTTCAGCAGGTGCATCTCGTCGACCACGGGCATCAGCACGCAATAGCCGACGAGCGACCCCGTCACGTGCCGCAGGCACACGCCCAGATAGCCGTTGCGCAACGAATCCTCGAAGTTGCCGCGGCTCCACGGGAATTCGTACGCGATGTGCTCGATCGCGACGACCTCGTCGAGATCGGCGTCCGTCATCGGCGCCAGATAGCGGTCGCTCAGCAAGACACCCGTCATCCCTTCGCTCCGCCCGTCTGCGCGGCCCGTGCCGCGACGCGCTCGGCGGTGGTCTGCGCGACCTTGTCGCGCACGTATTCGGGCGCGGCCTGATCGGCCGGCACCGCCCGCCCGGCGCGGAACGCGCGCAGCGCGGCATGCGCGACCGCCAGCGCATGCGGCATCGCGTCGCCGTCGATCACGGCCGCACGCGCCGCGGCCGGCAACTGCGCGCCGAACGCGGCGGCCGCATTGCCCGCGAGCGTGAACGGCACATCGGGCACGCCGACGGCGCCCGGCGCATCGAGCGACGCCGGATGCAGCGTGCGCCAGTCGCCGGCGCCGTCATCCCATTCGAAATCCGCCCAGTAGGCTTCGTCCATCCGCGCGTCCAGCGCGGCCAGCACACGGGCCGTGCCGGGCGCGCGCAGCCGCGCGTGCTCGGCGCACGCGAGCAGCGTGCCGATCGGCACGACCGGCAACCCGCCGCCGAATGCGAGGCCCTGGGTAATGCCCGTCGCGGTGCGCAGGCCCGTGAACGAGCCGGGGCCCGCGCCGAACGCGATCGCATCGCAATCGGCAAGCGTCAGCCCGGATTCGGCGAACAGCTCCTGGATCGCCGGCAGCACGCGCGTGCTCGACACGGCGCCCGTCGGCTCGTGGCGAACCCAGGTTTGCGGGGTGGAAACGGCGTCATCGGCGTGAGCCGAGCGCAGCAGCGCGACCGAGCAGTATTCGGTCGACGTATCGATGGCGAGGAGCACTGTTTGCGTCATGGCCGACATTGTAATGCGACGCCCCGCTCCCACGGGCGATCGGGCCCGATCTGTGCGCACGCGCGGGGCCGGCGGCGGTTTGGAAGGATCGCTCGACCCCGTGCGACGGTCCGCTTGTTAAGATCGCCCGACCTGAAACCCTTACGGAGACACCCGATGAGCGAACTCACCACCCAATTCGACCAAGCCCAGATCGACGTCAAGCAACTGACCGAACGCCCGGGCAACCTGACCCTGCTGCGCCTGTACGCGCTCTTCAAGCAGGCGACCGATGGCGATGCGCACGGCGACAAGCCGGGCTTCACCGACATCGTCGGCAAATACAAGTACGACGCATGGGACGCGCTGAAGGGCACGTCGTCGGATGCGGCAAAGCAGCAGTACATCGAACTCGTCGAATCGCTGAAAAACGGCACGGCTTCCTGACGGATCGCCCGCCGCCGCAATAGGCAATCAAATCAGTGGCGCAGCGCAGCAAAATTCTTTATAATGCGGCCTGCGTCACCTCCCGCGCTCGGCTCGCAAGCCGTTCCGGCCAGACGCCTCGTAGCGTTAAGCTCCAATCCGGTTTAGAACCTGTCCCCTCCTGCTTCGACCCTCGCGGTCGTCACTTATCAGGCTGGCGGCCCCGCTCCAGAAGCGCGCCGCACCCAAAACAGCTTCTAATGCCTCATCCGCCGACGGTTCGGCGGATTGCACCCGTTTCCCGATTTGCTCGCTGAATCCGACGACTTGGGTATGCGCGATTGGCGCCGACGTTTCACCCACTGTGTTTCAAGGATTGTTATGACTTCGAGCATCAACTCCAGCCCGCTCAACGCGATCGCCGACCAGGCGCTCGGTCTCGACGACGCCGCCGCACCGGCCGCGGTCGAACCGGCGTCGGACGAGCCGAGCTTCGCGTCGCTCGGGTTGTCGCCGGAGATCGTCTCCGCGCTGCAAGCCGCCGGCTACGTGAAGCCGACGCCGGTCCAGCAGCGCGCGATTCCGGCCGGCATCGCCGGCCGCGACCTGCTGGTCTCGAGCCCGACCGGTTCGGGCAAGACCGCTGCATTCATGCTGCCCGCGATCGAACGTTTCGCGCAGCTCCAGAAGACGCAGGCGCAGCAACCGCGCGCGCCGCGTGAATCGAACCAGGGCGACCGCCGTGTGCGCCGCCCGCAACCCGTCGCGCGCCCGGGCCTGCTCGTGCTGACGCCGACCCGTGAACTCGCGATGCAGGTCACCACGGCCGCATCGACGTACGGCAAGCACCTGAAGCGCCTGCGCACGGTCAGCATCCTCGGCGGCGTCGCCTACGGCCAGCAGCTGATGCTGCTCGCGAAGAACCCGGAAATCCTGGTCGCCACGCCGGGCCGTCTGCTCGATCACCTCGAGCGCGGCCGCATCGACCTGTCCGAACTGAAGATGCTCGTGCTCGACGAAGCCGACCGCATGCTCGACATGGGCTTCATCGAAGACATCGAAACGATCGTCGCCGCCACGCCCGAGTCGCGCCAGACGATGCTGTTTTCGGCCACGCTCGACGGCAAGATCGGTTCGCTGACGAGCCGCCTGCTGAAGGATCCGGAACGCATCGAGATCCAGCAGCGCCTCGAGTCGCGCGCCAACATCGCGCAGACCGTGCACTACGTCGACGACCGCGATCACAAGGATCGCCTGCTCGATCACCTGCTGCGCGACGACGCGCTCGACCAGGCGATCATCTTCACGGCAACCAAGATCGACGCCGACCAGCTCGCCGGCCGTCTTGCCGATGCAGGCTTCGAATCGGCTGCACTGCACGGCGACCTGCCGCAGGGCGCGCGTAACCGCACGATCCGTGCGCTGCGCGAGCGCCGTGTGCGCGTGCTGGTGGCTACCGACGTCGCGGCACGCGGCATCGACATCCCGGGCATCACGCACGTGTTCAACTACGACCTGCCGAAGTTCGCGGAAGACTACGTGCACCGTATCGGCCGTACCGGCCGTGCAGGCCGTTCGGGCACGGCAGTGAGCCTCGTGCACCACGCCGAGCAAGGCGCGCTCAAGCGCATCGAGCGCTTCGTGCGCGCGCCGCTGCCGGTCAACGTGATCGAAGGCTTCGAGCCGCGCAAGGCGCCCCCGCGTAACGGCGGCAACGGCGGCCGCGGCCGTCCGGGCGGCGGTAACGGCGGCGGTCGACGTTTCGGCGGCAAGCCGGGCGGCGGCTATGGCGGCAACGGTAACGGCAACGGCCGCAGCTACGGCGGCGGCAATGGCGGCGGCTGGAGCGGCAAGCCGGGCGGCAGCCGCGACGGCGGCCCGCGTCGCGACGGTCAGCGCAGCGGCGGCCCGCGTCGCAGCAACTCCGCGTCGTAAGCACGCACGGGCGGCGCTTCGCCGCCGCCCCAACGGATGGGCACCCCACCCATCCAGCCAACCGGCGCACCTGCGCCGGTTTTTTTTCGCCCCGCCCCACATTTCACGATGCGGAAAATTTTTTTGCGTCGTAAAAAATCATGTTGCACGGCACAACCCGTGCGATTGCGGGATGGAAAAAGGCATTTCTCATCCCGAAATCACAAATACAAGCACTTGATTTAAAACACTTAAAAATTTATCCGATCCCCGGGCAAGCCCCCTGTTTCGCGCCTGCCGATTTGCCTAGACTCTTATACAAGACTTCGCGAAACAGAATGCTCCGCGCCCCGCTTCGCGAACCGCATCACTACCGTCAGATTCGGCCCATTAGGCAACACACCGCATCAAGGAGCTCATCATGTCGCGTCAGCAACAGGCACAGGACCTGCAACAGCAATGGGAAACCGATCCGCGCTGGAAGGGCATCAAGCGCGGCTACTCGGCCGAGGACGTGGTCCGCCTGCGCGGCTCGGTCCCGATCGAGCACACGCTGGCCAAGCGCGGCGCGGAAAAACTGTGGAGCCTCATCAACCACGAGCCGTTCGTCAACGCACTCGGCGCGCTGACCGGCAACCAGGCGATGCAGCAGGTGAAGGCCGGCCTGAAGGCCATCTACCTGTCCGGCTGGCAAGTGGCCGGCGACGCGAACGTCGCGGGCGAAATGTACCCGGACCAGTCGCTGTACCCGGCGAACTCGGTGCCGCTCGTCGTGAAGCGCATCAACAACACGCTGACGCGCGCCGACCAGATCCAGTGGTCGGAAGGCAAGAACCCGGGTGACGAAGGCTATGTCGACTTCTTCGCACCGATCGTCGCCGACGCGGAAGCCGGTTTCGGCGGCGTGCTGAATGCGTTCGAACTGATGAAGGCGATGATCGAGGCGGGCGCATCGGGCGTCCACTTCGAGGACCAGCTCGCGTCGGTGAAGAAGTGCGGCCACATGGGCGGCAAGGTGCTCGTGCCGACGCGCGAAGCCGTCGCGAAGCTGTCGGCCGCGCGTCTCGCCGCCGACGTGATGGGCACGCCGACCGTGCTGGTCGCGCGGACCGACGCGGAAGCGGCCGACCTGATCACGTCCGACGTCGACGACAACGACCAGCCGTTCCTGACCGGCGAGCGCACGGTGGAAGGCTTCTTCCACACGAAGCCGGGCCTCGAGCAGGCGATTTCGCGCGGCCTCGCGTACGCACCGTACGCCGACCTGATCTGGTGCGAAACGGGCAAGCCGGATCTCGAGTACGCGAAGAAGTTCGCGGAAGCGATCCACAAGCAGTTCCCGGGTAAGCTGCTGTCGTACAACTGCTCGCCGTCGTTCAACTGGAAGAAGAACCTCGACGACGCGACGATTGCGAAGTTCCAGAAGGAACTCGGTGCGATGGGCTACAAGTTCCAGTTCATCACGCTGGCCGGCTTCCACGCGTTGAACTACTCGATGTTCAACCTCGCGCACGGCTATGCCCGCACGCAGATGAGCGCGTTCGTCGAACTGCAGCAGGCCGAATTCGCGGCAGCCGACAAGGGCTTCACGGCCGTCAAGCACCAGCGGGAAGTCGGTACCGGCTACTTCGACGCAGTGACGCAGACGGTCGAGCGCGAAGCGTCGACGACCGCGCTGCACGGCTCGACCGAAGACGAGCAGTTCTTCGACGGCAAGAAGGTCGCGTAACCCGCGCCCAGCGTCACGCCGGTGCCCGCCTCGTCACGGCGCGGCACCGGCCACCGGACAACAATCAGGGAGGAGACGGCAGGCGCGCGGCACTGATCGCGCGACCCGCCGCGCGGCCTGCGGGCCGCCTGCAACGATGCGCGCCGGCTTCGTCCGGCGCGCCCTTTTTCCGCGACGCTGCCCGCGCAGCCACGGGCGCCACCGCCCTACCGATAAACGATCACCGGAATTTTCGTATGGGTCAGCACGCGCTGCGTCTCGCTGCCGATCAGCAGGCTGCCGAGACCGCGGCGTCCGTGGGACGCCATGAAGATCACGTCGCAACCGCCGCGTTCGGCCGCCTCGATGATGCCGAGGTACGGCGACGGGTGGACGCTCGTCCACGTGTCGCAGGCGACGCCGGCCGCCTTCGCGGCGGCCTCGACCTCGTCGAGGTGCGCACGCGCCTCGCGCTCGCTGCGCGCGCGGAAATCGGCGGGCGGCTCGATGATCACTTCGGAAAACGGCGAGTACGGATACTGCGGCAGGCACGCGTAGGCCGTCACGCGCGCGCCGACCGCGCGTGCCAGGTCGATCGCGCCGTCGATCGCCTTCTGCGACAGTTCGGAACCGTCGGTTGGAACGAGGATGTGCCTGAACATCGCGCCCTCCTTCGTCAATCGCACGCCGCGCGCCACGATCCCGTCCGGACCGGCCGCGACGCGCCGGACATGCCTCCTACGAGTGTAGTGTGCGAAACCGCCCGATCGGAACCGGCAGCGGGTTCGCCCTCATATCGGAAACACGCGGGCGGGCGCCGCCTACTCGCCCCAATAGCCGGGCTGCTCGTACGTGTGCTTCAGGTAATCGAGAAACAGGCGCACGCGCAACGGCAGGTGCCGGCGCTGCGGAAACACCGCATGGATGCCGATCGGCGGCGCCTCGAATGCATCGAGCACGCTGACGAGCCGGCCGCCCGCGATGTCGTCGCCGACCTCCCACCACGAGCGCCACGCCAGGCCGTAGCCTTCGAGGCACCACTCGTGCAGCACCGCGCCGTCGGAGCATTCCATCGTGCCGTTCACGCGGATCGACACGACCTTGTCGTCTTCCTGGAACGCCCAGCCGCGCTGCTGGTTCGCATTCGCGGCGAGCGCCAGGCAGTTGTGCCGCGCCAGCTCCGCGAGCGTGACCGGCGTGCCGCGCCGCGCCAGATAGGCGGGCGACGCGACGCACACGCGGCGGTTCTCGCCGAGCTTCAGCGACACGAGCGACGAATCGGGCAGCTCGCCGAGCCGCACCGCGCAATCGAACCCCTCGTTGACGAGATCGACCATCCGGTCGGACAGGTCGAGCGTGACCGACACGTCCGGATGCCCGACGCTGAATTCGGGTACGAGCGGCGCGACGTGCCGCCGGCCGAAGCCGGCCGGCGCGGAAATCCGCAGGTGGCCGCTCGCCTTGACGCCGCCAGCGGACACGCTCGCCTCCGCGTTCTGCATGTCGTTGATGATCCGCTGGCAATCCTCGAGGAACGCCGAACCTTCGAACGTCAGCGTGAGCTTGCGCGTCGTGCGCACCAGCAGCTTCACGCCGAGCCGCTCCTCGAGTGCGTCGAGGCGGCGGCCGATGATCGCCGGCGCGACGCCTTCCGCGTGCGCGGCCGCCGACAGGCTGCCCTTCGCCGCAACTGCGGCGAACGTTTCGATCTGTTTGAACCGGTCCATGAATCGCGAGGACGGCGCGGCCGCCCTTCAAATAGCTTAAGCCGCTCAAGATTAGGTATATGAAAGTAAAAGATCAAGTGATGAATAGCGTCTTTTTTAGACCATACGATCACGAATAGAATCGATCCGACCTCTGAAACTGGAGCGCAAGGCTATGTCGGCCACAACGACACTCTCCTCTCCCGACGCAATCCTCTTCGACGCATTCGGCACGTTGTTCGACGTGCGTGCGGTGCTGGCCGCGGCGGAGCAGATGTTTCCCGGACACGGGGAACGGTTGTCGCAGCTGTGGCGACGCAAGCAAATCGAATACTCGCAACTGCGCACGCTCGCCGATCCGGCCGGCGCGCGCTATCGCCCGTTCCGGGACATCACGCTCGACGCGCTGCGGTTCGCCGCGCGCCGGCTCGGGCTCGCGCTGAACAGCGCGGCCGAGAAGCGGCTGATGGACGAATACGCGTGCCTGTCCACCTATCCCGACACCGTGCCCGCGCTGCGCAAGCTGCGCGCGCTCGAACCGCGCCCGTCGCTCGGGATCCTGTCGAACGGCACCCCGCAGATGCTCGACATCGCGATCAAGAGCGCCGGCATGACCGGGCTGTTCGATCGCGTGCTGTCGGCCGACACCGTGCGCGCGTACAAGCCGAGTCCGGCCGCTTACGCGCTCGGCACCGCCGCGTTCGGGTCGAACCCGCGCAGCATCGTGTTCGTGTCGTCGAACGCCTGGGACGTCGCCGGAGCCGTCTGGTTCGGCTACACGACGTTCTGGCTCAACCGCACGGGCGCGCCCGCCGAGGAACTCGGCGCGCCGCCCGACGGCACGGGCACCGGCATGGCCGACCTGCTCGCCTTCCTCGCCACCCCGGCTCCGTCCGGCAAGCCCGCGAACCGCACGCGCCCCAGCCCGGGTGCATGACGTTCGCGGCGCTGCCGCCTTCCCCCTTCACCGAAACCGCAACTGACCGACCAAGGAGATGAGACTCATGAGCACCCCGATCACGCTGCCGCAAGGCATGACGATCACCGGCGAAATCAAGCCGGGTTACGAAGCGATCCTGACGCCCGAAGCACTGGAACTCGTCGCGGCGCTGCACCGCACGTTCGAACCGCGTCGCCAGACGCTGCTGCAGGCGCGCGTCGAACGCACGAAACGCCTCGACGCAGGCGAGCGCCCCGACTTCCTGGCCGAGACGAAGTCGATCCGCGAAGGCGACTGGAAGGTCGCACCGCTGCCGGCCGACCTGCAATGCCGCCGTGTCGAAATCACGGGCCCCGTCGAGCGCAAGATGATCATCAACGCGCTGAACTCGGGCGCCGATTCGTACATGACGGACTTCGAGGATTCGAACGCGCCGAGCTGGACCAACCAGATCGACGGCCAGATCAACCTGAAGGACGCGGTGCGCCGCACGATTTCGCTCGAGCAGAACGGCAAGTCATACCGGCTGAACGACAAGGTCGCGACGCTGATCGTGCGTCCGCGCGGCTGGCACCTCGACGAGAAGCACGTGACGGTCGACGGCCAGCGCGTGTCCGGCGGCATCTTCGATTTCGCGCTGTTCCTGTTCCACAACGCGAAGGAACTGATCGCGCGCGGCTCGGGCCCGTACTTCTACCTGCCGAAGATGGAAAGCCATCTCGAGGCGCGCCTGTGGAACGACATCTTCGTCGCCGCGCAAGAAGCGGTCGGCGTGCCGCGCGGCACGATCCGCGCGACGGTGCTGATCGAGACGATCCTCGCCGCGTTCGAGATGGACGAGATTCTGTATGAGCTGCGCGAACACAGCTCGGGCCTGAACGCCGGCCGCTGGGACTACATCTTCTCGGCGATCAAGAAGTTCAAGAACGACCGCGACTTCTGCCTGGCCGAGCGTTCGAAGATCACGATGACGGTGCCGTTCATGCGCGCGTACGCGCTGCTGCTGCTGAAGACCTGCCACCAGCGCAACGCGCCGGCGATCGGCGGGATGAGCGCGCTGATCCCGATCAAGAACGATCCGGAAGCGAACGACAAGGCAATGGGCGGCGTGCGCTCGGACAAGCAGCGCGACGCGACCGACGGCTACGACGGCGGCTGGGTCGCGCATCCGGGCCTCGTGCCGATCGCGATGGAAGAGTTCGTCAAGGTGCTCGGCGACAAGCCGAACCAGATCGCGAAGCAGCGCGACGACGTGCAGGTCGAAGGCAAGAACCTGCTCGACTTCCAGCCGGAAGCGCCGATCACCGAAGCCGGCCTGCGCAACAACATCAACGTCGGCATCCACTACCTCGGTGCATGGCTCGACGGCAACGGCTGCGTGCCGATCCACAACTTGATGGAAGACGCGGCCACGGCCGAGATCTCCCGCTCGCAGGTGTGGCAGTGGATCCGCTCGCCGAAGGGCGTGCTCGACGACGGCCGCAAGGTCACGGCCGAGCTCGTGCGTGAATTCTCGAAGATCGAGCTCGACAACGTGAAGCGCTCGGTCGGCGGCGACGCGCAGCCGTACGAGCGCGCTGCGGCCATCTTCGAACACATGTCGACGTCGGAAGGCTTCACCGAATTCCTGACGCTGCCGCTGTACGAGGAAATCTGACGACGCGTCACGCTGCGACCGGCGACCGGCGGCCGGCCACGCGCCGCCGCCAGCCGCATGCGATGACCGCATGAAAAAAGCGCCCTGCGGGGCGCTTTTTTCTTTTGACACGAATCCGGCTGCGGCCGGGCCGCTCAGGCGGCTTCCTGCTCGCGCCGGTGCTGGACCCAGTCACCCGACGCAATGCGCGGACGCCCGGCTACCGCATGCGTGGCGATCGGATAGTACAGGCACGCATACTGCCGGCCGCCGAGCTCGACGGTCACCTCCTCCGGCTTGAACAGCGAGTCGACGCCCGGATAGACGCGCTCGATCTCGTCGAGCACGGGGACCAACTGTTCGTCGACCTCGTAGACGTCGCCCCAGACCAGCGACTTGCCGGCCGCCGGCCCGGCGATCATCCCCGGATACGTGCCGAAATCGTACAGCTCGCCCGGCAGCGCGGCCGCGCCCAGCAGCGTCGGCGCCGCGATTCCATGCCGTGCGGCCGCATGGCCGATGTCGTTGGCCTGTCCGGCTCTCAAGGTGCCGTAGACGAATACGTAGCGCATCGTGGTTCTCCTCTTCGATTCGTTATTGCCGTGTTCGCGCGCGATTCACATGAAAATGCACGTGCATCGATAGACCACGATACCGGCCCGATGGTTCGAACCCGGCGGCACGCGCGACCGCGGGCAGCCGCCCGGGAATCGCCGGCACCCACACAAAGTTCATTTGAACCCGGCATGATCGCCCGAAAAACCGCCGCATGCGCTTGCGCGGTGCCTTCTAAAATAACGGCATCGCCGCCGCGCTGCCCGAACCGTCCATGAATCCGCCCGTCCAAGCCGACGCATCGAACCCGTACGTCATCGACATCCCGCCCGAATTCGCGCCGACCGCCGTCCATCCGATGCGCGTGCGCGCCCGGCAGGTCGACGCCGGCCACCGTATTCCGCTGCACACGCATGCGTGGGCGCAGCTCGCGTACGCGTCGCGCGGCGTGCTGCGCGTCGCGACGACCGGTACGACCTGGATGGTGCCGCCGTCCCGCGCGATCTGGGTGCCACCGCACGTGACGCACGAGGTCGTGATCGTCGAGGAAGCCTATTTGCGCACGCTGTATATCGACGAGTCGATCGTGCCGGACGGGCTCGATGCGTGCCGCGTCGTCGAGGTGACGGGACTGCTGCGCGAACTGATCATCGCGCTCGACGCGCGCGATCTGAGCGCCGCGCGCGAGCGGTTGCTGTGCGGGCTCGTGCTCGACGAGTTGAGTCACGCCGAACCGCTGCCGCTCGCCGTGCCGATGCCCGACGAGAAACGGCTGCGCATGCTGTGCGAATCGGTGCTCGCGCATCCCGCGCATGCGGAGTCGCTCGAACACTGGGCGAGCGAGGTCGGCGCGAGCACCCGCACGATTTCGCGGCTCTTCAAGCAGGAACTGGGCGTGAGCTTTTCGCAGTGGCGCCAGCAGGCGCTGCTCGCGCGGGCAATCCCGCTGCTGAACCAGGGTCGCCCGCTGTCGCATATCGCGCGCGAACTCGGCTACCAGAGCCAGAGCGCGTTCTCGGCGATGTTCCGGCGTGCATTCGGCGAAAGCCCGCGCGCGTTCATGCTGCGCGGCTACGAGCATCGAGGCCTGGAGGGCACCGCCGCGCAACACGACGCCCCGGACGACGACGCGATCGACATGGTCCGCTGACCGCATGACCGGATCGCCGGCCCGTCAGACCGGCCGCACCATGTGGCGGATCGAGCCGAGTTGCGCGAGCCGCGGCCCGGCGACCCGGTAGCCCATGCGCAGGTAAAGGCGCGCGGCCGGGTTGTCGACGAACACGCGCAACTGCAGTTCGTGCAGCCCGCGCGCGCGCGCCCAGCGGTGGGACATGTCGAGCATGTAGGTACCCGCGCCCTGCCCGCGATGGCCGGCCGCGATCTGCACGTCGCGGATATGCAGGGAGTCGCCCTCCTCGGTCACGCGCAGCACGCCGATGCGCTCGCCGTCGGCCTCGAGGATGAAGTTCTCGGATTCACGCCAGCTCGCAAAGAACAGGTCGCTGCGCCACACGAGCCCATGGCGTTTGTAGTAACCGCCCATGTTGCCGTGCGTCAGCGCTTCGGCGAACGGGAAATCGCCCGGCTCCGCAGGCCGGAGCTGATACAGGAGTCGCAGGTCGGTCGGATCGAGCATCACGCAGGGGTCAAGAACGCATCCCGCCACGATAGCGCAGTCGCGTACGGATGCAATCGCGAATTTCTCGTAGCAGTGAGGTGCCGGACGCGGAAGTTCGGTGTGCGACAGGTGCGACCGGAAGCACAAATGAAAAAGCCCGCACAATGCGGGCTTTCTCATTTTTTGGCGGAGCGGACGGGACTCGAACCCGCGACCCCCGGCGTGACAGGCCGGTATTCTAACCGACTGAACTACCGCTCCAGTCTTGCTGCTTGCCTGGCAGGCGTCGGTTACTTCCTGCCGGCGCGTCGTTTATTCGAACGACGCTGAAATCTGGCGTCCCCTAGGGGATTCGAACCCCTGTACTCACCGTGAAAGGGTGATGTCCTAGGCCTCTAGACGAAGGG
>NZ_CABVPX010000014.1 GCF_902499125.1 Burkholderia arboris
GCCTGAAGTGCCTTGCGATCGAGCAATTCTGCCTCCTGACCTCCATAAAGTCAGGCGTCAGGTTACGCAATCGCTCTTCAAGGCTCCACGGTTTCCTGCGATGAACCAAAAAAAAGCCCGGCACTCGACGAGCCCGGGCCTAACGCGTGATCGTGCCGTGCGGCATCGACCCGCTGCGTGGGTGGGAACGGGCGTGGCCCGTTACCGTTCCGATCGTAGCGGCGAGACGCATCGTGAACCTGATCGGAACATGAAATTTTCGTCACGCGGCGCGCATGGGCGGCGGCCGCGCTCAGAACCGGTGACGCAACCCGAGATTGACGATGCCCTGCGTGCGCGTGCCGCCATAGCCATACGAACCGATCGACGCCTGCGCCGTTTGCGTGCCGCCATCGAGCGTGCGCTGTTCCCCGTTCGCACGTTGCCACGCACCGACCGCATAGAGATCGGTGCGCTTCGACAGCACATAGTCGGCGCCGGCGGACACCTGATGGTAGGTCGCGCTCGTATCGCCGCGGGCACGCGTGTAGCTGTAGCCCAGGCCGACGAGCAGGCTGGGCGTCGCCTGGTAATTGAAGAAGCCGCGCGCGGTGTCGTACTTCTGCGTGCTGCGGAACGCGGACATCGCATCGGCCTTGTACAGCGCATTGCTGTAGTCGATGCCGACCGCGAACGGCGCGAAGTTGTAGCGCAATGCACCGCGCGCGATGCCGATCGATTTCGCGGAGATGTAGCCGCCATTGACCAGCGAACCGTCGAACGTGCCGTCGGAGGTGCCGTTCCAGCCGGTCCGGATGCCGTTGGCGAGCGAAGACCGGTTGGCCGCGTAGTAGTAGCCGCCCGCGACATCGACCGGGCCGTTGCTGTATGAAAGGCCGGCCGACCAGGTTTGCCCGGCGCCGCTCTTGCCGGCCACACCGCCGAGCGCATACATGCCAACGAACTGGAATCCGCCGATCACGGGCGACGTGTACTTCACCGCGTTGTCGGTTCGCGACGAGGTGTCGTAGTTGTCGACGTCGCCGGGCGTTGCGTACACGCTGCCGAAGTAGAAGTCGCCGGTGACGGGCCACGCGACATCGGCGAGCGCATCGTACTGGCGACCGAGCGTCAGCGTGCCCCAGCGCGCGCTTTCGAGGCCGACGAACGCCTGCCGCCCGAACATCCGGTTGCCTTGCCCGAGCGCGCCGGTGTTCGGGTTGAAGCCGTTTTCCAGCGTGAAGACCGCTTTCAGGCCGCCCCCGAGATCTTCCGCGCCTTTCACGCCGAAGCGGTTGCCGAGCAGATTGCCGTTGCCGAGGCCAACGAGATTCTTGCCGTCCGCATTGGCGTTCCATACATACGTGAGCGACGTATCGAACAGGCCGTAGAGCGTGACTTCCGTCGCGTGAGCCGCGTGGGTGGCTGCGAGCAGCGTGCCCGACATCATGACGAGCCGAACTGGAGTTTTCATGGTGTGCCCCTGAGGTTCAAGAAGATCGTTTCGTGCATCGCATCGATTCCGATGCCGAGCCTTGTGGCGGCAGGCCGAAATATCGCGATCGCGCTGGCGATTCTGGAAAGCGTTCGAATCGTGGAGGTGAGGGACAAATGAGAAAAATGTCATCGCGGTGTCATGAGCGACGAAAAATGCGCGAAACTTCGTTTGCACTGCGATGCAGGAGATGTTGGGCCGGTGACGAAACCGTCATGCGGCGATCACGATTCCGCACCGTCGCCGGATCACAGTGAAGGCTCCTGTCACGCCTCTCCCGCAAGGAGCAAACACCATGAACATTCCGCGCCCGATGATCGCCGTCGCCGTTGCCGCACTGTCGATTTCCGCCTTCTCGCAGGCCGTGTCGGCGCAGCCGAAGAGTCGTCAGGAGGTGATTCAGGAATTGGTGCGCGCGCGCCACGACGGCGTGATTCCGAGCCCGAATCACGACTACCCGGCGAGCCCGGCCACCGTCGCGCGCAATCAGGAAATCCATCGTTCGACGGTGCATCGTGGCGAGAAAGCGCCAATGGTCGATGCACACGACAACCGCTTCGCGGTGCTTTGATCAATCATTCGCGGTCGGCCGGGCTGAAGCCCGCCGGCCGGATTCAATCATGCAGAGGAGAGTGTCATGCGCGATATCGCGAAGGGAATCGTGCTGGCGGCATGCCTGATGTCGAGCGCCGCGATGGCGGCCGGCTGGCCGGAGCGGGCGCTGTCGCACGCGCCGGCACACGACGTCGGCCAGCGTGCGAACGAGCGGATGCGCTGCGAATTGGCGGCCGTGCCGGCGGGCGCATGGACCGCGACGTTTTCGCGCGGACAGTGCGAGGTCGACAACGGCCGGCTGACGTTCGTGCCGGCCGATGCGGGAAGCGAGCCGGCCACGGCGGAGAAACGGATCGTGCTCGGTGACGTCCGCACTGCGTCGCATCAGTCGCGCAAGCTCAAGGAACAACTGCAGCTGACGACGCGCGACGAAGTGATCGCGCTGAACGTGCTGACCGACGACGGCAGCCGCAAGTCGCGCGAACATGCGATCGACCTGTGGACCGCACTGCGCAACGAGGGCGTCACGCCCGTGAACGGCACGCGTATCGTCGAGACGTATCCGACGGGCGCGACGACGTGGTAGCCGGCGCGTACGGCTTATCCTGCCTTCACTGATCCTTCGATCAGGAAGAACACGATGAAGCCGATGAAGAACGCCGCCGTCGCGAACGGCGTTTCGGGCACCTCGTGCGCTTCGACCAGCAGTTCTTCGGTCACGAGGTACAGCAGCGCGACGGTGCCGAGCCCCAGCAATGCGGCGTAGATGTTGGCCGGCAGGCCGGCAAACGCCGCGTTGCCGGCCACGGCCGCGATGCTCAGCAGCGCCGCGAGCCCGACCGGCACGACGATCGACAGCATCCGGCCGATGCCTGCGGCGGCAAGCGCCGCGCTGACCGACAGCGCGAGGAACAGCACTTCGAGCGTCAGCGCGACGGTCAGGATGATGCCGCTTTCGTCGCTCGCGGAAAATGCGATGCCGAGCACCAGGCCGTCGACGACGAGGTCGATCGCGGTGACGATGATCAGGCTCACGGGCAAGCGCGCTTCCTCGTAGCGCGTCTCGATCGCGCCCGACAGCGCGCGGATCGCGAGCATCAGCGCGATGCCGAGCACGAACCCGACGACGACCGGAAACAGCGCATGCGCGCGGTCCTGCGGCAGCAGCTCGAGCGCCGCGGCGGCGAACACGATGCCGCCGGTGAAATGCTGGATGACGCTCGACGTTTTCGGGCCGGGCGCGCGCCACGCGGCCGCGAGGGCGCCGAAACAGGCCGCCAGCACGGGCGGTAACGTGAGCAGTGCAAGCTTCGCGGTCGGTGTCATGAGGCGTCTCGGCGGTGGGCGTGCCGCAGCGCAGGCTGCGTTGCACGATCGTACGCGCCGGGCGTCGCCCCGGCATCAACCGGGGATTGAACACCTTGAAGCCGCTTCAAGGTCAAGATGTTTGATGCGGGACGCGCCGGCGAGCCGGCGCGTCCGTTCCGGTCAAAGCTGCGCGAGCGCCTGGTCGAGATCGGCGAGCAGGTCGTCGATATGCTCGATGCCGATCGACAGCCGTACCGTTTCCTCCTTCACGCCGGCTTTTGCGAGCTCGGCTGGCGACAGCTGACGGTGCGTCGTCGATGCCGGGTGCGTCGCGAGCGACTTCGTATCGCCAATGTTGACGAGCCGCGTGAACAGCATCAGCGCGTCCTGGAACTTCGCCCCGCCGTCGCGGCCGCCCTTCACGCCGAACGTCAGGATGCCCGGCGCGCGGCCCGACAGGTAGCGTGCGACGAGCGGATGGTCGGGATGGTCGGGCAGGCCCGCGTAGTTCACCCATTCAACGTGCTCGTGGCGCGCGAGATGCTGCGCGATCTTCAGCGCGTTGTCGCTGATCCGTTCGACGCGCAGCGCCAGCGTCTCGATGCCCTGCAGGATCTGGAACGCGTTGAACGGCGAGATCGCCGCGCCCATGTTGCGCAGCGGCACCACGCGCGCGCGGCCGATATACGCGGCCGGCCCGAACGCTTCCGTATAGACGACGCCGTGATAGCTGACGTCCGGCTCGTTCAGCCGCTTGAAGCGGTCCGCGTGTTCGGCCCACGGGAATTTGCCCGAATCGACGATCGCGCCGCCGAGGCTCGTGCCGTGCCCGCCGAGATACTTCGTCAGCGAGTGCACGACGATGTCCGCGCCATGCTCGAACGGGCGCAGCAGGTAGGGCGACGGCACCGTGTTGTCGACGATCAGCGGGATGCCGTGGCGATGCGCGACTTCCGCGAGCGCGGCGATGTCGGTGACGTTGCCGAGCGGGTTGCCGACCGATTCCGCGAAGATCGCCTTCGTGCGTGCATCGATCAGCGGTTCGAACGACGCGGGGTCGCGCGGATCGGCGAAGCGCGTGGTGATCCCGTATTGCGGCAGCGTATGCGCGAACAGGTTGTAGGTGCCGCCGTACAGCGAACTCGCGGACACGATGTTGTCGCCGGCTTCGGCGATCGTCTGGATCGCGTACGTGACGGCGGATTGGCCCGAGGCAAGCGCGAGCGCGCCGATGCCGCCCTCGAGTGCGGCGATCCGCTGCTCGAGCACGTCCGTCGTCGGGTTCATGATCCGCGTGTAGATGTTGCCCTGGACCTTCAGGTCGAACAGGTCGGCGCCGTGCTGCGTATCGTCGAATGCGTACGCAACGGTCTGGTAGATCGGAACGGCGACCGCGCGCGTGGTCGGGTCGGGACGATAGCCGCCGTGCACGGCGATGGTTTCGAGACGCCAGTTCGAATTGGCCTGATCGGTCATGGGTGCTCCGTTTGTTGTTGTGAAGGTCGAGGGGTCCTGCCGTCCGGCGATTATAGGAGCACGCGCGCTGCTGTCCTTAGAACGAATGGTTTGTTGCTTATGGAGGCGCGGCGAATAGAATGCGTTTTTCCGCAGACGAAAGGTGCGCGATGGATCAGGATCAGTGGAATCAGGTGGATGCGTATTTTTCCGCGACGCTCGTGCCGTCCGACGACGCGCTCGACGCGGCGCTGGCGGCAAGCGACGCGGCCGGGTTGCCCGCGATCAACGTCGCGCCGAACCAGGGCAAGCTGCTGCAGTTGCTCGCGACGATCCGCGGCGCGCGCCGCATCCTCGAGGTCGGCACGCTCGGCGGCTACAGCACGATCTGGCTCGCGCGCGCATTGCCGCCCGGCGGCTCGCTCGTGACGCTCGAACTGAACCCCGGCCATGCGAAGGTTGCGACGCAGAACATTGCGCGCGCCGGGTTCGCGGACGTCGTGTCGGTGGTGGTCGGCAGCGCGAAGGACAGCCTTGCGCGGCTCGTCGACGCCGGTGAGGCGCCGTTCGATTTCATCTTCATCGATGCGGACAAGGACAACAACGCGATCTATCTCGACGCTGCGCTGAAGCTGTCGCGGCCCGGCACGGTGATCGTCGTCGACAACGTCGTGCGGCGCGGGCGCGTGGCCGATCCGGACAATCGCGAGCCCGACGTGGTCGGCGTGCGCGACGGGTTCGCGCGCCTCGTCGCCGAGCCGGCGCTCACGACGACGGCCGTGCAGACGGTCGGTCAGAAGGGCTGGGACGGGTTCTCGATCTCGATCGTCGGCGCGTGACCTGATGCGTCAGTGCGCGCTAGCAGCCGCGTCGGCGCGGCGATACAGGCGCGGCCACTGGTCCTGGAACAGGCCGTTGCAGGTGCCGTGTGTCGCGATGTCGTCGAGCAGGAAGCGCCGGCCGTCGAAGATCCACGATGCGGTCGAACCGCAATCGCCGGCACTGCGCAACCGGACCTTGCTCGACAGCATCGCACTGGCCGGATCGTAGCCGGCCTCGGTCAGTTCATTCGGGAACGACGGCGAATCGAGGCCCGCGTTCGCGTTTTCGCCGAAGTTCATCGCCGTCGGCGCGTATGGTGCGGTGCGGCGGATGCGATACCACAGGTCGGTGTGGTTATACATGCTGCTGGTCTGGCACGGGATCGCGACGAGTGCCTCGTCGGCGGAGATCGCCACGGCCGTCGATGCCTTGCGGCGATCGCTTGCCGACATTTCGTCTTCGACATCGGCCGCGCATTGCTTCACGTCGGCGCCGAATTTCGCGAGCACCGCGTCGACGAGCGGACGCTGTTCTGCCGCCGACAGGTTCGCGGCGGGCGGCGGCGCCGGCGTGACGGCGGGGGGCAATGCGGGCGCGGCCGGCACCGACGACGCAGGCCTGGTGCCGGGGCGCAGCAGCGCCGTGACCGTGCCGACGCGGCCCTGCGTATCGTCGATCAGCAGCAGCGCGGCATTCAACCCCGACAACGGCGTACGCGCGCTGTGTGCCGACGCCGGATCGCCGAAGCTCAGCAGTTGCGCATTGCGCGATGCAGAAAGCCAGGCGGCCACCGTTGCCGGATCGTTCGTGCGGATCCGCAGCGGGTGCGCTTCGTCATCGGTCTTGTCGCCGAATGCATGCCATTGGGCCGGGGCGGCATCGAACGGGCGGCCGTCGACGCGTGCGGTACGCAGGTCCAGCGGCGCCGACGCGTAGAGATCGAGCGACGGTTGCGCATCGGGGCCGGCATCGCGCGTCACGCGCAGGATGACGGCGGGGCGTGCATCGTCGATATCGTCCGTGTGGCTCTCGGCCACGCAGCGATTGCCGTTGTCGCAGACGACCGACCAGCTCTTGAAATCGCGCTCGATCGGCGGCCGCGCGAGCGGGCGGGCCTGTGCGGCGATCGGGGAGGCGGCGAGGAGGACGGCGAGGGCAAGCGAAAAGCGGTGCGGCATGACGGTTCGTATCGACGGTGAAAGGGCGGGCGGAAGATGCCGGACTGCAAGCGCATCGTCGGCAAGCGGTGCAGGTCGAGTGCAGCGGCGCGAACGGCATCAAGTATACCGCTGCAACGGGCGGCGCTTGATGCGACGGCCCGTAACGTGCGGGTACGCGCGTTGCCGGCCGCGCAGCGACAGCTGCAAATGGACCAACGGCGCGATGCCCGAAAGCACCGCGCCGTTTGCTTTTCATCGACAGTCGATGGCATCGCGCGGGAACGTGTCGCGCATCGACACGCCGCACCGCGCTATCCCTTCACGCATACCACCTGGCGCAGCGTGTGCACCACTTCGACGAGGCTGCGCTGGGCCGCCATCACCGCGTCGATGTCCTTGTAGGCCATCGGGATTTCGTCGACGACGCCCGCGTCCTTCCGGCATTCGACACCCTGCGTGGCCTTGGCCTGGTCGTCGGCCGTGAAGCGCCGCTTCGCTTCGGTGCGGCTCATCGTCCGGCCTGCGCCGTGGCTGCACGAGCAGAAGCTTTCCGGGTTGCCGAGCCCGCGCACGATGAAGCTCTTCGCGCCCATCGAGCCCGGAATGATCCCCAGTTGCCCCTTCTGCGCGGACACCGCACCCTTGCGCGTCACGAGCACGTCTTCGCCGAAGTGGCGTTCGCGCTGCACGTAGTTGTGGTGGCAGTTCACCGCGTGCTCGTCGACCGCGAAAGGCTTCGCGATCACGCCGCGTGCCGCGGCAATCACCGCGTCCATCATCGCCTGCCGGTTGCGCCGCGCGTAGTCCTGCGCCCAGCCGACCGCTTCGACGTAATCGTCGAAGTGCCGGCTGCCTTCGGTGAAATACGCGAGGTTGCGGTCCGGCAGGTTCGCGATGTGCTGACGCATGTCGGCCTGCGCGAGTTCGATGAACAGGCTGCCGATCGCGTTGCCGACGCCGCGCGAGCCGCTGTGCAGCATGAACCACACGTGGTCCGCTTCGTCGACGCACACTTCGATGAAATGGTTGCCGGTGCCGAGCGTGCCGAGATGCGCGTAGTGGTTCGTCTTTTCCAGCTTCGGATACTTGTCGACGATCCGCTTGAAGCCCGGTTGCAGCGACTTCCACGATTCGGTCACGGCGGCCGGCGTGCGGTCGCCCCACGCGCCCGGATCGCGGCGGCCCGGCGCACGGCCGTGCGGCACGGCGCGTTCGATCGCGCTGCGCAGCCCCGCGAGCGAGTCCGGCAGATCGGACGCGGTCAGCGTCGTGCGCGCGGCCATCATCCCGCAGCCGATGTCGACGCCGACCGCGGCCGGGATGATCGCGCCCTTCGTCGGAATCACGCTGCCGATCGTCGAACCCTTGCCGAGGTGGACGTCCGGCATCACCGCGATGTGGCTGAAGACGAACGGCATCTGCGCGGTGTTGCGCAGCTGCGCGCGCGCTTCGTCCTCGACGGCGACACCCTGCGTCCACATCTTCACCGGCTTGCCGCCCGCCAGTTCCATCACCTGATAACCCATGTCATTCATTTGCTTCACCATTCATTCCGTTATCCGGCGCGGCACACGTGTGCCGCGCCGTGTCCTGCATTACGTGCCCTTGATGCTGACGAGTCCGTTCAGCACCTGGTCGAGACCGCCGAACACCGAGATGCGGTCGATCCGTTCCGCGACGCGCTCGAGCGTTTCCAGCTCCTTGAGCCGCAGCGCGGTCGGGTTTTCTTCCATCACCTTCGCGGTGTTCAGCAGCGAACGCGTGGCCGCCGTTTCCTCGCGGCGGCGAATCACGTTCGCCTGCGCGGATTTCTCCGCTTCGACCACCTGCGCGAGGATCGCCTTCATGTCGCCCGGCAGCACGATATCCTTCACGCCGACGCTGCGCACGTCCACGCCCGAATCGCCGAGACGGGCGCGCACCTGCGCGATCACGACCTCGTCGATCGACTGCTTGTCCTCCAGCAGCTCGTCGAGCGAGCGCGTGCCGACCGCCGACCGCAGCGCGAACTGCAGCTCGCGATACAGGTGCTCGACCGGCTTCTGCAGCCGGCCGAACGCATGCAGCACGTCCGCATAGCACCACGTCGCCGACAGGTTCAGCCGCAGCGCAACCTTGTCGCGCGTCAGGATTTCCTGTCCGCCGACTTCGATCGCCTGCAGGCGCAGGTCGACGAGTTCGACCGCGATGTCGCGGTTGAAGCGCCAGAACGCCGAGGTACCCGCGTCCAGCAACCGCTCGATCTTGCCGTCGATCTTCAGCACGCCGACGTGGTACGCCGGCACCTGCGCCAGCAGCACGCCCGTCAGGCCCGCCACGCCGCGCGCACGCAGCGCCGGTTGAGCGATGCGCTTCACGAGCGCGGCCGGCAGCATGCTGTGCTGCGCGAGGTCGACGCGTTCGAGGCGATGCTCGGCCAGGCCGCGCCAGTACAGCCGGCGCGTGCCGGGCGCCAGGATCTCGACGAGCACGTCGTCTTCATAGCGCAGGCCCGCTTCATCGTCGGCGAGATCCATCGCGACGAAGTACTGCGCGAGCACGTCCGGTGCGTCGTGACGCAGGTAGTCGGCCAGCGCCGCGTCGGCGAGCGGCGCATCGAGACGCGCGGTCTGCACCGACAGGCGCTTGAGCGGATCGAAGGCCTTGAACACGCCCGGTTCCAGCACCTTGACGAAATCGCCTTCGCTCATCAGCAGCGCGCGCTCGTTCTTTTTCACTACATGACGCTTCCACATATTTTTGTCCTTTTTTTCAATGACCGCCGGGTGACGCGCATCGTGCGAATCGGGGTGCGACGCAATCGGGCGGGCGGCGCGCTGGCCGGCGTCGAAGCCCACGATGACGCATCCTGCATCGCGTCGTCGTGCGCATTCGCGCGGGCCGTGCGGCCGCCCGGCCGATCGCGCGGAACCGCAACCGGTCCGACGCGCGGCGGGCCTGTCGGCCCGCACCGGCGGGTACTGCTTTCATCACAAGACTGTCCTTGCGGACAGTGTTCGAGCGGGATTCGAACCCGCCGCCGGCCGGCTTTCGCCGGCTGCTCCACCTGGCTGAGCTTCCGAACAATGGGCGCTCCGGGATTCGAACCCGGACGAGGCATCCTGGCGCGCGCCCCTTTTGCCTTCATCTGTCCATGGCGGCATGCGCTGCCGCGACGAACGAGGTTCGGCGGCGGCGCACCAGCAGGGCGTTGGAACCCTGGCTCGAGGGCCAGCGGGACATCCGGCGTGTTCTATTTAGCGAGGAGCGTGCCAGCGGGTGTGTTTGCGCTCGGGATATTTTTTAATTCATTGAAAATAAAGGAGTTTTATTTGATGGGCTGCGTTGGGTGTCGATGCCTTCCGTCTCGCGTCATGATGAATTTCCGATACAATCTGATCGTTTTTTATCCCATGAGATAAGCATGCGAAAGACCGTTGCCATCGGTTTCCTCGGTACCGTGCTCGATCAGGGCGACCGCACCGCGCGCCGCTACCCGAAATGGCGGCCGACGATTTCGCTGTGCGAGCATCCCGACCTGCCGATCGACCGGCTCGAACTGCTGTATCCGCAGGAGTACGTGCGTCTCGCCAGTCACGTGCGGGACGATCTCGCGCAGTTGTCGCCGCATACCGACGTGCGGCTTACGCCCGTCACGCTCCACGATCCATGGGATTTCGAGAAGGTCTACGCGACGCTGCACGACTTCGCGCGCGCGTATCCGTTCGACCTCGAGCACGAGGACTACCTGATCCACATCACGACCGGCACGCACGTCGCGCAGATCTGCTGGTTCCTGCTGGCGGAAGCGCGCTACCTGCCCGCGCGCCTCGTGCAGACGGGGCCGCCGCAGCGCACCGACGAAGGGCCGAGCGGGCCGGGCACGATATCGGTGATCGATCTCGACCTGTCGCGCTACAACCGGATCGCGCAGCGTTTCACGCGCGAGCGCGATGAAACGGTGTCGTTCCTGAAGGCCGGCATCGCGACACGCAACGCGCGCTTCAATGCGCTGATCGAACAGCTGGAGCGCGTGGCCGTGCGTTCGCGCGCGCCGATGCTGCTGGTCGGGCCGACGGGCGCCGGCAAGTCGTTTCTCGCGAAACGCGTGTACGAGCTGAAACGCGGCCGCCATCGGCTCGCGGGGCCGTTCATCGAGATCAATTGCGCGACGCTGCGCGGCGACGCGGCGATGTCGACGCTGTTCGGTCACGTGAAAGGCGCGTTCACGGGCGCGCAGTCGGCACGCGCGGGGCTGCTGCGCGCCGCGGACGGCGGGCTGCTGTTTCTCGACGAAATCGGCGAACTCGGGCTCGACGAGCAGGCCATGCTGCTGAAGGCGATCGAGGAGAAACGCTTCTTGCCGGTCGGCGCGGACGTCGAGGCGACCAGCGATTTCGAGCTGATTGCAGGTACGCACCGCGACCTGCGGCAGATGGTGGCGGCCGGCACGTTCCGCGAGGATCTCTATGCGCGGATCAATCTCTGGACCTACGAATTGCCAGGGCTGGCCGAGCGCCGCGAGGACATCGAGCCGAACCTCGAATTCGAACTCGACCGCTTTGGCCGCGAGCAGGGCGAGCAGGTGCGATTCAACGTGGAGGCGAAGCGGCGCTATCTCGCGTTCGCGGCGTCACCGCGCGCGGCGTGGGCCGGCAACTTCCGCGAACTGTCGGCGTCGGTCACGCGGATGGCGACGCTGGCCGATGCAGGGCGGATTACCGAGGAACTCGCCGAGCAGGAGGTCGAGCGGCTGACGCGCACGTGGTCGCCGCCGGGCGGTGCGGGCGGGTCGGAACCGTGCGTCGACGCGGTGTTCGGTACGCGTGCGGCGGAACTCGACCTGTTCGACCGTGTGCAGCTCGAACGCGTGCTCGACGTGTGCCGCACATCGGCGAGCCTGTCGGAGGCCGGGCGCACGCTGTTTGCGGTGTCGCGGCAGAGCAAGCGGCAACCGAACGATGCGGACCGCCTGCGCAAGTATCTTGCGCGGTTCGGGCTGGATTGGGAGGCGGTGAGGCAGGTGCTCGACCGGGGTGTTCCGTCGGCCGGCGGGCGTTAGCGGCGTTACTTCGCAAGCCGTCGGAGCGGCCGGCACGAGCGGCCTGCGGCCAGCCGCCGGTCAGGGCGGCTGGCCGCAGGGGACCTTCTCTCTAAAAAAGGGGCTGCTTCATCCGCGGGGGCGATTGGTGAGGCATCATCGCCCCCGCGTCGGTCGGAGATCGCTTCAGGCGAGGCAGGTCACTTCCGGATCCCACTTGTAGTATCCGGATTTTGCATAATCGATCTCCCCGGTCCTGCGGTCGACCTCCATTGCGTAGAAGGTCACGATGTATTGATCGGTACCGTAACCGACAACGGAAGCGCTGACGCGGTTGTCCAGGAAATTCTTGAGATCGTAGGGTTCCTTCTTGTCGATGTTGTACGCAAGATAGGATCCCGGAACATCGTTCGGCGGGCCCTGGAACTTGAGGACTTTGGAGGCGCCGTTCGGCTCGACCGCAACCAGCGCTCCCGCGTGATTGACGTTCCCGCTGAACGAGAGGCCGCGCCAGCGAACCGTGTCGCCGCTCAAGCCGTAGATCGAGATGTCCGGCGTCGCATTCGTCGAAGGCTTCACATACTCCTCGGGTGCAACCATGTACGCATACTTCACCGAGGCGGGCCCGTGAGGGAGCCAGATGGCGGTCTGAGGCGTCTTGTTACCCACGGGTTTGAAGTCGTGCAGAATCAGCTCGACGTCGAACAGCGTGACGATCTCGATGGTCGCCGGTGCGCCGGCCAGAATTTCGCGGTGTCCCATGATTCGCTCCGAAGAGAAATGATGTGCCAAGTGAGGGCGCCTGCGGCGCCAGCGTCCCTTTCAGGTCGATAGTCTTCTTCCTGGAAGAATCCGAATCGGGTGAAGGGGTGCTGGCAGCGTAGGCGTAATGGGCACGCGAATCGATTACACGCGATTACAGTTCGGCGGAGCAATGGCCGCCGCAGTCCGCGGCGGCCCGGCCGGGAGCGCATGTGCCTTTGCCGTATAATTTCGTTTCAAAGCTAAATTCGCATGACTGCACGGAGCGTCGACGTCATGGCCAAGCAGCAAGAGGAGTCCGTTCTGACCATTACCCACCCGGCCTGCCTGATCGACGGCACGGACACGGAATTCCGCCACCTGATCAACGGGCTGCTGCCGTTCGCGGCCCGCCTGCTGTCGGTGCGCGACGGCTTCGGCTCGATTGCCGGGCTCACCGGCATCCAGTATTCGCTGCTCGTATCGGTCGCGCACCTGTCCCACGACGACGTCGTGACCGTCAACCGCCTGGCGGACCACCTGCACCTGAGCGGCGCGTTCGTGACGATCGAGACCGGCAAGCTCAAGAAGCTCGGCCTGATCGACAAGCGCGCGGACCCGGACGACAAGCGCAAGATGCGGCTCACGGTCACGCCGGCCGGTACGAAGCTGCTGAAGGCGCTGGCGCCGACCCAGCAGCGTATCAACAACGTGCTGTTCGAGGGCGTGACCAAGACCGAATTCAAGGTGCTGTGCTCGGTGATCGACCGCCTTGTCACCAACGGAGATCGCGCGACGCTCGACCTCGCGCACATGATCGCACGCCAGGAAAAAGGCTGACGCACGCCGGCCGCAGGCCGGCGCGACGTCGCGGCGCACGCTCGCTCAGTGCGCGGCCCACTCGATCGTATCGAGATCGACCCCTTCCAGATGCATGTCCCACAGCGGGCTCAGCGCGCGCAGCTTGCCGACGGTGTCGCACACCTGAGCAATCACGCTGTCCACTTCGGCTTCGGTCGTGAAGCGGCCGAGCGTGAAGCGGATCGAGCTGTGTGCGAGTTCGTCGCTGCGGCCGAGCGCACGCAGCACGTACGACGGCTCCAGCGACGCCGACGTACACGCGGAACCTGACGACACCGCGACGCCCTTGATCCCCATGATCAGCGATTCGCCTTCGACGAAGTTGAAGCTGACGTTCAGGTTGTGCGGAATCCGGTGCGCCAGATCGCCGTTCACGTACACCTCGTCGAGCGTCGACAGGCCGGCGAGCAGCCGGTCGCGCAATGCACCGACGCGGCGGCTTTCTTCCCCCATCTCTTCCTTCGCAAGCCGAAACGCTTCGCCCATGCCGACGATCTGATGCGTCGGCAGGGTGCCCGAACGCATGCCGCGCTCGTGGCCGCCGCCGTGCATCTGCGCTTCGATGCGCACGCGCGGCTTGCGGCGTACGTACAGCGCGCCGATCCCCTTCGGGCCATACACCTTGTGCGCGGTCACCGTCAGCAGGTCGACATTCAGCGCATTCACGTCCACCGGAATCTTGCCGGCCGCCTGCACGGCGTCGCAGTGGAACACGATGCCGCGCGCGCGGCACAGCGCGCCGATGTCGGCCACCGGCTGGATCACGCCCGTTTCGTTGTTCGCGAGCATCACCGATACCAGGATCGTGTCGGCGCGCAGCGCCTGCTGCAACGCATCGAGATCGACCAGGCCGTCCTCCCGCACGTCGAGGTACGTGACGTCGAAACCCTGGCGCTCGAGTTCGCGGCACGTATCGAGCACGGCCTTGTGCTCCGTCTTCACCGTGACGAGGTGTTTGCCACGGCCCTGGTAGAAGTGCGCGGCGCCCTTGATCGCCAGGTTGTTGCCTTCGGTCGCGCCGGACGTCCACACGATTTCGCGCGGGTCGGCGCCGAGCAGCGCGGCAACGTGCGCGCGCGCTTCCTCGACGGCTTGCTCGGCGTCCCAGCCATAGCTGTGGCTGCGCGAAGCCGGGTTGCCGAACTGCTCGTGCAGGAACGGCACCATCTTGTCGACCACGCGCGGATCGACGGGCGTCGTCGCGCTGTAGTCCATGTAGATCGGACGGGATTGCATCGAAAAGGCTCCGGAAAGCTGTGTCTCTCGCGGGTCGCGAAAGCCGGGGAATACGGTTGGCGCAGTGTACGTGGACATTCGCGGGCGCCACGCAACATCCATCACGCCAGTAGGGTTGTCTTTCAAATAAAGCTTTTAAGGTCAGGGTTTACGACAACTTGAATCCGTCTTTGTGTTTACATTTAATAAAAGCTAAATAACAAAGCTAAATGACGGTGCTTTGTTGGGCTGGATTCCGCAGCGGAATCCGGCGATGCAACCCAAGGAGGAAGAGATGAGCGAGAACCATGCCGGAACCGGCGCGGGCGCCGACGAGCAGCGGTGCTTTCGCACCGCGCTGTCGATGTTCGCGACGGGCGTCGCGGTGATTACCGCACCGCGCAAAGAGAGGGTGCCGGTCGGCATCACGGTCGCGTCGTTCAATTCGGTGTCGCTGAACCCGCCGCTGATCCTGTTCTCGGTCGACCGCCGCAGCCTGAGCCTCGGCGATCTGGCCGGTGCGGACGGTTACGCGGTCAACGTGCTCGACGAGACGCAGCAGCACCTGTCGAACTGCTTCGCGAAGACGAACGGCGACAAGTGGGGCTGGCGCGCCGGCGCGGCGGACGACGACGGCGCGGTGCTGCTGCCCGATGCGCTCGCGACCTTCGAATGCGCGCCCTATGCGCAATACGACGGCGGCGACCACGTGATCTTCGTCGGCCGCGTGACGCGGCACCGCGTGCGCTCGGAAGGGCGCCCGCTGATCTTCTTCGGCGGCCGCTATCGCACGCTCGACGGCGCGCATGCGCCGTCCGTGTGAACGCGACCCACGATTCATTCCACCCAGGAGGACATCATGATCAAGAACGGGACTCAGCACATCGCGTCGTTGCGCGACGGGCGGCAGGTCTACCTGAACGGCCAGCCGGTCGGCGATGTGACCGCGCACGCGGCATTCCGCAATTCGATCCGCAGCTACGCAAGCCTGTACGACTACCAGGCACGCGACGAGAACGTCGAGAAGATGACGTTCGTGTCGCCCGACACGGGCAACCGCGTCAGCCGGATCTGGCAACTGCCGACGTCCTATGACGAACTCGTCGAACGCCGTGCCGCGCTGGAAGCGTGGTCGGAGTTGCATTACGGCTTCATGGGCCGCTCGCCCGATCACGTCGCGTCATGCCTGTCGGGCATGGTCATGGGCGTCGAGGTGTTCGAGCAATACGACCCGGCGCGTGCGGGTGCGCTGCGCGATTACTACCGCTATGCGCGGGACAACGACCTGTTCCTGACCTACGTGATCGTGAATCCGCAGGCGAACCAGTCGAAGCCGGCGCACGAACAGGAAGACAAGTACCTCGCGGTCGGCATCGTCGATCAGGATGCCGAAGGCATCACGGTGCGCGGCGCGAAGATGCTCGCGACGAGCGGGATCATGGCGAACGAGGTGTTCTGCAGCTGCATCCAGCCGCTGCGCGAAGGCGACGAGATGTACGCGCTGTCGTTCGCGGTGCCGATGAACGCGAAGGGCATGAAGATCATGTCGCGCAAGTCGTACGAGGAAAACGCGACGTCGGTGTTCGACAACCCGCTGTCGAGCCGCTTCGACGAGAACGATGCGGTGCTGTATTTCGACGACGTGAAGGTGCCGTGGGAGCGGATCTTCGTCGCGGGCAATACGGCGATGTGCGCGAAGCAGTTCCATGCGACGCCTGCACACGTGTACCAGAACTATCAGTGCCAGGTACGCCTGATGACGAAGCTGCGCTTCCTCGTCGGGCTCGGCCTGAAGATCTCCGAGGTCAACGGCACGAACACGTTCCCGCAGGTGCGCGAGACGCTGGGGCAGCTCGCGGCCGAAGCGTCGATGGTCGAGGCGTGGGTCTACGGGATGGAGGCGAAGGGCACCGTCGTCAACGGCTTCTACGTGCCCGACCGCAACATGCTGTACGGCTCGCAGGTCGTCACGCAGCAGCTGTATTCGAAGGTGCTCAACACGCTGCGCGAGCTCGCTGGTGGCGGCATGATCATGCTGCCGTCCAGCGTGCGCGATTTCGAGAACCCCGACCTGCTGCGCATCATCGAGAAGACGCAGAAGTCGCCGGTGTGCTCGTCGGAGGATCGCGTGAAGTTCTTCAAGCTCGCATGGGACGCCGTCGGCTCCGAATTCGCGTCGCGCCACAACCAGTACGAACTGTTCTACGCCGGCGCATCGTTCGTCACCAAGGGCCATGCGTACCGCACGTACGACTGGCAGCGCGCGTCGCATCTCGTCGATTCGATGCTCGGCAGCTACTCGCTGAGCCAGGAACTGTCGACGCCGCGCGCTGCCTGACGCGTCCCGTCGCGCCCGATTTCACCCGCTATCGCATTCAGGAGAGACAGATGGCCATCAACAAGCTTCACGACGAATTTCATACGCTGGACATGCAGCGCGACTGGCGGCTGCCGGAAGGCTATGACCCGGCATCCGGCGCGCAGGAACTGATCCTGTCCGGTGCGCTCGACACCGAGCGCAAGCGCGGCAGCCGCACGCGCCTGCTGCGCCTGCCGGCCGGACTGCATACGAAGAAGCCGTTCGTGCACGACTACTGGGAAGAAGTCTTTCTCGTCGAAGGCGACCTGACCGTCGGCAACGACGAGCACGGCAACGGCGGCACGCCGTTCAAGGGCTACACGTACGCGGTGCGGCCGCCCGGCGCATGGCACGGCCCGTTCAAGTCGAACGGCGGCTGCGTGCTGCTCGAGATCCACTACTACGATCCGGCGTAAGCCGGCCGGTCAATGACACACGGCGGGCGGCGGCACGTCGCGCGTGCGCTGCCCGCCACCAGGAGCATTCGATGAAAACCATCACGTTCGCGATCGACGGTCGCGACGGCCGCACCGAGCGCGCGATCGCGATCGACACGCTCGTGATCGCGGGCTGGACCGGCCGTGACACGGTCGCCATGGAGAAGCATATCCGCGAACTCGAAGCGCTCGGCGTCAAGCGCCCGGCGACGACACCGGTGTTCTACCGTGTCGCGGCCGATCGCCTCGATCCGTCGCCTGCGATCCAGGTCTCGGGCGGGCAGAGCAGCGGCGAAGCCGAATTCGTGCTGGTGCGCGACGGCGGCGAAACCTTCGTCGGCATCGCGTCCGACCATACCGACCGCGAGGTCGAGACGTACGGGATCACCGTATCGAAGCAGATGTGCGGGAAGCCGTGCGCGAACACGTTGTGGAAGTTCGACGACGTGGCCGGCCACTGGGATCAGCTCGTGCTGCGCGCATATGCGACGATCGACGGCGAGCGCGTGTTGTATCAGGAAGGCAAGGTGACGGCGATGCGCACGCCGGACGATCTGCTCGCGCAGTTTGCGCGCCACGATGGCCGCTTCGAGGATGGCACGGCGATGCTGTGCGGGACGCTGGCCGCGATCGGCGGCATTCGGCCGGCCGAGCGGTTCGAGGTCGAGCTGGAAGATCCGGTGCTGGGCCGCACGATCCGGCATACGTATGCGGTGGATACGCTGCCTGTCGCGGGCTGACGCAGCCGACGCCCGCGCAACTCAGGCGCGGCAGATCGCGATGATCTCCGCGCTGGTCGCTTCGTCGAACGGGGCATGCTGCCAGTCGCCGCACCAGTCGGCCGATGCGAAACCGGCTGCGGCCACGCGTACCCGCAGTTCGGGTTGCGCGATGAAGCGCAGCCGGCTCGTGTTCGTCAGCAGCGTATCGTCGCGGCCGAAGCGGTAGCACGTGTCGAACGTCACGATCGCGTTGTCGATCGCGCGCACCGCGTGATGGAGAACCACGCTGCCGACGTCGCGCGATTCGACACTGCGTGCCGAATGCGCGGGCGTCCACGCACGCCACGGCTCGACGCGCGGATTGCGGGTGTCGAACAGGAAGCGGCCGCCGTCGACGAGCACGCGTCGCACGCCATGCAGCGTCGCGTCGATGTCGTCGTCGGTCAGCAGGCACTGGAACGCATGCCCGGTCATCACGACCGTATCGAACGGCGCGCCGGGCGGCAGGCTGCCGAGTCCGGCTGCGAGCCAGCGCACGGCGCCGGCGCCCGGCTGGCGTCGTGCGTAGTCGATCATCGCCGGTGCCGGATCGATCGCGACGACGTCGTGGCCGGCCGCCGCGAGCCGGCGCGCGAACGTGCCGGTGCCGCAGCCGAGATCGAGGATGCGTTGCGGAGCGGCGCCGATCACGGCGGCATAGAACGCGAAGTCCCGATCGCCCGCGTTGAACAGGTCGTAGAGCGCGACGAGGCGCGGATCGGTGTAGAGGGTTTCGCCGTCGGGCGTCATGCGGCCGCGGGTATCAGCGCTGCTGCACGGCCACGCGCAGCCCGAGCGCAATGAAGATCGAGCCGATGATCTTGCCCTGCCAGCGCGTGAGCCACGTGAGCCGCTTCACGATGCGGCCGAGCGGGCGGATCGAGCACGCGATCAGCGTCGTGTAGAGCGAGCTGAGCACGACGAAGATCAGCCCGAGCACCGCGAACTGCACGAACGTCGAGCCGCGCTCCGGATGCACGAACTGCGGCATGAACGCGAGGAAGAACAGCGCGGTCTTCGGATTCAGCACTTCGGCGGGAATGGCCTGCAGGTAGGCCTTGAGCGGCGTGACGGGCGACACTTGCGGCAGCGACGGATCGGACGCCTTCTCCAGCAGCGCGCGCACGCCGAGATAGATCAGGTACGCGGCGCCGACCAGCTTCACGACGTTGAACGCGAGCGCCGACGTCATCAGCAGCGCGGACAGCCCGACGGCCGCGAACAGCGTGTGCACGAAGTCGCCGCTCGCGACGCCGAGGCCGGTGAGGATGCCGGTCTTGCGCCCGCCCTGCACGGTGCGGCTCAGCACGAGCAGCACGGCGGGGCCGGGGATCAGGAACAGGCCCAGAACGACGGCCGTGAAGGTGGTCAGCGTGGTCAGGTCGAACATGGCGGCTCCGGCGGGGTGGCGCAGCGGTAGGGGGTCGGGGCATTGTATTCGGTTCGGCGCGCGGCCGCAGACGCCCCGTCGAACGGCCCGGCTGCGCCGCTGCCTTTCTGGTATAAGCACGAAAGGACGCGCGGTGCCGGTGTCCCTCCTTTTCCATCTCCTGTCGTTCCATGCGCGAGCTTCCACCGACTACCGATCCCGCAGCGGACGCCGACGTCTATCACGTGCCGCGTCCGCTCGTCGTGTTCGGCGGCTCGGTCGTCGAGCCCGAATGGCGGCTGGAGCGGCACAGCCATCGCCAGGCGCAGTTGCTCTACACGCTGAGCGGCGTCATCTATTGCGAGATTGACGGCGGCGTATGGAGCGCGCCGCCGCAATGTACGGTCTGGATTCCGGGCGACGTGCCGCATGCGGCGCGCGGCTCGGCCGGCGCGACTTTCTACGCGGTGCTGGTCGAACCCGATGCGGCGCTCGACCTGCCGAGGCACTGCTGCACGCTGGCCATGTCGCCGCTGCTGCGCGAACTGCTGCTGAAGGCGGCGAGCTTCCCGAACCTGTACGACGTCGACGGGCCGCAAGGGCGGCTGGTGGCGACGCTGCTCGACGAACTCGTCGCGGCGCCGGTCGAGGATCTATACCTGCCGATGCCGGCCGACCGCCGGCTGCGCAAGCTGATCGATCATCTGCTCGACGATCCGGCCGACAAGTCGCCGCTGCCCGAACTCGCACGGCGCGCGGGCATCAGCGAGCGCAGCCTCACACGGCTCGCGACGAAGGAACTCGGGATGAGCCTCGGCGACTGGCGCCGGCGGCTGCACGTCGCGCTGTCGCTGCGGATGCTGACGACCGGCCGCCGCGTGCACCAGATCGCGATCGACCTCGGTTACGAGAGCGCGAGCAGCTTCGTCACGATGTTCCGCAAGGCGACCGGCAAGCCGCCGACGCAATTCCTGACCGATCGGCAACGCTGAGCGGCCGGGCCCGCCCGTGCACGGTTGGCCGGATTGAGAAAGCAGTTGGCCGGGATGAGAAATGACGCATGGAGTGTCGATCCATAAAATGAGAACCATTCTCATCTGGAGGCCGACATGCAAATCACCACGACTGAGTTCCCGTTCGTCTGGCTGCGTTACAGCGGCGCGACCCATACCGATCCCGCTCGCCTGATTGCCGAACTCGACGCGTTGCTGGCGCGCCGCGAACGCTTCGTTCTTCTGACCGACGATGCGCCGTCCGGCGACGATCGCGCCGACAACGATCACGAGATGCGCAAGCAGCTCGCGAAGTGGAGCAAGGCCAATCGCGCGCAGTCGCGCGAATGGATTCCCGCGATGATCGCGATCGAGCCCGACGCGGCGCGGCGCGCGGCGCTTGATGCGTTCTCGGGCACGTTCGAGAAGGTCTGGGGTTATCCGCTGAACGCGGCGGCGAGCCGCGACGACGCGCTGGCGCTCGCGCAACGGCTGCTGGCCGAACCCGCGCGCAGCGTCGCGGCGGCGAACGCCTGACCCGGCGGCCGCGCCGTTCGCGCGGCTTTCGTCGACATCGACACGCAGGCACGGTGCGCACGCGCGCGCCGCGGCATGTCGCAATCACGCAGGGGTGACCGGTGGACAATCCGATCCGCGCGATGCGCATCTTCACGCGCATCGTCGAAATGAAGAGCTTTACACGCGCGGCGCTGGCGCTCGGCATCTCGCGCGCCACCGCAACGCGGACCGTGCAGGAACTCGAAGCGGCGCTCGGTACGCCGCTGCTGGTGCGCACGACGCGCGCGCTGCGGACGACGTCCGAAGGCGATGCGTATTACCGGCGCTGCGTCAGCATCACGGCGGACGTCGACGAGCTCGAAGCCAGCATTCGCGGTGCCGCGCGGCATCCGAGCGGGCCGCTGCGCGTCGAGGTGCCGGCGTCGGTGGCCGGCGCGATCGTGCTGCCGGCGCTCGACGCATTTCATGCGCGGCATCCCGATCTCGTGCTGATGCTGGGCGTGGCCGGGCGCGCGGGCGATCGCGACGCCGACGCGATCGACTGCGGCATCCGGCTGGGCGCGCTGCCCGATTCGTCGCTCGTCGCGCGCCGGCTCGGCACGCTCGAACGCGTGACGTGCGCGAGCCCCGCGTATCTCGACCGCTTCGGCGTTCCGCGCACGCTCGACGCGCTCTCGGCACACCGTGCGGTCAGCGGCGTGCTGGTGACCGGCCAGCGCGCGGCCGAACTCGATTTCATTGTGGACGATGCCGTGCGCAAGGTCCGGCTCGACAGCATCGTCAGCGTCGATGACGAACAGGCGTATCTGGCGTGCGGCGAGCACGGCCTCGGGCTGATCCAGCCGACGCGCGTCGCCGCCCAGCCGCTGATCGATGCGGGACGGCTGCAGGAAGTGCTGCCGTGCTGGCAACCCGATGCGGTCGCCGTGTCGGCTGTCTACGTAAAGCGCCCGCATGTGTCGCCCGGCGTGCGCGCGTTCGTCGACTGGATCGCCGAGCGTTTCGTGCAGGCCGTGCACGAGCACGAGGGGCGGGTGGCAGCGGGGGCCGTGGGGTGGCGGCCGGCGCCGGATGCGCGCGTTGCGCACGCGCCGGAAAGCGGCGCGACCGGGCGCGACGGTACGCGCGCGGCGTTCGAAACGACCGCCGGCGCGCTCGAACAGGCTGCGCTGGCCGCGGTGAACTGAGCCTGCCTTTCACGCCCGGCGCGAAAGGGCGGCCGCCGCGTCACGCGCCTTTCAGGCGCCCGAGTTCTTCCGCCAGAAAATCGACGAACGCGCGAATCCGCGTGGACATCTGGTGACGCTGCGCATACACCGCATAGATATCGGCGCTCGGCGTTTCGTGATCGGGCAGCACGACGACGAGACGCCCGTCGGCGAGATAGTCGCGCAGGTCCCATTCCGCACGCATCAGGATCCCGTGCCCGTCGAGCGCCCACTTCACCGCGATCTCGCCGTCGTTCGTTGTCAGGTTGCCGTTGATCCGCACGGCTTCCGTGCGACGCGCCGCGCCGCGTCCGCTCGTCAGGCGCCAGACGCCGTAACCCTCGTCGCCTTGCCGGATGCCGATGCAGTTGTGCCGCGCCAGGTCGTGCGGCGTGCCGGGCACGCCGTGCCGCGCGAGATACGCGGGCGCCGCGCACAGCAGCCGGCGGTTCGGCGCAAGCCGCCGCGCGACGACGCGCGTATCCGGCGGCTCGCCGAAGCGGATGCACACGTCGAACGCGTCGTCGGTGAGCGGCGGCGGCATCACCGACAGCTGCAATTGCACCGTCACTTCCGGATAGCGCGCGACGAAGCGCGAGATCGCGGGGCCGATATGGCTGCGCCCGAACCCGAGCGTCGCATTCACGCGCAGCAGCCCTTTCGGCCGCTGCTTCGCGCTGCCGAGCAGCTCGCCGAGTTCGTCCATCTGGTCGAGGATCCGGCGCGCGTAGTCGAGATACACGTCGCCTTCGGGCGTCAGCATCATCCGCCGCGTCGTGCGGTTGACGAGCGTGACGCCCGCGCGCCGCTCCATCTGCGTGAGCCGCTTGCTGACGGCCGCGGCGGTCAGCCCGAGTTCGCGCGCGGCCGCGCTCAGGCTGCCCGACGCGGCCAGCGTCGAGAAGAAGCCGAGATCGGCCGGCTGGACGGTATCCGCCATGGCGGGATTCATGAATTCAAGTTAAAGATGCTTTGAGTATAGCCCCGGTTTCTACACTGTTGGTTCGGTAAAGTGCATTCACGCTCACGATCAATCGAGGATCTCCGCATGAAGACCTACCGTATCGCAACGATTCCCGGCGACGGCATCGGCAAGGAAGTGGTGCCGGCCGGCAAGCAGGTGCTGGAAGCGCTGGCCCGCGGCAGCGACCGCTTTGCCTTCGAGTTCGAGGATTTCGACTGGGGCGCCGACTACTACCGCCAGCACGGCGCGATGATGCCGGCCGACGGTCTCGACGCGCTGCGCGGCAAGGACGCGATCCTGTTCGGCTCGGCGGGCGATCCCGACGTACCCGACCACGTGACGTTGTGGGGGCTGCGCCTGAAGATCTGCCAGGGCTTCGACCAGTACGCGAACGTGCGCCCGACGCGCATCCTGCCGGGCATCGATGCGCCGCTGAAGCGCTGCGGGCCGGACGATCTGAACTGGGTGATCGTCCGCGAGAATTCCGAAGGCGAATACGCGGGCGTCGGCGGCCGCGTGCACCAGGGCCATCCGATCGAGGCCGCGACCGACGTGTCGATCCTCACGCGCGCCGGCGTCGAACGGATCATGCGGTTTGCGTTCCGGCTCGCGCAGTCGCGTCCGCGCAAGCTGCTCACCGTGATCACGAAGAGCAACGCGCAGCGGCACGCGATGGTGATGTGGGACGAGATCGCGAAGCAGGTCGCGCAGGAATTCCCCGACGTGACGTGGGACAAGGAGCTCGTCGATGCGGCGACCGCGCGCATGGTCAACCGCCCGGCGTCGCTCGACACGATCGTCGCGACCAACCTGCACGCGGACATCCTCAGCGATCTCGCCGCCGCGCTGGCCGGCAGCCTCGGCATCGCGCCGACCGGCAACATCGATCCCGAGCGCCGCTATCCGTCGATGTTCGAGCCGATCCACGGCTCCGCATTCGACATCATGGGCAAGGGGCTCGCGAATCCGGTCGGCACGTTCTGGTCGGTCGTGATGCTGCTCGAGCACCTCGGCGAAACGGACGCGGCCGCGCGCGTGATGCAGGCGATCGAGGCCGTGACGGCCGACCCGTCATTGCATACGCGCGATCTCGGCGGCAGCGCGACGACCGCGCAGGTGACGGCGGCTGTTTGCGAGCGCGTTGCGCACGCGGCGGTCGCAGCCTGACAACGCGACGGGCGGCGGGCGGCGGGCGGCGGGCGGCGCGAAAGCGTCAAGCGGTAATCGGCGCGCCGCCCGTTCATCGCCCCGGATTTTCCTGCCCGAGACTCGCGCATCCGACGCGAGCCGGGCGCCGGCCGCCCGCGTCATCGCGGTGCCGGCGAGCATTCACAGACAGAGCACGGCTCGACCTCGAAGGAGGAGACACATGCAAGCGGATCTGGAAACCCGTGTCGCGCGGAAACTGATGTGGCGCATCATTCCGTTCGTGATGCTGCTTTACTTCGTCAGCTTTCTCGATCGCGTCAACGTCGGCTTCGCCGCGATGACGATGAACAAGGCGATCGGCCTGTCGCCGACCGCGTTCGGGTTCGGCGGCGGCCTGTTCTTCATCGGCTACTTCCTGTTCGAAGTGCCGTCCAACCTGATCCTCCACCGCGTCGGCGCGCGCATCTGGATCGCGCGCGTGATGATCACGTGGGGGATCGTGTCGGCCGTGTCCGCCTTCGCGGCGGGGCCGACGAGCTTCTACGTGCTGCGCTTCCTGCTCGGCATGGCCGAAGCCGGATTCTTCCCCGGCATCATCCTGTACCTGAGCCTGTGGTTCCCCGCGAAGCAGCGCGCGGTGGCCGCCGCGTGGTTCATGGCGGCCGCGCCCATCTCGACCGCGATCGGCTCGCCGCTGTCGGGCGCGATCATGCAGATGCCGCCGATGTTCGGGCTCGCCGACTGGCAGATGCTGTACGTCGTCGAAGCGCTGCCGGCGGTCGTACTCGGCTTCGTCGTGCTGAAGTGCCTGACCGATTCGCCGTCGAAGGCCGCGTGGCTGCGCGCCGACGAACGCGACTGGCTGATCGCGAAGCTCAAGGCCGAAGCGGACGCGCGCCATACGCACGCCGGGCACACGGCCGGCGCGTGGCAGGCGCTGCGCGATCCGCGCGTGCTGGCGCTCGCGCTGATCTACTTCGGCACGTCGGCGGGGCTCTACACGCTCGGCCTGTGGGCGCCGCTGATGGTCAAGCAGTTCGGCTTCACCGCGCTGCAGACGGGCCTGCTGACCGGTATCCCGAGCATCGCCGCCGTCGTCGCGATGATCGTGTGGGCGCGGCATTCGGATCGCACCGGCGAGCGCACGTGGCACGTCGTGATTCCGTGCGTGCTCGCATGCATCGGTTTCGTGTTCGCGGGGCAGGCGAGCACCGCGCTGCTGACCGTGCTTGCGCTGGTCGTCGTCAACATCGGGATCAGTGCCGCGAAAGCGCCGTTGTGGGCGATGCCGAGCGCGTTCCTGTCCGGCGCGGGTGCGGCGGCGGGCATTGCAATGATCAACTCGATCGGCAATCTCGGCGGGTTCGTCGGGCCGTTCGCGATCGGCTGGCTGAAGCATGTGACGGGCGGGTATGCGGCAGGGCTCTACGTGGTGGCCGGCACGCTCGCGGTGTCGGCGGTCGTCACGCTGATGCTGAGCCGCAAGCGTGCGCGGGAAGCGGTCGTGCCGGGCGTGCGGCATCACTCGTAAGCGCGGGATGTGTGCAAAAAGCCGGGCGGGTGCGCGTTGCGTACCCGCCCGGCTTCATGCGTCGGGACGCGCGTTCACCTTCAGCTGTGCGTGAGCGTCAGCGCATAGAACTTCACGACGGTGCCGGGCGTCGTCAGCGGCGTGCCGGACACGGCCGTCTGGTCGTAGTCGCCCGCCTTGAAGTAGAAACTTTCGCCGTCGAAGCTCGAATCCATCGTGAAGGTCCTGGTCGTGCCGTTCGCGGTGACGGTGATCGTCGTACCGCTCAGGCTCATCGCGTAGCTGAACTTCTTGCCGACGCCGACCGTCGTGATCGGCGTGGTCGTCGACTTGCCGCCCTGGTTGGTGCTTTCGAGCAGCAGCTGTACGACGCCGCCGGACGTGAATTGCAGTTCGCACAGCGGCTTGCTCGGGCCGGTGCCCTGGAAGATCTGGCCGATCGTCGTGTGATCGGGCACCTGCGTGACGGCCACCGTCGCATTCAGCCGGTTGGTGCCGGAGGTTGGCCAGATCGCGTTCTCGCGCAGTTCCGTGCGCGGATGCAGCGAGCCGGACGTGGTCCAGCCCTGCGTCGGATCCATCATCACCATCGAGCCGTCGCTGCCGTCCGTGTAGAAATACGTCGGGTTCACGTAGCCGCCCGCGAGCGACGAGCCGCTCACGGTGTCGACCTTGCCGGACGAGCCGGTCGGCAACTGCAGCGTGAACGGCGCGAGGTTGAAGTTCGAGCCGGGCGGATTCGACGGACTGAGCGCCATCGCGGTGGCCTGCTGGCGCGCGGCGGCGGCCGGGCTGGCCGGGTCGTCACCGCCGCAGGCGGAAAGGAACGCAACGGACAGAACGGCGACGACGCACGGGATGATCCTGTTCTTCATGGTGTCTCTCTCTGATGGTCCGTGGCTGGGCGCCACGTTGTGGATAACGTTTTCCTGTTTGGGCGTGAGATTGCCGCGAGGGCGATCGGCTGCCGGTAGAAAGCACTCCAAAATACAGAAAGCAGATATGGCTCGAAGACAGCTGGATAAACTGGAATAAAAAGCGGGAAAGCTGAAATTTATGATGCTTGCGATCGGCTTTCTGAATGGTTTTGTCAACCGATCGGAGCCGATGCTATCAAGAAGATCAGAAAGAGTAAACGTTTTCCTTTCAAGGCTGTCGAGGCCGTTTGATGCCGGGATGCGCCGAGCGCGATCCGCGTATCGGCACCGGGATGTGCGCGCAGGCGCTACGCCGCCGTCGCCGCGAGCTGACGCCCGATGCGTGCCGCACACGCTTCGGGCGTCGCACCGGACGTATCCAGCACCATCTGGCTGAACGGCCGCGACGCATAGCCTTCGCGATACATCTCGGCGATCCGGTTGCGCTCCCAGTCCGTCAGCACGCGCGCGCCGCGATTCGACGCCGCGATTGCTTCGGGCGGCGCGAGCGTGACGACGAACAACCGCGCATCACGCGCGTCGCAGGCGGCGCGCAGCCGTTCGTGTTCCGCTTCGCCGATCGGATAGGCAATGACCAGATGGCGTTCGCGCGCGTCCGTGATCTGCGTGACGAGACGTTCGAGCGCGATCGCCCACTGCACGTCGAACGGCGCATCTTCAGGGGCATCGTGATCGTCGCCGTCGATGAAGCGCGCATCGGGCAGCACGCGTGCGAGTGCGAGGCCGATCGTCGTCTTGCCGCTGTTGATCGGGCCGTTCAGGTGGATGACGGTCAGGGTGGTCATGAGCCAACGAAGAAATCGAACGACTCGCAGCTTGCCACGACCGGCGCAGCGGTGCAGTGCCGAACGGCACCGGTGACGGCGATGGATCAGCGCGCGTTTGGTCAGTAAGATGCGTGTCGCGCTGGGTGGGCCGGGTGCGGGAATTCGCACGGGTGCCGTTCAAACCGGGTGCCCCGAAAGTGAAGTGCGCCCTATGTTCCTTATTGTGAATCTGCGTAGATGACGAATATTCCGCAAGAGTTGGCAGATGCGTTGTCGGTGTCGCTGTCGGCAATTACGGCTGACGGGGAGCTTCCGGCTGCCGTGCGCAGGGAGCTACTTCGGTTGATCGAGACGTTGTCGTCTGCCGAACATGGCGATGCCGGATACTTGCGCCGCGTGCGGCTGGCGATGCTGTGTGCCGAAGAGGCGATCGATTGGCTGAATCCGTACGCGAACGTGCTGACGGCGGCACGGACCATTCTGGCGAACGGCGCCGACGCGCTGGCCGGAAAATATGACCTGGTCTGTCTGGAAAGAGACAACGGCGTGTACCACACCCGGGTCATCGATCTGTTTGAACACGGCGAAGCGGCGTTTGTCCCGGTTTATGCCGGCATGACCGTTTTTGCGGCGATCAATACGATCTTGTACGACACGAATTTCGATGCGGCCGGCGAAAACGAAAAAAACGTGTGCCCGGACGATTGGGATGTCGGTTATTACGGGGCGCTGGCGCTTTCGGGCAGTGCAGTGTGGGAGGAGAAGGGAGGTGATGCAAGTCGCCGATTGTATTGGCGATGGTATCTGGAGAAGGCAGTCCCTCGGGCGTGGGACGTTCTCGCGCCGCTGCCGTTCAAACGGGTGCAGGCGAACCCGGGGCAGAGCGTCTGATTGGTGATCGAGTCGGCCGCTCACGGGGCGTGTCGGAAATCGACCGGCCCGCGAGCGGCGTCAAGCGACTTACTTGTCGTCGCCCTTGATCTGCGGCAGCGCCGACGTTTCACCCGGCGTCAGCAGCCCGACTTGCGAGTACACGCGCAGCTTGTCGCGCGTATCGGTGATGTCAAGGTTGCGCATCGTCAGCTGGCCGATCCGGTCGCGCGGCGAGAACGTCGATGCAACCTTCTCCATCGACAGGCGTTCCGGCTGGTACGTGAGGTTCGGCGACTTCGTGCTCAGGATCGAGTAGTCGTTGCCGCGGCGCAGTTCGATCTTCACTTCGCCGGTGATCGCGCGTGCGACCCAGCGTTGCGCGGTTTCGCGCAGCATGATCGCCTGCGGGTCGAACCAGCGGCCCTGGTACAGCAGGCGGCCGAGGCGGCGACCGTTCTCGCGGTACTGCTCGATCGTGTCTTCGTTATGGATGCCGGTGACGAGACGCTCGTATGCGATGTACAGCAGCGCGAGGCCCGGGGCTTCGTAGATGCCGCGGCTCTTCGCCTCGATGATGCGGTTCTCGATCTGGTCGCTCATGCCGAGGCCGTGGCGGCCGCCGATGCGGTTCGCTTCCAGCAGCAGCTCGACCGGGTCGGTGAACTCGACGCCGTTCAGCGCGACCGGCTGGCCGGCTTCGAAGCGCACCGTCACTTCTTCGGCGGCGATCTTCACGTCGTCGCGCCAGAACGCGACGCCCATGATCGGGTTCACGATCTTGATGCCGCTTTCGAGGCTTTCCAGATCCTTCGCTTCGTGCGTCGCGCCGAGCAGGTTCGAATCGGTCGAATATGCCTTCTCGGCCGACATCTTGTACGCGAAGCCCGCCTGGTTCATGAATTCGGACATTTCGGCACGGCCGCCGAGCTCGTCGATGAACGTCTGGTCGAGCCACGGCTTGTAGATCTTCAGATCCGGGTTCACGAGCAGGCCGTAGCGGTAGAAGCGCTCGATGTCGTTGCCCTTGTACGTGCTGCCGTCGCCCCAGATGTTGACGCCGTCTTCCTTCATCGCGGCGACGAGCATCGTGCCCGTCACGGCGCGGCCGATCGGCGTCGTGTTGAAGTACGTGACGCCGGCCGTCGTGATGTGGAACGCGCCGCTTTGCAGCGCTGCGATGCCTTCGGCGACGAGCTGCGCGCGGCAGTCGATCAGGCGGGCGCCGGCTGCGCCGTATTCGATCGCGCGTTTCGGGATCGCGTCGTAATCGTCTTCGTCGGGCTGGCCGAGGTTCGCCGTGTATGCGTACGGGACGGCGCCCTTCAGTTTCATCCAGTGCAGCGCAGCGCTGGTGTCCAGGCCGCCGGAGAAGGCGATACCGACCTTCTGGCCGGTCGGGAGGCTTTCGAGAATCGTGCTCATAGGAATAACCGTGGATTGAAGCCGGTGGGATCGTATTTCGCGGAATATGCGAGTATCGGCTGTCCGGGAAGTTGGGGCAAGGGCTGATTTTCGTGCGGAATCGTCGTCCGGCCCGTCGGGCGGGCCTGGCGAGCGGTTAACCAGGCGGAGAAAGCGATGCGGAAAGGCGCGAAACCGCGGCCGAAACGGGCCTGGACGAGTGCGGTCGCGGGCCGGGTTTGCGGGGCCGGATCGACCGCCGGGCGGGGCGGCGGCCGTCAGGCGGCCGGCTTGCTGCGCCGAAAGGAATATGAAAGACGGCCATTGAAACCCGGAATCCGTCAGCGCCTCAGATATTCCACGACTGTGCGGTATCCAGCAGCTTCTCGCGCAACTGATCGACTTCGCCGGCCAGCTTGGCCGTGATCGACACGTACCCGGACAACTGCGGCGGCGGCGCGTCGTGCGGCGGATCGACGGGCCGGCGGCGCGGGGCGAGCCGGCTCGGCGTGCCGAACTTGAGCGCGCGGCTCGCGCCGACCAGCGTGTCGCGGATGCGCCGGTTCACGGCCTTCATCTCGACGCGCATGTATTCGCGGGCCGCCACGTCGTCGCGGGCCGGCACCGCGCTCGACAGGATCTCCAGGTAGCCGATGCACAGGCGCAGGCTGCGCTGGATCGCCTCGAGTTGCGTCATCGACGTCTCGCATTCCTTCGATACCGACGGCATCAGCGAGCGCAACTGCACGAGCAGCGCGCTCAGCGCGGCCATTTCCTTCAGGTGTGCGTCGTCGCTCACGTGGCGGTCGCCCGCGAGGCGGGCATGCACGGCCGCGCACGCGCGCAGCGCGTCGGCGAGCTTGTAGCGCCACGAGTAGGTCGCGTAGAGCGGCAGCGCGAACGAGAACGCCAGCGCGATCGCGATGCCGGCCAGCACGTTCACCGCGCGCCACAGGCCGTCGACGATCTCGTTGTCGCCGTGCCCGGCGACGATCACCATCGTGATCGCCGACAGCAGCGCGATGTAGCCGGCCTTGCCGATCGCGTGATACGCGCAGAAGCCGCACGCGACGGCCATCAGCAGGTAGATCGCGACGGGCGCATGCACGACGGAATACAGCAGGATCAGCCCGAGCCCCGCGAGCGCGCCGATCGACGTGCCGAGCGCGCGCTCGGCCGCCTTCTTGCGGATGTTGCCGTGGTGCTGCAGCCCGCCGACGACGATCAGCACGGTGATCGTCGACCACTCGCCGTGCGGCACGTGCAGGCCGGTGGACAGCGCGATCGACACGAGAATCGCAAGCGCGACGCGCGCCGCATGGATCAGCTTCGCGTGCCGGTAGCGGCGGTACGGGTCGAGCAGCGGGCGCAGCGTGTTGCGCAGCAGGGGCGGCAGCCGGGTAGGAAGCGGGGTGGTCATGACGGAGCTGGGGTGGCCGGAACGCGCACGGCGGCCTGCGCGGGCCGGCGCCGCGCCGCATGCGCAGCAGACGTCACGCTAACCGAACGCGCGCGGGCTGTCCACGGCGCTACGCTGAGCTGCCGAGCTGCCGAGCTGCCGAGCTGCCGAGCTGCCGAGCTGCCGAGCTGCCGAGCTGCCGAGCCGGCGGGCAGACGGGCAGACGGGCAGACGGGCAGACGGGCAGACGGGCAGACGGGCAGACGGGCAGACGGGCAGACGGGCAGGAAGACGGGTAGACGGGTAGACGGGCAGGAGACGGGCAGGAGACGGGCAGGAGACGGGTAGACGGGTAGACGGGTAGACGGGTAGACGGGTAGACGGGTAGACGGGCAGACGGGCAGGAGACGGGTAGGCGGGTAGGCGGGTAGGCGGGCAGACAGGCAGGCAAGCAGTCAGGCGGCACAATCCGACGCGTGACGTGACGTCAGGTCACGCGTCGGCCGTGGTCGGCAGCGCGTCCAGTACGCGGTTGCGGCCGCCGGACTTCGCGCGGTACAGCGCTTCGTCGGCGCGCCGCAGCAGCGTTGCGGCGTTCATCCGGCCGTCGGCCGTGGTTGCCGTGCCGATGCTGGCCGTGACGCGGCCGTACGGGCTCTTCACGTGCTCGATGCCGAGCCCCGCGATGGCGCGCCGGATGCCTTCGGCGACGGTGGCCGCGCCTTGCGCGTCGGTGTCGGGCAGCGTGACGACGAATTCCTCGCCGCCGTAGCGCGCGACGTGATCGCCGTCGCGGCGCAGGCAGCGTGACGCGGATTGCGCGACCCGGCGCAGCACGTCGTCACCGGCCGGGTGGCCGTAGTAGTCGTTGAATGCCTTGAAGTGGTCGACGTCGACGAACAGCACGGACAGCGGGCGGCCGCTGCGCGACGCCCGCTGTGCCTCCTTCGCGAGCACCGTGTCGAACGTGCCGCGGTTGTCGAGGCCCGTCAGCGAATCGGTGTGCGCGAGCCGGTACAGCTTCGATTCGGCGATCTGCCGGCGCTTCAGCTCGCGCGACAGCGCGAGCGAGCCCCACGCGATGAACCCGGTGAACAGGCCCATCAGCACGATGGTCCAGAACGCGCGGTGGTGCCACGACGCGTAGATGTCGATCTCGGCGGGCGCGACGTCGACGATCAGCGGCAGGCCGGCGAGATGCTTGTAAACATAGATGCGCCGGACGCCGTCGATCGCGCCGACACCGGTCAGCTCGCCGTGGCGGCTGCGCAGCGAATCGATGAACAGCGGCGAGTCGTGCAGGTCGAGGCCGACCACGTGCGTGTCGTACGGCAGGCGCGACACGAGCGTGCCGTTGTCTTCGACGATCGCCGCGCTGCCGTGCGTGCCGACCGCGAGGCCGTCGAGCAGCGCGCGGAAGTAGTCGATGCTGAGCGTACCGACGACGATGCCGCCGAACGTGCCGTCGGGCCGGTTGATCCGGCGGCTCAGCGCGATCGTCAGCGCGCCGCCGCGCAGCCGGGATGCGTACGGCCGGCTGATGTAGAGGCCTGGTGCGAGCCGGTCGCGGTGCACGGCGAAATAGTCGCGGTCGGCGAAATTGCCCTGCCGCGCGGGCGACGCGCTCGAATCGATCACGATATTGCCGTGCGGATCCATCACGAAAATCGAACCGAGATACTCGCCGGTCGCCGCGCGGTCGAACAGCAGCCGATGGCGCTGGCGCGGCGGCAACGTCATCAGTTCCGGATCGGCCACGCCGTCGACGACGTTTTGCAGCGACAAATCGTAGAGCTCGATATTGCGTGCGATATCGCGTTCGATCAGCAGCATCAGGTTGCGCGCATTTTCGACCGCATGGTCATACGCGTCGCGCCGTGCCTCGATTAATAGCGACGTGGAAAGTCCCCAACTGAACATCAGCAGGACGATGCCCGCAACGAGCACGCCGCGGGGCGACAGAATGCGTGCCACGATCGACGCGGTATGGCGGCGCAGCGTGGCGGGCAGCGGGAGTGACTTCATCCTCGGGCGTGGCGGGCGGCGGATATTCGCGTCGTTGGCGGTTCCGCGCGCTGATTATTTCGAATTAACCCGCATTATCTCGCGAATTCCGGACTTTCGCGTGCGCATGCAAAACATGCATGCGGATACGGCGATTCGAAACGGTTACGCATCATTACTGCATTGCGCGCGGGTGATTTGATTTGAATCAATTATCAGTGTCGGTCTTTTTGTCTGATTAATGGTGCGCCGATCGGTCGATTTTGCGTATTGGTGAAGTATTTGGCGGATCGGGACAGGATTGCGCGCTGACCGGCCACGACGAGAAAACCAAATAACCCCGAATTAACCAAGGTTTTTGCGCCGGCATGCGGTCGCGGCCGTGTCGATGCAGCCAACTCCTTGATTCTGCGAAATCTCCCGCGCGGCGGCGGGCGTGCCGACCTGCGCTGTCCCCGCGGCGAATCAGGTAGAATCCGCGCTTCGCCGCAGGCGCCCGCCGCGCAACGCGTATCGGGGCCGCATCGATTGCATCGCAGGACGCGCACCGCGCTCCGATCCCGCATGCGCCGGCAACGGATGCCGGCCCGCTCAACGTTCGTCTCGTTTATGTCCGCAATTCCGAATTCCGACCCACCCGGTTCGTCCGCGAACCCCCCCAAGCTTCATCGCGCGCTGAAGGCGCGCCACCTGACGATGATCGCCATCGGCGGCTCGATCGGTACGGGCCTGTTCGTCGCGTCCGGCGCGTCGATCTCGCAGGCCGGCCCCGGCGGCGCGATGGTCGCTTACATGCTGATCGGCCTGATGGTCTACTTCCTGATGACGAGCTTAGGCGAGATGGCCGCGTTCATGCCGGTGTCGGGTTCGTTCGCGACCTACGGCGCGAAATACGTGGACGAAGGCTTCGGCTTCGCGCTCGGCTGGAACTACTGGTACAACTGGGCCGTGACGATCGCGGTGGAGCTCGTCGCCGCGCAGCTCGTGATGCATTACTGGTTTCCGGACGTGCCGGGCGTGTGGTGGAGCGCGGCTTTCCTCGGCGTGATGTTCCTGCTCAATGCGCTCACCGTGCGCGGTTTCGGTGAAGCCGAATACTGGTTCGCGCTGATCAAGGTCGTCACCGTCGTCGCGTTCATCGGCGTCGGCTTGCTGATGATCTTCGGCATTCTGAAGGGCGCGCCGAGCAACGGCTGGGGCAACCTGACGATCGGCGACGCGCCGTTCGCGGGCGGCCTGCCGGCGTTGATGGGCGTCGCGATGATCGCGGGCTTCTCGTTCCAGGGCACCGAGCTGATCGGCGTCGCGGCCGGCGAATCGGAAAACCCGCGCACGACGATCCCGCGCGCGGTGCGTCAGGTGTTCTGGCGGATCCTGCTGTTCTACGTGTTCGCGATCTTCGTGATCGGCGTGCTGATTCCGTACACCGACCCGAACCTGCTGAAGACGGACGTGACCGACATCGGCGTGAGCCCGTTCACACTCGTGTTCCGCCACGCAGGCCTCGCGTTCGCGGCCGGCGTGATGAACGCGGTGATCCTGACGGCCGTGCTGTCGGCCGGCAACTCGGGCATGTATGCGTCCACGCGGATGCTCTACACCCTCGCGACCGAAGGCCGCGCGCCGAAGATATTCGCGAAGCTGTCGTCGGGCGGCGTGCCGCGCAATGCGCTGTACGCGACCACCGCGGTCGGCGCGCTGTGCTTCTTCACGTCGCTGTACGGCGACAAGACCGTCTACCTGTGGCTGCTGAACACGTCGGGGATGACGGGCTTCATCGCCTGGCTCGGCATTGCGGTCAGCCATTACCGGTTCCGCAAGGGTTACGTGAAGCAGGGTTATTCGCTCGACCAGCTGCCGTACCAGTCGAAGTGGTTCCCGTTCGGCCCGCTGTTCGCGTTCGTGCTGTGCCTCGTGATCGCGCTCGGCCAGGACTACCAGGCGTTCCTCGCGAACCGGATCGACTGGGCCGGCGTGGCCGCGACCTATGTCGGCATTCCGCTGTTCCTCGTGGTGTGGCTCGGCTTCCGGTTCCTGAAGAAGAGCCGCTTCGTGCGCTACGAAGACATGGAAATCGCACCGTGGATCGCCGCGAGCCGCGGCGCGCAGCGGCAGCCGGTGGCGAACCGCGAAACCGCGGGTTGACGCGGGCGCGGCAGGCCGCCGCGCGACGGTCGACGAAACAACGGGAAGCCGCGCGCTTCCCGTTTTTTTTGCCCGGCTTTTGCCTGCACGGGGTCAAAGCCGGTTATATTGCCCGACCCTACCGGGCCACGGCCCGGCCGGCGCGACAGGCGCAGCGCGGATCGGCATCCGGCGTGCGCGGCGCGCGACGGCCGGCGACATGTCCGGCGTTTTCATCGTTCCATCCGGGCCGGCACGGCCCGCGGAGCGCGCAACCCAGAGGAATCCATGAGCGCATCACCCGCCGAGCGGAAGGCCGGACCCGTTTCCATCGTGCGAATCGAAGCCGCGATCAACGCGTGGCGCGAAGTGTACCCGCCGGCGCCGGACGGCGAGGACGGCTACGCGCTGGACGCCGGCAGCAACTGCCTCGCCGAGCTGTACGGCACGATGATCTGCTACCAGCTGCCGGACGTGCCGCTCGACTCGCTGAGCCATGAGCAGCGCGACGCGCTCTACGCGACCGAGGGGTGACGCGCGGTCGCGATGCCGCCGCGCTGCGGCGGCGATGAAACGACGGGAAGCTCGCGGGCTTCCCGTTTTGCTTTACGCGGCGCGATGTGCGCCGCCTGCGGTATCGTGACGACATCATCCGGCCGCGGTTTGCGCCGGATCGCTGTCCGGGAGGCATCGAACATGGAGTTGAGACACCTCCGCTACTTCGTCGCGGTGGCCGAAGAGCGGAATTTCACGCGGGCGGCGGAACGGCTGCATATCGCACAGCCGCCGCTGAGCCGGCAGATCCAGCAGCTCGAGGAGGCGCTCGGCGTGCCGCTGTTCGAGCGCAACGCGCGGCCGCTGAAGCTGACCGACGCGGGGCGCTTCTTCTATTCGCATGCGGTGCAGCTGCTTGCGCAGACGACCGAACTCGAATCGATGACGAAGCGGGTCGGCAAGATCGAGCGCAGCATGTCGGTCGGCTTCGTCGGTTCGACGCTGTACGGGATGCTGCCGAAGATCATCCGGCGCTTTCGCAGCGAATATCCGGCCGTCGAGCTGAGCCTGCACGAGATGTCGACGATGGACCAGATCAAGGCGCTGAAGGAAGGACGCATCGACGTCGGGTTCGGGCGCATCCGTCACGAGGATCCGAGCGTGCGGCGCGTCGTGCTGCGCGAGGAGCGGATGATCGTCGCGCTGCCGGTCGGCCATGTGCTCGACAGCGCGAAGCCCGTGCTGTCGCTGCACGATCTCGTCAACGACACGCTGATCATCTTCCCGAAGGCGCCGCGCCCGAGCTATGCGGACCAGGTGCTCGCGGCCTTCCACGATCGCGCGTTGCAGCCGCGCAGGATCTACGAGACGCGCGAACTGCAGATCGCGCTCGGCCTGGTTGCGATGGGTGAGGGCGTGTCGGTCGTGCCGCACAGCGTGTACGGGCTGAAGCGCGACGACATCAGCTACAAGCCGCTCGACGATCCGAACCTCGTGTCGCCGATCATCATGAGCATGCGGATGCTCGACGAATCGGAGGACATCCGCGCGATGCAGGCGCTGATCTACCGGCTGTACGACGAAGCGCAGATGGAGTACCTGCCGCCGCAGCCCGAATGAACGCGCGGGCCGTAGGGGCTTGCTTGACGCCGCGCGCGCCGGCAGGCCACCATGTCCCGATCCGATGCGGCCGCCTGTGTGCGGCCGCTTTCACGCAGACGACCGACACATGACCGATATCGTGACCGAGGAGACAACCGTCGGGACGCCGCAAGGACGTCTCTTTGCGAAACGCTGGCGTGCGCGTGCGGCGCACGACGCGACAGCGCCCATCGTGCTGCTGCACGATTCGCTCGGCTGCGTCGATCTGTGGCGCGATTTTCCCGAGCAACTCGCGCGTGCCACGCAGCGCGACGTGATCGCATACGACCGCCTCGGCTTCGGCCGCTCGGATCGTCATCCGGGGAAGCTCGGCACGACGTTCGTGCGCGACGAGGCCGATCATGCGTTCGCTGCGGTGCTCGAACAACTGCGCGTCGATGCGTTCGTCGTGTTCGGGCACAGCGTCGGCGGCGGGATGGCGGTGGGCTGTGCGGCCGCCTATCCGGATCGCTGTCGCGCACTCGTGACGGTTGCTGCGCAGGCGTTCGTCGAGGATCGCACGCTGGCCGGCATTCGCGATGCAGGACAGCAGTTCGATGAGCCGGGGCAACTCGGGCGGCTTGCGCGCTATCACGGCGACAAGGCCGAATGGGTGCTGCGCGCCTGGGTCGACACGTGGCTGTCGCCGGCGTTCAGCGACTGGAATCTTGATGACGAGCTGCCGCGCGTGCAATGCGCGACGCTCGCGATTCACGGCGAAGACGACGAATACGGGTCCGACGTGCATCCGAAGCGGATCGCCGCGCGCGTCGCGGGGCCGTCGTCGTTCCTGCTGCTCGCCCAATGCGGGCACATGCCGCACCGCGAGCGGACGGACGACGTGCTGGCCGCCATCGCGACGTGCGTGCGCGACGCGGGCGCCTGAGCGCCCGGCAACCGGCGGGCGGGGCCCGCCCGCCGTCAGAACGACAGCTGGATCGCGAGATCGAGCGCGAGTACCGCGATCGAGCAGCCGATGCCGAGCATGACGTTCGGCAGCCGGTGCTCGAAGTCGCGATTGTCGCGGCGCATCGCGGCGCCGAGCAGGAAGATCGCCTCGACGACGATCTGTAACCCGACGAACAGCAGCATCAGCAGATACTCGTAGCCCATCTGCTTGAACGCGGCGAATTGCATCCCGTGATCGCGGATCCACTGGCCGACGCGCAACAGTTCGTACACGAACAGCAAGGCGGGGAACAGGTAACTGATGAAGTAAGTCGGCGCGGTGGCGTGCCGTAGTTCGAGGTGGAAGTGCTGATGCGTGGTAGCCATCACAACCCTCCTTGCAACGCATGATTGCGGTCGCGACGGCGGCGCGATCACGTGCGAACGAAGGGATTACCCGATGCACAGTGCGCCGCCGTACGTCATCAGCATACTGCTGCGCGGGAAATTTGGCATGCGGTGCGTGCGTTCGTCGTAATAATGTGTGTGCGTCGCGCGACGCATTTACCGCGCCGTACGTGCCGGATGCGGTACGTGATCCTGCCGCGTGACGCCTGAACCGTTCGGCAGCAACCATTCCGGATGTTGTTCCAGATCGTCTGCCAATACGCGCAGTGCGCTCGATGTACGCGCAAATTGCGTCAGCGTGCGGCGGACGTTCGATGCGTTCGCACCCTCTTGTCGAAGCATGGTCTGCGCAGTCATGAATGCCCCACGTGCGGTGCGCAGCGCATCGCGCGTTTGCGGCGCGAGTTCGGTATCGAGTCGTGCGAACAGCGCATCGGTGTTCATGAGCGCGGCGTTCAGGTGCGCGCCCATCCGGTCGAGCGGCAATCGGGAAACCGTACCGGCGATGTCGGCAATCTGGTCGCGCAGCACGTCGAGCGTGCCGGGCACGGTCGGGAGTGCAATCGGTTCGCGGGTCGTGTCGACCGATGCAGGCGGCGCGTGCGGGAACATGTCGAGCGCGACATACGACCGGTTCGCAATCGGATTGCCGATGCGCAACTGGCCGCGCAAACCGCGTGCGACGAGCGTGCGCAGCAATGCCCTGCCGGCGTCGGTGTCGCCGTTGCCGAGCACGTCGCGATAGCGCTGCCCGAGACGATCGGGGTAGAGCGCCATCGTCACGCGCATCGTGACGTCGCCGCGTGCGGCGTTGTATTCGGTGCCGACGGCCGTCACGTCGCCGAGTTCGATACCGCGAAAATCCACCGGCGCACCGACCGCGAGGCCGCGCAGCGAGCGGTCGAAACGCATCACCACCGGCGCGGCCGGTGCATTCGGCGTGCGCATCGCGTCGATTTCGTTGTCGGCCACGCGAAAGCGTGTGCCTTCCGGTGCTGCGATGGTCGATGCGCGTCCGGGCGGTGACCCGAACGCGAGCGCGCCGGCGAGCAGCGCGGCAATCGACGGCGTGTCGAGTTGCATGCCGCCTGCGTCGAGCCGCAGGCCGAGGCCGCCGGCCTGCCACCAGCGCGTATCGACATCGACGTGGCGATCGAACGGCGCGGCGATGAATACGTCGATCGATACGCCGTGTCCGTCTGCATCGAGCGCATGGCCGGTCACCTGGCCGACGCGTGCGCGCCGGTGGTAGACCGGCGAACCGGTTGCGACCGAGCCGAGCGAGGTCGCGCGCAGCGTGTAATGCCGGCCGCCGTCCTCGGTCACGGGCGGCGCATCGAGCCCGGTGAAACGCGTGCGCGGTTCGTGCGAACGGCCGAGGGTGGCCGCGAGGTATGAACCGGACAGCACCGAGTCGAGACCCGACAGGCCACCGGGCCCGATGCGCGGCCGCACGATCCAGAAGCGCGTGTCCGCCACCGCCAGTGCGCGCGCGTCGGTGTCCAGACGGACATTGATCACGACACCCGGCTGTCCGCGCGCTGCACGAACGCGCGTGACGCGACCGATTTCGACGTTGCGCAACCGCAGCGTCGATCGGCCGGCTTCGAGTCCGTCGGCGGTCGCGAATGCGATCGTGATCGTCGGGCCGCGGCTGCCGAGCAGCGACGCACCCCATGCGAGACAGCACGCAGCGGCCGCGAGCGGAACGAGCCAGAAGATCGCCGCCCGCGGCCACCCCGCACGCATCTGTGCGACACGTGCCAACGTACGCCGGCAGGCTTCAGTCGAATTGTGCGACGAGCGCATCGGCACCCTTGTCGATGCCGGTCCTTGCCGCGCTGAGCGCGCCGAAACTCGCGCCGATGTTCATCGCATTCGGATACTGCTTCGTCACGTATGCGTTGATCAACCGGTTCGTCGACGCGTCGCGGATCTCGACCGCGTAGATGACCGAACCCGTGAACGCGCCTTCGCGGCCGCGGATCGCCTGCACGCCGTTGTACACGTTGCCTGCGAGATCGAAATGCGCGAAGGCGCCGGCAAACGTCGTCGTCGTGACGGCGCCCGTCAGCGTCAGCTTTACGCGCAGCGTGTCGGGGCCCGGCGTGCTCGTCAGCTCGAAGCGCTTGCCGAGCTTCTTCGCGAACGTGTCGCCCATGTACGTGGCGAGCGTCGACTTGTCCTGGTCGGTCAGGTTGCCGAATTGATGATCGGTGCCGCGATAGATCGCGACCGGGTCGAGGATCAGCTTCCGGTAGGGGTGCCAGTCCGCCGGCAGCGCGTAGCGATAGGGCACGCGGCCCGACTTGTCCTGCGGATCGCCGCGCAGGTACGGCGACGATTCGATGCCGCTGTAGCGGGCAGGCTGGACGCCGGCGCATCCGGCGAGTGCGACGCAAAGCGCGGCATTGAGCAGGTGGTTGGGCTTGATCGATCGGTTCATCTGACTCTCCGGGTCGGGATTCGCGCCGGTGGAGCCGGTGCGAAGGGTCGTGCAACAGGGCGGCATCGCCGCTCGGGTTTATGAAAAAAACCAACCAGACGGTTTGTTTGTGGGGCGCAATAACCGCATGAAGATCGGGGACGACAGGCCATCCGGTAGCAGTCATCGGCCGGAAAGCCAGGCTGCAGATGGCGCTCGCGTCGCACCATGCCGTGCGCGACGTGCCCGTCATCCGGCCGGGGCCGATGCGGGAGCCGATCGTAGCACCGCCATTTCCGGATGTAAACCGACCAGGCGGTTTGTTTGTGATAGACTCCGCGCACTTCTTTCATGCGATCGTAACGGTACGCCGCGGTCGCATGGCCTCACTCCATACCGGGGACAGTTCATGGATAACCCGACGCGTTCCGAGCGAACGCGCACTGCCGCGATCCAGGCGGCGCTCGCGATTCTCGAGCGCGACGGTCCGGGCAAGCTCACGTTCGATGCGATTTCGCGCGAAAGCGGGATCAGCAAGGGCGGCCTGATGCATCAGTTCCGCACGAAAGGCGACGTGCTGAACGCGCTGATGGAACATCAGCAGGACACCTACCAACGCTTCCAGCGCGACTATCTGGCCGCACGCGATCCGCGCGAAGCGCAGCCGACGCTGTCCGCGCAGATCGCGACGATGCGTGAAGTGATCGGCCAGCAGCCGTCGGCGGCGCTCGCGATCATGGCGGCGCTCGTCGAGGATCCCGCGCCGTTGCAGAAGGTGCGGGAAACCGATGCCGAGAACGTGAAGCGGATGGCGGCCGAATCGGGCGATCCCGATCTCGCGCTGCTGCGATGGAAGGCCGCGTGGGGGCTCGCGCTATCGGCGATGTTCGGGCTGTGTCCGCTGTCGGACGACGAGCGCGCCAGGCTGTTCGACCGGCTGCTCGACGAGACGCAATGGCCGTCGGGCGGTGACGCTGCCGCGCAACGCGGTGCGCGGGCGGCGAACGCGACACCGAAAAAATGAAGCGTGCGTGGGTGACATGCGGCGCGGCGGTCGCCCGTTTCGGGCGCTCGCTGCTCGCGGTCGTGCTCGGGCGCTTGTAAGCGTACGAGCGTGTGACTGCCTGAGGTGAACGCGGGCGTTGCTCAGCGCTTCGCTTCCGCGCCTTCGATGAACAGCTTCGCGACCGACTGGAACTCCCGTTTCAGCGACAACCCCGGCACGGTCAGCCAGCGCAGCATCGCCGCGAGATACAGGTGATGGAACCAGGTGGCGAGCTGATCCGCCTGCAGCGTGCCGTTCAGTTCGCCGGCCTGTTGTCCCGCGACGATCAGTTGCTGCCACACCAGCGCGATGTCGCTGCCGTTCTGTCCACTCCTGTCCGGTTCGACTGCACCGATGCTCATGAGCCGGTGCCGCAGGTACGCGAGCAGGTACGCGGGATGCTGTTCGCACCATGCGGCCGACGCGTCGAGCACGCAGCCGATGCGCGACGCGAAGGTCTTGCGCCGCGCGACGTCGTGCTGCAGATGTGCGAGATCGCGCGCGAGTTCGCCTTCGAGCCAGTGCGCGAGCACGGCTTCCTTCGTCGGAAAGTGGTTGTACAGCGTGCGCTTCGCGACATCGGCCTCGGCGGCGATCTGCTCCATCGTGACGGCCTCGTAGCCGTGCGCATCGAACAGGCGCGCAGCGGTGGCGGCGAGATGCGCGAGCATCTGGATGCGTTTGCGTGCACGGCGGCCCGGATCGTCGGTCTGAATCGTCATGGCGGGGGATTGGCTGAAAATGTACGAATTGCATTAGTATACGACGTGCATTTTTTAGAATCCACCTGCTTCCGTCGTGCGAGGAGTCGTGCATGAAGTTCGTCATCGCCACCTATGGCACCGAAGGCGACACGCGTCCGCTCGCGGCGCTGGGCCGCGCGCTGCTGGACGCCGGCCACGACACCCGGTTGCTTGCCGACGCGGCGACGCTCGGGGCCGCTGCCGCGCTCGGCGTGCCGTCGGCACCGTTGTCCGGCGACATCCGCCGCGCGATCGCGCCGGACGGCGCGCTGGCCGATGCGGTGCGCGGGCGTGGTGGCTTCACCGACACGTCGAAGGCGCTCGCGGCGATCGCGAATGCGAACACGGCGGCGTGGATGCGCGAAGTCGCGGATGCGTCGGCCGGTTGCGACGCGATCCTCGTGTCGGGGCTTGCGTCGTTCGTCGGGCTGTCGGTCGCCGAGTATCGCGGTGTACCTGCGATCGGCACCGGCATGATTCCGATCACGCCGACCGCCGGATTCGCGTCGCCGTTCCTGCCGCCGGGAAAATTGCCGCGCTGGCTGAATCGCGCGAGCCACCGGTTCGTGAATGCGCTGTTGTGGCAGGCATTCAGGAAGTCGACGAACGTGGCGCGCGGCAGCGTGTACGGGTTGCCGCCGCGCAAGCATGTGTGGACCGAGCATCCAATGCTTTATGGTGTGTCGCCGGCGCTGCTGTCCGGCCCGGTCGACTGGCCGGAGAATGTGCAGGCATGCGGCCAGTGGCGGATCGATGCGCGTGCATGGGCGCCGCCGCCCGAGCTGTCGGCGTTTCTCGAAGCGGGCGATCCGCCCGTGTACATCGGATTCGGCAGCATGGCCGGCTTCGACCGGGCAGCCATGGTCGACGCGCTGACCGATGCGCTCGCCGGCCGGCGCGCACTGTTCTATCCGGGCTGGAGCGGTATCGACGCGTCGATGCTGCCGGCACGGGTTCGCGTGATCGGTGACACGCCGCACGACTGGCTGTTCCCGCGCGTATCGATGGCGATTCATCACGGCGGGTCGGGCACCACGCATTCGGCTGCGCGGGCCGGCATTCCGTCGGTCGTCGCGCCGTTCGCGGGCGATCAGTTCTTCTGGGCGAACCGGTTGCAGCGACTGGGTGTCGCCGATGCACCCGTGGCGGGGCGGCGTATGGAGGCTGCAGTGTTGGCGCGTGCCATCGCGTTTGCTGATCGCAGCGAGACGAAGGCGCGTGCGGCGGAACTCGGCACGCGCATCGCGCAGGAGGACGGTTTGACGCTGGCCGTCAGCGCGATCGAGCGATGGGGGCGCGCCGCCGCGCGGTGAACCCGCGCATCGGCATCAGAAATGCCCGGTGAACCGGTAACGGCTGCCCGGGTGCCACAGATTGGCGACCGACGCGACCATCCCCTGCGACCACGTGCGCCGATGCAGCAGCAGGCACGGCTCGCGGTCGTCCATCGTCAGGTGGCGGCGCGTTTCGGCGTCGGGCATCGCGGCCTCGATCCGGTATTCGACGCGCTGCAGCGGCGCGACGCGCGTCAGGTACTGGTTCGGCGTCGTCGTCGTGAAGTCCTGCAACGCATATTCGGGCGCGCAGGCCGGATTGACCCAGCGTTCCTCGAGTTGCACCGGCGTGTCGTTCTCGAAATGCAGCACGCGCGAATGGAAGATCGGGCTGCCGGTGTCGAGCCGCAGTTCGTCGGCGAGCTTCGCATCGGCGACGGCCGCGCCGACCTGCAGCACCTGCGCGCGGTAGCCGTGGCCGCGCGCGGCGACTTCGTCCGAGATGCTGCGGATCGCGACGAGCGTCGATTCGTACTTCGGCGATGCGACATACGTGCCCGAGCCGCGCGTGCGCGTGAGCACCTGTTCGGCCGTCAGTTCGCGCAGCGCGCGGTTGACGGTCATCCGCGCGACGTTGAATTCGCGCGCGAGTTCGTTCTCCGACGGCACCTGGTCGCCTTCCGCCCACTCGCCGGCATGAATGCGGGCGAGGATGAAGTCCTTGATTTCCTGATAGATCGGTGTGGTCATGGGATCGCGATTCCAGAGTCGGCGGCGGCCCGCTGCCGAATGCCGATCCGGCGCGCGCCCGGCGCCGAGTGTACCGGTTTCGCGGGCGAGCGGGCCCGGATTCCCCGAATGATCCCTGTTCGGCCGGCGCGCGTCCATGCGGGATTGCACAGAGCGGCCGGCCTGCGACGGCCGGCGCGCGGTCAGAACCTATGCCGGATGCCGACCGTCGCGACCACCTGCGTATTCGTCGACGAAGCCGCGAGCCCCGTCACGTTCGCGAACCCGAGCGTCGCGCCGGACGGCACGCCGAACTGGTGCTGGTACACGGTTTCCGCATACACGTCGGTGCGTTTGCTCAGTGCGTAGCCGGCCATCAGCGTCACCTGATGCCATTTCGGCCGGTGGCTGCCGGCTGCGTCGTCGTAGCGGCCGTCGGTGAACGTGTAGGCGCCCGCGAGCGAGACGGCCGGCGTCAGCGCATAGCGCGCGTTGACCTCGTAGTTGTCGAAGCGCAGCGCATTCAGCGCGCCGGGCAGCGACGAGGCGGCCGTTTCGTCGAACATCGAATGCGTCCACAGCGCGCCGACCGTCAGCCGGTCGAATGCGTAGCTGCCGCCGGCGCCCATCACGCGCTGGCGCACGGACGGGAAGTTCGGCGCGTCGTTGGTCGACAGCGCACCGCCGGCCGTCAGCCCGCCGCGGTTGAGCTGCAGGTACGCGGCGCCGAGGCTGACCGGCCCGTTCGCATACGACACGCCCGCGCTGTACGCGCGGTTGTTCGCGAAGCCGCCGGCCGCGTTGCTGAACCCGTACAGGCCGCCGAACTGCCAGCCGGCGAGCGTCGGGCTCGTGTATTTCACCGCGTTGTCGATGTAGAACGAATCGTCGATGTTGTCGTTGTCGAACGGATGCGACGCGAGGTTGTTGCCGTCGCCGTTGTTCGCCATCGCGAGCGGGCCGAGATAGTCGACCACCGCGTCGTACTGGCGGCCGAGCGTCAGCGCGCCGTAGCGGTCGCTCTGCAGGCCGACGTACGCACGGCGGCCGAACATCGTGTTCTTGTAGGACTGCGTGCCGTTGTTCAGGTTGAAGCCGTTCTCGAGGCGGAACAGCGCGTGCAGGCCGCCGCCGAGATCCTCGTTGCCGCTCAGGCCGAAGACCGTATTCGACAGCAGGCCGCTGCCTTGCTGCCACGCGCTTTTACCCGACTGGTTGTTCGTATAGGCGATACCGGCATCCAGCATCCCGTAGAGCGTGACGCTGCTTTGCGCGTGCGCGGCGGCGCCGAAGAAGGCGAGGGAGAGGGTACCGACGACTGCTTTTTTCATTGCGAGTGCTTCCTGGAAAGGCCCGTTGCGACGGGAACGACGATTCGCCGCGCGTGTCCTTGCGTGCACGCGCGTTCGAATCGATGAAAGGGGGCGCGTGTCACGCGTGTCACGTGTCACGCGCGGCGGCGGTGAACGCCGGCTAGTGCTGCAGCAGGCGGATCGTGCCGAATTCGGCGGCCGGCAGCAGGCGGAGGATCGACAGGATCGCGGGCGATGCTTGCGACCGCGCGACTTCGAGCTCGATGCATGCGCGCCCGGTACGGTTGTCGATCGCGGCCGTGTAGAAATTGAGCGCGGCGCCGACGGCCTGATGCAGCCGGCGGCGCACGGCCGCGAGGTTGTCCGATTCGACACGGATCGACAGCAGCACGAGTTCGTCTGCAGGGAGCCTGCGCCGCGAGCGGACGGGCGGCAGATCGCGTGAAGCAGCGGATTCGGTTCTGGTCGGTTTCATGCTTTCATCCCCCGGCACGCATCGAGCTCCGCACCGCGGAAAGCTCGTCTTGGACATGGCGCCCAGTTTAAGAATCGCGGTGGCGATACGGTGTATAGACTCGCACCGGCCCTGAAAAGAATGCATAAAAACGCGCGCCGGCCGGTTGCCGTCTTTACAGCTTTTTTATTCCCTGCAAGGAAATTGAACACCGCTTTGATACGCGGATTTCTACACTGTCGCATCCCATTCGCCAGATGAGCATGGGGGCGTCATCCGAGCCTGCGCCGATACGGCAGGGCCCGCTGCGCCGACGGTCGCGCGGCGTTGCCGCGCATACGAAAAAAGGGGAAAGCCATGTTGTGGATCACCGGCGCGTTGTCGCTCGCGCTCTTTATCTATCTGTTTCATGCATTGATCAAGCCCGAGCGGTATTGATCGGCGCGATTCAACAGGAATTCGAAAATATCGGTGAATGTCATGAGCGATCTGCTTTTCATTTTTTTCACGCTCGCGTTCTTTGCATTGACGGCCGGTTTCATCACCGGCCTCGACCGGATCTGAGCGAGCGTCGACATGTTCAACAATCTCATTCAATTCGCGATCGTTCTCGCGATCATGCTGGCGCTGGTGCCCGTCGTCGGGAAATGGCTCGCGCACGCCTTCACGAGCCCGCGCCACGCGTGGGTCGAACGCCGTACCTATGCGCTGCTTGGCGTGAACCCCGACGAAGCGATGTCGTGGCAGCGCTACGGGATGGTGCTGCTGCTCAGTAACGCCGGGATGATGCTGATCGGCTACCTGCTGCTGCGCATCCAGGACGTGCTGCCGTTCGATGCGCTGCAGCGCGCGTCGCAAAGCCCCGACCTCGCGTTCAACACGGCCGCGTCGTTCATCACGAACACGAACTGGCAGGCGTATGCGGGCGAGAGCAGCCTGTCGAACGTCTCGCAGATGGCCGTCATCACGTTCCTGATGGTGGTCAGCGCGGCGACCGGCGTCGCGGCCGCGGGCGGTTTCATCCGCGGGCTGAGCCGCAAGAGCGCGGCGGACATCGGCAACTACTGGGTCGACTTCACGCGCGTGACCTATCGCGTGCTGCTGCCGCTCAGTTTCGCGATGGCGCTGGTGTACGTATGGCAGGGCATGCCGCAGACGCTCGCCGCCGACGCGTGGGCGACCACGCTCGAAGGCGCGCGCCAGCAGATCGTGATGGGGCCCGTCGCGAGCCTCGAATCGATCAAGCACATCGGCACGAACGGCGGCGGCTTCTTCAGCATGAACGCCGCTCATCCGTTCGAGAACCCGACGCCGCTCACCAACACGCTGCACATGCTGTCGATGCTGCTGATCCCGTCCGCGCTGACCTATACGCTCGGCACGATGATCAGCCGGCGCCGCCAGGGCTGGGTGCTCCTCGGCGCATTCGTCGTGATGTTCGTCGGCTTCCTCGCCGTGATCTATTCGGCCGAGCAGCACGGCAATCCGCTGCTCACCGGGCTCGGCGTCGATCAGCAGATGAGCGCCGCGCAGCCGGGCGGCAACATGGAAGGCAAGGAAATGCGCTTCGGCATCGCGCAGACGAGCCTGTTCGCAACCGTCACGACGGCGGCGACCACCGGTTCGGTCGACGCGATGCACGACTCGCTGACGCCGCTCGGCGGCCTCGTGCCGATCGCGCAGATGATGCTGAACAACGTGTTCGGCGGCGACGGCGTCGGGCTGATCAACCTGTTCACGTTCGCGATCCTCACGGTGTTCCTCGTCGGGATGATGATCGGCCGCACGCCGGAATTCCTCGGCAAGAAGATCGAGGCGCGCGAGATGAAGTTCGTGATGCTCGCGGTGCTCGCGCACCCGTTCAGCATCCTCGGCTTCACCGCGCTGGCCGCGATGCTGCACTCGACGATGGATAGCCTCGCGAACCTCGGCCCGCACGGCTTTAGCGAAGTGCTGTACGCGTACACGTCGGGCACGGCCAACAACGGCTCCGCGTTCGCAGGGCTGAACGCGAACACGCCGTTCTTCAACACGACGATCGGCTTCGCGATGCTGATCGGCCGCTACCTGACGCTGCTGCCGATGCTCGCGGTCGCGGGCAGCCTCGCCGCGAAGAAGGGCGTACCGGAAAGCGCGGGCACGCTGTCGACGTCGACGGGCCTGTTCGCCGGCCTGCTGGTGTTCGTGATCCTGGTGGTCGGCGGTCTCACGTTCCTGCCCGCGCTCGCGCTCGGCCCGGTCGTCGAGCACCTGCTGATGTCGGGCGGCCAACTGTTCTGAGGGAAACATCATGATTCAAGGCAATCGCCAGGCAGCGGCCGCCGCCGCGCCGGCACCCGGTTCTTCGTTCGGCGCGGCGACGCGCGGCCTCGTGCGGCCCGTGATCGCATCGTCGGTGCTGTTCATGCTCGTGACGGGCCTCGCGTATCCGCTGCTCACCACGGGCGTCGCGAACGTGCTGTTTCCGGCGCAGGCGCGCGGCAGCCTCGTGCAGCAGAACGGCACGACGATCGGCTCGGCAGTCATCGGGCAGCAATTCACGCGAGCCGGCTACTTCCATGCGCGGCCGAGCGCGACGGTCGGCACCGATCCGGCCGATCCGTCGAAGACGGTCGACCAGCCGTACAACGCGGCCGGCAGCGGCGCCAGCAACCAGGGCGCGACCAGCAAGAAGCTGCTCGCCGACATCGCGCAGCGCGTGCGTGCGTACCGGCAGGAGAACGCGCTCGCCGACGGTACGCCGGTACCGGCGGACGCCGTCACCGCGTCCGCGTCCGGGCTCGATCCCGAGATCTCGGTCGCGAACGCACGGCTGCAGGCGGCGCGCGTTGCCCATGCGCGCGGCGTCGATGCCGCGCAGGTCGCGACGCTGGTCGACCGCATCGCCTCGCCGCGCCAGCTCGGCGTGCTCGGCGAACCGCGCGTGCGCGTGCTCGACCTGAACCTCGCGCTCGACCGCGCGTTCGGCCACGCGGCCGGCGCGAAGCAATAGCAGGAACCACGGAGTCACTCATGTCCCATATCGAAACCCCGATCAACCCGGCGGCCATGCCGGTCGGCGCCGTGCCGCCGATGCGCTGGACGGCCGTGGTGCGCGAAGCGTTCCGCAAGCTCGCGCCGCAGGTGCAGTTGAAGAACCCGGTGATGTTCGTCGTCTATCTCGGCAGCATCGTCACGACCGTGCTGTGGCTGCAGGCGCTGACTGGCACCGCCGACGCGCCGGCCGGCTTCATCTTCGCGGTCGCGTGCTGGCTGTGGTTCACCGTGCTGTTCGCGAACGCGGCCGAGGCGCTGGCCGAAGGGCGCGGCAAGGCGCAGGCCGATGCGCTGCGCGCGGCGCGCAAGCGCGTGTACGCGAAGGTGCTCGACGAGCCGAAGCAATTCGGCAGCACGAGCCATCGCGTGCCGAGCGATGAGCTCGCGGCCGGCAGCATCGTGCTCGTCGAGGCGGGCGACACGATTCCGGCCGACGGCGAAGTGATCGACGGCGTTGCCTCGGTCGACGAGTCGGCGATTACCGGCGAATCCGCGCCGGTGATCCGCGAGTCGGGCGGAGATTTCTCGTCGGTGACGGGCGGCACGCGCGTGCTGTCCGACTGGATCATCGTGAAGATCACCGCGCAACCGGGCGAAGCGTTCCTCGACCGGATGATCGCGATGGTCGAAGGCGCGAAGCGCGGCAAGACGCCGAACGAAGTGGCGCTGACGATCCTGCTCGTCGCGCTGACGATCATCTTCCTGCTCGTGTGCGTGACGCTGCTGCCGTTCTCGCAGTTCAGCGTGCTGCTGAACGCATCGGGCTCGGCCGTGAGCCTGACCGTGCTGATCGCGCTGCTCGTGTGCCTGATCCCGACGACGATTGGCGCGCTGCTGTCGGCGATCGGCATCGCGGGGATGAGCCGCATGATGCGCGCGAACGTGCTCGCGACGTCGGGCCGTGCGATCGAGGCGGCCGGCGACGTCGACGTGCTGCTGCTCGACAAGACCGGTACGATCACGCTCGGCAACCGCGAGGCCGTGCAGTTCCGGCCGGCGCCGGGCGTGGACGAACGTGCGCTGGTCGAAGCCGCGCAGCTGTCGTCGCTCGCCGACGAGACGCCCGAGGGGCGCTCGATCGTCGCGCTCGCGAAGCAGCGCTTCTCGCTGGACGTGTCGGCGGCCGACGGCAGCATCGCGGTGCCGTTCAGCGCACGCACGCGGATGAGCGGCCTCGATATCGGCGAACGCCAGGTGCGCAAGGGCGCGGCGTCCGCGATCCGCGCGCATGTCGATGCGCTCGGCGGCGTGTTTCCGCAAACGGTCGAGACGGCCGTCAACGACATCGCACGGCGCGGCGGCACGCCGCTCGTCGTCGCCGACGGCTCCACGGTGCTCGGCGCGATCGAGCTGAAGGACATCGTCAAGCACGGGATCGGCGCGCGCTTCGCCGAGCTGCGCAAGGTCGGCGTGAAGACGGTGATGATCACCGGCGACAACCGCCTGACCGCGGCCGCGATCGCGGCGGAAGCCGGCGTCGACGACTACCTGGCCGAAGCGACGCCCGAAGACAAGCTGCGGCTGATCCGCGAGCACCAGGCGAAGGGCCATCTCGTCGCGATGACGGGCGACGGCACCAACGACGCGCCGGCGCTCGCGCAGGCCGATGTGGCCGTCGCGATGCACAGCGGCACGCAGGCGGCGAAGGAGGCGGCCAACATGGTCGACCTCGACAGCAACCCGACGAAGCTGATGCAGGTGGTCGAGGTCGGCAAGCAGATGATCATGACGCGGGGCGCGCTGACCACGTTCAGCGTCGCGAACGATCTCGCGAAGTATTTCGCGATCATCCCGGCCGCGTTCGTCGCGACGTATCCGGCGCTCGGCGCGTTGAACGTGATGGGCCTGCACAGCCCGACGTCGGCGATTCTGTCGGCGGTGATCTTCAACGCGCTGATCATCGTCGCGCTGATTCCGCTGGCGCTGAAAGGCGTGAAGTACCGCGCGGAGCCGGCCGAAAAGCTGCTGGGGCGCAACCTGCTGATCTACGGGGTGGGCGGGATCGTCGCACCGTTCATCGGCATCAAGCTGATCGACATGCTGCTGACGCCGTTTATCTGACCGAACGCGCCGTCGCGGCCCCGCTCACGCCTTCGCGGCGTGCGCGGGGCCGTTCGGCGTTTCAATTGCCGGAAGCGATCATGGATGTGAATGTGGACGTGAACGAAGCGAATCGACGGGCGAGGGCGCCGCTGGAAACCGGTGCGGGCCGCGATCGCTGGCGCAGCGTGCTGCGCGCATGCGCGGCGATGGCCGACCGCATCGCGGGCGCCGGGCCCGACACGCAGCCCGCGCTGGCGGTGCGCGAGGCGCATCCGCGCACGCATGTCTGGGTGTCGCAGTACGTGGTGCCGCTGCTGCTGGCCACGCTCGTCTGCGCGCTCGCGACGCTCGCGGCAAGCGCGCTGCTGCGCGTGTTCGACCTGTCGAACGTCGTGATGCTGTTCCTGATGACCGTCGTGCTGATCGCGCTGCGGCTCGGCCGGCTGGCCGGTGCATGGGCCGCGTTCGTCTGCGTCGGCTGCTTCGACTTCTTCTTCGTCGAGCCGCGGCTGTCGTTCGCGGTGTCCGATACGCAGTACGTGTTCACGTTCGCGCTGATGCTGGCCGTCGCGCTCGCGATCGGCCAGCTCGCGGCCCGCCTGCGCGCGGAGGCACGCGCCGCGCGGGCGAACGAGAAACGCTCGGCCGCACTCGCGCGCGTCGCGCACGATCTGTCGGCCGCGATCGAGACCGAGCAGATCGCATCGATCTGCACCGGCACGATCGCGCCGCTGCTCGGCGTCCGCGTCGCGCTCGTACTGCCCGATGCGGACGATCGCCTGATGCCCGCGCAGCACGCACGGTTCGTCGAAGTGCCGACTGCACGCTGGGTCTTCGAGAACGCACGCGCTGCCGGTTGCGGGATGCCGCCGTTCGAACGCGCGGCCGCGCAATACCTGCCGTTGAAGGCGCCGATGCGCGTCCGCGGCGTGCTCGTGCTGTTCGGCGATGCGCAGCCGGTGCCGACCGACCCCGACGATCGCCGCCTGATCGATGCATTGTGCTCGTCGATCGCGATGGCGCTGGAACGCGTGCACTACGTCGGCGTCGCGCAGCACACGCTGGTCCGGATCGAAGGCGAACGGTTGCGCAATGCGCTGCTGGCCGCCGTGTCGCACGACCTGAAGACGCCGCTCACCGCGATCCGCGGGCTCGCCGAGACGCTGGAGAAGCCGGAGCGTCTGGCGGAAGGGCAGCCGGCCGCGCTTGCGCACGGTATCCGCAACCAGGCCGAGGCGTTGCACGGGCTCGTCGTGAACCTGCTCGATCTCGCGCGCATGCAGAGCGAAGGCGTGCGGCTCAATCGCGAGTGGCACATGCTCGACGAGATCGTCGGCAGCGCGCTCGCGCATTCGGCCGGCGTGCTGGTCGGCCGCGACGTGAGCGCCGACTTGCCGGCCGACCTGCCGCTGATCGACGTCGACGCGCTGCTGATCGAGCGCGTGCTGATGAACCTGCTCGACAACGCGGCGAAATACGCGGGCGCGGAGGCGGCGGTGTCGGTGCGCGCACGCGTGTTCGGCGAAACGCTGTACGTGTTCGTCGAGGACGACGGGCCCGGTTTCATCGCGCGCAACACCGAGCCGCTGTTCGAACCGTTCGAGCGCGAACGCAAGGAATCGTCGATCAGCGGCGTGGGGCTCGGGCTCGCGCTGTGCCGCAGCATCGTCAACGCGCACGGCGGCTCGATCCGCGCGGTGCCGCTCGATCCGCACGGCGCGCGGTTCGAGCTTCGTCTGCCGCTGGGCGCGCCGCCCGACATCGAACACGAGAGCCGGACATGATCAGATCGCGCGTACTTATCGTCGAAGACGAATCGGACATTCGCCGCTTCGTGCGGATGGCGCTGGAACAGGAAGGGCTCGACACCTGCGAGGCGTCGACGGCCCGCGAGGCGCGGATGTATGCGTCGAGCAGCAAGCCCGATCTCGTGATCGTCGATCTCGGGCTGCCGGACGACGACGGCAAGACCTTCATCCGTGAATTGCGCGAGTGGTCGACGGTGCCCGTGATCGTGCTGTCGGCGCGCCAGCAGGAGGTGGAGAAGGTCGCGGCGCTCGACGCGGGCGCTGACGATTACCTGCCCAAGCCGTTCGGCGTGCCCGAACTGCTCGCACGGGCGCGCGCGCAGCTGCGGCGCGCGGCGTTCGTGTCGGCCGACGGGCAATCGTCGTCGATCGTGCGGTTCGGCGACGTGACGGTCGATCTCGGCAAGCACGAAGTCGCTCGGAGCGGCGAGCCCGTCCACCTGACGCGCCTCGAATTCCGGCTGCTCGCGGCGCTGATCCGCGCGCGCGGCGGCGTGGTCGCGGCGCGGCAGCTGCTGGCCGAGGTCTGGGGCATTCACGACGCGGATCGCGCGCACTACGTGCGCGTGTACATGACGAACCTGCGGCAGAAGCTCGAACCGGTACCCGCGCGGCCGCGGCACCTGCTGACGGAGCTGCAGTTCGGGTACCGGCTGGTCGGTCTGGAAACGGTCGGGATGGCGGACGGGCCGCGCGGTGCGGCGTAGCCACGTCTAGACAAGTGAAAGCCGGCTCGTGGCGGTGCGAGTACGTATGGAGAAAGCTGTTGTTTAGCTTTTCGTAATTCGTAGTTAATTGAAATTAAAGGAAAAACGCCGTTGGTGAAACAATCCGCCGACAACTAGTGATAAACACGGATTGCTGGCGTACCTCCTGAAAAGGCAAAGTTGTATGTACAACTTCGAGTGTCGCCGGAAGGGCGATCCCCGGGTTGGAAGGGTTCACGGCGGCGCCGCCCGACGGGATCCCTGCCCAGTTCGCCTCTGACAGGAACGCCATGAAGAAACTCGCGCTCAGTATTGCCCTTGCCTGCATCGCGGTCGGTGCCCACGCCAAGGATTGGTCGACGATCCGGTTCGGCGTCGACGCCAGCTACCCGCCGTTCGAATCGAAGGACGCAAGCGGCAAGGTCGTCGGCTTCGACGTCGATCTCGGCAACGAGATCTGCGCGCGCCTGAAGGCGAAATGCGTGTGGATCGAGAACGACTTCGACGGGATGATCCCGGCGCTGAAGGCGAAGAAGTTCGACGGCGTGCTGTCGTCGATGTCGATGACACCGGCGCGCGCCGAGCAGATCGCGTTCTCCGACAAGCTGTTCAATACGCCGACGCGCCTCGTCACGAAGAAGGGCGCGAACCTGCAGCCGACGGCCGATTCGCTGAAGGGCAAGTCGGTCGGCGTCGAGCAGGGCACGATCCAGGAAACCTACGCGAAGGCCTACTGGGCGCCGAAGGGCGTGCAGGTCGTGCCTTACCAGAACCAGGACGGCGTGTACCAGGACCTGATGTCGGGCCGCCTCGATGCGGCGCTGCAGGACGCGGTGCAGGCCGACATCGGCTTCCTGAAGACGCCGCGCGGCGCGAACTTCGAATTCGCCGGCAAGGACATCGACGATCCGAAGACGCTCGGCAACGGCGCCGGCATCGGCCTGCGCAAGGACGACGCCGACCTGAAGGCGAAGATCGACCATGCGATCGCCGACATCATCAAGGACGGCACGTACAAGAAGCTCGAGAAGAAGTACTTCGCGTTCGACGTCTACGGCGGCTGATCAAGCATGCGGCGCGCTCCGGCTGTGGCGCGCGCCGCGCCTGTCGTGGGTGCAACCCGCATCGCGTGACGTGTCCGACTTGATGAGCAGGGTGCATCAGGTTGTGCGCAGATATCGTTTGATGCGCGGCTAATGGCTATTGACAATCCAGCCACCTCGTTCTGGATCCCTCATATGATCTTCCAAGGATTTGGCCCGCTGCTGTGGGCCGGCACGGTCGAGACCGTGAAGCTCGCGGTGCTGTCGCTCGCCGCGTCGCTCGTGCTGGGCCTCATCGGCGCGAGCGCGAAACTGTCGACGAACCGCATGCTCAAGTCGATCGGCACCTTCTACACGACGCTGATCCGCGCGGTGCCGGACCTCGTGCTGATGCTGCTGCTGTTCTACGGGATCCAGATCCTGCTGAACAATTTCACCGACATGCTCGGCTGGGACCAGATCGACATCGATCCGTTCGTGGCGGGCGTCATCACGCTCGGCTTCATCTACGGTGCGTACTTCACCGAGACGTTCCGCGGCGCGTTCCTCGCGGTGCCGCGCGGCCAGCTCGAAGCCGGCTTCGCGTACGGGATGAGCGGCTGGCGCGTGTTCCGCCGCATCCTGTTCCCGCAAATGATGCGCTTCGCGCTGCCCGGCATCGGCAACAACTGGCAGGTGCTCGTGAAGGCCACCGCGCTCGTGTCGATCATCGGCCTCGCCGACGTCGTGAAGGCGTCGCAGGACGCGGGCAAGAGCACGCTCGATTTCTTCTTCTTCACGCTGGCTGCGGGCGCGATCTACCTCGCGATCACGACGGTGTCCAACGTCGTGCTGCATCACCTCGAGAAGCGTTATTCCGTCGGTGTCCGGAGGCTCGCACTGTGATCGAACTCGTCAGCCAGTACTGGCAAAGCTATCTCTATACCGACGGCTACCGCTTCAGCGGCCTCGCGATCACGCTGTGGCTGCTGGTCGTGTCGATCGCGCTCGGTTTCGCGCTCGCCGTGCCGCTCGCGATTGCGCGCGCGTCGTCGAACCGCTGGATCTCGGGCCCCGTCTGGCTCTATACGTACGTGTTCCGCGGCACGCCGCTCTACGTGCAACTGCTGATGTGCTACACGGGCATCTACAGCCTGCAGGTCGTGCACGATCACGTGCTGCTCGACACGTTCTTCCGCAACGCGATGAACTGCACGCTGCTCGCATTCGTGCTGAACGAGTGCGCATATGCGACGGAGATCTTCGCCGGTGCGATCAAGGCGACGTCGGCCGGCGAAATCGAAGCCGGGATGGCCTACGGGATGTCGCGCTTCAAGCTCTATACGCGCATCATCCTGCCGTCCGCGCTGCGCCGCTCGCTGCCGAGCTACAGCAACGAAGTGATCCTGATGCTGCATGCGACGACGCTCGCGTTCACCGCGACCGTGCCCGACATCCTGAAGGTCACGCGCGACGTCAATTCGGCGACGTACATGTCGTTCCAGGCCTACGGCATCGCCGCCGTGCTGTACGCCGCCGTCGTGTTCACGCTCATCTGGGCGTTCCGCAAGCTCGAGACGCGCTGGCTCGCGTACCTCTCGCCGCGCAGCCATTAACGCATCCGCAAGATTCGCAAGGAAGGACCCAGCATGTACAAGCTTACCGTTGACAACCTGCACAAGAAGTTCGGCGACAACGAGGTGTTGAAGGGCGTGTCGATGAAGGCGAAGGCCGGCGACGTGATCAGCATCATCGGCTCGAGCGGCTCCGGCAAGAGCACGTTCCTGCGCTGCATCAACTTCCTCGAGCAGCCGTGCTCGGGGCAGATCACGATCGGCAGCGAACCGATCCAGACCACGCGTGACCGCAACGGCGCGCTGCGCGTGGCCGACCAGAAGCAGCTGCAGCGGATGCGCACGAAGCTGTCGATGGTGTTCCAGCACTTCAACCTGTGGGCGCACATGACGGTGCTCGAGAACGTGATCGAGGCGCCGATGGCCGTGCTCGGGATCGGCAAGGATGAAGCGGTCGCACGCGCGCGCAAGTATCTGGAGAAGGTCGGCCTCGCGTCGCGCGTCGAAGGCATGTATCCGGCGCACCTGTCGGGCGGCCAGCAGCAGCGCGTCGCGATCGCGCGTGCGCTCGCGATGGAGCCGGAAGTGATGCTGTTCGACGAGCCGACGTCGGCACTCGATCCGGAACTGGTGGGCGAAGTGCTGAAGGTGATGCAGAAGCTGGCCGAGGAAGGCCGCACGATGGTCGTCGTCACGCACGAGATGGGCTTCGCGCGCAACGTGTCGAATCACGTGATCTTCCTGCATCAGGGGAAGATCGAGGAGGAAGGGAATCCGCAGGAGATTCTCGTGAATCCGAAGAGCGAACGGCTCGGGCAATTCCTGTCGGGGCGGTTGAAGTAACCACGCGTGCGGGTTTTGCGTCGACGCCCGGGATGCCGTTGCGGCTTCACGGGCGCTGATGCGAACAACGCCTACTGTTGCGCAAGCGCATCCGTCAAAGGCCGCTGCGCGACACGCACGAGATTGTCGCGGCCCGCACCCGGGCTCGACCATTGCAGGTGCATGCTGGCTGGCCCGCTCGCATGCACGTACTCCACGCGGATCGGCACGTTCCGCTTCTGCGCGAGGTGGATCCGGCGCTTCGCGGTCGCGAGCCCCGGCTGTTCCTTGTCGATCACCTTGCGGCCGTCGATCCACACGCGCGCGACGTTGTCGCTCGTCACGCTGAACGTGTAGTTGTCGGCTTTCGGAATATCGAGCGCGCCGGTCCAGCGGATCGCATAGTTCGTCGCATTCATCCCCTTCGACGCGTCAGGCGAATCGGTGCCGCGCTCGGTATTCAGGTCGAAATCCACCAGCGGCGTGATCGACGAGAACACCGGCGTCGTGAACGTCGTGTCGTTGTAGTACGTCGCGTTCAGCACGCGCAGCCGCGAGCTGAATGCGCTCGCGAGCGCCTGCACCTCGGCCGTGCTCCACGGGTGGCCGTCGGGGTAGAGCGTGCCCTGGAACGGCGTCGCCGGCTCGACGGTCGCCGGTGCGGACGCCGTCTGCCCCCAGTGGAAGCGCGTATTCGTGCGGCCGATCATCAGTTCCCACACGAGGAAGCCCGTCTTGCCGCCGTAGGTGGATGCGATGCCGGCCATCGTCTGGCCCGCCTGGCCGCCCGGCCAGCCGCGCTGCAGCGTTTCCGAATTCAGGCTGTCGAGCAGGCTCGGCGGCAGCGAATAGTCGGGCGTCGTCGCATTGAGCGCATACGGGTGGAAGGCATGGAAGTCGGAGAAGTAGTCGCCTTCCGGCTCCTGCACGTTCGGCGAATTGATCGGCTGCGTCGCGCCCGCGTTCAGGATCGCGATGCGCGCGTCGTTCATCATCAGCGCGCGCGTCGGCTGCAGCGCGCCGTTGCCGCTGCAGCCGGGCTCGTTCATCGGTTCCCAGTACAGGATGCGCGGATCGTTGCGGTGCGCGGACACGAAATCGGCGATGTAGTGCTGCAGATCCTGCTTGTACGTGGTCGGCGCGCCGGCCGCGACCGGTTGCAGGTACTGCTGCTCGACCGACTGCCCGGGCGATTGCACCCAGCGGCTGTTGTGCACGCCGAAGATTGGCGCAGGTTGCGGACCGTATGCGGGATCGACGTGCCAGCAGTCGTCGTAGAAGATCGGTGCAACCTTCAGCCCGTGGCGCGCGGCGATCCCGAGCAGGCTGTCGAACTTCGCGAGGAACGCGTCGCGATCGTTGACCCAGTTCAGGTAGTGCAGGTACACGGTGATCGTGTTCATCCCGTACGTCTGCGCGTAGTCGAGCTCGCGGTCGACGATCGCCGGATCGTAGTTCTGCCAGAAATCGATCGCGTTGACGGCATTCCACGGGTTGTACACCGCGCCGACCACACGCGAGAAATCGTAGGTCTTCGGTGCGACGTCCGGAAAGCGGCTGACGGTCACGTTGCTGAACGCGACGCTCGCACCGAAGCGGCGCAGCCCGAATGCGCCCGCGCGCAGCGCGGTCGTCAGGCCGCTCGTTGCGTCGTTGATGCTGATCACCTGCGTGCCGTCGACATACACCTCGATTGCGTTGTTGCGCGTGACGACTTTCAGGTGATGCGTGCTGCCCGGCACGACCGCGGGCGCCGGATAGTCGATGAAATCGGTCCAGTTGTTCTGCTCGCGGCCGACCTGCACCACGTGGCGCACCGCATCGAGCCCGATGTAGTAGCCCGTCAGCGCGTCGGTGCCGACTGTCGGGTTCGTCACGTGCACGATGAAGCCCGCGTTCGCGGTATTGGCGCCCGGTGCCGGTGCGCCGATCGTGACGTCCGCTTCGTACGATGCGTGGCCGTACGCCGGATGCTGCGCGTTCGTGACGAGCTTCGCGCCGTCCGTGCTCGTGCCGTCGATCCGGATCGTGTTGGTGCCGCCGCTCGTCCAGGCCGGGCCGTACGTATCGAAATCGGCGAGCGTCAGCGTTTGCGTGTCGGTTGCCACGGGCGGTGCCGGCGGTGCGTAGGGCGGCACGCCGCGCGACGACACGCGCAGCGCGGGCGTCGGCCCGGGGAGGCCGAGCGTGACGAGCTGGTTCGGGAAATGCGACGGGCCGCCGTGCCCCATGTTCATGAAGTCGCTGGATGCAGCGGCGTTGGCGGCAGCGGCGCTGTCGCTCGATGCGGCATCGATGGACGCACGCGCGGCGAGTGCCGATGCGGACGGGGCGGACGAATCATCGCCGCCGCACGATGCCAGCAGCACGACGACCGCCAGCGCGGCGGGCTTGAGACGAGACGTGATAGTCATTCTGGACTCCGTATGAATGAGGAGAAGCGGACGACTGGTGACTCGATGCGGATGCAGCGGTATCCGGACAGGATGCGTCGCGGAACGGTAGGCGTGTGGTGTGCGGACGGACGGAGCGGGCAGCGCGGCGGGTTCGCGCGCATTCGCTTCCGGTCACCGTCTCGTCGTGTTGCTGTGTCGCGGCTCGGGGTTCTGCCCGATGCCGACGCAAGTATAGAAATGCTTTGAAATTATTACTAATAATTTAGTGATGGTGTTTACCCTGAAGCTGGCGGGGGCCAAGGGCAAGCGGGACGGGAAGGGCGGCGCGGTATGCGCGCGGCAAGGCGCGCGGGCGGCAAACGCGCCGCGCCTTGGGGTGTTCGGCGGGAAGGCGAAGGCCGGCGGGGTACTTACGCGCTGGCCGATTGCGCGGCCGTCTCGACGGTGCGCACCGATCCGCGCTCGACCAGCGGCCCGTCGAGCTTGATCGCGCGGCGGCGCACGGGCATCCCGACCGCGCGGTTCTGCTCTTCCTGCAGCAGGATCTCGACCGCCCAGCGGCCGAGCTCGTAGTTCGGCAGCACGATCGTCGACAGCGGCGGGTGCGTGTGCCGCGCGATTTCCTGGTCGTCGTAGCCGAGCACCGACACGTCGTCGGGCACGCGCATCCCGAGATGCTTGACGGCTTCGATCGCGCCGATCGCCATCAGGTCGTTCGCGCAGAAGATTGCGGTGGGCGGGTGCGGCTCGCGCAGCAGCGACAGCGTCTGCTCGAAGCCCGTATCGGAACCCCAGTCGCCGTCGCGCACGAGCTCCGGTGCGAACGGGATGTCGGCCGTCGCGAGCGCGGTGCGATAGCCCTTCAGGCGATCCTTCGCGGCGTCCTGCCACGGTTCGCCGTTCACGTAGCCAATGCGCCGGTGGCCCGCGCGCAGCAGGTATTCGGTGGCCGCATGCCCGCCCGCGACTTCGGCCGGCACGATCGACGACAGCCCGCTGTCCGTCGTATAGCAGTTGAGCAGCACGGCCGGCACGCGCAGCAGTTCGGCCGGCAGCGTGACCTTGCGCGTATAGACGGTCGCATAGACGACGCCGAGCAGGTTCGGCATCGCGAGCACCGCGTCGAGCACCTGGCGTTCGATGTCGACGTTGCCGTGCGTCGAGTACACGGCGAGCAGCTTGCCGTTCGCATAGGCCGCGTCGCGTGCGCCGTCGATGTTGACGACCGGGTGCGGGCTCGTCGAGATTTCGTCGGCGAGATAGACGATCAGGTCGCGTTCGCCGCTGTGCGTCATCGCCACTTCGCGCGGCAGGAAGCGGTAGCCGAGCTCGTGCGCGGTCTTCAGCACCTTCTCGCGCGTGGCATCGGAGAATTTGGTGCCCGCCGCGTTGTTCAGCACGAGGGAGACGGTGGATTGCGACACGCCGGCAAGCTTGGCGATGTCGGTCATCGTGGGGCGACGTTGAGTAGAGCGTTTCACGGTAGGAGCGTGGTCCGGCCTCGGCAGGATGATGGGCAAATAAAATCGGTAATGAACAGCGGGTCGGATCAATCTGCCCCGACGGTAACATCGGCCATTCGGGCCGGCAATCAAGCTTTACGCGTGCCTGGCCCGGAGTCCTCGATGCCCAGATAATAATATCAACAAATATTATTGACCACGTGTGCCGCGTCGTGCCATCCTTTGCCGCACATGCCCGCGACCGGATGCTGCACGCCGGCGGCGGGATCGTCAGCTTCATCCCGGGATGATCGATGCCGATGGGAATGCCCCGCCACGCCGACCTGATCGAACTCGCCAGCGGCTCGACCCGCGTGTGCGTCGCGCCGCACACCGGCGGATCGATCGCCGCGTACTACGAAGCAGGGCCCGACGGCCCGCAGCACTGGTTCCGGCCGACCACCGGCGCGGCGCTCGCGAGCGGCGATCCGCTCCGTTTCGCGAGCTTCCCGCTGTTTCCGTATTGCAACCGCATCCGCGACGCGAAGTTCGAATTCGACGGCCGCACGATCGACCTGTCCGGCCCGAACGATGCGTATCGTCATGCGCTGCACGGTCATGGCTGGCGGCGCCCGTGGGCGGTCGAACGGTGCGGCGAAGCGCAGGTCGATTTGCGCTTCGAGCATCGTCCCGAGCCCGGCCGCCCGGGCGACTGGCCATTCCATTACGAGGCGCGCCAATCGATCCGGCTCGACGGCGGCGTGCTGTCGATCACGCTGTTCGCGCGCAATCTCGGCGCATTGCCGATGCCGTTCGGCATGGGCCATCACCCGTACTACCTGCGCACGCCGCACACCGTCGTGAAAGCGCACGTCGACGCGATGTGGCACGCCGATGCGGACGTGCTGCCGGTTCGCGTCGGCGATCATCCGGCCGTCGGCGCGCTGCGAAACGGGATGCCGGCCGACGCATTCGATCTCGACAACAATTTCGTCGGCTGGTCGCGCGAAGCGGCGGTGATCTGGCCGGAGCGCGGCCGGCAGGTCGTGCTGCGGGCTGAGCGGCCATTCGACCAGCTCGTCGTGTATGCGCCGGCCGGTGCCGACGCGCTGTGCGTCGAACCCGTCACGAACACGACGGACAGCTTCAATGCAAAGGAATCCGCATCGCTCGTCGGCGGCTGCGTGCTGGCGCCGGGCGAGTCGCTGCAGGCGATGTTGCAATGGACGCCGGGCCCCGCCTGACGGGTTCGGCGGTACGGGATTATCCCGAGTCGGGCAGGCGATAATATCGAGTAATAATATTAATTCGTGACGCCGAAGCCAACCGTGTGTGCCACGGTGTGCGGGCCGATCACAATACCTGGAGACGATGATGCCGAGCCGTGCAAAGCTGCAACGTATCGTGGTGACGATGGGGGTGACGCTCGGATGCGTCGCGATCGCGCATGCGCAGGACAATGCGCAGAAGGTCGGGTCCAGCTCCGCGCAGACCTGCACGAATCCGAAGCCGGGCAGCGTGAAGCTGACCGATCTCGTGGTCGGCTTCTCGCAGTCGGAGAACGAGCAGAACCCGTTCCGCGCGACCGAAACCGCGTCGGTGCGTGCCGCGGCGAAGGCGGCCGGCGTCAAGCGGCTGCTGTATACGAATGCGAACGCGAACCAGGCGAAGCAGGTCGCCGATATCGAAAGCATGATCAACCAGGGCGCGCAGGCGCTGATCGTCGCACCGAACGATTCGACCGGCCTGCAGCCCGCGCTGGCGCAAGCGCGCGCGAAGGGCATCCCGGTCGTCACGATCGACCGGCAGACGGCCGGCACGCCGTGCCAGGATTTCATCACGTTCCTCGGCTCCGATTTCTTCCGGCAAGGGCAGCGCGCCGCGCAGGCGCTCGCCGATGCGACCGGCGGCAAAGCGGCGATTGCCGAGATCCAGGGCGGCTACGGCAATACCGTCGAGAGCCAGCGTACCGATGGTTTCGCCGACGGCCTGAAGAAATTCCCGAACATGAAGATCGTCGCGTCGCAGACCGCGAACTGGTCGGCCACCGAAGCGCAGAAGGTGATGGAGCAGGTGCTGCTCGCGCATCCCGACGTGACCGCCGTCTACGCGCAGGCCGACACGATGGCGCTCGGCGCGATGACCGCGTTGCGCCAGGCCGGCAAGCAGCGCGGCGTGACGGTCGTGTCGATCGACGGCACGAAGGACTTCGTCACCGCGATCGCGAACGGCTCGGCCGCGGCGAGCGTCGAGACCAATCCGCGCTTCGGCCCGCTCGCGTTCAAGTCGCTCGAGGCGTGGTTCGCCGGCAAGCCGGTCGCGCAGAAGCAGATCATGGACGACGCGCTGTACGACAAGGCGAACGCCAAGCATTCGCTCGAAGCGAACCTCGTCTACTGACCGGCCGGCAACCGCTCGGCAACCGCTCACACGCGAACGCGAGGCGCGCGATGGATGCAACGCTTCCCGCCGGACCCGGCGCAGACGATGGCGCCGGCGGCAAACCCGTCGTGCTCGAGACGCACGGCGTTGGCAAGACGTTCGGCGTCGTGCGTGCGCTCAATGGTGTGTCGCTGACGTTGCGCGCGGGCGAGGTGCACGGGCTGATGGGCGAGAACGGTGCCGGCAAGTCGACGCTGATCAAGATCCTCACCGGCTTTCATCAGCCCGATGCGGGCGCGATTCGCGTCGATGGCGCGCCCGTGTCGTTCGACAGCCCGCGTGCCGCGCAGCGCGCGGGCATCTGCGCGGTCTACCAGGAAATCAACCTGATCCCCGAACGCAGCGTGGCCGAGAACATCTTTCTCGGTCACGAGCCACGCCGTTTCGGCCCGTGGATCGACCGCCGCGCGATGCTGGCGCGCACGCGCGAAATCGTCGAGCGCTACGGGCTCGACGTCGATCCGGCCGACAAGGTCGGTTCGCTCGGGCTCGGCCAGCAGCAGATGGTGTCGATCGCGCGCGGCGTGTCGCTCGGCGCGCGCGTGCTGATTCTCGACGAGCCGACTTCGGCGCTGAGCGGTGCGGAAGTGGAAGTGCTGTTCGGTGTCGTCGATCAGTTGCGTGCAACCGGCATCGCGATCGTGCTCGTGAGCCATCGTCTGTCCGAGTGCTACCGGATGTGCGACCGGCTCACCGTGCTGCGCGACGGCGCGGTGGTGCGCAGCGATACACCCGGGCGGCTGCCGCGCATGGCGCTGATTTCGGCGATGCTCGGCCGCGAGGTCGGTGCGCACGGCCCGCGTGAACAGGCGGAAGCCGCCGCCGCCGATCCGACGCAGGAGCCGGCGCTCGCCGTCGATCAGTTGCGCTGGGGCACGCGCCTGCGCGACGTGTCGTTCCGTGTCGCGCCGAAGGAAATCGTCGGGCTCGCGGGCTTGCTCGGCGCGGGCCGCACCGAAACGTTCAAGGCCGTGTTCGGCGCGCAACCGCCGGATGGCGGCGCGGTGCGCGTCGGTGGCCAGGCGCTGAACGGCGCGGACCCGGCGCGTGCGATTCGCGCGGGGCTCGCGTTCCTGTCCGAGGATCGCCGCTCGGAAGGCATTTTTTCGAAGCTGTCGGTGCGCGAGAACATCGTCGTGTGCGTGCTGCCGCGCATCGCGCGCTTCGGCTTCATCTCCGTGCGCAAGCAGGAGGCGCTCGTCGAGCGCTACATCCGCGAGCTGGGCATCAAGACGTCGCATGCAGGCGCGCCGATCTCGACGCTGTCCGGCGGCAACCAGCAGAAGGCGCTGATCGCGCGCTGCCTGTCGACCGAGCCGTCGGTGCTGCTGCTCGACGATCCGACGCGCGGCATCGACGTCGGCGCGAAGGCGGAAGTGCACGATCTCGTCAAACGGCTTGCCGATGAAGGGCTCGCCGTCGTCGCGACGTCGTCGGAGATGGAAGAACTGCTCGAGCTGGCCGACCGGCTCGTGATCCTGCATGAAGGCGCGACGAGCGGCGAGCTGTCGACACGCGGCGCGAGCCCCGACGACGTGACCGCGTTGCTCGCGAACCAGGCGTAGTACGCCGGATATCGACCCGAGGATGAGGAAAGCGTGAACCTTGCCAACCTGATGAGCGAACCGGACCAGGCACGCCGCACGTCGCGCCGCTCGCTGTTCGCGCAGGCGCGCGATCACAGCGTGTATCTCGCGTTCGTCGCGCTCGCGGTTTTCAACCTGATCGTCACGCCGGGTTTCTCGAATCCGCTTGCCGCACGCAGTTTGCTGTTCCAGGCCGCGCCGATCGTGCTGATCGCACTTGGGCAGAACCTCGCGATCGCGACGCGCGGGATCGACTTGTCGGTGGGCTCGGTGATGGCGCTGTCGAGCGCGATCATCGCCGTGTGTCTGCCGTATGGAACGGGCGCAGCGTTTGCGGCGGCGATCGCAATCGGGCTCGCGGTCGGTTTCTTCAACGGCGGGCTCGTCGCGCGGCTCGGTATCGATCCGCTGATTTCCGGGCTTGCGTTGCTGGTTGCCGCGCGGGGGCTTGCACAGGCGTTGCTCGGCGGTTCGCGCGTGAGCCTGCCGCCTTCCGATGCATTCGATTTCATCGGCATCGGCACGTTTCTCGGGCTGCCGGTCGTGATGCTGATCGCGCTGGTGTGCGCGGCCATCGTGTTCTTCGTCGTGCGCAACACGACGTTCGGCCGCTACACGATCCTCGTCGGCGCGAGCCGCGATGCCGCGCATCTCGCCGGTGTACCCGTGCGCCGCACGCTGCTCGCGGTTTATGCGGCGAGCGGGGCGCTGGCCGGGCTCGCCGGCCTGTTCGCGACCGCGCGGCTCGGGGCGGGCGATCCGAACTATGTCGGCGTGAATTTCGAACTCGACGCGATTGCCGCATCGGTGATCGGCGGCACGCCGCTGTCCGGCGGGCGCGTGTCGATCGTCGGCACCGTGTTCGGCGTGCTGCTGCTGCAACTGCTCGATGCCAGCTTCATCATGAACAACATCAGCTACACGTATGCACAGATCCTGAAGGCCGCGTTCATCCTCGGCGCGTTGTACCTGCAGCGCTCGGGAGCCTGACATGTCGACCGCGCCGATTTCCACGCACACCGCGCAGGACGCAGGCCGCGCGCGACGCGCGCAGATCGTTCGTCTCGTGCAGGCACGCGGTGCGATCGCGATTCTCGTGCTCGTGTGCCTGATCGCCGGCCGCGTGTTCCCGCATTTCCTGAGCGCGCCGAACCTGCTCGACATCGTCGCGGCCGCCGCGTTCGTTGCGCTGATCACGATCGGGCAGAGCTTCGTGATCATCCTCGGCGGGTTCGACCTGTCGGTCGGCTCGCTCGTCGGGCTCGGCACCGTGATTGCCGCGTATGCCGCGCCGTATGGATGGGGCGCCGCGCTGGCCGCGCCCGTGTGTGTCGGGCTGATCGTCGGGCTCATGAACGGCTGGTTGATCGCGCGGGCGCGGATGGCGCCGTTCATCGTCACGCTCGCCGCGCTGCTCGGGTTGAAAGGGCTGTCGCTCGTGCTCGCGAGCCAGGACATGCTGATCGCGAACCCCGGGTTCTTCGCGACGATCGCGAACGGTTCGCTGTTCGGGATCGGCAATCTCGTGTGGATCGTGCTCGTCGCGTATCTCGCCGCCGCGTTCGTGCTGAATCACACGCGCTACGGCGCGGGCGTGTTCGCGATCGGCGGCAACGAGGAAGCGGCGCGGATGCTCGGTGTGAACGTCGAAGGGCTCAAGGTCGTCACGTACGGATTGAGCGGGGCGCTCGCGGGGCTGGCCGGCGCGCTGCTCGCGTCGCGGCTCGATTCGGGGCTGCCGGGCGCCGGCAACAGCTACGAGCTGCAGTCGATCGCGGCGGCGGTGATCGGCGGCGTGCTGTTGACGGGCGGCGTCGGCACGCTGTTCGGCCCGCTCGCGGGCGTGCTGCTGCTCGGCGTGATCGAGAACGTGATCAACCAGGTCGGCACGTTGAGCCCGTACTACCAGAACCTCGCGAGCGGCGCGTTCCTGCTGCTCGCGGTGATCGCGCAGACGCTGCTGACCGGCAAGCAGCACAAGCGGTGACGCGCACGGTGTCGCACGCTCGCAAACTGGAACGCTAAATGCTTGTCACGCGTGATCCTTTCGATGAAGGAGCACGACGATGAGCACACCGATTTCCACCGCGTTTTCCCACGTCAGGCCGCAGGACACCGCGTATCGCGGCGAAGGCCTGCGCGACTTCTTCCTGTATCGCGATCTCGGCATCGCGGCCGCGACGCACGGCAAAGTCGTCGCGCAACTCGTCAGGGCCAATCATGCACCGGTGGCGGGCACCGGCTGGCACCGTCACGAGGCCGAGTTCCATATCGTGATCATGCTGAAGGGCTGGGCGCGCTTCATGTACGGCGAGCAGGAGACGCTGGTGGCTGCCGGCGACTGCGTGCACCAGGCGCCGGGGATCGTCCACTACCTGTTCGACTACTCGCCGGACATGGAGTACCTGGAGATCGTCGGGCCGGCCGATTTCAAGTCGATCGACGTCGACGGGCCGTGCGCGGTGCCGCCGCCGACGCCGTGGGGCGAGGCGGGGGCTTAGCCTTCACGCGTTCCCGTGCACGCAATCGACAAACCGCCTGCGGGCGGTTTTTTGTTGGTCTGCCGAGGCTTGCGATCCGCGTCCCTCGCTCCGACGCGATGCTTCGAATTCCGAAGGGTCGAGAAGCTGAAGATCCGGAAAGAAAAGAAAGACATTCGTCAGCTTCGGCCGTCGATTGACGGTGCGATGTCAAAGATCGTCAATTGCGCGTCGGTACGGTGCACGGCCTGTCGGCGCCAGGCGTTAAGGAGGTACCAGCCGGATCGCCGGTTGACCTATCCGGGAGAGTTTCACCATGAACCGCATCGCGAAGATCCTGACGGCAACTGCACTGGCTTGTGTCGTGCTCGTGCCGGCACTGGCCGAAGCGCATTCGCACCGCGTGTGCCACTTCGATCATCACCACCATCGTGTGTGCCGCTGGGTGCGGTAACCGAGGCTTTTCCCGGGGATGACCCGGACGCTTTCATCATTCAGGCAAATCAGGAGAGGATCATGAACAAGACGATGTTGATCGCCGCGCTGGTCGCCGGCATGGGTATGTCGATCGGTGCGTTCGCGCAGGTTCCGGCCAGCGCGCCGGCCGGCACGACCGGTCTGTGCAAGGACGGCTCGTTCTACTCGGGCGCGTCGAAGAAGGGCGCGTGTGCAGGCCACAAGGGGGTGAAGACGTGGTACGGCGCGTCGGCTGCAGCCGCGGCGAGCGCACCGGCCGCAGCACCGGCTACGGCGGCTTCGGCCGCGCCGGCATCGGGCACCGCTCCCGCGAAGAGCGCCGCCGCGACGACGGCAGCCGCAGCGCCGGGCGGCGGCCCGGGCAAGGTGTGGGCGAACGACAGCACGAAGGTCTATCACTGCTCGACCGACAAGTACTACGGCAAGACGAAGCACGGCAGCTACATGTCGGAAGCCGACGCGAAGGCGAAGGGCTACCACGCGTCGCACGGCAAGGCTTGCTCGTAACGCGCAGGGCCGGCGTGCGAGAGCATTCGCTCGCGTGTCGCCCGAACGCAGCAGCAACCGTCGCCCCGCCTCTTCGGCGGGGCGATTTATTTGCAACGCTGCGCACGCTCAGTGCGCGTGATGCGATCGCGTGTCAGTCGCCGTATCGCTTCCGGTTGCGCGCGCATCGAGCAGGGCGCGCAGCGTCACGTAGTGGGTGCCGCTCGTGCCGCCTTCCGCATTCGCGGTGCGATCGTACGGCTCGTTGTCATGGATCGTCGCCCGCACGATCGGATAGATCTGCGTTTCCCACCGGCTGCCGTTGAACACGCCGTAGTGCCCCACACCCGTCTGTACGTGGTGTGTCTTCAGATACGGCGGTAACCCCGAACACAGTTCCTGCGCGGCCACTGTCTGGCCTACCGCGCAGATATCGTCTTTTTCGCCTTCGATCGTCAACAGCGCGGTGCGATGAATCGCCGCCGGCTCGACGAGCCTGTCGCCGACCGTCAGCTCGCCGCGCGCGAGCGCGTATTGCTGAAACACCTTCTCGACCGTTTCCAGATAGAACTCCGCGGTGAGGTCGGCCGTCGCGAAGTATTCGTCGTAGAAGTGCCGCAATGTGTCGGCCTTCGTGGGATCGCCTTTCGCGCGCTCGTAGTACAGATCGGCGAACGACGCCGCGTGCCGGTCCGGATTCATCGACATGAACGCGCCGACCTGCACGAAGCCCGGATACACACATCGCTGCGCGCCGACGAAACCCGCCGGCACGACGCTGATCAGGTGATGCGCGAACCATTCGATCGGCTGGCTCGTCGCGAGCGCGTTGACCTTCGTCGGATTCACGCGGCAGTCGATCGGGCCGGCCATCAGCGTCAGGCTCGCGGGCTGAGCCGGATCGCCGCCGGCCGCCATCAGCGCGACCGCCGCGAGCGCGGCGACGGTCGGCTGACAGATCGCGAGCACGTGCGCGTCGGGGCCGATCTGGCGGATGAAGTCGATCACGTGCGCAACGTATTCGTCGAAGCCGAAGCGTCCGGCCGTCAGCGGAATGTCGCGCGGGTTGTGCCAGTCGGTGATGTACACGTCGTGATCGGCCAGCATCGTGTGCACGGTGCCGCGCAGCAGCGTCGCGAAGTGCCCGGACATCGGCGCGACGATCAGCACGCGCGGCTGGCGCGCGACCGGCCGCGCCTTGCGGAAATGCAGCAGCGTCGCGAACGGCGTGGCCGCTGCCGCTTCCTCGACGATCGGCACCGTGTCGCCGTCGACGACGATCGATTCGATCCCGAACGGCGGACGCCGATGCGAGAACGCGCAGCATTCGAGCAGTTCGCACAGCGCGTCGAGCGTGCGGCCGGTCGGCGTCGACGTGGCGGGCGGCCACAGCGACATCGTCGCGCGCGTGGCGGCCGCCCACGCACGCGCCGGGCGCAGGCATTCGGCAGACCATTGATAAAACGGATAGGCAAGCAGATTCATGACCGTCGCTCGTTGCGCCGCGTTGCAAGGAACGAGGCAAGCCGTGTGCCAGCGTGCTGCTGGCACGCGCGTTGCACGCGGTTCGGGAGCGCGGCGCGCGGGCGGCACGTGACGACGGATGGACGCAGGCGACGCGTTGCCGCACCGGTCTCGCGTGCGATGCGTGCCGCGCCAATGTGCGGCCCTGCGCCAGTCCGGCGAATGCGCCGCACCGGCATGGTGCGGGTAGCGGCGTGACGCGTCCGTTATCGGTGCAGGGGTACGAACGGCAATCAGCAGGGGAGCGACATGGAATCCACCGGACAGACGACGCTGACCATCAGCAGCCGCAATTACTCGTCGTGGTCGATGCGCGGCTGGCTGCTCGCGAAACTGAGCGGGCTCGCGTTCGAGACGGTCAGCGTGCCGATCGATGCCGCGTCGCGCGCGGAATTGCTGCTGCTGTCGCCGTCGATCCTCGTGCCGTGCCTGACCCACGACGGCAGCACGGTGTGGGATACGCTCGCGATCGCCGAATACCTGAACGAGATCCGGCCGCAGGCGCGGCTGCTGCCCGACGACCGGCACGCGCGTGCGCATTGCCGGTCGATCTGCGGCGAGATGCATTCCGGGTTCAGCGCGTTGCGATCGGCGCTGCCGATGAACCTGCGCGCGCATTTCCCCGGCTTCCGGATCTGGTCGCGCGCGCAGCACGACATCCAGCGGATCGTCACGATCTGGCGCGAGTGCCTGGCCGCATACGGCGGGCCCTGGTTGTTCGGCGCGGAGATCGGCATTGCCGATGCGATGTACGCGCCGGTCGTCACGCGCTTCCTGACGTACGACGTGAAGCTCGAACCGGACGTCGCGGAGTACTGCATGCGCGTGCTCGCGCATCCGTTCGTCGCGGAGTGGATCGAGGCGGCGAAGGCCGAGCATGAAGACATCGACGAACTCGACATGGAGTTCTGACGCGTGCGATCGCGGCACGCTTTCAATTTCACTACAGGTGCACGGGACGAAACGAACGTTCGATGCGCTCGCGCAACCCGCAAACGTTTTACCTTGATTTCGGTTCGAACCGAGCATGAATTCCCTAAAGGATGTTGAGCCCGATGACGTAAACGAGTCACGGGGATGACTCGCGATCGCATGCTTTCGATGTGCGACGCGCAGTCCGCAATAACCAGCGCAGCAGGGGAATCGACTTGAATCGTCAGCAATCGTGGACGCGTACGGCGGCGCCCGGGGAAATCATTTATTCCGAGGGCTTCGCCGGCGAGCCCGTCATCTTTCTGATTACCGACGGCAAGGTCGAGCTGTCCACGCGATGCGACGACAAGCGCGTGATCGTCGCGACGCTCGGCCGCGGCGAGTTCTTCGGTGAATCCGCGCTGCTTGCCGCCGAGCCGCGCGCACATACCGCGAAGGCGCTTTCATTCTGTCAGCTCACGGTCGTGCCGGCCGGAATGCTCGACGAGGAAATCGAGCGCGTGTCCGCGCTGCTGCGCCACATCGTGCGGACGATGATTCGCCGCGTGAAGCGCAAGGACGACCAGCTTGCCACCTATACGCACGCGGACTTCATGCCGGGCGTGCTGTCGTACGCGCATGTGCTGTCGCTGATGGCGGGTGCCGACGCGCGCGAAGCGGGCGATGCCTGGGCGCGGCGGCCGATGCAGGCACATGCGGCCGAGACGTCGGTGCCGCTTGCCGAAGTGATCCGCAAATGCCGCGCGATTGCCGGCCATTCGCGACCGCACGTGCTCGCGATGCTGCGACGCATGGAGAAGCTCAATCTCGTCACGATCGAAGCCGCGCAGGCCGACCTCGCCGGCGGCGCAGCCGACTATGCGGCTTCGTCGGATGCGCGCCAGGTCGTCACCTTCGATGCGGCGCGCGTGATCGATCGCGCGCAGCAGGTCGCCGATCACGATCTCGACCTGTCGATCAACAGCGAACTCGAACTCATCGAACTCGCCGATCTCGAATCGCTGATCGGTGTCGAAAAGACGCTGCTGCTCAACAAGCTGTCGAACGGCGAGATTGCCGACGAAGTGTTCGCGTTCCGCAAATCGAAGGTGCTCAGCTACGTCGAGCAAAAGGGTGTTGCGTACTTTTCGCGGCGCAACGGGCGTCGCGGCGGCGACGTGCGCGCGCTGGAAGATCTCGTGTGGGTCGACCAGCGCACGCTGTTCGACGTGATCAGTGCGTTCGATACGTACGACCTGGCGAAGCTGATCGCGAATCTCGACGATCGCGCGGTGGCCGACAAGCTGTTTTCCGTGATGACCGAGGCGCGCCGCAACGAGGTGTCGTGGGTGATGCGTCGCGAACTCAAGCTCGATCCGGTCGAAGTCGAGGAGATCGAGCAGCGCGTGCTGGATGCCGTGCGTGCGGCGAAGGCGCCTGCGGCGGGCGTGGCGCCGGTGGCGTCGACATCGGCATCGGATGCGTGAGACGGAGGGGCGATGGATCTGTTGACCCTGGCCGGTGTGGTGCTCGGCGGCGCGGCGATCGTGTTCGGTTTCGCGCTGGAAGGCGGGCATTTCTCGATGCTGTTCCAGTTCGAGGCGCTCGTGATCGTGCTCGGCGGCACGCTCGGCGCGGTGATGATCCAGAACACGTGGGCACGTTTCTTCGACGCGGTGAAGCAACTGCGGCTCGCGTTCGTGCGCGCACGCGAGGTCGATCGCAAGAACCTGTCCGACCTGCTCGAATGGGGCGATCGCGCGAAAGTCGACGGGCTGCTTGCGTTCGAATCGATGGACGTGAGCGGGATTCATCCGTTCGCGCGCCGCGGGCTCGAACTGCTGGCGAACGGCGTGTCGACTGCCGTGCTCGAGGATGCGTTGCAGCGCGAACTCGATGCGTACGAGCGCAGCCGCCTCGCGGCCGTGCGCGTGTGGCAGCAGGCCGGCGGCTATGCGCCGACGTTCGGCATTCTCGGCTCGGTGCTCGGACTCGTGCAGGTGACGAGCCATATTCTCGAACCGGCGCAGCTCGGGCCGGGCATCGCGGTTGCGTTCGTCGCGACGCTGTACGGCCTCGCATTTGCGAACCTCGTGTTCCTGCCGCTGTACGGCAAGCTGCGCGCGCAGATCGACAGCGAGATGCGATTCCGCAAGCTGTATCTCGACGGGTTGCTCGCGATTTCGCGCAAGGAGTCGCCGCATACGATCGAGACGCGCCTGACCGGTGACGTGCGCGGGCGTGCGGCGGAATCGCTGGCTTGATGCGCGTGTGCTTGTTCAGGTGCCAGCGCCGTATGACGAACCGGGATGCTCGACCGCATGACAGCTCGAACTGACGGCGCATCCGCTGCCGATCGCGACGATGACGAACTCGAAGGCGCGCAGTCCGGGCGCTGGCTGATTTCGTACGCGGATCTCATCACGACGCTGATGGTGCTGTTTCTCGCGCTGTATGTGCTGCAGCTCGCGAAATACAACGCACTCGATGCGCGGTACCAGACGCTTGCGCGGCAGGCCGGTGGTGCGGCGAGTGCTGCCGATTCGGTAACGCCCGGCCATGCGCCGCCGTGGCTCGCACTGCTCGATTCGTTGAAGTCGAATGGCCGGATTTCGCTGGTGAAGGCACCGCACGGCGTCGAGATCGGCATCGACGCGAAGATCCTGTTCAATGTCGGCGATGCGCGCCTGCTGCCCGATTCGTCGCCGGTGCTGAACCAGATTGCGCAGGCGCTGAGCGATCATGCGACCGGCGACATCCTCGTCGAAGGCCACACGGACAGCGTACCGATCGCGAACGCGAAATACGAATCGAACTGGGAGCTGTCGTCGGCGCGAGCGGGGAGTGTCGTGCGCTACCTGACCGAGCGCGGTGTGGCACCGCATCGGCTGGCGGCGATCGGGCGGGCCGATACGCAGCCGCTCGTCGCGGGCGACGATGCCGCGTCGCGGGCGCGAAACCGGCGTGTCACGATCTTCGTTGCGTACTGACCGGATTGCTCGCGTTCGTCCAAGAATAGAACCTGAGGGATTGTGTAGATGTCGACCGAGAATAATGCCGGGGCCGTTGCGGATGGCAAAGGCGAGCGAAGTGCTCGCGGTTTTGTCCAGCTGTTGATGCGTTTGTCGACAGCCGATTTGTCGCTGAAAAACCTGATCATCCAAACGGTTGTGCTCGCGTTGGCGATTGCATTGGCCTGCCATTACTGGCTGGGGCCGTGGATGGCCACACATCGCGATTACTTATGGTTGCGCCAGTGGCGCTGGGTGCCGTTGCCACTGGCACTGGGATATTTGGCGTTGATCGGATTCATGCGGCATCGGTCGCTGATGGCGGCGTACGCGGCCAGTCGGGAGTTTCCAGAGGGCACGCCGGACAAGGAGAAGAGCCGGCTCAAGAATCTGGTCGAAAGAAAGCGTAGCAAGTACAAGATGATCGGTGAAGTATTCGCAGCGATGTCGGTGCTCAGCGCTGTATTTTCGCTGATGGGGGCCTATACGTCGTTCGACGCAAGATTCCTGCGGCCCGGTCACGACGAGATCGCAGCGGATCTGACACAGATCCGAGTGCTGACGGAACAGACGTGCCGTATGGGTGTGACCGCCGACATCTGCACGACTCGCTGGCTCCCGCGTCAGATGATCGAAAACATCGAGAAGGAAACCGATCCTATTCAGCGACGAGCGGCGGTGGCCGAGATGCAAGAGCGCGTGCGCCCGTTGCTGGCTACGATTCAGGACGCCGGGCGCGACGAGCTGACGCGGTTGCTCGATAAAGTCGATGCCGCAATCCCCGACGAAGCGATGTTCTCGTTGGTACAGGTGGGCATTGCCTCGTTTCTGGTTCTGACGGTGACCGTTGCGGTCGGATTCAAGCTTGCTGTTGCCGTGTATGAATACCGGCTCACGCTTTTGCCTGCTAGCGACGGTGCGAAGCCAGCCGCCACATCCGACGTCAATCGGTGCGCGAAGATGCCCTGCGCTGCCGAATCACAGGAATCATCAAAATAAGCAGCACAAATCCCGATAGCACCGGGATATATCGATTTTCATATGATGGGCATCTAAAATCAGCGATGCGGTTCTGCGCGTGCATGCCGATAACTCAAACTGGCTCAGACCGAGCGGTTATCGAGGGTTCCCCATGCATTTCTGGCGCAAGCTTTCCATTCAGAACAAGCTGATTCTCAGCATGACGAGTTGCCTGCTCGTGTTCGTCGCGATTTCGAGCGGGCTCAGCGTCCGTCTGATCGGCAACGCGGTGCGCGATCGTGTCGTCCGCGAAGAGCTGCCGACGGCCGTGAACGGCATCCGCGCCGACGTGCAGCGCCAGATGGCCGGCCCGATCGCCGCGTCGCGCATCCTCGCGCGCGATGCGTTCGTGCTGCAATGGGAAGCCGACGGCGAACCCGATGCCGGCACGCGCAACTGGATCCAGCTGGCGAAGAACGTGAAGGACGAGCAGAAGGCTGCGTCCGTGCAGTGGGTGTCGGTTAAGAGCGGCAACTACTATACCGAAGCCGGCCTGCAGCGGAAGGTGACCGACAAGGATCAGTGGCTGACCAATTTCCTGTCGTCGGGCAAGACGTTCGACGTGAACATGGATCGCGAGGCGACCGTCGGCGGCTACATGATGTTCATCAACAGCCGCGTGGAACTCGACGGCGTGCCGATCGGCGCGGCATGCATGAGCTTGTCCGTCGATGCGCTCGCGAAGGGCATCTCGGCCTACCGGATCGGCGAGACCGGCTTTGCGTATCTCGTGCGCCCCGACGGCACGATCATGATGCATCGCGATACGTCGCTGATCGACGGCAAGCATTTCCTGAAGGACGCACCGGGCCTGCCGGGCGATGCGTCGTCGACGCTGCTGGTCGGTAAGCCGTATGCGTACCTGAGCTACGAGGGCGACGGCGGCGCGCGCTTTATCGCGACGTCGTTCATTCCGGAGCTGAATGCGTATGTCGTCGTCGAGGTGCCGCAGGCTGAATTGCTTGGGCCGGTGACGCGGGCAATCCGCAGCGCGGCGCTGGTTGCGGCGGTAGTGGGGCTCGGGGTTGCGCTGCTCGTGATCTGGCTGGTGGGCCGCGCGATTGCCGCGCCGATCCGCCGCGCGGCGACGCTGCTGTCGGAGATCGCCAGCGGCCAGGGCGACCTGACGCGCCGCATGACGGTCGAGAGCCAGGACGAGATCGGGCAGTTGTCGGATGCGTTCAACCGGTTTGTGTCGTCGCTGTCGACGCTGGTTCACCGGATTCGTGCGGCGTCGGCTTCGATTGCGACCGGATCGGCGCAGATTGCTTCGGGGAATGCGGATCTGAGCGAGCGGACCGAAGGCCAGTCGAGCAACCTGGAGCGGACGGCTTCGTCAATGGAAGAGATCACGGCCGTGGTGCGCAACAACACCGAGACGGCGACGACGGCCGCGAAGATGATCAACGGCGCGTCGGATACGGCGGCGCGCGGCGGGCAGGTGGTGGGCGAGGTCGTGACGACGATGGAGCAGATCAGCGACGCGTCGCAGCGGATCTCCGAGATCATCGTGATGATCGACAGCATTTCGTTCCAGACGAATATTCTGGCTTTGAATGCGGCTGTGGAAGCGGCGCGGGCCGGGGAGCAGGGGCGCGGGTTCGCGGTCGTGGCGTCGGAAGTGCGGAATCTGGCGCAGCGCAGCGCGCAGGCGGCGAAGGAGATCAAGGCGCTGATCGAACACAGCGCGGGGACGGTGAATACCGGGTCGCGGCTGGTGAGTGAGGCGGGGAAGGTGATGAGTGATGTTGTCTCGCAGGTTCAAGGCGTGAGCGCGATGATGAGCGAGATTGCCGAGGCGAGCCTGGAGCAGAGTGCCGGGATCGACCAGATCGGTGATGCGGTGCAGTCGCTCGATCAGATGACGCAGCAGAATGCGGCTTTGGTCGAGGAAAGCGCGGCGGCGGCGGCGAGTTTGAAGCAGCAAGCGGCGGAATTGACCAAGCTGGTGTCGGCTTTCAAGGTGGATGAGTAAAGGCTGATTCGCGTTTTAGAACTGGGGCGTTTCTGAGGACGGCTGCCGTGGGTTCACGGTGGCCGTTTTTGCATGTTGGCGCGGGATTTGGTGACGTTTATAGAAATGAAACGCATTTCCAGGTTGACGGTTGGGGTGGGGCGAAGGGTGTCGGGTCGCCGACGGAGTCGTATCTGGCTTATCGGGAGAAGGTTGCGGCAGAAGTTGGTGCGGCGAAGATGGAAGATCAGGCGGATCTGGATAAGAAATACGCGGTCGACGTGAAAGGGTTTTCTGCGAAGGCGGGGAGTGTCGTGCAGAGCGTTGTGGCCGATGACGGGATGACGCCCGGGCCAGATGGGCTGTTCTTGACGTCGGATAGCGGGAGGGTGAATCTGCTCGTTACGACGGTCTTGCTTTTGAAGGCTTGGGCCAAGAGGGCGAATGCGGGGATCAAGTCTACGGATGATGTTGCTAGGACGTAATATGGCAAACGATCTGAACCAGGCAGCCTATTGGATTACGTTTATTCTTGAGCGCTGCCCATTTCCAAATCGAGACGCGCTTGCCGCGCAGTTCTTGAATGCAGAGATCGTCAGACTCTGTGAGTGTGGATGCAACACCTTTGGCCTGTCGTTGGTCGCGCCCGATAAAGTTCCTCCCATTGCCATCGCTTCAAGTGGACAGCCCTATCGAAGGGTGTTTGAAGCGGACTTCCGGGATCGGAGGGAACCGGAAGGCTGGGGGTCGATTGAGATTTTGCTCTTTGCCGACGAGTCAGGTCATCTAGCCGATGTCGAAATCGACTATTGCGGAAACGGCATACCCATGCCTGAAAGTCTGGATCCGGAAGCCATGCCTTATAACGTCTTCGTCAGCGAATCGCTCATTTCGTAGAGCGAGTGGCTGCAGTGGATCGAGAGTGCCTATTCGCTGAGCCTGACAGCAGACGTTCGGTGCAGATGATCAGCCGAACGTCCGCAAGGTAGCGTCAAGTCGACCTACCGCGGCCGACACGTGAACGCCTGCGAAGGCCGAGCACTTGCTGCTCAGCGCGCAGGCACGGGACCACGGATATCCGGTTGAACAGAGCTGTTGAGGCTGCGCGGGTTCCAACGGCGGTAGTAGACCGATTGATCGCCATATCCTCCACGAAGCGATCGACAACTTGGAACTATACTGGGCAACCTGGAGGCCTCCATGACCGATCACGACAGACTGCATCCACTACGCCCGCTCCTGAAAAATTGGGTTTGGGAACATGGTCGAATCGGGACTCGCTATCTGGACTGCGTTGATGGCGAAATCAGGTTTGACGAGGGTAAGAAGTCGCATTTCGCGGCCGAGAAATATATCTACGTGCCCCTTTGCAAGGACGCTGAAGACGATGCATCTGCCGAGGGTCCAGCGATCCAGGAGGCTGGACTTGCCCGGTTTTTGCGGGCCGCGCAGTTGGGTACGCCGGAGGAAGCCGGTTCCGTAGCGGATGTCCAGCGCGCAGTGCAGGACTGCGTGGAGATTGGCCTGTTCAGCGCATATCAACGGGAGGCTCGAAAGGCGTTTGCCCGATACGCGCAGGAACCAATGTTCGATGACGAGATCCGCGCGGCGGTTGTCGACGACATCCGGAGTATTTACGCCGGCATGCGGGAGCAACTGGCGCTGTATGATTTCAGTGTGCTCCACGGCTTGCCCATGCCGCTGCTTATCGGCGACACGCCCTTTATCGACTGGCGCGTGCGTGCCAGTCCGGCACTGCCGTTTGTATCGCTCCCGCTGGGACCTTATTGCCTGCTGGTAGGCGCGCCGTCAGGCAGGAAAAGCCGAATCGCCCCGGTGGTCTGGAAGGCCGCTGCCGCGATGGGCCCGTTGAAGGAGCACAACCGCCAAATCGAGGAGCAGGCGCGTCTGTGGCTGGTGGCGACCACGGATGACCAACTCGTCGCTGCGCAAAGCCGCATTGCTGCGGCCATCGGCTCCAGGCAAGGGAATGTGAAACCCTGACCGAAGTTGACCTAAAGCAGATCGTCGGCGGTGGCTGAGTTATGAGCGGTAGGCCGTTGCCTTGTCGGGCGGTTACGCTTGAACCTTGTTCTGCGACCTGCCGCGCCCGGTTGCTTTCATCGCTGTGCTTGCGGTGCAGCAAAATGAGTATCCTGTTGCCCGAGAGGCACCCGATGAGTGGCGCACTGGAAGGCGTGAACCATGCCGTGAGCGTTATCAACATTTGATCCAAGTTTGGGAAATGCCATTTTGGATGAGTCAGCGTTGGAACTTACGAAGCCGCGTGTTTCGTTGTTGCGGGCAAGTACCTCATGCACGCGTGTCATGCGTGTCGGAACTATGCTTGCGATGACTATGCTTTGGTCAGGTCTTGCAAGCGCAGAACCGCAGTCCACTCTACGCCTTGCATTGCCTGGCGGAGCAGCAGTGCTCTATAGCAATGCTGCGAACCCTCAAGATCCATTGCCCCGTCGGGTCTGGAAGAAAGCGGTTTTCTCGTTTCCGAATGGAGCGACGTTCGGCCTGCTACCACGAGCAGGTGAGTCGAGCACCGGTGGCGGAACGCAGATGGAGCCTCCTAACAAATGGAATATCGCTCCTTCCGGTCAATATGTAATCGTTATGCGAAACGACCAGGGAACAGTGTTCACGGGGCAAGGGCAACCGGAAGCGGTACTGAACCGGGAGTACTGTTCCATGATTGAGATAAAGACAGGCTGCATTACGGCCGAGCAAACCGGAGAGATTTGCGGAGCAGGATGGCAACCGAATCAAGGTGCCCAGTGGGGTACAGATTCCCAAACTTCGATGATGCTCACGCGAGATCGTCCCTCGGCAAGCAGTAAGTTGACCTCCATCAACGCAGGACAGCCCCCACACTTGCTGATGCGCGATGCTTCGGGGGCCGACAATCTCTTGCGGTGTGACCCACTTTCCTCGGCCAATCGCGAGTCCTATCGGAAAATCGCAGCGGCTCTAAAGGCGGACGGGGCCCGCTTCGATGCGCAACTGGTGGATACGGCGCTTTCGAAAGGCTCTGCCACGTCTGGAGGTACGCCGGTAGAGCAAGGAGTGGGTGTTGAAGGCCCGACCGCTGCGGTGTCGGTCGCAAAAGCGACTCTGTTCACAGCCCCAGACGACACGACCGCAAGTCGAGCCTACCTCGTCCAGAATGATGTCGTAACTGTACTGAAGCAGTCTCCGACTGGGTGGGCTTACGTGGACTACGTGAACGCATCGGGTAAACATCTGCTTCGTTGGATCAAAGTCGATCAGATCTCGATCAAGCAATGATGCAAGTTGCCAAGCCCCACTCGTTAGTTTTGTCGGGCCTGAATAGCTCGCTCTAACAACGACATCTGCCTCAGTCCGCTCGAAGGAGCCGCATGTCGAGCGGACCTATATACCCTTTGGCCACTCCCCCTCAAATCCCCATTTCTGAGATGCCAGCCCAACTACACTGGTCATGAAGCCTTGCTTCTCGCCATCGGAAGTTGAACGCAGCTCCCTCCGCACCGATGGTCGAAAAATCCGTCTTGCCCAACAAGACACAGCGAGAGGGGAGAAAGAAGGGGAAACCCAAGGCAACAAAGAAGCGCGGGCCGCATGGGCGCCAACCCATACGACCCGCTGACCACCAGCAACTCACACCAGGAGTTGAAAATGGCTGACGCCAATAGTAAGACACGTCGCAGGAAGAACAAACCCGTCAACATGCAAAAGACGTTTGAACTGGTCCTGCGCAACTACCCGGATCTTCCCAAGCGTGGCTGGCCGTACCTGCCTTGGATGAAGGCGATCGATATCAATTTCAAGATCTTCGGATTCAAGCCGGGCGATCGCGTGTACCTCGACGTCAACGACGCCACCCGGCAGATCACGATCACGCCGGACAACGCCCAGCTGGCGCTGCGAGAGCAGCCGTACCACGATCCTGATCGGGGACCGTCGCCGCTATAACACCTGCAAGGGCTGCTTGATGCGGCTCTAGCGAGTGGAATGCAGGCGTTTCCAGAACGCGATTGACCGCCGGGGCGATACCGCCCTGGCCATTGCCTCGAACGCCGCGACTCACATCCACATCCACCGTCAACAAGTGTCACGACCACCAGGACCGTGAGGCCAAAACACGCTTGCCGAAATCGCGCTGTCCACTGTCCGCATTCATGCGAAGATTACCCACATCTCAAAAATTCCGAGACCGCCGTGACCCGATCGACCCCCGAGGGCAGCCCGGAAGCGACCGCCCACTCACCCTGGATGCCTGTCGCCCTGGCCGAACTCGGCATCCGCCGTCACCCGCCGGGCAGCATCAACCCGCGGATCGTCGAGTACAACAACCAGACGAACCTGGTCGGCTACGACGACAAAATTTCCTGGTGCTCGTCCTTCGTGAACTGGTGCATGACACACGCCGGATTCCGCGGCACCGGCTCCGCACTCGCACGCTCATGGCTCGAATGGGGCCGCCCGTTGGAGCGCCCGGTCTACGGCTGCATCGCGATCCTGACCCGTGACGACCCGACAAGCTGGAAAGGGCACGTCGGCTTCTACCTCCGTCACGACACCGAACACGTGTACCTTTTCGGCGGCAACCAGCTGGAAGAAGTCCGCGAACTCGCATACCCGTTGAACGAAGTGATCGCCTATCGCTGGCCCTCCACCGCATGACCACGCAGCGGCAGCACACACAAAACGGCAAACGACACCTTTCCCGCCGCTGCTAATCTGTCGAACACACCGCATTGACCCACCCGGAGCCCGTCGGCGCGCGAACCCGTCGTCGCCGGCCTCCGCACCCACAAGGAGCAAGCAGTGCAAACCGGTAATCTCCGTCTCTACGCGGATGCGCAATACACGAGCCCATACGCGATGTCGGTCTTCGTCGCGCTCGAGGAAAAATCGCTGCCGTACGAACTGGTGACCGTCGATCTCGGCAACCGCGCGCATTTCGCGCCGGACTATGCGGCGACGTCGCTGACGCAACGCGTGCCGACGCTCGTGCACGACGATTTCGCGCTGTCGGAATCGTCGGCGATTACCGAGTATCTCGACGAGACATTCCCGGGCACACGGATCTACCCGGCCGAGCCGCGCCAGCGTGCGCGGGCGCGTCAGGTGCAGGCGTGGCTGCGCAGCGACCTGATGCCGATCCGCTCGGAACGGTCGACCGAAGTGCTGTTCTACGGGCCGTCGAGCGAGCCGCTGTCGAGTCTCGCACAGGCCGCCGCGCAGAAGCTGTTCGCGGCTGCCGACAAGCTGCTCGCGCCGGGCGCGGCACACCTGTTCGGCGAGTGGAGCATTGCCGATGTCGATCTGGCGGTGATGCTGAACCGTCTGGTGCTGAATGACGATCCGGTGCCGCAGCGCCTCGCCGACTATGCGCGTGCGCAGTGGGAGCGGGCGTCGGTGCAGCGCTGGGTGAAGCTGAAGCGTCCGCCGCTGTAATTCGCAGAAGCAGGGGCGTGTCGGCGGCGCGGAGGAGTGCGCAGCGCGCCGGCACGTCGTACTACCCGCAGTCCGATACACACTGAAAATCGGCATGCCAGATTGGATCGGTTTTCTTCCTTCTCGACGAATTCACCCGAACCGCCATGAGCTATCTTCCCCAACTCGCCGCAGTCGGCGGCGTGATGTTGCTGGCGTGCGTCAGCCCCGGCCCCGACCTGATCGCCGTTTCGTCCCACGCGCTCGGCAATCGCCGTGCGGGCCTTCTGGCTGCATTGGGTATTGCGTCATCGCATGCGGTCTGGGCGGCGATGGCGATTTTCGGGCTCGGGCTGATCGTCGCGAAGCTCGCGTGGCTGTATGAGGCGATTCGCATCGCCGGCGCCGCGTATCTGATTTACCTCGGTATCAAGACGCTATCGGGCCTGCGTCAGTCCGCGCAACAGGCTGAATCCGCGAGTCAGCCCGTTGTGCGCGGCGGTGTGCACGCGTATCGAAAAGGGCTGCTGGTCGGGTTGACCAATCCGAAAGCCGCAGCGTTCTTCGGCAGTCTGTTCGTCACGCTGCTGCCTGCACACGCACCGGCGTGGGTGCATGGCGCGACGCTGGCCGTGGTCGTTGCCGTCTCGTTGACGTGGTTCTGCACGGTCGCCGTGCTGTTCTCGACGAACCGCGTGCAGACGGGCTACGCGAAACTGCGCAAGCCGATCGACGCGGTAATGGGGACCATCCTGTTGGGGCTCGGCGCGAAGCTGGCGCTGGATCGGTAAGCAAGGCAGCGATCGGCTGTGCTATCGGTTCAATCGTCATTTGGCCCGCGCCAGCTACCAGCCTGATCACTGCGATCCCGTTCGGGCACGCCGTCGCAAGCGCATCGTGAGTGTCGTCGTGGCTGGCGTTGTATCGCAGGCTTCGATAGTCGAGATGAAGCCGGCAGCCCGTTTGTTGTCGGCGGTTCGAAACGGCGAGCACACGTCCGGTGTCTGCGCATGTCGACCACCGGCTCTCGAGATAAAGGCGAAACTGCTGCGGGTCGGTATGCGGGATCGGGAATGATTGGGGAATGTCTTCAATTTCACTCCCTGAGTAGCCCGGCGTTCGGAGGTACAGAGTCGGGACACTGGTGTCCCCCCTCGATGCCTCCGGATAGCACGACCACATCAGATACCGACGCCGGTTTCGCACGAAGAAGTACGGCACTTGCGTTCCCTGGACGCTGTAGAGCGCTTCGCTGAACAAGCGGCCTGCGCCCCTGATAACTCCCATCCCGGTTGCCGCCGAGTCTGGCGATGTCGCTGTGCGATCGGATTCGCCCGCCTTTCGAGCCGTGTCTCGTTCGCAAGGCCGGCCTCGTCGAGCGTGCAACCGGCAAGATAGCCCGGTGCTCAGACGGAAAACTTCTCGTCGTCGGACAGGCGGCGCAGGTCGTGTCGCGGGCGACGTCACGAGTGCGAATCGAAAGGAAATCACAAGCCGGGCGCATGGGTGAAAGCCCGCTCACGAGTGCGTAATGCAGATTTACAAAGTCTGAGCGATGCAGCGTCAACAGTGGGTCGGGACGGGACGTTCACTACTGCAGCAACAATCCCTTTCACGACAAGACGGAAAAACTGCACTCATGAAACTCAAATCCATTCCCGTGATTCTGTGCGCCGCTTTGATGGCGAATGCCGCATTTGCCGATGAGCTTCACAACAAGGCGATGGCCGCCACGCACGATCTTCAGCGGTCCATCGAGGAAATGCACATCATCCAGCAGGAACACGGCGGCGAGTTCGGCGGCCACATGGCGCGTGCGGAGCAACTGGCTCGGCAAGCCGAGCAGGAGCGTGCCGCTGCGCTCGAGTACTACCGCGCACGGCATCCGGGCTGGCAGTAACCGCTGGCTGCAACGCCCGACCACGACGTTAGGATGATCCATGATGAAATCGAAAACCTGTTACACCCTGGTCGCGTCACTGCTGCTGGGCGCATCGCTGTCCGGCTGCGTGGTGGCCCCGGCTGAACCGCCGGCTGTCGCCCCCGCTGGCGTCGTCTACGTTGCGCCGGTCGGCGTGATGCCGGCTCCCGGCTATTCGTGGCGCTATCACCCGCACTACGGGTGGGGATGGTGGCATCCGCACTACGGCTGGCATCGAGGCTGGCGCTGACGTGTGACGGCGCGCGGGACGTCCCGCGCATCGATCGCGGATGCGAGAGCAAGGCACGGGGAAGGCCCCTTTGCCTTGCTGTCCGGCATGCCCGATGGCGCATTTCCGCGATGGGGGAGTTGCGGGCACATTCGTGCGAAGATTGGCGCGGTGCGTGCGCGATCGCGCTCGCCGGCCCCATTCCTCTTCGCGCCATCAAATCAACATGGACCGCTTCGAAAGCATGTCGGTGTTCGTCGAGATCGTCGATGCCGGCAGTCTGACCACCGCGGCCGAGCGGCTCGGCCTGTCGCCGAGCATGGTCGGCAAGCACCTGAACGCGCTCGAGGCGCGTCTTGGTGTGAAGCTGCTGCATCGCACGACGCGGCGCCACCATCTGACCGAGGCCGGCGCGCTTTACCTGGAGCGCTGTCGCGACATCCTCGACCGGGTCGAGACGGCAGACGACGCCGCGTCGGCGCTTGGAGGCGATCCAGCCGGCCACCTGCGCATCGCTGCACCGATCTCGTTCGGGGTGACGCAACTCGCACCAGCCGTTGCCGTCTTTCTCGCGCAGTATCCGCGTGTCGATATCGAGCTTGTGCTGACCGATGCGGCAGTCGATCCGGTCGGCGATGGCATTGATCTCGCGTTTCGCATCGGGCCGTTGGCCGATTCGTCGCTCGTCGCGCGGTCGTTGCCGTCGTACTACCGGATGGTCGTCTGCGCGTCGCCGACGTATTTGTCCCGCCACGGCACGCCTGCTACACCGCAGGATCTGCTGAATCACGATTGCCTCGGCCATACGCGATGGGGGCCGCGTTATCGCTGGCGATTCGACGGGCCCGACGGGCCGATCGAAGTGCCGGTCACGTACCGGCTGCGCGTGGACAGCGGCCCTGCGCTACGCGAGGCCGCGCTGGCCGGCGGCGGCGTGATCCTGCAGCCGTTCGGCCTGGTCAAGGACGATCTCGATGCCGGCCGCCTGCGCGTGCTGCTGGCCGAGTACGAATCGGGCGGCCGCGATTTTTACCTGCTCTACGCACGCGATACCGGTGCACCCGCCAAACTTCGGGCGTTCATTGCGTTCGCGCTCGATCATTTTGGGGTTCCGGAGTCGGCGTCTTGAGGCTGTCGGCGTCCGGCGAGGCGGCGAACACGTCGGCCACGACGCCCAGCGCGTTGTTCACGGCGGCACCACCCGCATAGAACATCGTCTGCAGGATCGTCTCGATGATCTGCTCACGCGTCGCGCCCGCGACCAGTGCAGCTTCGACGTGCGCGCGCAACTGCGGCAGCGCGTATCCGAGCGTCACGCAGCTGGCGATCACGACCAGCTCGCGTGTCGCGAGGTCGAGCCCGGGCCGGTCCAGCACGCCGGCGAACGCCCATTGCATCGTCATCGTCAGGAAATCCGGGCAGAGCGTTTCGCGCGACTCGGCGAGATCCTTGCCGCTATGCGCGCCGTGCAGGCGCTCGAACAACGCGAGACCGCGTGCATAGGTGTCGTCTCGGGGAAGAAGGGGCTGCGTCATCGTTGACCTCGTCGGGAAGTGCCGAAATGCCGGCGGACAGACGCAGTGTGGGGGGAGGCGGCGCGTTGAAAAACACCTGTCTGGTTGGATCATTTCCCACTGGGAGTGGCGAATTGGCCATCCGCCTGGAGTCGCGTTGCGAGCGGTGCCCGGGGCCGGTCAGGCGTTTCGTGTTCAACACAGATGATGCTTCCAACGAGGCGGTATGCGTCACAAACCGGCAGATCTGCCGGCGAAGTCCGCAAAGTTGCTTGAGCGATTCGGCAGCGGTCTGACGCTGCCTTGATTTCGCGTACAGCAGGAATTTGCTAATTTCCCATTTGTACGGAGGGTTGGATGTCAGAAAAGTCAGTGCCGAAACGGCAATGCACGGACGAATTCAAGGTCGAGACTGCCACGCTCGCCGAATCCGTCGGCCAGCACGAAGCTGCATGGCTCGGGCTACGTGCGCGCGACATCGTGGGCTTCCCATTCACTCAACTCACGGCGAACCTGTCGCCGGCGATCTTCCTGCTGTGGACCTGCGCGCGCACGCTCACCCATGCCATAGTCAGGCGTGAGCTTCGGGCCGCGCGAGCAAACTGGATCGGTTTCCCATGAATGAACGACTTCGCCTCAATCTGTCCGCCCTGCGGGCCCTCGAGACCGCCGAACGATGCCGGAGTTTCACGTTGGCCGCGAACGAACTGAGCCTGACGCATAGCGCCATCAGTCACCAGATTAGGCAGGTCGAGACCTTGCTCAATTTGTCCCTGTTCACGCGCAAGCAGGCGCAGATGATTCCAACGCCGACCTGCACGCGTCTCGCAGAGCGGGTGCGCAAGGGTTTGGCCGATATCGAGTTCGCGTTGCTGGAGGCCACGCACGCGGAGCAGCAGCAGCGACTGGTGCTCAAGCTGAGCGTGATGGCCGACTTCGCGACCGTCTGGCTCATTCCTGCACTCGACTTGTTTTACGACGAACATCCGAATCTCGACTTGTCGATTGCTGTCCGTCACACGCTGGAAGTGCCGGACGGTCACGAGTCGGATATCGGTATCTGGCACAAGAGTATCGAGCGTAACGGCTTCCAGTCGCGCAAGCTGTTCGACGATTCGGTGATCGCCGTATGCACGCCAGAATTTCGCGACAGGCAGATCGCCTTGAAAGGCTGGGATCTCGACCAAGGACCGCTGCTACGATTTTCCGGTCGATCGTGGCAGGAGTTTTTTCATGCTGCAGGTATCACCGACGCCAACCCGAAGTACGGCCCTATGTTCGACGATGCGGCATCGTTGCTCCATGCCGCACTCGCTGGACAAGGCATTGCGATGCTGAGGGAGCGGTTGATAAGGGCATATTTGCGCGATGGAAAACTGGTGCAGGTTGGATCTACCCGAATACCCTCCAACCTCGCCTACTATTTCTGTTGGCGTGAGGACAACCCCAAACAGGCGGCCATCCTTCAGTTCGCGGCATGGTTGGAGGGGATGGTGGCGCGCATGAACTGAATCACGCGGGCCACGCGCGAGCACCTCGTCAGCGATGGGCGCGCGCGCTCGCGTCGTAGAAGCGAATATCTTCGCCTTCGCGCAGGTCGAGCACCTCGCAGCCGGTATCGGTGACTGCCACCACATGCTCCCAATAGACGGCCAGCGACTTGTCGGCGGTTTGGGCGGCCCGCGTCACGTTGTTCAAACGGATGCCTTCCCCCGATCCGGCACAGATGAACGGTTCGACCGTGATGACCATGCCCTTCTCGAGCACCCTTCCTTCATTGACGGACGACTCGTAGTAGGGGATCAGCCAGCCATCCGCGTGGACTTGCCCAGTCGAATGGCCCGTCCCGCTGGGCACGCGCAGCATGGAGAAGCCGAAGGATTCGACATAGGCCTGAACGCGCCGTGCGATGTCCTGGAGTTTTGCGCCAGGGCGAACCAGGCTGATGCCAAGACACATGGCCTGATACCCGACGGACATCAGCAGGCGCGCCTCGGAGCTGGTCTCTTCGCCAACGATCCACATACGTTGCGTATCGCCGCACCATCCGTTCTTCTTGATGCTGACATCCACCCCGAACAAATCCCCCTTCTTCAGTGGCAGGTCGTTCGGCTCGCCACTGAAGGCGTTCTCGTTGTGGGCGATCGAAATACAGGCGTACTGGCTCGAGTCGTACCCGGAGAGGTCTTCCCGGTCGATTTCCGCGTGGTACTTGTTGACGATCAGGTCGTAGGCGATGTCGTTGATCTGACGCGAAGTCACGCCGGGCTGAATGTGCGGGGTGAGATCCTGCAGAACCTGTGCCGCGATGCGCCCGGCCACCCGCAGCATCGCGATCTCTTCGGGCGTCTTGATGGAAATCTTGTTGTAGTCGACGTTTTGCATCATGTTTCACCGAGTATGTTGAGGTTGAAAGCATGCCGCGATACTGGAGAGCGCAATTCCGGTGGCCGGTATCTGACCGAGACATCCAGAACGGATGCAATGGCTTCTCGTGCCGCAGCTTCGTGTCAATGCAGTACCGATTGCACTGTGTGAACCGAGTATGTTGCGGGCGGCACCATGAGTCCAACGACGAATATTCACGTTAGATGTGAACGGAATTTGACGCGAAACTGCTCAAGCCGATCGATGCGGCGATGGGGCCGATCCTGCTGGGGCTCGGCGCGAAGCTGGCGCTGGATCGGTAACTCGGGTTGGAGGTCGTGCTTCAGTATCGAACGTAAGCAACATACGGCTTCGTGACAATGCGCAGCAATATGCTTCAACGACAAAGCCGGCCTTGTGCCGGCTTTGCTGGTGTGTGCCGCCGCCGGCATTGGCCGGGCGATCCTTCCGAAGTAGGATCGGCATTACTTTGACGTTATGCGTGGGAGCGAGGATCGATGAAAAAAGTTGGTTTCGTTGCGATCGCCATGGCGATTTCCTGTCAAGGAAGGGCCGCTGCGCCGAACGAAGATCTGGTTAAAAGCTGCCTTCTTGCGCAGTCCGTCGCGCCAACAGTTGCGATCGAGGCCATCAATACGCATGAAGTTCTGCAGGAGGACAACTACGCAGGCGGCTTCGACGCAAGCTATCTCGTCAAACATGAAGGCACCGACGTCGGCTACGCGGAACGGAAGTCGACACCGGCATTGATCTACGCTGGAAAACTCTATCGGTTGTCCGCGGCCAGGCCCGTTGGAAAGAACGGCGGAATCAAGCCGGCCGCATTCAATCCGTCGCTCGCGGAGTGGAGCATCGCAAGAGAAGGCCGTCAGCGCTATCTCTGCGTGAGCTTTGATTTCGACGGGTTGGGGCGAAGCGGGTCGTTTCAGAACGTTCACGGCGGGTACCTCCTGAACGCACAAACCAAAGACTTGTACTTTGCTGCCCGTGACGTCAGGAAGTGAATCATCCTATCTCCACGACGAACACATCGTGCAGGGGTAGCGAAATCATTCGACGACCGACTAACCCTGCACAACCCGGCGCTCAATTCTCCGCCACAGCCTCCACTTCCGGCCCACCCGCCGTCTCATTCCTGCTCCACCCACCCCCAAGCGACCGATACAACGCCACCGCCGCCAGCGCATGCTCGCGCTTGACCTGATTGAGCGAATCCGAATCCCGCAGATACACCTCCTGCGCCGACAGCACATCCAGAAAATCCGTCGCGCCGCCCTTGTAGAGCTGATTCGCCAACCCAAGCGCCTTGTCCGACGCAGAAAGCGCGCTACCCAGCTTCCGCGCAGCCTCATCCGAACTGACGAGATTCGCTCGCGAGTCTTCGACTTCCCGCAACGCTTGCAGCATCGTCTGCCGTAACCCGAGTTCCGACTCGCGCATCCGGCTTTCGCTCTGCGAGATATCGGCGGTAATCCGCCCTGCGTTGAAGATCGGGCTCGTCGCACTCAACGCCGCGCTGAACAGGTTATCGGTCAACGTCGGCAACCCGAGATACGAAGCCGCGAGAATCCCGTCCGTCAGATTCAACGAAAACTTCGGATACCGTTCGGCCTTAGCCACGCCCACTTGCGCCGCACGCCGTTCGACCTGCGCATAGGCCGTCAGCACATCCGGCCGCCGCAACAACGCCTGCGAAGGCAGCGTTCCCGGCGCACCAACCGGCGGCGCGGGAATCTCACCGGCCTGCGCCAGCAACAGCCGATCGATCGATTCCGGCGTGCGCCCCGAATACACGGCAATCAGATTGAGCTGATGCGAGATCTGCGCCTGCGTCGGCGGAATCCGCGCCTCGAGCGCATCGAGCTGGTTCTGCGCACGTGTGACGTCAAGCTCGGTCGACAGCCCGAACGCCTGCCGCTTGCGCGTGAGTTCGAGCGCATGCTGCCGGATCTTCGCGTTGTCCTGCAGGATCTTCAATTCCTGCTGCGCCCAGCGCAGATCGACATACGCGGATGCTGCATCGGCCGCGAGTGCGAGCCGCATCGCATCTTCCGCATGCTTTTGCCCGACGAGTTCCGCCTGAGCGGCAAGCAAATCGAGCCGTTCGCCGCCGAACACATCGGGCGACCAGCTCAACGCGAGCCCCGCGCCAGCCTGCCGCACATACCCGAGCGGCGGCGGCGTATTCTGCCGCGCGTCGGCCGCATGCGCAGTCGCATCGAGTTCGGGCAGCAGCACCGCGCGTTTCTGCACGGTCAGCGCCTGCGCCTGCTTCACGCGTTCGGCCGCTGCCTGCAGATCGAGGTTGCCGTCGAGCACGGTCGCGATCAGCTTGTCGAGCACGGGGTCGTGGAATTGCGCCCACCATGCGACGGCGTCGATGTCCGCGCGCGGCACGTCGGTATCCCATGCAGTAGGCGCGAGCGTCCGAACGGATTCGTCCAGCGCCGGATGCTGCGCGGGCTGCACTGCACACCCTGCGGCGAACGCGCTGACAGCCAGCGCGAGAAATAGCTTTTTCATGATGATGATCCCTTGGCCTCAGTGCGCGTCCGGCGGCGGCGCGTTCAACGTAATGGGTTTGGAAAACGCGACGGCAAGCAGCGCGACGACGAAACACAGCGACAGTGCGTAGTACGCATCGGCATAAGTGAGCGTGAGCGCTTCGCGATAGATCAGCCGATGCAGGTTCGCGAGCCCGGCCTGCGCGGTATTCAGCGTATTGCCAGCAACAGAGCCCCAGTACGCAGCTTGCCGATCGAGCAGCGACGCGATCTGCGGTTCCCCGGCGCTCACGTGCTCGTTCAAGCGCAGGTAGTGAAAATTCAGCCGGTCGTTGAGCATCGTCGCGCTCACCGCGATGCCGATCGCACCGCCGAGGTTACGCATCAGATTGAACAACCCGCTCGCCGATTTCAGCCGCGACTGCGGCAGCGAGCCGAGCGCCATCGTCACGATCGGCGGCACGCTGAATTGCTGGCCGATGCCGCGCAACGCCTGCGGCAGCAGCAGTTCCTGCCAGCCCCAGTCGTGCGTGATCGGCGTGTACAGGTAGCAGCCGAGGCCGAAACAGATCAGCCCGAACACGAGCAGCGCCCGCATGCTGAAGTAACGCGCGGCGAACGCATACGCACAGAGCGCGAGCAACTGGAACGCGCCGACCGACAGCAGCGCCATGCCAATTTGCAGCGAGCTGAACGCACGCACCTGCGCGAGAAACAGCGGCGTGAGAAACACGGTCACGAAGATCCCGATGCCGGTCACGAACGACAGCAGGCTGCCGATTCCGAAGTTGCGCACGGCGAGGGCACGCAGGTCGACGATCGGATCGTCGGCGGTCAACGCATGCACGAGGAACAGGAAGCCGCAGATGCCGGAGATCCACGCGCAGATGACGATGGCATCGTCGCCGAACCAGTTCTTGCGCGGGCCTTCTTCGAGCACGTATTCGAGGCAGCCGAGGAAGCCCGACATCAGCGCGATGCCGAGATAGTCGCCGCGCTTGATGAGGCTGAGATCGGGCTCGTCGATATGCACGTAACGCGGCACGAGCGCAGCCACCGCGATGCCCGGCACGAGGTTCAGGTAGAACAGCCAGTGCCACGACCATTGATCGGTGATCCAGCCGCCGATCACGGGCCCGATCGCCGGCGCGAGCGACGCGAGCGCGCCGATGGTCGTCGACGCGATCAGCCGCTGCTTGCCCGGAAACAGCACGAACGCGGTGGTGAACACGGTCGGGATCATCGCGGCGCCGAGTGCGCCCTGCAGCCCGCGAAACAGGATCATCGAGTTGATGTCCCACGCGAGCCCGCACAGCATGCTGGTGATCGTGAAGCCGACGGCCGACGCGACGAACAGCCAGCGCGTCGACATCACCTTCGACAGCCAGCCCGACATCGGGATCACGATGATCTCGGCGATCAGGTAGGCGGTCTGCACCCACGACAACTCGTCCTGGCTCGCGGAAAGCCCGCCGCCGATGTCGCGCAGCGACGATGCGACGATCTGGATGTCGAGCGTCGCCATGAAGAAGCCGACGCACATCAGCGCGAACGCGAACACGCGCTGTCTGGTCGGTTGCGACGCGGGGTCGCCGGAAAACGCGGTGGTCATCGTCGTCTCCCGCTCAGTTCGCGTGGTCGGTATGCACGGTCACGACCGCCGACAGGCCGGGGCGCAGCACGTGTTCGATACCGGGTTGCGGATCGAGATGCACGCGCACGGGCACGCGCTGGACGATCTTCGTGAAGTTGCCGGTCGCGTTCTCGGGCGGCAGCACGCTGAAGGTCGCGCCGGTCGCGGGCGCGACGCTGTCGACGCGGCCGTGCAGCCGCGTGCTCGACGCGTCGAGTGCGACGTCGACGCGATCGCCCGCGCGCATCTTGCGCAACTGGTCTTCCTTGAAGTTCGCGTCGATCCACAGCCCGGAGGCCGGCACGACCGTCAGCAGCGGCACGCCGACGTTCGCGAGCATCCCGACGCGGCCCGTGCGGTTGCCGACGTAACCGTCGACCGGCGAGCGGATCGTCGTGTATTCGACGTTGAGCGCCGCGACGCGCTGCGCGGCGAGCGCGGTGTTCACGCGGGCCTGTGCATCGGCGAGCTGCGCACCGAGCACGTCGAGCTGTCGCTTCGATGCGAGCAGTGCGGCGTCGCTGCGTTCGACGGCCGCACCGGCTTTCGAGTAATCGGCGTCCGCGCGCTCGACGATCTGGTTCGACACGGCGTCGGATTTGACGAGTTCGCGGTAGCGCACGCGGTCCGACGCGGCGCGCGTGAGTTCGGCCGACGATGCGTTCTTGTCGGCCGCATGCTGGCCGATCACCGCGAATTGCAGTTGCTGCTTCGCTTCGAGTTCGGTCACGGCGGAGCGCGCGCTGTCGACTTCGGCGGTTGCCTGGGCGAGCTTCGCGTCGTAGTCGCGCGCATCGAGCTGCACGAGCACGTCGCCGGCTTTCACGCGCTGGTTGTCGGTCACGAGAATCCTGTCGACGAAGCCGTTGACCTTCGGCGCGAGCACCGTCACGTCGCCGCCGACATACGCATCGTCGGTGCTCTCCTGGAAGCGCAGCACGAACAGCCAGTCGAGCACGGCCGCGGCCACGACGACGACGGTGACGCCTACCGCGATGCGCATCCACGGCACGCGGCGTTGCTGCTTCGCGGGCCGCTCGGTTGTGGCTGCTTCGCGCGATGCGGCAGCGGCTTGGGTCGTTTCCATCGATTCACCTATGTATATGCACTTATCAAAACGATCGGCGACGTCGCGTCGATCGGGGAAGGGGCTAGCGTTCCGGCAGGTTGTGCGTGATCCGGAACAGTTCGTCTCTGAGGCGGGCCGCCTGCGTCGGCCCGAAGCGCCGCTCGAACGCTTCCTGCGCGGCGAGCCAGTGCACGTGCGCGTCGGCGACCTTCGTTTCGCCGTGCGCGGTCAGCGCGAAGGTCTGGCGGCGGTGCGGCGGTTCGATCCGGCCCATCACCAGCGCCGCGCCGACGAGCGGCTTGAGCGCGCGCAGCAGCGCGGTGCGTTCGATCACCAGTACGCTCGACAGTGCCGCCATCGTCAGGCCCGGCCGGTCGCGCAGCAGCGCGAGAATGCTGTACTGCGACGGCGTCACGCCCGCCTGCGACAGATAGCGCTCGTAGAACTGCGAGATCCGGCGGGCGGCTTGCCGGACCGCAAAGCAATCGTCGTCGGTGAGGGTGATCTTGTGCATGTGCACATGTTAGGGCGCAGGCAGCCGCGAATCGATGGGCGGGGCAGGATCAGATTGGTGTCGTGGCTGTACCAATCGCCATCAGGCGGCCGCAGGGACGATCCAGCCTTCGCGGTCGCAATAGGCGGCCGTGTAGTCGATGAAGGCTTTCACTTTCGCGGGGAGCAGCACGCGGTTCGCGTAGGCGAGCTTGATTTCGACGAACGCGTCGACGAGGTCGGCATCCGCCAGCAACTGCACGAGCGCGCCCGACGCGAGTTCGGCCTGGACGAGCGCTTTCGGGACGACGCCGATGCCGAAGTCGTGCATCACCATTTCGCGGTTGAAGACGGGGCTGTTCGACGAGATGTCGAAGCGGAACGGCACGGTGAGCAGGTCGCCGTCGACGCGGAACGACAGCGCGGGCCGGCGCAGCGACGGCGACAGCGGCACGAACGCATGATCCGCGAGGTCGGCCGGCGTTTCGGGGCGCGCATGTTCGCGCAGGTACGCGGGCGTCGCGACGATCACGACCGGAATGCGATCGACCAGCCGCACGACGGTCGATTCGCTCGTCAGCATGTACGGCACGACGATGCCGATGTCGTAGCCTTCGCCGACGAGATCGACCGGGCGCTCGGTGAGCGTGACGTCGAGGCGCACCTTCGGATGCGCGCTCTTGAAGCCGGCGATCAGCGGCACGAGCCGGTTCAGCGCGGCCGTCGTATGCGCGACGAGGCGCAGCAGGCCTTCGGGTTCGCGGGTGTGCGTCTGCGCTTCGACTTCGAGCGCATCGAGTTCGTCGAGCACGGCCGCGCAGCGTTCGTAGATGCGCTCGGCCGTTTCGGTCAGCGACACCTGGCGCGTGGTCCGGTGCAGCAGCCGGCTGCCGAAGCGCGCCTCCAGATCGGCGACCGCGCGCGACACGACGGGCCGCGCGAGGCCGTGCATGTCGGCGGCGCGCGTGAAGCTGCGCATCTCCACCACCGACCGGAAAATCCGCAGCTTGTCGATGTAGTCCATGTCCGTCTCCTTGACGCGCGGGCCGGCCGCCGGCCTCGGGTTACGGCGGAGTGTACATTGACTTTATGCATATGCACATATAAATTGCCGAACATGAACGACACCTCGATTGCCCAAGCGTGCCACTGCCTCGCGCTGCGTCAGGCGGCGCGCTTCGTCACGCAACTGTACGAACGCCATCTGGCCCCGGTCGGCGTCACGCCCGCGCAGTTCTCGATCATGGCGAACCTGACGTACCGGCCTGGCCTGTTGATGAGCGAACTCGCCGACAAGCTCGTGATGGACCGCACGACGCTGCTGCGCGCGCTGAAGCCGCTGCAGCGCGACGGTTTCGTCGAGACGGCCGCGTCCGAACACGATGCGCGTGCGCATGCGCTGCACCTGACGCAGCTCGGCGAGCGCACGTTCGCGCAAGCGAAGGTCGCGTGGCAGGCGGCGCAGAACGAATTCGAGACGCAGTTCGGCAGCGAGCGTGCGAAGGCGTTGCGCGGCGAGCTGTTCAACCTGACCGCTGAACGCTAGACGAACTGGAGCCGAATTCGAGCCATTGGCCATCGTGGTGGTCTCTCGTAACGGGAATTGGTCTTTAAACTGCCCGGATTGATGTCGATCTGGACAGTTTTTATTTCCAGTTGTAGAGTCCTCTGACGGATTTCACGGGCCGGCGCCGCCGCCCGAGTCACGAGGAGCAATCGATGCTGCAGTTGAGTGACCGCGACGACGCGATGTTGCGCGGGGATTTCGGCGATGGCGTCGCGCGCGCGATGCGAATCGTCGCGCGTACGGCGCAGGTGATGTCCGCGCCGCACCTGATCGACATTACGTCTGCCCATATCGACGGCTGTCTGTACCACGGCCAGACGAGCCTCGACTTCGTCGAGTATTTCGTCGACACCGGCGCGAAGGTCGCGGTGCCGACCACGCTGAACGTCGGGTCGCTCGACCTGATCCATCCCGAGCTGTACCACGGTGATCGCACGATCCAGCGCGATGCGCAGCGCCTGATGGACGCGCATCTGCAACTCGGCTGCGAATCGAGCTTCACGTGCGCGCCGTATCAACTGAAGAACCGTCCCGCGAAGGGCGAGCAGATCGCGTGGGCGGAATCGAATGCGATCGTGTTCGCGAACTCGGTGCTCGGCGCGCGCACGAGCCGGTACGGCGATTTTCTCGATCTGGCCGCCGCGATCACCGGGCGCGCACCGTATGCGGGGCTGCATGTCGAAGCGAACCGCGCGGCGCGGATCGTATTCAACGCGCCGGATTTCACCCGCCTGCCGTCGCGCGACATTTACTTCGCCGCGCTCGGCTTGGCTGTCGGCAAGATCGCGGGCGCGGTCGTGCCGGCGATCGTCGGGCTGCCGGCGGACACCACCGAAGACGAACTCAAGGCGCTCGGCGCGGCCGCCGCATCGAGCGGCGCCGTCGCGCTGTTCCATGCAGTGGGCGTGACGCCCGAGGCGCCGACGCTCGGCGCCGCGTTGCACGGGCAATCGGCGCAACGCACGGTCGACGTCACGATGGCCGATCTCGACGAGATTCGCCGCACGCTGAACCACGGCGCGGCGGGCGACGCACTCGTCGCGGTGGCGCTCGGCACGCCGCATTTCTCGCTCGCCGAATTCCGCACGCTCGACACGTTGCTCGACGCGTTCGACGGCAAGCCGGCCTGCGATTTCTACGTGAACACGAGCCGCTTCATCCTGTGGGAACTGGAGGAAGCCGGCCTCGCTGGCAAGTTCGCCGCGCGCGGCATCCAGATCGTCGTCGACACCTGCACGTACATCACGCCGGTGATGAAGCAACTGTCGGGGCTGGTGATGACCAACTCGGGGAAATGGGCGTCGTATGCGCCCGCGAACATCGGCGTGACGGTGGCATACGGCAGCATGCGCGAATGCGTGCGGTCGGCGTACGAAGGAAAGGTGCGATTCGATGACTGAAGCGACGGGCAAGCAATTGACGGGCGACACGCTCGTGCCGGGCAGCGCATGCGCACGCCCGTTCGTGCTCGACAAGCCGCTCAGCTTCTGGGGCGGCTACGACTCGGGCGCGGGCAGGATCGTCGATCGTGGCCATCCGCAGGCCGGGGCGAGCCTCGCCGGCAAGGTGATGGTGATGCCGCATGCGAAGGGCTCGAGTTCGAGCAGCAGCGTGCTCGCGGAAGCCGTGCGCAACGGCACGGGGCCGGTCGGGATCGTGCTGAAGGAACGCGACCTGATCATCTCGATCGGCGCGATCGTGGCCGCCGAGCTGTATGCGATCGCGGTGCCGGTGGTGTGCGTGAGCGACGACGTGTACGACGCGATCGTCGCCGCGACGGGCGATGTGCGGATCGAGGCGGGTGAGGGGGAGGGCGGCGCGCGGATTACCGTTGGTGGCTGATGAATCGCATGCGAGTGTTCCGCTTTACTCGCGTGCCGCATCCGCAGCCGCTTCCCGGTACGCACTCGGTGTCTGCCCGGCCCAGCGCCGGAACGCGCGCGTGAAATTCGCCGGGTCGGTGAACTGCAAGCGCTCGGCGATCGTCTTCAAGTCCAGATCCGACGCGGCGAGCAACTGCTTCGCGTCGCGAAACCGTGCTTCGTCGAGCAACTGCCGATAGCTCGACCCGGCTTCCTCCAGCCGGCGCCGCAGCGTGCGCGTCGATACGAGCAAGGCATCGGCGAGCATTTCCGGCCCCGGGTATTCGCCTGCCGCGCGCGCCAGCTCCGCGCGCACGCGTTCGACGAGATCCCCTTCCTCCTGGCGCACCTGCGCATATTCGCGCTCGACCTGCACGAGTGCCTGCCGGTGCGCGACTTCGTCGGCGAGCGGCAGCGGCCAGTCGAGCACGTCGCGCGCGATCCACAGCGCGTTCGCCGTGCAGCCGAATTCGACCGGCGGCAACTGTTCGCGATAGCGCGCGAAATACGCAGGCTCCGGCCACGCGAACTGCAGCTTGATCGGCGGCGACGCGCGCCCGGCCCATTGCGAGATGTTCTGCGCGAGCCCCGTCAGCACGAATTCGAACATCACATGATGCTGCAGCACGGGGCTTGCCTGCACGCCGTGCAGTTCGAGCGTCGCGCCGCGTTCGTCTTCCGCATAGGTCAGCCGGTACTGGCGATTGCGCATCCGGAAGTAGCGCTGCGTGACCGACAGCGCTTCGCGGATGTCCCGCGCGGTCAGCGTCGCGTAGCCGAGAAAGCCGTGCACGGTCGGTTTCAACAGCAGCCCAAACGCGAGCCCGATGCCCGGATCGCCGCCGATCTCGATCGCATTGAGCACGAGCCGCCCCCATTGCGACGGCGCGACGCGTGCGTCCGGTTCGGCCAGCACCGCGTCGCGCAAGCCGGTGCCGGCGCGCACGGCGGCCAGGTCGACACCGCGTGCGCCCAGCGCCTGCAGCAGCAGGCGCGTATAGGCAACCGGAATCGTCGGCCGGCGCAGCCCGAGGCGGTCTTTGGCGAGAAGGGAGGTCATGTCATTTTGGCCGGAAATGACAAGCATTATGGCTGTTTGCCCCCTCACGCTCAAGGCGGCGCGCGCCTACGATGGCAGGCATCGACTCTGGGCTGATTCATCATGACAACCTCCTTTCCCCACCTGCTCGCGCCGCTCGATCTCGGTTTCACGACGCTGAAGAACCGCGTGCTGATGGGCTCGATGCACACGGGCCTCGAAGACAGCCGCAAGACGCTGCCGCGCCTCGCCGAATATTTCGCCGAGCGCGCGCGTGGCGGCGTCGGCCTGATCGTGACGGGCGGCTTCGCGCCGAACGTGGCCGGCTGGACCAAGCCGTTCGGCGGCACGCTGATGACGTCGGCCGCCGCGCGCCGGCATCGCGAGATCACGGACGCCGTGCATGCGGAGGACGGCAAGATCGCGCTGCAGATCCTGCATACGGGCCGCTATGGTTATCACCCGTTCGCGGTCGCGCCGTCGAAGATCAAGTCGCCGATCTCGCCGTTCGCGCCGCATGAGCTGAGCGCGCGCGGCGTCGAGCGGCAGATCCGCGCGTTCGTGCGTTGCGCGAAGCTCGCGCGCGAAGCCGGTTACGACGGCGTCGAGATCATGGGCTCCGAGGGCTACCTGATCAACCAGTTCATCTCGATGCATACGAACAAGCGCACCGACCAGTGGGGCGGCTCGTACGAGAACCGCATCCGTCTGCCGATCGAGATCATCGAGCGCACGCGCGAAGCGGTCGGCCGCGATTTCATCCTGATCTACCGGCTGTCGATGCTCGATCTGATTCCGGACGGCAGCGACTGGAACGAAACCGTGCAGCTCGCGAAGGCCGTCGAGCGCGCGGGCGCGACGATCATCAACACGGGGATCGGCTGGCATGAGGCGCGTGTGCCGACGATCGCGACGTCGGTGCCGCGCGGTGCGTTCGCGTGGGTGACGAAGAAGATGAAGGGCGAGGTCGGCATTCCGCTCGTGACGACCAACCGGATCAACCGGCCGGAAGTGGCCGAGCAGATTCTCGCGGATGGCTGCGCGGACATGGTGTCGATGGCGCGCCCGCTGCTCGCGGATGCCGAATTCGTCGTCAAGGCCGCGCAAGGCCGCGCCGACGAGATCAACACCTGCATCGGCTGCAACCAGGCGTGTCTCGATCACGCGTTCAAGAACAAGATCGCGTCGTGCCTGCTGAATCCGCGCGCGTGCCACGAGACGGAGCTGAAATACACGCCCGTGCAGCAGCCGAAACGCATCGCGGTGGTCGGCGCGGGGCCGGCCGGGCTCGCATGCTCGACCGTGCTCGCGCAGCGTGGCCATCACGTCGACCTGTTCGACGGCGCAGCGGAGATCGGCGGCCAGTTCAACATGGCGAAGCAGGTGCCGGGCAAGGAAGAGTTTCATGAAGCGCTGAGCTACTTCGGCCGCCAGGTCGAGCTGACCGGCGTGAACCTGCACCTGAACCGCCGCGTCGATGCGAGCGACCTGATCGCGGGCGGTTACGACGAGATCGTGCTCGCAACGGGCGTCGCGCCGCGCGATCCGAAGATTCCGGGGCAGGACGGGCCGAACGTGCTCAGCTATATCGACGTGCTCGCGGGCAAGCAGCCGGTCGGACGGCGGGTCGCGGTGGTCGGCGCGGGCGGGATCGGCTTCGATGTCGCCGAATATCTGGTGCAGGACGGCGAATCGCCGGCGCTCGATCTGGAAGAATGGAAGGCCGAGTGGGGCGTGACCGACCCGGCCGTGACGCGCGGCGGCGTGACGCGTGCGCAGGTCTCGGCGCCCGCGCGTGAAGTGACGCTGCTGCAGCGCAAGGCCGCGCCGCTCGGCAAGGGGCTCGGCAAGACGACCGGCTGGATTCACCGCGCGACGCTGAAGATGAAGCAGGTGAAGATGGTCGGTGGCGTGAACTACGAGCGGATCGACGCGCGCGGGCTGCACGTGTCGTACGGCGAGCAGCGCACCGACCACGAGCTGATCGAAGCCGACACGATCGTGCTCTGCACGGGGCAGGAGCCGCAGCGCGCATTGCTCGCGCCGCTGCAGGCGGCCGGGCGCTCGGTGCATCTGATCGGCGGCGCGGAACTGGCCGCCGAACTCGATGCGAAGCGCGCGATCGATCAGGGCTCACGGCTGGCGGCAAGGCTGTAACGGGCGGCGGCTTTGACGGTCGCCTGGACGGACGTCGCGCGGCGGAGAGCCGCCTGCGCGACGGTTTGCGGCGGCCGTCCGGTGCGCCGATTTGCTGACGCAGGGCCGCCATGAACGGCAGCGCCGACCGCGTCACCACGCAACGTGGCGGCGCGGCTCCGGCAGATCGTGACCGCGAACGGTCATAACGCGTCAGGCCGCTTCGGCCCGTTCTTCCTCTTCCGCGTCGAGCATCGCCTTGACGATCAGGTAGATGGCCGGCAGGTCGTCATCGTCGCGGCGCCAGTCGACCGGTTCCTCGACGTCCGCGGCGACCAGCCGGCTGTCGCGCAGCCGGATGAACGCGTCGACGACGGCCGGATCGTTGCGGTTCAGGAAACCGGCATTCGAGAATGCCAGCTCTTCGACGTTCAGCAGCGCCTGCCAGCTCATCGTGCGGACGGCCGCAGGATGGGTGCGGCGCCGCAGGCCGAGCGCACGTTGCGCGGGGCCGCCCGCGACACGCTGCAAATCGACGACCGCCCGCTGCGCGGCGCGCTCGAAGTGGACGGGATTGAAGCCGGGTTGCTCGGGATCGAATGCGGATGCCTGGAACATGGTCGCCTCACAAAAGTCCGTTCGTCTGTGGATGACGGAATTCGGGTCAAATGGTGCAAAAGCACTGTAAATATATACAGTGTTTGGCGGGGTTTCAAGCCCCGAATGAAGGATTTCGTGCCGCGGCGCTCGCAGCGGGCGGCCGTACCGATCCGGCGAACGGCTTACACCGCTGCCGCGATCGTCTCCCGCAGCCACCGATGCGCCGGATCGCGATGCACGCGCTCGTGCCACAGCATCGACATTTCATAGCCTGGCACCTCGACCGGCGCGTCCACCACCCGCAGCGCGGGCACGTCGCGCACCAGCCGCTCGGGCAGCATCGCGACGAGATCGGTGCTCGCAACGGCCGACATCACGAACAGGAAGTGCGGCACCGACAGCACGACGCGCCGCGCGGCGCCGACCTTCGCGAGCGCTTCGTCCGTCACGCCGAAGAAGCCGCCGCCGTCGGGCGACACGATCACGTGCTCGAGCGTGCCGAACTGCGCGAGCGTCGGGCGCCGTTTCAGCTTCGGATGCCCGGCGCGGCCGATCAGCACGTAACGCTCGACGAACAGCGGCAGGCGCCGCATGCCGGGCGGTGAACCCTCGGTTGTATGGAACGCGAGGTCGATGCCGTTTCGTTCGGCATCCTGCTCGATGCGCGGCGGCACGAGTTCGACGACGGCGAGCCGCGTACCGGGCGCGGCCGAGCGCAGCGTATTCAGCGCGGGCAGCACGATCGTCGATTCGCCGTAGTCGGTCGCGGCCACGCGCCACGTGTCCGTCGCGGTCGCGGGATCGAACGGCGTGGCCGGAATCACCGCGCGTTCGACCGCTTCGAGCGCATCGCGTAACGGCGCGCGCAACGCTTCCGCGCGCGCGGTCGGCCGCATCCCGCGGGGCCCGGGCAACAGCAGCGGATCGCCGAACACGTCGCGCAGTTTCTGCAGCTGTACGCTGACCGACGGCTGCGACATGTTCAGCTTCTCGGCCGCGCGCGTGACGTTGTGCTCGGCGAGCAGCACGTCCAGCGTGACGAGCAGGTTCAGATCGAGCCGCCTGAGATTATTCATGGCTATACCTGGAATATCAGGAATTCATTTCAAATATACCTTTGGCAGCGGCATCCTGCAGTCATTCAATCCACGGAGTGACGAACATGAAGGTGCTGATCGTGTATGCCCATCCCGAACCGCGTTCGCTGAACGGCGCGCTGCGCGACTTCGCCGTCGCGCATCTCGAAGCGGCCGGCCACGCGGTGCAGGTGACCGACCTGTATGCAATGAACTGGAAGGCGGCGTTCGATGCGAACGACGTGACCGATCGTGCGCCCGACGCGCGCTTCGATCCGTCGCTCGACTCGAAGCGCGCATTTGCGGCCGGCACGCAAAGCGACGACATCGCGCGCGAGCAGGAGAAGCTGAAGTGGGCCGACGCGGTGATCCTGCAATTCCCGCTGTGGTGGTTCTCGATGCCGGCGATCATGAAGGGCTGGTTCGAGCGTGTGTATGCGTACGGCTTCGCGTACGGTGTTGGCGAGCATTCCGATACGCACTGGGGCGATCGCTACGGCGAAGGCATGTTTGCCGGCAAGCGGGCGATGGTGGTCGTCACGACGGGCGGGTGGGAGTCGCACTACAGCCCGCGTGGCATCAACGGGCCGATCGACGACGTGCTGTTTCCGATCCAGCACGGCGTGCTGTATTACCCGGGGTTCGACGTGCTGCCGCCGTTCGTGATCTACCGGACGGGCAAGATGAACGAAGCGCGCTTCGCCGAAACGCGCGCGGCGCTCGGCCGGCGGCTCGACGATCTGTGGACCACGCAGCCGATTCCGTTCCGGCAGCAGAACACCGGCGACTACGAGATTCCCGCGCTGACGCTGAAGGACGGGATCGCGCCGGGGAAGGTGGGGTTTGCGGCGCATCTGACCGCGTGACGGTTGCCGCGCACGCCGATGCCGTACGGCACGGGCAACCGCCGCCAAACGCAAAACGACCCGCGCAGCCTGCGAGACATCGCGGGCCGCCCGGATCGTGCAGCTCGCGGCCGTCGGTCACGGCCGCGCTTCACCGCTGCTTACCGGTCGTCGTCGCGAATCGACGACGGATGCCGGCACAGCGCCCGCACTTCCATCTCCATGTACGGAAACAGCGGCAGCTGGCTCAGCAGGTCATGCAGTTGCTGCACGCTCTCGACGTCGAAGATGCTGACGTTCGCATATTGCCCGGCGATCCGCCACAGATGGCGCCAGACGCCTTCGTTCATCAACCGCTGGCACATCGCCTTTTCTTCCGCCTTCAGCGTGGCCGCCTTGACCGGATCCATGTCCGCCGGCAGGCGAACGGTCATTTCCACATGAAACAGCATCCTGCACTCCTTGAGTTGTCGATTCGTCGAACGGGAAGGGCGCTCAGGCCTGCGCGCGTGCCCGCTCGACTTCGCTTCCCGGTACGTCCTGCTTTTCCTTGAGCAGCGAGAAATCGAAGTCGATCAGCGCGAACTGCCCGTCGACGCCGTACGGTTTGCCTTCCGCGCCTTCGGCCTGCTTGACCGGCGGGATCAGGCCGTCGCGCGTCGCGAACGCAAAGTCGTCCCACAGATGCGGATCGCCGTCGATGTTGATCTGCGTCGTCAGCTTACGATAACCGTCCGCCGAAACGAAGAAGTGAATGTGCGCCGGGCGATGGCCATGACGGCCGAGCTGGTCGAGCAGTTGCTCGGTCTTGCTGCCCGGCGGCACGCTGTAGCCGACCGGCAGCACGCTGCGGAAGCTGTAGCGGCCGTCGGCGTCGGTGCGGATCGAGCGGCGCAGGTTGAACGCGGGCTGCGACTGGTCGAAGTACGAGTAGTTGCCCAGGTGGTTCGCGTGCCACACCTCGACGAGCGCATTCGCGATCGGTGCACCGTCCTGGCCGAGCACCTGGCCGCGCATGATCAGCGTCTGGCCCGGATCGGTGCCGTCGTCGAGACGCGCATGGCCGACCGATTCCGGTGCGCCGGCGACATACAGCGGCCCTTCGATCGTGCGCGGCGTGCCGCCCTGGATGCCGGCCTTTTCCTCGGCTTCGTCCATCCGCACGTCGAGGAAGCGCTCGAGGCCGAGGCCCGCGGCGATCAGCCCGAATTCGCGGCCGGCTTCGTTCAGGTAGTTCAGCGCCGTCCAGAATTCGCTCGGCTGCACGTCGAAGTCCTCGATCGTGTAGCAGATGTCCTGCACGATCCGGTTGACGATCGCGCGCACGCGCGGGTTGCCGGGTTTCTCTGCGGCGTCGTCGAAGGTCTTCAGCAGTGCGTCGATGGCTTGCTTGTTCATCTGTGTCTCCGGTTTCGGTTGTCGTGTGGGGATCAGCGGGCGTCGCGTCGCATCCGTTCGATGCGGGCCCAGTCGAAGGTGATGCCGAGGCCGGGCGTCGCCGGCAGATGCAGCTTGAAATCCTCGTAACGCAGCGGCTCGACGAGGATTTCCTCGGTGAGCAGCAGCGGGCCGAACAGTTCGGTGCCCCATTTCAGCGAGTCGAACGTGCTGAACAGTTGCGCGGACGCCATCGTGCCGGCCGCGCCTTCGAGCATCGTGCCGCCGTACAGCTCGATGCCGGCCGCCGCCGCGATCGACGCGACGCTCGCCGCGCCTTGCAGGCCGCCCGATTGCGCGATCTTCACCGCGAACACGTCGGCCGCGCGGTCCTGCGCGAGCGCGAATGCATCGACGGGGCCGTGCAGCGCTTCGTCCGCCATGATCGGCACCTGCGCGAGCTGCGTGAGGCGCTTGAGCCCCGCGCGGTTGGTCGCGGCGATCGGCTGCTCGACGAGGCTCACGCCGGCTTCCGCCAGTCGCGCGCCGGCCCAGATCGCATCGGTTTCGCTCCATGCCTGATTCACGTCGACCCGCACGTCGCCGCGCTCGCCGAGCGCGCGCTTGATCGCGACCACGTGTGCGACGTCGTCGGCGACTGCGTTCGAACCGATCTTCAGCTTGAACGCGCGATGGCGGCGGGCTTCGAGCATCGCTTCGGCTTCCGCGATGTCGCGCTGCGTATCGCCGCTCGCGAGCGTCCACGCAACATCGACCGCATCGACCCGGCGGCCGCCGAACAGCTCCGACAGCGGCACGCCCAGACGCTGCGCCTGCGCGTCGAACAGCGCAGTTTCGATCGCGCACTTCGCGAAACGGTTGCCCTGGAACAGCTTGCGCGCGCGCGCCAGCGCGGCGCCCGGACGCGTCGCGTCCATGCCCTGCAGCAGCGGCGCAAAGTACGTGTCGATGTTGACCTTGATGCTTTCGGGGCTCTCCTCGCCGTACGCGAGACCGCCGATGGTCGTCGCCTCGCCGACGCCTTCGATACCGTCCGTGCATCGAACACGGACCAGCACGAGGGTCTGGCAATTCATCGTCGCGACCGACAATTTGTGGGGCCTGATCGTCGGCACGTCGACGAGGATCGTCTCGATGCGTTCGATGGTGGCGGCAGTTGCTATCATGCGATTCCTCCTGTTGGTGCACATGGTAGGAATTCCCGCACCGCGTCGTCCAACACTCTTTCCGACTACTTCCATACCTTTGGGGCATGAAATGGAATTGCGTCAGCTCCGCTACTTCATCGCCGTTGCCGAGGAAATGAACATCACGCGGGCGGCGGAGCGGCTGCACATGACGCAGCCGCCGCTGAGCCGCCAGCTCCAGGCGATCGAGGACGAGATCGGCTTGCCGCTGTTCGAGCGCGGCGCGCGGCCGCTGAAACTGACCGATGCGGGGCGCGTGTTCTATGCGCAGGCGAAGCGCCTCGTCGACCAGGCCGACGAGCTCGGCCCGCTGACGCGGCGGCTCGCGCAGCTGTCGGAGCGGATCGTGATCGGTTTCGTGCCGTCGACGCTGTATGGCGCGCTGCCGGACGTGATCCGCGCGTTTCGCGAGGCGCAGCCGGACGTCGAGCTGTCGCTGATCGAAATGTTCACGCTCGAACAGCTCGGCGCGCTGAAGGGCGGGCGGATCGACGTCGGGTTCGGCCGGCTGCGCTTCGACGACGATCAACTGGTGCGCGAGGCGCTGATCGAGGAAAAGCTGATCGCGGCGCTGCCGGTCGGGCATCCGCTCGCCGATCCGGACCGGCCGCTGACGCTCGCGGATATCGCGAACGAGACGATGATCGTCTACCCGAGCACACCGCGACCGAGCTTCGCCGACCAGCAACTGTCGGCACTGCGCGACGGCGCGGTCGTGCCGGCGGCCGTTCACGAGGTGCGCGAGCTGCAGACGGCGCTCGGGCTCGTCGCCGCGCAGGTGGGCGTGTCGCTGGTGCCGGAGAGCGTGGAGGGCGTGCGGGTGAGGGGCGTCGTCTACCGGCGGCTGCCGGAGCCGGCCGCGACGTCGCCGATCATCATGAGCCGCCGGCTGCATGGCGAAAGCGCGGCTACGGCGGCGTTCTGCGCGATTGCGCGGGAGATGATCGTGCCGGCGGCGTAGCGGTAACGGCCGACGTCGACACAATAAATCGCAACTAACGGTCGGTTTCCGCGCGCACCGCCGAATTCGGCGAGGGTGGCGCGATGACATACCGTCCCGGCTTCCGTCGCAGCCGGCCGGCAAGCCGTCGCGCGGCGTGCCAGGCGAACGGTAACGGCTACCGCTTCCCGTCGAGCGTTTCCGACGGCGATTCGCCGAATTTTTCCCGATACGCGATCGCGAACCGCCCGAGGTGCGTAAACCCGCAATCGAGCGCGACATCGGCGATCCGCCGGTCGGACGCCGTGCCGCGCAGCAACTCTCGCGCATGGTCGAGCCGTGTCGCGCGCAGGTATTGCATCGGGCTCATCCCGCGGAATTGCAGGAATGCGTCGCGCAGCGTCCGTTCGGGCACGTTGGCGGCCTGGACGATATCGGCGAGCTGCAGCGGCTGCGCGTAGTGCGCGTTCACGAACTCCTGCGCGCGTCGCACGAAGCCCGGCGCCGGGTCGCGGTGCGACGCTTGCAGCACCGATGGCGGATGGCCTTCGATCAGCAGGTCGATCAGCAAGTGCTCGAGCTGCGACGCGACACGCGGGTTCGCATTCGCCCGTTCGAGCAGTTCGGGCGACCGTGCGACGAGCATCAACTGCTGGCGCCACGCGGCGAGTGCGGCGTCGCTGATGTGCAGCACGGGGTCGAGGGTCGCGCGCGGGTCGCCGGTCAGCGAACCGACGGTTGCCGCGTCGATGCGCAGCACGAACTGCTCGCAGTCGGCGGACAGCACCGCGTCGAAGGGCTCGCCGGGGGCGCACAGCACGCCGGTCTGGCCGTCGACGCCGAGTTGCCGCCCCATCGCGCGTACGTCGGCATGCCCGGACAGGCAGAACATCAGCAGGTAATAGCCGTCGACCGCGTCGACCTGCACGCGCATCGCGTCGCCGAACGCGATCGCGCCGATCCCGAGCCCGCCGAGCCTGACGAAATCCATGTGCGACGCACCGTGCACGCGGCCGTTCGGCAGCAGTGCATGCGGCTGCATCACGCGCGAGATGCGCTCGCGCGTCTCGTCGAGATCGCGGGATTCGAACAGCCGGTGCGCGCGCAGCGCGAGCGGCTCGAACGACGTTGGGGACATGGGCCTCAGCCTTGGTATGGGCGACGTGCGCTTCGATCCGACGAATGGGTCGCGATCGTGCGACGGGTCGCGTGTGCCGCCATGCTAGCGCAGAAATCCGCCGAAAGTGGATATTGCACCGCCGCAATCGCACTTTCCGGATAGACGGCGAATATTAGCTTTTCAAAAATCGGCTCCATGCATTCAACGCAACGGATCGACAAGGAGTCCGACATGGAGCAGACAGAATCGCCCGTCGTTTTCGCCGCACGCGGCGACGCATCCGACGTGACCTTTCCGCACGACGATGGCTCGCGCGTGCCGTACAAGGTGTTCAGCTCGCGTGCGGTCTACGATCGCGAGCAGGAGCGCATTTTCCGCGGGCCGACGTGGAACTTCGTCGCGCTCGAAGCCGAAATCCCGAAGGCCGGCGACTTCAAGAGCACGTTCGTCGGCGACACGCCGGTGGTCGTCACGCGCACCGAGGACGGCACGCTCTCGGCGTGGGTGAACCGCTGCGCGCACCGCGGCGCGCAGGTGTGCCGCAAGTCGCGCGGCAACGCGAGCTCGCATACGTGCGTGTATCACCAGTGGAGCTTCGACAACCAGGGCAACCTGCTCGGCGTGCCGTTCCGGCGCGGCCAGAAGGGGATGACCGGGATGCCGGCCGACTTCGACCCGAAGCAGCACGGGCTGCGCCAGCTGCGCGTCGACAGCTATCGCGGGCTCGTGTTCGCGAGCTTCAGCGACGAGGTCGCGCCGCTGCCCGAGTATCTCGGCGAGCAGATGCGCCCGTGGATCGACCGCATTTTCCACAAGCCGATCGAGTATCTCGGTTGTACGCGCCAGTATTCGAAGTCGAACTGGAAGCTGTACATGGAGAACGTGAAGGATCCGTATCACGCGAGCATGCTGCACCTGTTCCATACGACCTTCAACATCTTCCGCGTCGGGATGAAGGCGCGCTCGATTCCGGATGCAAACCACGGCCTGCACAGCATCATCACGGTGACGAAGACGAACGACGACACGTCGGCCGCGTACAAGCAGCAGAACATCCGTTCGTTCGACGAGGGCTTCCACCTCGAGGACGAATCGATCCTCGATCTCGTGTCGGAATACGACGAGGATTGCACGAACCATATCCAGCCGATCTTCCCGCAGCTCGTGATCCAGCAGATCCACAACACGCTGGTCGCACGGCAGATCCTGCCGAAGGGCCCCGACAACTTCGAGCTGATCTTCCACTTCTTCGGTTACGCGGACGACACGCCCGAACTGCGCGCGCTGCGCATCAAGCAGGCGAACCTCGTCGGGCCGGCCGGCTACATCTCGATGGAAGACACGGAAGCGACCGAGCTCGTGCAGCGCGGCACGGTGCGCGATGCCGATGCGACGTCGGTGATCGAGATGTCGCGCGGCAATCCGGACCAGCAGGACACGGTAATCACCGAGAGCCTGATCCGCAAGTTCTGGGTCGGCTACCAGAAGCTGATGGGCTATTGAGGCGGGAGCGAAAAATGACGGAAGACATGAAGACGTGGTTCGAGATTTACATGCTCCAGAACCGCTATATCGGGCACCTCGACAACGACCGGCTCGAACACTGGCCGGAGATGTTCACCGAGGACTGCCTGTACGAAATCGTGCCGAAGGAAAACGCCGATCTCGGGCTGCCGGTCGGGATCGTCCACTGCACGAACCAGCGGATGCTGCGCGACCGCGTGGTGTCGCTGCGGCACGCGAACATCTACGAAGAGCACACGTACCGGCACATGACGTCGGGCCTGACGATCGTCGCCGAGCGCGACGGCGAGATCGATACCGAGAGCAACTACGTCGTCGTGCAGACGCGCAGCAACGGCGAATCGAACGTGTATCAGGCCGGCAAGTACTACGACACGGTCGTGCGCACGCCCGACGGGCTGCGCTACAAGACCAAGCGGGTGATCTACGACACGTCGCGCGTGCAGACGCTGCTCGCGACGCCGATCTGACGAAGCAAGGAACAGACATGACCGAAGCAACGCTGGCCGAGTGGCATCCGCTCGGCGCTTTCGACGAATTCTCCGAGGACGAACCGGCGGCGCGCGTCGCCGGCCAGAAGCCGATCGCCATATTCCGGATCGGCGACGAACTGTTTGCGATGCACGACCTCTGTACGCACGGCCATGCGCGGCTGTCCGAAGGCTACGTGGAGGACGGCTGTGTCGAATGTCCGCTGCACCAGGGGCTGATCGACATCCGCACCGGTGCGCCGAAATGCGCGCCGATCACGGAGCCGGTGCGGACCTATCCGATCCGGATCGTCGACGGCCAGGTGGAAGTCAATGTCGGCTGATCCGTTCGTGATCGCCGGCGCCGGCCACGCGGCGCGGCGCACGGCCGAAGCGCTGCGCGAACGCGACGCGGCGGCGCGCATCGTGATGATCGGCGCGGAGCGCGCACTGCCGTACGACCGGCCCGCGCTGTCGAAGGACGCGCTGCTGACGGACGGCGGCGAGCAGCGCGCGTTCGTGCGCGATGCGGCGTGGTACGACGCGCAACGCATCGAGCTGCGGCTCGGCACGCGCGTCGATGCGATCGAGCGCGATGCGCAGCGCGTGCGGCTCGACGACGGCACGACGTTGCCGTACGCACGGCTCGTGCTCGCGACGGGTTCGCGCGTGCGCACGTTCGGCGGTGCAATCGACGAAGGCGTCGTGCCGCACTACGTCCGCACGGTGGACGATGCGCGTGCATTGCGTGCGCAACTTGCTTCGGGTCGTCGCGTGGCGGTGCTCGGCGGCGGTTTCATCGGGCTGGAGGTCGCGGCGGCGGCACGCCAGCTTGGTTGCGACGTGGCGGTGATCGATCCGGCGCCGCGTTTGCTGCAGCGTGCGTTGCCGGACGTGGTTGGCGCATATGCGCGCCAGTTGCACGATGCGCGCGGCGTGGTGTTCCAGATGGCGACGCTGCCCAGCGCGATCCGTCGCGCACCGGGCGGCGGCGCGATCGTCGAGACCGATCGCGGTGACGTGCAGGCCGACATCGTCGTGGTCGGTATCGGCGTGGTGCCGAACATCGAGCTGGCGCAGGCGGCCGGGCTCGACGTCGACAACGGGATCCGCGTCGATGCGGGCTGCCGCACGGCCGATCCGGCGATCTTCGCGGCGGGCGAGGTGACGATGCACTTCAATCCGCTGCTCGGGCGTCACGTGCGGATCGAGTCGTGGCAGGTGGCCGAAAACCAGCCGGCCGTCGCGGCCGCGAACCTGCTCGGCGCCGACGACACCTATGCCGAGCTGCCGTGGCTGTGGTCCGATCAGTACGATTGCAACCTGCAGATGCTCGGGCTGTTCGGCAGCGAACGCACGATCGTCGTGCGCGGCGATCCGGCGAGCGGGCCATTCACGGTGTTCGGGCTCGGCGGCGACGGCAGGATCGTCGCGGTGGCCGCGGCGAACCTCGGGCGCGACATCGGCGCGTCGCGCCGCCTGATCGCGGCAGGGGCGGTGCCCGATCCGGTGAAGCTGGCCGATCCGGCGGTGAACCTGAAGTCGTTCATGTAGGAACGGGATGCGCGGCGCGTGCGCCGTGCATCCCGACTCCGCCTGCGCGTTTGTCGGCCGCGGCGAAATCGGGGATATTAGCGGCATCGCCGATCCGCCGGTCCTCCATGACGCCCGACAAAGCTCTCGAACTGAAACGCAGCAAGCGCCGCGCCCTGTGGCTGCTGCTGGCCGCCGTCGCGGTGTTCGTCACGACGATCCTGCTGCCGCGCGGCCCGTGGGTCGACGGCGTCAAGGCCGTGGCCGAAGCCGCAATGGTCGGCGCGCTCGCCGACTGGTTCGCGGTCGTCGCGCTGTTCCGCCGCGTGCCGATCCCGTTCGTGTCGCGCCATACCGAGATCATTCCGAAGAACAAGGACAAGATCGCCGACAACCTCGCGGTGTTCGTGCGCGAGAAATTCCTCGGTCCCGACGCGCTCGCCGCGCAGATCCGCCAGCACGATCCCGCGCGGAAACTCGGCGCATGGCTCGGCGAACCCGCGAACACCGATGCGCTCGGCGGTTACGTGACGAAGCTGATGAGCTTCGCGCTCGACATGACCGACGACGCGCGGATCCAGTCGTTCGTGCACGATGCGTTCCGCGCGGTGATCGACCGGGTCGACCTGTCGCAATCGGCCGGCGCGATTCTCGATACGCTGACGAAGGACGGCCGCCACCAGGTGCTGCTCGACGACGCGATCGAACAGGTAGTCGACGTGCTCGACAAGGAAGAGAACCGCGAGGTGATCGCGGGCTTCATCGTCGAATGGCTGAAGACGCAGTATCCGAAGGTCGAGAAGATCATGCCGACGCAGTGGTTCGGCGAGAACGGCGCGCGGATGCTCGCGAGCGCGGTGAGCCGTGTGCTCGAAGACGTGGCGGCCGACCCCGAGCACGAGTTGCGGCAACGTTTCGACCGGACGGTCGTGCGGCTGACCGAGCGGCTGAAGCACGATCCCGCATTCATCGCGAAGGGCGAGGAGATCAGGCGCTATATCCGCGACGGCGATGCATTCAACGAATATGTGCGCGACCTGTGGGACCAGTTGCGCGCGTGGCTGAAGGCCGATCTCGCGCGTACCGATTCGGCGCTGCACCGGCAGGCCGCGACGCTCGGCGGCTGGCTCGGCGCGCGGCTCGCCGAGAGCCCGGCACTGCGCGCGTCGCTGAACGAACACGTCGAGCGCGCCGTACACGAGATGGCGCCGGATTTCGCCGATTTCCTGATGCGCCATATTCGCGACACGGTGCGCAACTGGGATGCGCGAGAGATGTCGCGTCAGATCGAGCTGAACATCGGCAAGGATCTGCAATACATCCGCATCAACGGTACGCTGGTCGGCGGGCTGATCGGGCTCGGGCTGTATCTGGTGTCGCTGGTGCCGCGCTGGGCGGCCGGCTGGCTGCATTGACGCGGCCGGCGGGGAGCGCGCAGACGGCGCGATGCCGCGCGCCCGCGCATCACGCGTGCGCTTTCGAGCCGTGCAACTGCAGGCCGAGCGCCTTGATGACCTTCAGGATCGTGCCGAAGCTCGGGTTGCCGTCGTGCGACAGCGCCTTGTACAGCCCTTCGCGCGACAGCCCCGCATCGCGCGCGACCTGCGACATGCCGCGTGCACGGGCGATCACGCCTAGCGCGTGCGCGATGAAGGCTGGATCGTCGCCGGCCTCGTGCAGGCACGCGTCGAAGTAGTCGGCCATGTCGTCTGCGGTTTTCAGGTGTTCGGCCGAATCCCACGGCCGGGTCTTGATCTTGTCCATCGATCACTCCATGTCGAGGTGCGCAAGCATCGCGTGTGCGGCGCGGATATCGGCCTGTTGCGTCGATTTATCGCCGCCGCAGAGCAGGATCACCCAGCGCATTCCACGCCGGACGTAGTAGACGCGATAGCCGGGCCCGTGATCGATGCGCATTTCGACGATGGGCGAGCCGGCGGATTTCCAGTCGCCCGGATTGCCCATCGAGAGGCGGTCGATGCGCGCCTGGATGCGGCGCCTGGCGATGCGATCGGACAGGCCGGCAAACCAGGCGTCGAAGACGGCGGTGGTCCGGACGCTGAACGTAGGCGCACTGTAGGGCACCGATTGCAGTATGTCAACCATGGTTCACATGCGAGGAGGCGGGTGGCGGGTTGTTTCGTGGCTGCTACGGTAGGGCCGCCCGCTTCGTTTGTGTGTGGATTGGCCATCCGGCCGAAGCCGGAATTCCGCGAATCCGTCTACAATCAAAAACGTCTTTGCCGCCCGTGCGCGTTTGCCGCGCGCGGGCGGATCCGTTCGTTCTCCGGTATGGCCGGAGGCGCCGCCGCGCATTGCAAGCGCGTATTGCGCGGCGGGAAGTGCCGTGGTTTGTGTCCAGTAGGTCAGCGTCCGCGTGCCGTAGGCCGGCGCGCGTTATGAACGCCGCGTGTCCGTAGGCCGGGCAGGCGGCATAACCGAGAGTCCCCCATGAAAGCATCGGATCTGTTCGTGAAGGCGCTGGAAGCCGAAGGCGTCGAGTACGTGTTCGGTATTCCCGGCGAAGAAAACCTCGATCTGCTCGAATCGCTGCGGCGATCGAAGATCAAGCTCGTGCTGACCCGGCACGAGCAGGCGGCCGGGTTCATGGCCGCCACCTACGGCCGCCTGACGGGCCGCACCGGCGTGTGTCTCGCAACGCTCGGGCCCGGCGCGACGAACTTCGTCACGGCCGCCGCGTATGCGCAGCTCGGCGGCATGCCGATGCTGATGATCACCGGGCAGAAGCCGATCAAGTCCAGCAAGCAGGGCCACTTCCAGATCGTCGACGTGGTCGACATGATGCAGCCGCTCACGAAGCTCACGCGGCAGATCGTGTCGATCGGCAACATCCCGTCGGCCGTGCGCGAGGCGTTCCGCCGCGCGGAGGAGGAGCGCCCGGGTGCCACGCACCTCGAACTGCCGGAAGACATCGCGCACGAGGAGGGCGACGGCAAGCCGATCCCGCGCAGCTACAGCCGGCGGCCGGTGGCCGAGGAGAAGGCGGTCGCGCATGCGGTCGACGCGATCCAGGCCGCGCGCCATCCGCTCTTGATGATCGGCGCGGGCGGCAACCGCAAGACCACCTGCAAGATGCTGCTCGAATTCGTCGACAAGACGGGCATCCCGTTCTTCACGACGCAGATGGGCAAGGGCGTGATCGACGAGACGCATCCGCTGTGGCTCGGCAACGCGACGCTGTCCGATGGCGACTTCGTGCACCGCGCGATCGAGCATGCGGACTGCATCATCAACGTCGGCCACGACGTGATCGAGAAGCCGCCGTTCTTCATGCGCACCGACGACAAGACGGTGATTCACGTGAACTTCCTCGGCGCGCAGGTCGATCCCGTCTATTTCCCGCAGATCGAGGTGGTCGGCGACATCGCGAACGCGGTGTGGCAGATGAAGGAGGCCGTGTCGCCGCAGCCGCACTGGGATTTCGCGCGCTTCGCAATGATCAAGGAGCACTTCGACGCGCACCTGGAGAAGGGCCAGCACGACCCGCGCTTCCCGATGTATCCGGTGCGCATCGTCAACGACCTGTACAACGCCATGCCGGTCGACGGCATCGTCTGTCTCGACAACGGGATGTACAAGATCTGGTTCGCGCGCTACTGGCGTGCGCACGAGCCGAACTCGCTGCTGCTCGACAACGCGCTCGCGTCGATGGGCGCGGGCCTGCCGTCGGCGATCGCGACGAAGATCGTGCATCCGCAGCGCAAGGTGATCGCCGTGTGCGGCGACGGCGGCTTCATGATGAATTCGCAGGAACTCGAAACGGCCGTGCGGCTGAAGCTCGACATCGTCGTGATGATCCTGCGCGACGACGCGTTCGGGATGATCCGCTGGAAGCAGGAGAACATGAATTTCCCCGATTACGCGATGACGCTGCAGAACCCCGATTTCGTCGCGTATGCGCAAAGCTATGGCGCGCACGGGCACCGCGTCGAATCGGCCGACGATCTCGAGCCGCTGCTGCGCGAGTGCTTCTCGTCGCCGGGCGTGCACGTGATCGACGTGCCGATCGACTATTCGGACAACGAGCGCGTGCTGAACCGCGAGATCAAGCGTCTGTCGGCGCAACTCTGAAATCCCCGTTCACAGGAAGGAGTCGTTCCATGTTGAAGGAAACCTATCCGTACTACCTCGCCAACGAAGCCGTCTACGCGAATACCGATCTGGAGGTGACGGACAAGTTCAGCGGCAAGGTCGCGACGCGCGTCGCGCTGGCCGACGCGAAGGCGATCGATGCGGCGATCGCCGCGGCGGTCGACGCGGCGAAGCCGATGCGCGAGATGCCGGCCTACAAGCGGCAGGCCGTGCTCGACCATTGCGTCGCGCGCTTTCGCGAGCGCTTCGACGAGCTGGCCGAGGCGCTGTGCATCGAGGCCGGCAAGCCGATCAACGATTCGAAGGGCGAAGTCACGCGGTTGATCGATACGTTCCGCGTCGCGTCCGAGGAATCGGTGCGCATCGACGGCGAGATCATCAACCTCGAGATCTCCGCGCGTGCGCAGGGCTATACGGGCTACACGAAGCGCGTGCCGGTCGGCCCGTGCTCGTTCATCTCGCCGTTCAATTTTCCGCTGAACCTCGCCGCGCACAAGGTCGCGCCGGCGCTCGCGGCGGGCTGCCCGTTCGTGCTGAAGCCCGCGAGCCGCACGCCGATCGGCGCGCTGATCATCGGCGAGGTGCTCGCGGAAACCGACTTGCCGAAGGGCGCGTTTTCGGTGCTGCCCGCACATCGCGACGGCGCCGACCTGTTCACGACCGACGAGCGCTTCAAGCTGCTGTCGTTCACGGGTTCGCCGGCCGTCGGCTGGGCGCTGAAGGAGAAGGCCGGCAAGAAGAAAGTCGTACTGGAACTCGGCGGCAACGCAGCCGCGATCGTCGATGCGGACCAGCGCGACCGGCTCGACTACGTGGTCGAGCGTCTCGCGTTCGGCGCGTACTACCAGTCGGGCCAGAGCTGCATCGGCGTGCAGCGGATCCTCGTGCATGCGGATCTTTACGACGCGCTGCGCGAGAAGCTGATCGCGAAGACGCGTTCGCTGAAGATGGGCGATCCGAAGGATCCGTCGACGTTCGTCGGCCCGATGATCTCCGAATCCGAATCGCGCCGGCTGTCGGGCTGGATGGATGCGGCCGTCGCGGCGGGCGCGAAGATCGTCGCGGGTGGCAAGGTCGATGGCGCGATGTTCGAGGCGACGCTGCTCGAGAACGTCGGGCATGAGCAGGACCTGTACCGGAAGGAGGCGTTCGGCCCCGTTGCGATCCTCGAGAAGTTCGAGCGCTTCGACGATGCGCTCGCGCGCGTGAACGACAGCGACTTCGGGCTGCAGGCCGGCGTGTTTACCGATTCGCTCACGCATGCGCAGCGTGCGTGGGACGAACTGGAGGTCGGCGGCGTCGTGATCAACGACGTGCCGTCGTTCCGCGTCGACAACATGCCGTATGGCGGCGTGAAGGATTCAGGCCTCGGCCGCGAAGGGATCCGCTACGCGATCGAGGACATGACCGAACCGCGGCTGATGGTCGTGCGGCGCCGATAACGCGCGCGGGTGCGCGGCACGGAGCCGCGACGGCACGCAGGCGGGCGATCGGGCCGGCCTGCGTGCCGTTTTTCATCGTGGCGTGCGCATCGGGCCGACACAGCTCGCGCGTCCCCCCCGCGCGGTGGCCCGCCGGCCGCGCGCTCGACTGCGAGCCTCGCCTCGTGATGTAATCGCGCCAAACTGCCGACCGGGGTACGACGCCGGAAAGCGCGAATTCATTCTTCACGAGGTCGATTCATGTCCCCCGTCTCGGCATTCAAGCTGGTTCTGTTGTCATTCCTGGCGATCGTCGCGCTCGAATGCATCGCCAAGCGGTTGCGGCTGCCGCCGGCCGCCGCGCTGCTGATCGGCGGCATCGGCATCGCATTCATCCCCGGCCTGCCGCCGATCAACCTCGATCCCGAGCTGGTGCTGCTGGTGTTCCTGCCGCCGCTGCTGATGGACGGCGCGTACTTCTCCGTGTGGGAAGAGTTCAAGCGCAACGTCGGCGGCATCCTGATGCTCGCGATCGGCGCGGTCGCGTTCACCACGTTCGCGGTCGGCTTCGCCGTGCACTGGGTGGTGCCGGCGCTGCCGTGGGCCGCGTGCTTCGCGCTCGGCGCGATCGTGTCGCCGCCCGACGCGGTGGCCGCGAAGGCCGTGCTCGAACGCGTCGCGCTGCCGCGCCGGCTGATGGTGCTGCTCGAAGGCGAGAGCCTGCTGAACGACGCGGCCGGCCTCGTGCTGTTCCGCTTCGCGGTCGTGGCCGCGCTTACCGGCGCGTTCAGCCTCGAGCATGCGGTCGTGCGTTTCGCGGAACTCGGGCTCGGCGGGGTCGTGGTCGGCTTCGTGGTCGGCAAGCTCGTCGTGTGGTTCCTCAAGCTGCTCGACGACGACTATCTCGTGATCACCGTCGCGGTCATCGCCGGCTGGATCGCGTACATCGCGGGCGAAATGGTCGAGGTGTCGGGCGTGATCGCAACCGTCACGGCCGGGATGATCGTCGGCTGGCATCAGCATGAGGTGTTCTCGGCGGCCGTGCGTACGCGCGGCACCGCGTTCTGGCAGGTCATCGTGTTCCTGCTCGAAGCGATGGTGTTCGTGCTGATCGGGCTGTCGCTGCGTGGCGCGATTCACCGCCTCGGCGGTTTCGAACAGGTGCTCGCCACGATGGTGCCGCCGGTGCTTGCGGTGCTGGCCGCGGTGATCGTGTCGCGTTTCGTGTGGATCTACGCGGTCGAGGCGCTGAAGTGGCCGGTGCGCGGGTTCGCGCGGCGCGGCGAAGCACCCGACTGGAAGGCGGCGACGATCATGAGCTGGGCCGGGATGCGCGGCGTCGTGACGCTCGCGATTGCGCTGTCGCTGCCGGAGGCGCTGCCCGGCCGCGACGTGATCCTGGTCGCGTCGTTTGCGGTGATCCTCGTCACCGTGCTGCTGCAGGGCACGACGATCGGGCCACTGATCCGGCTGCTGCGCCTGCCGCAGCGCGAGGAGCGCGCCGCGCACCACCTGACCGAGCCGCAGACGTGGGCACACGTCGAGGCCGCGCAGCTCGCGGCGATCCAGCCGCTCGTGCGCGACGAGAACGGCGTCGTGATCCATCCGCGCCTGCTCGAGCAATACACGTATCGCGCGGAACTGACCGAGCGGGCGAAGAACGAGCCCGAATACCCGGCGGAAGTGCGCGCCGCGCACTACGATGTGGTGCTGGCCGCGATCCGGGCCGGGCGCGCGGAGCTGTTGCGCCTGCACCGTTCGGGGCGCATCCACGACGAAATGCTGCACGCGCTCGAGCGCGACCTCGACCTGCAGGAAGTGTCCGCGCAGCACGCGCGCGGGTAAGCGGGCGCGACCCGCCTTCTCACGGGCCGGCGTCCTGCCGGCGCCGATGCGCGCACAGGGCGATCCTCGCCCGTCACGCGACTTTTTGCTCCCGCCCGCGCGCCGATTCGGTGTTTCTGAATCCGGCCCTCAATACGACCGGCAGCCAGCCTTGCAGCGCATGCAAACCTGATGGCGCCGGTCTCGCAAACGTTATCGTGTTTCGAATCCGGAAATGATCTGATTTATCTGATTCCGTCTCTTTCTGCATATTTGGCAAAACTAAACCGGAAGGAGATAGATGCTGTGTTCTAATTTCATTTAGAATCAGCCGGTTATCTTTATTGAGAGAAAGAATGCGGAGGTAATGCGGTCGCCGACGGGGAAAGAAGCGGCGTCCAAAGCCCCGCAAGGCAGTGCCGACAGGCTAAATCGGCGGAATCAGGCGGGTTTATCAACCGCCAAAATAAGATGGCGTCCAAGTCGGATAAACAACTCCTATGAAAGAATCGATTGGAGATTCGGCGTTTGAAACTGTATTTATGAAAGAATCGAGCAGTGATAATGCCTCGGATTGTCTCGAATCGGGGTTATCGGTCCTCCTGGTCGACGATCAGCCGTTCGTCGGTGAGGTGATCCGCCGCGCATTGCGCAGCGAGCACGACATCGACCTGCACGTGTGCACCGACGCGCACCGGGCGATGGCGGTCGCGCGCGACGTGAAGCCGACGGTGATCCTGCAGGACCTCGTGATGCCGGAGATCGACGGCCTCGATCTCGTTCGCGCGTGGCGCGCCGACGCCGGCACCGCACGCGTGCCGATCATCGTGCTGTCCGCGAAGGAGGAGCCGATCGTCAAGCGTGAGGCGTTCATCGCCGGCGCGAACGACTATCTGGTGAAGCTCCCCGACGCGATGGAACTGACCGCGCGCATCCGTTATCACTCGAATTCGTACCTGATGTCCCGGCAGCGCGACGAGGCGCTCGATTTCCTGTCGCACGACATGCGTTCGCCGCAGACGTCGATCCTCGCGCTGCTCGACGTCTACCGCACCGAGCACGGCGACATGCCGGCGATCATGGAGCGCATCGCCGGCCATGCGCGGCGCGCGCTCGCGCTCGCCGACGGCTTCATCCATCTGACCCGTGCGCAGTCCGAGCGCCGTGCGCACGACGTCGTGAGTCTCAACGAAATCGTGCTCGATGCCGTCGACCAGCTGTGGGAGAAGGCGGCCGGGCTCGGTTGCCGGGTCGTCGCGCATGTGCCCGACGCCGAGTGCGTGACGATGGGCGACCGCATGATGCTCACGCGCGCGGTCGCGAACCTGATCGACAACGGGCTGAAGTACGGCCCGGCCGGCACGGACGTGCATTGCACGCTGAGCGTCGAGGATGGCGCCTGGCTGATCGGCGTCGAGGATACCGGCGCCGGCATCGCACCGGAGCAGCGCACGGCTGCGACCGAGTCGTTCGTGCAGCTCGAATCCGCGCATGGCGCGGCGCGCAGCGGCTTTGGCCTCGGGCTCGCGTTCGTTCGCGCGACGGCGGCGCGGCATCGCGGCCAGATCCTGATGCGCAATACGGCGCGCGGCTTCATGGTCGCGCTCCGGCTGCCGGCGCAACCGGAGCGGTGATTTCGCGGTGCGGCCAGCCGGCGCCGCGCCGCCCGCAGACCCCGATGCGCTCGTGGCGCGCCTTCCGGCGCGCAGGCGGGCGCGGATTTTTTCAACGCTGATTTTAGAAAGCCCATAACGAACATGGCCACCGTGACGCCCCGCGCGACCAATGAAAGCCTGCATCCGACGATCGGCGCTGCCCGGCTGACGCTCGGCAATCGCATCCTGCTCAGCTTCGGCGTGCTGTTCGTGCTGATGCTGGTGACAGCCGGCGTGTCGTACGAGCGACTGCGCGCGATCAACAGCGAAGCCGTCAGCATCGAGCGTGACTCGCTGCCCGGCGTCTACCTCGCGTCGTCGCTGCGCGGTTCGGTCAACGAATCGTTCACGCTGCTGCAGCAGGCGACCTTCGTCGACACCGAGTCCGAAACCGTGCAGCGCGATCTCGCGAAGATCTCCGACGCGCTGAAGGACATCGAGTCGCTGTCGGTCGACTACCAGAGCACGACGTTCCGCGACGACGACCGGCAACGCTTCGCGACGTTCCGCGGCGCCTACGATCGCTACGTGCCGCTGCTGAACGAAGCCGTTCAGAAGAGCCGCGTGTCGCGCGAGGAGGCCGTCGCCGCGTACGCGAAAACGCTGCCCGCATGGACCGAGGTCGTGCGCAACGCGAACGTGCTGGTGCAGGAGAACCGCAAGTTCGCGGAACAGTCCGCGAAGATGATCCGCGAATCCGTGCAGGACACCGAAGTCGTGCTCGCGACCGCACTCGCGTTCGTGCTGCTGACCGCGCTCGGGCTCGGCTACGTGCTGTACCGTTCGGTCACCGTACCGATGGCGCGCCTTGTGGAAGTGCACGACGTGATGCGCACCGGCAACCTGACGCGCCGCCTCGACCTGCGCCGCCGCGACGAATTCGGCACGCTCGAGACGGGCTTCAACCGGATGGCCGACGAGCTGACCGAACTCGTCGCCCGCGCGCAGCAATCCTCGCTGCAGGTGACGACATCGGTGGCCGAGATCGCGGCGACGTCGCGCGAGCAGCAGGCGACCGCGAATGAAACGGCGGCGACGACGACGGAAATCGGCGCGACGTCGCGCGAGATCTTCGCGACGTCGCGCGACCTGCTGCGCACGATGAACGAGGTGGCCGGCGTGGCCGAGCAATCGGCGACGCTCGCGGGCGTGAGCCAGAGCGGGCTCACGCGGATGGGCGAGACGATGCGCAGCGTGATGGATGCGGCCGGCTCGGTGAACGCGAAGCTCGCGATCCTCAACGAGAAGGCGCTGAACATCAACCAGGTGGTCGCGACGATCACCAAGGTGGCCGACCAGACCAACCTGCTGTCGCTGAACGCGGCGATCGAGGCCGAGAAGGCCGGCGAGTACGGCCGCGGCTTCGCGGTCGTCGCCACCGAGATCCGCCGCCTGGCCGACCAGACGGCCGTCGCGACCTACGACATCGAGCAGACGGTGAAGGAAATCCAGTCGGCCGTGTCGGCGGGCGTGATGGGGATGGACAAGTTCTCCGAGGAAGTGCGTCGCGGGATGCTCGACGTGCAGCAGGTCGGCGGGCAGCTGTCGCAGATCATCGCCGAAGTGCAGACGCTCGCGCCGCGCTTCCAGATGGTCAACGAAGGGATGCAGACGCAGGCGAACGGCGCCGAGCAGATCACGCAGGCGCTGTCGCAGCTGTCGGAGGCTGCGCAGCAGACGGCCGAGTCGCTGCGCCAGTCGTCGCAGGCGATCGACGACCTGACGCTGGTGGCGAACCAGTTGCGTACCAGCGTGTCGCGTTTCAAGGTCGACGCGTGACGCGCGCCGATCCGCAGGGCGGCGCCCATGCGCTGTTCCTGATGTTCGAGCTCGACGGCGAGCGTTACGCGCTCGACGCGGCCGGCATCGAGGAGGTGCTGCCGCTCGCCGTCACGAAAGCCGTGCCGGGCGCGCCCGACTGGATCGCCGGGCTGCTGATGCGCGGCGGCCAGCCGGTGCCGGTGATCGACGTGCCGATGCTGGCGCTCGGGCGGCGTGCGCATGCGCTGCGCTCGACGCGGCTCGTGATGGTCCGCTATCGCGCGGGCGAGGCCGACGGCGAGCGCACGCTCGGCCTGATCGTCGAACGCGCGACGCAGACGATGCGGATCGATCGCGCGGCGTTTCGCGCAAGCGGCGTCTCGACCGCACGCACGCGCTGGCTCGGGCTCGTCGCGAACACGCCTGACGGCGTCGTGCAGCAGGTGTCGGTGTCCGACCTGGTCGACGACGTTGCGCGCCTGTATCTGTTCGACGGCCTGCCGGGCCACGGGGAGGAGTCCGCATGAAAGAGTCCGAAGCGCGATTTCGCGGCTGGCTGCTGCGCGAGACCGGCATCGACCCCGATTCGCTCGGCAACGATTTTCTGACGCGGGCGCTGACGGATCGCGTGCACGCACTGCAGGCGGACGGCGAGCGCTTGCTGTCGGCGGCGCGGCCGCCCGTGACGCCGGAAGCGCTCGACGCGTACTGGCAGCAGCTCAACGCATCGGCCGACGAACGGCGCGCGCTGATCGAACTGTTCGTCGTCCCGGAGACATGGTTCTTCCGCGACCGCGAGGCCTTCGCGACGCTCGCGCGGCTGGCCGCGGAACGGCTTGCCGCGCTGCCCGGCCGTGTAATCCGCGTGCTGAGCGCGCCGTGCTCGACGGGCGAGGAGCCGTACTCGGCGGCGATGGCGTTGCTGGATGCCGGGCTCGACCCGGCCAGTTTCGCGATCGACGCGATCGACCTCAGCGCGCGCGCGATCGAGCAGGCGCGGCTCGGCTGCTACGGGCGCAATGCGTTCCGCGGGACCGCAACGGAGTTTCGTTCGCGCTACTTCACGCCAACCCGCGACGGCTGGCTGCTCGACGATCGCGTGCGCGCGTGCGTGCAGTTCAGTCATGCAAACCTTGTCGAACCGGTCGCGGATACGGGCATTCGCTACGATTTCGTGTTCTGCCGCAATGTGCTGATCTACTTCGACCGCGACGCGCAGGATCGCGTGATCCGCTCGCTCGACGAGCGTCTCGCCGACGACGGCACGCTGTTCGTCGGGCCGGCCGAAACGGGTGTCGCGATGCGGCACGGGATGCGCTCGGCGCGCGTGCCGCTGGCGTTCGCGTTCCAGCGCGAGCCGGCCGATGCGTGCGCGGCCCGGCCGGTCGCGCCGCTGTCGGCGGTGGCGCCGTACCGGTGTACGGAGCGCTTCACGGTCGCGCCGCTCGCGGCGACGCGCCCGGTGCTGGCCGTCGCGCCGCCGGCCTGGCTCGGCGACGTGGGTCAGCCGTTCGCGGCGCCGCCGCCGGCCGTGCGCACGGCCGCATTCGATGCGCGGGCCGACCTGTCGGTGGCGACGGCCGACCCGGCCGCACCGGTTGCCGAAGGCGTCGCGCCGACGCTGGAAGAGGCGCAGGCGCTCGCGAATGCGGGCGCGTTCGACGAGGCCGAGCGCGTGCTCGCGCAATTCTCGGCGCGCGTCGGGCCGCATGCCGATGCGTTCTACCTGAACGGATTGATTGCGGATGCGCGCGGGCGTGCCGCGGAAGCGGGCGACTTCTACCGGAAGGCGCTGTACCTGCGGCCCACGCACCACGAGGCGCTGACGCATCTTGCGACGCTGCTCGACGTCGGCGGCGATCGCGCGGGCGCGCAATGGCTGCTCGAGCGCGCGCGGCGCTCGGCCGGTTGACACGACGACGGGATAGGGACCGACACCGCGATGACCAGAGGAATTCATGAACCGCGACGCCGCTGCCACTGACGACACGACGATCGACGTCGACGATTGCTGGAACCGGATCGGCACGCGCGGCGACCGCTCGTGCAAGCGGTTGAACGACTGCCAGCGCTGCCTGAACTGTCCGGTCTACGCGTCTCACGCGGCGAAGCTGCTCGAGCGTCCGCTCGACGCCGCCGAGATGGCCGCCGCCACGCGCCGGATGAGCGCGTTCGACACGACACGCGCGGGCGACGACGACGGCGATACGCGCCACGCGGCGCTGGCGTTCCGCGTGGCCGACGAATGGCTGGCACTGCCGATCGGCGTGCTGCGCGAGATCGCGGGCACGCGTCCGATGCATTCGCTGCCGCATCGCCGCAATTCGGCCGTGCTCGGCGTGGTCAATATTCGCGGCACGCTGCGCATCGCGATCTCGATCGGCGCGCTGCTCGGCCTCGAGGCCGGCAAGCGCGGCAGCGACGACAGCCGTTTCACGCGGCTGCTGGTGGCCGCGCACCAGGGCGAACCGGTCGTGTTTCCGGTCGACGAGGTCGAGGGCGTGCTGCGCTTCGGCGCATCCGACTGGGTGCCCGTGCCGGCGACGGTCGGGCGCGCGAGCGCCGGCCTGTCGCGCGGCGTGCTGTCGTGGCGCGGCAAGTCGGTGGGCCTGCTCGACGACGATCGTCTGTTCGATGCCGTCACACGGAGCATGCGATGAGCGGCGATGACGACCTGAGCCACCTGTCGCTGCTCGAGCTGTATCGGGAAGAGACGCGCACGCAGACCCAGGCGCTGTCGGAGCGGCTGCTCGCGCTCGAATCGGGCGAGCCCGATTCCGTCGCGCTCGAAGCCTGCATGCGCGCCGCGCATTCGCTGAAGGGTGCCGCGCGCATCGTCGGCGTGCCGCTCGGCGTCGACATCGCGGGGCGGATGGAGGAGTGCTTCGTCGCTGCGCAGGCCGGCACGATCTCGCTGACGGCCACGCACGTCGATGTGCTGCTGGCCGGCGTCGATTTGCTGGTGCGCGTCGGCGATCCGCAGGCGCAGCCCGTCACGCCGACCGAGATCGACGTGTTCGCGGCCGCGCTGACGGGCGCCGACGGCGCGCAGACCATGCAGGCGTCTTCCGCGGTGCCGCCGGTGCCGCCGCCGGTCATGTCGTATCGCGACCACGACGGCGCCGCGAACGAACCCGTCGGGGCCAGCGCGACCGTGCCGCCGCTCGCCGTGTCGGGCGCGGCGCCCGATCCGGCCCAGGCCGGCCGCGTGGCGGGCGCTGGCGCGATGCGCCGCGTGCGCGCCGATACGCTGAACCGGTTGCTGAGCCTGTCCGGCGAATCGCTGGTCGAATCGCGCTGGCTCAAGCCGTTCGCCGAATCGATGCTGCGCGTGAAGCGGGCGCAGCGCGATGCGGCCCGTTCGCTCGACCTGATGTACGAACAGTTCGCCGACGATCTCGACGCCGGCATGCTCGCGTCGATGAACGAAGTGCGGCACATGCTCAACGACCTGCAGCGTTCGCTCGCCGAGCGCATGGACGAGTTCGACCGGTTCGAGCGGCGCAGCACGCATATCGCCGAGCAGCTGTACGACGAGGCGCTGCAATGCCGGATGCGGCCGTTCGGCGATGCGACGCGCGCGTACCCGCGGATCGTCCGCGATCTCGCGCGCTCGCTCGGCAAACAGGTGCGTTTCTCGATCGTCGGCGAAGGCACGCAGGTCGATCGCGACATCCTCGACCTGCTCGACGCGCCGCTCGGCCACCTGCTGCGCAACGCGATCGACCACGGCGTCGATTCGCCCGACGCGCGGCACGCGCGCGGCAAGCCGGCCGAGGCGAGCGTCACGCTCGAGGCGCGCCACAGCGCCGGCTCGCTGCTCGTCAGCGTGATCGACGACGGGCCGGGCGTCGACATGGACGCGCTGCGCGCAGCCGTCGTGCGCCAGCGCCTGACCGACGACGAGACGGCCGCGCGGCTGTCCGATCCCGAGCTGCTCGAATTCCTGCTGCTGCCGGGTTTTTCGATGCGCGACGCGGTGACCGACGTGTCGGGGCGCGGCGTCGGCCTCGATGCGGTGCAGGAGATGGTGCGCGGCGTGCGCGGCGCGGTGCGGATCTTCAACGAGCCGGGCGCGGGCATGCGTTTCGTGCTGCAACTGCCGCTCACGCTGTCGGTGATCCGCAGCCTGCTCGTCGAAGTCGGCGGCGAGCCGTACGCGTTTCCGCTCGCGCATGTGCGCCGCACGCTCGAGCTCGCGCATGACGACATCGACGTGCTCGAAGGGCAGCCGCATTTCCCGTTCGACGGCCGGCGCGCGGGGCTCGTCGCCGCGCACCAGCTGCTCGACGCGGGCGAGCCCGACGTCGCGCGCACCAGCACGGCGGTCGTGGTCGTCGGCGGCGAGCCCGAGCTGTACGGCGTCGCGGTCGACCGCTTCCTCGGCGAGCGGATGCTCGTCGTGCAGCCGCTCGACAGCCGCCTGCACAAGATCCAGAACATCGCGGCCGGCGCGTTGCTCGAGAACGGCGACCCGGTGCTGATCGTCGACGTCGAGGACCTGATCCGCTCGGTCGACAAGCTCGTGCGCGGCGGGCAGCTCGCACGGCTCACGCGCGATCCGCAGCTTGCGCTGGCCGACCGGCGCCGCCGCGTGCTCGTCGTCGACGATTCGCTGACGGTGCGCGAGCTCGAACGCAAGCTGCTGGAAAAGCGCGGTTACGACGTGACGGTCGCGGTCGACGGGATGGAAGGCTGGAACGCGGTGCGCAGCGATGCGTTCGATCTGGTCGTGACCGACGTCGACATGCCGCGCATGGACGGGATCGAACTCGTCACGCTGATCAAGGGCGACCCGATGCTCAAGCGCGTGCCGGTGATGATCGTGTCGTACAAGGATCGCGACGAGGATCGCCGCCGCGGGCTCGATGCCGGCGCCGACTACTACCTCGCGAAGAGCAGCTTCCACGACGAGGCGCTGCTCGATGCCGTGCACGACCTGATCGGAGACTCGCGCGGATGAACATCGGCATCGTCAACGACTTGCCGCTGGCCGTGGAGGCGCTGCGCCGCGTGATTGCGCTGCGTGCCGACCACCGCGTGCTATGGGTCGCGACCGATGGCGACGAGGCGGTGGATTTCTGCGTCGCGCATCCGCCCGATGTCGTCCTGATGGATCTCGTGATGCCGAAGGTCGACGGCGTCGCCGCGACGCGCCGGATCATGGCGCGTGCGCCGTGCGCGATCCTGGTCGTGACGGCGAGCGTCAGCGCGAACACGTCGTCGGTCTACGAGGCGATGGGCGCCGGCGCGCTCGATGCGGTCGACACGCCGACGCTCGCGCTCGGGTTGTCGACCGACGCGTCGCCGCAAGCGCTGCTCGCGAAGATCGACCAGATTGGCCGGCTGCTCGAAAGCCGCACCGCGGCGCTGGTGCCGCCGGGGCCGACGCCCGCGCGCGGCCAGCCGACGCTCGTCGCAATCGGCGCGTCGGCGGGCGGGCCGACCGCGCTCACCGCGCTGCTGCGCGCGCTGCCGGAGGATTTTCCGGCCGCGATCGTGATCGTCCAGCACGTCGACCAGGCGTTTGCGTACGGCATGGCCGAATGGCTCGACGGCTATACGCGGCTGCCGGTGCGCGTCGCGCGGCAGGGCAGCGTGCCGCAGGCGGGCGAAGTGCTGCTCGCGGCGACCAACGATCACCTGACCCTGTCGCCGCGCGGCGTGCTCGGCTACACGCGGCATCCGGCCGAAACGCCGTACCGGCCGTCGATCGACGTGTTCTTCAACAGCGTCGCGGACGGCTGGCAGGGCGATGCGCTCGGCGTGCTGCTGACGGGCATGGGGCGCGACGGCGCGCTCGGCCTGAAGGCGATGCGTGCGAAGGGCTGCTACACGATTGCGCAGGACGAGGCGACCAGTGCCGTCTACGGGATGCCGAAGGCGGCCGCAGCGATCGGTGCGGCGTCGGCGATCCTGCCGCTCGAGCGGATCGCGCCCCACCTGATTTCGCGGATCGCGCTCGCGCCGCGCGACTGACGGCGCAGCGGGCGGGCGCCGGCGTTTCGCGGCGCCCCGGCGCGCGCATTGCGCGTGCTGCGCGGCGTCGCGTACAATGGCCGCCTGCGGAGATGGCATACCTCCCTGCGGTCGTTCCCGGCGCGTTGCGCGCGCGGTGCGGCCCTCAACCGCCGGTTTGCCCGGCTGATGATGCCTGCGTGTTCCTGGGTCTTCAGGAGGTCGCAGGCCGTCCATGCGGTATTCTGCCGCCCAGGTTTTGATGTTCTGTCGAATCTGGAAATCATGTTTTTCACGACTTCTGCCGATCTTTTCGCGACCGTGCGCTATGTGTGCCGCTGGCTCGCGCTTTCAGCCCTGCTCGGCGCGCTGGCCGGCACGGCATCCGCGCTGTTCCTGATTGCGCTCGACTGGGCGACCGGCACGCGCGTCGCGCATCCGTGGCTGCTGTGGGGGCTGCCGGCCGCCGGTTTCGCCACCGGCTGGATCTATCATCGCTTCGGCCAGTCGGTCGCCCGCGGCAACAATCTGCTGATCGACGAGATTCACGACCCGAAGGCGCTCGTGCCGAAACGCATGGGGCCGCTCGTGCTCGTCGCGACCGTCGTCACGCACCTGTTCGGCGGCTCGGCCGGCCGCGAAGGCACGGCCGTGCAGATGGGCGGCGCGCTCGCCGATCGCATCACGCACGTGTTCCGTCTCGATCGCGAGCACCGGCGCGTGCTGCTGATGGGGGGCATCGCGGCCGGCTTCGCGTCGGTGTTCGGCACGCCGCTCGCGGGCGCCGTGTTCGGGCTCGAGGTGCTCGCGATCGGGCGCGTGCGGTACGACGCGCTGCTGACCTGCGTTGCGTCGGCGATCGTCGCGGACGTCGTGTGCCGCGCGTGGGGCGTGCATCACACGGCCTATGCGATCCCGTTCGTGCCGGCCGTGTCGGCGACGGGGCTGGCCGTGACGGTCGTCGCGGGCATCGCGTTCGGCGTGGCCGGGCGGCTGTTCGCATTCGCGACGCATGCGCTGACCGCGTGGTTCCGCCGCGTGATCCGCTATGCGCCGCTGCAGCCGGTGCTCGGCGGCCTGCTGGTCGCCGCGGCGGCCACCGTGCTGAACGTGCCGCAGTATCTCGGCCTCGGCATCCCGACGATCGAAGCCGCGTTTCACGGCCCGCTGCCGCTTTACGATTTCGCGGGCAAGTTCGCGTTCACGGTCGTCACGCTCGCATCGGGGTTCAAGGGCGGCGAAGTGACGCCGCTGTTCTACATCGGCGCGACGCTCGGCAACGCACTCGGCCAGCTGCTGGCGCTGCCGGTGCCCGTGCTCGCGGGGCTTGGCTTCGTCGCGGTGTTCGCAGGCGCCGCGAACACGCCGATCGCGTCGACGATCATGGCGATCGAACTGTTCGGCGCGGATATCGGCGTGTATGCGATCGTCGCGTGTGTCGTCGCGTACCTGTTTTCGGGGCACGCGGGGATTTACCGCGCGCAGCGCGTGGCGGTGGGGAAGGGGGCGCCGGCCGAGGCGGAGTGAGGAGGGCGCGGAAGGCGGATTCGTTGCGGCTTCTCCGGGAGCGCGATGCCTGCGATATCGGACGGGGAGCGTGTCGTTGCGGGTACATCTGATCGGGCCGGGCGGCGCCGGCAAGACCACGGTCGGGGCGATTGTCGCGGCGCGCCTGAACTGGCGGTTCGTCGATGTGGATCAGTGCTTCCTGGCCGCGCACGGGAACATTGGCGATTTCATCCGCGATCGCGGCCATGCCGAGTATGCGTCGCACAACGTCCGGCTGTACGAGCAACTCGCACGCGGCATGTCGGCGCCCACGATCTGCGCGGTGTCGTCCGGTTTCATGCTGTATCCGGCCGATGTCGCGCCGGCCTATCCGGCACTTCGCCGCGGCATCGAGGAGGACGGATTCACCGTGCTCCTGCTGCCTTCGTTCGATCTCGAACGCTGCGCGAAACTGATCGTGGGCCGGCAAATGGCTCGGCCGTATCTGAATGCGAATGAAGCGGACGAGATGCGCAAGATCCGCGATCGGTTCCCTGCCTTCATGCGCCTGAACTGCAGGCGATTTGCGAGCGACGGCACACCTGGGCGCGTGGCGGCCGACATCGAACGCTTTATCGTGGCGTCGATGTCATCGGATGAAGACGATCCGTGTCCGGTCGCGGGCGAGTGGAACAGGCCCTAGCACGCCGGCATCCGTTACTGCTTCGGCAGGCGCGCAACATGGCGCGCCAGCAGTTCCTCGATATCGATGCCTTTTTCCGCCAGCAATGCGGTGACGACGCCGTTCAGTTCGCCGAGCGTTTCCTTGACCGATTCGCGGATCGTATCGACGACGACCTGGGTGCTGCGCTCGATCTCGATGTTGACCGTGTCGTTGACGCCCTTCGCATCGAAGGTCGTCGCGCGGCGCGTTTCGGGGATCAGCCAGACGTCGAACCAGCCTTCGTCGCGGTTGACGTCGGACACCGTCAGGCTGCAGCCGTTGATCGCGATATAGCCCTTCGCGAACACGTATCGCTTGAACGCTTCCGGCACGCCGATGCGCACCATCCGGTTGTGTTCGGACATCGCGATGTGCCGGATGGTCCCGGTGAAGTCGACATGGCCGGACAGCGGATGCCCGCCGATCTCCGCGCCGTCCTTCGCGGCCCGCTCCACGTTGATGTGCGCGCCCGTCGCGAGATCGGCCAGCGTCGTGATCCGCAGGCTCGGCAGCATCACGTCGAAGTCGATCAGCTCCGGCGAATGGATGGTCGTCACCGTCAGGCAGACGCCGTCGACCGACACGCTGGCGCCGATCTCGATGTCGTCGGTAAACCGCTCCGGGAATTCGATGCTGAAGGTTCTCAGTTCCCCGTGGTCGGCGATGGTCTTGATGGTGGCAACGCCCTGGACAATTCCTGTAAACATGGTCGATCCCTAGTCGCAAATTTCCTGGTCGACATGATAAGGGATACCGGAAAAGGGCACGTCGTGGCGCGCGGCGTCAGGGCTGCAGGCGTGACGCGCGGACGTAAAAAAGGCCGTGCACCTGGCACGGCCTCGATCCGGATCCGTTTATCGACGCGTGCCGGCGGTGATGACCGCACCGCCGGCGCGTGCCGCGACGCACTTGCGTCAAGCCTCGGCCGGCTCCCCCAGCGGCCCGGCGTCATCGTTCGCCATGCGCCGCGGCGCATCCGCGAGCCCCTTCGCGAGCTCCAGCGCCTGCCGCTCGAACAGCCGGCGGTAGATGCCGCCGTCGATGCGGATCAGCGCGTCGTGGTTGCCTTCCTCGATCACCTTGCCGCGATCGAGCACGAGCAGCCGGTCGAGCGCGCGCACGGTCGACAGCCGGTGCGCGACCACGAGCGTCGTGCGGCCGACCATCAGCCGCTCCATTGCCTGCTGGATCAGCAGCTCGCTTTCGCTGTCGAGGCTCGACGTCGCTTCGTCGAGGATCAGGATCGGCGCATCGGCGAGGAACGCACGCGCGATCGCGACCCGCTGGCGCTCGCCGCCCGACAGCTTGATCCCGCGTTCGCCGACGAGCGTGTCATAGCCGTCCGGCAGCGCGACGATGAAGTCGTGCGCGCTGGCAAGACGCGCGGCGCGCTCGATGTCGGCGCGGCTCGCGTCGGGGCGCGCATAGGCGATGTTCTCCGCGAGCGTGCGGTGGAACAGCACGGGCTCCTGCTGGACGATCGCGATCTGGCTGCGCAGCGAATCCTGCTGCACGCGCGCGATGTCCTGACCGTCGATCGTGATGCGGCCGCCCGACACGTCGTACAGGCGCTGGATCAGCTTGATGAACGTCGTCTTGCCCGACCCCGAGTGGCCGACGAGACCCACGCGCTCGCCGGGTGCGATCCGCATCGAGAAATCGTCGTACAGCGGCACCGGGTGGTTGCCGTAGCGGAACGTCACGTGCTCGAAGCGGATCTCGCCTTGCCCGATCCGGATGGCCGGTGCGTCGGGGCGATCGTCGATGCCGAGCGGCTGGCGCTCGAGCGCGACGAGTTCTTCCATGTCGTTCACCGAGCGCTGCAGGTTGCGGATGTGCATGCCGACGTCGCGCAGGTAACCCTGCAGCATGAAGAACATCGTCAGCGCGAACGCGATGTCGCCCACGCTCGCTTCGTCGTTCGCCCACAGCCGCAGCGCGACGCCGATCATCGCGGCCTGCATCGCGACGAGCATCGCGCCCTGCAACCCGCCGTTGAACGTGCCGCGCACCCACGTGCGGCGCGTGCGCTGCCGCCACTTGCCGATCACGCGCGCGAGCCGCGTTTCCTCGCGCGTTTCCGCGCCGAAGGCCTTGACCACGGCATTGCAGCTCACGGCGTCGGCGAGCGCGCCGCCCATGCGCGTATCCCACAGGTTGCCGAGCCGTGCGGCCGGCGCGACGATGCCGAGCGACACCGCGACCGTCACCGCGATGTACAGCAGCGAACCCGCGCCGACGACGAGCCCCATCACGGGCCAGTGCGAACCGAGCAGCACGGTGGCGCCGACCAGCATCGTGACCGACGGCAGCAGCGCGATCAGCACGGTGTCGTTGAGCAGGTCGAGCGCCCAGATCCCGCGCGTGATCTTGCGCACGGTCGAACCCGCGAAGCTGTTCGCGTGCCAGTCGGTCGAGAAACGCTGCACGCGGTGGAACGACGCGGCGGCGATCTCGCTCATCATCTTCAGCGTGAGCGTGATGATGTTCAGGTACACGCCCTGGCGCAGTATCGTCGCGCCGATGCCGAGCGCGGCGAGCGTGCCGAACGCGACGAGGGCCGCGTGCCAGGCGGCGGCGCGGTCGGTCAGGCCGGTCGACAGCGCGTCGATCAGGCGGCCGGCGAACAGCGGCGTGAGGACATCGGCGAGCGCGGCGAGCAGCGCGAAGCTCGCGACCGTGGCGGTGCGCGCCGGCTGCTTGCGCCAGTAGCGAATGGTGAAGCCGAAGACGGCCTGGAATGCGTGGCCGCCCAGATGGGTGGTTTTTCTGGTCATGTATCGTTGCCCGGCGCATCGCGCGACGGGACTTTCCGGTTCGGAGAACGTCGAAAACGCAACAGCCGGGCCGCGCGAAAGACGCGGGCGGAACGAAACGGGCTGTCGGGAAAAGCGCGGCTGACGGGTTAGCGGAAAACTCGGGAGCCTGCGCGGACGGCGGGCTGGATCAGCTGCGCCGTGGGACCACGTTCGGGAAGGTTGCTGGCATTCGGAACATCTGCACCTCCCTGAAGTGTGAACGGTTGAAAGGACGCCGAAAAGACGTGTAAAGATTCTATCAGCAGTGTCACGCGCGCTGCAACGTCTGACGAATGCGACGTTGCGGCGTCGATACGGTTAGTATTCAGGGTTTTGGCCCCTTTTCGCGTGCGTTCCGCCACGGCGGGTACGGGCCGGCGCGCGCATCGATTACACTTCGGCGTCCGCGGCGCGCGACGATGCGGCCCGTACAGATTTACTCCGAACCATTCCTGAGGAAACGATGAGCGACGTTCAGCAAGGCATCCTGGCTCCGATCGACACGGCAGCCCGATACCTCACTTTCACGATATCGAATGACGGCAATGTGGCAGCGGCGCTGGCCGCGCTGCGCGAGATCGTCGACGGGCGCGACACGGTCGTCGGTTTCGGACAGTCGCTGGCCGCGCACCTCGGGCGCCCGGTTCCGGGCCTGACCGGCTTCCCGGCGTTCGCGGTGAAGGACCGCACGCTGCCGGCGACGCCGGCCGACGTGTGGGTCTGGCTGCGCGCCGACGACCGCGGCGAGATCGTGCTGCGCGCACGGGCGATCGAACGCGCGCTCGCGCCGGCATTCGCGCTGCAGGATGCCGTCGACGGGTTCCGCTATTCGAACGATCGCGACCTGTCCGGCTATGAAGACGGCACCGAGAACCCGGAAGGCGACGACGCGGTGGCTGCGGCGGTCGTGACGGGGCAGGGCGCGGGGCTCGACGGCGCGAGCTTCGTCGCGGTGCAGCAATGGCTGCACGACTTCGACCAGATGGAACGCATTCCGTCGGGTGACATGGACAACATCATCGGGCGCCGCCGCTCGGACAACGAGGAACTCGACGATGCACCCGAGTTCGCGCACGTGAAGCGCACCGCGCAGGAAAGCTTCGAGCCCGAGGCGTTCATGCTGCGCCGTTCGTCGCCGTGGTCGGACGCGCGTCGCGCGGGCCTCTACTTCGTCGCGTTCGGCTGCTCGTTCCGCGCGTTCGACGTGCAGATGCGCCGGATGAGCGGTGCGGACGACGGGATCGTCGACGGCCTGTTCCGCTTTACGCGGCCGCTGACGGGCGCGTATTTCTGGTGCCCGCCGATGAAGGGCGGCAAGCTGGATCTGTCCGCGCTCGGCCTGTAAGCGCCACGCGGAATCGATGAACGGGCGGGTCGCGCATCATGCGTGGCCCGCCCGTTTTGCATGTCAGGCGGCGATCGCGTGCCGCCTGTCGCCTGCCGCCTGTATCAGTTCAACGTCGTTTCGATCCGCGTGCCGCGCTTGATGAACTGCGTCACCGGCGTCTTCTCGCAGATTTCCGCGAGACGCTGGCGTTGCGCGTCGTCGAGCGGGCCGTCGAGCGTGACGACGCGGCGCACGTATTGCACGCCTTCGCGATCCGCATGCAGCTCGGTGCGCACGGAGATGCGCACGGCCGGCCACGTCTTGCGCTGCATGACCATGCGCAGCGTCGCGGCCGTGCATTGCGCGAGCCCGGCCAGCACGAATTCGTACGGCGCGGGCCCGCGATCCTGGCCGCCTTCGCGCGGCGCTTCGTCGCCGGTCAGCGCGTGCGTGCCGGCCTGCAACTGGACGACGTAGTCGGGCGCGTCGGCCTCGAGGACGGCGGCGGCGTGGATGAGCGACATGACAAGTCTCCGGTGAGCAAGAAGGAAAGAGGGCGCCGCGTGGCGGCATGCAGCCGTCAGCATACCGTCCCGGGCGCGACGGCGCGCGCCGTGCCGTTATGCGTCGGTGACGCCGGCGCTGCTGCGGACGAGTGCGGCGACGCGTTCGCGCACCCACTGGTGCGCGCGATCGGTGTCGCGCGATTCGTGCCAGTACGCGAACAGTGGAAACGGCTTGAGCCGCAGCGGCAGCGGTTGCACGACGATCGGCAGCAGTGCGGCCATCCGCAGCGCATAGGTCTGCGGCAGCGTGACCAGCAGATCGCCGGCCGCGGCGATCTGGCATGCGGCGAAATAGTGCTGGCAGGTGAGCCGGATGTCGCGGAAGCGTCCGTCGTTGCCGAGCAGCACGTCGAGCGATTGCGGTTCGCCGAGCGACGACACCGCGATATGCTGCGCCGCGAAATAATCGCCGCGCCGCAGCGGGTCGCCCGCCAGCGGATGATCGCGGCGCAGCGCGACGACGAGCGAATCGTCGAGCAGGTGTTCGGTGGCGATGCGCGAGCCCGTCTGCACGCGACGGTCGACGACGAGATCGATGTTGCCCGACGCGAGTTCGCGCTCGATCTCGGATACCGCGACGCGGCGGCTCACGAGCCGCAGGCCTGGCGCTTCGTCGGCGAACGCGGCGACGATGCGCGGCAATGCAATCGATTCGAGCACGTCGCGAATGCCCACCGCGATGCTCAGGTCGAGCGTGGCGGGATCGAATGCCGACGGATCGCGCACGGCGCCTTGCAGGCCCTTCAGGTGCAACTGCACGTCCACGATGATCGACCGCGTGCGCTCGGTCGGCACGACGCGGTTGCCCTGGCGCACGAACAGCGGATCGTCGAAATGCGCACGCAGCCGGTTGAGCGCATGCGTGACGGCCGGCTGCGTGAGATGCAGCGCGCGGGCGGCCGCGCCGATGCCGCCGTGCACGTAGACGGCGTCGAGCACGCGAAACAGGTTCAGGTCGAGTCGATGATCGGCGGGCACGGCGCGCGGAGGGCGTGGTAAAGGACGGCTCGATTCTAAAGGATGCGCAGGCAACGGATGCGCTGGGGCCATCGCGTGCGTTCGATGCGTATCGATTCCGTATCGAACCGATACGCGAGTGCCGCATTGCCCGATGCGCAATGCAATCGAACCCGCCCGTCATGACGCACGACAGCCGCAATAATCGACCGCATCGCGCACGCGATTCTGTGCTGGCATACCAGTGGCCGCCGACAGCCTGTAGTAATCCGCCATCATGCTGTCCACGTCGGCCATTTCGTGCCAAAGGCGCTACCCGTTCGGCTAAGATGCCGTCGCTTCATATTTCGGGATAGCCGTCCTGTCGCACGCATTCAAACCAAATATAAGCCTGACAGTTCGACGGTATTAGAAGAAGTCGAACAAGTCGGGGGCTTGGCCAGTGAATGCAGCAGATCAGCGGTGGGTCGTTATCTATTTGAGTACGGGGTTTTCGTTAGCCCAGGCCGCGCGCCTTGGCGAGGCCTTCAACCTGGCGAATCGCCTGCATGCGTACAGTGCGGATTACCAGTTGAAGTACGTATCCGAAAGCGGGGGACTGTTGCAGTCGTCGTCCGGCGTGAGAATCGCAGCGGATCCGCTCGGCGACGAGCACGGCCGTCGCGCGCTCGCGTTCTTTCATCTTCATGGCGATCGCGCGGCCGTCAACTGGGATGACGCGTTGCAGCGGCGCCTGACGGACATTCGTCATCATGCGCGGTGGATCGTCGACGCGATGGATCTGCCTGCGCTCGCGGCCACGCATCGGCCATCGGCGACGCTCGACATGCGGCCCGGCCGGCGCCGTGCCGCCGCGACGGTCGAACTGCAGGCCGGCGAGACCGACGTGTTTGCCGCCGCGCTCGACATGTTTCGCGCCGACCTCGGCGACAGCGCCGCGCAGGAGATCGCCAGCAACATGATGCGGCCGGTCGAGCAGCGCTATGCCCAGTCGATGTGGGCGTTTCGCGAACTGAGCGCGAGCCCGTCGATCCGGATGTCCGCGCAGCGGCTGCGCGCGCAGAGCGTGAACCGCATTTCGATCGCGAACGCTGCACAGGCGGCCGCGATGAGCGAGCGCAATTTCCTGCGGCGCTTCAAGAAGGAAATCGGCGTGACGCCGACCGAGTTCGTGCAGCACGTGCGGCTCGAGCGCGCGTGCCACATGCTGATCCATACGACGCTGCCGGCCGACAAGGTCGCGCGGCGCACCGGGTTCGGCAGCGGCGAGCGGCTCGCGAAGCTGTTTCGCCAGCGCCTCCTGATGTCGCCGACCGAATTTCGGCTGGCCGAACGGGACAGGATCCTGAATCACGGCACCATGCGGCCCGATGCGGACGACGGGCCTGCCCCGGCGTTTTGCGATGGCGACGGGGCGAGTTGCGACGCGTGTATCGACGCGCACGAGAAAACGGGACGGATACCCGTAAAATCGTCCTGTCGCGATCTCGATTCCCGGTTTCCATGCCCTTCCTCCCCACTACCGCCACCGCCCCTTTCTGCCCGTCGGAAGTAAAGGGCAGCATCACGATCGATGCCGCCGCGCCGCGCTGGCAGAAGCTCAAGCGCTTCTTCGGCCCCGGCCTGCTGGTCGCGATCGGCTACATGGATCCCGGCAACTGGGCGACCGACATTCAGGCCGGGTCGCAGTTCGGCTATTCGCTGCTGTGGGTCGTCGCGTTCTCGAGCCTCGCGGCGATCTTCCTGCAGATGCTCGCGGCACGGCTCGGCCTCGTCGCAGGCAAGGATCTCGCGCAGGCCAGCTATGACCGCTATGGCCGGTTCGGCCGCATCGTGCAGTGGATCACGGCCGAAGTGTCGATCATCGCGTGCGACATCGCGGAAGTGCTCGGTTGCGCGCTGGCGTTCAAGCTGCTGCTCGGCGTGCCGCTCGCGTGGGGCGTCGTGCTGACCGCGCTCGACACGGTGATCGTGCTCGGCCTGCAGGGCAAGGGCTTCCGGCAGATCGAGGCGATCGTGCTCGGGCTGATCGCGACGATGGCGTTCTGTTTCGTCGCGCAGGTGGCGATCACGCCGCCCGACTGGCACGCGGTGGTCGGCGGGCTCGTGCCGGGCGATCCGGGCCATGACCGCAAGGACGCGATCGTGCTCGCGCTGGGCATCGTCGGTGCGACGATCATGCCGCACAACCTGTACCTGCATTCGTCGGTCGTGCAGACGCGGCATGTGGTCGGCGGCGCGCGCGGCGTGATCCGCGACACGCTCGCGCTCGTGCGCATCGATACCTGCGTGTCGCTGTTCGTCGCGATGCTCGTCAATGCGGCGATCCTGGTCGTCGCCGGCGCGGCGTTCCACGCGACCGGCCAGCACAACGTGACCGACATCGAGCAGGCCTACAAGCTGATTACGCCGATCGCGGGCGGTGCGGCCGCGCTGCTGTTCGGCATCGCGCTGCTCGCGTCGGGGCAGAGCTCGACGCTGACCGGCACGATCGCCGGCCAGGTGATCATGGACGGCTTCCTGCATACGAAGATCCCGTGCTACCAGCGCCGGCTGATCACGCGCGGGCTCGCGCTCGTGCCGGCGCTGATCGGTGTGCTGTGGCTCGGCGACGGCTCGGTCGGGCAGCTGCTCGTGTGGAGCCAGGTGTTGCTGAGCCTGCAGCTGCCGTTCGCGATGTGGCCGCTGATCCGTTCGGTCAGCGATCGAAAAACGATGGGCGAACATGCGATCGGGCGCGGGATGCAGGTCGCCGCGTGGGCGCTGTTCGTCGTCATCGGCGGGACGAACCTGCTGTTGATTACCGGTGTCGCGGGCTGATACAGCCTGTCACAGGCGGACACAGACGCACGGCGCGCATGCGGTAAACTGCGGCCTTTCGATCGTCTGCGAAGTCCGTTATGTGGAGTGAAATCAGCAACATCGGCGATGCCGCGCTGACCTTGCCGATCGCGCTGACGTGCGCGGCATGGCTGGCGCTGACCGACTGGCGTCTCGCCGTCCGCTGGGGCGTGCTGCTCGCCGCCGGCATGGGCCTCGTCGGCGCAACGAAGATCCTGTATGCGGGGTGCGGCATCGAACTCCCGCAATTCGATTTCCGCGTGATCAGCGGCCATACGATGCTGTCGACGTCCGTGTGGACGGTCGCGCTGTCGATGCTGTGGCAGGCATTCCGGCCGGGCAAGGCGCCGGGTATCGCGGCCGGGCTCGCGGTCGGCGCGGTCACGGCCGTCGCGCGCGTGTTCGATCACTCGCATACCGTCCCGGAAGTCGTCGTCGGCTGGATGCTCGGCGCGCTGGTCGCGCTGGTGTTCCTGCGCGGCTACGACGGCGCGCGGCAGCGCGCGTTCTCGCCGCGTGTCGCGGCGGTCTGCCTGCTGCTCGTGTCGGGCATCGCGTACGGGCACCGCGCGCCGTTCCAGCAGATGATCGACACGCATTCGCCGCAGCTCTGCGCGTTCGTGCGCGCACCGTCGGGCGACGGATTCTGACGGTTGCCGACGGCGGCGCGTCTGCGTCGCCTTCTGGCTGCCGGCAATCGTCCGGCGGTTGCACGACGCCATGCCCGTTCATCTTCCCGATGGCTTCCGCGCCTGCGCGGAACGCAACTTGCGTCATTTCCCCTGAAAAACGCTGCGCCAGCTGGCCGGCGTACCGGCCGGCGCATCGGCGCCGGTATGCGCAAGTCATGAACAGGGATGATGACCGGGCATAACGAATATTCATTTCATCGATTGGCGTCATTCGCGTACGCTGGCTGTCGTTCAACCGGGGCCGGCTGCCCGGCTTGCCCGGCGCGTGTCGCATTCATCTCGATATACTCGCGGAAATCGTAGCGTGCCTCGCAGCGCCGATGCATCGGCGAGCGGCCCGCGTCGGCGCGATACCTACGGACACACCCGTCGCGGCAACGTTGCGCGACGACGATTCACGACAGGAGCCAGTCACATGACAGTCGTTTCTTCGCGCCTCGCAGGCAAGTGCGCATACATCACGGGCGCCGCGGGCGGCCTCGGCCGCGCGATCGCGCGCCGGATGGTCGAGCAGGGCGCGCGCGTGTTCGTGACCGACATCGCCGAAGCGGCGGTGCTCGACGCGTTCGCGCAGGAACTCAACGCGGGCCACGCGACGCCGGTCGCGTTCGCCGCGACGCAGGATGTTCGCGACGAAGCGCGCTGGCAGGCGCTGCTCGCGCAGGCGGTCGACGCGATGGGCGGGCTGTCGGTGCTCGTCAACAACGCGGGCGTCGGCTCGATCGGCTCGCCCGCGCAGATCGAGCTGGACGAATGGCGGCGCGTGATGGCGATCAACGTCGAGAGCATCGTGCTCGGCTGCAAGCACGCGCTGTCCTATCTGGCTGAGAGCCACCCCGCGTCGATCATCAACATCTCGTCGGTCGCCGCGTTCAAGGTCGAGCCGGATTTCACCGCATACAACGCATCGAAGGCGGCGGTTGCGTCGCTGACGAAGTCGGTCGCGATCGACTGCGCGCGCCGCGAGATCGACGTGCGCTGCAACTCGATTCACCCGGCATTCATCCGCACGGGGATCGTCGAGCCGCTGTTCCAGTCGCTCGGCGAACGCGACGCGACGCGCAAGCTCGCGCGCGGCATTCCGCTGCGCCGGCTTGGCGAGCCGGACGACGTCGCGCATGCGGCCGTGTATCTCGCATCCGACGAGAGCCGCTTCGTGACGGCCGCCGAACTCGTGATCGACGGCGGCATGTGCGCGGTCTGACGCGCATCCCGAACCACAACGACCGGAGGAGAACATCATGTCCACACCCGTGAACCGCCAGCTGCTGCTGAAGACGCGCCCCGAAGGGCGGGTCGGCCGCGAACACTTTTCGCTCGTCGAGACGCCGGTGCCGGCGCTCGCGGACGGCGAGGTGCTCGTGCGCGTGCTGTACCTGTCGATGGACCCGACCAACCGCGTGTGGATGAGCGACGTGCCGCAGTACCTGCCGCCCGTCGCGATCGGCGACGTGATGCGCGCGCTCGGCATCGGACGCGTGGTCGCATCGCGCCATGCGGGTTTCGCGGAAGGCGATCTCGTGCAGGGGCTCGTCGGCTGGCAGGACTATGCGGTCGTGCCGGCCGGACAGGTCGCGCAGCTCGTGAAGCTGCCCGCGCAGTCGGGCCTGCCGCTGCCGACGTTGCTCGGCGCGTGCGGGATGAGCGGGCTGACCGCGTACTACGGACTGACCGACATCACACCGGTGCAGCCGGGCGAAACGCTCGTCGTGTCGGCGGCGGCCGGATCGGTCGGCTCGATCGCCGGGCAGATCGGCAAGATCCACGGCGCACGGGTGGTCGGCATCGCGGGCGGCGCGGACAAGTGCCGCTACCTGACCGAGACGCTCGGCTTCGACGCGGCCGTCGACTACAAGGCCGACGATTTCCGTCAGCAACTGAAGGCGGCCACCCCCGACGGCGTGCACGTGAACTTCGAGAACGTTGGCGGCGAGGTGATGCGTGCGGTGCTGTCGCGGATGGTGATCGGCGGGCGCGTCGCGCTGTGCGGCGTGATCTCGAACTACAACAGCGGCCGCGCGGCCGACGACTTCGGCGCGCTGATCTCGAAGCGGCTGACGATGCGCGGCTTCCTGATCCTCGACTACCGCAAGAGCCGCGAAGCCGTGCAGACGCTTTCCGGCTGGCTGCGCGACGGCCGGCTCAAGGCCGAGGAAACCGTCGCCGACGGCCTCGAAAATGCACCCGTCGTGCTGAATCGCCTGTTCGATGGCGACCACCGCGGCAAGCTCGTGCTGCGTGTCGATCCGGATGCGTGACGGGCATGCCACACCGGTCGCGGGTTGCCGCGCGGTCGTGTCGGCGGCAGTGAGTACGATCCAGCGGGCTGCAATTTAGGACTTGTCCCATATATTGTCCGGGGCGCTCTCCCTACAGTGATTGCCAGCAAACAGGCGGTGTGACCGATGCGTCACGCCGCCTGTTTTTCTGGTGTTGCGACACAGGAGGGCGAGCATGCGAAACAAGGCGAAGCGGGCGGCACCGGTAACGGCAGACGTACGTGAGCGGGCGAGGCGGTGCGCAGATGCCGTGTGGACGGCAGCATTCGGACTCGGTGCGGTGCTGGCGATGCCGAATGCGATGGCGGCCGGACCGGCCGCGTCGGACGGCGTCGTACGGTTCACCGGCGCACTTGTCGATCGCTACGACGTGACACTCGATGCGCCGTCGGTCGCACGCCGTGACGCACCGGAGGGGGCCGGCAGCAATGCGACGGCCACGCTCCGGTTCGATGCGCATGGCCGGCGCTTGCCGGGTGCGCAGGTGACGCTGGTCGGGGCCGATGGTGTGCCGTTCGCGCCGGATGCCGGCGCGGGCATGCAGGCAACGTGGCGCGATGCGCGCGACGGGCGAAGCGTGCCGCTGGCGTCGGGCCGTGCCCATCGCGTGGGTCCGCATGGCGGCGTGATGACGGTTGCCGCGGATGAAGCAACGGGCGCCGTGGCGCCCGTCGTGATCAACATTCGTCATCCCTGACCGGCGATTGCCGCAGGTGTGCGGATTGCCGTCGGCCGGTGGCGCGGCACGCGGCCGCGCGGTGCGTCATTCGCCCTGTTCGGAGCGTGCGTAGATGTCCCAGCTCGCCATGAAGAGCGCTGCGACGAGCGGCCCGATCACGAAGCCGTTGATGCCGAACAGCGCCATCCCGCCGAGCGTCGAGATCAGCACGACCCAGTCGGGCATCTTCGTGTCCTTGCCGACGAGGATCGGGCGCAGCAGGTTGTCGACGAGGCCGATCACGCCGACGCAGAACGCGACGAGGATCACGCATTTCCAGACCGCGCCGATCATCAGGAAGTAGAGCGCGGCCGGCACCCACACGAGGCTCGCACCGATCGCGGGGAGCAGCGACAGGAACGCCATCAGCGCACCCCACAGCACGACGCCCTCGATCCCGAGGATCCAGAAGATCAGGGCGCCGAGCGCACCCTGCACGAGCGCGACCGCGATGTTGCCCTTCACGGTCGCGCGTACGACCGTCGTGAATTTCGCGAGCAGCAGGTTCTTGTGTTCTTCGTCGAGCGGTATTGCGCGACGTACGCGGCGGCCGATCTCGCCGCCGTCGCGCAGCAGGAAGAACACCATGTACAGCATCACGCCGAAGCTCACGACGAACTGGAACGTGTTCTGGCCGATGCTGAGCGCCTGGGTGGCCGCGAACTGGCTGATCTGCGCGGCGCCGTCGGTCAGCTTCTTCTGGATGCCCGGGATGTTGGTCAGCCCGTACTTCTGCAGCAGGTGCTGGATCGACGACGGCAGCGCGTGAATGATGTCCTGGAAGTATTGCGAATAGTTCGGCTGCGCGGTCTTGATTTCCTGGTACACGTACGCGATTTCCTGCACGAGCGTCGCCGCGACGAACACGAGCGGCAGGATCACGATCAGGATGATCACCGACATCGTCACGAGCGCGGCCAGGTTGCGCCGCTTGCCGAAGCGCGCGGCGAGCCAGCGCTGCACGGGCTGGAACAGGATCGCGAGAATGGTGCCCCAGAACACCGCGCCGGAGAACGGCGCGAGGATCCAGCAGAGTCCGACGGTGACCGCGGCCAGCAGGAAATAGAAGAATTTTTGGTGATCGTGTCCGCTTTCCATGGATGGCGTTCGCGCAGATTGTTGCTTCGTTTGATTGAATTGCGTTGCCCGGGGCGCGATCGGCTCGCAAACGTCACGGGTTCGCGGCGGTACGCGGCGTGGGGCGGCCCGAACGGGAGTATGCCCGCAAAGGCCCCGCCATCATAGCCGCTGCGTGTGACCCATGCGAAAACGCCGCGGCCGGGGCCGCGGCGCTGCCGGGAAGCGGGCGCGGCGCACAGCCGCGCGCCGCATCGTCAGATGTTGAGCTTCGTGACCTTGGTGCCGTTCACCGACAGGTCGCCCATCAGGCCGGCGTTGGTCAGGACAAGCACCTCGACCGGGGCGGTGGCCGTGGTGGTGTCGACCGCGCCGTTCGCGCCGACCTTCACGACCGCGACCGATGCGTCGGCGCCGGCAGCCCAGCCTTCGGACTTGCGGAACGCGTCGAGCGCATCCTGCGTCATGAACAGGAACACGATCGCCTTCGATTGCGCGCCGGCCTGCAGGCCGACCGACAGCGACGACGTGTTGTAGTAGCCGACGGTGCTGCCGCCGACGCGCAGCGCGCCATTGCCGGACTGGCCGCCGACGATGAAGCCGGCCTGCAGCACGTTCGGGAACACGAGCGTGCCGCGCGATTTCGCGACGAGCTCACGCGAACCCGGCACCGTCGAATAGAGGCGCGACAGCGTGGCGTTCACGCTGGCGTCGATCGACTGGCGCTTCGACGCGCTGGTCGATGCGTTCTCGGGTTTGTCGGGCGTGGTCGTACAGCCGGCGAGCGCGAGGCTGCCGAGCATCACGGCAGCGGCGGCTTTCATGGCGAGGGATTTCTGCATGGCGGTTCTCCTTCGTTGTCTGATTGAGGACGGACGGTGCGGGCAGCGGGGCGGCCGGCCCCGTTCAACGGCGGGAAAGGAGCAGGCCCGCAACGAACGCGAGGCCCGCGACGACGCCGGCGGTTTGCCAGGGGTTGTCGTGCACGGCCTGCGATACGCGTTCGGCCGAATCGCGCAGCCGGGCGGCCGCGCTGCCCGACGCGTAGTCGAGCGCGCTGCGCGCTTCATCGAGCCGGGATTGCACTCGCTTGCGCAGGGCGGCGATATCACCATCGCCATCGTTTTTCAGCAGATCTTCCAGTTCGTCGACCAGCCCGCGCAGATCGTCGGTCACGTCGGCATGCAGGTCGCGGGCGGCCGAGCGCGTCGTGCGCCCCACGCGCCGGCCGGTGCGACGGATGTCGGACAGGCCGCGGTCCAGCTTGTGTTCGATCGAGTCGGTAAGCGCCATGGTGTTTATCCTCCATTGATTCAAGGCAAGTTTGAAGATAAGACGAATCCCAGCAACTAATGTGATTCACTTGACCCGATTGAGTTTCGAGACAATTTTTCAATTTGTCGGCAGGATCGCCGCGAAGCCCCGTCGCGCGGGGCCGTGCGGCGGTTGAAAAAATTTCCCGATCGGGCGAAACGCGTACAACGGCCGGTGGTGCGAAGTGAATGTCCGGTAAATATGGCGTCGCCAGGGGTTTCAGGTAAATAGTGCCGTTGCAGGCGATGTGCTGATGCAAATGCACTAATCCACGGTGTATCGGCGAGCAGGGTTCGTGCCCGCGGCCGGTGCCGGGCCGCTGTCGCCCGGCGCAATGTCGATGACGATGGGATCGTGGTCCGACGAGCGGTATGCGTCGGGTGCGTAATAGGACAGCCGGTGCGCGGCCGTTTTGTAATCGGGCACCGGTTGCAGTGCAGCCGGTTCATCGGCATTGATGTGCCAGACATGCACGGCTTTGACACGCGCGGCGAGCGGTGGCGTGGCAAGCGCATGGTCGAGATTGCCGGCTTCACCGCGAAATACGTAGCTGTACGCAGCATCGCCGACGAAGCGGGCAACCAGGTTCGTGTAGCCGCGCGCTTCGAGCGTGCGGATCGGGTCTTCCTTCGCATAACTGTTCAGATCGCCGATCAGCAGCACGCCGTCGGCCGCGGCGCCCGTCGGAGACGTGGCGAGCCAGTCGGCGACACGCGCGGCTGCCCGCGTGCGCGCCGCATTCCAGCAGCCCTGGCCGTCGGACTGGTCGAGGTCGGCCCCCTCCGCGCGAGGACAGTTCTTCGACTTCAGGTGATTGACCGCGACCGTGAGCGCACGCGTGCCGCCGATGCGCCGGAACGTCTGCGCGAGCGGAGGGCGGTGCCGGCCGCCGAGTGCGACGGTGGCGGGGCGCCCGACCGGTTCGACCGCGCGGCTGTCATACAGCAGCGCGACCGCGATCGCATCGCGCCCGAGCCGCGCGGTGCCGGGATCGACCGCGCGCCAGCCGTCGCCGAGTTGCGCGGCGAGACGCTGCACGGCGCTTGCGTCGCCGTAGCCGTTGTTCGCGATTTCCATCAGCCCGATCACGTCGGCGCGCAGTGCGCGCAAGGCTGCGACGATCTTCGCCTCCTGTCGGGCGAACGCGGCGGGTGTTTTCGCGCCGCGGCTGGTCGGTGCGCCGAATCCGCCGCCGTGGCCGTCGCCGTTGAAATAGTTGAACACGTTGAACGATGCGATGCGCACGTCGGCATCGGGATGCCGGGCCAGTGCCGCGGCACGCGGGTTCGCGGCGGCATCGAACCTGGGCGTCTTGCCGGTAACCGGTTGCAGCCGCCACGTGCCGAAGCGCAGCTCGAGCACGCCTTCGACGCCGCGCACCGTGTAGCCCGCGCGTAGCGTGTTGGCGGCGCTCAGCGCGGGCGGCGGAAAGCGGACGGTCGCAGGGTGCGGGCGGAGCGAACCGTCGTCCAGCACGATGCGGTTGAGTGCATTGGCCGCTGCATGCACGGCCGCTTCGGCGGGTGGCGCGACGTGGGTCGGCGTGCGCAGCCGGCCGTTGCTGAGCACGACGCTGCCGTAGCGGCCGAGTTCGTAGGTATCGCTGACCGTCAGCGTTTGCGGCAGGCGCACGCGCATGGCTTCGTGCGCGGCCGGTACGGCCGGCGAGGCGAACGGCAGCGTGAGCGTTGCCGGGGTGACCGTCTGCCCGCGCGCGCAGACGGCGATGCCGCCCGACAGCGTGAATTGCGTGCGGCCGTATCGCTCGTCGACCTTGCCGGTGAGATGCACGAGATCGCCTGCCTTTGCGCGCGCGCCCGGCGCATACACGAACAGGCCCTCCGGGACGCCCGGCCTGCGCTGCCGCTGCGCGTCGGCCTGCTGGACGAAGAAGCCGCCGAGGCCGTCGGCGCTGCCGAACGCCGCGGTGACGACCGCTTCGATCGAGGTCGTCTGCCCGGCCAGCGGCGACGGGCCGCTGGCGCGGCGGATCTCGGCAATCGCCGTGGTTGCGCCGCCGCAGCCCGCGCTGACCGGCAGCGCGGCGGCCGCCGGCCCGGTAAGGAGGGCAAGCGGCAACGCAGTGGCAAGCAGCGGAAGCAGGCGTGACATGGGGCGGTCCACAGGAAGACAATTCGACGGTTCGGGCTCGCATCTTGAAGGCAAAATGTCAGGCTGCGGTCGAATTGGCCATCCGGCCAGTGTCGTTCGGCCAACGATGCCGGCAAGCCGCACCGCGGCTGGTACGCTCTCGCGTCGGGTGTCGCAGGCCGGGCGCCTGGTGAGTGCCGCCGCACCCCGTTCCCACAGGAGAAATCCATGTCTTACATGCTGTTGATTGTCGAACCGACCGAACAGCGCGCCGAGCGCACGCTCGACGAAGGTCAGGCGCTCTATGCGCGGATGGTCGATTTCGCCGAGTCGCTGAAGGCGCGCGGCGTGCTGCGCGGCGTCGAGTCGCTGGAGCGTTCCGAGCGCGGCACGCGCGTGCAGGTGCGCGACGGCGAGACGCGTTTGCTCGACGGTCCGTTCGCGGAGGCAAAGGAAATGGTCGGTGGCTTCTTCCTCGTCGACGTCGACACGCGCGAAGAAGCGATCGAGATCGCGCGTCAGTGCCCGGCCGCGCAATGGTGCACGGTCGAGGTTCGCGCGGTGGGGCCGTGCTTTCTGTGAGTGTCGCGGCTCGGTATTTACCCTGATTTGTCGTGGCGCGTGTCGAATCGGCGGTCTTCCGTCCGTCGTCCGGATAAGGCCCCGATGAACGGGCGCTGCCTTCCATCGACGACAAGGAGTGAACGATGCGATTCATGATCATGATCCGGGCGAACGCCGTCAGCGAATCCGACGCGTTGCCGGACAACCGGCTGGTCGAAGCCATGACCGTCTATCACGAGGAACTGGCCAAGGCCGGCGTGCTGCTCGACGCGAACGGGCTGCGGCCGAGCGCGCGCGGCTGGCGCGTGCGCTACACGGGCGGCAAGGGCACCGTGGTCGACGGCCCGTTCGCCGAAACGAAGGAACTGATCGCCGGCTATACGCTGATCCAGGTGCGTTCGCGTGACGAAGCGCTCGAGTGGACGCGGCGGTTCCCCGCGCCGTTCGGCGCCGAGATGGATTGCGAGATCGAGGTGCGTCCGCTGTTCGAGCTCGACGACCTCACGCCGAGCGACGCGGTCGAGCGGTTCCGCGACCTCCACGTCGGCCGCACCAACGCGTGAATGCCCACCTGAATCCAACCTCACCGGGAGCACCCGTCATGCACAAGATGGTTTTCATCAATTTGCCCGTGGCCGACCTGCCGCGCTCGAAGGCGTTCTACCAGGCGCTGGGCTTTGAGGTCGTGCCCGAATACACCAACGACCAGGCAGCCTGCATCAAGATCAGCGACACGATCTTCGCGATGCTGCTCGTGCGGCCGTTTTTCCAGTCCTTTACCGGCAAGACCATCATCGATCCGGCGACGCAGGTGCAGGTGCTGTCGTGCCTGTCATGCGAAAGCCGCGCCGAGGTCGACGCGATCGTCGCGAAGGCGCTGGCGGCCGGCGGGTCCGCGCCGCAAGCGCCGCGCGAGTATCCGAACATGTACGGCCACGGGTTCGACGATCCGGACGGCCACGCATGGGAGCTGATGGCCATGCCGCTGGATGCGTCCGCCCAGGGGCACGCGTCGTGACGCGTGAGGCGACTCACCGTGCGATCGAAGCGGTCTGGCGGATCGAGGCGCCGAAAATCATCGCGCGCGCTGCGCGCGTGGTGCGCGACGTCGGCGTGGCCGAGGAGCTGGCGCAGGACACGCTCGTCGCGGCGCTCGAGCACTGGCCCGTCGACGGCGTGCCCGACAACCCGGCCGCCTGGCTGATGACGGCCGTGAAGCGTCGCGCGCTCGATCGGGTCCGGCAGGAGTCGCTGCACGCGGCGAAGCGCGACCAGCTCGGCCACGAGATGGACGCGCTCGAAGCACATGTCGTCCCCGACATCGCCGATGCGCTGGCCGACGCGAGCGACGACGAGATCGGCGACGACCTGCTGCGGCTGATTTTCACGTCGTGCCACCCGGTGCTGTCGACCGATGCGCGCGTCGCGCTGACGCTGCGCCTGCTCGGCGGGCTGACGACGGGCGAGATCGCGCGCGCGTTCCTGACGCCGGAGCCGACGATCGCGCAGCGGATCGTGCGCGCGAAGCGCACGCTCGCGGCCGCGCACGTGCCGTTCGAGGTGCCGGCCGCCGATGCGCGGCCCGCGCGGCTCGCGTCGGTGCTCGAAGTGATCTACCTCGTGTTCAACGAAGGCCATGCGGCGACCGCCGGCGACGACTGGACGCGCCCGGCGCTGTGCGACGAGGCGCTGCGGCTCGGTCGCGTGCTGGCCGGGCTCGCGCCGGACGAAAGCGAAGTGCTCGGGCTCGTCGCGCTGATGGAACTGCAGACCTCGCGCATGCATGCGCGCACCGATGCGCAGGGCCGGCCCGTGCTGCTGCTCGACCAGGACCGCAGCCGCTGGGATCCGTTGCTGATCCGGCGCGGCCTCGCGGCGCTGGAGCGGGCGACGAAGCTCGGCGGCGTACGCGGCCCGTATGCGCTGCAGGCCGCGCTGGCCGCCTGCCATGCGCGTGCGCGGCAGGCGTCGGATACCGACTGGGTGCAGATCGTCGCGCTGTATGACGCACTCGCCGAGGTCGCGCCGTCGCCGGTCGTCGAGCTGAATCGCGCGGTGGCGGTGGGGATGGCGTTCGGCCCGGCCGCGGCGCTCGAACTCGTCGACGTGCTGCGCGACGATCCTGCGCTCGCGCGCTATCACTGGCTGCCGAGCGTGCGCGGCGACCTGCTTGCGAAACTCGGCCGCGCCGACGAGGCCAAGCTCGAATTCCGCCGCGCGGCGGAACTGACGCGCAACGAGCGCGAACGCGAATTGCTGCTCAGGCGCGCGACGGACGCATGACGGACGCATGACGGACGCATGACGGACGCATGACGGGCGCATGACGGGCGCGGCGCGCGCAAGCGCGGCACCGTGCGCCGGACCCGTCTTCCCGATGATTCCCGCGGCCCGCGCCGGACACTATCGCGCGCATTGAAAAAGCCTATTGGGGGATGCGAACGCGAGCGCCTAGATTGGAGAGCACGATGCGCGCGCCCCGATGCACGCATCGTTCCCCACATATCTGATCGGCCCGGCTCTGCATGCGGCCGCGCCGACTCGAACGGAGGCGCAAATGGCTCAACTCAAGGGCAGCAAAACCGAAGAGAACCTGAAGGCCGCATTCGCGGGTGAATCGCAGGCGAACCGGCGCTATCTGTATTTCGCTTCGAAGGCCGACGTCGAAGGGCAGAACGACGTCGCCGCGCTGTTCCGCTCGACCGCCGAAGGCGAAACCGGCCATGCGCACGGCCATCTCGAATACCTGGAAGCCGTCGGCGATCCGGCCACGGGCTTGCCGTTCGGCTCGTCGCGGCTGAATCTCGAATCGGCGATCGCCGGCGAAACGCACGAATACACCGACATGTATCCGGGCATGGCGAAGACCGCGCGTGACGAAGGCTTCGACGAAATCGCGAACTGGTTCGAGACGCTCGCGAAGGCCGAACGCAGCCACGCGAACCGCTATACGAAGGCGCTGGACAGTCTCGTCGACTGACGGGCCGCCGCAGGCCGCACGGCATCGCCGTGCGATCGGCACGCGGCCGGCTGTTCGTTCATCGCTGCCCGCATCGCGCGGGCGGCGCGCTTGCGCACATGCGCGCCACGCTGGAGCGCCCCATGCCCCACAAGGAAGGCAGTCTCGAAGCCCCGACCCGGCATCCGCTCGACTGGCAGTCCGAAGCGTTCTACGACCAGGCCGCGATCGACGCGGAAATGACGCGCGTGTTCGACATCTGCGCCGGCTGCCGGCGCTGCGTGTCGCTGTGCGGCGCGTTTCCGGCGCTGTTCGACCTGGTCGACGACACGCCGATGGGCGACATCGAGGAAGTGCCCAAGGAAGCGTTCGGCAAGGTCGTCGACCAGTGCTACCTGTGCGACCTCTGCTACATGACGAAATGCCCGTACGTGCCGCCGCACGCATGGAACGTCGACTTCCCGCACCTGATGCTGCGCGGCAAGGCCGCGCGCTACCGGCGCGGCGAGGTGGCGCTGCGCGACAAGGTGCTGTCGAATACCGATGCGCTCGGCCATTTCGCGGGCATTCCGATCGTCACGCAGACGGTCAACGCGGTGAACCGCACGCCGCCCGCGCGCCACGCGCTCGAAGCGGCGCTCGGCGTCGATCGCAACGCGTGGCTGCCGGAGTTCGCACCCCGCAAGTTCCGGCGTGCCGCGCAGCGTTCCGGCAACCCGCCCGTGCGCGACGGCGAACGCACGCCCGGCAAGGTCGCGATCTACGCGACGTGCTACGTGAACTTCAACGAGCCCGGCATCGGCCACGACCTGCTTGCGATCCTCGCGCACAACGACATTCCGTACGAGCTTGTCACGCGCGAAGCCTGCTGCGGGATGCCGTTGCTCGAGCAGGGCAACCTCGCCGGCGTCGCCGCGAAGAAGGCCGTGAACATGCCCGTGCTCGAACGCTATGCGCGCGAAGGGTATGCGTTGATCGGCGCGATTCCGAGTTGCGTGCTGATGTACAAGAGCGAGCTGCCGCTGATGTTCCCCGGCGACGAAGCGGTACGCGCGGTGGCCGATGCCTTCTGGGATCCGTTCGAATACGTGATTGCGCGGCATCGCGACGGGTTGCTGAAGACCGATTTCAAGACCGGTCTCGGCACCGTGTCGTATCACGTGCCGTGCCATGCGCGCGTGCAGAACATCGGCCGCAAGACCGCCGATGCGCTGTCGCTCGTGCCCGATACGCGCGTCAACGTGGTCGAGCGTTGTTCGGGCCACGCGGGCACGTTCGGCGTGAAGAAAGAATTCCATGCGGACGCGATGCGGATCGGCGCGCCCGTGTTCAAGGCGATGGCCGAGCCGCAACCGGATTTCGTGTCGTCCGACTGCGCGCTGGCCGGCCATCACATCGTGCAGGGCATCGACGAAAAGGGGCTGCCGCCTGCGCCGCTCGCGCATCCGCTGACGCTGTTGCGCCGCGCGTACGGCATCTGAGCCGATGCCGGCCACTCACGAGGACCTGCCATGACGCTGACCCGCGACTCCCTGCTGACGCTCGAGGCGTACGCGAAGATCCGCCGGACCGAACACGCGCGACTGGTCGCGTACAAGCGCCGCCGCGCGGTGGCGCTCGGCAATCACCTGCGCTTCCTGTTCGAGGACGAGACGACGATCCGCTATCAGATCCAGGAGATGCTGCACATCGAGAAAATTTTCGACGAGGCCGGCATCGAAGGGGAGCTCGAAGCGTATCTGCCGCTGGTGCCCGACGGCACCAACCTGAAGGCGACGATGCAGATCGAGTACGAGCACGAGATCGAACGGCGCGCGGCGCTCGCGCGGCTGATCGGGGTGGAGGATCGCGTGTACCTGCAGGTCGACGGGCATGCGAACGTCTACGCGATCGCCGACGAGGATCTCGAGCGTGACAATGCCGAGAAGACGTCGGCCGTGCATTTCGTGCGTTTCGAACTCGGCGCGCCGATGCGCGCGGCGCTCAAGGAGGGGGCGGCGCTGTCGATCGGCTGCGATCACCCGGCCTACACGATGCCGCCGCAGCGCGTCGAGGCGGACGTGGCCGCGTCGCTGGCCGGCGATCTGCGCTGACACGGCCGCCGCGCGTCCCGAACGCCGGTTTCCGCTTTTCCGTTCCGACCCGAAGCAGGATGTCCGCATGCGGCGCGGCGCTGCCGCGCGCTCATCGCCGCGAAGATGTAACAGGCGTGTCGAGTTTGCATGCGGGGACACACTGTGCATCGCGCGTCACCGTACTTTCATCACTCGCGGAGAAACAATTAAAAGATTGTGCACGGAGATAATTCGATTGAATCGATTTTGAATGATTTACCGATTCGTGAATATCTTGTTACGAATTTCGCCAGGATTTACCGATTTTAAGAAGCAATTCCGGGGATTGTTGCCGGCAAGGGTCGGATCAGGCTGTAACAGCTTATTTCAAGGCATTCTTCATACGCTGCAGAGCCCCGCCAGACGGGCCTTTGCAGCGACGGGCATAAAGATCTCGCAAAAAAATTCATGCGTAAATAGATTGCCTATCCATGGCAGGTTGTTTCAGTGCGTAACATTAAGTCATTGTCATATTGAGATAAACCCTGAGGGTGGTATGCTTCGTGCACAAAAATTCCCACATTGGAGTGAGACCGTGATTTGTGCGCCATTGCCGGGAATCGCGGCACCGTGAAAGTGCGGTGTCGGACCGGCATGCACAACACCGGATAACCATAATGTGCAACCTGGCTGCTCCGCGACGCGACGTGTCGCGACGGCGCCGCCAATCGCAGCCCGGCCTGGCTGCGTGGAGAGATCTACTATGTTCTTCGATGAGCTTAACGATGAAGAGTGGTTTCGTCTTTCAACGCTGATCGCCGATGAACCCATCCGGCTGAATCGTCGTGGGCGTCCACGTGCGGAGCCGCGCGTCGTTGCCAACGCCGTGCTCTGGATCCTGACGACGGGCGAAGCCTGGTCCAAGCTGCCCGGCCGCTATCCGTCCGGGCCGACGTGCCGCCGCCGCTATGAAGAGTGGCTCGCGAGCGGCACGCTGCTGCAGATGATCGACGTGCTGACCCAGTTCAGCGGGCGCGCGTTCGCGTACATTCCGCCGCCGCCGCTGCCGGTCGTTCCCGCGCACCGTGCGGAGCCCGTGCCCGACAACGACCGCTTGCGCGGCGTGTTCTGGCAGAACCCGGAATCGTGGCAATTGCCGGTTTCGCAGGCAAACGTTTGGGACGGCGAGGGCGCGTCGGTGAGCACGATGCCGGACGACCAGATGCTCGACGCGTCCGACGCGTCGTTCGTGGTGCCCGGTGCGCCGGCCACGGAACTGCGCCACGCGCATGCGTCGTCGGCGAGCTTCGCCGCGGCCGAACCGCAGACCGACGAGTATCGCGGCTATACGATCAGCGGCATTGCGCAACCCGTGCAGAACCTGATGTACCGCGCGTGGGCCGAAATTTCGCAGGACGAACGGCGCGTCGAACGCTCGGGCCTGATCGGTCCGCGCTTCACCGATGCCGAGGAAGCCGAGCAGTTCGCGCTCGACTGGGCGCGCCAATGGATCGATCGCCACGGGGCGAGCGACGAGCCGGCGCGCGAGCCGCAAGGCGAGGTGCTGGCCGGCTTGTCCGCATTGGCTCGCGCGGAATCGGACATCAAGCGCTTCATTGCCGAACGCCGCGCGGGCGCGTTGTCCGAAAGCCGCAACGATCCCGTGCAGGCGGAACGCCGCGAGTACGCGTACCGCGTAGGCTGATCGCCGTTTCAATGCAACGCGCGGGCCGTCGTGTGCCACGACGCCCGCGCGGAAGCGCCATCTCTCCAGGCCGGCCCAATCCGGGGGCGCCGCTGTCGAAGCGGCGCCCCCGGCTTCGCTGCGTCATTGCCGGCCGTAGGTATCGTCGAAGCGGACGATGTCGTCCTCGCCGAGATACGCGCCCGACTGCACTTCGATCAGTTCGAGCGGCATCTTGCCCGGGTTCTCCAGGCGGTGCGATACGCCGAGCGGAATGTACGTCGATTCGTTTTCGGACAGCAGGAACGTTTCGTCGCCGCGCGTGATGCGCGCGGTGCCGCGCACGACGATCCAGTGTTCGGCGCGGTGGTGGTGCATCTGCAGCGACAGTTGGGCGCCCGGCTTCACGACGATGCGTTTCACCTGGAAGCGCTCGCCCGTGTCGACGGAGTCGTAATGGCCCCACGGGCGGTGCACCTTGCGGTGATCGGTCGCTTCCGCGCCGCGTTGCGCCTTGATGCGCCCGACGATTTTCTTCACGTCCTGCACGCGCGACTTGTCGGCGACGAGCACGGCGTCGGGCGTTTCGACGACGACCAGGTTCTGCGTGCCGACGCAGGCGATGAGCCGGCTTTCCGAATGCGCGAATGTCGATTCGGCGTCTTCGAACAGCACGTGGCCGCGGCCGACGTTTCCGGTATCGTCCTTCGGCGAGATCTGCCAGATCGCGTCCCACGAGCCGACGTCCGACCAGCCCGCGTCGAGCGGCACGACGACGCTCTCGCACAGTTGCGGCTGGCCCGCGAGCGGCTCCATCACCGCGTAGTCGATCGAGTTCGACGGCGAGGCGGCGAATGCGTCGCGATCGACGCGGAAGAAATCGCCGTCGGACTTGCCCAGTGCGACGGCCTGTTCGCAGGCCGCGTAGATCGCGGGTTCGAGATGCCGGATCGCCTTCAGCCAGACCGAGGCGCGGACGATGAAGATCCCGCTGTTCCACCAGTATTCGCCGGATGCGACGTACTGCTGAGCGAGTTCGAGATGCGGCTTCTCGACGAAACGGTCGAGGCGGCGGACGTCGAGGCTGCCCGTTGCGGCGTCGCCGAGCGGCGCGCCGACGCGGATGTAGCCGTAGCCCGTTTCCGCGTGCTTCGGCACGATGCCCATCGTCGCGATCTTGCCTTGCGCCGCGCAGTGCACGCCGGCCGCGACGGCCGCGTGAAAGCGCGGCAGGTCGGCGACCGCATGGTCGGCCGGCATCACGGTCATCACCGCATCGTTGCCGCCGGCGACGAGCCGCAGCGCGGCGAGCGTCAGCGCGGGCGCGGTGTCGCGGCCGAGCGGCTCGAGCATGATCGTCGCGTCCTTGGCCGTCAGGCGCAGCTGTTCGGCGGTCGTGAAGCGGTGATCCTCGCCGCACACGATCACCACGTCGTCGTTCAGCGGATGGGCGGCCGCGAGGCCGTCGAGGCGCAGGGCGGTCGACTGCAGCAGCGAATGATCGCCGAGCAGGCCGATCAGCTGTTTCGGAAAACGTTCGCGCGACATCGGCCACAGGCGCGTGCCGGAACCGCCGGCAAGAATCACGGGCTGCACGGCGAGGCGCGTGCCGGCGGCGGGTGCGGCGGAAGAAGATTGGCGCGTTTCGGCGGCCACTGCCGGAGCATTCATGATGACACTCTCCACGGTTGAAGTCAGTGCCTGTCGTTGTAGCATGAAGTAAATCGACAATAAAACCGGATCCATTGGCGGATATTCGCCGCGCGTGCATCTGGGAAAATTTTCCTCGATAGCATCGGATGCCAATAAAAAAATAAAAAATAATTCCGAGCATCGACGGTCGGCGCCCGCCGGCAAAGGGTTCGCGGCGAACGTAAAGTTTCCGAAAAATTCTCGAATCCCGATCGATCCGGGAAAACGTGCCGATTTAATTAAAAAAGATCGCGGCAAGAATTTCCGATTATTTTTCGAAATACTTGTGCGCTTGAGGGGCGATTTTCTTGCCGGTTCAATAGCGTCATGCAACGTTTGAATCGAATGTGCGGCACGGGTCGCATGAGGAGCTGTTCGGCAAACGCCTGTTCAAAGAGGAAGCAGACATGTTGAGCGTGCTGGCGAGAGTCATCGATATCGCGATGGTCGTGGCGGGAGCGCTGATCGCTGCCGCGCTGCACGGCGGCAGCATCTGGCTCAACGACCTGCAGCGCACGACGGTGTTGTTCGACTGCCTGCTCGTCGTCGTGTCCTTCCCGGCCTTCGGCATTTACCAGTCGTGGCGCGGCAAGCGTCTCGTCGGGCTGATGGGGCGTGTCGTGTTCGCATGGCTCGCGGTCGAGCTCGCGGGCATCCTGATGAGCTTCAGCTTTCACCAGTCGGGCGACCTGTCGCGGCTGTGGCTGGGCTACTGGGCGCTCGTGACGATGACGCTGCTCGTCGGCTCGAAGGCCTGCGTGCACGTCGTGCTGCGGCAGTTGCGCCGTGGCGGCTACAACCTGAAGGCGGTCGCGATCGTCGGCGGCACGCCGGCGGCGCGGCGGCTGATCTCACAGATGCGGGCGCGTCCGGAAGCGGGCTTCAACCCGGTGTGCGTGTACGACGAAAGCGAGGCGCCGGGCGAAGTGGCGCTCGACGACGTGCGCATCGAGCGGCAGTTCGAATCGCTGGTGTGGCTGGTGCGCAGCCGCGCGATCAGCGAGCTGTGGCTCACGCTGCCGATCACGGAAGAGCGCCGGATTCACCAGATCGTGACGGTGTTTCGCCACGACTTCGTGAATATCCGCTTCATTCCGGACGTGCGCACGCTGTCGTTCTTCAACCAGGAAGTGGTCGAGGTGCTCGGCGTGCCGGCGATCAATCTCGCGGCGTCGCCGATCACCGACGTGCGGATCATGCCGAAGTTCGTGTTCGACCGGCTGTTCGCGCTGGCGGCGCTGGCGGCGCTCGCGCCGGTGATGGTGCTGATCGCGGGCCTGATCAAGCTGACGTCGCGCGGGCCGGTGTTCTTTCGCCAGAAGCGCAAGGGCATCGACGGGCACGAGTTCGAGATCTACAAGTTCCGCTCGATGAAAGTGCACCAGGAAGTGGCCGGGCAGGTCACGCAAGCGACGAAGAACGACACGCGCGTGACGCCGGTCGGCCGGTTCCTGCGCCGCACGAGCCTCGATGAGCTGCCGCAGTTCATCAACGTGCTGAAGGGCGAGATGTCGGTGGTCGGCCCGCGCCCGCATGCGCTCGCGCACGACGACATCTACAAGGATCTGGTCAAGGGCTACATGTTCCGCTACCGGATCAAGCCGGGCATCACCGGGTGGGCGCAGATCAACGGCTTTCGCGGCGAGACCGACCAGATCGAGAAGATGATGGGACGCGTGAAGCTCGATCTGTACTACATGCAGAACTGGTCGTTCTGGCTCGACATCAAGATCGTCGCGCTGACGCTCTGGAAAGGTTTCACCGGCAGCAACGCGTACTGACGGCGCGTCGCGCAGGCATTCCGGTTTTACGAATTTCGAATCATTGGTCACGAGGTCCGACACATCATGAATCTGACTATCATCGGCAGCGGTTACGTAGGTCTTGTCACCGGCGCCTGTCTCGCCGACATCGGGCACGACGTGTTCTGTCTCGACGTCGACCAGGCAAAGATCGACATCCTGAACAACGGCGGCGTGCCGATCCACGAGCCGGGCCTGAAGGAAGTCATCGCGCGCAACCGCTCGGCCGGCCGCCTGCGCTTCTCGACCGACGTCGAGGCGGCGGTCGCGCACGGCGACGTGCAGTTCATCGCGGTCGGCACGCCGCCCGACGAGGACGGCTCGGCCGACCTGCAGTACGTGCTCGCGGCGGCGCGCAACATCGGCCGCTACATGACAAGCTTCAAGGTGATCGTCGACAAGTCGACGGTGCCGGTCGGCACGGCCGAGCGCGTGCGCGCGGCGGTGGCCGAGGAGCTGGCGAAGCGCGGCGGCGACCAGATGTTCTCGGTCGTGTCGAATCCGGAATTCCTGAAGGAAGGCGCGGCGCTCGACGATTTCACGCGGCCGGACCGTATCGTGATCGGCTGTGACGACGACGTGCCGGGCGAGCGTGCCCGCGAGCTGATGAAGAAGCTCTACGCACCGTTCAACCGCAACCACGAACGCACGCTGTACATGGATGTGCGCTCGGCCGAGTTCACGAAATACGCGGCGAACGCGATGCTCGCGACGCGCATCTCGTTCATGAACGAGCTGGCGAATCTCGCCGACCGCTTTGGCGCGGACATCGAGGCCGTGCGCCGCGGGATCGGCTCCGATCCGCGCATCGGCTACCACTTCCTGTATGCCGGCTGCGGCTACGGCGGCTCGTGCTTCCCGAAGGACGTCGAGGCGCTGATCCGCACGGCCGACGAGCACGGCCAGTCGCTGCAGATCCTGAAGGCCGTGTCGTCGGTCAACGCGACGCAAAAGCGCGTGCTCGCCGACAAGATCGTCGCGCGCTTTGGCGAGGACCTGACGGGCCGCACGTTCGCGATCTGGGGCCTGGCGTTCAAGCCGAACACCGACGACATGCGCGAGGCGCCGAGCCGCGAGCTGATCGCCGAGCTGCTGTCGCGCGGCGCGCGCGTCGCGGCGTATGACCCGGTCGCGCAGCAGGAAGCGCGCCGCGTGATCGCACTCGATCTCGCCGATCACCCGAGCTGGCTCGAGCGCCTGACCTTCGTCGACGACGAGGCGCAGGCCGCGCGCGACGCCGACGCGCTCGTGATCGTCACCGAATGGAAGATCTTCAAGAGCCCCGACTTCGTTGCGCTCGGCCGCCTGTGGAAGGCGCCGGTGATCTTCGACGGCCGCAACCTGTACGAGCCGGAGACGATGAGCGAGCAGGGCATCGAATACCACCCGATCGGCCGGCCGGGCTCGCGCCAGGCCGTCGCCGCCCGCGTGCCGGGCACCGCGCGCGCAAGCGCGTAACCCGTTTCCCGTCACTCGTTACGAGACACCATGTTCCGGAACATCCTGATCGTCTGCCACGCGAACGTCTGCCGCAGCCCGGCAGCGGAAATGCTGTTCAAGTCGCACGCCGCGTCGCGCGGCGGCCCGCGCCCGACGTTCCACTCGGCCGGCGTGCATGCGAATGACGGCGACGGCATCGATCCGGTGATGCGGCAACTGCTCGCCGAGCGGGGCGTCGATGCGACGACCCACCGGTCGCGGCGGCTGTCGCGCCGGATCGTGCGCGACGCCGACCTGATTCTCGTCAGCGAGCGCGGACAGATTGCGGCCGTCGAAAAGGTCGATCCGTTCGCGCGCGGCAAGGTCCACCTGCTCGGCAAGTGGGAAGGGGCCGAGATTGCCGACCCGCACGGCGGCCCCGAAGCCGATTACCGCGAGAGCTACTCACTGATCGAACGCCTGGTTCAAGGATGGCTACAGAAACTATGCTGAAACGCCCGATGCGCCCAATGCGTCCGGTGGCGCTTGCCGTTGCGCTGACGACTTTCCTGTCAGCCTGTGCAACCGCTCCCGGCAACTACCTCGATTCGTCGAACCTGAAGGACGAAGGCCGGCAGGAAGCGGCCGAAACCTATCCGGTTCATTACATCGACGCCAAAGTGGTGATGGACCAGCTGCAGAAAGCGCAGGTCGACCATCCGCTGCCGCCTGGGCGCTATAGCGATCCGTCGCAGTACACGTATCGCGTCGGCCCGCAGGACATCCTCGGCGTCACCGTGTGGGATCACCCCGAGCTGACGACGCCGCAGGGCCAGTCGTTCTCGAGCGGCGGCAACACGACGCAATCGGTCGCGGGCGCGCTGCAGCAGCCGTATACGACTGCGCTGCCGGGCCAGGCCGATCCGTACGGCCAGACGGTCGGCGCCGACGGCACGATCTTCTTCCCGTTCGTCGGCCGCGTGCGCGTGGCGGGCAAGACGGTCGCGCAGATCCGCGAGCAGATGGCGTCCAGCCTGTCGCGCTACGTGAAGAATCCGCAGCTCGACGTGCGCGTGCTGTCGTTCCGCAGCCAGAAGGTGCAGGTGACGGGCGAAGTGAAGCAGCCGGGCCCGCTCGCGATGAGCGACGTGCCGCTGACACTCGTCGACGCGATCTCGCGCTCGGGCGGCTCGACCAACGAGGCCGACCTGCAGCGCGTGCGCCTGACGCGCGACGGCAAGCTCTACACGCTCGACGCGAACGGCGTGCTCGATCGCGGCGAGGTCAACAAGAACGTGATGCTGCAGGCGGGCGACATCGTCAACGTGCCGGACCGCAGCGACAGCCGCGTGTTCATCATGGGCGAGGTCAAGACGCCGGTCACGGTGCCGATGCTCAAGGGCAGGCTGACCATCGCCGACGCGCTGACGGCGGGCGGCGGCATCCTCGACACCGACGCGAACCCGCGCAAGATCTACGTGATGCGCGGGATGCGCGACAACCCGACGAAGCCTGAAGTGTTCCGTCTCGACATGACGCAGCCCGACGCGCTGATGCTGTCGAGCCGCTTCCCGCTTCAACCGCTCGACGTCGTGTACGTCAGCACGGCCAGCTCGGTGCAGTTCAACCGTGTGCTGCAGCAGGTGCTGCCGACGATCCAGACGATCTTCTACATGCGGCAAATCACACGCTGATAGCCCGCCGGGGCGGCGCCTCCGCCCCGGCACCACTCAAGCGGGAACGAATGGTGAACACGCAAGCGAAACACTCCTACGCGGATCTGACCGCGAAAACCGAGGAAGAGGACGTCGTCCTCGGCCAGTTGCTCCAGGTGATCATGGACGACATCTGGCTGCTGCTCGGCATCGCGGTGACGGTCATCGCACTCGCCGGCCTCTACTGCTTCATCGCCAAGCCGGTCTACCAGGCGGATGTGCACGTGCGCGTCGAGGGCAACGACAACACGTCGCAGGCGCTCACCCAGACGCAGACGGGCGCGATGATCAACAGCGGCCCGCAGCAGGCGCCGACCGATGCGGAAATCGAGATCATCAAGAGCCGCGGCGTCGTCGCGCCGGTCGTCGAGCAGTTCAAGCTGAACTTCTCGGTCGTGCCGAAGACGCTGCCGGTGATCGGCAGTCTCGCCGCGCGCCTCGCGACGACGGGCGAGCCGGCGCGGCCGTGGCTCGGCCTGAAATCGTATGCGTGGGGCGGCGAAGTCGCCGACGTCGACACGATCAACGTCGATCCCGTGCTCGAAGGCAAGAAGCTGACGCTGACGGCCGGCCCCAACGACACCTACTCGCTGGTCGACGAGAACGGGAAACGGCTGCTGTCGGGCCGCGTCGGCGAATCGGCGCAGGGCGGCGGCGTGTCGCTGCTCGTGAAGCACCTCGTCGCGCGCCCCGGCACGCAGTTCACGGTGGTCCGCTACAACGATCTCGATGCGATCAGCGGGTTCCAGGCCGGCATCCAGGTGACCGAGCAGGGCAAGCAGACGGGTGTCGTGCAGATCTCGCTCGAAGGCAAGGACCCGGACCAGACCGCCGCGATCGCGAACGCGCTCGCGCAGTCGTACCTGAACCAGCACGTGGTCGCGAAGCAGGCCGAAGCGACCAAGATGCTCGACTTCCTGAAGGGCGAGGAACCGCGCCTGAAGGCCGACCTCGAACGCGCGGAAGCCGCGCTGACGCAGTACCAGCGCACGTCGGGCTCGATCAATGCGAGCGACGAGGCGAAGGTCTACCTCGAAGGCAGCGTGCAGTACGAACAGCAGATCGCCGCGCAGCGCCTGCAACTCGCGTCGCTCGCGCAGCGTTTCACCGATTCGCACCCGATGGTGATCGCCGCGAAGCAGCAGCTCGCGGAACTGCAGGGCGAGAAGGACAAGTTCAGCAACCGCTTCCGTAGCCTGCCGGCCACCGAAGTGAAGGCCGTCCAGCTCCAGCGCGACGCGAAGGTCGCCGAGGACATCTACGTGCTGCTGCTGAACCGCGTGCAGGAGCTGTCGGTGCAGAAGGCGGGCACGGGCGGCAACATCCACCTGATCGATTCGGCGCTGCGTCCGGGCGATCCGGTCAAGCCGAAGAAGGTGCTGATCCTGTCGGCAGCCGTGTTCCTGGGCCTGATTCTCGGCACGGGCGTCGTGTTCCTGCGCCGCAACATGTTCCAGGGCATCGAGGATCCGGACCGCATCGAGCGCGCGTTCAACCTGCCGCTGTACGGGCTGGTGCCGCAAAGCGCCGAGCAGGTGAAGCTCGACGCGGCGGCCGAGAAGGGCGGTGGCCGGGCACGGCCGATCCTCGCCAGCCTGCGTCCGAAGGATCTCAGTGTCGAGAGCCTGCGCAGCCTGCGCACCGCGATGCAGTTCGCGATGATGGATGCGAAGAACCGCGTGATCGTGCTGACGGGCCCGACGCCCGGCATCGGCAAGAGTTTCCTGACGGTCAACCTCGCGGTGCTGCTCGCCCATTCGGGCAAGCGCGTGCTGCTGATCGACGCCGACATGCGTCGCGGCCTGCTCGACCGCTACTTTGGTCTGACCGCGCAGCCGGGCTTGTCCGAGCTGCTGAGCGACCAGTCGGCGCTCGAGGATGCGGTGCGCGAAACGCCGGTGCAGGGCCTGTCGTTCATCGCAGCCGGCACGCGCCCGCCGAATCCGTCGGAACTGCTGATGTCGACGCGCCTGCCGCAATACCTCGAAGGGCTCGGCAAGCGCTACGACGTCGTGCTGATCGATTCGCCGCCGGTACTGGCGGTGACCGACGCGACCATCATCGGCCGCATGGCCGGCTCGGCGTTCCTCGTGCTGCGCTCGGGCATGCATACCGAAGGCGAGATCGCCGATGCGATCAAGCGCCTGCGCACCGCGGGCGTCGATCTGGAAGGCGGGATCTTCAACGGCGTGCCGCCGAAGGCGCGCGGCTACGGTCGCGGCTATGCGGCCGTGCACGAATACCTGAGCGCCTGATCCGCAACGCGCGTAACCGGGCGGGCAGCGCGTGCCGCCGGCCCGGCCGACTGGAGAACCATCGATGAAAATTTCCGTGCTCGTTCCGACCTACCGGCGTCCCGCCGACCTCGCGCGCTGCCTGTTGGCGCTGCAGCGGCAGCAGCGGCTGCCCGACGAGGTGATCGTCGTCGCGCGCCCGGAGGACGATGCCACGCATGAACGGCTCGCCGATCCGGCGGTCGGCGGCGCGCTGCCGCTGCGCATCGTGCCGGTTGACGTGACGGGGCAGGTCGCCGCACTGAACAAGGGGCTCGACTCGGTACACGGCGACGTCGTCGCGATCACCGACGACGATGCGGCGCCGCATCCCGACTGGCTCGCGCGCATCGAAGCCGCGTTCCTGTCCGACCCGCGTGTGGGCGCGGTCGGCGGCCGCGACTGGGTACACGAGAAGGGCCGCCTGCTCGACGAGTCGCGCGAGCTGGTCGGCCAGCTCACGCTGTCGGGCAAGATCATCGGCAATCATCACCTCGGTGTCGGCGGCGCGCGTGAAGTCGACACGCTGAAGGGCGCGAACATGAGCTACCGGCGCACGGCGATCGCCGGGCTGCACTTCGATACGCGGCTGCGCGGCGCGGGCGCACAGGCGCACAACGACACCGCGTTCAGCATGGAGGTGCAGCGTGCGGGCTGGAAGCTGCTGTACGACCCGGCGATCGCCGTCGATCATTTCCCGGCCGAGCGCTTCGACGACGACCGGCGCGATGCGGCATCGCTGAATGCGATCAGCAACGGCGCGTACAACCTGCAGCTGACGCTGCGCGAGCACCTGCCGCCGGTACGGCGCGAGATCGCGTGGTGGTGGTGGGCGCTGGTGGGCACGCGCGTCTACCCGGGCTTCGCGCACGTGCTGCTGTCGCTGCATACCGCACGGCGCGGCCGCGTGCTCGCGCACTGGCGCGCGGTGCGCCGCGGCGCGCGCGATGCGCGCCGCACGAACCTTGCCCCCCACCGTGCGGCGATGCCGCCGGTGACGTCTTGAACGGCTCGCGCGCATCGCGCACGGCCACGCCCGGAGGGCTCGAAATGAAACAATCCCCACGCTCACGCCGTTCGCATGGGGGGGCGCAGCCCCCCCGTCTCCGGAGGGCTTGTCCGTCCGACTGCCAGGCGGCCCGGCGGAGGCTGACATGACTGCAACGAACGTCCACGTCCACCTGTTTTACGGCGCCGATCCGCGTACCTACCGGAAAGGCGAGAACATCGGCTGCCTGTACGGCTATCACCATGCCGAATCCGACGAATTCCGGCTGACCTATTCGCAGGACGGCGGCGAGAATCGCGTCGCGAGCCTCGCGCGCCGTGCGCTGAAGGCGGCGCTCGGCTTCGATCTCGTGCATGCCTGGCGCAACCGCGCCGAACTGCTCAATACCGACGTGATCTGGACACACACGGAACAGGAGCACCTCGCCGCGTCGCTGATCCTGAAGCTCGCCGGCGCGCAGGGCAAGCGCCCGTTGCTGCTCGCGCAGAGCGTGTGGCTGTTCGACAAGTGGGGCAGCTTCGGCGGCCCGCGCCGCTGGCTGTACCGCAAGCTGCTCAAGCGCGCGGACGCGCTGACCACGCTCGCCCGCGACAACGCGGACCTGTGCCGCCGCTATCTCGGGCGCGAAGCCGAGTTCGTCTACTACGGGCTGAACACGCAGGATTTCCCGCCGACCGAGCCGCAGCAATGGAAGCCGAGCCGGCCGCTGCGGATCGCGGCGATCGGCAACGACCGCGATCGCGACTGGCGCACGTTCCTCGCCGCGTTCGGCGGCGACGAGCGTTACGACGTGCGGCTCGCGACGCGCCGCCGCGTGCCGCGCGAATGGCACGCGCCGAACGTGAAGATCGGTTCGGCGTCGGGGCTCGCGAAGCAGCACGAGCTGTATGCGTGGGCCGACGTGATCGTCGTGCCGCTGCGGCCGAATTTCCATGCGTCGGGCATCACCGTGATGCTCGAGGCGGCGGCCGTCGGCAAGCCGATGATCGTGTCCGACGTGGGCGGGCTCAGCGACTACTTCCCGCACGATACGGCCGCCTATGTGCCGGCGTTCGATGCGCAGGCGATGCGCCAGGCGGCCGACCGCTTCGTCGCCGATCCGGTTGCGGCGCTCGATTGTGCGCGGGCGGCTGCCGCGTGCCTGCGCGAACGCGACCTGACCACCCGGGCGTTCGCCGAGCAGCACGTGCGGATCACGCGCGACATGCTGCGCCGGCGCCGTACGCCGGCCGCGGCAGGCGTGACGATGCCGCTCGCGGATTCGCGTCCGTCGTCGCGTTGAGAGCGGATCGATGAGTACGATTACCGCCGAACGCGCCCCGTCGCGCAACCGCCGCTGGTTCGCCGAGCCGAAGCACTGGGCCGGGCAGGCCGGATTGTGGACGTTTACCGCAGCGCTGATCGCCATCCACCAGGGCAAGGTACTGACGCTCGCGTTTCCGGTGCTGGCCATCGCGGTCGGCATCTGGCTGTATTTCAAGAGCCCGGCGCGCTATGTCGGCTTCATGTGGTGGGTGTGGTTCCTGAGCCCGGAGGTGCGGCGTCTCGCCGACTGGTCGAAGGGCGCGTTCACGCCGACGAGCCTGATCCAGGTCGCGCCGCTCGCGGTGACGATGATCGCGGGCCTGGGGCTGCTCAGGCATTACCGCGCGCTCGCGCAGCGGCGCGGGATACCCGTGCTGCTGATGCTGTTCGGGCTCGCGTACGCCTATCTCGTCGGAATCGTGTCGAGCGGCGTGATGGCCGCGACCTATGACCTCGCGAACTGGGTGTACCCGGTGCTGATCGGCTTTCACATCATGGTCAACTCGCGCGACTATCCCGAGTACCGCGACGTGCTGCTGTCCACGTTCATGTGGGGCATGCTCGTGATGGGCGTGTACGGCGTCGTGCAGTACTTCGTGATGCCGCAGTGGGACGTGCTGTGGATGATCGGGTCGGACATGGGTTCGCAGGGCGAGCCGGTGCCGTACGGCGTGCGGGTATTCAGCACGATGAACTCGTCGGGGCCGTTCGCGTTCGCGATCATGGGCGCGCTGGTGTTCGTGTTCGCGGCGCCGCAGAAGATCCGCTGGTTCGCCGGGGCGGCCGGCTTCGTGTCGTTCGCGCTGTGTCTCGTGCGCTCGACGTGGGGCGGCTGGGTGATCGCGCTCGCGATCCAGCTGGCTCAGTCGAACAACCGCGTGCGGATGCGGATCCTCATCAGCGGCATCGTGCTGGTCGGGCTCTGCGTGCCGCTGCTGACCGTCGGGCCGGTGGCCGACCGTCTGGGCGCGCGTCTGCAGTCGATCACGAACCTGAAGGACGACCGGAGCTACGACGATCGCAACAAGTTCTACGCGACCTTCGCGCAGACCGCGTTCACCGACGTCGCCGGCGAAGGGATGGGCGCGACGGGGGCGTCGACGAAGCTGTCGAGCGACAGCGGCGAGCTCGGCAAGTACGGCAGCTTCGACAGCGGCGTGATGAACGTGCCGTTCGTGCTCGGCTGGCCCGGCACGCTGCTGTATCTCGCCGGCGTCGTGATGCTGTTCGGCCGCGCGCTGCGCGCGGCTTTCAAGCTGCGCAAGGACAAGTTCGTCGCCGCGTGCCTGAGCCTGTGCCTGTCGACCCTCGCGATGCTCGTGTTCACGAACTCGCTGATCGGCACGGGCGGCCTGCTGATGTTCACAGCCATTTTTTCGATACTTGCCGCGGCGCACTGGCAGAAGGCACAACGCCTGCTGGCCGCCGCGCGTTCACGGGGAGGCGACCATTGAGAATCGCGATCGTCACGCATGTCGTGCGACATAACGACGGGCAGGGCCGCGTCAATTACGAAATCGCGCGCGCGGCGCTGGCCGAGAACTACGAGGTCACGCTGGTCGCGTCGCATGTCGCGCCGGAGCTGCTGGCCGACCCGCGCGTGCGCTGGGTGCCGGTGAAGGTCGGCGGCTTCTGGCCGTCGAATCTCGTCAAGCAGCAGGTGTTCGCGCTGAAGAGCGCGGCCTGGCTGCGCGCGCATCGCGGCGAATACGACGTGCTGCACGTGAACGGCTTCATTTCATGGATCAAGGCCGACGTGAATACCGCGCACTTCGTGCACGGCGGCTGGTTCAAGAGTCCGTACTATCCGTTCGGCCCCACGAAGGGGATGTGGTCGGCTTACCAGTATGTCTATACGCGCGTGAACACCGTGCTCGAGCGCTGGGCCTACCGGCGCTCGCGCGCGATTACCGCGGTGTCGCAGAAGGTGGCCGACGAGATCGCCGGGCTCGGGATCGACAGCCGCAAGATCAGCGTGATCTACAACGGCGTCGACGGCAGTGCGTTCGCGGGCGCGCAGGCCGATCGCGCGGCGTTCAAGCTGCCGGACGACGCGTTCCTGCTGCTGTTCGTCGGCGACCTGCGCACGCCGCGCAAGAACCTCGGCACCGTGCTGAAGGCGCTGACGAAGCTGCCGGCGAACGTGCACCTGGCGGTGGCCGGCTATCTGCCCGGCAGCCCTTATCCGGAAGAGGCGCGTGCGCTCGGCATCGATTCGCGCGTGCATTTCCTCGGTCTCGTGAAAAACATGCCGACGCTGATGCGTTCGGTCGACGCGTATGTCTTTCCGTCGCGCTACGAAGCGATGAGCCTGTCGCTGCTGGAGGCGATGGCGGCCGGGCTGCCGGTCGTCACCGCGCGCACGGCGGGCGGCGCGGAAATCATCACGCGCGAATGCGGGATCGTGCTGGAGGACCCGGACGATCCGGCCGCGCTCGCGCAGGCGATCGGCTCGCTCGCGGCCTCGCGCGACACCTGCCGCGCGATGGGCGACGCGGCCCGCGAACTGATGACCCGTTTCGGCTGGGCGCACATGGGTGCCCAGTACGTCGCGCTCTACCGGCGCATCGGCCAACCCACGCAGCCGTCCGCCTTCGAGCGGGTCGAGCATGCAATCACGCAGGAGCAACCGTGATGTCTCAATCTTCCCGGCCGATCAAATCGTTGCAGATCGGCATGCACTGGTTCCCCGAACGCGCGGGCGGCCTCGACCGGATGTACTACTCGCTCGTCGGCGCGCTGCCGGGCGCGGGCGTCGAGGTGCGCGGGCTCGTTGCGGGCTCGCCGAAGGTCGCCGACGACACGGGCGGGGCGATCCAGGGCTTCGGTCCCGCATCGGAGCCGCTCGCGCGCCGGATGCTCGCCGCGCGGCGCGCGCTGCGCGAGGAAATCCGCAGCGAGCGGCCGGACGTGATTTCGTCGCACTTCGCGCTGTACACGTTCCCGGGGCTCGACGTGACGCGCGGGATTCCGCAGGTGTCGCACTTCCAGGGGCCGTGGGCCGACGAAAGCCAGGTCGAGGGCGCCGCATCGCTCGGGCAGCGCGCGAAGCGCTACCTCGAACAGGCCGTCTATACGCGCTCGTCGCGGCTGATCGTGCTGTCGCAGGCATTCGGCCAGATCCTGACGAACCGCTACGGGATCGATCCGTCGCGCGTACGCGTCATTCCCGGCTGTGTCGATACCGCGCAGTTCGACACGCCGCTCACGCCCGCCGAGGCGCGGCACAAGCTGCAGCTGCCGCAGGACCGGCCGATCGTGCTGGCCGTGCGCCGGCTCGTGCGGCGCATGGGGCTGGAGGACCTGATCGATGCGATCGGCCTCGTCCAGCACCGTCACCCGGACGTGCTGCTGCTGATCGCCGGCAAGGGCAAGATCGGCGAGGAGCTGCAGCAGCGCATCGACGATGCCGGGCTCCAGGACAACGTGAAGCTGCTCGGCTTCGTGCCCGACCATCATCTCGCGGCGCTGTACCGCGCGGCGACGATCAGCGTCGTGCCGACGGTCGCGCTCGAAGGTTTCGGGTTGATCACCGTCGAATCGCTCGCGTCCGGCACGCCCGTGCTGGTCACGCCGGTCGGCGGGTTGCCGGAGGCGGTTGCCGGGCTGTCCGACGATCTCGTGCTGCCGTCGACGGGCGCGGATGCGATTGCCGACGGGCTCGGCGGCGCGCTGTCGGGCGCGATCGCGCTGCCCGACGAAGCCGCGTGCAAGCGGTATGCGCGCGATCATTTCGACAACGCGGTGATCGCGCGACGCGTCGCCGGCGTGTACGAAGAGGCGATCCAGGCGGCAGGCTGAGCGTCCGCGGCGCGTCCCTGGCGCGCCGAACCCGAAAGCCGGGCCGGCGCATGTTCGCGACCGGTTCGCGCGCCGGCCGCCCGACGAGGGCGGGCCGGCTTTTCCCGGTTGATCCACACCGATCCACACGGCCGGCGCGCGTCACGCGCGCCGGAGCGTCACGGCCCATGCGCCGAACGCGGCCACGCTCACGACCGCGCCGAGCACGCAGACCCCCGTCCATCCGGCGCGTGCATACATCATCGTCGAGGCAATCGCGCCGAGCCCGCTGCCGACCGAGTAGAACAGCATGTAGCAGCCGACGAGGCGTGCATGCGCATCGGGCCGCGCGCCGAGAATCATGCTCTGGTTGACGACATGGACGGCTTGCCCGCCGACGTCCAGCAGCACGATGCCAACGATCAGCAGCGCAATCGACGTATTGCCGAACGCGAGCGGCAGCCACGAGCACGCGAGCAGCGCGAGTGCGGCGCCGGTCGTCGCTTCGCCGCGCCCGCGATCCGCGAGCCGGCCCGCGCGGGCCGCCGCCGCCGCACCCAGCGCGCCGACGAGGCCGAATGCGCCGATTTGCGTATGCGACATCGCGTGCGGCGGCGCGCTCAATGGCAGCACGAGCGCACTCCAGAAGATGCTGAACGCCGCGAACATCAGCAGCGCGATCGCACCGCGCACGTGCAGCACGCGTTCATGTCGCAGCAGCGACACCATCGAGCGCAGCAGCGCGACGTACCCGATGTGTTCGCGCGGCGCGTGCGTGTCGGGCAGCAGCCGCGACAACACCACGAGCATCGCGATCGCGAGCACGCCCGACACCAGGTAGACCGCACGCCAGCCCGCGATGTCGGTGACGATACCCGCCAGCGAGCGCGCGGCCAGCAGCCCGACCACGACACCGCCTTGCGCGGCGCCCACCACGCGCCCGCGTTCGCCTGCGCCAGCGAGGGCCGCCGAGCACGCGATCAGCCCTTGTGTCATAGCGGTACCGAGCAGGCCGACCGCCACCATCCCCGCTAGCAGCGCAATGCGCGTCGACGACGCGGCCACGCCGATGCAGGCTGCCGTCAGCAGCAGAAGCTGCACGGCGATCAGGCGCTTGCGGCTCAGCAGGTCGCCGAGCGGCACGACGAACAGCAGCGCGAGCGCGCAGCCGAGTTGCGTCGCGGTGATGACGCCGCCGACGGCCGCCTGCGACACGCCGAAATCGCGCGCGATCGAATCGAGCAGCGGCTGCGCGTAGTACACGTTCGCGACGCTCGCCGCGCAGCAGGCGGCCAGCAATGCGACGCGTGCCGAAGACAGGCGGCCGTCTTCGGCCGGATGCGTTGCATGTGTCGGCCCGTTCGAAGCAACGGTGCCGGATTGACAGGAAGACGCCATGGGTTTCCTCACGCAAAGTAGTTGCAAAATGAAACTGGTGTGGAGTGTAGGAAAAGTAGTTTTAAAATGCAACCTGTTGTGCGGCGGGCGGCGGCTCGCGCACGGATGGCCGGCGCTGCCGCAAAGGCGGCCGGCACGATTGCGGAGAGGAACATGGCCAGGCAGAAAAGTCTTGCGGATTCGCCGTGCCCGGTGGCGCGGGCGACCGATATCGTCGGCGATCGCTGGGCGTTGCTGATCGTGCGCGATGCGTTCGACGGCGTGCGCCGCTTCGGCGATTTCCGCGCGAGCCTCGGCGTGGCGAGCAACATCCTGTCCGACCGGCTGAAGATGCTGGTGGACGCCGGCGTGTTCGACGTCGTGCCGGCGTCGGACGGCACCGCGTATCAGGAGTACGCGCTGACGAAAAAGGGCGAGGGGCTGTTTCCGGTCATCGTGATGCTGCGGCAGTGGGGCGAAGCGAACCTGTTCGCGCGCGGCGAGCCGCATTCGGTGCTGGTCGATCGCAGCACGGGGCGCGCGATCCGCAAGCTTGCGCTGCGGCACGACGATGGTCGGCTTTTGAAGGCGGCCGAGACGGTCGTGAAGAAGATCGGCGCTGAAGCGGCGGTGGCGCGGCAGTGAGCGCGATGCGTGGCGGCCGGTCGGTCGGCTAGACTGTCGCGATCGTCGTCGACCGGAGTTGCTTCGCCATGACCCATCCGCTGGATTCCGCCGGTTATCGGCGGTTGCTCGACCTGCAGCGCCGTATTCACGACGCTTGCGAGCGAGAAGGCGCCGAGGACGGGCACGACCATTCGGATCCGGCGGAGCCGCTGTGGCTGACCGATTTCAACCATGTCGACGTCGCGCCGATGCGGGCCGGGCTGCATGTCCGGTATTTCGGCGAAGCGTGGGGCGAGCCGCTCGACCGGGTGCTGGCATGCCTGGCGGAACGGGAGGTCGCGAGCCTCGTGACCGATCTGGCGTTCAGCGGCCCCGACGAGGGGGCGAACGGCACGCGCGAATGGGATTTCGGTCCGCTGCTCGATTCGGATGCGCACTTTCCGATGCTGCGCTCGCTCTATGTGCGGCCCACCGAACCGGCCGATCACAACCTGTCGATGATCGTACGCCGCGGCCTCATCATGCAGGAGGGCGGCGAGATTGCCCGTTTCGTTGCGAAGGCGCCGTTCCTTGCCGAGCTGACGGTGCCGAATGCGCCCGATGCGCGCTTCTTCGACGTGCCGTTGCCGCACCTGGGCCGGCTGCGCATCGGTGGTAGCAGCGACACCCAGCAGTTCATCGACCGTCTTGCCGGCAGCGACAACCTGTCGTCGCTCGGCTGCCTCGACTTCTCCGAATCGACGGAACTGCATGCGGCGTGGAAGCACGAGCGCGGCGCCGGCAGCGTGACGTCGTTCGACGCTTACGAGCGTTTGCTGAGGAGCCCGGCCGGCCAGCGGCTCCATACGCTGCATCTGCGCAATACCTGTCTCGACCTCGAGGCGCTCGAAGCGCTGCAGGCGCTGCATCCGCGGCTGCAGTTCATGGTGATCCAGGCCAGCGGCGGCGGGTACGTGAGCCACTTCAAGCGCAACGTCTTTCCGTGGCGTCACCTGATCCAGCCCGATCCGGGCGACGCGTGACCGCCGGTGCTCAATCGGTCGCCGGCATCGCCCGATGCGCGCCCGAGGCGCCGCGATGCGCATCGGGCCGCACGCGTGTCGCGAGCAGCGCGGCGGCGACCAGCAGCGCGACCGACACGGCCGTTTCGATCCGTAGCCCGCTGACGACCTGCGATGCACCGCCACCGCCGGCAAGCGCGCCGAACGCCGCGACGCCCATCGCGCCGCCGGCCTGCCGCGCGGTATTCAGCACGGCCGACGCGATGCCGGCCCGTTCGGGCGCGACCGATGCGAGTACGGCGGTCGTCATCGCCGGCACCGCGAACCCCATGCCCGTCGGAATCAGCAGGAACGGCACGAGCAGCGCGGCAAGCGGTGTCGATGCGTCGACGAAATGCAGCGACCCGTAGCCGAGCGCGGCAACGAGCGCGCCCGCCAGCATCGGCGCGCGCGGGCCGTGACGCGCGACGACGCGCCCGCTCGCGAGATTCGCCAGCAGGAAGCCGCCCGTGAGCGGCAGGAACGCGAGACCCGCCTGCAGCGCCGATTCGCCGCGTGCGCGCTGCAGGTAGAGCGCGAGCACGAATACGGTGCCGTAGTAGGTGAGGTTCACGCAGATCCCGAACAGCACGGCCGCGCTGAACGTGCGATGGCGGAACAGCGACAGCGGCAGCATCGGCGTGGCCGTGCGCGACTCGACCGCGACGAACGCGAGCGCGGCCAGGGCCGCCAGCACGAAACCGCCGGCCACGACCGGATGCGCGAAGCCGAGCGGCTGCCATTCGATGACCGCGCCGGTCAGCGCGGTCAGCATCGCGATCGCGATGAACTGGCCGCGCAGGTCGAGCGCACGGACCGGACGGGAAGGCGCTGCCGGTTCGCGGCGCGCCGGCGCCCACGCGAACGCGGCCGCGAGCCCCGCCGCGCACAGCGGCAGGTTCACGAGGAAGATGCCGCGCCAGCCCCACGCGGCGATCAGCAGGCCGCCGACGACCGGGCCGGCCGCGATCGAGATCGACCCGGCGGCCGTCCACCAGCCGACTGCACGGGCGCGCAGGCGCGGGTCGTGCCGGCACGCGTCGTTGAGCAGCGCGAGCGAATTGGGCAGCATGGCCGCGGCGCCGACGCCCTGCAGCGCGCGGGCCGCGATCAGCATCGCGGGTGTGACGGCGGCGCCGCACGCAAGCGACGCGAGCGCGAACAGCACGAGGCCCGCGATGTACAGGCGGCGCGCGCCGAAGCGGTCGCCGAGCGCGCCGCCCGACAGCATCAGCACTGCGAACGCGAGCGTGTACGCATCGACGACCCACTGCAGGCCGGCGACCGGCAGGTGCAGGTCGGCCGCGAGATGCGCGAGCGCGATGTTGACGATCGTCACGTCGAGCTGCGTGACGACGAAACCGATGCTGACGGTTGCGACGACGCGTGCGAGCGTGGAAGGGAAAGCGGGGGAGGGGGTGGTCGTATCCATGCACCCATCGTAGGACGCGACGGACGGGCGATGTTTCAGCGGGACGTGAAGCGTCGATACCTGCGCCGACGCGGCTGCGTGTCCGGCGAGGCCGATGGGCTCAATGCCGTTCGCCGCGCCAGCGTCCGGGCGCGACGCCGAAGCGCTTCGTGAACGCATGCGTGAACGTGCTTTGGTCCGCGAAGCCGACCAGGCCGGCAATGTCGACGAGCGGGTGGCGGCCGTCGGCAAGCAGCACGACCGCCGCGTCGAGCCGCAGCCGCTGCAGGTAGCGATGGGGCGTTTCGCCGAACGCGTCGACGAACAGTTGATGAAACCGGCGCATCCCGTAGCCGCAATGCGCGGCAAGATCGGCGATACGCAGCGGCTCCGCGAGCCGCGCGCGCAGCCAGCGGTCGATGCGCGCGAAATCGAGGCCCGACGCGGGCGCGGCGATGCCGGCGTCGTCGAGCAGCGCGTCGCACAGACGCGCGGCGGCCTGCCACTGGAAACGGTGCGCGGCGGCCTGCCGTGCGTCGCCGGCCGGCGCATCGTGTTGCGCGGCCGCCGCCGCGACCTGCGCGACGAGCGACGTGAGCGCCGGGTCGATCGCCACGGCGCGCGCGCGGTCGAACAGCCGTTGCGGCACCGCGAGCGACGTGGCGGGCAGGTCGATCACGAGCTGGCGATTGTCGCCGAGGCCCGCATAGTCGTGGCGCGCGCCGGCCGGTATCAGCCAGGCCGCGTGCCGGTCGATGCGCTGGCCGATTCCGTCCACCGCCATCACCATCGCGCCATCGACGCCGAGCACGACCTGGTGGAAGTCGTGCACGTCCGACGCTTCGCGCGTGTCGTAGCGGCGCAGCGCGATGGCGGGGGAGGCGATGCGTGGCATCGGACGGAAACGGCCGGGTGCGACGTCAGACGTCGAGCAGTTCGACTTCGAACACGAGCGTCGCGTTCGGCGGGATCACGCCGCCTGCGCCGCGCGGGCCGTAGCCGAGTTGCGGCGGAATCGTCAGGCGACGCACGCCGCCGACCTTCATGCCCTGCACGCCTTCGTCCCAGCCCTTGATGACCATGCCGCCGCCGAGCACGAACGCGAACGGGTCGTTGCGGTCCTTGCTCGAATCGAATTTCTGACCGTCGGTCAGCCAGCCCGTGTAGTGGACGCTGACGGTCTTGCCGGCTTGCGCTTCCGCGCCGGTGCCTTCGGTCAGGTCTTCGTATTTGAGGCCCGATTCGGTCGTGATGACAGACATGACTTCTCCTGAAAGAGGTTGCGTAAAACCGCTATTGTAGGCGAGCGCGCCGCGCGCCGTCGCAGGTGGCTTGCGGCTCGTCGCGCGCGTGCCGGAGCCGGCGGCGGGTTGCCGTGGCCGCGCTCGCCCGAAACGCCATTGGAACGCGCGTTTGAATTTTTCACGGGCCCCGCGATCGGGGTTGCACCGTTGCGGTGCGCCGCGCGTATGAATCGGCGCTACCGCTGCGATCCGCCGCCTGTCGACCGCTCGCGGCGGATTCCGTCAAACGCCCGCCGCACGAGGCTGTCGGGCCGGCAGCGGGGCGCGACGCCGGGCGCCGCACATCGTCCGCCAGCCCGCCTGCGCGTTCGAATCGCGCCCTGTCCGGGCGCCGTTCGAGCGCCGTTTTTTCCGCCGTTTCGACCGTGCCCTGTTTGGAAGCGTGCATCTACCGCGCGGCTTGCATGCGCCGGCGCGGGCGGCCTATCTTTACATCTGTCGATGTCAAGATTTTGGCGGTGCGCGATGCGCCGCCCGGGCCCGCGCCGGCCGTGTCGGATGACGTGCCGGGCCGTCCGGAACCAGGAGAACCATGAACATGAAGTCAGCCGCTTCCGCCACCGCAGCCGGGATCATGCCGGTGCGCCGCGACCTGCGCTTCGACCTGCCGGTCGAACGCGCGAAGGACTGGCATGGACTCGGGTCGCATGTGACCCATTTCTTCAACGCGCTGTCGCTGCTGTTCCCGGCCGGCGAGCGTTTCTTCATGGATTCGGTGCGCAACTACCGCGACCGGATCGACGATCCCGTGCTGAAGCAGCAGGTGCTCGGCTTCATCGGCCAGGAGGCGATGCACACGCGCGAGCACATCGAATACAACGAGCTGATGCAGGCGAACCACCTGCCGGCGCGCAAGCTCGACAAGCGCGTGTGGGCGGTGCTCGGCTTCATGAAGCGCAAGCTGCCGCATTCGGTGCAGCTCGCGCATACGGTCGCGGCGGAACACTACACGGCGATGCTCGCCGACTGGCTGCTGCGCGACCCGACGCGCCTCGACGGCTCGGTCGAAGGCTACCGGCAGATGTGGATCTGGCACGCGCTCGAGGAAACCGAGCACAAGGCCGTGTCGTTTGACGTGTGGAATACCGCGATGAAACCGGGGCTGCGCCGCTATTTGATCCGCATCGGCGTGTATCTGCTGACGACGCTGACGTTCTGGCCGACCGTGTTCCTGATGCACGCGACGCTGCTGTGGCGCGATCGCGGTGCCGGCCATCACGTGCGCGGCATGCTGCGGATGATCGCGTTCCTGTACGGGCCGCGCCGCGGGCTGTTCCCGCGCATCGCCGGCGAATGGCTGAGCTTTTTCCGGCCGGGCTTCCATCCGTGGGACCACGACAATCACCATCATCTGGCGCGAGTCGACGCGCTGGCCGCCACATACGGCGAACACGCCGGCACGCCGGCCGGCCGCGGCCGCGCGAACGCACCGGCGCCGCTCGCATCGGGCCGCTGACACGATCCGCCGCGCGATCATGCGCGGCGTTGCGCGGAGCATGTTGCGTTCCCGCATCAACCGGCTTCGTCTGACGATTGACGGAAATCAACCGGAATCGGTTGCGCCGGTGCTCGCCTGTCCGGCCGACCGGCTGCACACGTGCGCACCGGCGCGCCGAATCTGCGTGCGTCACTTCATGCGCAAACGCTGCGCGCCAGCACCGGCGTGGCTTTGCGCGGCGGGCGCCTGCCCGCTCGGGTGTCAAGCCGCCCCGCCACCGGGATAACACCCATCTAGCCGCCGGCCGAACGCATCGATATACCGTTCATGAAAGCGTCCAATTCTCGTGCGATTCGTGCGCGGGGGGATTTTATTCGGACGGAAATGCGGCCAATATGTCGGTTCGATCGTGGTCCGTCGTATGCGGCGGCGAGCCGGCGCACGATACCAACGCCAAGCGGGGAACAACGATGGTTGCAAGGTCACCCGACGCAAACGGGCAGGCAGCGCCCGAGATGACGGATGTCTCCGTCACCGCACCCGAGGCCGGGCGCAAGCTGTTCGTGATCATGCGCACGCCCGACGAGCCGTTGCTGGCGCAACTGCGCGGGCTTGGCTGGGAGATTGCGGTTGCAAAGACGGCCGGCGCCGCGCAGAACATGACGTCCGGCGTGAACGTCGCAGCCGGGCTGGTCGATTTCACCGGGTTCACGTCGCGCGACTATCCCGCGCTGAAGGCGTGCCTGAGCCAGCCGGCGATCGGCTGGATTTCCATCGCGCAGGCCGGCATCACGATCGGCCCCGCCGTGCGCGAACTGATCCGCAGCTATTGCTTCGACTACGTGACGCTGCCGCTGCCGTACGAATGGATTTCGCACGTGCTCGGCCATGCGCGCGGGATGGCCGCGCTCGATCGCGTCGACGGTGCCGCGTATGCGGCGTCCATCGGCGAACACGGGATGATCGGCAACTGCGAGGCGATGCAGCAGCTGTTCAGCACGATCCGCAAAGTCGCGAAGACCGACGCGAGCGTGTTCATCTCGGGCGAGTCGGGCACCGGCAAGGAACTGACGGCGCTCGCGATCCACGAGCGCTCCGTCCGCGGCAAGGGACCGTTCGTCGCGATCAATTGCGGCGCGATTCCGCATCACCTGCTGCAGTCAGAGCTGTTCGGCTATGAGCGCGGCGCATTCACCGGCGCGAACCAGCGGCGCGCGGGCCGGATCGAATCGGCGAACGGCGGCACGCTGTTTCTCGACGAAATCGGCGACATGCCGGTCGAAAGCCAGGCGAGCCTGCTGCGCTTCCTGCAGGAGGGCAAGATCGAGCGGCTCGGCGGGCAGGAATCGATCGCGGTCGACGTGCGGATCATCTCGGCCACGCACGTCGATCTCGACGGCGCGGTCGAGGCCGCGCGCTTCCGTGCGGATCTCTATCACCGCCTGTGCGTGCTGCGCATCCACGAACCGCCGCTACGCGCGCGCGGCAAGGACATCGACATCCTTGCGCACTATGTGCTGCAGAAATTCAAGGCAGACAGCGGCCGCAAGATCAGCGGCTTCACGTCGGCCGCGCTCGATGCGATGCGGCGCTACGAGTGGCCCGGCAACGTGCGCGAGCTGATCAACCGCGTGCGGCGCGCGATCGTGATGGCCGAGAGCCGGCTGCTGACGCCGCACGATCTCGGGCTCGACACGCCCGGCGAAACCGAACCCGTGACGCTCGAACAGGCGAGGGCGCTTGCCGAACGCACCGCGATCGAAAACGCGCTGCTGCGCAACGACCACCGGATCAACAAGGCCGCCGCCGAACTCGGCATTTCACGCGTGACGCTCTACCGGATGATGATCGAGCACGGGCTGAACGACCACGACAACAACGGCGGGAACGGCGACAGCGGCGGGCACGACGGCGCACCGTCCGGCGACGCCGGGCATCAGCGGGTCGGCTGAGCGGCGCGCGGTGCGTGCGAACCGGCTCAGCGATAGGTCCAGAGCCGGTGCAGCACGAACGTGACGGGCGGCACGCACAGCACGACCGCGACGATGCTCCATGCGCGGGCGAGCCCCAGCGCCTCGGTGCCGTGCGCCAGCAGCATCGTCACGACGAGGCCGGCCATCGCGACCGCGAGAAAGCGCACGAAGTTGCTCCACGTCACCGGCGACGAAAAACTCCACAGCGTATTGGCGAGATACGAGAACGCGGTCGAGCAGACGAACGCGGTTGCGTTCGCGACCACGGGCGTCGCGTCGAACAGCGCGAACATCGCGGCGGCGATCAGCGCATGCAGCGCGGTCGAGCCGAGGCCCGACACGCCGAAGCGGATCAGCCTGGCGCGTTCGGCGGCATAGAGGGTGCGGATCATCGTGGGCGGTCGTTCGGGCAGCGTGGCGTCGCGGGAAGCGGTGCCGCAGTATAGCCGCGCGAGCGGGCCGGCCCTGCGCCGGCCGCATGTAAAGCGCATGAAACGTTTCGCGCTGGCAACCGGGTGAATTTTCGCGGCGAACCGGGCCGGCCGGCTCGCTCCCCGTCGGTAAATTTTCCGCGCATCATTGTTCAGCCTTATCCCGCAAGGCCCGGCCGTCACGCGTCCGGCGAGCGCCGCGCATCGCATGTTTCAGTTTCGCAACTTCCGGCATTCCACACCCGTTCGAGCCGCCGGCCGGCCCGGCCGACCCCTTGTCCGGACGGGCTCGCGCGGAGCTGGCCCGCTCCTTGCGGAGAGTGTCGTGCGAGAGTCGACGACGCGAGGTCCGTCCGGTTCGGCGGCGAAGGCAGCCGGGTCCGGCCAGGACGCAGTCCGCGGGGATGCGGTGTCGGAGCGCGGTGCAGCGGCCGCGTGACGGCGAGCACGGCGCGTCGTCGCCCGATCGTCGGGGCACCGGCATGATCCGGTTGCCGGAACAAACATCACACTGCATACGGGGTAGAAAAATGAACGATCGCCACACGCCGCGGCTGGCAGGCCGCGATCGCAGTGATTCGGGACATCGCCGGTCGAACGTCGCACTTGCAGCCGGCCGGCATGCCTCGACAGGCCATCTCTCCGCGCCCGGTGCGAGGCGGATCCGGCTGGTTGCCGGTCATCCGCGCCGGGTCGGCACTTTCCTGCACGCCAACCCGATCCGCATGGGCATGTGTACACGGGCGCCGGTACCGCGACGCCCGATCTTCGCCTATTGACTCAAGCAGCACGACCTCCTTTCGCATTGCCCGTCGCTCCCGCGAGCGATTGATCTGCAATCCGAATGATGGTCGACACGTCGTGCCGCGGAGGCGATGCACGACGAGAAGGATTCGATGCGACGGCGAACCGCGCGATGCCGTTGCCATCCGGTTGAAGGGGAGGGGCGGTCGGACGCGCGCGACGGGAGCAGTACCCGTACGCGCGCGACGCCGTTTTTTCAACCGCCGTAGATGTCGAAGTCGAAGTACTTCGACGCGAGCCGCTTGTAGGTGCCGTCCTTCACCATGTCGACGATCGCGCGGTCGATCTTCGCCTTCAGGTCGGTGTCCTCCTGGCGCAGCCCGATGCCGGCGCCGATGCCGAGCACCTTCTCGTCGACGAGTTCGGGCCCGACGAACGTGTAGTTCGCACCGCGCGGCGATTTCAGGAACCCGATCGCGGCCTGCACTTCATCCTGCAGCGCCGCGTCGAGGCGGCCCGACGTCAGGTCCGCATACACGCCATCCTGGTTCTGGTACGACACGACGTTCGCGCCTTGCTTGCCCCAGTACGCCTTCGCATACGTTTCCTGCGTCGTGCCCTGCTCGACGCCGATCGATTTGCCCTTCAGCGATTCGGCCGTCGGCAGCAGCGGCGAGCCTTTCTTCACGACGAGCCGCGTCGGCTGGTTGTAGATCTTCGTCGTGAAGCCGATCTGCTGCGCACGCTGCGGCGTGATCGACATCGACGACAGCACCGCGTCGAACTTCTTCGCCTTCAGCGCCGGAATCATGCCGTCGAAATCGTTCTCGAGCCACACGCACTTCGCCTTCAGGCGCGCGCAGATCTCGTTGCCGAGGTCGATGTCGAAGCCGACGAGCTTGCCGTCGGGCGCCTTCGACTCGAACGGCGCGTAGCTGGCATCGGTGCCGAAGCGGATCGTGGTCCAGTCCTTCGCGACGGCGGGGCCTGCGGATACCGCGAGCAGGGCGATCGAAACAGCGGCAATCAGTCTCTTCATGGTGCGTTCCTTGGCGTGGTGCATCCGGTTTCCGTGCGACACGGTTTCCCGGACACGCGTCGCGTTCCGACGCGCTGTCCGCATGGCCATTAACGCAGAAAATAAAATCAAAGTCCAGAATGGACAAAAAATATCGTTTTGTCGGAGGCGTGGACCGATCGATGGGGGACGACCCTTGCAAAAATGCGAAAATGGACTAATCTTGTTAGTAAATTCATTTCGAGACTAACGATCATGTCACAGCCCGCCTACGATTCGCATTCCGCCCCGCCACAGGCTTCGGTCGCGCAGATGTCGGCGGCTGGCCTGCGCGCGTTTTTCAACATCGCGCGCGACTGGGAGCTGACGATCGACGAGCAGATCGTGCTGCTCGGGTCGCCCGGCCGTTCGACGTTCTTCAAGTGGAAGGCCACGCCGGAATCGGCGCGGCTGCCGCGCGATACGCTCGAGCGGCTGTCGCTGCTGCTCGGCATCTACAAGGCGCTGCAGATCCTGCTGCCGCAGCCGGCCGCGGCCGACGCGTGGGTCAGGCGGCCCAATGACGCGGCGCCGTTCGGCGGCAAGCGCGCGCTCGACCGGATGCTCGCCGGTAACGTCGGCGATCTGGTCGCCATCCGGCACTATCTCGACGCGATGCGGGGTGGCTGGGCGTGACGACACCGATCGAAACACGACAATGGCCCACGACCGCCGTCGACTGGGCCCCGGCCTACCGCGTGATCCCCACCCGTTTTCCAGCGATCAACCTGTTCGATCGCGTGGCGTCGGCAGACGATTTCGATGCGCTGTACGCGCTCGAATCGCTGACCAACGACCGCATCCGCACCGAAGTCGGCACGCTCGGCCTCGTGCCGCCCGCCGAGCGCCGCTACGGGCAGGGCTGGGGGCCGATCATGGCCGCGTTCACGCACCTGAATCCGCTGGGCAGCCGCTTTTCCGACGGCAGCTACGGTGTGTTCTACTGCGCCCGCTCGCGCGACACGGCGATCGCCGAAACGCGCTATCACAGCGGGCTGTTCCTGGCCGCGACGAAGGAGCCGCCGATGCGCCAGCAGATGCGGCTCTATACCGTGCTCGCGCAGGGCGACGTGGCCGACGTGCGCGCGTGGCCGCAGCGCGATCCCGCCTTGTTGCATCCGCTCGACTACAGTGCGGGGCAGGCGCTCGGCCGCGCGGTGCGCAACGCGGGCGGTGCGGGGATCGTCTATCCGTCGGTGCGCGACCCGCGCGGCGAGTGCCTCGCCGCGTTCCGCACGACGTTGCTGCGCGACTGTCAGCACGCGGCCTATCTCGAATACAACTGGAACGGCTCGGCCGTCGATGCGGTGTTCGAACTGAACCAGGTCGGCTAGCGTTCGCGCGTTCGCGGGCGGTTGCGCGGCGAGGGCGCCAGCCGGTGCACCGGCGCGTCGGCGCATCAGGGTAGCGGCCAGTCGCCCGCGTGGCGCTCGCGCGCTTCGGCTTGCGTCATCGACCACGTGCTGCCGGTGCGCGGCTCGGCGAGCGTGAGCCGCCCGGACGGCGCGAACGCACCCGTATCGATGAACCATTGCGCGCCGATCCGCTGCGGCGCACGCACGGGCGTGTGCCCGGTGCAGGTCAGCGACAGCCCGGCCTGCCGCGCCGGATCGGCGAGCCCCTGAACGAGGTCGCGGCCCCAGATCAGCCGCTCGCGCACGTCGTGCGGATAGTTGCCCGCGTCGAGATCCGTGTCCGAGCCGAAGAATTCCGCATGCAGCACGTTGAAGCGGTCGGGGCCGTCGCCGATCACGCGCACCAGCGGCAGCGCATCGACGCGCGCCGCATGGGCGTGCAGCCGTTCGGGCGGCAGATCGGCGCCCCAGTCGCCGCCGATCCCGCGCCACGCATCGGGCGGCACCTTGCCGCGCGACACGAGGCTCAGCACCTCCTCGTGATTGCCGCGCACGACGTGGCACCACGGGCGGTCGAGCAGTTCGAGCGCGATTTCGGAGGCCGGGCCGCGATCGACGAGATCGCCGACCGAGAACAGGCGGTCGCGGGCCGGATCGAAGCGGATATCGTGCAGCAGCGCGCGCAGCACGTCCACGCAGCCGTGCAGGTCGCCGACGACGAAGTCGCGGCCGGACGTGTTCGCGGCGTGGCGGCAGAGGGGGGCGGTGGCAGTCATCCCCTTATCTTAGGCGCTCGTGCCCATCGCCACGTCACGATGGAATGGCGATAATCGGGGCGCGTTACCCGCCGGCACGGCGCAGCGGGCCGTCCCGCGCGCCGGCCGAACCCTTTCCATCCGCTTTCGGAACGACACGATGACGTTTTATCCGCAGGTATTACGCAACCGGCCGCGCATGGTCGCGGCGTTCGTCGCCGGCGTGCTGTGCGCGGTGCTGCTGCCGTTTCCGATGCGTCCGGCCGTGCGGGCGCTGATCGGCTGGGATTGCGCGATCTGGCTGTATCTCGTGCTGATGTGGGTGCGCATGGTGACCGCACATCATCACAAGGTGCGCGAAGTCGCGATCCGCGAAGACGAAAACGCGACGACCGTGCTGACCGTCGTGTGCTTCGCGACCGTCGCGAGCGTGGCCGCGATCGCGATCGAGCTCGCCACGGCCAAGAGCGTCGGCTTCAGCGCGGGGCTCAGCCACTACGCGATCACGGGCGCGACGCTGTTTGGCGCCTGGTTCCTGATCCCGACGATCTTCACGCTGCACTACGCGCGGCTCTATTACGGATCGCCATCCAACGACCGCGCGCTCCGCTTCCCCGACCGCAACCCCGAACCCGACTACTGGGATTTCCTGTATTTCGCGTTCACGCTCGCGGTCGCGTCGCAGACGGCCGACGTGTCGCTCGCGAACCGCTCCGCGCGGCGCTCGGTGCTCGCGCAGTCGATCCTGTCGTTCTACTTCAACATGGCCGTGCTCGGGCTGTCGATCAACGTGGCGGCAGGGTTGCTGAGCTGACGCCGGTTACTTGAGCAGGTCGTACGGGCCGCCGCGTTCCAGCGCCCGCTGGTACGCGGGCCGTGCGTGGATCGCGTCGAGGAAACGCGCGATCGCGGGATACCGGCTGCCGCCGCCGCGCGAGGTCGCGGCTTCGAGCGGAAAGCTCATCTGGATGTCGGCCGCGCTGAAGCCGTTGCCGACGAACCAGCCGGTGCGTTGCAGTGCGCTGTCGATATGGCCGAGATGCAGCGCGATCTGCGGATCGACGAAACCCGACTGCAGTGTTTCAGCGATCTTGCGCGCGATCGGCCGCGCGAAGAACGGCATCGGCGCATGCGCGATCCGCAGCGCGACGAGCTTGAGCAGCAGCGGCGGCATCGCCGACCCTTCCGCGTAGTGCAGCCAGTACGTGTAATCGTGCCGCTCGGGTGAGCCGGGCGGCGGCGCGAGGCGCCCGTTGCCGTAGCGTTCGACCAGGTACTCGATGATCGCGCCCGATTCGGCGAACGTATGGCCGTCGTCGGTGACGACCGGCGACTTGCCGAGCGGATGGATCGCGCGCAACGCGGGCGGCGCGAGCATCGTTTTCGGATCGCGTTCGTAGCGCACGATCTCGTACGGCACATCCAGTTCTTCGAGCAGCCAGAGCACGCGCTGCGAGCGCGAGTTGTTCAGGTGATGGACGGTGAGCATGTCGAGGCCGGAAAGGGGCGGAAACGACATCATACCCAGCGCGTGTGGCGCGTACGCGAATCCAGTCCTGCGCCGCGTCGAACCGCTACGCGCCCCGCACCGCGACCCACGCGCCCCAGAACAGGCTGGCGAAAAAGCGCAACGGCGCGTCGAAGCCCGCATCGCGCAGCAGCGCGAACACGGCCTCCTCGGAGGCGGGCGGATCGGCGCCCTGCAGGATCTTCGCGAGTTGCGCACGCACGGCGTCGGGCGTGGCGCCCTTCATGCGCCAGCGTTGCTGCCACGCATCGAGCAGGCGAGGGTGGTCCGCGTAGCGGCGATGGTTGCCGGCGAGCACGAGCGGCGCGCCGGGCTTCAGGCGCCGCGCGATCGCGTGCAGCAGCGCGGCCTTCGCTTCGTCGCCCGGCACGTGATGCAGCACGCCGATCAGCGTCGCGCCGTCGAACGCGGGGGTGTCGGGCAATGCGTCGACGCCGTCCTCGATGAACACCGTGCGTGCCCCGTGGCCGGCGGCCTCGACGTTCGAGTGCGCAAGCGCGAGCATCGGCGCAGACGGGTCGACGGCCGTGAACTGCCAGCCCGGTTCGAGTGTGGCCGCGACGCAGATTTCCTGGCCCGTGCCGCCCGCACCTGCGACAAGGATCCGTGCATCGGTCACGCCGATCGCCGACGCGAGCATGCATGCGCTGAGCTCGTGGCACGCATCGTAGCCGGCGAGCGCGATGCGCGATTGCTCGGCATATTCTTGCGCGCGTGACGGATCGAATTTCGCGGCGCTGGCGGGAAGCGACATGGCGGGTTCCTTGGGTCGATGGCGGACGACGTGCCCGCGGGCATGACGCAGAGCGTACGGGCCTGCGGCCGGCGCAACAAGGCGAGCGGTCATTCCGGTATGCCGACTACCCGACTCGCCGGCATGGGCCGGCGCACCCGATTCCCCGGGGTCGATTCGCATTTAAAAATGTCTGACCAGCCTGCATCGGGATGGCGAATCCGGCGCATACTCGGTTCTCTCCCCCCGCCTGGCCGTCGCATGCCGGGCCCCGATGCGCCGCGCCACGGGCGCGGCCATGCCGCTCGGCACGCACGAGGAGCGCATGATGTCCGATTGTCCGCACGATCCGTACGCGCAGCACTACATCCATTGCTTACCGTTTGGCGCGCAGCCCTGCGGCGCGCTCTCCACGACACCGCGCACGCATTTCCGCGTGTGGGCGCCGGGCAGTACACAGGTCCAACTCGAACTCGATTCCGGCTCCGACCCGACGCTCGTTCCGATGACGGCCGCCGGCCCGAACTGGTTCGAAGTCTTCGCCGACTGCGGCGCGGGCACGCGTTACCGCTATCGCCTCGACGACGCCGTGTCGATTCCCGATCCCGCGTCGCGCTCGCAACCCGACGGGCTCAACGGTCCGAGCGAGGTCGTCGATCCGCGCGCATTCACGTGGCGCAACACGTTTTGGCGCGGGCGCGCGTGGGAAGACATGGCGCTTTACGCGGTCCGTCCGCACGCGGTGGGCGGCTTCGACGGCGTGCGCCGCCGCTTGCCGCAGCTCGCACGTCTCGGCGTGACCGCGCTGGAATTGCTCGCGTCGCCGCACGACAGCCTGCCGTTCGCGCCGCTCGCGGCCGAAGGCGGCCCCGACGCGCTGAAGGCGCTGATCGACGACGCGCACGGCTACGGGTTCGCGGTGCTGCTGGAGCTCGACTACGCGCGCTTCGGCAGCGGCACCGATGCGCTGCGCCATTACGCGGTGCCGTTCTTCCATACGCGCGACGATCCGTTGCAGGCCGCGCCGCTGGCGCTCGATCATCCGGAAGTCTGCGATTTCTTCTGCGACAACGCGCTGTACTGGCTCGACGAATACCGGTGCGACGGGCTGCGCCTGCGCGAAGCCGACCGGATCGGCGTGTCGTGGCTGCGCGAGATCGCGGATCGCGTGCGCGCGGCCGTGCCGGCCGACCGCCTGATCCACCTCGTGCTCGGCAGCGAGCGGCATCCGGCGCATCTCGCCGATACCCATTTCGACGCGCAGTGGAACGGGTGCGGCGAACGTGCGCTGCACCGGCTGACGGGGCGCGATACGTCGGCCCACGAAGGCATTTCCACGCACCAGTCGATCCACACGCTCGCCCGCGCACTGACCGCGGCCGGCGCGGCATTTCAGCCGGCCGCGTCGGGAGAGGGCGTGGCGGCCGACAGCGGGCTGGCGCTGACGTCGCTCGTGCTGTCCGATGGCGCGTGGCGCGACAGCGGCCCGGGCGATCAGGCGCAGGCGGCCGGCCTGGCCGCACTCGCGCTGTCGCTGCTCACGCCGCAGATCCCGCTGATCTTCGATGAAACCGCGCGCGACACCGATCGTGCGCATTTCGTGCAGTCGGCGCTCGCGGTGCGCGCGAAGCTGATCGCGCCGCGGCTGTCCGATTGCCGGCCGCAGGACGCGCATGCGCTGAAGGCGGACGGCGACGGCGATGCCGATGCGCTGCTCGCGTCCTGGCGGCTCGCCGACGACGAGACGCTGACGATTGCATTGAACCTGTCGCCCGATGCGCTGCGGTTCGACGCACCGGGAGGACGCGTCGTGTTCGAGACGCCGGCGCGCGCGCGCGATCGTGTCGATGAAGGGGAATTGCCGCCGTATTCGCTCGTTGCGTGGTTGACGGGTGACGTCAACCGCTATGCGCTGACGCACGATGCTCGGCGCATCGACGACGGTTCGTGGCGCGGCATGCGTCCGAACCTGAACGCATGAGCAGATGACGGCGTGACGGTTGGAAGGCCGGGCGCATGCGCGCCCGGCTGGGCCGCAGGCAATCCCGGACTTACCAGAACCCGCGAATCCCCGCGATGCCGTGCGCGCCGTGGCGGCGCGCGTCGTCGAGATGCGTGCGCGTCATCCCGCCGAGCGCGAAGACGGGCATCGCGGCCTGCGCGGCCAGCGTATCGAACTGCGCCCAGCCGAGTGTCGGCGCACCGGGATGACTGAGCGTCGGCAGCACGGGCGACAGCGTGACGAAATCCGCGCCGGCGCGTGCGGCCAGCAGCAGGTCGTCTTGCGAATGGCAGGCGGCCGACACCCAACGGCCGGCTGGCAGCGGCCGCTGCGCGGCGGCGCGCAACGCGGTGCCGTCGAGATGCCAGCCGGCGCCGTCGAGCCGCATCACGCCGGCGGCATCGATCGGGCCATTGAGCATCAGGTGGGCGCCGGCCGCGTCGCAGCGCGCGAGCGCTGCGGCGGCAAGCGACGCGAACGCGGCCGCATCGAGCGATTTCACGCGCAGTTGCACGAGCGTTTCACCGCGCGCGAGCACGGCCGACAACCGGTCGAGGAATGCCGCGCGATCGGCTGCCGACGCGGACGCCGGTTCGGGCGTGATCACGCAGCAGCGCGGCAGCATCGCGTTCATCGCGCGACGCAACGAGGGGCCGTCATTCGTCGGCCTCTTTCATGCCCTTCGGATAGACGCGCACGAGCACGATGCGCGGCCCGTTCATCTTCTTCACGACGACGTCGAAGCGGTCGAACGACACGCGTTGCCCTTCGGTCGGCAGGTCGCTGAGCGCCTGGATCACGAGGCCGCCGACCGATTCCGCGCGGCCTTCGTCGATGTCGATGCCGAGCGCCTGCTCGAGCGACACGACGGGCAGGCTGCCCTTGCCCATCAGTGTGCCGTCGTCGAGGCGGCTCCAGTCGGCATCGCCCTGGCGAAACTCGTCGTGGATCTGGCCGACCAGCGCGCCGAGCAGGTTGTCGAGCGTCAGGAAGCCGATCGGCTTCTCGCCCTTGTTGCCGACCAGCGCGAAGTGCGGGGCGCCCTTGCGGAAGCGGCGGAACAGGTCGAGCGCCGGGGTGTCGGGCTTCACGTACTGCACCGGGCGCACGTAGTCGGACAGGTCTTCGAGCGCGGCGCCCGCGTGACGCGCGAGCAGCAGGTCCTTCAGGTGGATCAGCCCGCTCACCTGTTCGCGCGACGCATCCTCGAACAGCGGATAGCGGCTGAAGCGGTGCCGCGCGACGATCTCCATGTTGTCGGGCAGCGGCAGGTCGCGCCGCAGGCCGATCATTTCATGGGCCGGCCGCATCAGGTCGGACACCGTCATCGACGAGAAATCGAGCGAATGCGCGAGCGTGTTCCACTCGTCGTTGCTGTACGTGCCGCGTGCCGGCTGCGCCGTGTTGCCGGCCGTGCTGCGGCGGCTGCGCAGGATCAGCTTCAGCTCGTCGGTCGAGTAGTGCGCGTCGCTGCCGTGGTCGGCCGACAGCCCTGCGAGCCGCAGCACCGCGTTGGCGCTGGAGTTGAGCACCCAGATCGCCGGATACATCGCCCAGTAGAACGCATACAGCGGCAGGGCGACCCACAGGCCGACCTTCTCCGACTGGCGGATCGCCATCGATTTCGGCGCCAGTTCGCCGACGACGATGTGCAGGAACGAGATCAGCGAGAACGCGAACACGAGCGAGATCAGGTGCACGACGCGTTCGGACTGCACGCCGATCAGGTCGAGCAGCGGGCCGATCAGTTGCGCGAACGCCGGCTCGCCGACCCAGCCGAGGCCGAGCGAGGCGAGCGTGATGCCGAGCTGGCACGCGGAAAGATACGCGTCGAGCCGGCCGTGCACGATGCCGAGGATGCGCCCGCGCAGGCCATGCTTGCGGGCAAGGGTCTTGACGCGCGTCGCGCGCAGTTTGACGAGGCCGAATTCGGCTGCAACGAAGAACCCGTTGAGGGCCACCAGGAACAACGCGCCGATGAGCGCGAAGATCTGTAACAAAGAATCGCTCCGGTTATGACAGGCCCATCAGTATAGAGCCAGAAAGGAATTTGTAATGTATCGGGCGGCCGATTGCTTACACCGGCGCCTCGCAGGGAATGGAGAACGAGAGGGTGACGGCCGCGCCGTCGGCGAATGCGTCGTGCGTCAACGTGCCGCCGTGCGCGAGTGCGACCCGCTGGCACAGTGCGAGCGCCCAGGCGTTTCGTTTCGCGTCGCGCTGGCGCAACATCTCGCGCCGGGCGAACGCTTCGAACGCGTGCGGTAGCGCGGGATCGGCGAGCGCGTCGGCGTTCACGGTGCACGTGGCGCGCGCGCTGAACTGCACGCCGTCGCGTGCGCATGCGAAGGCGACGCGGCTGCCCGCGGCGCTCGCTTCGACGGCCGTCGTCAGCAGGGTCCAGAGCGCCTGGGCGACGCGTTCGCGGTCGACGACGAGCGTCGGTTCGCCGTCCGGCAGCGTCGCGTCGAGCGTGACGTGTCGTGTGTCGGCGAGCGCGAAACGGACGAGCGCGAGCGTGTCGTCGAGCAGCGCGCGCAACGCGAACGGCCGTGGCGAGATCGCGAGCGTGCGCGTTTGCGCGCGCGGCGCGTCGAGCGCGTCGTCGATCAGCGCGACCTGCTGGTCGATGCCCGTGCGGATGCCCGCGAGCGCGCGCTGCAGGTTCGGGTCGGCGTGGGCGAGCTGGCGCTCGAGCACGTACGCCCAGCTGTGCATCGCGTTCAGCGGGCTGCGCAGGTCGTGCGACGCGGTGGAGAGCGCCTGGTCGCGCAGGAACAGGGCCGCCTGGGCAGCGTAGTGCGCTGCGCGTTCGCGCAGCAGGTCGGCGGCGGGATCGGCGGAAGTGGACGTCACGGAGCGGGCCTGTCGGAAGCGGTTGGCGTGGAAGTCACGCGAACCGCCATTATAGGGACGGTGCGTGTCACGCCGGCAGCGCGTCCTCGTCCTTTTTCCGGGCGTCGCCGTTCGGCAGCAACTGGCAGGCGAGCAGGCCGGCGAGCATCAGCGCGCAGCCGACGAGCGCGCGCAGCGTCAGCGTTTCGCCGAGCGCGGCCCAGCCGGCGATCGCCGCGAACACGCCTTCCATGCTGAAGATCACGGCCGCGTGCGCGGGCGCCGCGTCGCGTTGCGCGACCACCTGCAGCGTATAGCCGACGCCCACTGACAACAGCCCGCCGTACAGCAGCGTCGGCAGCGCGCCGCGCAGCATCGCGACGCTGACCGGCTCGACGGCGAGGCCGACCGCGAGGCACGCGACACCGCACACGAGGAACTGCAGGAACGCGAGCACGAGCGGGTCGTGGCGCTTCGCGAGATGGCCGACGGCCATCACGTGCGCGGCGATGATGACGGCGCCCGCAAGCTGGAACCAGTCGCCGTAGAGCACCGAGAAGTGCTCGTCGATGCTGAGGAAATACAGGCCGATCGCTGCCAGCAATGCGCCGAACCACGTGCCCGCGCCGATCCGGTGGCGGGCGAACACGCCCATCAGCGGCACGATCACGACATACAGCGAGCTGATGAAGCCGGCGTTGGCGACCCGCGTGTATTGCAGGCCGAACTGCTGCAGCGAAATCGACACCGCGAGCAGCCCGCCGAGCGCGAGGCCCGGCAGCAGCAGCGCCGGTTCGCGGCGGATCGCCGCGAGCTGCGCGCGCGACGCCGTATTCAGCATCAGCAGCGGCACCAGCACGAGCGCGCCGAGCAGGAAGCGCAGCCCGGTGAACAGGAACGGCCCGATCACGTCGAGACTCAGGCGTTGCGCGACGAAGGCCGAGCCCCAGATCGCGGCGGCGGCGAGCATCAGCAGGTTGGCGCGGACGTGCTTGCGGGCTTCGGGTTTCATCGGAATTCTTCAGGAGATTGCGGGCGGCGGAACCCGCTAGTTTACGCCGAGATTGCAAGGCTGTCGGCAAACCTGCGCAGCGCGGCGGCGGCCCGGATGTCGCGTACGCGCGAATACAGCACGACCTGCGATTGCGGCAGCGGCGGCAGTCCGAATTTCGCACCGACGTCGACCAGCGTGCGCGGCGCGACACGCCGTGCGAGCGGGCAGACGGCGAGCCCTGCCGCGGCCGCGGCCGTGACCGCCGCGACCCCGCCGCCAATGAAGCGCTCGCGCCACGGCAGCCCTGCACGGTCGAGCGCGCGCAG
>NZ_CABVPX010000015.1 GCF_902499125.1 Burkholderia arboris
GCGGACAGCCCGACGTTGTAGCTGCGCGTGATCAGCGGCTGCTGCGTCGTCGACACACCGGCCGGCAGGCGCTGGATGTTGCCCGTGCCCGTACCGTTGAGCGTCGGGAACAGGCCCGCGCGCGTGATCTGGTACTGCGCGCGCGCCGCCTCGATGTTCAGCACCGACACGCGCAGGTCGCGGTTGTTCTTCAGCGCGATCTCGATCAGCCGCTGCAGGCGCGGATCGACGAAGAATTCGCGCCAGCCGATGGCGGTCGCCGCCTGGCCGTTCGCGCTGCGCGCGCCGGCCGCACCCGGCTGCGTCGCATAGACGCCGCCGGCCGGGTACGCCTGCGCGACAGGTGCGTCGGGCCGCTTGTAATGCGGCGCCATCGTGCAGCCCGTGGCAAGGAGCGCGGCGGCCAGTGCGACCGCGGTTGCAGTCAAAGCGTGTTTTTGCATCATCACTGTCCCTTGTTGCCTTCGTCGCCGTTGCCCGGCGTCTCTTCGTGCTTCGCATGCTCCTGAGCCAGACGCAATGCCTCGTCGGCATCTTCCCGCTCGCCGCTGAAAATCGCACGGATCTTCACGAAGAACATCGGGATCAGGAAGATTGCGAGGAACGTTGCCGTGAGCATCCCGCCGATCACGCCCGTGCCGATCGCATGCTGGCTCGCCGAGCCCGCACCGTTGCTGATCGCGAGCGGCATCACGCCGAGAATGAACGCGAGCGACGTCATCAGGATCGGACGCAGCCGCTGGCGCGCCGCTTCCAGCGCGGCTTCGACCGGCCCCATCTTCTCGGTCACCTGCAACTCGCGCGCGAATTCCACGATCAGGATCGCGTTCTTCGCTGACAAGCCCACCGTGGTCAACAGGCCGACCTGGAAGTACACGTCGTTTTCGAGGCCGCGCATCGTCGCCGCGAGCAGTGCGCCGATCACGCCGAGCGGCACCACCATGATCACCGAGAACGGGATCGACCAGCTTTCATACAGTGCCGCGAGACACAGGAACACGACGAGGATCGAGATCGCGTACAGGATCGGCGCCTGCGAACCCGACTGGATTTCCTGGAACGACAGGCCCGTCCACGAATAGCCGATACCGACCGGCAGCTTCTTCGCGAGCCCTTCCATCGCGGTCATCGCCTGACCAGTCGACTTGCCCGGTGCGGCCTGACCCTGGATTTCCATCGCCGACACGCCGTTGTAACGCTCGAGCTTCGGCGAACCGTACGTCCAGTGACCGGTTGAGAACGCGCTGAACGGCACCATCCCGCCCGACCCGTTGCGCACGTACCAGATGTTCATGTCTTCCGGCGTCATCCGGAACGGCGCGTCTGCCTGCACGTAGACCTTCTTGATCCGGCCGTCGGTGTCGAGGAAGTTGTTCACGTACTTCGACGCCCACGCGATCGAGAACGTCTGGTCGATCGCATCCGCCGTCACGCCCAGCGCATTCGCCTTCTCGCGGTCGATGTCGACCTTGTACTGCGGCGTATCGTTCAGGCCGTTCGGACGGACACCCTGCAGCGTCGGATCCTTCGAGGCCATCCCGAGCAACTGGTTACGCGCGGCCATCAGTGCATCGTGGCCGAGACCGGCATTGTCCGTCAGCTCGAAGTCGAAGCCCGCAGCCGTGCCGAGTTCAGGAATCGACGGCGGGTTGAACGGGATCACGATCGCGTCCTTGTAGCCCGCGTAACGCCCGAACATCCGGCCGATCAGCGCCTGCACCTTCTGGTTCGCATGCTGACGCTGCGAGTAGTCCTTCAGGCGCACGAACACGAGACCGGAGTTCTGGCCGCGGCCCGCGAAGCTGAAGCCGTTGACCGTGAACGCCGACTCGACGATTTCCTTCTCGTCCTTCAGCAGGTAGTCGGAAATGTTCGCGAGCGTCTTCGCGGTCGTTTCCTGCGTCGAACCCGACGGCGTCTGCACGATCACGAACATCAGGCCCTGGTCTTCATCAGGCAGGAACGACTTCGGCAGGCGCACGAACAGCAGCCCGACCGCGACGATCACGACCAGATAGATGATGAGCCAGCGGCCCGAGCGCTTGATCACGTGGTGCACGCCGACGTGGTACTTGTCGCGGCTGTTGTTGAACGTGCGGTTGAACCAGCCGAAGAAACCCTTCTTCTCTTCGTGATGGCCCTGCGGGATCGGCTTGAGGATCGTCGCGCACAAGGCCGGCGTCAGGATCAACGCAACCAGCACCGACAAGATCATCGCCGTCACGATCGTCAGCGAGAACTGACGATAGATCGCACCGACCGAGCCGCCGGAGAACGCGACCGGCACGAACACGGCCGACAGCACGAGCGCGATACCGACCAGCGCGCCGGTGATCTGGCCCATCGCCTTGCGGGTCGCCTCCTTCGGTGACAAGCCCTCTTCCGCCATCACCCGCTCGACGTTCTCCACCACCACGATCGCATCGTCCACCAGCAGGCCGATCGCGAGCACGAGGCCGAACATCGACAGCGTGTTGATCGAGAAGCCCACCATCGACATGACCGCGAACGTACCGAGCAGCACGACCGGCACCGCGATCGTCGGGATGATCGTCGCCCGCAGGTTCTGCAGGAACAGATACATCACGAGGAACACGAGCACGATACCTTCGAGCAGCGTCTTGACCACTTCCTCGATCGACAGCTTCACGAACGGCGTCGTGTCGTACGGGTACTTCACGACGAGACCGTGCGGGAAGAACGGCGCCAGTTCGTCGATCTTCGCGCGCACGGCCTTCGCAGTGGCGAGGGCGTTCGCGTTGGTCGCGAGCTGGATACCGAGTGCCGCGGTCGGCTGACCGTTGTACTTCGTGTCGAAGTTGTAGTTTTCGCCGCCGAGCTCGATCTTCGCGACGTCCTTCAGGCGAACCTGCGAGCCGTCCTGGTTGACCTTCAGCAGGATGTTGCCGAACTGCGCAGGGGTCTGCAGCAGCGTCGATTCGGTGATCGTCGCCTGCAGCATCGTGCCCGGCGTGGACGGCGTGCCGCCGATCTGGCCGCCCGCGATCTGCACGTTCTGCGCGGCAATCGCGGTCGACACGTCGACCGGCGTGAGGCCGTAGTTGGTCAGGCGGTTCGGGTCGAGCCAGATCCGCATCGCGTACTGCGAGCCGAACAGCGTGACGGTACCGACGCCGTTCAACCGGCTGATCGGATCCTTCACGTGCGACGCCACGAAGTTCGCGAGGTCGTACTTGTTCATGCTGCCGTCTTCGGAGTTGAAGGCGAGCACCAGCAGGAAGCTGCTGCTCGACTTCGTCACCGACAGGCCGAGCTGCTGCACGACCTGCGGCAGAACCGGCGTCGCGAGCGACAGCTTGTTCTGCACCTGGACCTGTGCGATGTCGGCGTTGGTGCCCGGCGCGAAGGTCAGCGTGATCGTCGCGTTGCCCGAGTCGTCACTCGTCGACGACATGTACAGGAAGTTGTCGAGACCGCTCATCTGCTGCTCGATCACCTGCGTCACCGTGTCTTCCACCGTCTTCGCGGAAGCGCCCGGGTAGTTCGCGGTGATCTGGATCGATGGCGGCGCGATCGTCGGATACTGCGAGATCGGCAGCGTGAAGATCGACGCGACCCCGGCCAGCATCAGGATGATGGCGATCACCCACGCGAAGATCGGGCGATCGATAAAAAACTTTGCCATGAAACAGGCTCCCTGTTATTGCGCGCTCGAAGCAGCGGCAGCACTCGCCGGCGCGGCGCCCGATGCAGCGGCACCGGAAGCAGCAGCGGCGCCGGAACCGGCGGCAGCCGGTGCGGCGGAGGCGGCAGCAGCGCCCGGTGCGGCATCGGCCGCCGGCGCGAGCTGGGCGGCAACCGTCTTCACGGTCGCACCCGGGCGCACCTTGTCGACGCCCTGAACGATCACGTGATCGCCCGCTTGCAGACCGCCTTCGACGACCCAGTTCGGGCCCTGCATGCCGGTCGTCTTCAGCGGACGCGGCTCGACCTTGTTGCTGGCGTTCACCACCATCGCGACCGCCTGGCCCTTCTGGTCATGCGTGACGCCGATCTGCGGCACCAGGAACGCGTTCTCGTTCACGCCTTCCTCGATCCGTGCGCGCACGAACATCCCCGGCAGCAGCACGCGGCCCGGGTTCGGGAAGACCGCGCGGATCGTCACCGAGCCGGTGGTCTGGTCGACCGTCACGTCCGAGAACTGCAGCTTGCCCGCTTCCGAGTAGGTCTTGCCGTCTTCCAGGATCAGCGACACCTTCGCCGCGCCCGGGCCGCTCGTCTTCAGGCGGCCGCTCTGCACGTCCTGGCGCAGCTTCAGGCCGTCGAGGCTCGACTGCGTGAGGTCGACGTACACCGGATCGAGCTGCTGCACGGTCGACATCAGCGTGGCCTGGCTCGCCTGCACGTACGCGCCCGGCGTCACTTGCGAAATGCCGACGCGGCCGGTGATCGGCGACACGACATCCGTATAGCCGAGGTTGATCTGCGCGGTGTCGACCGCCGCCTTACCGGCTGCGACGTCGGCAGCGGCCTGCCCTTGCGTGGCCACCGCGTTGTCGTAGTCCTGCTTGCTGACCGCGTTCGCGGCGACCAGCACCTTGTAGCGCGCGACCAGCGCGTTCTGCGTGACGAGGTTCGCCTGCGCCTTCGCGAGCGTCGCCTTCGCGCTGTTCAGCGCGGCGACGTACGGCGCCGGGTCGATCTTGTAGAGGCGCTGGCCGGCCTTGACGTCGGTGCCTTCGGTGAATTCACGGCGCAGCACGATGCCGTCGACCCGTGCGCGGACCTGCGCGACGAGGAATGCACTGGTGCGGCCCGGCAGGTCGGTGAAGACCGGAACGGCTTGCGGCTGGACGGTGACGACGCCGACTTCCGGCGTTTGCGGCGGCGGTGCCGATTCTTTTTTTCCGCATGCAGCCAGGAAAACCGCGGCTGCCGCGACAGTGATCAAGCGGTATGGAACCCGTTCGACGCGCATGGAGCGACCTCTGTGTATAGCCAATGGAATAAGTGCAGCACCCGGCGGGAGCGCAACACGGATGCGCCTCGCGGCGCAGATCGAACACCTGAATTACTGGACTACTAGATACAGCACGTCGGCACGAGACCTCCGTGCCGACGGGGATGCCGCGAACTGCGGACAGGTACTTTGGCGGGAATCAGCAGAGTGGGATATTAACTGATTGCCACTTGGGTCATTCGATCGTAGGGTGGTATTGTATATACATTCACGAATGTATGTAAAAAGCCCGTTTGTGCCCTGCCGACGGTCCAGTCTTACGGATTGTTACCAGTGGCAAGCATAGCCCGTCTCCATGACGGCTGCGAGGGTTGCAGACCCTATATTCACCTACGACCGATCCATTCAGGCCTGCACATGGTCAGACGTACCAAGGAGGAGGCGCTCGAGACGCGCAACCGCATTCTCGACGCCGCCGAGCACGTGTTCTTCGAGAAGGGTGTGTCGCACACGTCGCTCGCGGATATCGCGCAGCACGCCGGCGTGACGCGCGGCGCGATCTACTGGCACTTCGCGAACAAGAGCGAACTGTTCGACGCGATGTTCGACCGCGTATTTCTGCCGATCGACGAACTGAAGCGGATGCCGCTCGACGCGCCGGGCGGCAATCCGCTCGAGAAGGTCCGGCAGATCCTGATCTGGTGCCTGCTCGGCGTGCAGCGCGACTCGCAGCTGCGGCGCGTGTTCAGCATCCTGTTCATGAAGTGCGAGTACGTCGCGGACATGGAGCCGCTGCTGCAGCGCAACCGCGCGGGGATGAGCGAGGCGCTGCACACGATCGACGCCGATCTCGCAGTGGCCGTGCGGCTCAAGCTGCTGCCCGAGCGGCTCGATACGTGGCGGGCGACCCTGATGCTGCACACGCTCGTCAGCGGCTTCGTGCGGGACATGCTGATGCTGCCCGACGAGATCGACGCCGAGCAGCATGCGGAAAAGCTCGTCGACGGCTGTTTCGACATGCTGCGCTACAGCCCGGCGATGCTGAAGGACGGCGACTGACGGCGCGGCCGCCCCCGCCTCTCCGGCCGGGTCAGGCCGCCTTCGCGCGATGCGCGCGGGCCCGCCGGTTCGACGCGGCCACCGAATCGCGCGCCGGCACCGGTGCGCCGGCCAGTCCCGCGATCCACGCGTCGGTCGACATCACCGCCGCGAAATTCGACTGGAACACCACCGTGTACGCGCGGTGAATCTCTTCGGCACTCGCCGCCCCCGCTTCGTTCTCGTAAGGCAGCGCACCCGTCGCGTCGTCCAGGTATTCGACCTTCAGCCCCGCATGCGCCGCGTGATAGACCGTTGCGGCATTGCAGTTGTGCGTCATGTAGCCGGCCACCACGAGCGTGTCGATCCCGTGCGCGTCGAGCCACGCAGCGAGACCGGTGCCGGCGAACGAACTCGCCTGCGCTTTCTCGATCAGGTGCGCGTACGGCCGGCTGGCGACCACCGCGTGCAGCGCGACGCCGTCGCTGCCGGGCGCGAAGATCGGCGCGCCGGCCGGTGCAACGTGCTGGACCGCGATCACCGGCACGCCGGCCGCATGCGCGGCGTCGATCGCGCGGCCGATGTTCGCGAGCGACACATCGAGCGGCGGATACTCGATCGGCAAACTGCCCGTCACGTATTCGTTCTGGACGTCGATCACGATCAGCGCACGGCGGGCAGCAGGCTGGGAAACGGAAGACGGGACGGCGTTCGACATGGCGGGCTCCTGGTCCGGGGGCGCTGCCCCGCCCCGGAACGGGACAGCCAGCAGCGCGATGCGATGCATTGTCGAGCCGCGTCGCCGGTGCGGACAGTGGCCCGATAGCCATTCTTCGATAGAATCGGGCCATCGCCCATCCGGAGCCCGCCATGACCGCCGCTGCATCACCCGCGTCGCCCGCTTCGCCGTTCGCCCCGCCCGTTCCGACCGCACCGACCGTCGTCGCCGTAATCGCATACGACGGCATCAGCCCGTTCCACCTGTCGGTGCCGTCCGTCGTGTTCGGCAAGGAACGCGACGCAGCCGCGTCACCCGTGTTCGAGTTCCGCGTCTGCTCGGCCGAGCGCGGCCCGCTGTCCACGACGGGCGGCTTCACGATCACCGCGCCGTACGGGCTCGACGCACTCGACGATGCGGACATCGTCATCGTGCCGGCATGGCGCGACCCGGACGAAGCGCCGCCCGACGCGATGCTCGATGCCGTCCGCGCGGTCGCCGCCCGTGGCGCGCAACTCGTCGGGCTGTGCCTCGGCGCGTACGTGCTCGCCGCGGCAGGCCTCCTCGACGGCCGCCCGGCCACCACGCACTGGGCGTGGGCCGACGATTTCGCGCAACGCTTTCCGCGCGTGAAACTCGATCCCGACGTGCTGTACGTGGACGACGGCAACCTGATGACGTCGGCCGGCACGGCCGCGGGGCTCGACTGCTGCCTGCACGTCGTGCGGCGCCGCTTCGGCTCGGACGCCGCGAACCAGATCGCGCGCCGCCTCGTGATCCCGCCGCACCGCCAGGGCGGGCAGGCCCAGTACGTGCCGCAGCCGGTCGCCGCCCACCCGCGCGATGCGCGGCTCGCGGGCCTGCTCGACTGGGTGCGGGCGCACCTCGACGCCGCGCACAGCGTCGATTCGCTCGCCGAACGCGTGCTGATGAGCCGCCGTACGTTCACGCGCCACTTCCGCCAGGCGACGGGCACGACCGTCACCGCGTGGCTGCAGGCCGAGCGGCTCGCGCGTGCGCAGCACCTGCTCGAAACCACCGGGCAATCGATCGACGCGATCGCGCAGGCGGCCGGCTACGGCTCTAGCGTGTCGCTGCGCCAGCATTTCGCGGGCGCGCTCGGCACGTCGCCATCTGCCTATCGAAGGGAATTTCGCGGCGCCGCGGCCGATGCCGATGCGGGACGGTAACGCCCGCCTCGCGGTCGGCGCGCAGGCCGTAAAGTGGAACCGGGGGAACCGGCCGGCCGCTCAGGCGCCGTTGATCCAGCGCGCCGCATAAAGCAGCAGCGCGACGAACACGATCATCGCCGCCCATGCCCAGACGGGCACCGTGCCGGAACCGCGATGCGGGAGCGCACTGGCGGCACGACCGGTCAGCGCGCCGCCGAGATGCGGCGGCAGCGAACGCTTCGTCGCGGCCACCAGCGATGCCGGCCGCAGGAACACGTGCTGGCGCCGCTGCGCGTGCGAGCGCGCGCGATTCGGCGCGAGGCCGTGCTTCGCCTGCACGACTGCGCAAAACTCGCGGAAGAAGGTGTCGGTCCACTCGCGCAGCGCATTGTCGATCTGCCGCCCCGGCAGCTCGGCCAGCGGCCCGCTCGCCGTCGCCCAGACGACATACTCGATGCGCGTGGCGCTCGCGTCGTCGTCCGGCATCAGCACGAGTTCGACCTGGCCGCGCAGCGCGCCGAGGCCGTCGGCCCGCGCCTTGAAGTTGAGCACGCGGCGCGGCTGCCCCTCCGCATCGCCGTGCTCGGCGGCCGCGTGCGCGCGCACGTCGTAGCGGGCGCGCAGCGGCCCGAGCGGCACCGTGATCGTCAACGCGAACTCGCCGTGTGCGAGTTTCACGAACGATTCGCAATGGTCGAAGCTCGCCCGCAGCAATGCGAGATCTTCAAGCGCATCCCGCACGACAGGCGGCGCGAGCGGTACGCGTAACGTGTCGTTCAGTTCCATGACGCCTCCCCGATGAACGCGCGCCGCATCAGGACGTCTCGACGAGACTGTCGATCCGTGCGGCATCGAAGGCGACGTAGTGCGCAAGCACGGACGCCGCCTCCTTCGGTTCTTCGTAACTCCATGCGGCGTTCTCGATCACGCCGTCTTCGGTCTGCAAATCGAAGTGCACGGCTTGCCCCCTGTACGGGCAGGCCGTCGTGGTGCCGGATTTCACGAGCCGGCGCATGTTGACGTCGCTGCGCGGCAGGTAATGGATGTCCGGGAGCCCCGTTTCGCGCACGGTCAGCGCGCCATGCGAATCGGCATACGTGATGCCGCGATGAATCACGCGCACGCGATGACGGTTCGGCACGATTTCAAGTCGAGGGTCGGCTGCATCGGACATCGTTTCTCCTTCGGGCGGCCGGCGGGCCGGGGGCAGGAAACGAAAAAAGCCACGGCACGGGTGCCGTGGCTTTCATTATGGGCGAAACTTCGTCCGATTGCGCGACCCGCGCCCGGGCCGCGCGCGGCGTGCTACTGCGCGCTCCACTGGAACGCGGTTTTCGCGCCGCCCTTCGCGCCGACGGTGACGGCGCGCGACTCGTCGTTGCCTTGGTACGACGCATGCACCGTATAGCGCCCGGGCGGCACCTGCACGAGCATGTACGGCCCGCGCGCGTCGGTCTTCAGCACCTCGGCACCCTTGCCGTCGACGATCCGCACATGGACGTCGGCCAGGAACTCGCCGCCCTTGCCGGTGAAGCGCAGCGCCAGCGGCCACTTCGCTTCGTTGCGCTGGAACGCCGTCGATTCGTCCTGCCCGACGCCGCCGGACACGAAGGTGACGTCGCCCTGCTGGCGCGCGGCGGGCAAGCCGTCCGACTGCGCGTACGCGCCGGTCGCACCGGCTGCGAGGCCGGCGGCCAGCGCCGCCGCGACGGCAAATCGGGACACGTTGCGTAGATATTGCATGGCTCTCTCCTTGGGGTCGGAACACATACGGGGCGCTGCGTCACGCGACCGAGCGGCGGCGGCGCCCGCCGCGGCCGGCCTGGCCGGCCGTCGGCCATACCGGTCAGCTCAGGTCGACCGGCACGAAGATCTGTGCATTATCGCGCTGGATCAGCAGAGCAAGACTGTTGCCCGCTCCCTTGACCGCGTCGCGCAACTGCTCGGGGCTCGTGACCGGGCGGCCGTTGACCGCGAGGATCACGTCGCCGGGCTGGATGCCCGCGTTGGCGGCCGGCCCGCCGGCCTGCTGCACGATCAGCCCGTGCGACAGGTTGTCGGCACTGCGCTCCTGCGGCGACAGCGGCCGCACCGCGACGCCCAGGCGGCCCTGCTCGACCGGCCCGCCGTCGTTCGACGCGAGCTTCGCATCGGCCATCGCGCCGAGCGTCACGCTGAGCGACTTCTTCGACTTGTCGCGCCAGATCTGCAGGTCGGCCTTCGAACCGGGCTTCAGGTTCGCGATCTGCGCGGGCAGCGACGTCGAATCGGCGACCGGCGAACCGTTGACCGACAGGATCACGTCGCCCGGCTGCAGGCCGGCCTTCGCGGCCGGACCGTTCGGGTCGACCGAGCTGACGAGCGCGCCGTCCGGCTTCGGCAGCCCGAACGAACTCGCGAGCGTCTGGTTCAGCCCCTGCACGGCGACGCCGAGGCGGCCGCGGCTCACATGGCCCGTCTTCACGAGCTCGTCCTTCACCTTGATCGCCTCGTTGATCGGGATCGCGAACGACAGGCCCTGGAAGCCGCCCGTCTGCGAGTAGATCATCGAGTTGATGCCGATCACCTCGCCCTGCAGGTTGAACAGCGGGCCGCCCGAGTTGCCGGGATTCACCGGCACGTCGGTCTGGATGAACGGCGTGTAGTTCTCGTCCGGCAGCGCGCGCGACTTCGCGCTGATGATGCCCGACGTGACCGTGTTGTCGAAGCCGTACGGCGAGCCGATCGCGACGACCCACTGGCCGACCTTGCTCTGCGCCGGATCGCCGATCTTCACGGTCGGCAGGCCGCTCGCGTCGATCTTCAGCACCGCGACGTCGGACTGCTTGTCGGCGCCGACGACCTTCGCCTTGTATTCGCGCTTGTCGGTCAGCTTGACCGTGACGACGTTCGCGCCGTCGATCACGTGCGCATTGGTGAGGATGTACCCGTCGGAGCTGATGACGAACCCGGAGCCGAGGCTCGCGCTCGGCTGGTCGTCCGGCTGCGCGTCGCCGCCCATGCCCGGCACCTGGCCGTAGAAGTGCTTGAAGAACTGGTAGAACGGGTCGCTCGGGTCGATCGGCAGCTGCGGCTGCTGCACGCGCCGCGACACCTGCTTCACGACGTGCTTCGCGCTGATGTTCACGACCGCCGGGCCGTAGGTCTCGACGAGCCCGGAGAAATCGGGGATGCCGGTCTTGGCGGCCGCTTCGGCCGGCATCAGTGCGGCAGCCTGCGCGGGCGTGATGATCTGCGGATCGGCGCGACGGGTGCCGGCGAAATAGCCGGCCGACAGGGCGGCCGCCACGGCGACCGCGACGGCGCCGCGCGCAAGGAATCGGGTGTTCATCGTAGGACCTCCTCTTTGTTAGGACGCAGCGTAACGACCCTGACTTAAAGGAGGCTTAATCAGCCTTAAGCGGGGCTTAAGCGGCCGCCGGCGCCCGCCCCGGCGGCACGCTTCACACGGATTCGGACGGTTGCGGCGCCTGGGCCGGCATCTCGGCATCGCGGAACACGACGCTGACGAGCAGGCCGCCCGCGGCCGCATCGCCGAGCGACACCGTCGCGCCCTGCTGCGCCGCCACGCGCTTGACGATCGCAAGCCCGAGGCCGCTGCCCGACACGTCGGTGCGTGCACGTGCCGTGCTGTCGCGATAGAAGCGGTCGAACACGCGCTCGCGCTCGTCCGCCGGAATGCCGGGCCCGCTGTCGCCGATCTGCACGCACGCGCGGCCGGCCGCGTCGCTCGTCAACGACACGTCGATGCGGCCGCCGTCCGGCGTGTACTTCACCGCGTTGTCGAGCAGGTTGCCGAACATCACGCGCAGCGCGCCGACGTCCGCAACGACGCTCGCCGCACGCGTTTCCTCGAAGCCGAGATCGATGTTGTGCCGCTGTGCGAGCGGCGCATGCGCGGCCACGCATTCGGCGAGCAGCGCCTGCAGGTCGACCGGTTCGCGCATCGTCGCGCCGTCCGGCTCGGCGCGTGCGAGCGCGAGCAACTGCTCGGTGAGGCGCGTCGCGCGCGACACGCCGTCCTGGAGATCCGCGACCGCCTCGCGGCGCGATGCATCGTCCTTCGCGCGGGCGACCAGCTGCGCCTGGATCTGCACGGCCGCGAGCGGCGTGCGCAGCTCGTGCGCGGCGTCGGCGACGAACGCCTTCTGCGTATCGAGCGCGGCCGACAGCCGCGCAAGCAGCCCGTTCAGCGCGCGGACGAGCGGCTGCACCTCGAGCGGCAAGCGCGCGTCGGGCAACGGATCGAGCGCTTCCGGCCGGCGCGCCTCGACCGCGCGCGTCACGCGACCGAGCGGCGCGAGCCCGCGACCGACGATCACCCACACGGCAGCACCGAGGAACGGCAGCAGCACGATCAGCGGCCACAGCGTGCGCAGCGCGACGTTCGCCGCCAGCCGGTTGCGCACCGACAGCGGCTGCGCGAGCTGCACGACGTTGTCGCCGACGATCGCACCGTACACGCGCCACTCGCCGCGATCGGTGCGCTCGGTCGAGAAGCCGAGTTCCGCCCGCGGCGCGATCGGCGCACGCGGATGCGAGAAGTACATCAGCACGCCGTTGCGGTTCCAGATCTGGATCACGATGCCTTCGTCGCCGTTGGTGCGCGAGCCGAACACCTGCGAGAACGGCTCCGACGGCAGCGCCGCGGCGATTTCCTGCAGCTGGTAGTCGAACAGTTCGTTCGCTTCCGCGAGCGCCTGCCGGTAGATGAGCCAGCCCGCGATGCCCACGCCCGCGACGACGATCGCGAGCAGCCAGATCAGCAATTGATGACGAATCGACCTCACGCGTCAGCTTTCCTTGACGACCATGTAGCCGAGCCCGCGTACGTTGCGGATCAGATCCGAACCGAGCTTCTTGCGCAGCGCGTGGATGTAGACCTCGACCGTGTTGCTGCCGATCTCCTCGCCCCAGCCGTACATCTTTTCCTCGAGCTGGCTCTTCGACAGCACCGCGCCCGGCCGCGCGAGCAGCGCCTCGAGCAGCGCGAACTCGCGCGCGGACAGCGCGACGGGCACGCCGTCGAGCGTCACCTGGTGCGAAGCGGGATCGAGCGTCAGCGCGCCGTGGCGGATCAGCGACTCGCTGCGCCCGGCCTGGCGGCGGATCAGCGCGCGCATCCGCGCGCCCAGTTCGTCGAGGTCGAACGGCTTGACGAGGTAGTCGTCGGCGCCCGCGTCGAGCCCCTTCACGCGGTCGGCGACGGCATCGCGCGCGGTGACGATCAGCACCGGCAGCGACAGCCCGCGTGCGCGCAGCGTGCGCAGCACGTCGATGCCGTCGCGCTTCGGCAGGCCGAGATCGAGCAGCAGCAGATCGTACGTCTCGCCGCCGAGCGCCGTGAGCGCCGCGTCGCCGTCCTGCACCCAGTCGACCGCAAAGCCGTCCGAGCGCAGCGCCTTGCGCACGCCCTCGGCAATCATTCGATCATCTTCGACAAGCAGTATCCGCATCGGGACAGGCATCCATGGAGCGAGTCAAACACGCCGACCATTGTAGCGCCGCGAATCGCGTGCGCGGCACCCTGCAATGCAACAGTAAGGCGGACTGCAAGGGGGTTGCGCGGACTTGTCTCTACAATGTGCGCTTCGGCGCCGCCGCGCGCCCTGCCCGAGCCCCTGCTTTTCCCGTATTCGCCCATGCCGATTTCCGATCTTTCCACCCGGTTCGCCCCCCGCGCCCGCGTCTGCCTGCGCGCAGCAGCCGTCGTCGCCACCTGCACGGCCCTCGCGTTCGCGCCGTCCGCGCAGGCCCGCAAGAAGTCCCACAAGGAAGCGCGCAAGGCCGTCGTCGTGTCGCCGGCCGCGCGCGCGGCCGGCCTGCCGGCGTCCGTGCTCGTCGCGCTGCAACGCGCGAAGGTGCCGGCCTCGGCGATGAGCGTCGTCGTCGAGCGCGTCGGCGATCCCGAACCGCTGATCGCGTGGAATGCGAGCCGGCCGATGCTGCCGGCCTCGACGATGAAGCTGGTGACGACCTTCTCGGGCCTGTCGATCCTCGGCCCCGACTACCGCTGGCGCACGACCGCGTACGCCGACGGCACGATCGACCCCGACGGCACGCTGCAGGGCAACCTGTACATCAAGGGCACCGGCGATCCGAAGCTCGTGCCCGAAGAGCTGATCGACCTCGTCGACAAGCTCCGCAAGGCCGGCGTCAAGCGCGTGGCCGGCGGCCTCGTGCTCGACAAGAGCTATTTCGCGGCGTCGACGCGCGACCTGCCGTCGTTCGACGACGACGCCAGCGCGCCGTACAACGTCGGCCCCGATCCGCTGCTGTACGCGTTCAAGGCGGTGTCGTTCACGGTCACGCCGGGCGACGACGGCAAGGTGGCCGTCGACGTGCTGCCGCCGCTCGCGGACCTGTCGATCGACAACCAGCTCGTGGAAGGCTCGGGCTCGTGCAGCGCGGCTGCCGCGGCCGCGCGCCCGACGCTGACGGCCGGCGGCGGCATCATGACCGCGTCGTTCGCCGGCGACTACCCGCTGCGCTGCGGCGCGCACACGACCAACCTCGCGATCCTCGATCACACGACGTTCTTCGCGCGTGGCTTCCTCGCGCTGTGGCAGCAGGACGGCGGCACGATCGCGGGGCCCGTGAGCGAAGGCAAGGTGCCGACCACCGCGCGGCCGCTCGCCGTGCATCACAGCCCGGTGCTCGGCAGCATCGTCTACGACATCAACAAGTTCAGCAACAACGTGATGGCGCGCAACCTGTTCCTGACGATCGGCGCGGTCAGCGGCAAGCCGCCCGCGACGCCCGAGCAGTCGAGCCGCGCGATCCAGGCGTTCCTGCAGAAGAGCGGCATCGCGATGCCCGACCTCGTGCTCGAGAACGGCTCGGGCCTGTCGCGCGAAGAGCACGTGAGCGCGCTGTCGCTCGCCGCCCTGCTGCAGGCCGCGAACGCGAGTCCCGTCGCGCAGACGTTCGTCGATTCGCTGCCGATCGCCGGCATCGACGGCACGATGAAGAACCGCCTCACCAACGCCGGCGTGCTCGGCAACGCGCACATCAAGACCGGCACGCTGCGCGACGTGCGCGCGATCGCCGGTTATGTCGGCGGGGCCGACGGCAACAGCTACATCGTCGTCAGCTTCATCAACAACGATCACGCGGAAGGCGCGCGCGCCGCGCACGACACGCTGCTCGAGTGGATCTACGCGGGCGCGCACTGAAGCGCAACGCCGCCCGCAGCGGGTCGCCCTGACGGGCGACCCGCGCAGCCCCGCACCACCTCGCAGGCGGAATTCGGCGCTGCGCGGTTTGAAACGCCCCCCGCCGCCCGCGCACGACGCCCCGCCCGAAAACCGCCCCCACAAAACAGGGCCACACCGCCCGGCCCCGTGCCGCGCGGCTTCCGTAGAAACCCTGTCCTCAGAGGGAACCCTCTACGCTGCCCCCTCGCCTTGCGCGTGGCGATTGCGTAGGCTGTTGGCCTGACCGATATCTACAACGGGCCACACGCCCGGCCTCATGGCTTGCAGGGGAAAGAAGGAGACACGCCCATGCGATTCGACGTCGAATTGCTTCTGCTCGCGCTGGCGCCCGTCTTCCTGCTCTGCATCGCGTGGGAGGCCTGGCACCTCGCCCGCACACGTGCGCAGGACCATGTCTACGCATGGCGCGACACGCTGTGCAACGCGGCGCTCGCCCTGATGCACCAGGGCGCCGACAAGATCGCGTGGCTGTTCGTGATCCCCGTCTATGCGTACTGCTACCAGCACTATCGCCTGTTCACGTGGCACGACAGCTGGCTGTCGTTCGCGGTGCTGTTCGTCGCACAGGATTTCCTCTACTACGTATTCCATCGCGCGAGCCATCGCGTGCGCTGGCTGTGGGCCGCGCACGTCGTGCACCACTCGTCCGAGCGGATGAATTTCTCGACCGCGTTCCGCCAGAGCCTGATGTACCCCGTCGCGGGCATGTGGGTGTTCTGGCTGCCGCTCGCGTTCGCCGGCTTCCCGCCGCAACAGGTGGTCGGCATCGTGCTGATCAACCTCGCGTTCCAGTTCTTCGTGCACACGCAGGCGATCGGCAAGCTCGGCTGGCTCGAGTACGTGCTGAACACGCCGTCGATCCACCGCGCACACCATGCACGCAACGCACGCTACATCGACCGCAATTACGCAGGCGTCCTGGTGATCTGGGATCGCCTGTTCGGCAGCTATGTCGAGGAGACGCCCGACGATCCGCCGCAGTACGGGATCGTCGAGCGGCTCGGCTCGAACAACCCGCTCGTCGCGACGTTCCACGAGTGGGGTTCGCTGGCGGCCGACGCGTTGCACGTCGACGGATGGCGCAACAAGCTGCGCGCGATTTTCGGCCCGCCCGAATGGGCGAGCGCTTATCATGCGCAGATCGCCGAGGCCGCGAACCAGGATCCGCGCACCGTCCCGCTGGCAGCTGCGCGTGACCAATAAACCGTTTTAGCCAACGGCCGCCGCGCAGCCCGGAACCGAGCAGGCACGCGGCAGATGAGAAACACATCAGGCCATATCTACGAGGAGATCGAACGATGCAGACACAACAACACGCACCTTCCCGCACCCGTCAGCGCATGCTGCGCACCGCGCAGGTCGCGATCGCCGGCGCCGCGCTCGCGCTGCTCGCCGCGTGCGGCGGCGGTGACGACAACAACAGCAGCAGCGCATCGAACACGCCGCCGTCGGGCGTGAAGATGCAGGTCGTGTCGTTCGGCGACAGCCTGTCCGATGCGGGCACCTACTCGCAGATCAAGCTCGGCTTCGGCGGCGGCCGCTTCACGACCAACCCGGGCCAGGTGTGGACGCAGAACGTCGCGCAGTACTACGGCGACACGCTGCAGCCCGCGAACCAGGGCGGCTTCGGCATCCCGCTGCAGGCCACCGGCGGCCTCGGCTACGCGCAGGGCGGCTCGCGCGTGACGCAGCAGCCGGGCATCGGCCACGCGGACGCCAGCGTGCCGAACGCCGACTTCGCGCAGGCAACCACGACGCCGATCGCCGACCAGGTCAAGCAATACGTGTCGCAGCACGGCAGCTTCAACGGCGGCCAGATCGTGCTGCTGAACGGCGGCGCGAACGACATCTTCTACCAGGTCGCGGCGCTGCAGGCCGGCGCGATCACGCCGACGCAACTGCAGCAGAACATCGGCGCTGCCGCGCAACAGCTCGCGGGTCTCGTGCAGCAAATCGTCGCCGCCGGCGCGACGCACGTGTTCGTGTCGAACGTGCCGGATATCGGCGGCACGCCGCTCGCGCTGCAAGGCGGCACGCAGACGACCCTCACGCAACTGTCGATGCTGTTCAACGGCACGCTCGCCGCGACGCTGCAGGCACTCAAGGTCGACACGACCAAGTACGTGCTGCTCGACACGTTCACGTGGCAGGACGGCATCCTCGCGAACTACAAGGCGAACGGCTTCGCCGTGTCGAACACCGACACCGCCTGTAACCTGAAGGCGATGGTGCAGGCCGCCACGCAGTACGGTGTCGCGAATGCAACCGCATTCGGCTCGTCGCTGTTCTGCTCGCAGCAGACCTACACGGTCGCGAACGCGGACCAGACCTACATGTTCGCCGACACGGTCCACCCGACGACGCGCCTGCATGCACTGTTCGCGCAGTTCGTCGAACAGCAGATCGCGAAATCCGGCGTCGGCAAGTAAGCCGCCGGCCACGCGCCCAAACGAAAACGCCCGACCGGTTTGCCGGTCGGGCGTTTTCTATTCGTCAAGCGAAACGGGTGTCAGTCGCGTGCTTCGAACGCGGCCGCCGCGCGGCCGAGGCGATCGTTGACCGCGATCCATTCGACCGTTTCGGGCAGCTTCTCGACGAGAATGCGCGCAACCTGCGCACGATCGAGCGCACGCAGCATCCCGTACAGGTCGCGCGCATAGGCTTGCGGATCTTCCGGCGCCGCGACGAAATGCACGCCGTCGGCCTGCGCCCAGCGCCCCGCGCGCGACGCACGGGCCACGAGCGCGACGCGTTCGCCGTCGGTTTGCGCAGCCGCGAGCAGCGGCTCGAGCGCGTCGAACGGCAGCAGCGCTAGCGGCGTGCGCGGCGCGTAATGCGCTTTCAGCGTGCCCGACGCGCGCGGTGCGGTCGCATCGCTGCCATCCGGCAGCTGCGGCGCACGGCCGAGCACGTCGGCGATCTGTTGCGGCGTCACGTGGCCCGGGCGCAGCAGCGCCGGGAAACCGCGCGACAGATCGAGGATCGTCGATTCGATGCCGACTTCGGATGCGCCGCCGTCGAGCACGTGCACGGTGTCGCCGAATTCGTCGCGCACGTGCTGTGCGGTCGTCGGGCTCACGTGGCCGAACCGGTTCGCGGACGGTGCCGCGACACCGCCGTGGCCGCCGCGCCGCGCGCTGAACGCGGCCAGCAGCGCCTGCGCGACCGGATGCGACGGGCAGCGCAGCCCGACCGAATCCTGCCCGCCGCTCACGGCGTCCGGAATGCGCGCATGGCGTTTCAGGATCAGCGTCAGCGGGCCCGGCCAGAATGCATCGATCAGCGCGTGCGCATCGGCCGGCAGTTCGTCGGCCCAGTAGCCGGGATCGCCGCCCGGCGGCAGATGCACGATCACCGGATGGTTCGCGGGCCGCCCCTTCGCCGCGTAGATGCGCGCGACGGCTTCGGGATTCGCCGCGTCGCCGCCGAGCCCGTAGACGGTCTCGGTCGGGAACGCGACGAGCTGCCCCGCGTCGAGCAGCGCAGCGGCCGCGTCGATCTGGGCGAGCGTCACGGACTTCGGGAGATCGATGGACATCGGCCGGCGCCTCAGTCGAGCGGCACGCGCAGCAGCTGCGCGCATGCGGTGGCGGCGGCAACGGCTTCGTCGCGCGTCTGCGCAGTGAAGTTCACGTGGCCCATCTTGCGGCCGACGCGCGCGTCCTCCTTGCCGTACAGGTGCAGGTGCGCAGTCGGCATCGCCGCGACCGTGTCCCACGGCGGCGTGACGGCATCGGCCGCCGCACCGTTCGGGAACCACACGTCGCCGAGGATGTTCAGCATCGCGGCCGGCGAATGCTGGCGCGGGTTGCCGAGCGGCATGCGCGTCATCGCGCGCACCTGCTGCTCGAACTGGCTCGTTGCGCACGCATCGACCGTGTAGTGGCCGGAGTTGTGCGGGCGCGGCGCCATTTCGTTCGCGACGAACGAGCCGTCTTCCAGCACGAAGAATTCGACGCACAGCACGCCGACGTAGCCGAGCGTATCGGCAATCCGCACGGCGGCCTGCTGCGCCTCTGCGACACGCGCGGCATCGGCGGCCGGCGCCGGCACGACCGTCAGCGCGAGGATGCCGTTGTGGTGCGCGTTCTGCGCGAGCGGGAAGGCGGCCGAGCGGCCGTCCGCACCGCGCGCGATCAGCGCCGACACTTCGTATTTCAGCGGCAGGCGCTTCTCGAGCACGCACGGCACGCCGCCGAGCGCGGCATGCGCATCGCGCGCTTCCTGCACGGTGCTCACACGCACCTGGCCCTTGCCGTCGTAGCCGAGACGCGCCGTCTTCAGGATGCCCGGCAGCACCGCGTCGAGCGCGGCATCGTCGAGCGCGGCAAGTGCCGCCGACGATTCGATCACGACGTGCGGCGCAACGGGCACGCCCGACGCCTCGATGAAGCGCTTCTCCGCGATCCGGTCCTGCGCGACCGCGACGCAGCGGCCGGCCGGCGCGACGAACGTCGTGCGCGCGAGGAAATCGAGGCTCGCGGCCGGCACGTTCTCGAACTCCGTCGACACGGCGTCGCACAGGTCGGCCAGTTCCGCGAGCGCGGCCTCGTCGTCGTACGCGGCGCGCAGGTGGCGGTCGGCAACCGCGCCGGCGGGGCTCGTCGGATCGGGATCGAGCACGGCGACGCGATAGCCCATCGACTGGGCGGCAAAGCAGAACATGCGGCCGAGCTGGCCACCGCCGACCATGCCCAGCCACGCGCCGGGCAGGATCGGGGAAACGGAATCAGGAGTTGCGGTCATGTCAGTGGTCGGTCGCGGCGGGCGCTGCCCGCCGCAGTGGGGAGGTCAGGCAGCCGCGACGCGCGGCCGCCGGTGCGCCGTCATTCCAGCGGCGGCAGCACCATCGCGTGCGCGGCTTCGTTCTGGCGCACGCGGAACGCGGCGAGCCGGTTCGCATAGTCGACCGAGTTGCCGGACAGGATCGACACGGCGAACAGCGCGGCATTGGCCGCGCCGGCCTCACCGATCGCGAACGTCGCGACGGGCACGCCCTTCGGCATCTGCACGATCGAGTGCAGCGAATCGACGCCCTTCAGATACTTGCTCGCGACCGGCACACCGAGCACCGGCACCGTGGTCTTCGCGGCCAGCATGCCGGGCAGGTGCGCGGCGCCGCCGGCGCCCGCGATGATCGCGCGCAGCCCGCGCTCGCGCGCCTTCTCCGCATAGTCGAACATCTCGTCGGGCATCCGGTGTGCGGACACGACTTTCGCTTCGTACGGTACGCCGAATTCCTGCAGGATCGCGACCGCGTGCTTCATCACGTCCCAGTCGGAACTCGAACCCATCAGCACGCCGATGAGCGGCGCGCTGTGCGTGTGGGCAGTCTGGACTTCGCTCATGTCTTCCTTTCCTCGATCAGGCGAGCGACTGGCCCGTGATGCGCTCGAGCGCTTCCTGGTACTTCGCGGCCGTCTTCTCGACGACGTCGGCCGGCAGCGCCGGCGCCGGCGCCGTCTTGCCCCACGGCTGCGCCTCGAGCCAATCGCGCACGAACTGCTTGTCGAACGACGGCGGGTTCGTGCCGACTTCGTACTGGTCGGCCGGCCAGAAGCGCGACGAATCGGCCGTCAGCACTTCGTCCATCAGGTACAGCTTGCCGTGGTTGTCGAGGCCGAATTCGAACTTCGTGTCGGCGATGATGATGCCGCGCGTCGCCGCATAATCGGCCGCTTCCTTGTACAGCTTGATCGAGATGTCGCGGATCGTCGCGGCCAGCTCGGTGCCGATGCGGCGCTCGGTTTCCTCGAACGTGATGTTCTCGTCGTGCTCGCCCATCTCGGCCTTCGCGGCCGGCGTGAAAATCGGCTCGGGCAGCTTCTGCGCATTCTGCAGGCCTTCCGGCAGCTGCACGCCGCATACGGCGCCCGACGCCTGGTACTCCTTCCAGCCGCTGCCCGCCAGGTAGCCGCGCACGACCGCTTCGATCATGATCGGCTCGAGGCGCTTGACGACCACGCCGCGGCCCTTCACCTGCTCGACCTCGTCGGCCGCGACGACTGCTTCCGGCGCGTCGCCCGTCAGGTGGTTCGGCACGATGTGCGCGAGCTTGTCGAACCAGAAGTTCGCCATCTGGTTCAGCACGCGGCCCTTGTTCGGAATCGGCTCGCCCATCACCACGTCGAATGCCGACAGACGGTCGGTCGTGACGATCAGGAGCTTGTCGTTGCCGACCGCGTAGTTATCGCGGACCTTGCCGCGACCGAGGAGCGGCAGCGAGCGGAGCGTGGATTCGTAAAGGGTAGACATCGTCTTTTCGCAGATAAGGAGCCAAACAAAAAGGGAAACGCCGTTCCCCGCGGCAGGCGGGAACGGCGGTCTTGCAATACGTCGGCGAACCGGCGGGCGACAACGCCCGGCGGTTGCCGGCCGGCCCTCGTTCGGCCGGACGGAACGGCTGCCGGGGCCGGATCAGATCCGGCAACCGGGCGGCCAGCCCCGGCCTTGCGGCGGGGCAATCGTACTACAGTCTCAGCGCACGACCTGCGCAAGCGCGCCCGACTTGTACTGCTCGGCGATCTTGTCGAGCGACACCGGCTTGATCTTGCCGGCCTGGCCTTCGCAGCCGAACGCGAGGTAGCGGTCGACGCAAACCTGCTTCGCCGCTTCGCGCGCGGGCTTCAGGTAGTCGCGCGGATCGAACTTGCCCGGGTTCTCGAACAGGTAGCGGCGGATCGCACCGGTGATCGCGAGACGCAGGTCGGTGTCGATGTTGATCTTGCGCACGCCGTGCTTGATGCCTTCCTGGATTTCCTCGACCGGCACGCCGTAGGTTTCCTTCATGTCGCCGCCGAATTCGCGGATCTCGGCCAGCAGCTCCTGCGGCACCGACGACGAGCCGTGCATCACCAGGTGCGTGTTCGGGATGCGCGCGTGGATTTCCTTGATGCGCTGGATCGACAGGATGTCGCCCGTCGGCTTCTTCGAGAACTTGTACGCGCCGTGCGACGTGCCGATCGCGATCGCGAGCGCGTCGCACTGCGTGAGCTTCACGAAGTCGGCGGCCTGCTCCGGATCGGTCAGCAGCTGCTCGCGGGTCATCGTGCCTTCCGCGCCGTGGCCGTCTTCCTTGTCGCCCTTCATCGTCTCGAGCGAGCCGAGCACGCCGAGTTCGGCTTCGACCGTCACGCCGATCGAGTGCGCCATCTCGACGACCTTGCGCGACACGTCGACGTTGTACTCGTACGACGCGACCGTCTTGCCGTCGGCTTCGAGCGAACCGTCCATCATCACGCTCGTGAAGCCGCTGCGGATCGCGCCCATGCAGACTGCCGGCGACTGGCCGTGATCCTGGTGCATCACGACCGGGATGTGCGGGTACGACTCGACTGCTGCTTCGATCAGGTGGCGCAGGAACGGCTCGCCCGCGTACTTACGCGCGCCGGCCGATGCCTGCATGATCACGGGCGCGCCGACCTGGTCCGCCGCCGCCATGATCGCCTGGACCTGCTCCAGGTTGTTCACGTTGAAGGCCGGCAGGCCATAACCTTGCTCTGCCGCGTGGTCCAGCAATTGACGCATTGATACGAGAGGCATTGTGGAACTCCTTGGAATGAAAACCGGTGCGCCCTGACGCCGGCGCGGCATCCGCCCCCGTTTGGACCGGGGTGGCGCGGCGCGGCTGAGCGTCGAATAGCCGCATTTTATCGCGAAGCGCCTCCGATTCCGACCGCCTGGTGGCGCCGACTCGCAATTTGTTACGTTCGCACGGCACAATGCGGGCAAAAAGAAGAAAAAAAGCCGCGCGGGGCTTCGGACCCCACGCGGCTTTTGCGTGAAAAACGGTGCCGGATCCATTTTCAGCCGATCCGGACGGCCGGCCCGCAGGCCGGCCCGATGCTCAGTCGGCGCTCAATAGTGCTCGCCGACCCGCACGATCTTCAGCGTGTTGGTGCCGCCCGCCTGCCCCATCGGCTCGCCGACCGTCAGCACGACCATGTCGCCGTGCTGCACATAGCCCTGCTTGACGACGATCTCGAGCGCGGCCTGCAGCGCCGAATCGCGGTCGCTGTTGAAGTCGACGTGCAGCGGCGTCACGTTGCGGTACAGCGCCATCGTGCGCTCGCTGCCGACGCGCGGCGTCAGTGCGAAGATCGGCACGTGCGTGTAGTGACGCGACATCCACAGCGCGGTCGCGCCCGATTCGGTCAGCGCGATGATGGCCTTCGCGCCGAGGTGGTACGCGGTGAACAGCGCGCCCATCGCGATCGACTGGTCGATCCGCGTGAACGTGCGGTCGAGGAAATCCTTGTCGAGCTCGACGTGTTCCGACTTTTCCGCTTCGACGCAGACGGCCGCCATCGTCTCGATCGTGACGACCGGGTACTTGCCGGCGGCCGTCTCGGCCGACAGCATCACCGCGTCGGTGCCGTCGAGCACCGCGTTCGCGACGTCCGACACTTCCGCGCGGGTCGGCACGGGAGCATGGATCATCGATTCCATCATCTGCGTCGCGGTGATCACGAGCTTGTTCGACTCGCGCGCCATCCGGATCATCCGCTTCTGCAGCGCCGGCACGGCCGCGTTGCCCACTTCCACCGCGAGGTCGCCGCGCGCGACCATGATGCCGTCGGACGCGTCGAGGATGCTCTGCAGCGCCGGGATCGCTTCCGCGCGCTCGATCTTCGCGATCATCTTCGGCTTGATGCCGTAAGGCGCGCCCGCGATGTTCGCGAGCTGACGCGCCATTTCCATGTCGGTCGCGTTCTTCGGGAACGACACCGCGACGAGGTCCGCGCCGAGCGACATCGCGGTGCGGATGTCTTCCATGTCCTTCGCGGTCAGCGCCGGCGCCGACAGGCCGCCGCCCTGGCGGTTGATCCCCTTGTTGTTCGACAGCTCGCCGCCCACCTTGACGGTCGTGTGGATCTCGTCGCCGAGCACGCGCTCGACGGTCAGCACGATCAGGCCGTCGTTCAGCAACAGCAGGTCGCCCGGGCGCAGGTCGCGCGGCAGTTCCTTGTAGTCGAGGCCGACACGCTCGTCGTTGCCGAGTTCGCAGGCGGCGTCGAGGATGAACGGCTGCCCCGGCACGAGCGTGGTCTTGCCGTTCTCGAACTTGCCGACGCGGATCTTCGGGCCCTGGAGGTCGGCCATGATCGCGATCTCGCGGCCAACCTTGCGGGCGGCCTCGCGCACCATCTCGGCGCGCTGGCGGTGATCGTCGGCCGTGCCGTGCGAAAAATTGAGCCGCACGACGTCGAGGCCCGCCTGCATCATCTGCAGCAGAATCTCCGGCGAACTGGAAGCCGGGCCGATCGTGGCGACTATCTTGGTGGCGCGCTGCATGAAACTCCTCATCTGGATCAAGGTGGATGCGCTGGGTGAAACGCTGCGAGAGCCGGAAGCGGCAGGCCCAGCGGCGGCCGTTCCGGGGGGCGTGCCGGTGCTTGCGCCCGGCATCGCTTTGTTCTGAATCTCGTGGTGCTGTGCGGCCGCGTCGCCGGCAGCCGCCGGTGCGCGCGGGGCGGTGTTCGCCCGCGCGGGCGCGCGTTTGCGCTTGCCCGCGCCGGCCGGCTGCTCCGCTTTCGCGGAGCGCACGGCCTTCGTCACCCCTGCGCGCGCCGCCACGCTCAGGCCGCCCGCGTTTCGAGCACTTCCACCGCCGGCAGCTTCTTCCCCTCGAGGAACTCGAGGAAGGCGCCGCCGCCCGTCGAGATGTAGCTGACCTGATCGTGGATGCCGTACTTCGCGATGGCCGCGAGCGTGTCGCCGCCGCCTGCGATCGAGAACGCGGACGATTTGGCGATCGCTTCGGCGAGCGTCTTGGTGCCGTTGCCGAACTGGTCGAACTCGAACACGCCGACCGGGCCGTTCCACACGATCGTGCCGGCCTTCTCGAGCTGGCTCGCGAGCGCCTTGGCGGTATCCGGGCCGATGTCGAGGATCATGTCGTCCGCTTCGATGTCGGCGACCTGCTTCACCGTGGCCACGGCCGTCGGCGAGAATTCCTTCGCGGTGACGACGTCGGTCGGGATCGGCACCGACGCGCCGCGCTCGCGCGCTTCGTCGATGATCGCCTTCGCCTCGTTGACGAGGTCGGCTTCCGCGAGCGACTTGCCGATCCGCAGGCCGGCCGCGAGCATGAACGTGTTGGCGATGCCGCCGCCGACGATCAGCTGGTCGACCTTGCCGGCCAGCGACTTCAGGATGGTCAGCTTGGTCGACACCTTCGAACCGGCGACGATCGCCACCAGCGGGCGTGCCGGGTTGCCGAGCGCCTTGCCGAGCGCATCGAGTTCGGCGGCCAGCAGCGGGCCCGCGCACGCGACCGGCGCGTACTTCGCGATCCCGTGGGTGGTCGCTTCCGCGCGGTGTGCGGTGCCGAATGCGTCGTTCACGTACACGTCGCAGAGCTTCGCCATCTTCTGGGCGAGCTCGTCCGAATTCTTCTTCTCGCCCTTGTTGACGCGGCAGTTCTCGAGCAGCACGACCTGGCCCGGCGCGACGTTCACGCCGTTCTCGACCCAGTTCGACACCAGCGGCACGTCACGGCCGAGCAGCTCGGCGAGGCGCTTCGCGACCGGCGCGAGCGAGTCTTCCGGCTTGAATTCGCCTTCGGTCGGACGGCCGAGGTGCGACGTGACCATCACGGCCGCGCCGGCGTCGAGCGCGGCCTGGATGGCCGGCACGGACGCGCGCACGCGCGTGTCTTCGGTGATGTTGCCCTGGTCGTCCTGCGGGACGTTCAGGTCGGCGCGGATGAACACCCGCTTGCCGGCGAGCTGGCCGGCGGCGATCAGGTCGGTAAGACGCTTGACTTGGCTCATGTTGGACAAATTGAAGTAGTGGATGGGGAAAGGGGATTCACGCTGGATGTGCGCGGGCTGCCGCGAAAGGGCGCCGGATGCGGCCGTGGCTGGCGGTTCGCATGACGCGCACGGGTAAAAAATCTCGAACGGGCATTCTAGCCGATCCACCCGGCAGACTGACCCGCGGGCGGCGAATTCCGCCTATTTGGGATCGCGCGCGGCAACGGACACATTGCCGCAACGCAGCAATGCAGGTGCGCGGACGGCCGGCGCCCGGCGGGCCGGAGCGGCAGCCCATCAGAAGACCAGGCGCAGCGCGGTGAACACGAGCATCCCGACGACGATCGTGCCGAGCATGCTGCGCCGCCACAAGAACCAGCCGAGGCCGGCGAGCGCCGCGTAGAACGGATGGTTGGTCAGCGCGAACGACAGCCCGGCCGGCGTTTCGAGCACGTCGGGCAGCACGACGGCGACCAGCGCGGCGGCCGGCGCGTAGCGCAGCGCGCGCTGCGCACGTTCGGGCAGCACGGTGCGCTCGCCGCCGATCAGGAACAGCGCGCGCGTGACGGCCGTGACGACCGTCATCCCGATGATGACGATCCAGATCTCCGTCGCGCTCATTCGATTTCCTTTTCGTGCACGGTTTCGGTGCGGATGCGCCGCCAGTCGGCCCGTTCGACGAAGAAGTCGGCCGTGCAGCCGGCCGCGAGCGCGGCGAGCACCGCGAGCGGCAGCGCGAGCCGGTACGGCAGGTCGAAAGCAACGAGCGACACGATGCCCGCGACCGCGACGGCCGCGAGCGTCGAGCGGTTCGCGACCGCCGACACCATGATCGGGATCAGCGCGAGCGTGCCGGCCAGTTCCAGCCCCCAGCTTGCCGGGAAGAAGCTCGCGAGCAGGATGCCGGCGAGCGACGACACCTGCCACGACACCCAGCTCGCGAGCGCCATCCCCCAGAAATACGCTTCCTTGCCCGGCACGTGGCCGTAGGCAAAGCCCTGTTTCTGAAACAGCAGGTAGATCACGTCGCCGTTGAAATAGCCGATCGCGAGGCGCCGCCACAGCGGCAGGTAGGAAAAATGGGGGGCAAGCCCGGCGCTGAAGATCACGAAGCGCATGTTGACCATCGCGGCCGTGAGCAGCACGGTCCAGATCGGCAGCTTCGCCGCGAGGAGCGGCAGCACCGCGAGCTGCGACGAGCCCGCGTAGACGAAGATCGACATCGCGCTCGCCTGCCCGAGCGTCATGACCGACTTGCTCATCGCGATGCCGGTGACGAGGCCCCAGGACAGGATCGCCATCAATGTCGGGGAATAGTCGCGCGCGCCCTGGATCAGCGCAAAGCGGTCGGTGGCGGACAATCGAGCGAGCATGGGAGAGCGGGCCGCAGCGGGCGGTTCGTCGGGGCGCCGGCGCCTCCTGCCGGTACGTCCCATCGTTATTGGAATCGGTACCGGACGATTATAGCGCCGGCCCCGCGCCGACCGACCGGATCGCCGCCAAATGACGCTAAAATAAGCGTCTTTCCGGCTCAACGCTGCATACAACCGCATCCCAGGAGAAATCTATGTCAATGGCCGACCGCGACGGCAAGATCTGGATGGACGGCAAGCTGATCGACTGGCGCGACGCCAAGATCCACGTCCTGACCCATACGCTGCACTACGGCATGGGCGTCTTCGAGGGCGTGCGCGCGTACAAGGCGGCCGACGGCAGCACCTCGATCTTCCGCCTGCCCGAGCACACCAAACGTCTGCTGAATTCGGCGAAGATCTTCCAGATGGACGTGCCGTTCGACCGCGAGACGCTCGAAGCCGCGCAACTCGAAGTCGTGCGCGAGAACAAGCTCGAGTCGGGCTACCTGCGCCCGATCATCTGGGTCGGCTCGGAAAAGCTCGGCGTGGCCGCGAAGGGCAACACGATCCACGTCGCGATCGCCGCATGGCCGTGGGGCGCGTACCTCGGCGAAGACGGCCTCGCGAAGGGCATCCGCGTGAAGACGTCGTCGTTCACGCGCCACCACGTGAACGTGTCGATGGTGCGCGCGAAGGCGTCGGGCTGGTACGTGAACTCGATCCTGGCGAACCAGGAAGCGACCGCCGACGGCTACGACGAAGCGCTGCTGCTCGACGTCGACGGCTACGTGTCGGAAGGCTCGGGCGAGAACTTCTTCCTCGTGAACAACGGCAAGCTGTACACGCCCGACCTGTCGTCGTGCCTCGACGGCATCACGCGCGACACGATCATCACGCTCGCGAAGGACGCCGGCATCGAAGTGATCGAGAAGCGCATCACGCGCGACGAGGTCTACACGGCCGACGAGGCGTTCTTCACCGGCACCGCCGCCGAAGTCACGCCGATCCGCGAACTCGACAACCGCACGATCGGCAGCGGTGCGCGCGGCCCCGTCACGGAAAAGCTCCAGTCGGCGTTTTTCGATATCGTGTCGGGCAAGAACGCGAAGTACGCGCACTGGCTGACGAAGGTCTGAGCGCGCCGCGCCCCGACCGCCCCACAAAAGAGTGATAAGAGAAAGTCTCATGAGTGAAATCAAGGAAATGCCGCTGGTCGAGCTGACGGCCAAGGATCTTCCCGCCTACTGCCCGAACCCGGCCATGGCACGCTGGAGCGCGCACCCGCGCGTCTTCATCGACGTGTCGCACGGCGAAGCGCGCTGCCCGTACTGCGGCACGCGCTACAAGCTGCGCGACGGCGAGGTCGTCAAGGGCCACTGAGCCCGGGCGGCCGGGCCCGCGGGCCCGCCGACTCGCAAGGCGGCGCAGCCGGAAATCCGGCGCGCCGCCCTTCCCCATTCTGGCAACCCGAACGCGGCGCCCATGCGCCGCGCTTCATTACGACATCGGAAGTCGACCTGATGCGTCGAGCGCTGGTTATCGCACCGAATTGGATCGGTGACGCATTGATGGCGCAGCCGCTTTTTGCGCTGCTGAAAAAGCTCCATCCCCGCATCGCAATCGATGCCGTCGCGCCCTCGTGGGTCGCGCCCGTGCTCGAGCGGATGCCTGAGATCCACGATGTCTACGCGACCGATCTCGCGCATGGCAAGCTGCAGCTGCTGCGCCGCTGGCAGCTCGCGAGCGACCTGCGCGACGTCGGCTACGACGCGGCGTACGTGCTGCCGAATTCGCTGAAGTCCGCGGTGATCCCGTGGCTCGCGAACATCCCGCTGCGGATCGGCTACACGGGCGAGCACCGCTACGGGCTGCTGAACGTGCGGCACGCGAATCCGACCAAGTCGGGCGAGCGGCCGCCGATGACGACCCACTACGCGGCACTTGCCTACGCGCCGGGCGCGAAGCTGCCCGAGTCGATGAAGACGCTGCCCGCGCCGCGCCTCGACGCCGACCTGAACGAGACGGCGCGCGTGTCCGCACGTTTCAATCTCGATACGCGCAAGCCGCTCGTCGTGTTCTGCCCGGGCGCCGAATACGGCCCGGCCAAGCGCTGGCCGCCCGAGCACTTCGCGGCGCTCGCGACGATCGTTCATCAGTCGTTCCCGTATACGCAGATCGTCGCGCTCGGCTCGCAGAAGGACGCGGCAGCCGCGCAGGCGATCGCCGACCATGCGCCGAACGTGCGCAACCTGTGCGGACAGACGTCGCTGTCCGAGGCGTGTGCGCTGATCGCGCGCGCGAACGCGGTCGTCACCAACGATTCGGGGCTGATGCACGTCGCCGCCGCGCTGCGCCGGCCGCTCGTCGCGCTGTACGGATCGACCGATCCGCGCCACACCCCTCCGCTGTCGGACCTGGCGAAGGTACAATGGCTGCATCTCGAATGCAGTCCCTGCTTCGAACGCGAGTGCCCGCTCGGCCACCTGAAGTGCCTGCGCGAACTCGGTCCCGAGCAGGTATTCGGCGATTTGCGCGGCATGCTCGTCGGGCAGCGCTGACCCTGACCGGCAGCGTCGCACGGCGCGCCGGGCAATCCGATTCACCGGTGTGCGGCGGCTCCTTGCGGGCCGCCGTGCTGAATACGGCGCGCGACGCGCGCGAGAGACAACCCCGATGCCACGTTTTGCCCGCCTTTTCGAAGCCGCTGCCGATACGCTGAACGCCTACTACCAGGCCGTCGCGGATGCCAATCTCGACGCGCTGCTGGCGTTGTGGATCGACGAGGATTTCGCCAGCTGCGTATGGGCGGACGGCGAGCATCTGCACGGCCTCGACCAGATTCGCAGCGGGCTCGCGAACCGGCTCGCCACGCGCCCCGTGACGATCGAGCCGCTCGACATCCGCGTGTACGACAGCCTCGGCACGGTCGTCTATACGATCGCCGAAGCGCATCAGCAGGCCGACCTGACGGCCGAACCCGACATGGTTTTCGCGACGTACGTGATGATTCACGAACGCGGCGAATGGCGCATCGCGCACATCCACGCGAGCCCGATTCCCGAACAGGCGGCCGGGCAGTTCGCCGCCAAAATCCGTCATGGTCAGGGCCCGCTGCACTGACGAAAAGACGAAGCAACGCATACGCGGGGCGATCATGAGTACGGCTTCTCCGCCCACCTCGCCGCTGACCGGGGCCCCGGCCCCAGACGACGACACACTGCGCTATCGCGCACCGCGCTGGCTACCGAACAGCCATGCGCAAACCATCGTGCCCGCGCTGTTCGCGCGGCGTCCGGTAGTCGCCTACCGGCGAGAGCGATGGGAAACCCCCGACCACGACTTCATCGATCTCGACTGGGTCGCGCATCTCGACAGTGCGGCGCCGGCGCCCGATGCGCCGCTGTTCGTGCTGTTCCACGGCCTCGAAGGCAGTTCCGGCTCGCACTACGCGCTCGAGATGATGGCCGCCGCGCGCGCGAAGGGCTGGCACGCCGTCGTACCGCACTTTCGCAGTTGCAGCGGCGAAATCAACCGCCAGCCGCGCTTCTACCATCTCGCCGACAGCGCCGAAGTCGACTGGATCCTGCGCCGGCTCGCCGCGCAGCATCGCGGGCCGCTCGTCGCGGCCGGCGTGTCGCTTGGCGGCAACGTGCTGCTGCGCTGGCTCGGCGAGCATCGCAGCGACACGTCGATCGTGCACGCCGCCGCCGCGATCTCGACGCCGATCGACGTCCATGCGGGCGGCCGCGCGCTGTCGCAGGGGTTCGCGATGGTCTACACGCGCAGCTTCCTGAAGACGCTCAAGCGCAAGGCGCTCGCGAAGCTCGACCAGTACCCGGGGCTGTTCGACCGCGAAGCGATGCTGCAGGCCGTGACGATGCGCGACTTCGACGAAGTCGTGACCGCGCCGCTGCATGGCTTCGCGGACGCCGACGACTACTGGACGAAGGCGACGACACGGCCGCTGCTGCCCGCAATCGACGTGCCGACGCTGATCCTCAACGCCCGCAACGACCCGTTCCTGCCCGAATCGGCGCTGCCCGGCCCGGCCGACGTGTCGCCGGCCGTCGAGCTTGACCAGCCGGCAGCCGGCGGGCACGCGGGATTCATGACCGGGCCGTTCCCCGGCCGCCTCGACTGGTTGTCGGCGCGGGTGTTCGGCTATTGCTCGAAATTCGTCGACCATGGATGACATCGTCAGGCAGGCGCTCGCCAAATGGCCGAACGTGCCGCATTGCACCGGCTGGCTGCTGCTCGACCGGCGCGGCGAATGGCGGCTGCGCGACGACGCGGCGCAGGCGGCCGGCGAACTCGGCTCGCCGATCCGGCATGCGGCGCTGAACGCGTTCATCGGCCGCAACTACGAATGCGACGCGCAAGGCCAGTGGTTCTTCCAGAACGGGCCGCAGCGCGTGTACGTCGAGCTCGCGTATACGCCGTGGGTCGTGCGGCTCGCCGAGCGCGACGGACTGCTCACGCTCACCGACCAGACGGGCGCGTCGTTCGAACCGGACGAAGCCTGGCTCGACGATGGGGGTGGCGTACTGTTTCGTGCGGCCGGCACGCCGCCGCGCGTCGCGGCGCTGCACGATCACGATCTCGGGTTGTTCGCCGATCACGCGGATTTCGAGGCCGAGCCGCCCGTGCTGCGCTGGCGCGACGGCCACGCGTTGCCGCTTGGCCATATCACGTGCGCCGACGTGCCCGCACGGTTCGGCTACATCGCCAGCCCGGCGCGCCACGCACGCGACGCGGCAGACAGCGGCAACTGACCCGCCGCGGCACCGTCCGCGTGCGCCGCGCGACGGCCGCTACCCGCGGCCGTTCTTCTCGTCGTCGCGCTCTTCCTTGTAGCGCGCCTCGAATTCCAGCAGCCGCGCGCCGATGATCGACTGGTCGTAGAACGACACGTCCTTCGCGTCGCGCGCTTCCTTCAGTTGCCGGATCGCCGACGGCCACGCGCCGTCAAGCGCGAGTTTCTCCGCGAGCGCACGGCGCCGCGCAAGCACGTCGCCCTTGCCGTCGCTCGACTTCGCGAGGTAATCCCACCAGTCCGGCTGCTCGGGATCGGCCTTCGCCTGCGCGCGGGCAAGCGTCTGCGCTTCGGCGAAGCGGCGCGCGGCAATCAGTGCCTGCAGATGCGCGACGATCGCCGCGTGCGACGCCGGCCAGCGCCGCTGCGCGAGCGCCGAGAGCCTGACTGCGTCGTCGGTCCGGCCCGCGCGGCGCGCCATGTCGGCGGCCAGCACGTCGAGGCTCGGCGAACTCGTTTCCGGATCGTCCTCGCGCCGCTCGCGCGCATCGAACGCGGCGCGGGCCGACGTGAGCGCCTTGCCGGCCGCGTCGTATTCGGCGAGCAGCACGTTCGCGAGCGCGATGCCGTACCAGTTCGCCGCGACGTTCGGCGCCGTGCGATCGTCGATCTCGAGCTGCATCCGGCGCGCCTCGGCCGAGATGTCGGTCGGCGCCCGGTTCTGCAGGATGCGCAGCCGTGCCCGCACGAACCCGTATTCGGCCGACTGGCGCGGCTGCCGGTACGGCGCGCGGCGCGCGCGATCCTCCATGTCGGCGATCCGCTCGCCGGTCAGCGGATGCGTGCGCGCATAGGCCGGGACGCCCGCGTCGCCCATCGACGCGCGGTCGAGCCGCTCGAAGAAGCCCGGCATCCCGTACGGATCGTAGCCCGCCCCCGCGAGCAGCTGGAAGCCGACGCGATCGGCTTCGCGCTCGGCCGAACGCGAGAAGCGCAGCTGGTTGTCGACCGCGTATGCCTGTCCGCCCACCGCAATGGCACTGCCGAGATCGCCGCTGCGCGCGAGCACACCGGCCAGCACGCCGAGCAGCATCGTCGCGAGCGCCGTGTAGCCGGTCTTCTCGCTCGCGCCGATCATCCGCGCGATATGCCGCTGCAGCACGTGGCCCATCTCGTGGCCGACCACCGACGCAAGCTCCGACTCCGTCTGCGTCGTGACGACGAGCCCGCTGTTGATCCCGATGAAGCCGCCCGGCATCGAGAACGCGTTGATCTGCGGATCGCGCACCGGAAACAGGTCGAAATCCGGCGCGTAGCCGCCGATGAAGCGCGCCGCCGCCGCGGCCGCGAGCCGCGCCGCCATCGCGTTCAGGTAGTCGCGCACGAGCCAGTCGTCGAGATAATCGGGATCGCGCCGCACTTCGCGCATCACGCGCTCGCCGAGCCGGCGCTCGGCCCGCGGCGTCAGCGAACCGCCGGAGCCGTCGCCGAGGTCGGGCAGTTCCAGCGCACGCAGCGGCGCGCGCAGGCTCGCGACCGGCGCCGATGCGCCAACGGCGCCCGAGAACCGGCTCTCCGCGCCGCCGTACGTACCGAACACGCCAGTCGCGATGCCGGACGGCACGGTGGAAATCGACGTCGAGCCGCCGGCCGCCGGCTCGAGCGGTGGCGCGGACGCGCTCTGCGCATGGCCGCCCGGCGGCAGCGCGAGCGCCGCCGACAGCGACACGGCAAGCAACTGTTTCACACGCATGGCAGGATGAAAACGACGCCGTCCCGCGCGAGCGGCGCGCATCGCGGCGTTTGGTCTGAATATTCGGGCCATTGTACCGGCGCCGCGGCGACTGTCCCGTGCCGCGCGCGCGTCATCTGCGCCCCCGGGGACGCGAATGCCGCTGCTATGATAGGCGCCCGTTGAGACGCTGGATTGGTTCGTGGCGCCGGTATGGGACTCGGCACCCCGGCCGATCGCGACGCAGGATCGAGGGACGTGCGCGCGCACTCCGCTCCACTAGAGGAAGACATGTCAGGACTTACCCATTTCGATGCCGCCGGCCATGCGCACATGGTCGACGTCGGCGACAAGCAGGAAACCCGTCGCATCGCGATCGCGCGCGGCACGATCCGGATGCTGCCGGCCACGTTCGCATTGATCCGCGACGGCAAGGCCAAGAAAGGCGACGTGCTCGGCGTCGCGCGCATCGCGGCGATCCAGGGCGCCAAGCGCACGGCCGATCTCATTCCGCTGTGCCACCCGCTCGCGCTGACGCGCGTGGCCGTCGAGTTCGAACTCGACGACGCGTTGCCGGGCGTCCACTGCGTCGTGCAGGTCGAGACGTTCGGCCGGACCGGTGTCGAGATGGAAGCGCTGACGGCCGTGCAGGTCGGGTTGCTGACCGTCTACGACATGTGCAAGGCCGTCGATCGCGGGATGGTGATCACCGACGTGAGCGTGCGGGAAAAGCGCGGCGGGAAGTCGGGAGACTGGAAGGCGGAAGACGTCGCAGGATGATCGCGCGCTTCACCGGGAATCATCGGACGTAACGACGCCGCGTTCGAACGACGGACGCCCCGAAAAGCCCATCCATACAACGAATGAATCGCTGACCTGCGCCGCGCGCGTCACTGGCTGCGTTGCGGTTCGAATACGAACGGCTGGGTCAGCAGGAACGGATTCGCGGTCGCGCCCGTCTGCACGCAGCTTGCGTGCGTCATCGCTTCGACGGCCGCACGGTCGGCTGCCGCATTGCGGCTGCTGGTCGTCACGGTGACGTTCTGCGCTTCGCCGGAGGTCGTCATCAGCGCGCGCACAAGCACGGTCGCCGGCCGCGTGAGCGGCTTCGCGGTGTCCGGATAGACGGCGCGCGGAATGTGGCAGGTGAGCTTGCTTTCCTGCGACGACGACAGCATCGCGCAGCCGGAAAACAGCATCGCGACGGCGGGCAGGATCAGGTAGGTCGAGCGAATGGCCATGGTCGAATATCGTTCTTCAGCACTGTTCTGGACGCACGCGCCACGCACCGGAAGCCCTCCCCCGGCCGCATGGCATGTGTCGCACTGCGCCGCGGCCATCGGACCGGCGCCCCGTTACGGCCGCACGGCCGATCAATGTTCGGCCGCGATCCTGCCCGGTGGACTTCCCGGATAGCCAGGAAGCCTTCCCTGTTCGCGCCGGCTACGCCCCCGCGCAGACTGGCACGCGAGCGCTTTCGCGCATTGTGCACGCGCCGCCCGGTCAGCGGCGGCGATTTGACAATGATTGACGCGAATCACCGCCCATTCGACCGGAATCCTTCAATCCGCGAGGTAATCGATACCCGACCGGATTCGCACGGTGCGCGCCGGGCCGCCCTGCCCGGCGTCGGCTTCCCGTTCACCGCGGCGCGACGACCGCCGGCATTCCCCGTTCCGGCGAGCGCCATCGCACATCAATCCGAATCGTCGTCGTCAGAGTCGTCGGCGGCCTCGGCCGGCACTTCCCCGTACTTCGCGACGACAGCCGCCCTGAACGTCTTCAGCGCCGGTTGCTGGTCGCACAGCTTGTACAGCAGCGCCAGTTGCTGCGGCCAGTCCTTCAATTCCTTCGCAAACACATGCAGGCGCGCGACGGTATCGAGCGCATCGGCTTCGCGCCCGGCCAGCGCCTGCAGCACCGCATAGCGGCGCAGCACCGTCTCGCCGGGCAGCAGCGCGATCGCGCGCTCATGCGCGGCGAGCTTGGCCGGCAAATCGTCCGGCGAAATCGTGAGCAGCGTCGCCGCACCGTACTCGCCCCACGCGCCGAACAGCAGCGACGGCGCATCGCGGTACTGCGCGGCCGGATCGCTGCCGTAATAGAGCACTTCCGCGCGCTGGTAGTCGCGCAGCACGGGCACGGCCGCCAGCACGCCGCCGAACGACAGCACCGCGAACAGCCCGAATGCCGCGCGGCCCGGCAGGATGCGCAGCGGCTTCACGTCGAGCAGCCCGATCACGAACATCGCGGGCAGCAGGAAGAACATGTACTGCTGCGGATACTCGACCAGCGCATGCATCAGCAGGATGCCGATCAGCGCGAAGCCGAACACGCGCATGCTCGACTGCGGCGCGCGCACCGCGCGCACGAACCACGTCACGAGCGTGACGACGAGCACACCAAGACCGACGAGACCGGATTTCGCGAGCAGGTCGATGAAGATGTCGTGCGAGTTGTTCGCGATCTCGACGCCGCCGAGCGCGCGCACGAGCGCAAACTGGTGCGACGGGAATTCACCCCAGCCGACCCCGAGCAGCGGATGCTCGCGGAACATCGCGAGCCCGTACTTCCACAACGCGAGGCGCGGCGCGATCTGCCCCGCGTCGCGCATCCGGTCGGCCGCCGACTCGGCGAGATTCAGGTGATAGTGCACGTTGGCCCAGCGCACCGCGACGTTCACCGCGATGAATGCGACCGCGAGCACGACCGGTATCAGCCATGCACGTGCATTGCCCTGCGCGCGACGCGATTCGACCCACGCCATCCAGAAGCCCGCGACGACCATCACCGCAACTTGCAGCCACGGCCCGCGCGACACCGTCAGCGCGAGACCGACCGACAGCACGAGCGACAGCACGAACCACGCCCATACCGCGAGCCGGCGCGTCTGCACCAGGTACAGCGCGCCCGCGAGCGCGAACGCGATATAGCTGGCCAGATGGTTCGCCTGCGCCATGTTGCCGTATGGACGGCGGTCGACCGCGACGTTGTACACCACGACGAACGGCGAGACGGCCGACTCGAGGTGGAACAACTGCACGAACTGGGTGCCGACTGCGAACACACCGCCGACGAGCAGCGCACCGGCCATCATCCGCGACACGGCTTCCGCCATCCCGTCGCGCGCGAGCGCATAGCCGGCCTGCATCGCGACCAGCGCGGCCGCGAGGTAGCCGACCGCCAGCCAGTTCATCGACGGCACCTTGAGCGGGATCAGCACGGTCTGCGCGATCAGCACCGCGGCAAACCCGAGCGGCACGACGAACGCGGCCGGCGCAGCGAACGGCTGGGCCTGGCGGTTGCTGCGGGTAAGCAGCACAACCGACAGCCCCACCAGCAAATACAGCACCAGCGCGGAAAACTCGGAATAGAAGGTCGGGATCGGATACGTGTGATTCGTGATCGCGTACGGCACGATCAGGGCGACAGCCAGCGCAACGAGCGACAACGAACGGGAAAAAGTAGAAGGCATGAGCGAACCGGATGTCAGCAACCGGCGCACTATACAAAACTTTCCCCCCTCTGTGCGGGGCCATCGCGCCACGACCCGGCGCGGGGTGGCGGCCCCCGCCGGCCGAAGCGGCGGCCGGCACCTCGCACGCACCGCCGCCGCCTCCTTCCCGCGCTACGCGCGGCACTCCGCAGGCGCATATTTCGCGGGCAGCGTCGCGGCATCTCCCGGCAACGGCCCGGCTCCCGGCGCCGGCAGCGACGACGCGTCCTTGCCGGCCGCGAAGCACTCCCACGCGATCGCGCCGGCCTGTATCGCCCCCTTTTTAAGCGGCACACGCGCGGTAGGCGCGTCGACCTTGTCGGGCGCGGACGGCACGAGCACCAGCGTATTCGTGCCGGCCGCGGCGACGCGGGTGGTGAACGCGACGGTGATCTGGCCGGTAGCGGCGTCGATCGCAACGGATTCGACGTTGCGGGTCGCGGCAGGCGGGCTGTAGCCGCCGTCGAGGCTCGCACCGCTCGCCGCGTTGTCGGCGACCGCGAGCCGCGCAGACGACGCGAGCGCGAGTCCCTCGCCGACGCGCGAACGCGCGAGGTAATCCTGGTACGCGGGAATCGCATAGGCGGCGACAACGCCGACGATCGCCAGCACGATCATCAATTCGATCAGCGTGAAGCCGGCCAGCCGCCAGCGCGGCACGGGCCGGTTCGCGCGCCGCAGATCGGCGGCAACGCGACGGAACAGGGAAACGGAAAAGGCTTCGAACATGGCAGGCTCCGGAAACGAAAAACGCCTGCCGATCAAGGCAGGCGTTTCGATCGTAGCCAGCGGGCCGCGAAACCGGCAGTCGGCCGGACGGCCAGTCAGTGTGTGCGCGGCGCGCCGTGGCGCTTCTTGAGTGCGAAGCCGATCGCCACGACGAACAGCGCGCCGGCGATGCTCGCACCGTAGAGCACCTGCGGCGTATCGAGCACCGGCCAGCGGTCGCCGACCGGGTCGTTCACGATCAACCCGCCCGCGATCCAGCCGAGCAGCCCGGCGCCGAACGCCACGACGATCGGGAAGCGGTCGAGCAGCTTCAGCACGAGCGTGCTGCCCCACACGATGATCGGCACGCTGACGACGAGCCCGAATATCACGAGCGCGATCCGGTGCGACGGATCGGCCTGTTCGGCCGCGCCGGCGATCGCGATCACGTTGTCGAGGCTCATCACCGCATCGGCGATCACGATCGTCTTCACGGCATCCCACAGCCGGCTGGCTGGCTTGATGTCGTCGTGCGCGTCGCCGGCCGGCGCCATCAGCTTGATGCCGATCCACAATAGCAGCAGCCCGCCGCCGAGCTTCAGGAACGGTACGTCGAGCAGCGCGACCGCGAACGCGATCAGCGCGACACGCAGCAGGATCGCCCCCGCGGTGCCCCAGATGACGCCGCGCAACCGCTGGTTCGCCGGCAGGTTGCGGCAGGCGAGCGCGATCACGACCGCGTTGTCGCCGCCGAGCAGGATATCGATGACGACGATCTGGAGAACGGCGCCCCAATGCAGCGATGTCAGGAATTCGAGCATGGCGGTGAGGACAGGACAGCGGCCGCCTCGCAGGCGGCCCGGTTCATCGCCGGCACATGCGCGATGCATGCCCGGTGCTTACGAATTCATTGCGCGAGCATAACAAAAAACGCCGGCAAAGCCGGCGTTTTCTGCAGGACGAACCCAAGGGAAATATTACAGCGCCTTCTTCAGCAGACGGCCCATTTCCGACGGGTTGCGCGTGACGGTGATGCCGCACGCTTCCATGATTTCCAGCTTCGCTTCGGCCGTATCCGCACCGCCCGAGATCAGCGCGCCGGCGTGGCCCATGCGCTTGCCCGGAGGCGCCGTGACGCCCGCGATGAAGCCGACGACCGGCTTCTTCATGTTGTCCTTGATCCACTCTGCCGCATTGGCTTCGTCCGGACCACCGATTTCGCCGATCATCACGACCGCATCCGTATCCGGATCGTCGTTGAACATCTTCATCACGTCGATGTGCTTCAGACCGTTGATCGGGTCGCCGCCGATACCGACTGCCGACGACTGGCCGAGGCCGAGTGCCGTCAGCTGCGCAACGGCTTCATACGTCAGCGTGCCCGAACGCGACACGACGCCGATGCGGCCCTTGCGGTGGATGTGACCCGGCATGATGCCGATCTTCAGTTCGTCCGGCGTGATCGTGCCCGGGCAGTTCGGCCCGAGCAGCAGCGTCTTGCGGCCTTCGCGACGCATGCGGTCCTTCACTTCGATCATGTCGCGGACGGGGATGCCTTCCGTGATACAGATCGCGAGATCCAGATCGGCTTCGACCGCTTCCCAGATCGCAGCCGCTGCGCCTGCCGGCGGAACGTAGATGACCGACACGGTCGCGCCGGTTTCTGCCTTCGCTTCCTTGACGCTTGCGTAGATCGGAATGCCTTCGAAATCTTCGCCGGCCTTCTTCGGGTTCACGCCCGCGACGAATGCTTCGCGGCCGTTTGCATATTCACGGCAGGCGCGCGTATGGAACTGACCGGTTTTGCCGGTAATGCCCTGCGTGATGACCTTCGTGTCCTTGTTGATCAGAATCGACATGTATTTTGACCTCTGTTCGATTGGCGTCGCGTGCAAACCGCGCCGCCATGCGTGTTCATTAGCGCGCGCTTACTTGCCTGCGGCAGCCGCGACGACCTTCTGCGCAGCTTCTTCCATGCTGTCCGCCGAGATGATCGGCAGGCCCGAATCGGCCAGCATCTTCTTGCCGAGGTCCTCGTTCGTGCCCTTCATGCGCACGACGAGCGGCACGTTCAGGTTCACGGCCTTCGAACCGGCGATCACGCCTTCCGCGATCACGTCGCAGCGCATGATGCCGCCGAAGATGTTCACGAGGATCGCCTTCAGATCCGGGTTCTTCAGCATCAGCTTGAACGCTTCCGTGACCTTCTCGGTCGTCGCGCCACCGCCGACGTCCAGGAAGTTCGCCGGCTCGCCGCCGAACAGCTTGATCGTGTCCATCGTTGCCATCGCGAGGCCTGCGCCGTTCACGAGGCAGCCGATGTTGCCGTCGAGCGAGATGTACGCGAGGTCGAACTTCGACGCTTCGATTTCAGCCGGATCTTCTTCGTCCAGATCGCGGTACGCAACGATTTCCGGATGGCGGAACAGCGCGTTCGAGTCGAAGTTGAACTTCGCGTCGAGTGCGGTGACCTTGCCGTCGCCGGAGACGTTCAGCGGGTTGATTTCAGCCAGCGATGCGTCGGTTTCCCAGAATGCCTTGTACAGGCCTTGCAGGATCGCGCGCGCTTGCGGAATCGAAGCAGCCGGCACGCCGATCTTCGCGGCGAGGTCGTCGGCCTGAGCGTCGAGCAGGCCCGTCGACGGCTCGACGATGACCTTGTGGATCAGTTCCGGGTGCTTTTCGGCGACTTCTTCGATGTCCATGCCGCCTTCGCTCGAACCCATCAGAACGATCTTTTGCGACACGCGATCGACGACGAGGCTGACATACAGTTCCTGCTTGATGTCGGCGCCTTCTTCGATCATCAGACGGTTGACCTTCTGGCCTTCCGGACCGGTCTGGTGCGTGACGAGCTGCATGCCGAGGATCTGGTTCGCGTATTCGCGGACCTGCTCGATCGACTTCGCCACCTTCACGCCGCCGCCCTTGCCACGGCCACCGGCGTGGATCTGAGCCTTCACGACCCATACCGGGCCGCCGAGCTCTTCTGCCACCTTGACGGCTTCTTCAACCGAGAACGCCGGCTTGCCGCGCGGTACCGCGACTCCGAATTTCCGCAGGATTTCCTTACCCTGGTACTCGTGAATCTTCATGCGTGATTCCCTTCAGTCTGAGAGTTGGATGAAAAGTCGCTTAAGACGCTTCTTCGAATGATTTCCGTTCATTCCTTCGTGCTGCCTTCACCGGGCATATCCGGCCGAATCGGGCCATACCAGCGCGGGTAGTACTGCCGCACGACCTCGCCGTCGAACCGCAGCGCACGGCAGCGGCCGAGCTGGAAAGGCGGTTCGGCGTGCGCGCCGTCGTGATCCGGTCCTTCGCCGCCCTCTTCGCGCACGTTCCACACGTCACCGGCGAACGCCTGGATCGCTGCCGTCGGCAGCACGGCGCACAGTTCGGTGAGATGGGAGCAGCCTGCGACGCCGGCGAGCAGCCGGTTCGCGTTGCGGCGGAAATTGCGGAAGAGATTGAGCCCGATGAGGGCCCGATAGGCAGGAGGGGCGGATTGACAGTGACCGGGATAGGGCACCCATTCCGAAGACGCTTCGGCGTCGACGACATTGAGGTCACGATCGATGGTCACGCGCAGCCAGAGTTCGTGGATCGGCAGGCCTTGGGGCCGGATGCCCGACGCAAGCGCGACATCCCGCGGCTTGTGGTCGGTCAGGCAGGCTTCGATGTCCCACAAGCCGTCGCCGCGCTCGTAGGCTTCCGCTCGGATTGCGCGTCGATGTCGCAACTGACGGGGCACGGGCTCGGATAGCGGCATGCTGGAGGTTGAGGCCGAAGAGGAAAACCCACGGATTTTAGCATATTGGGTATTTGAGACAGTTTGACGCGACGGCGGGTATTCCCGCCTGTCCGGAAACGGTTGCATTGCAGCAATATCGCGCGTCACGCGCGCGATCGGCCGCTCAATCGTCGATCGGGAAATCGTCGCCCACTTTCAGCAACTTCACGATGGTCGCGCTCGAGAAGCCGCGCGCGGCGAGAAAGCGTGCCTGCTTCGCACGCTCGGCCAGCGTTTGCGGCAGTGCACCGAATTTCTTGCGCCAGACCGCCTGCGCACGCGCCCATTCGGTCTCGCGCAGCTGCGCGTTTACTTCCTCGACGAGCGTGTCGCCGACTGCATGACGCTTCAGCTCGCTGACGATCCGCGCGACGCCGACACGCGATGCGCGGCGATGCACGAGGCTCTCGGCAAAGCGCGCGTCGGACAGCCAGCCTTCCTTTTCCAGCGCATCGAGCACCGGTTCGACGGATTCGTCTTCGCCGACGTAAGGCGCGAGCTTGCGCGCGAGTTCCGCACGACTGTATTCACGCCTCGACAGATAGCCGAGCGCGCGGCCCTTCAACGAACGTTGCGGTTTTGACGACTTGCGTTCGGTGGCGCCCGGCGTGTCGCCTGATGACGTACTGGAAGAAGCGCCGGACGCACGGCGCGTGCGGCGTGGATGCTGGCTGCTGCGTGTGTAGACGTCTTCCCTTGCCGGCGCCGACGCGTCGGCGGCGCGATCGCCCGGGAAGCGGACACCGGACACGCGACGGCGGGAGCGGTCGTGTGCGTCGAACGATTCGCCGTCGTCGAACGGGTCGTCCGGCGCGGCAATCTCAAACGAAACGAGGGCATCATCGGATGCCCTCGTCGCGGTGCGGTTCGCGGCATGGCTGCCTGCAACCCGCCGGCCGGCGCCCGAGGATCCGGCTCGCCGGCCAGAGCGACCCGCCGCTTCGGGCGCGTCGCTCTCTTCCGGCTCGCCGGCCTGACCTCGGCGCGCAACCATCACTCTTCTTCGTCCATCGCCTCGGCTTCGTGGCTCACGCCATCGGGCATGCTGACGACACCGAGCGATTCGCGGATGCGGTTCTCGATCTCGCGTGCGATTTCCGGATTTTCGCGCAGGAATTCACGCGCGTTGTCCTTGCCCTGGCCGATCTTCTCGCCGTTATAGCTGTACCAGGCGCCCGCCTTGTCGACGATCTTCGCCTGCACGCCGAGATCGATGATCTCGCCCTGGCGCGAAATGCCTTCGCCATACAGGATGTCGAAGATCGCTTCGCGGAACGGCGGCGATACCTTGTTCTTGACGACCTTCACACGGGTTTCGTTGCCGATCACCTCGTCGTTCTTCTTGATCGAGCCGATCCGGCGGATGTCGAGACGCACCGACGAGTAGAACTTCAGCGCGTTGCCGCCCGTCGTGGTTTCCGGGTTGCCGAACATCACGCCGATCTTCATCCGGATCTGGTTGATGAAGATCACGAGGCAGTTCGTGCGCTTGATCGTGCCGGTCAGCTTGCGCAGCGCCTGCGACATCAGGCGGGCCTGCAGACCCGGCAGCGAATCGCCCATCTCGCCTTCGATTTCGGCCTTCGGCACGAGCGCCGCGACCGAGTCGATGACGATCATGTCGATCGAGCCCGAGCGCACCAGCGCGTCGGTGATTTCAAGCGCCTGCTCGCCGGTGTCCGGCTGCGAGATCAGCAGCTCCGGCACGTTCACGCCGAGCTTCGCGGCATATTGAACGTCGAGCGCGTGCTCGGCGTCGATGAACGCTGCGGTGCCGCCCAGCTTCTGCAGTTCGGCGATGACCTGCAGCGTGAGCGTGGTTTTACCCGACGATTCCGGACCGTAGATCTCGACGACCCGGCCACGCGGCAGGCCGCCGACGCCTAGTGCGATATCAAGACCCAGCGAGCCCGTGGAGACGACCTGGATATTCTCGGCCGCCTCGCCGTCGCCCATGCGCATGATCGACCCTTTGCCGAACTGCTTCTCGATCTGCGCGAGTGCGGCCGCCAGCGCCTTGCTCTTCTCGGCGGTCATCCCGGAGCCCTTCTTGCTATCTTCCATGAATCGTCCTTTGCTATGATGAGCAGCGTCTGTTAGAGGCGCGCCCGCTTTCAAGCGCCGCCGAATGCAGACACTGTATAAAAAAACAGTAGTTTATGCAAGCCCGCAATTCAGGGCGTTGTACACGAATAACTCCGGAGACAGCCGCGTCGGCGCGAATGCCCCGCCGGCCATCGGTCAGCAACATGCGAATCCTCATCGCCGAAGATGACAGCATACTCGCGGACGGACTCACCCGGTCACTCCGCCAATCGGGCTATGCGGTCGACCACGTGAAGAGCGGCGTCGATGCCGATACGGCGCTGTCGATGCAGACTTTCGACCTGCTGATCCTCGATCTCGGGCTGCCGAAAATGTCCGGGCTCGACGTGCTCAAGCGCCTGCGCGCGCGCAATTCCAACCTCCCCGTGCTGATCCTGACCGCCGCCGACAGCGTCGACGAACGCGTGAAGGGGCTCGACCTCGGCGCCGACGACTACATGGCCAAGCCATTCGCGCTCAACGAGCTCGAGGCGCGCGTGCGCGCGCTGACCCGGCGCGGTGCGGGCGGCGGCCCGACCGTCGTGCGGCACGGCTCGCTCGCATTCGACCAGGTCGGCCGCATCGCGTATGCGAACGATCACGTGCTCGATCTCTCCGCGCGCGAACTCGGCCTGCTCGAAGTGCTGCTGCAGCGGATCGGCCGGCTCGTGTCGAAGGAGCAGCTCGTCGATCACCTGTGCGAATGGGGCGAGGAAGTCAGCAACAACGCGATCGAAGTCTACGTGCACCGGCTGCGCAAGAAGATCGAGCCGAGCGGTGTGCGGATCTCGACCGTGCGCGGCCTCGGCTATTGCCTCGAGAAGGTCGCGCCTGCCGCGCCGGCCGACGCGACAGCGCCCCAGCCCGCGGTGGCCGGCACGCCGCTGCGCTGACACCGGGCGTCGCCGCGATGGCCACGCCGGCCCACTCCCGCCCCCCGACCGGCGCACCGTCGTCGGCCGCCGACGAAGCGCGCGACGCGCGCTACGAGAACCCGTTCGCGCCGCCCGACGAAACCGAATCGCCCGAGGCACCGCGCCCGCGCTCGCTGTTCGGCGAAATCCTCGACTGGATGCTCGCGCCGCTGCTGCTGCTGTGGCCGATGAGCATCGCCGTCACCTACCTCGTCGCGAAGACGATCGCGAACAGCCCGTTCGACCGCGCGCTCGAAACCAACGCGTACGTGCTCGCCCGGCAGATCCATCCGGTGAACGGCGTCGCCGAGCTGACGCTGCCGGAGCAGACGCGCGACTTCCTGCGCGCGGACAACGTCGACAGCGTTTACTTCCAGGTGCTCGGCACGCGCGGCGAACTGGTCGCGGGCGAAGCCGACATGCCGCTGCCGCGCGACGAGGACCGCCCGCCGCCGGGCGTCGTCGTGTTCCGCGACGACCTGCTGCGCGGCAACGACGTGCGCGTCGCGTATACGACGGTCGCACTGCCGCAATCGGGCGGCACGCAGCCCGTGCTCGTGCAAGTCGGCGAAACGCTCGACAAGCGCAACGCGCTCGCGAACGACATCATCAAGGGCGTGATCCTGCCGCAGTTCGTGATCCTGCCGCTCGCGATCCTGCTCGTGTGGTTCGGGCTGTCGCGCGGGCTCGCGCCGCTCAACGCGCTGCAGGCGCACATCCGCGCGCGGCGGCCCGACGACCTGTCGCCCGTCGAGGCGCAGCGCGCGCCGCCCGAGATCGAGCCGCTCGTCACGTCGTTCAACGACCTGCTCGCGCGTCTCGAACAGAACATGGCGCTGCAGAAGCGCTTCATCGCCGACGCCGCGCACCAGATGAAAACGCCGCTCGCGGGCCTGCGCACGCAGGCCGAGTTCGCGCTGCGCCACCCGGTCCCGCCGGACGTGCAGCGCTCGCTCGAACAGATCGCGACGAGTTCCGAGCAGGCCGCGCGGCTCGTCACGCAATTGCTGGCGCTCGCGCGCGCCGAGAACCGCGCGAGCGGGCTCACGTTCGAACCGGTCGAGATCGCCGCGCTTGCACGGCGCGCGGTGCGCGACTGGGTGCAGGCCGCGCTCGCGAAGCGGATGGATCTCGGCTACGAGGGGCCGCCCGACGACGCACCGCTCGACGTCGACGGCAATCCGGTGATGCTGCGCGAAATGCTCGGCAACCTGATCGACAACGCGATCCGCTACACGCCCGAAGGCGGCCGCATCACCGTGCGCGTGCATGCCGACCCGGCGGCGCGGTTCGTGCATCTCGAAGTCGAGGATACGGGCCCCGGCATCCCGGCCGCCGAACGCGAGCGCGTCGTCGAGCGCTTCTACCGGATCCTCGGCCGCGAAGGCGACGGCAGCGGCCTCGGGCTCGCGATCGTGCGCGAGATCGCCACGCAGCACGGCGGCACGCTGACGCTCGACGATCACGTCTACCAGCGCACGCCGCGCCTTGCCGGCACGCTCGTGCGCGTCAGCCTGCCGCTGACCGGTACGGCCCCGGATTAACCCTGACTCACGCGTCCGCGGCCCGGCGCAATTGTGTCGAAACCGGCAATTTGCCGGACGTTCACCGCATGATCGACACCAGAAGCAGCCGATTCGGCGCGGGTTAACGCGCAGTCGTTTTGTACGCGCGAGTCAGTCCGCCGTAAGTTTCCATGCCAATAATCGTCGACAGGCCCGCCCACCCAAGGCGGCCGCACATCTATATCAAGGGACTTGGAGACGATTCATGGCAACGTTAGGCGGGCAAATTTCGCACTCGCCGATGACGGGCGAAGAGAAGAAGGTGATCTTCGCGTCGTCGCTCGGCACCGTGTTCGAGTGGTACGACTTTTACCTGGCCGGTTCACTCGCGGCCTACATCAGCAAGAGTTTCTTTTCCGGCGTCAATCCGACCGCCGCGTTCATCTTCACGCTGCTCGGTTTTGCCGCCGGCTTCGCGGTGCGGCCGTTCGGCGCGATCGTGTTCGGCCGGCTCGGCGACATGGTCGGCCGCAAGCACACGTTCCTCGTGACGATCGTGATCATGGGCATCTCGACGTTCGTGGTCGGCTTCCTGCCCGGCTACGCGTCGATCGGCATCGCCGCGCCCGTGATCTTCATCGCGATGCGGCTGCTGCAGGGCCTCGCGCTCGGCGGCGAGTACGGCGGTGCGGCAACCTACGTCGCCGAACATGCGCCGGCGAACCGTCGCGGCTTCTATACCGCATGGATCCAGACGACCGCCACGCTCGGCCTGTTCCTGTCGCTGCTCGTGATCCTCGGCGTGCGTACGTTCATCGGCGAGGAAGCATTCGGCAGCTGGGGCTGGCGCGTGCCGTTCGTCGCGTCGATCCTGCTGCTCGCGGTGTCGGTGTGGATCCGGATGCAGCTGAACGAATCGCCGGTGTTCCTGCGCATCAAGGCGGAAGGCAAGACGTCGAAGGCGCCGCTGACCGAAGCGTTCGGCCAGTGGAAGAACCTGAAGATCGTGATCCTCGCGCTCGTCGGCCTGACGGCCGGCCAGGCCGTCGTGTGGTACACGGGCCAGTTCTACGCGCTGTTCTTCCTCACGCAGACGCTGAAGGTCGACGGTGCCAGCGCGAACATCCTGATCGCGATCGCCCTGCTGATCGGCACGCCGTTCTTCCTGTTCTTCGGTTCGCTGTCGGACAAGATCGGCCGCAAGCCGATCATCCTCGCGGGCTGCCTGATCGCGGCGCTGACGTACTTTCCGCTGTTCAAGGCGCTCACGCACTACGCGAACCCGCAGCTCGAGCTCGCGACGCAGAAGGCGCCGATCACGGTCGTCGCCGACCCGGCCACCTGCTCGTTCCAGTTCAACCCGGTGGGCACGTCGAAGTTCACCAGCTCGTGCGACATCGCGAAGAGCGCGCTCTCGAAGGCCGGCCTGAACTACGAGAACGTCGCGGCGCCGGCCGGCACGCAGGCCGAGATCAAGGTCGGCGACACGGTGATCCAGACCTACGACGGCAAGGCGACCGACGCGAAGGCGCAGGGCGCGGCGTTCGACAAGACGCTCGCGTCGACGCTGAAGGGAGCCGGCTACCCGGCGAAGGCTGATCCGGCGCAACTCAACTGGCCAATGACGATCGTGATCCTGACGATCCTCGTGATCTACGTGACGATGGTCTACGGCCCGATCGCGGCGATGCTGGTCGAGATGTTCCCGACACGGATCCGCTACACGTCGATGTCGCTGCCCTATCACATCGGCAACGGCTGGTTCGGCGGCTTCCTGCCGGCGACCGCGTTCGCGATCGTCGCGGCGAAGGGCGACATCTATTCCGGGCTCTGGTATCCGATCGTGATCGCGCTGGCCACGTTCGTGATCGGCCTGCTGTTCGTCAAGGAGACGAAGGACTCGAACATCTACGCGCAGGATTGAGGTTGTACGGGCGGGCGGGAAGCGGTTGCCGGACGGTCGTTCCGGCGGCCGGCAACCCGCCCCGCCGCCAGGTCGCCATGGGCCGGCCGGCAACTTTTTTCACGGAAGATGGAAAAAGCTGTTGACAGCCCGGCGGTATGTCTACATAATTTGATTCTTCACGGCGAATTAGCTCAGTCGGTTAGAGCGACGGAATCATAATCCGCAGGTCCGGGGTTCGAATCCCTGATTCGCCACCAGTTTCAAGAAAAAGCCGCTGCTTCGTGAGAAGCAGCGGCTTTTTTGTTCTGGAATGCCGGTAATGCGCCCGAACAGGCGCATTACGCATCTAAAGCGGCCAACCGTTTTAGATGCGGGCGATTTTCCGAGCGCGGGTGCTACACGCCACTGTTACCTCAACCTGGAGAGCACACCGTGAAACACCCCTACCTGACCACCCGCGCCGATTCGACCCATTACTACTTCCGCCGCAAGGTGCCGCTGCAACTGCGCCCCCCCTGCTCGACCGGACCGAAATCTGGCTGAGCCTGGAAACGCCGTGCCGGACCGAGGCCATCACCCCCATGCCTGACGGCAGCGCTCCGCTAGCCAGATATTAAGAACGTCGAGCGACTCCCAACGCATCCGGATCGCCTCATGCCAGATCTGGCGACGCCGATCCTGAACGTTTTTCTCGACGACTCCTTTCTCCCAGCCAGCGGCACGGTTGCAGAATTCCGGCTCGAACAGGTAGTGATTGCACATCGCATGGAAGCGGGCGTTGATAGCCCATTCCTTGCCGGGACCAACTTTGTCGACCGCAGTTTTCATGTTGTCGTAAATGCCGCGACGAGGCACCCCGCCGAACGCGACGAAGGCGCGGGCGTGTGCATCGAACAACATTTCGTGACTTTGGGTGTGGTACCCGACCAGCCAGAATGCCCGGCTTGCAGCGAGCTTTACATGCGCCACTTCGAGGCGCCGGCGCAACCCACAGATGAAGACGTCTTCACAGCTCCAGTCAAACTGGAACGCGTCCCCATATTCGAATGACATAGGCACGAACGCACCGCGCTGCGGACCCTCATCCCGCTCCTGCTTCCAGCTCCGCACAAATGCGCAGACGCGTTGATAGCTCCCGTCGTAGCCAGCAGCGCGCAATTCCTCATACATCTGCGTTGCTGTGCGTCGATCTCGCTTGGGCCGACGTGAGTCAGCAATCAACCACTGACGCAGTTGTTCCGCTCAAGCGTCGATGACACTCTTGCTTGCACGTTTCGGATACTTTGGCTCGCCAGTGGATGGCTCTCGCAGCCATCGTCGGATCGTGTTTCTGGACAACCCGGTACGTCGAGAAATGTCCCGAAGAGGGACGCCATCGCGGAAGTGCATCCGCCGGATTTTGGCCAACATGCTCACCGTAATCACTCCGGTTCTCCTGCTTGGCGTCCCAAGCAGGCATTCGAACATGTGGGTCAATTTTCGATGAAAAAATTTGCCGCAAACGGGTCAGTTTTGGTCGGCTATCAACACTCACAGTATCGTCAGAGCGGATAATCAATGAAGGCGCCCAGATAGGAGCGCCTTCATTCAACTTAGAGCGACATCCGAACGATTCTGCGACCGTCGCTCAGCTCCTGATGACGAGCTCGTGGAACCGCGCTAGGACAGTAGCGGACTGGCGATATACAACAGGTCAACGTGTAGTTCCCTCAGGCAGGTGGCCGCTTCCGTTAATCAACACGCCTGGACAGAATTCACACTACTGATTCCGTTGTCTGCCATTCGGCGAACAACATCCGCTCCACCTCAAGCATTGTCACGACATGTCGCTCAAGCAGGTCCGCGAGATGCTTTTGGTCCAACAGTTCCACAACGTTTAATGCCGCGTTCTCATGCGCCTGCCGGTTGAAGAACTGATTCGTCACACAGACCTTTTCGAAAGCCACGCCGGGATGTCTACGGCGGTAGAACGCCTCCCCGGCCACAACTTCCTTAACGGCCTCCCATCCCAACCTTGTTCCATCGGTTCCGCTCGTCTTAGCCTGAATAAGCTGTCCTCGGTTACCGTCAATAGCAACAACGTCGACGCCGTTGTCATTTGTTCCAGGCGTGCGGTAGCAGTTGTAGCCACGCTTGCTCCAAAGCGCTCCCACAAGACATTCGAAGTGCTGCCAGCTCATGCGAAGCGCCAAATCGAGAGTGATGCGCTCATCAATATTGGCGCTCTGTGCCTCTGGGACGACATCCGCAATATTGAAGTCCGCCGGCGCCACATCGCCTGCACCATTCAGCATGTCTTCGGCGAGGCCCCGTTTATAGACGAGCAACTGGTCGAGCTTGACGTCGAACGTCGTAAAGTCGGGTGCTTGAACAACGGGGTAGTAGACGTAGACCGGTTTCTTCTGATTGATGCGGTACGCGCGGTCAGTGGCCTGGTCCTCCTTGGCGGGGTTCCAGGTACGCGTGTAATGAATGACATGGTTTGCCGCTTGGATATTGACGCCAAACCCAACAGCAACTGGCGAAAGCACCAAGACACCAAAGCCGGGCGTATCCTGGAATGACTTGATTCTCTTCTGGCGACTGGCAACATGACTCGACGACGCGCTCGTATCACCATTGATGATGTCCGGACGTAACCTGAACTCGGCCTCGATGTAGTGCTGCAATAGACGCTGAATCTCGCGAAATTCACAAAAAACGATAGCCTTCTCGCCTTTGACCTCGATTTCGTGAAGCTGCTTGAGAAGCCAGTCGAGCTTGGGTGACTTCGCGCGATACTCGCCCAAGGGTTCTGGCTTGAACACGCCCAGGCCATAGGGTCGTGGGTCCGTACATAGCAGCCTCAGGTAGTGCAGCAGTCCGAGGTGGTTCTTGAACGGTGTCGTATGGTTCGGTTCGTTGCGCTTCGCAAAACTCTCTACTGCTTTGGCGTACAGATTGCGCTGGACATTCGAAATCGCTAGCTTTCTGCAGTCTTCGACGACAATTTTGGGCGGCAGTCCGGTGTCGACTTCCGTCTTGAGACGCCGGAGAATCTGCGGCGAGATACGTGCCCGCAACTCCTCGACACGCGCCTTTTCCTCGTCGGTCTTGGCTTCAATCGGTTTTCGGTACCGCTGACCGAAATCGTTCAGGGCGCCCAGCAAACCGGGTTGCACATAGTCAAACAGGCACCACATGTCCGCCAGCGTGTTTTCAACTGGTGTTCCAGTACAGGCAATCTTGAACGCAACGTTCTGTTTCTTCGCAGCACGCGTCACCATTGCGGCCGGGTTTTTGATGCGCTGGGCTTCGTCGCACACCATCAATGACCACTTCTGGGCGGCGAAGGAAAATTCCAGGTCTCGCAGCGTTTCATACGTCGTCAGGACCACCTTTGCGTCGCCAACCCAGTCCGGTTTCAAAAACTTGACGAGACCGTCCTCAGCTTGCAGACGCTGGTCAATCTGACCACGTGGCACTCGAAGTCCGGTGAGACTCTCGCCATAGGCAGTCAGGAGCGGGAGCGCACCGGCTTCAAAGAACTTATTCGCCTCCTCTGCCCAGTTTTCGAGCAGTGAGACGGGAGCGACAACCAGCATGGGGTCCATATCCGGCTCCCGCTCTAGCAGCCACGCCATCAGCGCAAGCAGCTGGAACGTCTTGCCCAACCCCATATCGTCTGCGAGGATTGCTCCCCTGACTTGGTAATCGGCCTGCAGACTGAACAAATGCTGCATCCACGCGAGCCCAGCATGCTGGTGCGGCAGAAGCGTGAACTCAGGCCGGATGCTCGTGGGGAGCTTCGGTTGCGCCGGCACGGCCTGCAATGCCTCACGGCGTATCTCCTCATACTCGAGCGCCTGGATATTTGCCCGCAGCACAAGCTGCTTTTTGGGGCTTCGCTCCTCGCGTCGCGAGCGTGGGATATGCTCCGGGTCAAATGGCTTATCGGAATCCAGCGAGGAAAAGACGTTCTCGAACGTCGTAACCATCTCCTTCGCGTCCGATAGCGAAATCGGGTCCTTCAGCCACGAGACATCAAGCTCGGTTGTGCCCTTGGCCTCGGCGGCCTGCATGACCTTCCTGAGCTGTTCAATGGCAGGTTTGCTGGTTGGGACCGCGACCGGCTCGCCTCCATCTTTCGGTTGGTAGACCACGACCGGCAGGACATTGTCAGGAAACCACCCCTCCTGCTCGTTCTTCTTCGCGATGTACGCTGAGTGGTAAGGCTTTTCAACACCAATGGACTCGATGCGAGCTGAATAACCGCTCAGGTCATGTATCTGGGCATAGGAAACAAGTGTCGGCGGAGTCTGACGCTGCATCAGCGCTGCCGTCAGGTCCCTTAAATGCTGCTCGGCATCCCCTTGCACGACCAAGTCATAGCCCTGCCAAGCGAGGAGTTGATAACCAAGCGCGAGCGCCTTTGACAGCGCCTTGATAAAAGCTGATAGTTCGTGGTCGTCGAGCCAATGGCTTTCAGAGGAAGTTGGGCCACTCGCTACCGCTGTTTCGATAAGCAGGCCAACCTGCACCGGATAGCCGGCGCCGTCGCGCTCGAATATCGGCACGAAACGCTCGTAATCAAGACCAGCCTCCTCACGCGCCTGCTCAAACTGCGCCTCTTCGATGACGTCGATAGCATCAGCGCCCAGCGCGGCATAGGGATTCAGCAGGAACGCCTGAGCTCGCGAGCCGGCTACACGCCGCCCGGGCAGTCGCTTGATTTCGCGCAACACGGTCCGCACTTTGGGCGTGACCAGAACCTGAACGATACCCTCCGGGGTGACGATGTCATATCGGTCACGAATCTCACGCGCCCGGTCAAACGTGTCGAGCCAGTCCGGAGGGGCTCCTTCGAAACCCGGCTCAATTTCAACCACGTGGTCATCGGATACGCTGTCCGAGCGCCTTAGCCCGATATGAAGTTTTTCTGGGCTCAGCACCACCGACCGGTAAAGGAAATCATCAAGTCGAGCACCCGCTGCAAGCGCAAGCTTGCGGATTCGCCCCCAGCCCTGGCGATTGGCCACATCGGTACGCTCGTCTTCTCCACGCCGTGAGAACGCAACCACGGTCTTGAACAGCTCCCACTGGGCGGGGCGCATGAGCGCCTCCGTGGGTCCGTCCGCCATGACCGGGCCGGTGAGTGCACCACGAAATTGGCCCCCATCGTCGGCATACCATCCATCCAGTGCAATAGCAAAGTCGCGGTCCGTCAACGAATGACTGCTTCGAAGAACAGGACGGGTCGCAGTGAATGAGGGAAGTTGAAGAATGTCGCGCAATGCCGCGTAGTCCGGCCGCTCAATCGCCGCGTACAGCGAATCCCAATCCAGCAGGAATCCGTCTTCGGTTTGCCCGGCCAGTCCGTCATCGGTCAGTTGAGTGAGATAGCCTTCGACCAGACTCCCATCAACCGCCACGCCGTCCGCTGCCGGATGGCGGGTCAGGACTAGTCCGGCGGGTGACCAGAATCGTCTCCATGACGTGAGGTCACGCTCTTTTGCTTTCTTGAATAGCTTGAACACGGTTCGACCTATCTCCACCACCCCTTGCCCGGCTTGGCGCGGAATCCCCACCGCGTCAGCACCTGATTGACCATTTCGTCGCTACTGGCGCCGCGGACCCAAAGGTTGCCGCCCATAGATGTCTTGTCGTCGACTTCCAGTCCATGTATCGCAGCGAAGCGTCGGAGGGCGACATGCGAGTAGGACTCGGGGTGCGTCTTGTCCCGATTCAACGATGAGTCAGCAGCGCCACGCTTCCCGGAGGACAACGACTGCAGGGGTTGCGAACTTCTATCGGTGCCCCACGGCGCTGAAGCGGACGGGAGAATGCCAAACTCCTTGCGCAACGTCGCCTCAAACATGTCTTCCCATTTTGACCAACCGTGAATACCGTCCTGATGGCTGAGCCAAAGGATGCTCCTTCGTTTCTGCTTCAGCGAATTGTTTCCGCCTACCGATAGCCCCAGTGTGCGGCTCGTATCAAACGGTATCGAACGCCCGGCATCGTAGCCATACAGAGCATTTCCCAGTCCACTGAATTCCACGGCGACGAGATTGCCCATCGTCATGATGAAAGCATTGTTTGCCCCTGGAGCCTCGAGCTCGCAGGTAAGCCCTGCCATTTTCCTGCGCAGTGCGACGAAGTCCTGCTCCCTTGAATTTCGCGCGAACGAACCCAATGCAAACTCGATGTGGTCGATGGCCTTGACGTACCGTTTCCAGAACTCCATCCGACGCGGGTCGCCAAGTCCGTCCTCCGCGAGCTTGGTAAAAAATGTCTCGATGAACTCGAGCTTCAGCCACTCAGCCACCATTGAACGCGCCGCCGGCACAACGCCTCCCCAACGTGTCGCATTCGACGGAAGCCACGGATTCCCCCACCAGGAAACGGCATGGTCACGGAGACCCGGATGCAAGATGGTACCGGGCACCTGCGCATAGCGGTCGAGGACCATAATCATCCCGCGGTCGCGCAGCACTTCATTATTGGCTAGCAGACCGAGCAGTCGCGGCAGGAGATGCTGGAACTCACCGTGACCCAGCTTCGTGGCGCCCTCCACCTGAGCAAGAACCAGTTGTCGCAAAAACCAGGACCCCTTCCCGATTTGAAGCTGCTCGCACAGGTCGTCAATGCATGACGCGTCACCCTGCAGCAGAGCGCTTACGTAGGGCGCACAGGGTGCCTCCCCGAAAAGCTGCCTGTTTTTGGCGGCGGTGTCGACCCACTCCGGACCCGGCCCTCTGTCGCGAATATCGCCGTTGTTGTCGTGAAGGTAGTCCCGCAACACGCCCCAGTTTTTTCGGCCGACGGGAGGCACTTCGGGCGCGTCTGCGTCATAGGTGAAGTAGCTCTTGACCAGTCCCTGATAGCAGCGTCTGTATGCGCTCGTCTTGGATTTGTACCCATCGATGCCGTCCAGAACGCCTTGCAGGCGAGGTCGGTCCTCCAATACACACGGGCCGCGTGGACAATGAGGTATGCAAAGACTCCACGCCAGCAGATAGGCATCCCGAAAGGTGCTTACTTCCTGGCTATCCCAGTAGCGGCGTACGGCGTCAAGCTGATGGTCTTCCGAAGGTGTTCTGCCACCTCCAGACTTCAAGCGCGCCTTCATCTCTACCAGCAGGGCATCAATGCCACCGCCCGATATCGTTGTTTTGGCGCCTTCGCCGAGCGATGGGCGTAGCAGGGACGCCAAATGGTCAAGTGCACTCATCGCAATGCACAGTCGCCGAAATTGCCTATTTGCGCAGCTACCGGCGGGCGCTGCTCACCGACACCAAGAAACTCGATACGCATCTCGACGCGGCGACTCTCTTCGTCCGTGTCTTTGGAGTCATTGAACGAGTACCCGCCGACCAGAAACAGATTGCGCACATTCTCCTTCTGGTCCTCGTTGAGCAGGCTCGCGCCATCAGTTGCGAACATGCTGCATAACACGCGTTCGCTGCGCTGCAGGCTGAGATTCAGATTGCTGAGATACGTGCCAGTCCTGTCCGTGTAGCCTTCGACCACGACCCGCTTCAGGACTCGCTTACCGAGGTCGTCATTCGCCCGTGCCAAGATTTCGGGAACAAACTGGCGCAGTACTTCTTCCTGTTCGGGCGCCAGATTCGACTTCCCGAATGCGAAGCGAGCGCGGTCACCAAAGTCGATAACGTGTCGGTCGCGGTCTACCTTGATACCGTTATACCGCTTCGCGGCGCTTTGAAAGCGGTCCAGAATAAGCTCAATGTCTTTGCGGTGCTGCTCCTCGCGCTTTTCCTTCTCGGTCACATCCTTGGTCACTGCAAGCAACGCTACGCCCATGACGACGAGAAAGAGCACCATCAGTGCGGTCATCAGGTCGGCGAATGATATCCAGAACGGCTTTTCTGCCTCATCGCGACCGCCGCGCTTGACGACTATCCGGGCTCCGAACATCGCTTACTTCCTCACCGGTACGAGTGTCCCCATTGACGCGAGCGTCAACTCGAGCTCGCCCACTGCAGACGAAAGTAGCCCGACTGCCGACGTGAGTTTCGTGTGGAATTCAGTATTTGCCTTGTCGAGCGTGCGCCTGACCTCCGTGGCGAAGGAAGTATGTGCCTCCCCGAGCACCCGGCTGACGCCAGCAAGGTACTCGTCGGCCTGCACTTGTGCCGCTCCAAGACGGGTTGCGGAGCTCTCAATACGACTGAGAATATCGCCGGTCAGCGTCGCTTCCTTGCGAGCGGCGTCGACCGTTGCGCGTAGTTCGGTAACCAGCTGACCAATAGCGTCCCGGTGAGCACGGTAATCTCTCAACAGCTCCTGTATTGCCCCCGCCCCACTCGTCAAACTGCCCGACGTCTCGGCCAGCTTTGTTGACACGCTGGCTGCCTGCCCCATCACGCCCGAAACGCGCTCGCCTGCCGCCGCAAAGTTGCGCGATGCCGTACCCAGCACCTCGGCGCCTGCGTTCATCCGGTCCACCGAGGATGTCGTGGCTTGCGTCAGGGCGGCGACACTCTGAGCCATCTGGGTAGTCGCGGCTCCGAGCTCCCTGACAACAGAATCAACCGACTCGGACATCGTTGCGACCGCACCCGTGGCTCGTTCCGCCATGGCACTCTCACGCGCCCGGTTATTCTCAAATACTTCCTTCTGCGCCCCGCTGAGCGTCGCCAGCATCTGGGTGACCTGCGTGCCGAGTGTTTCCAGCGTCGTCTGCAGCTTCTGGCTTGTCTCCGACTGGGAAGTCGCAACGAGCTCGCGAATCTGCTCGACAAATGCGGCGGACTGGGCGTTTATCGCTTCCTGCCGAGATTCCATCTTCTCAATGGCCTCAGCCATCCGCTGTGCCATCGTGTCAGTCGAACGTTGACTCGAAGCCTCGATGTTTGCGACCAACGTGTGCAACGTGCCCACAGCCTCCTGGATGCTCCTGGCAGTCTGCTGATTGAGTTCGTTGAGACCGGAAATCTGGCCGCCAAACAGGTCATTCAGCCGCTGGCTGAAGCTCGCCATCACATCCTGCAGCATGCGCACCGCGCTCTCACTCTGGTCACCACTGGCGCTTTTCACGGTGGCGGCGATTTCTTCGAGCGGTCCCTTGAGACCCTGCTGGATGCTTTCGGCAATCGCGTTACCCAAAGCGACGTTGTTCTGGCGAGCCGCTTCAGCAGCCAGCGTTTGTTGCTCTCTGCCGGCGGCTATCTGCGCACCCGTTAATTCGCGCAGCAGTTCACCCAGCTCACTGACGAGCGCATCCTTCAGGATTTTCGATTGACTGGCCGACTCCTCCGACGCTTTGACCAATCGCGACAGGTATTCTTCGCCGGCCCCAGCTTCGAAGCACGCGTCAATCGCATGCGCAATTTCCTCTGTCCGCCGGTAGAGCGCGGCCAGCAGAAGCTTCTCGAGAAACGTCATTATCATCGCAGCGGCAATCGCGGAGGCCGACACAAGAAACGCCTCCCCCACGGAATGCATCAGCGACTCAAGACTGTTGCGTACGGTGGCAGCGTTCTCGCTCACCTGAAATGCATCCAGACCTTCAATCAGTCCACTGAAGGTACCGATAATACCGATGCCGGTGAAAATACCCGGAACATGCTTAAAAAACTCCGTGCGCAGGCGGCTGTCGACCACGACCTGGCCGTTGAAATACAGCTCAGCGGGCACGGTGGCGCGAACCGCGCGCACAACCATCTGCCCATCCCGCTCCTCCCGCTGAACGTGCAGCGACTCTTCGTATTCGCTCCAGAGATGAGCAAGGCGACGGTCGCTCTTGAACACGGCCTTGAACTGGGCGGGGTAATTTTGGGGGGCGAATTGAGATATCCGATTCTGGATATCTCTCAGCCGGAACCAGTGTTTCAGGGCAGGCAGGAGAAATGCAGCAACGACGGCGATGACGAGCGCGGCCAGCGCGACGCTGGTAACGAGCACCGGTGCAGGCACGGCGGCCAGGTACGACTGGGTGTTCAACTTCGGTCTCCCCTCGGCGAGGACTTAACTTTTTCTTCCGTGCCTTCCGACCGGCTATAGACGATGTAAGCCAGGCGACAGACGCGCGTTGTCAATGCGCGGTGCGAAGGTCTGACAGGGTTGCGCAGTCGCCACGACGACAGGCCGCGTCAGCACGTTTTACCGCGACACAGGATATTACGGCATATTTGCCCGAGAAATTGAGGGAACACCTGACGATTGGTACATGGACAGGTCCCTACACGATTGCAGTGCTTTGGCGCGTTGGGGCGCACGGCACAAAAATAAGGGCCGCAACAAATAAATTTGGTCTGCCCGTGAACAGACGCGTCAGCAGGGCTAGGTGCTGCTACCCCGACCTGCTATCCTGAAAACGTGTAGCAGCCGCAGAACGAGGCTGGACAAGGGTTTCAGGGCATTTCCGCGAATCCCTGATTCGCCACCAAATGCGAAAAGCCGCTGTTTCGAAAGAAACAGCGGCTTTTTTCATTGCTCCTCAAAGTCGCCCGTGCTCCGCGAGCGGCATGCGGCATCAGCACCCGTTACTTCCGCCCGGCCTCGTCGCGCAGTCCTACGCCGCCACCGCCGCCTTTTCCTGCACCTTCCCGCGCCAGTTCTCCCCGCCCTCCAGCGACGGCGTCGACTCGAACACCTCGGCAATCCAGTCGGCGAACACGCGCACCTTCTGCGACAGATGGCGGTTGTGCGGATAAACGATCGAGATCGGCTTCGGCTTCGGATTGCAGTCCGGCAGCACCTCGACCAGCGAGCCGTCGAGCAGGTTCGGCAGCACCATGAACAGCGTCGGCTGGATCATCCCGAATCCTTCGAGCCCGCACGTCACATAGGCATCCGAATCGTTGACCGTGACGCCGCCGTTCATCCGTACCTCGAACGGCTTGCCGTCGATCATGAACACCCACGGGATCGCCCGCGCGCCGTGGCTCGACCGAAAATTCACCGCATGGTGTTCGGCGAGATCGGCAATCTCGTGCGGCTCGCCGTGAAGGGCGAGGTAATCGGGCGACGCGCAGGTCACGCGCTTCAGCATCCCGATCCGCCGCGCGACCATCGACGAATCCTCGAGCGGCCCGACGCGGATCATGCAGTCGATGCCCTCCTCGACCGGATCCACATAGCGGTCGGACAGCCCCAGCTCGAGCGTGATGTCCGGATAGCGCTGCCGGAAAATCGACAGCGACGGCAGCACGATGCGGCGCCCGAGCGAGCTCGGCATGTGGACGCGCAGTACGCCGCTCGGCTTGCGGTTGCCGGTCTGGAAACTCGCGTCGGCTTCGGCGATTTCCGAGATGATCTTCATGCAATGCTCGTAGTACGCGGCGCCCTCCGGCGTCAGCGACAGCCGGCGCGTCGTCCGGTGCATCAGGCGCACGCCGAGCAGCGCTTCGAGATTCTGGATGATGGTCGTCACCGACGCGCGCGGCATCGCGAGCGTATCGGCAGCCCGCGTGAAGCTGTTCGCGTCGACCACACGAGTAAAAACTTCCATTGCCTGGATTCGGTCCATGCTGCATCCCCCATCGGATCGCCAACGGAACAGAATAAAGCGCGCGGCAGGCCCGGCACAAGCCCCCGCCTATTGTTCTCCGATCCTGAATAGTTTCGGCATTTCGGACTGGAAACCGACCGGTTTCCGTTCAGTCCCGGACAGGCCGGATAGCAACCGCGCCGGCCCCGGTCACGCGCCGTGCGTCACCGCACGAACCGCTCGCGATAACCCTGCGGCGACACGCCCAGCACGCGCACGAAACTGCGCCGCAGCGTCTCCTCCGAACCGAAGCCGCAACGCGCGGCGATCCGCTTGACGGGCCATGCCGTTTCGCCGAGCAGGCGCTGCGCAGCCTCGACACGGATCTGCTCGACCGCTCGCGCGGGCGTACGGCCGGTTCCCGCCCGATAGTGGCGCACGAAGCTGCGCTCGCTCATGCTTACGCGCCCGGCCAGCGCGGGCACCGACAGGTCGGCCGTCAGGTGCTCGGCCATCCATGCGTGCAGTTCGCCGAACCGGTCGTCGGTGCGTTGCATCGACAGCATCGCGCTGAACTGAGCCTGTCCGCCGGGGCGCTTCAGGAACACGACGAGTTCGCGTGCGACGTCGAGCGCGGTCGCGCGCCCGAGATCCTCCTCGACCAGCGCGAGCGCGAGATCGATGCCGGCCGTCACGCCGGCCGACGTCCACAGCGCGCCTTCGCGGATGAAGATCGGGTCGGATTCGACGCGCACGTTCGGGTAACGCGCCGCGAATTCGTCGCAGCGCGCCCAGTGCGTGACCGCGCGCCGCCCGTCGAGCAGGCCGGCCTCGGCGAGCAGGAACGCGCCGGTGCAAACCGACGCCACGCGCCGCGCGCGCCCGGCCTGCTGCCGCACCCAGCGCACCACCCGCGCATCCTTCGACGCCGCATGCACGCCCTTGCCGCCGGCAACGATCAGCGTATCGGGATGGCGCGCGGCCGAGCGCAGCGACTCGGCCATCACGACGAGGCCCGACGACGTTTCGACGGGCCCCGCTTCGACAGCGACGACGCGCGGCGCATACGGCGCCGGCTGCCCGCGCTCCAGCGCGAGTTCGTTGACGGAGGCGAACACCTGCAGCGGCCCCGTCACGTCGAGCAGTTGTGCACGCGGGAACGCGAGGACCAGGATCGAGCGCGGGGCGGCAGGCATGGCGATTGGCTGAAAACGTGGGTGATATGGCAATTTCGCCAAACACTACGCGCCTAGAATCGATCTGTCCATCCCGTGCCGGCGACGGCGCATGTCACTTCCACACGGAGTTTTCGCATGACCCTGCACATCGGCCTGCTCGTGTTTCCGGGCGTCCAGCAACTCGACCTCACCGGCCCGCACGACGTGCTCGCGTCGCTGCCCGACGCGGCCGTCCATCTGGTCTGGAAATCGCGCGACGCGGTCGCGTCGAGCAGCGGCCTCGCGCTCGCGCCGACCTGCACGTTCGACGACTGCCCGCCGCTCGACGTGATCTGCATTCCGGGCGGGATCGGAATCAACGAGTTGCTGCTCGATGCCGACACGATCGCGTTCGTGCAGGAACGCGCGGCCACCGCGCGCTACGTGACGTCGGTCTGCACGGGCGCGCTGCTGCTCGGCGTGGCCGGCCTGCTGCGCGGTCGGCGCGCGACGACGCACTGGGCGTTCCACGCGCTGCTCGAACCGTTGGGCGCGGTGCCCGTGCGCGCGCGCGTCGTGCGCGACGGCAACCTGATCACCGGCGGCGGCGTGACGGCCGGCATCGACTTCGCGCTGACGATCGCCGCGGAACTGGCCGGCGACGAAGAAGCGCAGGCGATTCAGCTGCAGCTCGAATATGCGCCCGCACCGCCGTTCGACGCCGGTTCGCCCGACACCGCGCCGGCCTCGGTCGTGAAGCGCGTCACCGAACGCTCGGCGGCCGGCTTCGCGAAGCGCAAGGCGATCGTCGAGCAGGCACTGCGCGCGATGTCGCGCTGAATGCGGACCCCGGGGAACCCATCGATGAACATCATCCGGAGTGCGAAATTCACGGCGGAGCGCGCGTGGGGCGCGCTCGACATCGCGAACCTGAACGGCATCACGGTCCGGCTGCACTGGACCGACACACCCTATCGATGGCACGTGAACGATGGCGAGGAGGTATTCGCGGTGCTCGACGGCCGTGTCGAGATGCGCTACCGCGAAGCCGGCGTCGAGCACGCGACGGTGCTCGAGACAGGTGACGTGTTCCACGCGACGGCCGGTACCGAGCATGTCGCGCATCCGCTCGGCGTGGCACGCATCCTCGTGATCGAAACCGAAGGCAGCGTCTGACGGCTGGCGGCGGCACATCGAGAACGCGTGGATGGGCACCGCATCCGCGCGCCGGGTTTCAGCCCGAAATCGTCCCCGTTCCCTGCGACGGAATCAGTTTCGGCAGCGGCGTGCAGGCGCACTGACACAGGTCGTGTTCGAGCGCGACGACCTTGCCCATCACGGTCATCGTCCGCTCGCCGCCGTCCGACACGATCACGCCCGTCGTCTTGCATGCGGCGCAGAACACCGGTGCGCCGAGATAGGCGAGTTCGCGTCCGTCGAACGACGCATTGGCGATCCCTTCGAGCACCACGCCGCCATGGTCGGTCGTGTCGCCCTTCAGAATGAATTTGCGGCTCATGATGTCGGTTCTTCCCTCGGAAACGCGCCGCAACGCGACAGCGCGGCCGCGCACGGGCAATCGGAATCCGCCCGTCGGTCGCGGGCGTCCCGCGAGCTTATCACCGCCAGCGGCACGCGCGCCCGTCAGAATTTGTGCCGCATGCCGATCCGCGCCTCGAACTGGCGGTCGTTCGCGGACGCGCCGGGGCCGTTGATCGCGGCGACCGCCGCCCGCCCCGTCGAATCGGTGCCCGACGCGCGCTGATAGACGGCGGTCAGGTACACGTCGGTGCGCTTCGACAGGAAGTAGTCGAGTCCCGCCGCGACCTGGTGATAGGTCGCGCCGTCGCGGCCGTTCACGCCACCGCCGCGCGTGTAGTCGTACGCGACACCGCCGAACAGGTAGGGCGTGAACTGGTAGCGCACGCTCGCCTCGACATTGTTGAACACCGCATTGCCGGACACGCCGCCCGGGTTCGGCCCGGACGACAGGTCGCCGAGCTGGCGGAACGACGTGTTCGTGTACATCGCGCCGAACGTCACCGCGCCGATCGCGTACGTGCCGCCCGCCGCCGCGACCTGCAGCGTGCGCGCCGACGCATAGCCGGAATACACGGGCGACAGCATGTTGTTGCCCGGCACGCCGCCCGTGACCGGCGCGGGGCTGCCGGTCGTGCCGAAGAACGACACGTTCGGGTTGCGCGCATTCAGGTAGCCGGCCGCGACCGCGAGCGGCCCGCGCGTGTAGCCGGCCGTCATCGACCACACCTGGTTGCGCGTCGCCGCGCCCGCGATGCCGCCCACGCCGTACATGGCCGCGAAGCGGAATCCGCCGTAGTCGTTGCTCGTGAACTTGATCGCGTTGTTGGTCGAGTTCGCGTTGTTCACGTTGTCGAGGTCGCCGGGGTGCGCAACCATGTAGCCGCCGAACAGCGCGGCGGCCTCGAGCGGCCCGAGGAAGTCGACGTTGGTGTCGTACTGCCGCCCGAGCGTGACGGTGCCGAACGGCCCCGACAGCCCGACGAACGCCTTCTTGCCGAAGATCAGCCCGCCCTGCCCGAGCTTGCCGGTGCTCGGATCGAAGCCGTTCTCGAGCGTGAAGACCGCCGCCAGCCCGCCGCCGAGATCCTCGACGCCGCGCAGCCCCCAGCGGCTCGCCTGCTGCACGCCACCGAGCATCCGCCACGCCGGCTTGCCGCTCACGGTACCGTTCGGGCCGGCGACGGCGAGGTTGCTGGTGTAGGTCAGCCCCTCGTCGATAATGCCGTACAGCGTCACGCTGCTCTGTGCGTGCGCCGCACCCGCGATCAGCGCGACACCCGCGCCTGCCAACAGCCGTTTTTTCATCGGAAGATCTCCATTGCGCGGGTCGAATGGCAAAACGCAGGCGTGCGCGTCCCCCGCAGGCGCGCGGCCTGCTCCGGTGCGAACCGGAACGGTCAGGGGTGCATCGGGGAAGACGGCTAGCGCATCGCGTCGGCGACGACCGCGGGCGGGGTCCAGCGGCGGCCAGCGGCGACTTCGTACGCGTGGCCGAACTGCAGCACGCCCCAGTCGTCGCGGTAGCGACCGACGATCTGCATGCCGATCGGCAAACCGGCCGCGCCGAAGCCGCACGGCACCGACAGGATCGGCGCCTCGGTGGACGACAGGTACCAGCACACCCGCATCCAGTCGATGTACGACGTACTCGCGGCGCCCTGCACGTGCGCGGGCGCGCGCAGGTCGACGTCGAACGGCATCACCTGCGTGGTCGGCAGCACGTAGAACGCGTGGCGCTGCATGAACGTACGCATCCGCTCGAACAGCCGCGTCTTGCGCACGAACATGCGGCCGAGATCGGCGGCCGTCAGCGAGCGATGCAGCCGGTATTCGTCGTGAATCTCGGGTTTCAGCGCCGCGCGCTGCACATCGTCGAATCCGTCGACCAGCGTGCCGATCATCCATGCGCGCTCGATGCGGAACACGTCCTCCGCATCCGACAGATCGGGATCGTCGAACTCGACTTCACAGCCGAGCGCCGCGAACACGCGCGCCTGCGCGTTGACCGCCTGCTCGATCTCGGGATCGACCGGCACGCCAGGCAAGCCGCGTGACATCGCGATGCGCGTGCCGCGGAAGTCGCGTTCGAGCGGCTGAGCGAAGCGCGCGCCCGGTTCCGCGAGCTCGGTCGCGGTCTCGCCGCTCGGCCCGGCGATCGCCGAAAGCAACAGCGCGGTATCGGCCACGTCGCGCGCCATCGGCCCGTCGACGCCGAGCGTCGTCCAGCCGTTCAGGTCCGGCGCGCGCGGCACCCGGCCCGGCGACGGCCGCAATCCGACGACGCTGTTCCAGGCCGCCGGATTGCGCAGCGAGCCGCCCATGTCGCTGCCGCAGGCGAGCGCGTTCATCCCGCACGCTAGCGCGGCCGCCGCGCCGCCGCTGCTGCCGCCCGCGGAACGCGTCAGGTCCCACGGGTTGCGCGTCGCGCCGAACACGTCGTTGAACGTATGCGACCCGGCGCCGAATTCGGGCGTGTTCGACTTGCCGATCGTCAACGCGCCGGCGCTTGCGCAACGGCGCACGACGAGCGCGTCATGCTGCGGCACGTGATCGGCGAACAACGGCGAACCGTAGGTCGTGCGCACGCCGCGCGTCGCGGTGAGATCCTTCTGCGACACCGGCAGCCCGTGCAGCGGCCCCTGCCATTCGCCGCGCATCCAGCGGGCGTCGATGTCACGCGCACGGGCACGCAGCACGTCGGGATCGACGACGGTCACGAGCGCGTTCACGCGCGGGTTGACCGTTGCGATCCTTGCGAGATGCGCGTCGAGCAGGTCGCACGCGCTGATCCGGCGCGTCTTCAGCAGGTCGAGCATCGTGCGGGCGGGCAGGTCGCACAGGTCGCCGGCCGTGACGTCGGCGGGCGGGGACGAAAGCGAAACGGTGGCGGTCATACGGTTCGGAGCGAAGAGGAAAGAAGGAAGCGGCGGCGATCACGCATCGTGTTCGCTGCGATCCGACGCGAACGCGAGCGCGACGAGCGACAGCACGCCGCAGACGATCACGTACCACGCGGGCGCCGCGGGATTGCCGGTCGCGCCGATCATCCACGTGACGATGAATTGCGCGAAGCCGCCGAAGATCGACACGCCGCCCGCATACGCAATCGACAGCGCGGTGGCGCGCGTGCTCTTCGGGAACAGCTCGGCGAGGATCACGCCGTTCGCGCCGGCGTTGACCGAATGCAGCGCGGCCAGCAGCATCACGACCGCATACATCGTCGCGATCGACGGCACCGCGCGGATCAGCCAGAAGCCCGGCAGGATCAGCACGGTCAGCGCGATGCGCGACCACAGTGCGACGCGCTTGCTGCCGATGCGGTCCGACAGCCGCCCGCCGACGGGCGCCGCGACGAACATCACCGCGCCGGACAGGATCCCGCACCACAGCGCGGTATCCATCGGCAGGTGCAGCACCTTGATCGCGTACGTCGACATGTAATACAGCACGATGAAGTGCGCGGCCGTGCCGCCGACCACGAGGCCGAGCGCGGTCAGCACCGCGCCGCCGTCGCGCCGCAGCACGGTGCCGAGCACCGCCGACGAGCGCCGCGCGGCGGCGGCCGGCGCGTGCTGCTCGATCGCGCTGAAGCGTGCGCGCAGGTAGAGGCCGATCGGCGCGATCAGCACGCCCAGCAGGAACGGCACGCGCCAGCCCCACGATTCGAGCGAGGCGGTATCGAGGCAATACGACAGCAGGAAGCCGACGAACGAGCCGGCCAGCGCCGCGGCGCCCTGGCTCGCGAACTGCCAGCTCGTGTAGTAGCCGCGCTCGCCGGCTGGCGCGCGCTCGGCGAGCAGCGACGTCGATACGCCGACCTCGCCACCGGCCGAAAAACCCTGCAGCAGCCGCGCGACGACGACCAGCACGGGCGCCGCGATGCCGATCTGCGCATAGGTCGGCAGCACGCCGATCATCCCGGTGCCGATCGCCATCGTGACGAGCGTGAGGTTCATCGCGGGCACGCGGCCGAAGCGGTCGGCGACGAGCCCGATCGCGACGCCGCCGACCGGCCGCGCGATGAAGCCGACGCCGAAGGTCGCGACCGACATCAGCAACTGCTGCTGCGCGGAGACCGCCGGGAAAAACAGTTTGCCGAGCAGCACCGCGAAGAAGCTGAACACGGTGAGGTCGAAAAATTCGAGGCCGTTGCCGATCGTGATGGCGACGATCAACTGACGATTGGACGGGGATGCGGCAACGTCGCCGACATGCCCGCCGAACATGCTGTCCGCTCGGGGCGCCTTCATGAAGGTGTGTCTCCGTACTGGTTGTGCGTATCGTGTGCGCGGCCCGTTCGACGGCCTGCGCATGCAGTCTAGGCATTCAAAATACGCAGCCCGGAGCGACATTTTTCGATCGTGATAACGCACGGTTATCACGTGCTTTCCACGCGACGGCGCGGTGTAGGATACGAACGTCGCCACTGCCGCCGCGCCCCGCCACGCCGTGAAACACCACCAGCTCCGGGCACTTGCCGCCATCGCCGAACACGGCAGCCTGCGCGCGGCCGCGCGCGCGATCCACCTGTCGCAGCCCGCTTTGACAAAGGCGATCCGCGAACTCGAACTCGATCTCGGCGTGCCGCTCGTCACGCGCAACGCGCGCGGCGCGCAGCTCACGCGTTTCGGGCAGGCCGTCTACGCGCGCGCGCGGCTGATCCTCGCGGAGATGCAGCACGCGCGCGACGATGTGATCCAGTTGTCGGGCGGCAAGGAAGGTGCGCTCGCATGCGCGCTGACGCCGCTGATGTCGCTCGGCTTCCTGCCCGCCGCGCTCGACGCATTCCGCCAGCGGATGCCGACGATCCGCCTCGACGTGCGCGAAGGGTTTCTCGACACCGCGCTGCCGCGGCTGCGCGACGGCTCGCTCGACTTCGTGATTGCGATCGTCGACGCGACACGGCTGTCGCCGGAATTCACGTTCCGGCCGCTGCTCGAATCCGAACTGATCCTGATGACGCGCGCAAGCAATCCGCTGCGTCACTGCACGTCGCTCGCGCAGCTGCAGGATGCGCAGTGGATCCTCAATACGTCACCGGAAAGCATCGGCCGGCTGCTGCAGGACGTGTTCGTCGCGCACGGCTATCCGGCGCCGCAGCCGATCGTCGAATGCACGTCGTTCAGCGCGGCGTTTTCGCTGTCGGTGCATACCGACACCGTGTCGTGCGTGCCGAAGCGCTTCATGGAAGTCGACTGGATTCGCGAGCGGATGGTCGCGATCGACGTGGAAGAAACGATTCCGGCCGTGTCGGTCGGCGTGCTCACGCGCCGTGACGCGCTGAACACGATTGCCTGCGACTACCTGATCCACTGCTTCGTCGAGGCCGTGCGCCGGCACGATCGCGCGAAGCTGCTGTGGCGGTAGCGCCGTCGCTCAGAAGAACAGCGCGATGCACAGCGCGGCGCCGCACAGATACGTGCCGAGCGCGCCGATGAAACGCACGGGATTCGGGTCGGCCATCGTCGGCCACGCGAGCAATCCGATCACCAGCAGGCAGCGGCACACGGTTGCCGCGACGATCAGCGCGAGGATTCCGCGCGACGGATCGTGCGCGCCGGAATAGAGAAACAGCACCGCGAGAAACGGCGCGTATTCGGCCGTGTTGCCGTGCGCACGCACGACCTTGTGCAGCCCGTTCTCCGGATCAGGCGCACACCCGCTTCCGGTGGTGTGCCGAAAGCGCGTGACGGACACGACGAGCCCGAGCCCGAACAGCAGCAGCCCGAGGATGGCCGTGCACACGAGCGCGACGGGATGGATCGTCATGAGACTCCGGGCGTCAGCGGAAATGCGCCGCACATCCGGCGATCCTACTCGCCGCCGGCGCGCGCGGCTATCGCGGAAACCCGTAGCGCCGCCATGCGGCGACGACCATTTCCTGAACGGGTTCCGGCCCGATTTGCAGCGATGCCGCAGCGCACGAAACCGGTGCGTCGTCCGCCAGCCCGGCTGCGCGAGCCTGCCCGCCGGCATCCCTGCCGCGCGGACGCGTCCGCGCCAGACGCGCAAACGTTACGCCGCGACGGCGTGCACCACCGCACCGCAGCGCAGGCTGCCGTGCGTCGCAGGCACGCGCGTTGCATCCACGCATCTCGGTAGTCAACCGCCCTTGGCAGCCCGCTGCGGAGGACTACACTAATCCTTAATGGGGTGCGGCCGGACAACCCGCGCCCTCAGGGAGACGCCGCCATGAATCGGCCGCTGAATCGTATCCTGCCGCGTGTGACCGGCCTTGCATCGGTCTGGACGTGGGTCAAGTGGTCTTTGCTCGCCGCACTGCTGATCGCGGTGGCGATCGTTGCGCGGCTCGTGCAGACCGAGATCGAAACGTCCCGGATGCAGGCGCACTACCTGTCCGAGCTCACCCGCGACGTCGGCTACACGGTCGAAACGGGCCCGAGCGATCACATCCGCTTCCCCGCGAACGGCCCGTACGACCAGCGCTTCGGTTACGCGCTGATTCCGGCGTTCCAGCAGCGGCTGCTCGCACGCGGCTTCGTCGTCAGCAAGCAGGCGCGCGATTCGCAGCGGATGCTGTCGCTCGGCGATCGCGGGTTGTTCCTCCCTTACGAAGAGAAAGACCAGACGGGCCTGATGCTGTTCGATTCGACCGGCTCGCCGCTGTTCGCGACCGTGTTCCCGCAGCGCGTCTATGCCGACTTCGACACGGTGCCGCACGTGATCACCGACTCGCTGCTGTTCATCGAGGATCGCTACCTGCTCGACGCGAACGAGCCGAACCGCAACCCGGCGATCGACTGGGGGCGCTTCAGCCGCGCGCTCGCCGACCAGGCGCTGCACGTCGTCAACCGCCATCAGGCGCGCCCGGGCGGCAGCACGCTCGCGACGCAGATCGAGAAGTTCCGCCATTCGCCCGAGGGCCGCACCGCGACGCCGCCGGAGAAGCTGCGGCAGATCGCGTCCGCGTCGGTGCGCGCGTACCTGAACGGCCCGCAGACGATGCTCGCGCGCCGCACGATCGTCGTGCGCTACCTGAACTCGGTGCCGCTCGCCGCGCGGCCGCACATCGGCGAAATCACCGGCATCGGCGACGGTCTCGCCGCGTGGTACGGCCGCGACCTCAACGACGTGAACCGGATCCTGTCGGCGCCGACCACCGGCGACAACGTCGACGAACAGGGCAAGACGTTCCGCGAGGTGCTGTCGCTGATCATCGCGCAACGCGCGCCGTCGTACTTCCTCAATCGCGGCTACCCGGCGCTGCAGAAGCTGACCGACAGCTACCTGCGGCTGCTGTCGACCGGCGGCGTGATCTCGCCGGCGCTGCGCGATGCCGCGCTCGCCGCGCAGATCGAACGCAGCGCGCCGCCGGCCGCCGCGCACGTGCAGTCGTTCGTGTCGCGCAAGGCGGTGACGTCCGCGCGCGCGTCGCTGCTGTCGGCGCTCGGCATCAGCGACCTGTACCAGCTCGACCAGCTCGACCTGCAGGCGACGAGCACGCTCGACAACGGCGTGCAGCAGGCCGTCGCCGCACGGCTCGCGCTGGCGTCGACGCGCGACGGCGCGCAGGCCGCCGGGCTGTACGGATTCGAAATGCTCGCGCCGAAGGACGATCCGTCGCACCTCACGTACAGCTTCACGCTGTACGAGCGCCGCAACGGCGCGAACATGCTGCGCGTGCAGACCGACAGCGTGAACGAGCCGTTCGACGTGAACCGCGGCGGCCGCATCAACCTCGGCTCGACCGCGAAGCTGCGCACGCTGATCACGTACCTGCAGATCGTGTCGGACCTGCATGCGCGTTACGCGAACCTGTCGAACGCGGAGCTTGCGCGCGTGAAGCCCGATCCGATCGACGGGCTGTCGCACTGGGCGCTCGACTACCTGTCGCATACGCGCGACCGCTCGCTCCAGGCGATGCTCGACGCGGCCGTCGAACGCAAGTACTCGGCGAGCCCCGACGTGTTCTACACGGGCGGCGGCGCGCAGGTGTTCTCGAACTTCGAGAAGTCGGACAACGGCCGCATCCTGACGCTGCACGCGGCGTTCGAGCACTCGGTCAACCTGGTGTTCGTACGGCTGATGCGCGACATCGTCCACTACGAGACGCTGCAGGCGGCCGGCCCGTCGTCGTCGTGGCTCAACGATCCCGTGCAGCGCCAGCACTACCTGCAGCAGTTCGTCGACGGCGAAAGCCAGGTCTACGTGAAGCGCTACTACACGCGCTATGCGGGCAAGGCGCCCGACGAAGCGCTCGCGCTGATGCTGAAGGACGTGCGTAAGTCGCCGCCGAAGATCGCGACGGTGCTGCGCAGCGTCGCGCCGAACGAATCGCTCGCGTGGTTCGATGCGCAGATGCGCGCGCAGCTGAAGGGCACGCCTGCCGCGTCGCTGTCCGACGACGATCTCGCCGCGCTCTACGCGAAGTACGCGATCGACCGCTTCAACCTCAACGACCGCGGTTATATCGCGAGCGTGCATCCGCTCGCGCTGTGGACGCTCAACTACCTGCGCGCGCACCCGGCCGCGCCGCTCGCCGACGTCCAGCGCGACAGCCGCGACGCGCGCTTCTACACGTATTCGTGGCTGTACAAGACGCGATACCACGCGACGCAGGACCGGCGCATCCGCCGCATGGTCGAGCTGCGCGCGTATGCGGAGATCACGAAGTCGTGGCGCGCGCTCGGCTACCCGTTCGCGGAAGTCACGCCGTCCTATGCGGCCGCGATCGGCGCATCGGGCGACCAGCCCGATGCGCTCGCGAAACTGATCGGCCTGATCGCAAACGGCGGCCAGAAGGCGCCGACCGAGACGATCACGCGGCTCGATTTCGCGCAGGGCACGCCGTACGAAACGCGCTTCGTGCGCGCGGCTGCCCAGCCGCAGCCGATGCTGTCGCCGGAAATCGTCAACGTCGCGCACACGCTGCTGCGCGACGTCGTGCTCAACGGCACCGCGCGCCGCCTCGCGGGCGGGCTCACGCTGCCGGACGGCAAGACGCTCGATGTATACGGCAAAACGGGCACGGGCGACCAGCGCTTCAACGTCTATGCGCGTGGCGCGCGCCTGATCGAGTCGCGCAAGGTCAACCGCAGCGGCACCTTCGTGTTCGTGATCGGCGACCGGTTCTTCGGCGTGCTGACGGCGACCGCGCACGAGCCGTACGCAGCCCGCTACGACTTCACGAGCGCGATGGCCGTGCAGTTGCTGAAGTCGATGGCGCCGGCACTCGCGCCGCTGATCGAACGTCCGGCCAACGCCGGCACGCGCACCGCCGGCCCCGCGCCGCAAGCGGAAACGCCTGCGCCGGGCACGGCGGCCGTGCAACCGTCCTGATCGCGGCGCGTGTGCGCACGCGCCGGCGCGCCGCTCAGTGCGAGCGGCCGTCGTAGTGCGTGACGGGCAGCGCGTCGAGGTCGACGCCCTCGAGGCAGCGCACGTTGATCGCGGCCATCGCGGTGCCGTTCGGATGGACACCCTCGCCGAACGTGTGAATCCCGCAGCGCTTGCAGAAGCGATGCTGGATCACGTGCTTGTTGAACATGTAGGTCGCGAGATTTTCGTCGGGCGTGAGCACCGTCATGTGATCGCGCGGCACGAACCACATCAGCGCGCCCTTGCGCTGGCAGATCGAGCAGTTGCAGGCCATCACGCCCTGCAGGTCGCCTTCCGCCTCGAACTTCACGTCTCCGCAGTGACAGCTGCCGCGATAAAGCATGGTCGTCTCCCGGTGCGGCCCGTGCGCATCGACGGCACCCGGGGCGGAACACCGTTGGCCAGGCCGATCCAAACGCGTACAGTAGCGCTCGCATGCGTCGCACGCAATCTCCGGCGGCGCGCGTCCCGACCCTATCCAACCAAGGAAAACCGTCATGCTCGAACTGCGCCCCGGCTGCGAATGCTGCGACAAGGACCTGCCGCCCGATTCGACGGAAGCACGCATCTGCACGTTCGAATGCACGTTCTGCGCGACCTGCGCCGACGACGTGCTGAAGGGCCGTTGCCCGAACTGCGGCGGCGACCTGGTCGCACGCCCGCGGCGCTCGGCGAGCCTGCTCGCGAAGTACCCGGCGTCGACGGAACGCATCGTCAAGCCGGGCGGCTGCGCGAACGCCTGACGGCGCCTCGCCGCCCGCCCCTTTCCGTCACGACATCTCGATTCGCGCGCGCGTCACCGCGAGCAGCGTCGCCATCGCGCGGCGCGCGCCGTCCTCGTCGCGCACGCGGATCGCGTCGCTGACGGCCACGTGCTCGGCGAGCGACGCGTTGTAGACGTCGGCCCGGCGCGCGTTCAGGTGCAGCTGCGCCTCGAGCGTGCGGTCGATCAGCGCGCCGAGCGGCACCAGCAGCTCGTTGCCGCCGGCCTCGAGCACGCTCAGGTGAAAGCGCAGGTCGGCGCGCACCCATTCGTCGACGTTGCGCGCGGCGGCCATCGTGCGCGCCGCGTCGTCGATCGCGACGAATGCTTCGGGCGTATGCGTACGCGCGGCCAGCGCGGCCGCGTACGGCTCGATCATCTCGCGCATCTCCTGCAGCTTCAGCGCGAATGCGAGCGGCGGCGCGACGCGTGCGTACCAGTCGAGCAGATCGGCATCGAGCAGGTTCCACGCGCGGCGCGGCCGCACGCGCGTGCCGACCTTCGGCCGCGATTCGACCAGCCCCTTCGACGTCAGCGTGCGCAGCGCCTCGCGCATCACCGTGCGGCTCACGCCGTACATCTCCATCAGGTCGGGCTCCCTCGGCAGCAGCGATTCGGGCGGATAGTCGCCGCGCAGGATCGCCGTCGCGAGCCGGAAGGCCGTCTGTCCATGCAGGTCGCGTTGAATGATCGTTCTCCGGTGAGCCGGCAGGCCGGCTGCCCACTATCTGCACAATAATGCTATTAATACTATTTTTTATCGGGCTACGCTAGGATAACCGTGAAAGCACGCGACCGTGCGCCGCGCCCGAGCGGCCGCGCCGGTCAACCATGGAGACTCGCGTCATGAAAATCACCCGCCTCGAAACCTTCGTCGTCCCGCCGCGCTGGCTGTTCCTCAAGATCGAAACCGACGAAGGCATCGTCGGCTGGGGCGAACCGATCGTCGAAGGCCGCGCGCATACGGTCGAGGCCGCCGTGCAGGAGCTGGCCGATTACCTCGTCGGCCGCGACCCGCTGCTGATCGAGGACCACTGGCAGGTGATGTACCGCGCGGGCTTCTACCGCGGCGGCCCGATCATGATGAGCGCGATCGCCGGCGTCGACCAGGCGCTGTGGGACATCAAGGGCAAGCATCACGGCGTGCCGGTGCACGCGCTGCTGGGCGGCCAGGTGCGCGATCGCATCAAGGTGTATTCGTGGATCGGCGGCGACCGGCCGAGCGACGTCGCGAACAATGCGCGCGCGGTCGTCGAGCGCGGCTTCAAGGCCGTGAAGATGAACGGCTCCGAGGAGCTGCAGATCGTCGATACCTACGACAAGGTCGAACAGGTGATCGCGAACGTCTCGGCCGTGCGCGACGCGGTCGGCCCGCACGTCGGGATCGGCGTCGACTTCCACGGCCGCGTGCACAAGCCGATGGCGAAGGTGCTCGCGAAGGAGCTCGACCCGTACAAGCTGATGTTCATCGAGGAACCGGTGCTGTCGGAGAACGCCGAGGCGCTGCGCGACATCGTCAACCAGACCAACACGCCGATCGCGCTCGGCGAGCGGCTGTACTCGCGCTGGGACTTCAAGCACATCCTCGCGGGCGGCTACGTGGACATCATCCAGCCCGACGCGTCGCACGCGGGCGGCATCACCGAGTGCCGCAAGATCGCGACGCTCGCGGAAAGCTACGACGTCGCGCTCGCGCTGCATTGCCCGCTCGGCCCGATCGCGCTCGCCGCGTGCCTGCAGCTCGACGCGGTCAGCTACAACGCGTTCATCCAGGAACAGAGCCTCGGCATCCACTACAACCAGGGCAACGACCTGCTCGACTACCTGCGCAACCCCGAAGTGTTCCGCTACGAGGATGGCTTCGTCGCGATCCCGCAAGGCCCGGGGCTCGGCATCGACGTCAACGAGGAAAAGGTGCGCGAGATGGCGAAGACGGGCCACCGCTGGCGCAACCCGGTGTGGCGCCATGCGGACGGCAGCGTCGCCGAGTGGTGATGAAGGAATCGGATGAACCGGCATGCGCGACGATCACGCCGCGCACCGGCTTCGACACGGCCGCCCGACAGGCGGCCGTTTTTGCTTCTGCGATCCGCGGGGCGTCGACAACGAGCATCGCTACGCTGCCCCGCACGGAACCCGCGGTCAGCCGAGCGCCGCGAACCCCGGCACGCTGAACGACAGCACGGCCGCCGCGATGAACACGCCGATCATCGTCATCCCTTCGAGATGCAGGATGTTGCGGAACGTGTGTGCATCCTCGGTCGACGCGGTGCGGCGCAGGCGCGGCAGCGCCGAGAAGCGGTTCAGGCCGCCGAGCACGAGCGCGAGCGCGACGAGCAGCAGCTTCAGCAGCAACACGCGACCCCACGTACTGCCGTCGAGCGGCGCAAGCGAACCGCCAAGCCCGCGGATCGCGTTGAGCACGCCCGTGCCGAGCACGAACACGACCGCGATGATCGACGTGCGCGACAGGTGCTGGCCGATGCGGATCAGCGCGCCGCGCGCGACCGACGAACCCAGCGTCGGCAGCACCGCGAGCCCGCCCGCGAGCACGAGGCCGCCCCACACGGCCGTCGCGAGCAGGTGCAGCGTGTGCACGCCGACCGCCGCGGACAGCGCGCCCGTATCGGCCGCGTGGCCGAGCGACGCCTTGCCCGCCGCGACCACGATCACCGCGAGCCACAGCACCGCGTGTGCGACCCGGCCGTCCGGCTTCGCGAGCGCGACGATCGCGAGCAGCACGGCACCGGCGAACGCGACGCTCCACGCGAAGCCCGTGTGCGTCTGCATCAGCATGGTCGGAATCGCGGCGAACGCACCGCCGAGCCCCGAGCCGCTCATCGTCGCGGCCTCGTAGACGAGCCAGCCGAGATCGGCGAGCACCAGCGCCAGCGCCGCCGCGACCAGCGAATGTTGCGCGCGCAGCCACGCCGGATGCGACGGCGCGATGACCGGCCGTGCGCCGTCCTTGCCGAGCCACGCCTTGAGCAGCGCCGAGCCGACCGCCATCGCGAACGCGGCGTCCATCAGCGCCGCGAGCGCGACCTGACCGATCCACAAGCTGTCGAACTTCATCGCGCGCCCCCTCCCGACAGCGACGGGCCGGCAAGGCGGCGGCAACGGGACGGACAGCGTGAGGCAAGCAACGGCACGGTAGAAAACGTCATCGATGAATCCGGAAACGGGAGAAATGACTGGACCAGCGGCGGAGGCGGCGCCGCGCGACCCGCGAGTGTACGGTCTTCGATGGTGAAAACGCACGCCGGTTCACACAGCGGCGCAGCAATGCGCGTCAAATTGTCGCAAGTCGCAAACAGACAGGAACCGATGTCCTTTTGCCAAATAGCCGTCATTACCCATCGATGATAGAATGCCGCGTCGCAGCAGCCCGGCTGTCCTGCCGTCCATGCGCCGAGCCGATCGTAGCCCGGACAAGGTCCCCGACGAATAAACATGGAGTCTCGTGTGTCTTCAAGACGCCTCTTCCGTCCGCTGCTCGCCGTTCTGATGATCGGCGGCGCGGGCCTTATGAGCGCTGCCCAAGCGCAGACCAAGCCCACGGAGCAAGCGCACGCCCAGCAGGCGCCGCTCAAGGCACCCGATACCATGGCCGAGCGCGTGCGCGGCTGTACCGCATGCCACGGCGTTCACGGCCAGGGCACGGACAACGATTATTTCCCGCGTCTTGCCGGCAAGCCGGCCGAGTACCTGTACAACCAGCTCGTCAACTTCCGTGACGGCCGGCGCAAGTACCCGCCGATGAACTACCTGCTGACGTACCTGAACGACGACTACCTGCGCGAAATCGCCGAGCACTTCTCGGCCGAACGTCCGCCGTACCCGACGCCGGCGAAGCCGACGCTGCCGGCCGCGACGCTCGCACGCGGCAAGCAGCTCGTCACGCAGGGCGATCCGTCCCGCAAGCTGCCGGCCTGCGTGGCCTGCCACGGCGCAGGGCTGACCGGCATGCAGCCGGCGATCCCGGGCCTCGTCGGCCTGCACGCCGATTACCTGAGCGCGCAGCTCGGCGCCTGGCGCTCGGGCAACCGCCACGCGAAGGCACCGGATTGCATGCACGACATCGCGTCGAAGCTGTCCGACGAAGACGTGACGGCCGTGACCGCATGGCTCGCCGCACAACCGGCGCCCGCCAACCCCGTGCCGGCCCCGGCGCGTTCGATGAAGACTCCGCTCGCCTGCGGCAGCGAACCGCAATAAGGCAAGGGAGACAGACACAATGAAACGCAAGTCCCTGTTTGCACTCTCGGCCGTCGCGATCGTCGCGGCCGCCGCCCTCGTGCCGGTCCTGTGGCCGGGCAACGACACGCTGCACGGCGCTGCCGCCGTCGCGGCCACGCCGGCCGACCAGGCCGCGCTGATCAAGAAGGGCGAATACCTCGCGCGCGTCGGCGACTGTATCGCGTGCCACACCGTGCGCGGCGGCAAGTCGTTCGCGGGCGGCCTGCCGATGGCGACGCCGTTCGGCACGATGTACACGCCGAACATCACCCCGGACGACCAGAACGGTATCGGCAAGTGGACGTCGGACGACTTCTACCGCGCGATGCACACCGGTCGTTCGAAGGACGGCAGCCTGCTGTATCCTGGCTTCCCGTTCGCGAGCTACACGAAGGTCACGCGCTCGGATTCGGACGCGATCTACGCGTACCTGCGCTCGGTCGCACCGGTATCGGTGCCGAGCCGTCCGCACGAACTGAAGTTCCCGTTCAACAACCGCAACCTGCTGATCGGCTGGCGCACGCTGTTCTTCAAGGAAGGCGAGTACAAGCCGGATCCGACGAAATCGGTCGAATGGAACCGCGGCGCCTACCTCGTCGAAGGCCTCGGCCACTGCTCGATGTGCCACACGTCGATCAACATGATGGGCGGCCCGGTGAGCTCGTCGGCGTTCGCCGGCGGCCTGATCCCGCTGCAGAACTGGTATGCGCCGTCGCTGACGAACGACAAGGAACTCGGCCTCGGCGACTGGCACGTGCAGGAGCTGTCCGACCTGCTGCAGGCCGGCGTGTCGAACAAGGGCGCGGTGTTCGGCCCGATGGCGGACGTGGTCCACAACAGCCTGCAGTACATGACCGACGAAGATACGCGCGCAATGTCGACGTACCTGAAGTCGATCCCGCAGAAGGCTGAAGCGCCGAAGAACATGCAATACGAGCCGTCGAAGCAATTCGGCAACGCGCTGTTCGACCAGGGCAAGAAGATCTACGCGGACAACTGCGCGACCTGCCACGCCGAAACCGGCGCGGGCAAGCCGCCTGCTTATCCGCCGCTCGCGGGCAACCACTCGATCATGATGGAATCGGCGGTCAACCCGATCCGCATGGTGCTGAATGGCGGCTATCCGCCGAGCACGTTCAAGAACCCGCGTCCGTACGGCATGCCGCCGTTCGCGCAGTCGCTGTCGAACCAGGAAGTCGCAGCAGTAGTAACGTACATCCGGATGTCGTGGGGCAACAACGGTACGCCGATCTCGCCACAACAGGTGAGTGACCTGCGTTCCGCGCCGCTTGACTAAATAACGCGTGACGCAAACGGGGCGCGGCTGCGGGAAACCGCAGCCGCGCCCCTTTGCTTTTTGCGATGCCAGTCCCCGCGCGGGCCGCGCGAGGTGTCGCCGATCATAAAACTCAAGAGTGGTATCTATGTCTTTCGAATCTCTCGGCCTGGCCGAACCGCTGGTCAAGGCGGTCAACGAGCTCGGCTACACGTCGCCGACTCCGATCCAGCAGCAGGCGATCCCTGCCGTCCTCGGCGGCGGCGACCTGCTCGCCGGCGCGCAAACCGGCACCGGCAAGACCGCCGGCTTCACGCTGCCGATCCTGCAACGCCTGCACACGTTCTACGCGGACAATCGCGGCGCGAAGCGCGCGGTGCGCGCACTGATCCTCACGCCGACGCGCGAACTCGCCGCGCAGGTCGAGGAAAGCGTCCGGGCATACAGCAAGTACCTGAAGCTGCGCTCGACCGTGATGTTCGGCGGCGTCAGCATCAATCCGCAGATCGATGCGCTCAAGCGCGGCGTCGACATCGTCGTCGCGACGCCGGGCCGCCTGCTCGACCACATGCAGCAGAAGACCATCGACCTGTCGGATCTCGACATCCTCGTGCTCGACGAAGCCGACCGGATGCTCGACATGGGCTTCATCCACGACATCAAGCGCGTGCTCGCGAAGCTGCCGCCGGAGCGCCAGAACCTGCTGTTCTCGGCCACCTTCTCCGATGAAATCAAGGCGCTCGCGGACAGCCTGCTCGATTCGCCCGCGCTGATCGAAGTCGCGCGCCGCAACACGACCGCCGAAAGCGTCGCGCAGAAGATCCACCCGGTCGACCGCGATCGCAAGCGCGAGCTGCTCACGCACCTGATCCGCGAACACAACTGGTTCCAGGTGCTCGTGTTCACGCGTACCAAGCACGGCGCGAACCGGCTCGCCGAACAGCTGACGAAGGACGGCATCAGCGCGATGGCGATCCACGGCAACAAGAGCCAGTCGGCCCGTACGCGCGCGCTGGCCGAGTTCAAGAACAGCACGCTGCAGGTGCTCGTCGCGACCGATATCGCCGCGCGCGGGATCGACATCGACCAGCTGCCGCACGTCGTCAACTTCGACCTGCCGAACGTGCCCGAGGATTACGTGCACCGGATCGGCCGCACGGGCCGCGCAGGCGCGACCGGTGAAGCCGTGTCGCTCGTGTGTGTCGACGAAAAGCAGCTGCTGCGCGACATCGAGCGGCTGATCAAGCGCGAGATTCCGCAGGAAGTGATCGCGGGCTTCGAACCCGATCCGCACGCGAAGCCGGAGCCGATCCAGCAGCGCCGCGGCCAGCAGCAACCGCGCGGCGGTGGCGGTGGCGGCGGCAATCGCCAGCCGCGTGCAGGCGGCTCAGGCCAGCCGGCCGCGAAACGCGAAGGCAACGCGCAACCGAAGACGTCGCAGCAGAAGGCCGCGAAGCCGCGCACGCAAGGCGGTGCCGGCGCCGGCGGGAATAGCGGCGGACGTCCGGCGGGTGGCGGCAACGGCGCACGCCCGGCGAACGGCAATGCCGCGCACCCGAACCGCAACCGCTCGTCGCGCAGCGGCCAGCGCGGTCACTGAAGCCGCGCGGCTGCGCGCCGCAGGTGCTCGACCTGGCGTTGCCAGCGTGCGAGCACCGCCGCGCGCTCCCCTTCCAGCGTGAACGTGACGCCTGTCGCGAGGCGCGCATAGCCGACCCGCTGCGCATCGCCGTGCGCGATCGTCGCAGCGAATCCGGCCAGGCCGCCGAAGTCGCCTTCGAGCGGCATCATCTCCAGTTGCGCCTGAAAGAACGCGCCGTCCGCGACGAGCGTCAACGCGGCCGTGCGCCGTTGCGCGATCGCGCGCGCCGCCCGCGACTGCGGCCATAGCGCGATCAGCAGCGTGCGCGCATCGCGCGCATAGATCTCGCCGACACCGAGCAGCGTCGTGCGCAACTGGCCGTCGTCGGTCGCGACGATCAGCGATGCGGCAATGTCGGCATGACGCTCGAGCGCGGTGCCGTCGAACAGCGAAACGACGGCCGGCGGCCACGCGTCGAACGTCCATTGTTCGAGTGCGTGGCGATGGGTATCGGTCATGATGGCGTGGCTCTGGTGCGGATCGGATGCGAAGGCACCAGCATACGCGCGGCAGGCCGCGCCGAGGCGATCAGCGCAGGAAAACGTGCCGCGTGATCTTCGTGAGCGGATAGTGGACGCCCGGCTGGATCTTCGCGGGCAGGTCGAGCGGCTTGAGCAGCATCTTCACGCACATGTCGGCCGACAGGTTGCGCCGGACGAGCGAATTGATGCGCGCGGCACGCTCGCGGTTGTATTGATTGTCGCCGATGCGATCCGGGTAGCGGATCGCGAACACGTGGCGCAGCGCGATCTCCGAATCCTCGTTCTTGATTTCCATCACGCGGCGCATCAGCGCGCCGAGCACCGCGAGCCGGCCGTTGCCTTCGACCTGGTTGTACTTCTTGAAGAACTTGAAGAAGTGCTTGTAGTGGCGCACTTCGTCGGTGCGGATGTTGTCGGTGATTTCCTTCAGCACCGGCTCGTCCGAGCACTCGTTGATCGCGCGATAGAGCGTGGCCGTGCCGGTCTCGACGACGCAGCGCGCGACCATCTCGAGTGCACGTGTCTTCTCGAACGCCTCGACCGAGCAGGTCTTCGAGTACTCGGCGAAGAAATTCGCGAAGGCGGTATCCCAGTCGAACTCGGGCCATACGTGCGCGATGTACGCCTTCAACGCGCGGCCGTGCTGCAATTCTTCGTGCTCCCATGCATTGTTGAGCCATGCGGAGACTTCCGGATCGTCATTGAAGAATGTGCTCAGATTGCTCGTGTAGAGATCCGAGCCGCTTTCGATGAACGACGACGCGCACAGCAGCAGCAGCAGATCCTCGTTCGCGGCCGCACGCTGACGATCGATCCGGTTCAGGTCGATGTCCTCGATACGCCACGGCATCACATGCGTCGTTTTGGTGTCCATGGTGGTGCGCTCCCAGTCGTCGCGCGGGGGCCGGCCCATGCCTTCGGCACAGGCGCCAGCCTTCCCGCAGGCGGCGTTTTACGTCGTTTATAGTGAATTGGTCCGGCCGAACCATCCAGGCATCTTAGCCGGACTTTGATGTTCGTGCTCCAGAGCACTGACCATACCGGACAAGCGCAGTTCCACAGCGTCTGTTGCCGTTCGTTAGACGAGTCCTTCAAACCGCTTGCGCACGTTCGATGGTATGGCCGCGCCAAACGAAACGGGCGGCCATTCGGCCGCCCGTCGAGCGCGCAAAACGGAAGCGATCCGTCAGAAACCGGCTGCCAGGCCGTCGCGCCGGCTGTCGCTCGCGGCCACGTAGCCGCGCTCGCGATCGTCGCGGTCGAGACGCCAGATGAACTGCCCCGAGCCGAAATCCATGTAAGGATCGTCGATCGACTTGATCGTATGACCGCGTGCGGCCAGCGCGTCGACGGTCGCGCGATTCATCGTGGATTCGACGTCGAGCGTGAAGTCGCGGTTGACCTTCCAGCGCGGCGCATCGCATGCGGCCTGCGGCTGCTGGCCGTAGCCGAGCATCCGCACGACGGTCTGCAGGTGGCCTTGCGGCTGCATGTCGCCGCCCATCACGCCGAAGCTCATCACGGCCTCGGTGCGGCCGTCGACTTCCTCGGTGACGAACGCGGGGATGATCGTGTGGAACGGCCGCTTGCCGCCCGCGACGACGTTCGGCGAAGCCGGGTCCATCGAGAAGCCGTGCCCGCGGTTCTGCAGCGCGATGCCGGTGCCCGGCACGACGAGCCCCGAACCGAAGCCCATGTAGTTCGACTGGATGAAGCTCACCATCATCCCGCGCTCGTCGGCGGCCGACAGGTAGATCGTGCCGCCCGAATGCGGCCGGCCGGCGCCGAAGTGCGTCGCACGCGCGGGGTCGATCAGCTTCGCGCGCCCGGCGAGATACGCATCGTCGAGCATCTGCTCCGGCGTGACGTCCATCGCGCGCGGATCGGCGACGTAACGATAGACGTCCGCGAACGCGAGCTTCATCGCCTCGATCTGCAGATGCTGCGAGTCGACCGAATCGAGCGGCCAATCGGTCACGCCCGCATGTTCGGCAATCCCCAGCGCGATCAGCGCGGCGATGCCCTGCCCGTTCGGCGGGATCTCGTGAATCGTGTGGCGGCCGAAGCGCTTGCCGATCGGCTCGACCCATTCCGGCCGGTACGCACGCAGGTCGGCTTCGGTCATCGCGCCGCCGCCTTCGCGCGAGAACGCCGCGATGCGCTCGGCGAGCGCGCCTTCGTAGAACGAACGGGCACCGTCCTTCGCGAGCGCGCGCAGCGTCCGTGCATGACCGGGCAGGCACATGCGTTCGCCGACGAGCGGCGCACGGCCGCGCGGCATGAAGGTGTCCGCGAAGCCCGGCAGGCCCTGCAGTTCGGGAACGGCCGCCGCCCACTTGTGCGCGACGATCGGCGGCACCGCATAGCCGCGCTCCGCGATCTCGATCGCCGGCTCGAGCAGGTCCGCGAACGGCAGCGAACCGAACTTCGCATGCAGCGCTTCCCAGCCCGCGATCACGCCCGGCACGGTGACGGTGTCCCAGCCGCGCGTCGGCTTGTTCGCGAAGCCGCGCGCATCCTCGCCGTGGCGCTTGCGGAAGTAGTCGACGTTCCACGCGGCCGGCGCGACCCCCGACGCATTCAGCCCGGACAGCCGCTCACCGTCCCACACGAGCGCGAACGCATCGCCGCCGAGCCCGCACGACACGGGCTCGACGACGGTGATCGCAGCCGCGGCGGCCAGCGCCGCGTCGACCGCATTGCCGCCCTTCCACAGCATCCGCAGCCCGGCCTGCGCGGCCAGCGGGTGCGACGTCGACACGACGTTGCGCGCGAATACCGGAATGCGGGTCGTCGGATACGGGTTGTGCCAGTTGAAGCCAGTCATCGATGCCACCTCGTCGAAAGCTGAATGAACGCGCCCGCGCGCGCGGGCAATCCGCCATTGCAGCGCGATCGGTGGAATCGCACAAATTCATTTGTCACATGAATCCATGCGATTTCCGCATGAATCGAGCATCGCCGTGCGGGCCAGGCCGGCCGAACGGCGTTGCCGCCCTTACAATACCTGCTCCGTCTCACGACACGACCATCGAGCCATGACCCGAGATCCCCGCCTCACCCTCAACGCGCGCCAGCAGGAATTGCTCGAATGGGTGCAGCGCGACGGCTTCGTGACCGTCGACGATCTCGCCGCGCACTTCGCGGTGACGCCGCAGACGATCCGCCGCGACGTGAACTGGCTCGCCGACCTGAACCTGCTGCGCCGCTACCACGGCGGCGCGAGCCTGCCGACCAGCTCGGAGAACGTGTCGTACACCGCGCGCCAGCGGATGTTCCACGACGAGAAACGGCGCATCGCGGCGCTCGCGGCGTCGCACATCCCCGACCAGGCATCGCTGTTCATCAACCTCGGCACGACGACCGAGGAAGTCGCGCGCGCGCTGAACCGCCATCACGGGCTGCACGTGATCACGAACAACCTGAACGTCGCGTCGATGATGAGCGGCTACCCCGACTGCGAGGTGCTGATCACGGGCGGCATCGTGCGGCCGTGGGACAAGGGGATCGTCGGCGAGCTCGCGATCGACTTCATCCGGCAGTTCAAGGTCGACTACGCGATCATCGGCACGTCGGCGATCGAGGCCGACGGCACGCTGCGCGACTTCGACACGCGCGAGGTGCGCGTGGCCGAGGCGATCATGCAGCACGCGCGCACGGTCTACCTCGTGGCCGACCATTCGAAGGTCGGCCGCCCGGCGCTGGTGCGCCAGGGCCATCTGAGCCAGGTGCACGCGCTTTTCACCGACAAGCCGCTGCCGCCGGAGATGGCCGATACGGTGGCCGCCGCCGGCACCCAGGTGTACATCGCGGAATGACGGCTGCGATGCTGCACCGCACCTGAAACTTCAAGTGAAATCAAGAAGTTGGCGCCGCGCGCGAACCGCTTGCGGTGCCCGCTCCTGTCAAACGGAAAATTAACGGGGCACGATTTGTCGTTGCCTGCGTGCTCGACTAGACTCCAGTTCCCCGGCCCGTTCGCCCGATCCGCCTGTGCCAGGGCGAGTGCGAACCGCAGGGCCGGCGAATACAGCTTTCCCCCCAAGCCATACCCCGCGGGGTATCGCGCGTCGGCGTGTGCGCCGGCCGCGCGGGCAGTCCGATTGCCATGGAGAGAACGATGCTGAGTCCGCATGAATTCGCCACGCTATTGCTTGTGAAGGACGCGCCTGATCAGCGCGACATGGATCGGGATGAACTGGACATCCTGCTCGAACAGCAGCTCGTTCGCCTGGAAGGGCTCGGTTCGGGGCGCAAATACTGCGTGACCGAGACCGGCGACGCCGCGCTGCGATCCATCAAGTACCGCTATTCGTGAAATTCCGCCGTTCCTGACCTGACCGCGTAGCCGGATCCCCGGCCACGCGGTCGCTTCCGCTTGTCCCGCCCGTTCTCCGCAGCCCGCTTCAACCGCCGCGCAGCGTCGGATCGACCGCCGCCCGCCAGCTGATGGCCTGTGCGCGCGCCCCGTTGAAATACGCGATCCAGCCGGCGCGCGCCGCCGCGTCAGGCGCCACATAGTGGGTCGAAAGTTCGTTTACGAACGCACAATAGTTCGCTTCGGTCAGCCCGCGATACCGTTTCGCCACATACGCGTCGTACAGCGTCGAGTAGACCGGCTGCGCGTCCGCGCCCCAGTCGCGCGCCGTGCCGCCGCACGATGTCTGCAGGTCGACGAACGACGGCGCCCGCCAGTTGCCGGTGAGCGGCGGCATGCCCGCGCTGCACCCCGCCAGAAAGACGGCGCACACGCCGGCCCACATCCCAATACGCATGATTCACCTCGCGAAACGGTCGATTCCGCCAGTATCGTCCGGGATCGCGCCGGACGCTACTGGCCCCGCTTTTTCGAACTTTACTTTTTCGATTTCGTTCGTTAAATTTCGAATTCGAACATTTCGTGTTCACCCCATTTCAACAGACGATAAGGACAGCAGGTGACCCAACCGAATCGCTACGATCTGCTCGTCGTCGGCGGCGGCATCAACGGCGCGGGCATCGCGCGCGATGCGGCCGGCCGCGGCCTGTCGGTCATGCTCTGCGAGCAGGACGACCTCGCGTCGCACACGTCGTCGTCCAGCACGAAGCTGATTCACGGCGGCCTGCGTTACCTCGAGTACAACGAGTTCGGGCTGGTGCGCAAGGCGCTGCAGGAGCGCGAGACACTGCTGCGCGCGGCACCGCACATCATGTGGCCGCTGCGCTTCGTTATGCCGCACATGCCGAACCTGCGTCCGGCCTGGCTGATCCGCATCGGCCTGTTCCTCTACGATCACCTCGCGAAACGCGAACTGCTGCCCGGCTCGCGCGGCATCGACATGCGCCGCCATGCGGCCGGCGCACCGCTGATCGATTCGATCAAGCGCGGCTTCGTGTATTCCGACGGCTGGGTCGACGACGCACGCCTCGTCGTGCTGAACGCGATGGATGCGAAGGAGCGCGGCGCCGAGATCCTGACGCGCACCAAGCTCGTCTCCGCCGAACGCCGCAGCGACGAATGGGAAGCGCGACTGCAGCACGCCGACGGTTCGATCCGCGTCGTGCATGCGCGCGCGATCGCGAACGCGGCCGGCCCGTGGGTCGGCGACGTGCTGCACGGCGCGCTCGGCCGCGGCGCGCAGCACAGCGTGCGGCTCGTGAAGGGTAGCCACATCATCACGCGCCGCCTGTTCGATCACGATCACGCGTACATCTTCCAGAACCCGGACAAGCGGATCATCTTCGCGATTCCGTACGAACACGACTTCACGCTGATCGGCACGACCGACGTCGAATACACGAACGATCCCGCGAAGGTCGCGATCGATCGCGACGAGACGCAGTACCTGTGCGATTCGATCAACCGCTACTTCAAGCGCAAGATCTCGCCGGCCGACGTGCACTGGACCTACTCGGGCGTGCGCCCGTTGCTCGAAGACGAGAACGCGACAAACGCGTCGGCCGTCACGCGCGACTACCGCCTCGAGCTCGACGACGGTGCGGGCGCCCCGCTGCTGTCGGTGTTCGGCGGCAAGATCACGACGTTCCGCAAGCTCGCGGAAGAAGCCGGCGACATGCTGTGCCGCGCGCTCGGCCGCGACGCGAAAACCTGGACGGCCGGCGTCGCACTGCCGGGCGGCGACATCGCGAACGCAAAGTTCGACGTGTTCGCCAGCGCGTTCGCGAAACGCCATCCGTGGCTGCCCGCCGCGCTCGCCCGCCGCTATGCGCGTGCATACGGCACGCGCGCGGAGCGCGTGGTCGACGGCGCGACGTCACTCGCCGATCTCGGCGCCGAAATCGCGCCGGGCATCCACGACGCCGAACTGCGCTACCTGCGCGACGCCGAATGGGCGACCTGCGCGCAGGACGTGCTGTGGCGCCGCTCGAAGCTCGGCCTGCACGTCACGCCGGGCACGCTGGACGCGGTGACGGCCGCGGTCGATGCGTGGTTCGCCGCCGCGCACGCGCCGCACGCGTGATCCGATTGCAGTTGCAGTTGTCTTACCGACGTTGATTCACCGACGCGCCGCCCACCATGCGGCGCGCATCACAACTACGCCAATTCACGGATGGAGATGAGAGACATGCAGGATCAGTACATCCTCGCGCTTGACCAGGGCACCACGAGTTCCCGCGCGATGCTGTTCGACCGCCAGGGCAATATCGTATCGATCGCCCAGAAGGAATTCGAACAGATCTACCCGCAACCCGGCTGGGTCGAGCACGACCCGCAGGAAATCTGGTCGACGCAAGCCGGCGTCGCCGCCGAAGCCGTCACGCGCACGGGCATGAACGGCACGTCGATCGCCGCGATCGGCATCACGAACCAGCGCGAGACGACCATCGTCTGGGATCGCGAAACGGGCCAGCCCGTCTACAACGCCATCGTCTGGCAGGACCGCCGCACGGCCGACTTCTGCGACTCGCTGAAAAAGCAGGGTCTCGAAGCGAAGGTGCGCGCGAAGACCGGCCTGCCGATCGACTCGTACTTCTCCGGAACCAAGATCCGCTGGATCCTCGACAACGTGCCGGGCGCACGCGAGAAGGCCAAGCAGGGCAAGCTCGCGTTCGGCACCGTCGACAGCTGGCTCGTGTGGAATTTCACGAAGCACGAACTGCACGTGACCGACGTGACGAACGCATCGCGCACGATGCTGTTCAACATCCACACGCGCGAATGGGACAACGAGCTGCTCGAACTGCTCGACATCCCGCGCAGCATGCTGCCGGAAGTGAAGGCCTCGTCGGAAATCTACGGCCACACGAAGACCACCGTGTTCGCGTCGAAGATCCCGCTCGCGGGTATCGCCGGCGACCAGCAGGCGGCACTGTTCGGCCAGATGTGCACGACCTCCGGCATGGTGAAGAACACCTACGGCACCGGTTGCTTCCTGATGATGAACACCGGCGACAAGCCGATCGAGTCGAAGAACAACCTCGTCACGACGATCGCCTGGCAGATCGGCAACGACGTGCAGTACGCGCTCGAAGGCAGCATCTTCATCGCGGGCGCGGTCGTGCAATGGCTGCGCGACGGCGTCGGCATCATCAAGACGGCCGCTGAAATCGAAGCGCTCGCCGCGAGCGTGCCGCACACCGACGGCGTCTACCTCGTGCCCGCGTTCGCCGGCCTTGGCGCACCGCACTGGAATGCGCGGGCACGCGGCTCGGTGTTCGGCGTCACGCGCGGCACGACCTCCGCGCACCTCGCCCGTGCGGCGCTCGATGCAATCGCGTACCAGTCGCTCGACGTGCTGGCCGCGATGGAAGCCGATTCGGGCATCAGCATCGGCGAGCTGCGGGTGGACGGCGGCGCGAGCGCGAACAACCTGCTGATGCAGTTCCAGGCCGACCTGCTCGGCGTCGACGCGGTGCGTCCGCAGATCACCGAGACGACCGCGCTCGGCGCGGCCTATCTCGCGGGCCTCGCGATCGGCTACTGGAAGAACCTCGACGAAGTGCGCGACCAGTGGCAGCTCGATCGCCGCTTCTCGCCGTCGATGCCGAAGGAGCAGGTCGAACGCTGCATGTCGGGCTGGCAGCGTGCGGTGCGCGCCGCGAAGGCCTGGGCCGACGACGCCCAGTAATCCCGACACTTCCCAACGAAATACAACAACACCGGCGGACCGCGCCACCCGCGAGTCCGCCGCGACATACGAGAGACAACCATGTCACCTTATATTGCAGAATTCATCGGCACAGCGATCCTCGTGCTGCTCGGCAACGGCGCGGTCGCAAACGTGCTGCTTGCAAAGACCAAGGGCAAAGGCGCGGACCTGATCGTGATCGTGATGGGCTGGGCGATGGCCGTCTTCGTCGCCGTCTACGTGACCGCGTCGTTCAGCGGCGCGCACCTGAACCCGATCGTCACGATCAGCCTCGCGCTCGCGGGCAAGTTCGCGTGGTCGAAAGTCGGCGGCTACATCCTCGCGCAGATGCTCGGCGGGATGGCGGGCGCGCTGCTCGTGTGGCTCGCCTATCGCCAGCACTTCGCGAAGGAAGCCGATGCCGACCTGAAGCTCGCGGTGTTCTGCACGGCGCCGGCGATCCGCAGCGTCACGCACAACGTGCTGACCGAAGCGATCTGCACGTTCGTGCTGATCCTCGGCGTGCTGTACCTCGCATCGCCGCAGGTCGGCCTCGGCGCACTCGACGCGCTGCCCGTCGGCCTGCTCGTGCTCGGCATCGGCATCTCGCTCGGCGGCCCGACCGGCTATGCGATGAGCCCCGCGCGCGACCTGTCGCCGCGCATCATGCACGCGCTGCTGCCGATTCCCGGCAAGCGCGACAGCGACTGGCGCTATGCATGGGTGCCCGTCGTCGGCCCGCTGCTCGGCGGCGCCGCGGCCGCCGGCCTGTATCTGCACCTGCACACCACGATCTGATCGCGGTTTGAACGAAGCGCGCGGCGTTCGGCGTCGCGCGCTTCATTTCCCCGTCTCGCCTCCCGGCCGCTACCGGTCACTCACGGCCTTCACCAGCGATTTCAGCTTCACGTCGACGTCCGCGACGGCTGCCGGCGTCACGTCGATCCCGCGCTCGACCAGCATTCTCGCCACGCGCATTTCCTTGATGAATCCCGATGCACGGCCGAAGCCGCTTGCAGCGACGAGCCGCGTGCCCGCATCGAAATGGAAATGGATTTCAGCATCGTCGTCGAGCACGCGCGCAACCGACCGCTCGCCGAGCGCCGGCTCCCCGGCCACCTGCAACTGCGCGTCGTATTGATCGGACCAGAACCACGGCGTATCGCGATACGGCTCGCCCGCACCGAGCATGTTGCGGGCCGCGATGCGTGCCTGCGTCTCGGCGCCGTGCCACGTCTCCTGCCGAACCGGCCGCCCCGACAGGGCGCTCGGAAACACCGCGACATCGCCAGCCGCGAAAATGCCTTCCGCCGACGTCTCGAGCTGCGCGTTCACGACGATCCCGCGCTCGACCGCGAGGCCCGCGTCGCGCGCCAGTTCGTCGGCCGGCTCGATCCCGACGCCGGCGACGACCGTATCGGCGATCAGCGTGTCGCCATCGTCGAGCACGACCGCCAGCGCACCGCCGGACGTCCGCTCGATCGCAACGGGTTTCCGGTTCACGCGGATCGCCACGCCCTGCGCTTCGTGCAGGGCGTGCACGCGCGCCGCGATCGTCTCCGGTACCGCGCGCCCGAGCAGGCGCGGCGCCGCATCGAGCACGCTCACGCGGCAACCGCGCAATCGTGCCGACGCCGCCACTTCGAGACCGATGAAACCACCGCCGATCAGCACGATCCGCGCGTCGGGCACGAGCCGCGCGCCGAGTGCCGCCGCATCGTCGAGTGTGCGCAACGCGAATACGCCATCGAGCGCCGCACCCGGAACAGCCAGGCGGCGCGCGAGGCCGCCGGTCGCGAGCAGCAGCGCCTCGTAGCCAAACACCCGCCCGCCCGACACGCGCGCTTCGCGTGCGTGCGGATCGATGCGCTCGACGGTTCCGACCACCGGCTCGATGCCGTCCGCCGCCCATGCGTCCGGATCGCGCAACCGGCATTGCGCCGCACTGCGCTCGCCCGTCAGCACGCCCTTCGACAACGGCGGCCGTTCGTACGGCAGGTGCGCCTCCGCGCCGATCAGCACGATGCGCCCGCGCCAGCCGGACTCGCGCAGCACCTGCGCCGCGCGGCCGCCCGCGTGGCCGGCGCCGACGATCGCCATCACCCGGTCGTCGATCATCGCGTCACACCTCGATCAGGATGCGGCCGTCTTCGATCTTCGCGCGGTACGTGCGCAGCTTCTCGCACGCGGGCGCCGACAGCGGCCTGCCGTCGCGCACGTCGAAGCGCCCGTTGTGCTTCGGGCATTCGATCACGTGATCCATCACGAACCCGTCCGCGAGATGCACCTGCTCGTGCGTGCACAGGCCGTCGCTCGCATAGACCTCGCCGTCGATCCGGTAAATCGCGTAGGTACGGCCGTCGTGGTCGAAGCGCGCGACGTCTTCATCGTCGATGTCGTCGAGCGCACCGGTGTCGATCCATTGCGTCATGTTGCGTGTCTCCTTGGTGGGCGGGTTCGATGACGGTCATGCACGCACGGCGTCCGGCACGGGCCGCACGACATAGTCGGACGGGTCGCGCGTCTGCCGGACCAGCGCCGGCACGATCTCCGCGTACGCGGCCAGCGTGCTGCGGTACGGCGGCGGCATGTCGGCCTTCACGGCGTCGTGCAGTTCCGGCAGCGCGTGAAACGGCACCATCGGGAACATGTGGTGCTCGACGTGATAGTTCATGTTCCAGTACAGGAAGCGGAACACCGGATTCATCATCACGGTGCGGCAGTTGCGCCGGTGATCGAGCACGTTCTCGGGCATGCCCGCGTGCTGCGTCAGGCCGAAGTACAGGTACAGCCACGCGCCGTACAGGCTCGGCAGGCCGATGTAGAGCAGCGGCAGGATCGTGTGCCAATACGACGACGCACCGGCCACGAGCGCGTACACCGCGAGATGGATGCGCGACTCGCGCACGACCTTGCGCCATTCCGATTCGGGCACATAGGTGCGCTCCTCGTCGTCGAGCCGGCCGGTGAACGACACCGCGATCATCTTGCGCAGCTCGCCGGCCACATGCTTCAGCGCGACGACGTTCAGCGCGAGCGCAAGCCAGTCGGTCGGCTTCGGCGCGGCGATTTCGGGATCGCGCCCAACGATCAGCGTATCGGTGTGATGCCGCGCATGGCTCCAGCGCCATGCGGTCGCGCGGCGGAACACCTGGAACGATGCGACCTGGTACAGCACGTCGTTCATCCAGCGTGTGCGGAACGCGGTGCCGTGCCCGCATTCGTGCCAGCGCGAGTCGGCCGGGCTGCAGTAAAGCGTGCCGTACACGAAGAACGCGGGGATCGCCCACGCCGAATGCGCGCGCCACGCCAGCCACGCGAGCCCGCCGCTGATCGCGATCGCCGCGTACCAGATCAGCGTGTCGCGGATCGCACGCGCATCGCCGCGCTGCATCAGCCGCTTCATCAGCGGCCGCGGCACCGCGCACCGGTACCATGCGGCGTTGACGAGCCCTGCCGCTTGCGCGCGCTCGCCGGCGCCGCCGGTCATTCTGTATTCCTGACGGCGTGCCGCCATGCGGTCGCGCGCCGGGTGGTCGGGTTGAGCCACGTCTGTCTCCCTGGTTTCTGGTGCGGGGAAAGCGCAACGAGCGCTTCGCCATGGAATCAAAATTAGGCCCCCGGCCTGCGCTGCTCAATCGAAACGTTGACGAAATTTCGCCATCGCTTTAGCGTGTCCGGCAACGCCACGCGATCGATGGCGACCCCAACGATGGAGACGACCATGGCAGGTGAATCCGGGCCGCGCTGGCGCAAGCGCACCGCGCGCTTCGACGAGATCGCGGCGCTCGCGGGCGTCAGCACGACCACCGTCGACCGCGTGCTGAACGAGCGCGGCAGCGTGTCCGCGCAGGCGCGCGAACGCGTGGTGGCGGCCGCACGGCAGCTCGGCGTGCCGCGGCTGCTGCCCGACACGCGGCACGGGCTGATCCACGTCGACGTGCTGCTGCCGGACACCGACGCGCCGTTCTTCCGGCGGCTCCAGCAGGCGCTGCAGCGCTCGCTGCAGATGCTCGACCGGCGCGTGGTCGTGCACCGGACGATCCTGCCCGCCGCGGACGACGAACGCGCCGCCGCGCTGATCGAACGGCCCGCGTACCGGCGCGCGGCGCTGATCGTCACCGCGCGCGACACGGCTCGCGTGCGCGACGCACTGGCCGGCGCGATCGCGCGCGGCGAGACCGTCGTCACGATGGTCACCGACATCGGCGGCATCGATCGCGCGCACTTCGCCGGCATCGACAACTACCGCGCCGGACGCACGGCCGGCTACTACATCGGCCGCCTCGCGGCGCGCCCCGGCCGCGCGCTGCTGCTCGGCGGGCGCATGGGCTACCGCGCGCACGCCGACCGGATGGCCGGCTGCCGCGACCAGCTCGCCGACGCGTTCGCCGCGATCCGCTGCGACGACGAGCCGGTCGAAACGCTCGACCAGGACGACCGCTGCTACCGTGCGGTGACGAAAGCGCTGCAGGCGCACGACGACGTGGTCGCGATCTACAACAGCGGCGCCGGCTCGGCCGGCATCGAAGCGGCGCTGCGCAAGGCCGGCGCCATCGGGCGCGTCGTGTGGATCGGCCACGAGATGATCGACCAGCACCGCGCCTTCATCGAAGCCGGCGCGATGGATCTCGCGATCGACCAGGATCCGGACGGCCAGGCGATTTCCGCACTGCAGCACGTGCTGCATGCGTGCGGGATCGTCGAACAGCCGCCACCCGGCGACCCGGTCGAATTCCGCGTGTTCTGCCCGGCGAACGTGAGGACGAGCGCGTACCTGCAGCCGTGAATCGCGCCGCGCAACGCGCCGCGTGCGCCTGGCGAAAAAATCGACCGCCGCATTGGCGATTTTTCGTCAACGTCGGTCATGCAGCCCGCGCCGCGCATCCGTACATTGGACAGCCATCCGCAGGACAGCAATGGACAGGAGACGATGGCTGAACCGATCCTCATCGGCGTGAACCTCGACGGCGTGCTCGAACACGACGGCCTGCCGTTGCCCGCGCCCGCCGAACGCTTCCGGATGGTCGCCGGCGCCGGCGTGTTCGATTACGTCGAAAAGAACCCGGTGCGCGGTGAAGACCTGTCGCCGTATTTCGCGCGGGTCGACCGCCATGCGCTGCCGATTCGCGTGATCGGCGGCATCTGGCGCGCCGGCCGCGACGAAGCGCACGTCGCCGAGATCGTCGACGCGGGCGCACGCCTCGGCAGCACGGTGCTCAACTGCCAGCTGTTCGCGCATCACGCGGACGGCCACCCTCTGTCGGACCGCGAAGTCGCCGATTTCTACCTGCGTACCTATGAACGCGGCGAGCCGGTTGGCTGCCTGCCGAGCCTCGAAGTGCACGTCGACATGTGGAGCGAGGATTTCGCGCGCGTGGCGCGCGTCGCGCAGCACGTCGAGCAGGCCGGCGCACCGTTCCGGATCACGCTCGATCATTCGCACCTGCTGTTCAAGATCGGCAATCGCCCCGAACTCGATGCATCGGGCCTGCGCGACCCCGCCGACGACGGCCGCGCGCGGCTCGACCCGGCTTCGCCCGCGGCCTTCTACACCGACTGGATCGCGCGCGGCTGGGTCCGGCATGCGCATGCGCGCAGCGTCGCGCCGAACAATCCGGACAACCGCTGGATGCGCCGCGCGGACGGCCGGCCCGGGCGCGGCATCCAGTACCCGTTCGTCGCGCCTGCGCCGGGCGCCTATCACGGCGAATGGCACGCGGCGGCGCTCGACACGTGGAAAGCCGCGCTGCGTCAGTTGCTGCGCGCGCAGATTCACGCGCGGCCGACGCAGCTCGAACAGATCAGTTGCGAGTTCATCCCGTTTCCCGACTACGGCGGCGGCGCACGCTATTCGATCTTCGACAACAACGTCGCGTGTGCGCACTGGCTGCGCGACACGTGGCACGCCCTCGCCACGCGCACCGGCACCTGATTCGGACCCCGCCCCCACTCAAGCCCCAAGGACAGAACGATGACGCAAGCCTTCCATTTTTCGCTGAACCGGATGAGCGCGCCGCGCTTGCCGCTCGACCGCTACGTCGCACTGTGCCGGCGCCTCGGCGTCGACACGATCGAGATTCGCAACGATCTCGACGGCGTCGAGATCGCCGACGGCACGCCGGCCGCGGCCGTGCGCGCAACCGCCGAAGCCGGCGGCGTGACGATCCTGACGATCAACGCGCTGCAGCGCTTCGAGCAATGGAACGCCGAGCGCGCGGACGAAGCGACCGTGCTGGCCGACTACGCGGCGCAATGCGGCGCGCGTGCGCTGGTGCTGTGCCCGACCAACAGCCGCAACGACACGCGCGACGCGGACGCGCGCCATGCGGATCTCGTGAAGTCGTTGAAGGCGCTGAAGCCGATCCTCGAAGCACGCAACCTGCTCGGCTTCATCGAGCCGCTCGGCTTCGAGGAATGCGCGCTGCGCCGCAAGTCGGATGCGGTGAAAGGCCTCTACGACGCGGCGGGCGAACAGGTGTTCCGGCTCGTGCACGACACGTTCCACCACCACCTGTCCGGCGAGGACATCTTCTTCCCGAACCTGACGGGCCTCGTGCACATCTCCGGTGTCGAGGAAGCCGACCTGCCGGTCGACCGGATGCGCGACGGCCACCGCGTGCTGGTCGGCCGCGCCGACCGGCTCGGCAACCTCCGGCAACTGCGCGAACTGCTTGCACGCGGCTACCGCGGCGCGTTCTCGTTCGAGCCGTTCGCGAGCGAGATCGCCGAGGCCGGCGACATCGAAGCGCGGCTGCGGGCGAGCATCGACTACGTGCGCGGTGAACTGGCGGATCGCTGATACAGCATCAGGGCACGCTGCCGACGCATGTCGCGTGCCTGGAAAACAATCGAATCAACAGGAGAACGGAATGATCGAATTCGCTTTGTTCGGCGCGGGCAGGATCGGCAAGATCCACGCGGCGAATCTCGCGCGCCATCCGGGCGCGAAGCTCAGGTACGTGATCGACCGGCATGCGCCGTCGGCCGAAGCGCTCGCGCACGCGCACGGCGCGCAGGTCGCCGACATCGAGCGCGCGCTCGGCGACGCGTCGGTGCAGGCTGTCGTGATCGCGTCGAGCACCGACACGCACGCGGACCTGATCGTCGCGGCCGCGAACGCGGGCAAGGCCGTGTTCTGCGAGAAGCCGGTCGACCTGACCGTCGAACGCGCGCGCGCGTGTGCGGACGTCGTGCGGCGCACCGGCGTGACCTGCATGATCGGCTTCCAGCGCCGCTTCGACCCGACGTTCGCGGCGCTGAAGGCACGTGTCGAGCGCGGCGAGATCGGTGCGCCGGAAATGCTGGTCGTCACGAGCCGCGACCCGGGCGCGCCGCCGGCCGACTACCTCCGCAGCTCGGGCGGCATCTTCAAGGACATGCTGATCCACGACTTCGACGTGTTCCGCTGGATCCTCGGCGACGAAGCGCAGACGCTGCACGCAACCGGCAGTTGCCTGACCGACCCGGCCGTACACGAAGCAGGCGACATCGATTCGACGGCCGTGACGATCCGCACGCGGCGCGGGTTGCTGTGCCAGATCAACACGTCGCGGCGCGCGGCCTACGGCTACGACCAGCGCTTCGAGCTGCTCGGCAGCAACGGGATGCTGCAGGCCGGCAACGTGCGGCCGACCGAGGTGAGCGCCTGGCTCGCCGGCGGCATCGCGGCCGACGTGCCGCAGCCGTTCTTCCTCGAGCGCTACCGGCATGCGTACGCGGCCGAGATCGCGCACTTCGTCGACGCGCTGCGCGACGGCACGCCGGTCCGGACGACGATCGACGACGGACTCGCCGCGCTCGAGCTGGCCGAAGCCGCGATGACGTCGTGGAAAACGGGGCGCGTGATCGAGCTGTAACGCGACAAACAGCGGCGGCCCGGGCACCCGGGCTGCCGCCATCGGGCGATCGGCGCGGCGGCGGCACGGAATGCGGCAACCGCGCGCCCGCATCGGGCAAATTTGCCGAAACGTCGCGCGGCACGCGCGTGAAAGCACGTATGATGGCGAATTGATCGGCGTCGCCGGTCTACCGCATTTTCATCACCATGCTCGATCACCTCATCTGCGACTGCGACGGCGTGCTCGTCGACAGCGAAGTCATCGCCGACCGCGTGCTGCTCGATACGCTGTCCGCCACGTTCCCGAACCTCGATTTCGAAGCCGCCGCGAAATCGGCATTCGGCCAGCAGACGTCGCGCTTCCTCGCCGGGATCGAATCCCGCTTCGGGATCGAGATGCCCGCGAACTTCATCGAGACCATCGAGCACAACATCGAGGTCGCGCTCGCGCAATCGCTCGCGCCGATCTCCGGCGTGCGCGACGCGCTGCTGAAGGTCACGCTGCCGGCGGCCGTCGTATCGAACAGCCGGCTCGTACGCGTGCGCAACTCGCTGAAACGCGCGGCGCTCACCGAGATCTTCGGCGAGCGCGTATTCAGTTCCGAGCAGGTGGCGCGCCCGAAACCCTACCCCGACGTGTACCTGCATGCGGCCCGGACGCTCGGCGTGGCGCCGGCGCGCTGCATCGTCGTCGAGGACAGCGTATCGGGGTTGAATGCCGCGCGCGCGGCCGGGATGAAGACGATCGCGTTCGTCGGCGCGAGCCACATCCCCGACAACTACGCGGACGCGCTGCGTGCGATGGGCATCACGCGGATCATGCGCAAGATGGACGAATTGCCGTCGCTCGTCGAAGCCGGCATGCGCGGCGAATTCGGCGACGTGCAGTCCTGATTGCCAGTCAGGCCGGATCGGGTCGATCCGGCCCGCCACGGGTGCGCGAACGCACCCGCCTTCCGTTCACTCAGGCCGGTTCGCAGCAGCGCTCGCGCGCGGCCGCCAGCGCCTCGCGAAACTCGACGAGTTCCGCGATCGTCAGCATCGGCAACCCGTGCCGTTGCGCGAAAAGCTCGACCTCGTCGCCGCGCGTCATCGTGCCATCCGGATTCATCAGCTCGCACAGCACGCCGGCCGGCTTCAGGCCCGCGAGGATCGACAGGTCGACCGTGCCTTCGGTGTGACCGCGGCGCGCGAGCACGCCACCCGGTTGCGCACGCAACGGAAATACGTGGCCGGGCCGCACGATGTCGTGCGGCTTTGCGCCTTCCGCGATCGCCGCACGGATCGTCGTCACGCGATCGGCCGCCGACACACCGGTATGCACGCCTTCGCGCGCTTCGATCGACACCGTGAACGCGGTGCCGTTGCGGCTCTCGTTGGTCTGCACCATCGGCGGCAGTTCGAGCGCGCGCACCGTGTCGTCGGTCAGGCACAGGCACACGATGCCGCTGCACTCGCGGATCAGCAGCGCCATCGTCTCGGGCGTGATGCGCTCGGCGGCGACGATCAGGTCGGCTTCGTTCTCGCGGTCGTGGTCATCCTGCAGCACGACCGCACGGCCTGCGCGCATCGCGTCGAGCGCAGCGGCGATGCGCGGCGGCACCGGTTCGGAATCCAGCAACGGGAGATCGGCAAAGGCGTCGGCGGGTGCCGACGATACGGACATCAAGGACATGTGAAACGCTCCTCGCAAATACGATTTGGGCGAAAAACGTTTCAGGGCATTGCAAACAGACAGAACGACAACCCGCTTCGCATGCGTCGCGAAGCGGCCCTGACGGACATGACTATCTGCACATCTTCTCTCATCCGGACTATGACCGTCGGCTCTGGCATTCGACCAGATCTGCTGACCCCGCGCGGATGCGCGGGCGCTCGCGGGCTCGCCGGCTTACGCCAGCCTACCGCCGGTGGGGAATTTCGCCCCGCCCTGAAGACGCACTGATTGCCGGACGGGGGTTCCCCGTCACCGGCGGGCCAAGCATACCGCAGCCGCGCGCGAAGCGCAGCGAACCACACCTAAAACCTTACTGACGACTCCGTCTAACGGCATCGTCCGAACGGCCGATCACCTGGCCGCGCTCCCGCGCAACAGCGGCAAAGCGGCCGTTCCGTACTCGTACTGCCCGCCCGGTCAGTGGGCCGCGTGCGCCGCGTCGGGCACGAGCCAGCGCGGCGGCACCTCGGGGCTCACCGTCACGCGGAACGCGCGCGCTTCGCTGTCGCCCGGGTTGCGCAGGCTGTACGGCTGGTCGGCATCGAACACGATCGCGTCGCCGGTCGCGAGCAACTGGCGACGGTCGTGCACGCTGACTTCGAGCGTGCCTTCGCTGACGACGAGGTTGACCGTCGTGCCGGGCGCGCGGCGCGCGCCGGGCTCCGTATGCAGCGGCGCGATCCGCAGCTCGTGGAATTCGGCTGCGGCCGGCTCGCCTTCCGGATACAGCGCGCGTGCCGAGAAACGGCCGTTCGAACTGACGACGCGCGAGGCGCGTTCGGCCGCCAGATGCTCGAAGCCGTTCACCGCATGGCGGCGCAGGAACGCAGCGACCGACACCTTCAATGCCGCTGCGATCTTGCAGAGCACCTTGATCGACGGCACGCTGCGCGCCGATTCGATCTGCGCGAGCATCGCGCGCGACACGCCGGACAGCCGCGCGAGCGCATCGAGCGACAGCTGCCGCTCGGCGCGCAAGCGCGCGAGGTTCACGCCGACGACCTGCTCGAGGAGGTCGAGCGACGCGGACGCGCGCAGGTCGGCAGCATTGCCGGACTCGAAGGAAGACACGTCGCGCACGAGCGCCAGGGATGAAGACATAGCATTGCCTCCGGGCCGCTGCGCGGCCCTGCGTATGGGGTAAGCCGGGATCGGAATCGGGTTGCGCCAGCCTTGGCGCGTATCGAAACGCTATCACCCGGCCTTGCACGGGCAAACGAAGTTATCTTCACACCGTTATCAGCATCGCGGAGGAATGCGTTTCTCGCGAACCTTTTCCTGCCGCTATCGCGTCACCGCCTGCTCGCCGCGGCAACGCTCACTGCGCGGCCGGCGCCGCGCCGCGTGCCGGGCCGCGCGCGTCGAGCCGCATCGCGAACCACGTGACGACCAGCGCCGCGAACGTCACCGCAACCGCGACCCACGGCAGCGCGTCGAGCGCGAAGCCGTGTTCCAGCGCGAGGCCGCCGAGCCACGCGCCGCCCGCATTGCCGACGTTGAACGCGCCGATGTTCAGCGTCGACGCGAGATGCGGTGCGCTCGCGGCCTTCTCGACCACGCGCGCCTGCAGCGGCGGCACCGTCGCGAACGCGGCGATCCCCCAGACGAATACGGTGACGGCGGCCGCGACCGGCAGGTGGCTCGTCTTCGCGAACACGGCCATCACGGCCATCAGCGCGACGAGGATCGCGATCAGCGACGGCATCAGCGCGCGGTCGGCGAGCTTGCCGCCGAGCGTGTTGCCGATCGTCAGCCCGGCGCCGAACAGCACGAGGACCAGCGCGACCGCGCGCGGCGAGTAGCCGGACACGGTTTCCAGAATCGGCGCGATGTACGTGAACACGACGAACACGCCGCCGAAGCCGAGCACCGTCATCAGCAGCGCGAGCCATACCTGCGGCTCCTTCAGCACGCGCACTTCGTGACCGAGGCCGACCGGCCCGCTGTCATGACGGTTCGGCACGAGCGCCGCCACGCCGCCGAGCGCCAGCACGCCGAGCGCGGCGACGATCCAGAACGACGCGCGCCAGCCGAGCAGCTGGCCGACGAACGTGCCGAACGGCACGCCGAGCACGTTCGACAGCGTGAGCCCGGTGAACATCAGCGCGATCGCGCTCGCGCGCTTGTCGGTCGGCACGAGCGACGCGGCGACCACCGCGCCGATCCCGAAGAACGATCCGTGCGCGAACGACGTGACGACGCGCGCGACCATCAGCATCGCGTAGCCGGACGCGGTCGCGCACAACACGTTGCCGACGATGAAGATCGCCATCAGCAGTTGCAGCGCGGCCTTGCGCGGCATGCGGCTCGTCAGCACCGCGAGCAGCGGCGCGCCGGCCGCGACGCCGAGCGCATAGCCGGTGACGAGCAGGCCGGCCGACGGCAGCGACACGGCCAGGTCGTGCGCGACTTCGGGCAGCAGGCCCATGATGATGAATTCGGTGGTGCCGATGGCGAAGGCGCTGATCGCGAGCGCCAGTAACGGAATGGGCATGACGTTCTCCGGAAGGCGGCGGCCGCGGCGACCGGTCGGTGCCGCACCGCACAAGAAGCGGGATGTGCGCGCATTGTCCCGAAGACGCCTATATTTGATAATTGGCGTGGCATTTGAACCATTTTCAAATATTTCTGGAAAATCGCATGGACCGACTGGGCGATATCCGGCTGTTCGTCGAAGCCGCGGAACTGGGCAGCCTGTCGGCCGCCGGGCGCAAGCTGAACCTCACGCCGGCTGCCGCGAGCGCGCGCCTCGCGAAGCTCGAGGCGGCAGTCGCGACCCGGCTGTTCGACCGTTCGACCCGGCAGTTGCGGCTCACCGACGAGGGCCGCCTGTACCTGAACGGGTGCCGGCAGGGGTTGCAGGCGCTCGACGACGCCAACGCGCTGCTGCAGGCCGGCCGCAACGTCGTCGGCGGCCGGGTGCGGCTGTCGGCGACATCCGATTTCGGCCGCCGCCGCTTGCTCGACTGGCTCGACGAATTCACCGTGCGCTACCCGGACGTCACGTTCTCGCTCACGGCGTCCGACTCGACGGTCAACCTGTGGCAGGACGAGATCGATCTCGCGATCCGCTTCGCCGCCCCGCCCGATGGCGCGCTGATCGCCCGCCGGCTCGCCGCGGACCGGCGCGTGCCGTGCGCGGCGCCGTCGTTCGTCGCCCGTCACGGCGCGCCGCGCGATCCTCACGATCTCGCCCGATTTCCCTGCAACGTGATCACGGTCGCGTCCGGGCCGATGAACACGTGGCACTTCACGCGCGACGGCGACTCGCAAACCTGCACGGTGCCGCTCGCCACCGCGTTCGAGACCAACGACGGCGGCCTCGCCCGCGAGTGGGCGCTACGCGGGCACGGCATCGTGCTGAACTCGATCTGGGATGTCGCCGACGACATACGCGCGGGGCGGCTCACGGTCCTGCTGCCCGACTGGCGGCACCAGGGTGCGCCGCTGCACGCCATCTACCCCGGCAAGCGCTACATGGCGCCGCGCGTGCGCGTGCTGCTCGACTTTCTCGCCGAACGCTTCGCGCGCGAGGAAGCCGCGCTCGACGACCTGCTGAACGCGTGCCGCTGACGGCCGGCGCATCGCCGATCCGGGGTCGGAACCTGACAGCCGGCGTCGCGCGGCCGCAACCCGCCGCCCGTCCCGAGCGGCGCGAAAAGCTATAATGGAAGGCTTTCCCGACGGCTTTTCCTGCTCGCTGCGCGCATCTGCGTGCAGCGCACGGCCGTCCCGATTCACCCTTGACGACGCCCCCAGGTCAACCACTGCGAACGGCGAATCCCCATGACCAAGAAAGTTTACGTAAAGACCTTCGGCTGCCAGATGAACGAGTACGACTCGGACAAGATGGTGGACGTGCTCAATGCCTCCGAAGGCCTCGAAAAGACCGACACGCCGGAAGACGCCGACATCATCCTGTTCAACACGTGCTCGGTGCGTGAAAAGGCGCAGGAGAAGGTGTTCTCCGATCTCGGCCGCGCGCGCGAGCTGAAGGCAGCGAAGCCCGGCCTGCTGATCGGCGTCGGCGGCTGCGTCGCGAGCCAGGAAGGCGCGTCGATCGTGTCGCGCGCGCCGTACGTCGACCTCGTGTTCGGCCCGCAAACCCTGCATCGCCTGCCGCAGATGATCGACGCGCGCCGCGAGAGCGGCCGCGCGCAGGTCGACATCTCGTTCCCGGAAATCGAGAAGTTCGACCACCTGCCGCCCGCGCGCGTCGAAGGGCCGAGCGCATTCGTGTCGATCATGGAAGGCTGCTCGAAGTACTGCAGCTACTGCGTGGTGCCGTACACCCGCGGCGATGAGGTGTCGCGCCCGCTCGACGACGTGCTGACCGAAGTGGCCGGCCTCGCCGACCAGGGCGTGCGCGAAGTCACGCTGCTCGGCCAGAACGTGAACGCATACCGCGGCGCGCTGGCGGCCGGCTCGTCGGACATCGCCGATTTCGCGACGCTGATCGAATACGTCGCCGACATCCCCGGCATCGAGCGGATCCGCTATACGACGTCGCACCCGAAGGAATTCACGCAGCACCTGATCGACACCTACGCGAAGGTGCCGAAGCTCGTGAGCCACCTGCACCTGCCGGTCCAGCACGGCTCCGACCGTATCCTGATGGCGATGAAGCGCGGCTACACGGTGCTCGAATACAAGTCGGTGATCCGCAAGCTGCGCGCGATCCGCCCCGACCTGTCGCTGTCGACCGACATGATCGTCGGCTTCCCCGGCGAGACCGAGGACGATTTCGACAAGATGATGGCGCTGGTGCACGAGATGCGCTACGACACGAGCTTCTCGTTCATCTACAGCCCGCGCCCCGGCACGCCGGCCGCGAACCTGCACGACGACACGCCGCGCGAAGTGAAGCTCAAACGCCTGCAACATCTGCAGGCGACCATCGAGGAAAACGTCGCGCGCATCAGCGAGTCGATGGTCGGGAAGGTCGAGCGGATCCTCGTCGAGGGCCCGTCGCGCAAGGACCCGAACGAACTCGCGGGCCGCACCGAGAACAACCGGGTCGTGAATTTCCCGGCGCCGCTTGCGTCGCACCCGCGCCTGATCGGCCAGATGATCGACGTGAAGATCAACCACGCGTACCCGCACTCGCTGCGCGGCGAGCTCGTGCTCGTCAGCGACGACGCGAGCGCGGCCACCCACTGATTGACGCTCAACAGGAGCCCGACGCTACTTTGAAGACCGTCCAAGCACTGGAATTCACTGCCCCGCGCGACGACAACGCGCGCCTCGCCAACCTCTGCGGCCCGCTCGACGAGAACCTGCGGCAGATCGAACAGGCACTCGACGTCACGCTCGCGCGGCGCGGCCACCGGATCACGATCCGCGGGCGCGGCGCCAAGCTCGCGCTCGCCGCGCTCGAAAACTTCTACAACCGCGCGCGCGATCCGTTGTCGGTCGACGACATCCAGCTCGCGCTGGTCGAAGTGCGCCACACGACCGGCAACGGCCGCCAGGACACGGTCGACGTGCGCTTCCGCGGCGACCCCGACCATCCGTTCGACGAGCCCGTCGTGCAGCTCGACGCCAGCGAGCCGGAAGAAGAGCCCGGGCCGAAGCTGTACACGCGGCGTGCCGACCTGCGCGGCCGCACGCCCGCGCAGCGCGAGTACCTGAAGCAGATCCTGTCGCACGATGTGACGCTCGGCATCGGGCCGGCCGGCACCGGCAAGACCTACCTTGCGGTTGCATGCGCGGTCGACGCGCTCGAGCGCGACCAGGTCAAGCGGATCGTGCTGACGCGCCCGGCCGTCGAGGCCGGCGAACGGCTCGGCTTCCTGCCGGGCGATCTTGCGCAGAAGGTCGACCCGTACCTGCGTCCGCTGTACGACGCGCTGTACGACCTGCTCGGTTTCGACAAGACCGCGAAGATGTTCGAGCGCCAGATGATCGAGATCGCGCCGCTCGCGTACATGCGCGGCCGCACGCTGAACCACGCGTTCATCATCCTCGACGAGGCGCAGAACACGACGCCCGAGCAGATGAAGATGTTCCTCACGCGGATCGGCTTCGGCTCGAAGGCGGTCGTGACCGGCGACACGAGCCAGGTCGACCTGCCGCGCGGCCACAAGAGCGGTCTCGTCGAAGCACAGCAGGTGCTCGGCGGCGTGCGCGGCATCGCACTCACGCGCTTCACGAGCGCCGACGTCGTACGCCATCCGCTCGTCGCGCGCATCGTCGAGGCATACGACGAGTTCCACGCGCAGCATCAGGACGGCTGAGCGGCCGCGCACGCGTGCTGCCCCGGCCTGCCGGCCCGGCCCGCCACACGGCGCGCCGGGCTTTTTTTCGCCTGGTTGAATTCGGGTGGGATCGGCCGTTTGGTGTATCCTCAACGCGTCCCAATCGCCGCACGCGTCATGAAATCCTCCCGTTCCCGCAAGTCCGGTCGCGCCGAGTCCGCCGCGCCCGAATCTCCCCGCCTTTCGCTGTTCGATGCGAAGGGCAAGGCCCGGACCGTCAACGCACAAGGGCTGCGGATCGACTTCCCGGACGGCCGCAGCCTGATGTTCGACCTGTCGGGCAGCTCGGGCGACGCGGCTGTCGCGATCGTCGCGCAGCACAACGATCCGGCGATGCGCGCGAAGCTCGCGCTGCAGCCCGAGCACTACGACAGCGTGACGCTGCACGTCGGCGCCGAGCTCGCGCCGCGCGAAGACGACCTCGACGATGCGCCGCGCGCGCTGGAACTCGAGCTGTCCGTGCAGTACGGCGACGAGATCACGAGCGACGTGCGCAAGACGCTGCCCAAGCGCAAGCTGATCGCCGAATGGATCGAGCCGGCGCTGTTCGCGAGCGCGCAGCTCACCGTGCGCTTCGTCGGCGAAAACGAAGGCCGCACGCTGAACGCCGGCTACCGCCACAAGGACTACCCGACCAACGTGCTGACCTTCGCGTACGACGCGGCGCCCGACGGCACCGTGATCGGCGATCTCGTGCTGTGCTGCCCGGTCGTCGAGAAGGAAGCGCACGAACAGGGCAAGCCGCTCACGGCCCATTACGCGCACCTGCTGGTGCACGGCGCGCTGCACGCGCAGGGTTACGATCACGAAACGAGCGACGAGGACGCGGCCGAAATGGAAGCGCTCGAAGTCGACATCCTCGCGAAGCTGGGTTTCCCGAACCCGTACCAGTAAGCCGTCCGCACGATGCGCAACACCGCGACGCTGCCGCCCGCCTACCCGCCGTCGATCGGCGCGGGCCGGCTGCTGACGGAAGACGAGCTCGCGGCATCGCTCGCGCACACGATGCGCGACTGGGACGGCCGGCAGGATCTCTGGCTGTTCGGCTATGGCTCGCTGATCTGGAACCCCGGTCTGCCGACCGTCGCCGCCGTGCGCGGCAAGGTGCACGGCTACCATCGCGGCCTCTACCTGTGGTCGCGCGTGAACCGCGGCACCCCCGAGCGCCCGGGCCTCGTGCTCGCGCTCGATCGCGGCGGTTCGTGCTCGGGCATCGCATTCCGGCTCTCCGGCCCGACCGCGCAGCCGCATCTCGAGACGTTGTGGAAGCGCGAAATGCCGATGGGTTCGTACCGGCCCGCGTGGCTGCCGTGCTCGCTCGAGACCGGCGAACGCGTAAACGCGCTCGCGTTCGTGATGCGCCGCGACGTACCGACCTATACGGGCAAGCTGACCGACCCCGTCGTGAAGGAAGTGTTCAGCTGCGCGGCCGGCCGCTACGGCACGACGCTCGACTACGTGAGCCGCACGGTCGACGCGCTGCGCGCGAGCGGCATTCCCGACCGTGCGCTGGAAGGGTTGCTCGCGCGATGCCGGTGATGCGGCACGACGCCCGCGCATTCGAACGAGGACACCGCCAATGAAACCGTCACGCTGGTCGCGTTACCGGATCGCCACGCTGATCGTCGCCGCGAGCGTCGCGCTGTCAGGCTGCGGGATCCTCGGCTGCGGCGGCGCCGCGACCAACGGCGCGGCCGGCGGCGGCTGCTCGGCCGGCATGCGGTTCTGAACCGCGCACCGGCGGCGCGCGCGTGCGGCAGAATGCCGCCGACACGGGCCGCCTGCCGCGCAGCGCCTCGCCGGTCTTTCCGCCCCCGTTTTTTACCGCTGCTGCGCCTTCGCCCTTTTTCTGAGATAGGATGGACCCGAGGACGATGTCGCGCCCGGCGCGGCCGTCCGCGAGCGGGGCCCGCGCGAGCCGCCCACCCTGGCCGTGCGGCCGGGGTGACACGGTCGCGTCGTGCCCTTGGTGTATCCTTGCCTACTCCGTGACCGCGCGCCCCGGCATGACCCGGGCGCACCACCATGAACGATTCGTATCCCAGTCGTAAGCCAACCGACAAACCGCAAGAAAAGCGCTCGCTGCTCGAGCGCCTGACCGACTTCATCTCGCCCGAGCCCGAATCCCGCGGCGAGCTGCTGGAAATCCTCCAGGACGCCCACGAACGCAACCTGATCGACGCCGACTCGCTGTCGATGATCGAAGGCGTGTTCCAGGTATCCGATCTGTGCGCCCGCGACATCATGGTGCCGCGCGCGCAGATGGACGCGATCAACATCGCCGACAAGCCCGAGGATTTCATCCCGTTCGTCCTCGAAAAGGCGCACTCGCGCTACCCGGTGTACGAGGAGAACCGCGACAACGTCATCGGCGTGCTGCTCGCGAAGGATCTGCTGCGCTTCTATGCCGAAGACGAGTTCGACGTACGCGGAATGCTGCGCCCGGCCGTGTTCATTCCGGAATCGAAGCGCCTGAACGTGCTGCTGCACGACTTCCGCGTGAACCGCAATCACCTGGCGATCGTCGTCGACGAATACGGCGGTGTCGCGGGCCTGATCACGATCGAGGACGTGCTCGAACAGATCGTCGGCGACATCGAGGACGAATACGATTTCGACGAGGAAGCCGGCAACATCATCTCGGGGCCGGACGGCCGCTATCGCGTGCGCGCACTCACCGAGATCGAGCAGTTCAACGAGGTATTCGGCACCGATTTCCCCGACGACGAGGTCGATACCATCGGCGGGCTGATCACCCATCATTTCGGACGCGTGCCGCACCGCGGCGAGAAGCTGCAGCTCGGCAACCTCGTGTTCGAAATCCAGCGCGGCGATGCGCGCCAGGTTCACGTGCTGCTGGTGCGCCGCAACCCGCTCGCCAGCCGCCGCGCCGAAACCTCGCACGAAGACTGACCGTTCCGCGCCAGCCGCGCTTCCTTCAACCGCTCGCCCACTTCCGCTTCACATGGACGATCCGATCCCGTCCCGCCCGGCTGGCGGCTTTCTCGCGCCGGCGCCCGGCCGCGCGCTGCCGCGCTGGCACTACCCGGCCGCGCTGCTCGCCGGCGCGGCCAATACGCTCAGCTTCGCACCGACGCCGCATGGCGGCTGGCTGCAGCTCGTCGTATTCGTCTGGTTTTTCGCGCAACTGACGCGCACGTCGAGCTGGCGCGGCGCCGCGCTCACCGGCGGCGCATTCGGCTTCGGCAACTTCATCAGCGGCATCTGGTGGCTCTACATCAGCATGCACGTGTACGGCGAGATGGCCGCGCCGCTCGCGGGCGGCGCGCTCGTGCTGTTCGCGCTGTACCTGTCGCTGTACCCGGCGTTCTCGGCCGGGCTGTGGTCGTTCTGCGCGGGCCATGCGTGGCATCGCCGCACCCCCGACCCCCGCCCGTTCTCGCCGACCTGGCACGGCGCGTTCGCCTTCGCGAGCGCGTGGGCGCTCGGCGAATGGCTGCGCGGCACCCTGTTCACCGGCTTTCCGTGGCTCGCCAGCGGCTACCCGCAGGTCGACGGCCCGTTCGCGGGCTTCGCGCCGGTGGTCGGCGTGTACGGGATCGCGTGGGTGCTCGCGTTGTTCGCCGCGCTGGTCGTGCAGGCGCTCGTCGCCGCGCGCCCGTCGCCCGTGCGTGACGACGGGGCGGGCAGCGCGAACGGCTACGCACGCGTGCGCATCGCCGCGCCGGCCGGCGTGGCGGTTGCGCTCGTCGCGGCCGGCCTCGGGCTGTCGCAGGTCACGTGGACCGTGCCCGCGAACGCGCCGCTCACGGTGCGGCTGCTGCAGGGCAACGTGAAGCAGGACATCAAGTTCGAGCAGGAAGGCATCGACGCGGCGATCAAGATGTACCAGCAGATGATCGTCGAAAAGCCGGCCGACCTGATCGTCACGCCCGAAACCGCGATCGCGGTGATGATCCAGGAGCTGCCCGAGCCGTTCGCCGTCGCGATCCGCAAATTCAGCGACACGACGGGCTCGGCCGTGCTGTTCGGCGCGGTCGGCGCGTCGGTGACCGAGGACGGCCACTACGTCGACTATACGAACAGCCTGTACGGCGTGACGCCGAACTCGCGCGACATCTATCACTACGACAAGCACCATCTCGTGCCCTTCGGCGAATTCATCCCGTGGGGCTTCCGCTGGTTCGTCAACCTGATGAAGATGCCGCTCGGCGACTTCGCGCGCGGCGCGCCCGTGCAGAAGCCGTTCCTCGTGCACAACCAGCCCGTGATGGCCGACATCTGCTACGAGGACTTGTTCGGCGAGGAAATCGCCGCGACGATCCGCGACAACCCGCAGCCGCCCGGCGTCCTCGTCAACGTGACGAACCTCGCATGGTTCGGCGACACGATCGCGCTCGACCAGCACCTGCAGATCGCGCGGATGCGGTCGCTCGAAACGGGCCGGCCGATGCTGCGCTCGACCAACACGGGCATGACCGCCGCGATCGACGCACACGGGCGCGTGCTCGGCCAGCTGAAGCCGTTCACGATCGGCTCGCTCGACGTGCGGATCGAAGGCACGAGCGGCTTCACGCCGTACGTGACGAGCGGCAACAACATCGTGCTCGCGGTGTCGTTCGTGCTGCTCGCGTTCGGCTTCACGTTCGGGCCGGGGCTGCGCCGGCGCAACGGCCGGAAGAACGGCGACGGCCAGCCCGAATGACGCAGACGGCCGCCGCTGCGTGCGGCAGCCCATGACCGCGAACCGGCCGGCCGCTCAGGCCTGCCGGGCCGGTTGAACCGGCTGCGCGGCCAGGCTTCGCAGGTCGCGACTCACCGCCTCCATCACCGGCGCCCAGGTACCGAACGCCGGCTGCCGGTACAGCGTCGCGGTCGGATACCACGGGCTGTCCGTGCGTTCGAGCAGCCACGGCCAGTGCGGATTCACGTCGAGCAGCACCCACGTGCGCGCGCCGAGCGCGCCCGCCAGGTGCGCGACCGACGTGCACACGGTCATCACGAGATCCAGCGCGCCGATGAACGCGGCCGTATCGTCGAAGCTCGTCAGCTCGGCCGTGAAGTCCTCGATCGCGAAGCCGGTCGCACGAGCCGCCTCGACGTCCGCCTGCGCGCCCGGCTGCAGCGAATAGAACGCGACGCCGTCGATCCCGCGGAACGCATCGGCATAGCGCTCGAGCCCGACGCGCCGGAACGGGTTGCGCTGGTGGCCCGCACTGCCCGTCCACACGAGCCCGACCTTCAGCCGGCGGTCACCCGCGAGCCGCGCGCGCCACGCATCGCGTGCATCCGGGTCGGCCCGCAGGTACGGTACCGACGACGCGAGCGTCGACGCTTCCATCCCGAGCATCAGCGGCAGGCCGATCAGCGGCACCTCGTAATCGAATGCCGGCAGCACGTCGACGCCGCCGCCCGCGCCGAAACCATCCGCATGCGCGCCGAGGCTGCGCTGCATCAGCGTGCCGACCTGCGGGAACGTATTCCACACGAGCCGGCCGCCCTCGCGATGCACGCGCTCGGCGAGCGGCGCGACGTAGCGGCAGAACTGCAGCACGTCACCGAGCCCTTGCTCGCCCCACACCAGCAGCGTCTTGCCCGCGAGCGGCTCGCCCTGCCAGCGCGGGCCCGGCAGCGCCGGCAGGCGGCCGCGCAACTCGCCCGCCCCGTCCCAGCGCGCCTCGTGGCCGCGCCAGCCGGCCGCGTAGTTGCCGCGCACGAGCTGGATGATCGCGAGGTTGAAGCGGTACGACGCATCGTCGGGCGCCAGCTCGCACGCGCGTACGGCGCAGCGCTCGGCATCGTCCCAGCGCTGCGCCTCCTTCATCGCCATCGCGACGTTGTTCATCGCGAGCGCGTTGTCGGGCGCGAGGGCGGCCAGCCGCGCGGCGCACGCGAGCGCGCCGTCGAGGTCGTGCGTCGCGATCCGCGCGACGACGAGATTGATCCACGCCTGCACGTCTTGCGGATCGTGCGTCACGGCCGCGTCGAGCAGCGCGATCTCCTCCGCGCGGTCGCCGCCCGACAGCCGCAGCGCGATCGCGAGGTTGTTGCGCAGCGACGGCCGGCCGGCATCGATCGCCAGCGCCGCGCGGTACGGCGCGACGGCATCCGCGTGGCGGCCGGCCATCTGCAGCGCATAGCCGTGATTGAAGTACGTGCCCGCGCCCGGCTGCGCGCGCGCCGCGCATCCGGCAAGCGCCAGCGCGTCGGCGGTGCGCTGCCGCGCGACGAGTGTCGTCGTGAGCTGCGCGAGCGCGTCGGCATCGACCGCATGCAGATGGGCGGCGGCGGCGAGCCACAGGTCGTGCGCGGCGCGCTCGCCGCGCGCCTGCGCGTCGGCGGCCTGCCCGAGCAGTGCGAGGAATGGCGGAAGCAGCGGAATGAGGATGTCGGTCGGGGCGTCCATGCAGTCGGCGTCGGCAAGCGGTGACGCGGCACGCGTGGCGCGCGCCGCAATAGGCGCAATCTTAACGCCCGCGCGAAGCGGCGCGGCATGCGCGTCGCGGCGGGCCGCACGCAGCCGCGCGGCGCCCGCGGGTCGTGCGTGCGCAGGCCGCGGGAAGCCGGCCGGATGCGGCCTCGCCTGCGTTCCGGTCGCATCCGGCCGCCGATCCGGTAAAATTACGCGTTTCAGCACACTAACAAGCCGCGCCGCCGCGCGAGCCGACCCTCCGGGCCCTGCCCGGAGCGCCGCCCGCAACGGAGCGCCAGCGCCACGAAGGCTCTTCATGCTTACGTTTCAGCAAATCATCCTGACGCTGCAGTCCTACTGGGACAAGCAGGGTTGCGCCCTGCTCCAGCCCATCGACATGGAAGTCGGCGCGGGTACGTCGCACGTCCACACGTTCCTGCGCGCGATCGGCCCCGAGCCGTGGCGCGCCGCGTACGTGCAGCCGTCGCGCCGCCCGAAGGACGGCCGCTACGGCGAGAACCCGAACCGCCTGCAGCACTACTACCAGTACCAGGTCGTGCTCAAGCCGGCGCCGGAAAACATCCTCGACCTGTACCTCGGCTCGCTCGCAGCGCTCGGCTTCGACCTGAAGCAGAACGACGTGCGCTTCGTCGAGGACGACTGGGAAAACCCGACGCTCGGCGCGTGGGGCCTCGGCTGGGAAGTGTGGCTGAACGGGATGGAAGTCACGCAGTTCACGTACTTCCAGGAAGTCGGCGGCCTCGAATGCAAGCCGGTGCTCGGCGAAATCACGTACGGCCTCGAGCGCCTCGCGATGTACCTGCAGAAGGTCGAGAACGTGTACGACCTCGTGTGGACCGAGTGGGAAGAGCAAGGCCCGAACGGCCCCGAGCTGCGGCGCCTGTCGTATGGCGACGTGTACCACCAGAACGAGGTCGAGCAGTCGACCTACAACTTCGAGCACGCGAACGTCGACCTGCTGTTCACGTTCTTCAACAGCTACGAAGCGGAAGCGAAGAAGATGATCGACGCGCAGCTCGCGCTGCCCGCGTACGAGCTCGTGCTGAAGGCCGGCCACACGTTCAACCTGCTCGACGCGCGCGGCGCGATCTCGGTCACCGAGCGTGCAGCGTACATCGGCCGCATCCGCGCTCTGTCGCGTCTCGTCGCGCAGGCTTACTACGACTCGCGCGAGAAGCTCGGCTTCCCGATGCTCGGCAATCCGCCGGGCGTGCCGGGCCTCACCACCGACGCCCAGGACGCCGCGCAGCCGGCATGGGCGCCGCCGCTCAAGGTCGAACGCAAGATCGATCAGGACTGACGAGACGAGATTTATTCCAATCATGACGCACAATCATCCCGCCCCCCTGCTCGTCGAACTGCTGACCGAAGAGCTGCCGCCGAAGGCCCTCGCGCGCCTCGGCGACGCATTCGCCGAAGGTCTCGCGCAACGCCTCGCGGCGCGCGACCTCGTCGAAGGCGAACTCGTGTTCGAACGCTACGCCACGCCGCGCCGCCTCGCCGTCGTCGTGCAGAACGTGCGCGCGGTCGCGCCTGACCGGCAAGTCCGCGAAAAAGTCCTGCCCGTGTCGGTCGCACTCGACGCCGAAGGCAAGCCGACGGCCCCGCTCGCGAAGAAGCTCGCGGCGCTCGGCCACCCGAACCTGTCGATCGCCGATCTCGAGCGCGCGCAGGACGGCAAGGCCGAAGCGTTCTTCATCAACTACTCGGCGGCCGGCGCCACGCTCGCCGACGGCCTGCAGGCCGCGCTCGACGAAGCGCTCGCGAAGCTGCCGATCCCGAAATTCATGACGTACCAGCGCCCGGACGGCTCGGACGTGAAGTTCGTGCGCCCGGTGCATCGCCTGACGGTGCTGCACGACGACCGCGTCGTGCCCGTCACCGCGTTCGGCGTCGATGCTGGCGACACCACGCTCGGCCACCGCTTCCTGTCCGACGGCCTGGTCGCGATCCAGCATGCGCGCGCGTACGCCGACACGCTGCGCGACAAGGGCCGCGTGATCGCGCACTTCGCCGATCGCCGCGAAACGATCCGCACGCAGTTGAACGAGCATGCAAACGGCGACACGGTCGTGATGCCCGAATCGCTGCTCGACGAAGTGACGTCGCTGGTCGAATGGCCGGTCGTCTATCCGTGCCGCTTCGAGGACGAATTCCTGCAGGTTCCGCAGGAATGCCTGATCCTCACGATGCAGACGAACCAGAAGTATTTCGCGCTGACCGACGTCGCCGGCAAGCTGCGCTCGCGCTTCCTGATCGTGTCGAACATCGAGACGAAGACGCCGGGCGAGATCATCGAAGGCAACGAGCGCGTCGTGCGCCCGCGCCTCGCCGATGCGAAGTTCTTCTTCGAGCAGGACAAGAAGAAGCCGCTCGCCGACCGCGTGCCGCAGCTCGCGAACGTCGTCTATCACAACAAGCTCGGTTCGGCGCTCGCGCGCGTCGAACGCCTCGAGGCGCTGGCCGGCGAGATCGCCCCCGCGATCGGCGCCGACGCCACGCAAGCGAAGCGCGCCGCGCGCCTCGCGAAGGCCGACCTGCTGACCGACATGGTCGGCGAGTTTCCGGAACTGCAGGGCACGATGGGCACGTACTACGCGCGCCACGACGGCGAAGCCGACGACGTCGCGCTCGCCTGCGCCGAGCACTATCAGCCGCGCTTCTCCGGCGACGCGCTGCCGACCACGCCCGTGTCGACCGCCGTCGCGCTTGCCGACAAGCTCGAGACGATCGTCGGCATCTGGGGCATCGGCCTTGCGCCGACCGGCGAGAAGGATCCGTTCGCACTGCGCCGCCACGCGCTCGGCGTGCTGCGCCTGCTGCTCGAGAAGCAGCTACCGCTCGATCTCGTGTCGCTGTTGCGCACGGCCCACGCGCGCTTCGAAGGCGTGCCGGGCGTCGCCGAGTCGACCGATGCCATCTTCGCGTTCTTCATGGATCGCCTGCGCGGCCTGCTGCGCGAGCGCGGCTATTCGGCCGGCGAAATCGATGCCGTGCTGAGCCTGAACCCGACGCGCATCGACGATCTCGTCGCGCGCCTCGACGCGGTGCGCGAATTCACGCGCCTCGCGGAAGCCGAAGCGCTCGCGGCCGCGAACAAGCGGATCTCGAACATCCTGAAGAAGTCGGAAGGCGGCGCGAGCGGTTCGGTGCAGCCGGCGCTGCTCGTCGAGGCCGCCGAGAAGGCGCTGCACGAACAGCTCGCGGCCGTCACGCCGCACGTTCAGTCGCAGCTCGAGGCGCGGGCGTACACGGGCGCGCTGTCGGCGCTCGCCGCGCTGCGCGCACCGGTCGACACGTTCTTCAACGACGTGATGGTCAACGCGGAAGATCCGGCACTGCGCGCGAACCGTCTCGCGCTGCTGTTCGCGCTGCACCAGCAGATGAACTGCGTCGCCGACATCTCGAAGCTCGCCGCATAAGGGCCGCACGATGCCGACCAGCCCCAACCGAAAGCTCGTCGTCCTCGACCGGGACGGCGTGATCAACGTCGATTCGGATGCGTTCATCAAGACGCCCGACGAATGGATCGCGCTGCCCGGCAGCCTCGAGGCGATCGCCCGGCTCAACCACGCGGGCTATCGCGTGGTCGTCGCGACCAACCAGTCCGGCATCGGTCGCGGGCTGTTCGACATGGCCACCCTCAACGAGATGCACCTGAAGATGCATCGCGCGGCGGCCGCGGTCGGCGCGCGCATCGACGCGGTGTTCTTCTGCCCGCACACGGCCGAGGATCATTGCGACTGCCGCAAGCCGAAACCCGGCATGATGCAGATGATCACCGAGCGCTTCGAGATCGATCCCGATCACACGCCGGTCGTCGGCGATTCGCTGCGCGACCTGCAGGCCGGCGTCGCGGTCGGCTTCCAGCCGCACCTCGTGCTGACCGGCAAGGGCAAGAAGACGCTCGCTGCGGGCAATCTGCCGCCCGGCACGAAGGTGCACGACGACCTGCGCGCGTTCGCGCTCGATTTCCTTTCTCACGAACACGAGTGATGCGGCTGCCGCGCGCATGCTCCCTAACGCCAGACTCACGCCGATGCGCTTCGTCCGCTCCCTGCTGCTGCTGATCTACTTCATCCTGTACACGGTGCCGTACGCCACCGCGTGCTTCATTGCGTTCCCGTTCATGCGCCCCGACGCGCGCTACTGGATGGCGGCCGGCTGGTGCAAGTCGACGCTGTTCGTCGTGCGCTGGCTGAACGGCATCCGCTACCGGATCGAAGGGATGGAGAACCTGCCCGACGGTCCGGCCGTGCTGCTGTCGAAGCACCAGTCCGCATGGGAAACACTCGCGTTTCCGGCGCTGATGCCGAAGCCGCTCTGCTATGTATTCAAGCGCGAGCTGCTGTACGTGCCGTTCTTCGGCTGGGCGCTCGGGTTGCTGCACATGGTCAACATCAACCGCAAGGAAGGCAAGAACGCGTTCACCTCGGTGATCCGCCAGGGCAGGAAGCGCCTGTCCGAAGGCGCATGGATGATCATGTTCCCCGAAGGCACGCGCACGCCGGTCGGCAAGCAGGGCAAGTACAAGACGGGCGGCGCACGCTTCGCGATCGAAACCGGCACGCCGGTCGTGCCGATCGCGCACAATGCAGGTCGGGTGTGGCCGCGCAACTCGTTCACGAAATTCCCGGGCGTCGTCACCGTGTCGATCGGCAAGCCGATCCCCAGCGACGGGCTGACGCCCGATGTATTGAACTCGCAGGTCGAAGCATGGATCGAAGCGGAAATGCGCCGCATCGATCCCGATTCCTATCGCCAGGCGGGCAATGCCGGCACGCGCGATGCCGCGCGCGCCTGAAGGCCCGGATTGCAGCCGTTGCGTACGACAAAAAGAAGCGAACTGATGAAACAGCGTCCGCGGCCACGGCCTGCCGTCGTGGCTCTCGATCATCGCCAGATGGATCTGCCGCTCTTCGACGGGCCGGCCGCTGCCCCGTCGGCGCCCGCCGCGCCGACAGCGCCGCCTGAAACCTCACCTGCCTCGCCGCCCAAACCGGGCCCGGCACCCGACCGCTCGCGCGTGCGCACGTTCGCGCTCGACAGCCGCATGCTCGAATACCGGCTGAAACGTTCGGCACGCCGTACGATCGGCTTCACGATCGACGGCAGCGGGCTGTCGATCACCGCGCCGCGCTGGGTCACGCTCGCCGACATCGAAGCAGCGATCTCCGAGAAGCAACGCTGGATCTTCGCGAAGCTCGCGGAGTGGAAAACGCGCACCGAGCAACGCGCGCTGCCGCAGATCGACTGGCGCGACGGCGCGCAGCTTCCGTATCTCGGCAAGACGGTGACGATCGCGCTCGGCGCTGGCGCCGTTGCATTCGATGCCGACGCGCTGCGGCTGTCGCTGCCGCTGCCCGTGCAGGCCGACATGCAGCAGATCAAGGATCGCGTGCAGGGCTGGCTGCAGGGCGAAGCGAAACGCATCTTCGGCGAACGCCTGCCGGTCTATGCGGAAAAACTCGGCGTCACGTATTCGATGTATGCGCTGTCGTCGGCCGCGACGCGCTGGGGCAGCTGCTCGAGCGACGGCAAAATCCGCCTGAACTGGCGGCTGATCCATTTCCCGATGTCGATCATCGATTACGTCGTCGCGCACGAACTGTCGCACCTGCGCGAGATGAACCACAGCCCGGCCTTCTGGCAGACCGTCGAATCGATCTTCCCGGAGTTCCGCGAAGCGCGGCACACACTCAAGCATCACCCGCCCGAATTGCTGCCGTCGCTTTGACACGACGCACGCAGCGTGCGCCGCCCGGGAAAAAGGGCGATGCGGGTCACCCCGCATCGCCCTTTTTTGCAGCCGCGGCGCATCTCGCACGCCACGGCCCGCTCATCCGGCGCTTACTTCTTCTGGATGAACTCGATCTTGTAGCCGTCCGGATCCTCGACGAAGGCGATCACGGTCGTGCCGTGCTTCATCGGGCCCGCCTCGCGCGTGACCTTGCCGCCTTGCGCCTTGATCTTCTCGCACGCGGCGTACGCATCCTCGACCGCCACGGCCAGATGGCCGAAACCGTTGCCGAGATCGTAGGACGGCGTATCCCAGTTGTGGGTCAGCTCGATCACGGTACCCGTGCTCTCTTCTTCGTAGCCGACGAACGCGAGCGTGAACTTGCCTTCCGGATAATCCTCGCGACGCAGCAGCTTCATGCCGAGCAATTCGGTGTAGAACTTGATCGAGCGGTCGAGATCGCCGACTCGCAGCATCGTATGCAGCAAACGCATGTTGTGTACTCCTGTGGGGACTTTCCAGAACCGGGAACTCTACCAGAGTCGGGTGAAACCCGCCGGGGGCGCCTAGCCGGGGGCGCCCTGGCCGACGGGCCGGCCGCGGACACCCCGCGCGGGCGGCTGACGCGGCCCATCGGGTCGACCGGCGCGCCGATCCCGTTGACGGAAAACGGCACGAACCGGCGCGCCCGGCCACGCCGCCGATCGGGTAACATCTTTCCATCTCGCACCAAATACGGGCATGCGCGTCACCGCCCGAACGCGACCACCCACCCTTCCCGATCGCCACACTGCCGTGCGAAACCGCCGATTCGAGCGCACCGGACGCGCCGCCCGCCCGACCTCGCTTGCGCGTCGCCAACCCGGCGACGCACGTCGATGACCACACTCGCCGCCGCCCCCGTGCGCCGCGCGCTCGACATGCGCGCCGTCGGCCTGATGCTGCTGCTGTGCGCGATCTGGGGCTTCCAGCAGGTCGCGATCAAGAGCACGAACGCCGCGATCGCGCCGATGTTCCAGGCCGGGCTGCGCTCGGTGATCGCCGCGGGTCTGCTGTGGGGCTGGGCCCGCACGCGCGGCACGCCACTGTTCCAGGCCGACGGCACGTTCGGCGCGGGCCTCGCGGCCGGTGCGCTGTTCGCCGGCGAATTCATCTGCGTGTTCTTCGGGCTGACGCTGACGAGCGCGTCGCACATGGCGATCTTCCTGTACACGGCGCCGTGCTTCACCGCGCTCGGCCTGCACCTGTTCGCACCGGGCGAACGGCTGCAGCGCACGCAGTGGGCCGGCGTCGGTCTCGCATTCGCCGGCATCGCGCTCGCGTTCGCGGACGGCTTCCTGAAGCCGCGCGCGCCCGGCGCATCGGTACTGGCCGGGCTGGCCGGCGATGCGCTCGGCATTCTCGGCGGCGCGATGTGGGCCGCGACAACGGTTGTCGTGCGCTCGACGGCGCTCGCGCGGGCCAGTGCGAGCAAGACGCTGTTCTACCAGCTCGCGGTATCGGCGGTCGTGCTGGTCGCGCTCGCCGCGCTGTTCGGCCAGGTGTCATTCGCGCACGTGACGCCGGTCGCAGTGGCAAGCCTCGCGTACCAGTCGGTGATCGTCGCGTTCGTCAGCTACCTGTCGTGGTTCTGGCTGCTGACGCGCTACAGTGCGTCGCGGCTGTCGGTCTTCACGTTCCTGTCGCCGCTGTTCGGCGTCGCGTTCGGCGTGCTGCTGCTCGGCGAATCGGTCGGCTGGCGCTTCATGTCCGCGGCCGCGCTGGTACTGACCGGCATCGCGCTCGTCAACGCGCCGCCGCGCCGGCGGGTGTAAGCGCCCGGCGCGAAACGCGCGCGCAATAAAAAAGGCCGCCCTGTCGGGCAGCCTCTTCGACACATCCGGTCCGGCTCGCGCCGCGCGCGTCAGCCGGCCTTGCGCACCGCCGCGAGCGCCTGCGCGACGCCAACGTATTCAGCCACGCTCACGTCCTCGGCACGACGCGCGAGATCGAACCCGAGCGCATCGAAATCGATCGTCTCGCGATAGTCGCCGAGCGTGTTGCGCAGCATCTTGCGGCGCTGCGAAAACGCGGCGGTGACGATTTCGCCGAGCAGCACGGAATCGACGTCCGGCAGTTCGTGCGGCTCGTACGGGATCATCCGGACAATCGCCGAATCGACCTTCGGCGGCGGCTGGAACGACTCCGGCGGCACGTCGAGCATCTTTTCCATCACGTAGCGGTACTGCAGCATCACCGACAGCCGCGAGAACGCCTTCGTGCCGGGCTCCGCGACCATCCGCTCGACGACTTCGTTCTGCAGCATGAAATGCTGGTCGATGACCGCATCGGCGAATGTCATCAGGTGAAACAGCAGCGGGCTGGAAATGTTGTACGGCAGGTTGCCGACGATCCGCAGCGACGGCTTGTCGCCGGGCGCCGCGAGCGAACGGAAGTCGAACGCGAGCGCGTCGCCCGCGTGCAGTTCGAGCAGCGCGCCGAAGCGCTGCTGCAGGCGGCCAATCAGGTCGCGGTCGAGCTCGACCGCGTGCAGCGGCGACTCGGGCGTCGCGAGGCGCTCGATCAGCGGCCCGGTCAGCGCGCCGAGGCCGGGACCGATCTCGACCATGCGCTGGCCGCGCGCGGGGCCGATCGTCGACACGATCGAATCGATCACGCCATGATCGACGAGGAAGTTCTGCCCGAAGCGCTTGCGCGCGAAGTGGCCTTGGTGCTGTCTGCTGTTCGACATCGACTGAGTAAAACGAAAAATACGACGAATGAGGTGAAACCGGGCCGCGTCAGGCCGCGCGGCGGTGGCGCGCCATCGTGACGGCCGTGTCGAGCGCGGCAATCATGCTGCCCGGATCCGCCCGGCCCGTGCCGGCCAGATCGAGCGCCGTGCCGTGATCGACCGACGTGCGGATGATCGGCAGCCCGAGCGTCACGTTGATGCCCTCGCCGAACGTCGCAAACTTCAGCACGGGCAGGCCCTGGTCATGGAACATCGCGAGCACGCAATCGGCATCGGCCAGATGGCGCGGCTGGAACAGCGTGTCGGCCGGATACGGACCGCGCGCGTCGATGCCCTGCGCATTGGCGCGGGCGAGCGCGGGCGAGATCACGTCGATCTCCTCGCGGCCGAGATAACCGTTCTCGCCCGCATGCGGATTCAGGCCCGTCACGAGGATGCGCGGTGCGGCGAGGCCGAAATCGCGCCGCAGGTCGCGATCGATGATCGCGAGCGTCTCGACGAGCCCGTCGATCGTCAGCGCGGCCGATACGTCCTTCAGCGGCAGGTGCGTCGTCGCGAGCGCAACGCGCAGCGGCCTGTCGCCGGTGCCCGCCAGCATCATCACGACGCGCGGCGTGTGCGTGCGCTCCGCGAGGTATTCGGTGTGGCCGGTGAACGGCACGCCCGCATCGTTGATCGTGCTTTTCTGCAGCGGCGCGGTCACGATCGCGTCGTACCGGCCATCCAGCGCGCCGTCGATCGCCGCATCGAGCAGCCCGAGCACGTAACGGCCGTTCGCCGCGTCGAGCCGGCCCGCCTGTACGGGTACGGCGAGCGCATGGTGCGCGACCGACACTTGCGTGCCGCCGGCCAGCGTGGCCGGGCCGGCGCCCACGGCTGCCGCCCGCGCGTCGAGCAGCGCCGCATCGCCGAGCACGGTGAAATGGGCGTCGGGCCAGCGCTGCGCCGCGTCACGCAGCGCCTGCACGGTCAGCTCCGGGCCGACCCCCGCGGGTTCGCCGGTCGTGATCGCGATCTGCAGCGCAGGCGTGGTCATCTGACGCTCGCTCAGTTCGCCGGGCCGGCGCCGCCGATCTTGTACTGCACGTACGACGAATCGCGCAGCTCGCGCAGCCAGTCGGCATACGCCTGCTCGGCCTTGCGCTGGCCAATCGCCTGGCGGGCGATGTCCATCTGCTGCTGCACCGACCCTTCCGCTTCGCGGCGGTTCAGCACCTGGATCAGGTGATAACCGTACTCGGTACGGATCGGCTGGCTGATCTGGCCGTCCTGCAGGTTGTTCATTGCACGCTCGAATTCCGGCACGGTCTCGCCCGGGCTGATCCAGCCGAGATCGCCGCCCTGCGACGCCGATCCGTCCTGCGAGTAGGTGCGCGCGAACTTCGCGAAATCGCCGCCGGCCTCGACCTGGTTGCGGATGTCGACCAGTTGCTGGCGCGCCTGGCCTTCCGACTTGCCTTCACCGACGCGCAGCAGGATGTGACGCACGTGCGTCTGGACGATCTTCGGTGCGGCGGCCGTTGCACCCTGGCTCTGGCGGCGGTCGACGAGACGCACGATCTCGAAGCCGTCCGGCACGCGGATCAGCGTCGGGTTGACCTGGCCCGGGCGCAGCTTCGAGGCGGCGTCGACGACTTCGGCCGGCAGCGCGCTCGGCGCCTTGAAGCCGAGGTCGCCGCCCTTCTTCGCGTCGTTCGCTTCCGAGTTGTTCTTCGCGAGGCGCTCGAAATCGGCGCCCGACTTCGCCTGCTGCAGCAGCGCGTCGGCCTTCTTCTGCGCGGCTTCGATGTCGGCCTGCGGTGCGTTGGTCGGCGCCTTGATGAAGATGTGCTGGAAGCGCAGGTCCTGCTGCTGCGACGCGTTCGGCCCGCGCTGGCTCGCGATGTAGTTCGCGACCTCGGCGTCGGACACGGTGATCTTGCCGTCGACCTCGCGCTCGCGCAGCTTCGACAGCATCAGCTCGGTCCGTGCATCGCTCGTGAAGATGCTCCAGGGCACGCCTTGCGCCTCGAGACGCCCGCGGTACTGGTCGAGCGTCATCCCGTTCGCCTGCGCGAGGCGCTGCAGCGTGGACTGCACGGTCGCGTCGTCGATGCGGATCCCGTCGTCCTTGGCCTTCTGCACCTGGATACGCTCGAGCACCATCTGGTTCAGCACCTGCGCGCGCAGCTGGTCGGTTGGCGGCACGGGCGCGTTCTGCTGCTGCAGCCGGCGTGCGATCAGGCCGGCGCGCTGGTCGAGTTCGCGGCCCGTGATCACGTCGTTGTTGACGACCGCGACGACTTCGTCGGCGAGCTGCGCACCTTGCGAACCGAGCGCCTGCGCCGCGGCCGGCGCGGCGGCGAGCAGCACGGCGGACGCGGCGAGGCTGGACACGACTGCCGCGAAACGAAGGTTTTTCTTCATTGCCACTGAAACTCCATTGAAATCGTGCTGACCGGTGCAGACAAGCCGGCGTTACTCGTAGTTGCTGAAGCGGGACATCGGCGGCGGCGGCGGCGGCAGCGGCGTGTAGCCCGGCACCCCTGCGCGGAATGCGGACACGAGGCCGTTGTCGACGGTCGACAAGCCCTTGAGCGTCAACTGCATCATGAATCGCGTCGACGAGTTCTGCTGTCCCGACGAATTGATGCCGTTCGCAGCCCGCTGCACCCCGACCCCGAGCGCCCAGCAATCCGCGTCGTATTGTAAGCCGACCAGACCGTCGACCACGCGATCTCCGGCGAGGTCGTAGTTGAAACGGCCGATCGCGTACAGGCGGCGCGTAAGCGGCCATTGCGCGGATACCAGGAACTGGTTGATCGGCTGGTTGTCGAGCGTGGTGTTCGATCGTGTGTAGCGGTAGCCGACGTTGATCACGCGACGCTCGCCCGGACTGTAACCGAAACCGACGCTCGACTTCACGAGCTGGTTGTTGTTCTGGTTGTACTGGAACGCCGTCTCCGACATGAAGCCCGAGCCGAGCTTCAGCGCGGCGCCAACGATCAGGTCCGAGTGGCGCGCCAGCACGGCGCTCTGGCCGGAATTCAGCGTGACGCGCTGATCGGCGAAGTAGTACTGCTGCGCGATCACGAAGCGCGCGCGTTCGTCGCCGGTGCGCGGATCGATGAAGCGCGACGTCAGGCCGGCCGTGATCCGGTTCGCATCGGCGATCCGGTCGTTGCCGACGAACGTGTTCGGCTGGTAGATCTCCGCGAGGCCGAAGTCCGATTCCGCGGTATCGAACAGCGGCGCGTTCGACTGGTCGCGATACGGCGTGTACACGTAGTACAGGCGAGGCTCGAGGGTCTGGATGAAATCCTGGCCGAACAGGCGCACGGAGCGGTCGAAGATCAGGCCGGTATCGAAGCTCACGGTCGGGATCGACTCGGTGAAGCGCTTCGGGCTGTTCGGCGTGCTCGACGACAGGTAGTTCAGGTCGTACGACGCGAAGTGGTACTGGACCTTCGGCACGACGAAGTAGCCGGGACCGTACACGCCGTACGAGATGTACGGGTTGAAGACGACCCGGTCGCCTTCGGTCATGTCGGCCGTCGTGATGCGGAACCGCGAATAGTCGGCTTCCGCGCCGAAGTCGAAGCCGCCGACGTTGTACTTCGTGTACTTCACGTTCAACTGCGGCTCGCGGCTGTACGGCGCGATTGACGGCGGCAGCGTCTGCCAGTGCTGGTAGCGCGCGAGCACCGACCACGGGCCATTGTTGTACGTGACTCCGGCCTCCTGCTGGTACAACGTCTGCGTCCCGTTGATGAACTGGTTCATCGAGCCCAGTTGTTCGGGATACAGATTGTCGGAGACCTTGTTGTAGTAGACGTAGCCACCGAAACCGCCGCCGAAGTTCTGCTGGTGCTGCCAGAAGATCGCGTAGCGGTTGCGGTGCTCGAGCCGGTCGTTCGGCAGGTAATTGGCCGTAAACGTGCCCGAATACGACGGCGACAGGTAGCGGAACGTCGCCTCGGTCAACACGCCGCGCCGCGAGATGATGCGCGGCGTGAGCGTCAGGTCGCGGTTCGGCGCGATGTTGAAGTAGTACGGCAGCGTCAGCTCGAAGCCGTTGCTCGAATTCATCGAGAACGTCGGCGGCAGCAGGCCGCTGCGCCGCTCGCCCGACAGCGGGAACGTCATCCACGGGCTCGCGAAGATCGGCACGCCCTGGAAGAACAGCACGCCGTTGCGCGCGGTGCCTTCGTCGGCGCCCGTATCGAAGTCGAAGCGGCTGCCCTTGATGTACCACGCGGGATTCGTCGAGCACTGGCACGCGGTATAGGTGCCGTTGACGAACACCGAGCGCTCGTTGTCGACCATGTCGACGCGCTCCGCGCTGCCTGACCCGCCCGTCACGTTGAAGTGGTACTTCGGCGCCGTCATGAAGCCCTGGTTCGCCTCGATCTTCAGGTGCGCCTCGGGGCCTGCGAACGACGTGCCGGAATTGACCACCTTGACCTGGCCGTACGCATCGGCCATGTCGGTATCCTGATCGTAGTGGAGCGCGTCGGCCTTCACGACGACGTCGCCGCGCCGCAGCTCGGCGGCGCCCTTGGCGGCGAGGTCCTGCTCGGCCGTGCCGCTCGTGTGGTCGGCGATCACGAAGGCGGCCGGCTTCGCGCCGTCCTTCAGCGGATGATCCTCGAGCTGGGGTGCGAGACGCAGATCCCACGGCGAGTCGAGCGGTTGCGGCTGCGCGGCCGCGCCCGACAGCTGCGCGTACGACACGGCCGGCACGAGGCCGGGCACGGCCAGGAGCGCGAGCGCGAGCCGCCGTTTGCGCGGCACCCCGTCACCGGGGAAAACATTCGGGAATAGCGGTTTGGGCGGCATCTATCGTTTGGCGAATCGCCCCTTGTCAACCGCGCCTGCACGGCACATTCGCGCACGGCGGGCCGCGCCGTCGCACCGCGACTGCGGCTGAGCGCAAACCGGGGAGGCGATCGGGCGGACGGCGCGACAGGCGGCGGGCCTGCACGGCGGAAGCTGACGCGGGGCGCGTCAAAAAAGTCGTGGGGTATTATATGGCAAGACGTTCCCCCCTCCTCCGAGTTTCATGACGCCCCCATCCGCCGCATCCCAGCCCGACGCCCGCCTCGAAGCGCTCACCGCGTGGCTGCACCCGCTCGCCGGGCGCTACGCCCTCGACCTGTCGACCCTCGCGCCCGCGTCGTCGGACGCCAGTTTCCGCCGCTATTTCCGTGTCGCGTCGGCCACGAGCCCCGGCGGCACGCTGATCGCCGTCGACGCGCCGCCGCCCGAAAAGTGCCGCGAGTTCGTCCAGGTCGCGCAGCTGCTCGCCGCGGCCGGCGACCACGTGCCGGACGTGCTGGCCCATGATTTCGACGCGGGCTTCATGCTCGTGACGGACCTCGGCCGCACGTCGTACATCTCGGTGCTCGATCCGGCCGCCCCGGCCGCCGCACGGCCGCTGATGCGCGATGCGCTCGACGCGCTGATCCGCTTCCAGCTCACGTCGAAGCCCGACGTGCTGCCGCCGTTCGACGAAGCGTTCCTGCGCCGTGAAATGGAGCTGCTGCCGGAATGGTTCGTCGGCCGCCACCTCGGCAAGCCCGTCACCGACGCGATGCGCGGCACGCTCGACCGCACGTTCGCGCTGCTGGTCGCGAGCGCCCATGCGCAGCCGCAGGGTTTCATGCTGCGCGATTTCATGCCGCGCAACCTGATGGTCTGCGAGCCGAACCCGGGCGTGCTCGACTTCCAGGACGCCGTCTACGGGCCGCTGACGTACGACGTCGTGTCGCTGCTGCGCGACGCGTTCGTCAGCTGGGACGAAGAGTTCGAGCTCGACTGCTTCGCGTACTACTGGGAAAAGGCGAAAAAGGCCGGCCTGCCGGTCGATCCCGATTTCGGCGAGTTCTACCGCCAGCTCGAATGGATGGGGCTGCAGCGTCATATCAAGGTCCTCGGCCTGTTCGCGCGCATCAATTACCGCGATGGCAAGCCGCATTACCTGAACGACCTGCCGCGCTTCATCGCGTATGCCCGCAAGGTCGCACTGCGCTACCGCCCGCTCGTGCCGTTCGCGAAGCTGCTCGACGAGCTCGAGGGCAACGCACCGGCCGACGTCGGCTATACGTTCTGATCGTCCTCCAGAGTCCTGATACCCGGCCGACCATGAGCAACACCCTGACCACGGCGATGATCTTCGCCGCCGGACGCGGCGAACGGATGCGCCCGCTGACCGACACCCGCCCGAAACCGCTGCTCGAAGCCGGCGGCAAGCCGCTGATCGTGTGGCAGATCGAGGCGCTCGCGCGCGCGGGCATCGAGACGATCGTGATCAACCACGCGTGGCTCGGCGAGCAGATCGGGGCCGCGCTCGGCGACGGTTCGCGCTGGGGCGTGCGGCTCCTGTATTCGGCCGAGGGCGAGGCGCTGGAAACCGCCGGCGGCATCGCGCAGGCGCTGCCGCTGCTCGAGCGCGACGGGCAGCTGGCCGTGTTCGCGGCCGTCAGCGGCGACGTGTACTGCGCGTTCGACTACCGGACGCTCGCGCCGCGCGCCGCACGGATGGCCGCGCTCGACACGCCCGCGATGCACCTCGTGATGGTGCCGAACCCGCCGTTCCACCCGGCCGGCGATTTTGCGCTCGACGACGCTGGCCGCCTCGCGCTCGACGGCGCCGCGCGCGTCACGTTCGGCAACATCGGCCTGTACGACACGCGGATGTTCCGCGATCTCGCGCCCGGCACGCGGCGCGCGCTGACGCCGTACTACCGCGCGGCGATCGAAGCCGGCCGTGCGAGCGGCGAATTGTACGAAGGTATCTGGGAGAACGTCGGCACGCCCGCGCAGCTCGGCGAGCTCGACGCGCGGCTGCGCGCCGCGGGCTGACCGGACGGCGGGCGCCGCGCACGACACCCCGTCGTGTTGCCCGGCGCGCTGCGCCGCCCCCGCCCGCTACGCGGGCCCGTTAAGCGGTCTCGGCCTCTTCCCCGCCGGCCGCCGCGCGCTGCTGCTGCAGCGCCCACATCTGCGCATACAACCCGTCGGCGCGCACGAGTTCGTCGTGCGTGCCGCGTTCGACGATCCTGCCGTGATCCATCACGAGGATCTGCTGCGCATGCACGACCGTCGACAGCCGGTGCGCGATCACGAGGGTCGTCCGATGCCGCGCGATCTGGTCGAGTTCGTGCTGGATCGCACGCTCCGAGCGTGAGTCGAGCGCCGACGTCGCTTCGTCGAACAGCAGCACCGGCGGGTCCTTCAGCAGCGTGCGCGCGATCGCGACGCGCTGTTTTTCGCCGCCCGACAGCTTCAGCCCGCGTTCGCCGACCGGCGTGTCATAGCCCTTCGGCAAGCTTTCGATGAAATCGTGGATGTGCGCGGCGCGCGCGGCCGCGACCACTTCGTCGCGCGTCGCGGTCGGCCGGCCGTATGCGATGTTGTAGTAGATCGAGTCGTTGAACAGCACGGTGTCCTGCGGCACGATCCCGATCGACGCGCGCAGCGAATCCTGCGTGACGTCGCGGATGTCCTGGCCGTCGATCCGGATCGCGCCGCCCGCCTGCCGGTCGAGGTCGTAGAAACGGAACAGCAGGCGCGACAGCGTCGATTTCCCCGAACCGCTGTGGCCGACCACCGCGGTCGTCGTGCCCGCATCGATCGTGAACGTCACGTCATGCAGGATCTGCCGGGCCGGCTCGTACGCGAAGTTCACGTGCTCGAAGCGCACCTGCGCGCCGGCCACCGCGAGCGGCTGCGCATCGGGCCGGTCGGCCACTTCCTTCGCGGCCGACAGCAGCCCGAACATGCGGTCCATGTCGGTCAGGCTCTGCTTCAGCTCGCGGTACACGACGCCGAGGAAGTTCAGCGGAATGTAGAGCTGCAGCATGAACGTGTTGATCAGCACGAGATCGCCGAGCGTCAGCTTGCCCGCGAGCACGCCCTGCGTCGCGCGCCACAGGATGAACACGAGCCCCGTGCCGATGATCGCCTGCTGGCCGAAGTTCAGCACCGACAGCGAGTTCTGCGAGCGGATCGCGGCCTTCCGGTAGCGCTTCAGGTTCTCGTCGTAGCGCTGCGCCTCCCACTCCTCGTTGCCGAAGTACTTCACCGTCTCGTAGTTGATCAGCGAATCGATCGCCCGCGAGTTCGCGCGCGAGTCGAGTTCGTTCATCGTGCGGCGGAAATGCGTGCGCCAGTTGGTGACCTTCACGGTGAACACGATGTACGTGACCAGCGCCGCGAACGTGACGTACGCGTAATAAGCCTCGTACTTGACCACGAAAAAGCCGAGCACGAGCCCGACCTCGACGAGCGTCGGCAGGATGCTGTACAGCGAATACGAGATCAGTTGCTGGATGCCGCGCGTGCCGCGCTCGATGTCGCGCGACATGCCGCCCGTCTGGCGTTCGAGATGGAATCGCAGCGACAGCCCGTGCAGGTGCCTGAACACCTGCAGCGCGAGCTGGCGCACCGCGCTCTCGGTGACCTTCGAGAACAGGATCTCGCGCAGCTCGGTGAACAGCGACGTCGACAGCCGCACGAGCGCATACGCGACGACCAGCAGCCCGACGCCGCCCGCGAGCACGATGCCGGCCGACTGTTCGGCGCGGCCGATCGCGGTGATCTGCTGCACGTAGGACAGGTGGTCGACGATGCGCTTCATCACGACCGGCACGCCGAGGTTCGCGACCTTCGCGCCGATCAGGCAGGCGAGCGCGAGCGCGACGCGCCATTTGTAGGTGGTCAGGTACGGCAGCAGCGACCGGATCGTCTGCCAGTCGTTGCGAGGCCCGGTCGAAGCCGGCGCGGGCTCGCCGGAAGCGGGAAATCGGCGCATGGGGAGTAGTCTCTGTGGCGGTGCACGACGCGTGTATCGACGGCCGGCTCGCGCGCTTTCTCGTACAATTTGCGAACGTTGTATTGTCGCAGAAGCCGCTTCGCGCCGCTGCCGGCGGCCTCGCCGGCCAGCCTGCGCGCGGCGGCCTATTTATTACAGGATGAAAGCCCCCGCCATGACCGATTCGACCCTCGAACTCCCGCAGAAGCAGCCCGCGTTGCGCGTCGTCCCGCAACCGCACGACGCGAACGTCCACGGCGACGTGTTCGGCGGCTGGATCATGTCGCAGGTCGACATCGCCGGCTCGATCCCCGCGAGCCAGCGCGCGAACGGCCGCGTCGCGACGGTCGCGGTCAACTCGTTCGTGTTCAAGCAGCCGGTATTCGTCGGCGACCTGCTGAGCTTCTACGCGACCATCACGCGCACCGGCAACACGTCGATCACGGTCGACGTCGAGGTGTACGCGCAGCGCATGCGCCTGATGGGCGAAATCGTGAAGGTTACCGAAGCGACGCTCACGTACGTCGCGACCGGCCCCGATCGCAAGCCGCGGCAACTGCCGCCGCTCTGATCGGCGAGCGCCGCGACCGCGCGGCGCACGGCACGCGGCCGCGTCAATGCGTGGCCGTCAGCCCGAACTCCCGCATCGCGGGCAGGAAATCGTGATTCAGCTTCGGCTTGCGCGACAGCTTGACCAGCACATAGCGCTGGAACGGCGCGAGCCGCTGCCATTGCGCGAGCGCGGGCGCCGTCAGCCCGGCCAGCGCGCTCTGCTGCACGAGCGTCTCCGGCACCGTGTCGACGGCACGCCAGGTCGGCTGCTCGTCCGGCTGGAACCATGACGGTTCCAGATCCGCGTGCGTGCGCAGCATTTCGAACAGCGCATGATCGAAGTTGGGCTCGATCGCGGTGTCGTCGTCGGCCGGAAAGCGCGCGAGCAGCTTGCGGTCCTCGAGCGGCAGCAGTTGCCACTGTTCGAGCGAAATCCGCAGACCGAAACGGTCGAGATTGAAACGCACGATCATCGGGATGTACGTGAAGTTTTCCGACGAATCGTGTTCGAAGTTGAAGAGCAACGGAGCGTCGCTGAGTCCCATGGTCGTTACCTGATGTGGCGGATGCCGGCGCGGCCGGCCTGCCTGAGGTATTTTAGAACCTCTGCGCGCGGGCGGCGGCACGATTGTCGCCGGCCGTGCTTCGAATCAACGGGAGTGCTCGTGAATCCGACCCAATCCGACGAACTGCGCGACGAACTGCGCGACGAACCGCGCGGCGCGATCGAGCTGTCCGTGCGCCGCACGCGCGGCGGCGCTGTCGAAACCGCGCACGACCACGTGGGCCAGGAATGGCCGGTCGCGCTCGTCTTCAATGGCATTTCGCACGCGGTGATGATGTGTACGCCGCGCGACCTCGAAGCGTTCGCGGTCGGCTTCGCGATCTCGGAAGGGATCGTCGCGCGCGGCAGCGACATCAAGGACATCGAGGTGATCCTGCACGCCGACGCGCCGCTGCCGCATGCGGAAGTGCACCTGGAGGTCGTCCAGCAGGCGTTCGCCGCACTGAAGGACCGGCGCCGTGCGCTCGCGGGGCGCACGGGCTGCGGCGTGTGCGGGATCGAAAGCATCGACCTGCTCGACCTCGCCCCCGAGCGCGTGCCCGACACGGGCTTTCTCGCGCGCCTCGCGCCCGACGCGCTGGCGCGTGCGGCGCACGGGCTGCCCGCGCACCAGGCGCTCACGAAACTGACCGGTGGCCTGCACGCGGCCGCGTGGTGCGACGCAACAGGCGCGATCCGGATGGCATTCGAGGATGTCGGCCGCCACAACGCGCTCGACAAGCTGATCGGCTCGCTCGTGCTGTCGCGTGCCGACGCGACCGACGGCTTCGTGTTCCTGTCGAGCCGTGCGAGCTACGAGCTCGTACGCAAGGCCGCACGGGTCGGCATTCCGCTGGTCGCGACGATCTCCGCGCCGTCGTCGCTCGCGATCGAAATCGCGAAGGCGGCCGGCTTGCGGCTTGTCAGCTTCTGCCGCGAAACCGGCCACGTCGACTACGGCACGGCCTGATCGCGAACCAAGGCGCGCGCCGGCGCGCCCTGCTCCGTCAGTCGAACTGACGGAAATCCGGCTTGCGCTTCTCGAAGAACGCCGTCATCGCCTCGCGCGCTTCCGGCGCGCGCAGCATCGCCGCGAAGTGGCCCGCTTCCTCGGCCATCCGCGCGGACGTCGCCACGCCGCCCGTATCCTTCAGCAGCGCCTTCGTCACACGCAGCGATGCCGCGGGCAGCGCCGCGAGCTTCGCCGCCTGCTTCGCCGCGAACGCGTCGAGCTCGGCAGCCGGCAGCACGCGGTTGACGATGCCGATCCGGTGCGCTTCCAGCGCATCGAATGCCTCGCCGAGCAGCAGCTTCTCGGCCGCGACCTGATGGCCGGCCAGACGCGGCAGCAGCACGCTCGACGCGGCTTCCGGGCACAGCCCGAGCTGCGCGAACGGCAGCGAGAACGTCGCGGTGTCGGCCGCGTAGACCAGATCGCAGTGCAGCAGCATCGTCACGCCGACGCCGATCGCGAGGCCCGGCACTGCGGCCACGATCGGCTTGCTCGCGCTGCTGATCCGCGCAAGGAACTGGAACACCGGAGCGGTGTCGTCCTTCGGCGGCGCTTTCAGGAAATCCTCGAGATCGTTCCCCGCGGTGAAATTGCCGTCGCTGCCGCGCAGCAGGATCACGCGGATCGCCTTGTCTTCCTGCGCGTCGGCGAGCGCATCGGCCATCGTCTGGTACATCGCCGCCGTCAGCGCGTTCTTCTTCGCCGGGCGCGCGATCGTGATCGTCATCACGCCTTCGGCGCGTTCCACTTGAATTTCGGACACAACCGTCTCCTTTGACTTTCCTCTACCGGAATGAAAAAACGGTGCGCGAGCTCGTGGCCCGCGCACCGTCGTCGCTCTTGTCCCGCTCCGCTTACAGGCGTTCGATGATGCCCGCGGCGCCCATGCCGGTGCCGACGCACATCGTGACCATCCCGTACTTCAGGTTACGGCGGCGCAGGCCGTGCACGACGGTCGCCGCGCGGATCGCGCCGGTCGCGCCGAGCGGGTGGCCGAGTGCGATCGCGCCGCCCATCGGGTTGACCTTCGACGGGTCGAGGCCGAGGTCGCGCATCACCGCCAGCGATTGCGCGGCGAACGCTTCGTTCAGCTCGATCCAGTCGAGATCGTCCTGCTTCAGGCCGGCCGCCTTCAGCGCGGCCGGAATCGCTTCCTTCGGGCCGATGCCCATGATTTCCGGCGGCACGCCGCGCACCGCGAAGCTCACGAAGCGCGCGAGCGGCGTCAGGTTGAACTCCTTCAGCACCTTTTCCGACACGACGAGCAGCGCGCCCGCGCCGTCCGACGTCTGCGAGCTGTTGCCGGCCGTGACCGAGCCCTTGTTCGCGAACACCGTGCGCAGTTTCGCCAGGCCTTCGATCGACGTATCCGCACGCGGACCTTCGTCGAGCGCGATCTCGCGCGTCTTCACGTCGACTTCACCCGTCGCGAGGTTCGGGAAACGCTCGGTGATCGTGTACGCGGCGATCTCGTCGTTGAACTCGCCGGCCTGCTGCGCGGCCAGTGCCTTGCGGTGCGACTCGACCGAGAACGCGTCCTGGTCTTCGCGGCTCACCTTCCACTGCTCGGCGACGCGCTCGGCCGTCAGGCCCATCCCGTACGCGATGCCGAAGTCTTCATTGCGATCGAAGATGTGCGGCGACATCGACGGCTTGTTGCCCATCATCGGCACCATGCTCATCGATTCGCAGCCACCCGCGAAGATCGCGTCCGATTCGCCGACGCGGATGCGGTCGGCCGCCATCGCCAGCGCGGTGATGCCCGACGCGCAGAAGCGGTTGACCGTCACGCCGCCGACCGTCTGCGGCAGGCCCGCCAGCAGCGCGCCCATCCGCGCGACGTTCAGGCCCTGCTCGGCTTCCGGGATCGCGCAACCGATGATCGCGTCTTCGATCAGCTTCGTGTCGAAGCCCGGCACCTGCGCAACCGCCGACTTGATCGCGTGGACCAGCAGCTCGTCCGGGCGCGTGTTCTTGAAGACACCGCGCGGGGCCTTGCCGATCGGCGTGCGGCTGGCGGCGACGATGTATGCGTCTTGCAATTGTTTGCTCATTTGAGACTCCTTGCCTTATCCGCTCGCTCAGTTACGCACCGGCTTGCCGGTTTGCAACATGCCCATGATCCGTTCCTGCGTCTTCTGCGTGCCGAGCAGCTCGACGAACGCGCGGCGCTCCAGCGCGAGCAGCCACTGCTCGTCGACGAGGCTGCCGGCTTCGACGTCGCCGCCGCACACGGCTTCGGCGATACGGCTTGCGATCAGGTAGTCGTGGTCGCTGATGAAGCGGCCGTCACGCATGTTGACGAGCGATGCCTTGATCGTCGCGATGGCCGAGCGGCCTGCAACCGGCACGTCCTTCGCACGCAGCGGTGCGCGGTAGCCGGTGGCGGCCAGTGCACGCGCTTCCTTCTTCGCGGTGTCGAGCAGTTCGAACACGTTGAAGATGATCGTGTCGGACGGCTTCACGTAGCCCATCGCACGCGCATCGTGCGCGGACGCCGAGACCTTCGCCATCGCGGCGTTCTCGAACGACTTCGTGACGAACTTCAGGATGTCGGTGGTCGCGTTCGCGGCCGTCGCGGCATCCGCTGCGCGCAGCGCCGCCTCCTTCAGGCCGCCGCCCGCCGGCACGAGGCCGACGCCCACTTCGACCAGACCGACGTAGCTCTCGACGTGCACGACACGCTTCGCGCTGTGCAGCATCAGCTCGCACCCGCCGCCGAGCGCGATGCCCGACACGGCTGCGACGACCGGCACGTTCGCGTACTTCACGCGCAGCATGCCTTCCTGGAACTTCTTCACGAACGGCTCGATGCCCTTCGCGCCGCCCATCATGAACGCGGGCATCGCCTCTTCGAGGTTCGCGCCGGCCGAGAACGGGCCGCCCGGCGTGCCGAGCTTCAGCGACGTCGGCTGCCAGATCACCACGCCCTTGTAGTCCTTCTCCGCGAGCTCGATCGCCTGCACGAGGCCGTCGATCACGCTCGGTCCAATCGTGTTCATCTTCGACTTGAACGACACGATCACGACGTCGTCTTCACCGGCACGGTCGTCGACCCACGCACGCACGGCGTCGGTTTCGAACAGCGTCTTGCCGTACGTCTTCGGATCGGCGCCGGCTTCGCCGAGCAGCGGCGCACGGAACACCTGCTTGTCGTAGACCGCGAGGTCCGAACGCGGCACGAAGCGCTGCGCTGCCGGCGCCCACGAGCCTTCGGCCGTGTGCACGCCGCCCTTCTCGGCGACCGGGCCTTCGAGCACCCACGACGGCAGCGGCACGTTCGCCAGCGCCTTGCCGGCTGCGATGTCTTCCTGCACCCACTCGGCGACCTGCTTCCAGCCGGCAGCCTGCCAGCCTTCGAACGGGCCTTCGTTCCAGCCGAAGCCCCAGCGGATCGCGAGATCGACGTCGCGCGCGTTGTCGGCGATCGACTCGAGATGCACGCCGATGTAGTGGAACACGTCACGGAAGATCGACCACAGGAACTGCGCATGCGGATGGTCGGTCTCGCGCAGCAGCTTCAGGCGTTCCGCCGGCGGGCGCTTCAGGATGCGGGCGACCGTTTCGTCAGCCTTCGCGCCCGAGTCGACGTAGGTGCCCGTCTTCGCGTCGAGCACCTTGATCGCCTTGCCTTCCTTCTTGTAGAAACCGCCGCCCGTCTTCTGGCCGAGCGCGCCCTGCTTCACCAGCTCGGCGAGCACGGCAGGCGTCTGGTAGACCGGGAAGAACGGATCGTCGGCGAGGTTGTCCTGCATCGTCTTGATCACGTGCGCCATCGTGTCGAGGCCGACCACGTCCGCCGTGCGGAACGTCGCCGATTTCGCGCGGCCGAGGCGGCTGCCGGTCAGGTCGTCGACTTCGTCGAAGCGCAGGCCGAACTTCGCGGCCTCGGTGATCACCGCGAGGATCGAGAAGATGCCGACGCGGTTCGCGATGAAGTTCGGCGTGTCCTTCGCGCGCACGACGCCCTTGCCGACGATGCTCGTCAGGAACGTCTCGAGCTGGTCGAGGATCTCCGGGCGCGTATGCGCGGTCGGGATCAGTTCGACGAGGTGCATGTAGCGCGGCGGGTTGAAGAAGTGCACGCCGCAGAAGCGCGCCTTCAGCTCGTCCGAGAACCCTTCGGACAGCTTCGTGATCGACAGGCCCGACGTGTTGGTCGCGAAGATCGCGTTCGGCGCGATGTGCGGCGCGACCTTCTTGTACAGGTCGTGCTTCCAGTCCATCCGCTCGGCGATCGCCTCGATCACGACGTCGCATTCGGCCAGCTTCGCGATGTCGTCTTCGTAGTTCGCTGCCTCGAGGTACTTCGCATCGTCCTTCACGCCGAACGGCGCGGGCGACAGCTTCTTCAGGTTCTCGATCGCCTTCAGCGCGATCGCGTTTTTCGGGCCTTCCTTGGCCGGCAGGTCGAACAGCAGCACCGGCACGCGTGCGTTGATGAGGTGCGCGGCGATCTGCGCGCCCATCACGCCGGCGCCCAGCACGGCGACCTTGCGAATCAGGAAATTGCTCACGGGATGTCTCCGGATAGTGTCGTGCAGCGCGGGATGTGGGGCTGCACGGAGAAGTGAGTACCAGGAACCGTTGCGTTCGGGCGGCGCGCGGCGCGCACCGCCCGGACTCGCATCAGAACAGCGATTCGTCGACTTCCATCATCGTCTTCGAACCGGCGCGCGCGGCGCGGATCGTCGATGCCGTTTCGGGCAGCAGGCGCGCGAAGTAGAAGCGCGCCGTCGCGAGCTTCGACTTGTAGAACGGGTCGCCCGACGCTTCGTTGTCGAGGGCGAGGCGTGCCATGCGCGCCCAGAAGTACGAGAACACCAGGTGGCCGACGGTACGCAGGTACGGCACGGCGGCAGCGCCGACTTCGTCGGGGTTCTGCATCGCCTTCATGCCGATTTCCATCGTCAGCTTCTGCACCTTGTCGCCGATGTCGGCGAGCGGGTTGATGAACTCGGCCATTTCCGGCTTCACGCCTTCGGCTTCCGCGAATTCCGTCACGAGCTTGCCGAACTTCTTCAGCTTCGCGCCCATGTCGCCGAGCACCTTGCGGCCCAGCAGGTCGAGCGACTGGATCGAGTTCGTGCCTTCGTAGATCATGTTGATCCGCGCGTCGCGCACGTATTGCTCCATGCCCCACTCGGAGATGAAGCCGTGGCCGCCGTAGATCTGCATCGCGTGGTTCGTGCACTCGAACGCGTTGTCGGTCAGGAACGCCTTGATGATCGGCGTGAGCAGCGCGACGAGGTCGGCGGCTTCCTTGCGCACGGCTTCGTCGGCGTGCGACAGTTCCTTGTCGATCTGCAGCGCCGACCAGTACGTGAACGCGCGCGCGCCTTCCGCGTAGGCCTTTTGCGTGAGCAGCATGCGGCGCACGTCCGGGTGCACGATGATCGGGTCGGCCGGCTTGTCCGGTGCCTTCGGGCCCGTCAGCGAGCGCATCTGCAGGCGATCCTTCGCATACGCGAGCGAGTTCTGGTACGCGACTTCCGTGAGGCCGAGACCTTGCGCGCCCACGCCGAGCCGGGCCGCGTTCATCATCACGAACATCGCGTTCAAGCCCTTGTTCGGCTCGCCGACCATCCAGCCCTTCGCGTTGTCGAGGTTCATCACGCACGTCGAGTTGCCGTGGATGCCCATCTTGTGTTCGATCGAGCCGCACTTGATGCCGTTGCGCTCGCCCGGCTCGCCCGCTGCATCGGGAATGAACTTCGGCACGATGAACAGCGAGATCCCCTTCGTACCCTGCGGTGCGTCCGGCAGGCGCGCGAGCACGAGGTGGATGATGTTCGCGGCCATGTCGTGTTCGCCGCTCGAGATGAAGATCTTCGTGCCGCTGATCGAGTACGAGCCGTCGCCGTTCGGTTCGGCCTTGGTGCGCAGGATGCCGAGGTCGGTGCCGCAATGCGGCTCCGTCAGACACATCGTGCCGGTCCATTCGCCGGTCACGAGCTTCGGCAGATAGGCCTTCTGCAGTTCCGGTGCACCGTGCGCGTGCAGGCATTCGTACGCGCCGTGCGACAGGCCCGGATACATCGTCCAGGCCTGGTTCGCCGAATTCATCATTTCATAGAGCGCGTTGTTCACGAACGCGGGCAGGCCCTGGCCGCCGTAGTCCGGATCGCAGCCGAGCGCCGGCCAGCCGGCCTCGACGTATTGCTGGTAGGCCTCCTTGAAGCCGGTCGGGGTCTTCACGACGCCGTCGCCTTCATACGTGCAGCCTTCGCGGTCGCCGACCTGGTTCAGCGGGAACAGTACCTCGGAGCAGAACTTGCCCGCTTCCTCGAGGACCTGGTTGATCGTGTCGGCGTCGAGGTCCGCATGCTTGGGCATTTGCTTGACTTCGGCTTCGACGTTCAGAAGCTCGTGCAACACGAATTGCATGTCGCGCAGCGGCGCGGCGTACTGTCCCATGACTCTCTCCAAAGGTGGGCAAAACGGCTCGAGCTCCTGGCGGGCGGGTCACGCGCCGCTAACGGCTCTCGCTCTGATACGAAACAATCGTCTTTTCCAGCGCGGCCCACGTGAGGCGCACGGCGTCCGGCGAATGCAGGAAACGTGCGTCGTGATGCAGGCCGAGCGTGAAGCTGTACAACTCGAAGAGCATCAGGTCCGGATCCGTATCCGCACGCAGATGGCCTTCTTCCTTCGCCTGCGAAATGGCACGCAGCATCGCGGCACGCCAGGCCGTCACGCTCGCGATCAACTGCTCGCGCACGGGGCTGTCAGGCCGGTCGTCGTACTCGACGGCACCGCTGATGTAGATGCATCCCGTCGTCACCTCCTGGATGCGCTTCTCCGTCCAGCGGGCCAGCATCGCCCGAAGGCGCGGCAAGCCCCGCGGCTCGCGCAGGCTCGGAAAGAACACCTCGTTTTCGAAACGATGGTGATACTCGCGGACGACCTCGACCTGCAGGTCTTCACGCGATCCGAAGTGCGCGAACACACCGCTCTTGCTCATCTGCATGCGCTCGGCCAGCAGGCCGATCGTCAGCCCCTCCAGCCCGTCACGGCTGGCGAGGTCCAAAGCAGCTTCAAGTATCGCGGCACGCGTCTGTTCGCCTTTTCGCATAGCTATTTCTGTAACCGTTCGGGGGTTCGAATAAAATCGAACGGCCGTACTATTATTGAGTGCGGCCGCTCGCGAAACAAGGAAATTATTAGAAACCGGTGTCTAACCGAGCCGCTATTTTGCGCGATTCCGGCGGGACCGGAGCGGCTTTTCCGCACGAACGTGCGGACAGATATTTTGAAGCGAATGCTTAGTCTGCGTCAGTCGTAACCGCCGACCGTCAGCGCCTTCATCACGAGACGGTACGCGGTGTACGCGAGCCAGTTCAGCAACCGCTCGATGCGCGGGCGCGCGGCGAAACGCGCGGGGTCGATCTCCCGGCCATCGGCGAACGCAGACGCGATTGCGTCGCGCAGTTCGTTCGTGACTGCATCGTAGCGCACCAGCACGACATTCGCTTCATTGTTCAGCATCAGGCTCAGCGCGTCCAGGTTCGACGAGCCGACCGTCGCCCAGTTGTCGTCGATCACGGCGACCTTGCCGTGCAGCATCGTCTTGTCGTATTCGGCGACACGCACCCCTGCGCGCAGCAGCGCGTGATAGAGGAACGGCACGGCCGTATCGAGCGCCGCGAACTCCTTGCGGCCGATCAGGATCCGCACGTCGACGCCGCGCCGTGCGGCGCCCGTCAGCGCACGCCGCAGCTTGCGGCCCGGCATGAAGTACGGATTCGCGAGCAGGATCCGCTGGCGCGCCTGGCCGATCGCCGCGAGATACGCCTTCTCGATCGCGCGGCGGTTCACGACGTTGTCGCGCGCGACGAACGCGACGCTCGGCTCGGTCACGACCCTGAGCGCACCGGCCTTGATCCACCGGTGGCTGCGCATCCAGCGCCGGAACATGTCGGGGAACGCTTCACCGCCGTGCAGCCCGGCCGCGTACTGCGCATACGGCTTGTGGCCGAACTGGATCCGGTGCCACTGCAACTCGAATGCGGCGCGCACGTCGGACACGGCAGGCCCCGCCATCTCGACCGCGAAATCCCAGCGCGGAAACGGCAGCGTCGCGCCGTTCTGCGCGTAGTCGTCGACGATGTTGATGCCGCCGCAGAACGCGACCGCGTGATCGATCACCGCGAGCTTGCGGTGCGTGCGCGAGAAGCCGAAGCGGCCGAACAGGAAGCGGTTGTAGATGCAGCGCTCGACGCCGGCCTCGGCCCACGTGTCGAACAGCGGCAGGCGCGCGGTGCCGATGCCGTCGGTGATCACGCGCACGCGCACACCGCGCTGCGCCGCGCGGATCAGCGCGTCCGACACCGGGCGCCCTGCCGCGTCGTCGCAGAAAATGTAGGTTTCGAGCATCACCTGCTCGCGGGCCGCATCGATCCGTTCGATCAGGGCCTTGAAGAATGCGCCGCCGCCCTCGCACAGCCGCACGGTGTTGCCCGACGTGAACGCGAGCCGCGATGCAGAACCGCGTTCCTGCAGGAACATCTGCCGCAATTGCGCGAAGCGCTTGCGGGTCTCCGCATTCATGCGGACGAGCCGTGCGGCGCGCGCGACAGGGCCACACGCGCGGGCAGTTGCAGGATCGCCTCGGCATTCGACGGCGAGAAGCAGCGCGCGGCCGCCTCGCGAAACGGCAGCCACGCATGGTCGACATGCTCGCGCGGCGACAGCGTCACGTCGACGCGCCGCGGCACGCACAGGCCGAACCAGTGCTCGACGTTGCGCGTGACGCCCGGCGCATAGCGGTGCAGGTACTGCGGATAGATCGTGTATTCGATCCGGTGGCGCCAGTCGACGAGCGCGGTGGCCGGCACGTCCGGCGTGCCGACGGCAATGCCGGTTTCCTCGACCACTTCGCGCGCGGCGGTCACCGCGAGCGGCTCGTCGAGCGCGTCCTTCGAGCCGGTGACCGATTGCCAGAAATCGGGCTGGTCGGCACGCTTGATCACGAGCACATCGAGGTCGGGCGTGTAGATCACGACGAGAACGGATTCGGGGATTTTCGGCGGCTTCGTCATCTTTGTTTCATGCGGCACAGGGCCATGCGCCGGCCATGTGCTCCGAACGTACGGCAAGTGCTGCGACTGTACCGCAAAAAATGAAAAAGGCGCATCGCGGCGCCTTTTTCATGGGTGTCGTGTGCGCGTGACCGCACACACGACCGGGTGCGAAAACGCGTTACGCCTTCGGCTGTTCCGGCTGGCGCAGACGGATGTGCAGTTCGCGCAGCTGGCGCTCGTCGACCGGGCTCGGCGCTTGCGTGAGCAGATCCTGCGCACGCTGCGTCTTCGGGAACGCGATCACGTCGCGGATCGAATCGGCGCCGGCCATCATCGTGACGATGCGGTCGAGACCGAATGCGATACCGCCGTGCGGCGGCGCGCCGTACTGCAGCGCGTCCAGCAGGAAGCCGAACTTCAGTTGCGCCTCTTCCGCACCGATCTTCAGCGCGCGGAACACCTTGCTCTGCACTTCCTCGCGGTGGATACGCACCGAACCGCCGCCGATTTCCCAGCCGTTCAGCACCATGTCGTACGCCTTCGCGAGGCAGCGGCCCGGGTCGGTCTCGAGGTACTCGAGGTGCTCGTCCTTCGGGCTCGTGAACGGGTGGTGCGCAGCCACGTAGCGCGCATCTTCGTCGTCGTATTCGAACATCGGGAAGTCGACGACCCACAGCGGCTTCCAGCCGGCCTGGACGAGGCCGTTCGCCTTGCCGAATTCCGAATGACCGATCTTCAGGCGCAGTGCGCCGAGGCTGTCGTTGACGACCTTCGCGCGGTCGGCCGCGAAGAAGATGATGTCGCCGTCTTCCGCGCCGGTGCGCTCGAGGATCGCCGCGATCGATGCGTCGTGCAGGTTCTTGACGATCGGGCTCTGCAGGCCGTCGCGGCCCTTCGCCTTCTCGTTGACCTTGATCCAGGCGAGGCCCTTCGCGCCGTAGATACGCACGAATTCCGTGTAGCCGTCGATGTCGCCGCGCGACAGTTCGCTGCCCTTCGGTACGCGCAGCGCCGCAACACGGCCGTCCTTCGCGTTGGCCGGCGTGCTGAACACCTTGAAGTCGACGTCCTTCATCGCGTCGGTCAGCTCGGTGAATTCGAGCTGCACGCGCAGGTCCGGCTTGTCCGAACCGAAACGCGCCATCGCTTCCGAGTACGGCATCACCGGGAATTTCGCGTCGAGCTCGACGTCGATCGTCGTCTTGAAGATGTGACGGATCATGTCTTCGAACAGGTCACGGATTTCCTGCTCGCCCAGGAACGACGTTTCGCAGTCGATCTGCGTGAATTCCGGCTGACGGTCGGCGCGGAGGTCTTCGTCGCGGAAGCACTTGGTGATCTGGTAGTAACGGTCGAAGTTCGCGACCATCAGCAGCTGCTTGAACAGCTGCGGCGACTGCGGCAGCGCGAAGAACTGGCCCGCGTTCACGCGCGACGGCACGAGGTAGTCGCGCGCGCCTTCCGGCGTGCTCTTCGTCAGCATCGGCGTTTCGATGTCGATGAAGCCCTGCTCGTCGAGGTACTTGCGTGCCTCGATCGCGACGCGGTAGCGCAGGCGCAGGTTGTGCTGCATCTGCGGGCGACGCAGGTCGAGCACGCGGTGCGTGAGGCGCGTCGTTTCCGACAGGTTGTCGTCGTCGAGCTGGAACGGCGGCGTGACCGACGCGTTCAGCACGATCAGTTCGTGGCACAGCACTTCGATCTTGCCGCTCTTCAGGCCGGCGTTGACCGTGCCTTCCGGACGGTTGCGCACGAGGCCCTTGATCTGCACGCAGAACTCGTTGCGCACGCCTTCGGCGGTCGCGAACATCTCGGCGCGATCCGGGTCGCACACCACCTGCACGAGGCCTTCACGATCGCGCAGGTCGATGAAGATCACACCGCCGTGATCGCGGCGGCGCTGCACCCAGCCGCACAGCGACACGGTTTGGCCCAGCAGGTGTTCGGTCACGAGACCGCAGTATTCAGTACGCATCGACATGATGTTTGCTTTCGTTCGGTTTGATCAACGGGCGCCGCAACGCGCGGCCCGGGCGATGATTCTTTACTTACAGCGGCGGCTCGACGGGGCGGCGGGCGGGCGCCGGAGCCGGCGCCGGAGGCGCCACGACGCCCATCGAGACGATGTACTTGAGCGCGGCATCGACCGACATGTCGAGTTCGATGACTTCGCTCTTCGGCAGCATCAGGAAGAAGCCCGACGTCGGGTTCGGCGTCGTGGGCACGTACACGCTCACGTACTCTTCCGTCAGATGGTTGACCACGTCGCCGCCGGGCGCGCCGGTCAGAAACGCGATCGTATACGAGCCGCGGCGCGGGTATTCGATCAGCAGCGCCTTGCGGAACGCGTTGCCGCTGCTCGACAGCAGCGTGTCCGACACCTGCTTGACGCTCGTGTAGATCGGCCCGACGACCGGGATGTGACGCACGACCGCGTTCCACCACGTGACGAGCTTCTGGCCGATGAAGTTGCGCGTGGCCAGCCCGACGACGAAGATGAACGCGAGCGTCAGCACCGCGCCGATCCCCGGCAGATGGAAGCCGAGCATCCGCTCGGGCTGCCACGATTCGGGCAGCAGGAGCAGCGTCTGGTCCATCGTGCCGATGATGAGGCCGAGCACCCACAGCGTGATCGCGAGCGGGACGAGAACCAGCAGGCCGGTCAGAAACACCGATTTCAGGGTCGTCTTTTTCATCATCTGCCGTCAATGAACCGCGCCGGCGGCGCGGGTTGGTCGCGACCCGGCCGGGCCGCGACGGTCAACTGCTGGCGGCGGGCGCTGCGGCCGGTGCAGGCGCGGCGCTCGTCGTCGTGCTGTCGGAAGAGCTTGCGGCAGCCGGCGCGGCTGCTGCGGGCGCGGCTTCCGCCGAAGCGGCCGGCGCCGCGTCACCCGACGCCGTCGCCGGTGCGCTGGTGCCGCCCGAACCGCCGCGGAAATCGGTGACATACCACCCCGAGCCCTTCAGCTGGAAACCGGCGGCAGTCACCTGCTTGCGAAAAGCATCCTTCCCGCATTCAGGGCATTGCGACAGCGGCGCGTCGCTCATCTTCTGGAGCACGTCCTTCGCGAAACCGCACGCTTCGCATCGATAGGCGTAGATCGGCATGATATTTTTCCCGCAGAAACTGGAAACGGCTTGCAAAACCTTGAATTATAGCTGAAACCCTGGCGCGCTCCGGCAATGGCCGTGACACCCGCCCATCAGCGGCGGCGCCACGTGAGCCAGCGCTCGTGCCCTTCGAACACGGCCAGCGAATCGGTCACGGGCAAATCCTCGATCAGCTCGAAGTGCGGCGCGAGCAACGCGTCGAGTTCCGCACGCCCGATTCCGAACGGCGGCCCCTTCGGTTTCGCCATCACGAAGAAATAGCCGGCCAGCAATCCGTGCGCCGGCAACAGCTCGGCCATCCGAGCCGCATAGCCGGCCCGCATGGCCGGCGGCAGCGCACACAGGAACGCGCGCTCGTACACCCACTGCACGTCGAACGGCGGCCGGTACGTGAAGAAATCGGCCTGCTCGACGACGTCCGCATGCGCGCCGAGCTGCGCCTTCGCGGCAGCTACCGCCTGCGCGGCGAAATCGATCGCACGCACCGGCCAACCGGCCTGCGCGAGCCACCCGGCCTCCTGCGCACTGCCGCAACCGGGAATCAGTACCGTGCACGGCTCGAGCCGGTGCGCGAACACGCGAAAGCCGTCGGGCACGCCGCCGAATTCCCACGGCGTCACGCCGCGCGCGAAACGCTCGTCCCAGAACGATGCCTTGGCCGGGTCGCGCGTCGCGAAATCGGCGGCCGTCGGTGCGGCCGGTTGCTTAGGATCGGGCATCGTCGTACTCCTTTCGGTCAGGCGCCGTAGGCGAGCGCGAGCAATACGCGCGCGACCAGCGCCCCGACACCGACCGCCAGGCCGAAGATCAGCAGCGCCTGCAACAACCGGTTCGTCCGTTTCTGCTCGACGAGGACCTGGCGCATCAGCTCCTCGCTCGCGGCGCGCGGCGCATCGTGGCGCGCGGCCATCGCGTGATGGATCAGGCGCGGCAGTTGCGGCAGCGTCTTGCTCCACTGCGGCGCCTCGACCTTGAAGCGCTCGTACCAGCCGCGCAGGCCGATCTGCTCGGTCATCCAGCGTTCGAGGTACGGCTTCGCGGTCTTCCACAGATCGAGTTCGGGATCGAGCGAGCGGCCGAGCCCTTCGACGTTGAGCATCGTCTTTTGCAGCAGCACGAGCTGCGGCTGGATCTCGACGTTGAAGCGGCGCGACGTCGAGAACAGGCGCATCAGCACCTGGCCGAGCGAGATGTCCTTCAGCGCGCGGTCGAAGTACGGCTCGCATACGGCGCGGATTGCGCTTTCGAGTTCCTCGACACGCGTCTCGGGCGGCACCCAGCCCGATTCCAGGTGCAGCGTTGCGACGCGGTGATAGTCACGCTTGAAGAACGCGAGGAAGTTCTGCGCGAGGTAGTTCTTGTCGAAATCGGACAGCGCGCCGACGATCCCGAAATCGAGCGCGATGTAGCGCCCGAACGTGCTCGGGTCGAGGCTCACCTGGATGTTGCCGGGGTGCATGTCCGCATGGAAGAAACCGTCGCGGAACACCTGCGTGAAGAAGATCTCGACGCCTTCGCGCGCGAGCTTCTTGATGTCGACGCCGGCCGAGCGCAGCGTCTCGACCTGGCTGATCGGCACGCCCGTCATGCGCTCCATCACGAGCACCTGCGACGTCGAGAAATCCCAGAACATCTCGGGCACGAGCAGCAGGTCGAGGCCCGCGAAGTTGCGGCGCAGCTGGCTGCCGTTCGCGGCCTCGCGCATCAGGTCGAGCTCGTCGTGCAGGTACTTGTCGAATTCGGCGACGACTTCGCGCGGCTTCAGGCGGCGGCCGTCGGCCCACATGCGCTCGGTCCAGATCGCGATGTCGCGCATCAGCGCGAGATCCGAGTCGATCACGGACAGCATGTTCGGGCGCAGCACCTTCACCGCAACGGCCTTGCCCGCGTGTACGCCCTGCTTCAGCTTCGCGAAATGCACCTGCGCGATCGATGCGCTCGCGATCGGCTCGCGCTCGAATTCGTCGAACAGCTCGTCGACCGGCGCCCCGAGCGACTTCTCGATGATCGCGATCGCGACAGCGGAATCGAACGGCGGCACCTGATCCTGCAGCTTCGCGAGTTCGTTCGCGAAATCGACCGACAGCAGGTCGCGGCGCGTCGACAGCACCTGGCCGAACTTCACGAAGATCGGGCCGAGGCTTTCGAGCGCGTGACGCAGCCGCACGGCGGGCGGATCGGAATAGCGGCGGCCGATCGTCGTGATCCGCAGCAGCAGCTTCACGCGCCGGTCGTCGATCCGGGACAGCATCACTTCGTCGAGACCAAAACGGATGACGGTGTAGACAATCTTGATGAAACGGAAAATGCGCATGCCCTGCGGCCCTCAGTGCGCGCCGCGCGGGCCTGGGCCCGTGCGCGCGCCGATTTTTTGTTCGAGTCGCTCGACCCGCTTTTCGACCCGCGCGAGCGCATCGCGTGCGCGCGCCAGTTCGGCGTCGAAGCCGCCGAGCGACGTGCGCCGGACGACTTGCGGGTTCTCGTCGAGCCAGTATTCGGCGACGGAATCGAGCACGTTGCGGCCGGTGCGTCGTGCGCGTGCACCGGCATCGCGCACGACCGTCGCGATCCGGAATGCCGCCGCGTCGCCGACCAGCTTCGCGAGATCTTCTTCAGGTTCCCAGCGCAGGTGCTCGGCCAGCTTCGCGATCTGCGTCGCGAATTCCGCGTCGCCCTCGATCTTCACGTGCTTCATCACGGCCGCCTGGCCGCCCTGCAGAAACGCGGCGACGGTATCGCCCGCGAGTGCGATCGACACGTCGACCCGTTGCGCATCGTGCGCGTCGACGGCGGTCAGATAGCCGTCGGGCTGCACCAGCAGCGTGAGCGTGACGGGGGGCACGTCGATCCGGGCAGTCTTGCCCGCATAGGGAATCAGGCGGTCGCGCGCCCACGATTCGCGCGCGAGCAGGTGATTGACGGCAGCAGCAAAAGGCTTGGCGGCAAAGGTCATCGGGCTGGGAAAGAAAAAACCCGCGCAGGCCGGGCGCCCACGCGGGTTTCTATTGTAACGTCGGATCGTCGGCAGACCGTGCCTGACCGTACACCCGGGCGGCAAGCGGTCGCAGTGCGGCGGCCGTCGCCCGGGTGCCCGGCGGCGCGGGCCGCCGAACACGCTCAGTGCGTGTTGATCTGCTGGATACCCGCGAGCAGCCAGCCCTGGCTGCCCGACTTCGCCAGGTTCCACACCTCGTCGAACGGTGCGGCCGACGCGCTCGCCGATTCGCGGATCAGGCCGTGGAAACGCACGCTCGCCGACTGCTCGATGCCGCGATCCTCGATGGCAACCAGCTCCGCGTCGAGCTGCACGACGTCGGTCTGGTTCGCCTCGTTGCCGCGCGAATCGAGGTCGATCTTGATCTCGGCGAACATTTCGGGCGTCGTGAACTCGCGAATGTCGGCCAGGTTGCCCTGGTCCCACGCCGCCTGCAGGCGCACGAAGTAGACCTTCGCGCTGCGCAGGAACGCTTCGGTGTCGAAGCCGGCCGGCACCTGGAGCGGTGCTGCCGCAGCCGCTGCCGTGCCGGCGGCCGCTGCACCGCCGCCGAACACGCCCTGCGCTTCGTTCGCATAGCTGCTGCCGCTGCCCGCGTAATTGCTGCCGGTATTGCTTTGCTGGAACGACGGGCTTTGCGAGTAGCCACCCGACGACGACGCCGAGCCGCCGACCGAGTACGCCGGCTCCTGCGGGCGACGGCGGTTCATGAACTTGCGGATCAGCCAGATACCGACCATCGCGAGCAGCGCGATCACGATGACGTTCGCCATCATGCTCGCGAATGCGCCGCCGAGGCCGAAGTGCGACAGCAGCGCCGCGATGCCGAGACCGGCCGCGAGACCGGCGATCGGCCCGAGCCAGCGCGAGCGGTTGGGCTGCGCGGCCGGCGTGGGCGTGGCCGGGTTCGCACGCTGCGCCTGCGACGGCGCGGCCTGCTGCATCGGCTGCTGTGCGGGCGGCGTGGCCTGGCGCTGCGTGACGGTGGAATTCTGCCGGCCGATGCTGCGCCCGCCGCCCATGCGCTTGGCTTCAGCGTCGAGCGATGCGAACGTGCCGGCCGTGAGCAGGCCGACCATCAGCAGTGTGCCGACTCGTCGAGCCCACGGCTTCGACGGCTTGCTACGGTTGAACAACGAACGCGTTTCGGACATCAGCTTCTCCAAATGTAAGGCGAATGTATGGAAAGAACCCCTTAGTACTTGGTTCCCATGTGTAAAGCTACCACGCCACCTGACAAATTGTAATATTTGACGGCATCGAGGCCCGCTTGTTCCATCATCGTCTTCAGCGTGTCCTGATCGGGGTGCATCCGGATAGATTCAGCAAGATACCGGTAACTTTCAGCATCTTTCGCGAACTTGCCGCCAAGCCACGGTAATACTTTGAAAGAATACAGATCGTACGCTTTTTTCAGCGGATCCCAGACTTTCGAGAATTCCAGCACCATCACGCGGCCGCCGGGCTTCGTCACGCGGCGCATCTCGGCCAGCGCGGCGTCCTTGTGGGTCATGTTGCGCAGCCCGAACGCGACCGTGACCACATCGAAGTAGTTGTCCGGAAAGGGAATTTTCTCGGCGTCGCACAGCAGCGACGGCGTCACGAACCCCTTGTCGAGCAACCGGTCGCGGCCGACGCGCAGCATCGATTCGTTGATGTCCGTGTGCCACACCTCGCCCGTCGGCCCGGCCGCCTTCTTGAACGATTTCGTCAGGTCGCCGGTGCCGGCCGCGATATCGAGCACCTTGAAACCGGGGCGCACGTTCGCCTGCGCGATCGTGAACGCCTTCCACGCGCGGTGCATGCCCGCCGACATCAGGTCGTTCATCAGATCGTAGTTGCTCGCGACCGAATGGAACACTCCCGCCACTTTCTTCGCTTTTTCGTTTTCCTCGACGCTTTCGAAGCCGAAGTGGGTTTTGCTCATCGCGTTGATCCTCAGTAAATGGCAAGACGGCGCCGAGCGGGCGCCGTCGATTTCAGTGGCAGTGGCCGTGCGGCGCGGAGGCCGCCTGCATCGGTGCGTCGCGCTCGACGCCCGCCGCCTTCAGTTTGTCGAAATAGTCGCGCCACAGCGCGTCCTGCTGCGTCGCCAGCTCGTACAGCAGATCCCACGAGTAGATGCCGGTCGAATGGCCGTCGGAGAAGGTCGGCTGCAGCGCGTAGTTGCCGACGCCCTCGAGCGCCGTGATCGTCACTTCGCGCTTGCCGGTCTGCAGCGTCTCCTGTCCGGGCCCGTGGCCGCGCACCTCGGCCGACGGCGAATAGACGCGCATCAGCTCGAACGGAATCCGGTAGCTGTCGCCGTTCGGGTACTGCAATTCGAGCACGCGCGACACCGCGTGCACGACGACGCCGGACGGAATCGGCGTCGTGGAAGTCAAACCGCTCATGGCTGCCTCGAATCGGTCATGCGTTGAATTTCCTCGCGCACCGCATTGTGCAGCAGCGAGGCCTGCGCAGCGCGCGAGCGCAGCAGCGCCTCGGACACGCTGCGCTGGCGCGGCGCCCAGACGGGCTGCGGGAAGTGGGCGTCGTTGGAAAAGCGCGGGATCACGTGCCAGTGCACGTGCGGCACCATGTTGCCGAGGCTCGCGAGATTCACCTTGTTCGGCTGCATCACACGGCGCACGGCCCGCTCGACCGCGTAGACCACGCGCATCAGGTGTGCCCGCTCGGGTTCGCCGAGATCGGAGAATTCGGCCACGTGCGCGCCCCAGATTACCCGGCAGAAGCCCGGATACTCGTGCTCGCCCGTCGCGAGGACGACGCGCACCGCATCGTCGCGCCAGAGCAGCTCGCCGCCGTCTTCACGGCAAAACACGCATTCCATCGTCGCTCCCATGTGGACGGGCGCCGGCATTGCTGCGCCGGCGCCCGCTCATTCCTGGCCCGGTCGGGCGGTCGTCATGCCCGCATTAGACCAGCACGCGCTCGATCCCGCCATTGTTCGCGCGTGCGACATAATCGGCCATCCAGTTCTCGCCGAGCACCTGACGCGCAATTTCGACCACGATGTAGTCGGCTTCGAGGTTCGCGTCCTCGCTGTAGCGCGACAGGCCCTGCAGGCACGACGGGCAGCTCGTCAGGATCTTCACGTCCGGGCCGTTCGCGGCCGCGGCGGCCGGCGCCGCCGCATCGCCGGCCACGACCGGGATCGCGCGCAGCTTCGCGGCGCCCTTGCGGATCTCCTCTTCCTTGCGGAAGCGGACCTGCGTCGAAATGTCCGGGCGCGTGACCGCGAGCGTGCCCGATTCGCCGCAGCAGCGCTCGTTCTTCTCGATCTTGTAGCCGTCCTTTTCCGAACCCATCAGCTCGTTGACGAGCTTCACCGGATCCATCGTCTTGATCGGCGTGTGGCACGGGTCGTGATACATGTAGCGCGTGCCCGACACGCCGTCGAGCTTCATCCCCTTCTCGAGCAGGAACTCGTGGATGTCGATGATCCGGCAGCCCGGGAAGATCTTGTCGAATTCGTAGCCGGCGAGCTGGTCGTAGCAGGTGCCGCACGACACGACCACCGTCTTGATATCGAGGTAGTTCAGCGTGTTCGCGACACGGTGGAACAGCACGCGGTTATCCGTGACGATCTTCTCGGCCTTGTCGTACTGGCCCGAGCCGCGCTGCGGATAGCCGCAGCACAGGTAGCCCGGCGGCAGCACCGTCTGCACGCCGGCTTCCCACAGCATCGCCTGCGTCGCGAGGCCGACCTGCGAGAACAGGCGCTCGGAGCCGCAGCCCGGGAAGTAGAACACCGCTTCCGAATCGACGGTCGTCGACTTCGGGTTGCGGATGATCGGCACGATCTTGTTGTCCTCGATGTCGAGCAGCGCGCGCGCCGTCTTCTTCGGCAGGTTGCCCGGCATCTTCTTGTTGACGAAGTGGATCACCTGCTCGACGACGGGCGGCTTGCCGGTCGTCGCGGGCGGGTGCTGCGTCTGCTTCGTCACGACCTTCTTCAGCATGTCGTTCGCGAAGCGCTGCACCTTGTAGCCGACGCCCATCATCACCGTGCGCGCGGCGTTGATCGTCTGCGGATTGGTCGCGTTCAGGAAGAACATGCCGGCCGCATTGCCGGCGTTGAACTTCTTCTTGCCCATCTTGCGCAACAGGTTGCGCATGTTCATCGTGACGTCGCCGAAGTCGATCTTCACCGGGCACGGCGTCGCGCACTTGTGGCACACCGTGCAGTGGTCGGCCACGTCGTTGAACTCGTCCCAATGCTTGATCGACACGCCGCGGCGCGTCTGCTCTTCGTACAGGAACGCCTCGACCAGCAGCGAGGTCGCGAGGATCTTGTTGCGCGGGCTGTACAGCAGGTTCGCGCGCGGCACGTGCGTCGCGCACACCGGCTTGCACTTGCCGCAGCGCAGGCAGTCCTTCACCGAATCGGCGATCGCGCCGATGTCGGACTGCTGCATGATCAGCGACTCGTAGCCCATCAGCCCGAAGCTGGGCGTATAGGCGTTGCGCAGATCGGCGCCGTCGAGCAGCTTGCCCTTGTTGAAGCGTCCGTTCGGGTCGACGCGCTGCTTGTACGCGCGGAACTCGGCGATCTCGTCGTCGGTCAGGAACTCGAGCTTCGTGATGCCGATCCCGTGTTCGCCGGAAATCACGCCGTCGAGCGAGCGCGCGAGCTTCATGATGCGTGCGACCGACGCGTGCGCGTCCTGCAGCATCTCGTAGTTGTCGGAGTTGACCGGGATGTTCGTGTGAACGTTGCCGTCGCCCGCGTGCATGTGCAGCGCGACGAACACGCGGCCGCGCAGCACGCGCTTGTGGATCGCCTGCGCTTCGTCGAGGATCTGCTTGAACGCGCCGCCGTTGAAGATCGCGCGCAGCTCCGCGCGGATCTCCTGCTTCCACGAGATGCGGACCGTGCGGTCCTGCGAGATGTGGAACACGGTCGCGCCCGGCTGTTCGTCCGCGCGATCCGCGAACCTCTCGGCGAGCGCCTCGTAGCCGAGCTGCACGAGGTAGTGCTGCGCCTCGCGCAACGGCTGGTCGAGCCGGTCGCGCACGAATTCCCAGCGTGCGCGCACGCGCTTGAGCAGTTCCAGCGCCTGCTGCACGCGGTCTTCCAGCAGTTCGGCGCTCGGGATTTCGTTCGCATCGTCGGTCTTGCCGAGCGGCAGGTTGCCGCCGCGGAAGAACGCTTCCAGCGCGTCGACGAGTTGCAGCTTGTTCTTCAGCGACAGCTCGATGTTGATCCGCTCGATGCCGTCGGTGTACTCGCCCATCCGGTTCAGCGGGATCACGACGTCTTCGTTGATCTTGAACGCGTTCGTGTGCTTCGCGATCGCGGCCGTGCGGCTGCGGTCGAGCCAGAAGCGCTTGCGCGCCTCCGCGCTGATCGCGACGAAGCCTTCGCCGCTCTTGCCGTTCGCCATCCGGATCACTTCGGACGTCGCGTGCGCCACTGCGTCGGCGTCATCGCCGACGATGTCGCCGATCAGCACCATCTTCGGGAACGCGTTGCGCTTGCTCTTCGTCGCGTAGCCGACCGCGCGCAGGTAGCGCTCGTCGAGGTGCTCGAGACCCGCGAGGATCGCGCCGCCCTGCTTCGACGTCTCGAACAGGTAGTCCTTGATCTCGACGATGCTCGGGATCGCCTCGCGCGCCTGGCCGAAGAACTCGAGGCAGACGGTGCGCGTGTGCGCGGGCATCTTGTGCAGCACCCAGCGGGCGGACGTGATGAGCCCGTCGCAGCCTTCCTTCTGCACGCCCGGCAGGCCGGCGAGGAACTTGTCGGTCACGTCCTTGCCGAGCCCTTCCTTGCGGAACCGGCGGCCTTCGATCTCGAGCATCTCGCTCTTCAGCAGCTTCTCGCCCGGCGCATACGCACCGTCGAACCACTTCAGCTCGAAACGCGCGACCGCGATGTCGTGGATCTTGCCCTGGTTGTGCTCGTGGCGCGTGACTTCGAGCCAGTTGCCGTCCGGGTCGACCATCCGCCACCAGGCCAGGTTGTCGAGCGCGGTGCCCCACAGCACGGCCTTCTTGCCGCCCGCGTTCATCGCGACGTTGCCGCCGATGCACGATGCGTCGAGCGACGTCGGATCGACCGCGAACACGTAACCGGCCGCCTCGGCCGCTTCCGTCACGCGGCGCGTGACGACGCCCGCGCCGGAGAAGATCGTCGGCACCTTGTGCGCGACGCCCGGCAGTTCGGTCAGCTCGACCGCGCCGAGCTGCTCGAGCTTTTCCGTGTTGATCACCGCGGAGAACGGCGTGAGCGGCACCGCGCCGCCCGTGTAGCCGGTGCCGCCGCCGCGCGGGATCACGGTCAGGCCGAGCTCGAAGCAGGCCTTGATCAGCGCCGCGATCTCGGCTTCGGTGTCGGGCGTCAGCACGACGAACGGGTATTCGACGCGCCAGTCGGTCGCGTCGGTCACGTGCGACACGCGCGACAGCCCGTCGAAGCGGATGTTGTCCTTTTCCGTGCAGCGGCCGAGCGCCTTGGTCGCGCGACGGCGCAGGTCGGCCATCTTCTCGAATTCGTCGGCGAAGTCGTTGACCGCGCGCTGCGCGGCGGTTTCGAGCATCTCGACACGCAATGCGCGCTCGCGGCCCGCGTCGTCGCGGTGCGCGGTGAGATCCGCGTTGCGGCGCTTGCCGATCTCGGTCAGGCGGTGGTTCAGCGCCTCGATCAGCAACGCGCGGCGCTTCGGGTTGTCGAGCAGGTCGTCCTGCAGGTACGGGTTGCGGCGCACAACCCAGATGTCGCCGAGCACTTCATACAGCATCCGTGCCGAGCGACCCGTGCGGCGCTCGGCGCGCAGTTCGTCGAGCACCGACCACGCCTCTTCGCCGAGCAGGCGGATCACGATCTCGCGATCCGAGAAGGACGTGTAGTTATAGGGAATCTCGCGCAAGCGGGGCGCGGGGTCGGCGGCGACGGCGGCGGCCGCGCCATGCGGATCGAAAACTTGTGGTGCGTTCATGTTCGGACGACTCGGAGGGCCGATACACCGTGCACGGGCGTCGGCAAGCGCGTAGGCGCAATCTTGGGGAAATCTGTTCTGTTACCAGACGCGCGGCTGTCCTTCATGGGGCCGGAGCGGGCGACTTGCCCCTCCTGGCCGGCGACAGGGCCTGGCGGCACTCGGAACGATCAGCACGATCGCGCGCGGCGCGCATGCCGTTCGGCCGCGGGGCTGGCTGCGCGCGGCGTCGGCTTCAACGGTGCGATCCGAGGGTGCCTCTGCATCTTCCGAATCCTTGATTCAAAACGGAATTCTAACCCATGATCGCACCATCCGTGACACGCCGGACAGGTCGTGGGGCTATCGCCGCCAGCCGCGCCGGGCGGGGTTCGGCGCGGTTTCGTGCGATCATTCGCCGCCCGTCCGGTCGGTAACCATTCGGTTAAGCCGGTAAAAAAGGGACGTTCCGTGTCGCGAACGCCCCGTCCGCGCGGCGCCGCGACCGCTCGCCCGGCATGCCGCTTGCATGCGGGCGGACCCTTGGCGCTATCATTGACCCTTTACCGTCTGCTTCCGCACTGCACGCGAGCGCCCATGGCATCCCACGATTACCTGAAAAAAATCCTCACCGCGCGCGTCTACGACGTCGCGATCGAGACGGAACTCGAACCCGCCCGCAACCTGTCGGTCCGGCTGCGCAATGCCGTATACCTGAAGCGCGAGGACAACCAGCCGGTGTTCTCGTTCAAGCTGCGCGGCGCGTACAACAAGATGGCGCACATTCCGGCGGACGCGCTCGCGCGCGGCGTGATTACGGCATCGGCCGGCAACCACGCGCAGGGCGTCGCGTTCTCGGCGGCCCGGATGGGCGTGAAGGCCGTGATCGTCGTGCCGGTCACGACGCCGCAGGTGAAGGTCGATGCGGTGCGCGCGCACGGCGGCCCGAGCGTCGAGGTGATCCAGGCGGGCGAATCGTACAGCGATGCGTATGCGCACGCGGTCAAGGTGCAGCAGGAGCGCGACCTCACGTTCGTCCACCCGTTCGACGATCCGTACGTGATCGCCGGCCAGGGCACGATCGCGATGGAGATCCTGCGCCAGCACCAGGGCCCGATCCACGCGATCTTCGTGCCGATCGGCGGCGGCGGGCTCGCGTCCGGCGTCGCGGCATACGTGAAGGCCGTACGCCCGGAGATCAAGGTCATTGGCGTGCAGGCCGAGGATTCGTGCGCGATGGCGCAGTCGCTGGATGCCGGCGAGCGCATCGAGCTGAGCGAAGTCGGCCTGTTCGCGGACGGCACGGCGGTGAAGCTCGTCGGCGAGGAAACTTTCCGGCTGTGCCGCGAATTCCTCGACGGCGTCGTGACGGTCAACACCGACGCGCTGTGCGCGGCGATCAAGGACGTATTCCAGGACACGCGCAGCGTGCTCGAGCCGTCGGGCGCGCTCGCGGTCGCGGGTGCGAAGCTGTACGCGGAACGCGAGGGCATCGAGAACCAGACGCTCGTCGCGGTCACGTCCGGCGCGAACATGAACTTCGACCGGATGCGCTTCGTGGCCGAGCGCGCCGAAGTCGGCGAGGCGCGCGAAGCCGTGTTCGCGGTCACGATCCCCGAGGAACGCGGCAGCTTCAAGCGCTTCTGCTCGCTCGTCGGCGACCGCAACGTCACCGAGTTCAACTACCGGATCGCCGATGCGCAGTCCGCGCACATCTTCGTCGGCGTGCAGATCAAGCGCCGCGGCGAATCGGCGGAGATCGCCGCGAACTTCGAGTCGCACGGGTTCAAGAGCGTCGACCTGACGCACGACGAGCTGTCGAAGGAACACATCCGCTACATGGTCGGCGGCCGCTCGCCGCTCGCGCTCGACGAACGCCTGTTCCGCTTCGAATTCCCTGAGCGGCCGGGTGCGCTGATGAAGTTCCTGTCGTCGATGGCGCCGGACTGGAACATCAGCCTGTTCCACTACCGCAACCAGGGCGCGGACTACAGCTCGATCCTCGTCGGGCTGCAGGTGCCGCAGGCCGATCGCGCCGAATTCGAACGCTTCCTCGCGGCACTCGGCTACCCGTATGTCGAAGAGAGCGCCAACCCGGCTTACCGCCTCTTCCTGTCGTAAAGGCGTCCCACGATGAATCCCGAACATTCCCCGCTCGGCAAGGCCACCGTCTACGCGGCGCAGTACGACGCGTCGCTGCTGTTCCCGATCCCGCGCGCCGGCGCGCGCGAGCAGCTCGGCATCACGTCGGCGCTGCCGTTCTTCGGCACCGACATCTGGAACGCGTACGAGCTGTCGTGGCTCAATGCGCGCGGCAAGCCGCAGGTCGCGGTCGCGACGTTCTACGTGCCGGCCGAATCGCCGGCCATCGTCGAATCGAAGTCGTTCAAGCTGTATCTCGGCTCGTTCGCGCAGTCGAAGTTCGACTCGATCGATGCGGTGCGCGACGTGCTGAAGCGCGACGTGTCGGCCGCGTGCGGCGCGACCGTGTCGGTGCAGCTCGTGTCGGCGCACGATTTCGGCAAGCTCGAGATGGAAGAACTCGACGGGCTGTCGCTCGACCGCCTCGATCTCGATACCGACATCTACGAACCCGATCCGTCGCTGCTGTCGGCAGCCGTTGACGAAGCGCCGGTCGAGGAAACGCTCGTGTCCGACCTGCTGCGCTCGAACTGCCCGGTCACGGGCCAGCCCGACTGGGGCAGCGTGCAGATCCACTACGTCGGGCCGCAGATCGACCACGCGGGCCTGCTGCGCTACATCATCTCGTTCCGCAATCACACGGGCTTTCACGAGCAATGTGTCGAGCGGATCTTCCTCGACATCATGCACGCGTGCAAACCGGTGAAGCTGGCGGTGTATGCGCGCTATACGCGCCGTGGCGGGCTCGACATCAACCCGTTCCGCACGAACTACAACCAGCCGATGCCTGACAACGCGCGGACTGCGCGGCAGTAAATGCAAGGGGACTGGCGGGCATGTGGAAGCCCGCCAGCACCGCCTGCTTGCGAAAAGAATGTCTTTCTAGTTCGGTGCGAACACATCGGCTTGGCACTTCGGGCAATACAGGTAGATCGTTCGACCATCGGGCATCGAAATGAAGCCGCGCCTTGCCTGGTCTATTCTCCATTTCGCCGAACCACCACCCGCGACACGTGCCTTGCCTTCGGCATAGCAATTCGCGGCGTCCAGATCATGGCTGTATGCCCGTTCTGTTACGCGGCTCGCACGCTTGAAAAACGCGCGGACATCCGCCTGCCGAAGAACGAACGTACGACACGTATCTGCCGTTTCGTCCCCGCTGATGTCAGCCGACCACGCGCCGTTCGTGACGATTTCGACTGACTCTGGCACAACCGTGGGTAAAGCCCCTCCAGGCGACGTACCATCGGGCAATGTACCCGCAACCGCGCTGTGGTCGAGCACGAGCGCCAACATCAAAACCGCGAGTCGAATCACCATTGCCCCTTCGCCGCCTCTGTGCGGTTCTTCCGCGATACTGCCGGATGGCGAAAAACCTCTGCCAACGGCACATTGAGTGTTACCGAAAGTTCATGGATGAGCCATCGAAGCGAGTCATTCTGAGCTTCCGGCGCCGCGACGTAGGTTCGTCGGTCAGGGTTCGGTTCATTGAGCGGGAGTGCTTCACCGACCAATTCCACGCCAATGCTGTCTGTATTAGAAGGGTAACGGTCCGGGACCGCCTTGCGCATCTCACGCCGGTTTTCGCCACGCGGGTCAAAACGGCGAAGTTGCTCCAGTTCGACCGGCGTGCAACGCATTTCGGCAACACAGCGCGCCTTGAGACGACCAACATGCCAAGTCTGCTTCTTCAAAGATGCCGTCTGATAAATCGTTCCATCTTTCTCAATCAGAAAATGCGCCCCGCTGGCAGACGCATTCTGATAGCTACTGAGAGCAGAAGCCGCCGTTGAACCGCCAGTTTGATGGACGACTACTCCGCTAATCCTCGGCATCTCACCACGCTCGATCTGAGCTTTTCTGGCCCGCACTACGCGTGGACTAAGAGAGTGTTTCAAAAAGAGTCGTCCGGGCGCTGAAGCGTTCGCCAGCAGATCAGGCAACAGGCGAGTTTGAGGAGCCCTTCATGGATGTCGGCACGACGCTCAAATCGTGTACGAAGACGGCGGAATCCGTGCAGCCAGGCATTGGTACGTTCGACGACCCAACGTACTTTGCCAAGACCGCTGCCGTGAGGTTCACCGCGTCGGGCAATCGATGTGGGAATCCCGGCAGCGTGCAACGGCCGGCGATATTTGTCGTGGTCGTAAGCCCGATCGGCATAGATCCGGCCAGACTTGCGCAAGGGGCGACCACGCAAACCGCGAACCGGTGGGATGGCGTCGACCAGTGGCAGCAGTTGCGTGATGTCGTTGCGGTTCGCGCCCGTCAGGATGATCGCGAGCGGCGTGCCGTTGGCGTCGGTGGCGACGTGATGTTTGGAACCGGGTCGCGCACGATCGGTGGGGTTCGGTCCAGTTTTTCGCCCGCCCCAACTGCTCGAACAGAAGTGGAATCGATGACGACACGAGAAAAGTCGATCCGATCGGCGGCACGCAGCTTCGCGAGCAGGATCTCGTGGAGCCGATCCCAGACGCCGACCTGTTGCCAGTCGCGCAGGCGGCGCCAGCAACTGATGCCCAATCCGCAACCCATCTCGGCAGGTAGTTCGTTCCAGCGAATGCCGCTCTTGAGTACGAAAAGTATTCCGGTCAGCGCAGCCCGATCGGCTACGGGTTTGCGCCCCGGGTACCGGAAGCGTCTCGGCTTTGCTGGTGGCAAAAGTGGTTCGATCAATGCCCACAATTCGTCGTCGATGATCGGCCTGGTCATCTCCTCGCTCCGCATGTCACAACGGTCGAGGTTAACAGCTTTGTGTTCGAGTTAACAGAGGGCTAACGCTCTTTTTGAAACACTCTCTAACAACCATTCCATTGAAATCAATCGAGAGCATTCAATACCCGCATCATATCGCCGCAATCTTTCCGCCGATCGCTTACGTTCATGCCTTCACCCGTCATGCACACCGGCTAACTCGGCTTTCGCGATAGCTCGGCCATTCGTCCGGTGTCCCATTTCCGTTCAACCGCTGCGCGATACAGCATCGCCAGCGTGATCGACTCCCGTTTGAGGTCGTGCGGTTGACGAAGCACCCATCGCCGGAACAACGAATAACTTCCCTCGCCTTCCATCAGGAAATACCGGTGAAAATCGAAGTCGCCGGTATCGATGCAAAATCGCTCAAAAAAGTGGCCCATGAAATCGTCGGCTTCATCGACGGTCTGGCCAAGATCCTCCCAAAGCCTCGTGGCCACGGACAGCGGCATCGATTTGCCAAGCCCTGCTTCGGATCTGACGAAGGCCTCGATCTCGTCCCACTGCACGTTTTCCATCAAAACACCTTGCACTCTGGTTCAACAAGACAGTTGTACTCGGTGATCGGGCCACGCACCCGCGCCGATAGCCGCCGCATCCCGCCGGATAGATGTGTCACGTTGAGGCCCGTTGAAAAAAGTTCGTCACACAATGCAAACTCTCGTTGCCGCTCATACCCCGCTTCAACCGCATTGCATTTGAACGTTCCCAGCCCATCTGCTCGCCGAGCGCCCTCATCCATGCATTGCCTCCGTCATGACGAAACAAGGCCGGTGCACGCAAATGCACCGGCCTTGTTGCACAGCTCCTACCCTTGCCGAGTTGCTTCGCCGATGCCTTGTCCGCGATGTGGTCGATGATCATGCTCGACCGCACGCACGCGTGTGCCGACGGGCGACACGAACACCGTGTTGAACTACGCGAAATCGTGCGCGTCGCCGACCCACACGTCGCGGCGCACGACGTGCTCGAGCCTTAACCGGCTTCCTCCAGGATCGCTGCGCATGCGCGGCTACACGTCTCGGCGGGCTCGCCATTAACCCGTTCCGCATCAACTGGAACCAGCCGACGCCGAGACGTCAGGTTGCAGTCATCGCGGGAGCCAGATGGCCCGAAATCAGCCCTGCAGCGGCCGCACAGGGAGGATCTCCACCAGCCGCAACAGGTAGCCATCAGGGTCCTGCACCAGCACCTCGACCTGGCCGTGCTCGATGTCGCCCTCCCGATACCAGGACGTGCGCGGCTCGACGAACAGCGCCACGCCAGCGGCGCGAATCCGGCCGAGGATGGGGTCGAGCGAATCCACCTCGATCTGCAGATTGATCCCCCGCCCGAACGGCGGCGTCAGCGGCCCCGTCAACCAACTCTCGGGGCTCTGCTGTTCGAGCATCAGTTGAGCGCCCCCGATCTCGAGGTACGCGAAGCCGTCTTCCGGACGCTCGAAGCGAATCCGGAATCCCAGCACGTCACGATAGAAGCGCACGCTTCCTGCAAGGTTCGAGCAGATCAGCTCCGGCACCAGCGCAGCCCATTCCATATTCTTCCTCCCGGTAAAGTCGTACGGCACGTTACACGAACGGGTGGAATGCGTTGCGGCGGTTGCGGTCACGCAGCGGAACCCGGTCCTTCAAGCCAGGTGCCGCACATGAAAAAACGGGCCCTGCGCACACGAATGCGCAGGGCCCGTCACATCTCGGTTCGCCGTCGGCGTGTTACTTCGCCGGCGCCTTGTACGCGATGCAGTCGACCTCAACCTTGCAGTCGATGACCATGCTCGATTGCACGCACGCGCGCGCCGGCGGATGCTCGCCGAAGTACGACACGAACACCTTGTTGAACGACGCGAAATCGCGCGCGTCATCGAGCCACACGCCGCAGCGCACGACGTGCTCGAGGCCGTAGCCGGCTTCCTTCAGGATCGCGATCACGTTCTCGATCGTCTGCTTCGACTGCGTGACGATCCCGCCTTCGACGACCTCGCCGTTCACCATCGGCGTCTGGCCCGACACGTACAGCCAGCCGTCAGCCTCGACCGCACGTGCGAACGGCATCACCTGGCCGCCGGTCCCCTTCGCTTCGCCCACGCCATATCGTTTCATCGTTTCACTCCTCATATTTCAGTTACGGATGCGCGCGCCGGCAGCGGCACGCGCGGGAGATCGGAACACCTGCCGCGCTCAGAACGCGGCGTCGGCACTCGCCGCCACGCGCTCGCCGCGCGCGACGAAGCCACCGGCGCGCTCGCCGGTCGGCTGGCCGTTTTCGTAGGTCAGCACGCCGTTCACCCACACCGCGTCGATCCCGTGCGCGGGCTGCTGCGGCTTCTCGAACGTCGCGGCGTCGATCACGCTCGCCGGATCGAACAGCACGAGATCGGCGTGGTAGCCGACATGCACCTCGCCGCGCTTCGCGATCCCGTAGCGGCGCGCGGACAGCGACGTCATCTTGCGGATCGCTTCCTCGAGCGGCAGCAGGTTCGTGTCGCGCACGTAATGGCCGAGCACGCGCGGGAACGCGCCCCACAGCCGCGGATGCGGCAGCGGATCGTTCGGCAGCCCGTCGGAGCCGACCATCGTCGCGGGGTGCGACAGGATCCGGCGCACGTCGTCCTCGGACATGTTGTGGTACACCGCGCCGGCCGGACGGATGCGTTGCGCGGCTTCCTGCTCGGTCACGCCCCAGTCGGCCGCGATCGCCTTGAGCAGCTTGCCCGCGACTTCCGGATGCGGCTCCGACCACGTGATCGTGATGTCGATGTCGCCCGTTACCTGCTTCAGGTCGAGCGTCGACGAGCTGCGGCTGTACGGATAGCAGTCGCAGCCGACCGGCTGGTAGCGGCGCGCGCCTTCGAGCGACGCGAGCACTTCGGTGCTGCGCCCCCAGTTCGACGGGCCCGCGCATTTCAGGTGCGAAATCACGACCGGCACTTGCGCATGGCGGCCGACGCGATACGCCTCGTCCATCGCATCCAGGATCGCGTCGAATTCGGTGCGCATGTGCGTCGTGTACAGCGCGCCGGCTTTCGCGAGCGGCTCGGCGAGCGCCATCACTTCCTCGGCCGGCGCCGCGAACGCGGAGCCGTACGCGAGGCCCGACGACAGGCCGAGCGCGCCGTTCGCGAGCGCCTCCTCGAGTTGCGCGCGCATCCCGGCGATTTCGCCGTCGGTCGCCGCGCGGTCGAGGCGGTCCATCTGGTTGTTGCGCAGCGCCGTATGGCCGACCAGCGCCGCGACGTTGACGGCCGGGCGCGCGGCGTTGACGGCCGCGACGTAGTCGGCGAAGGTCGGGTACCGGAACGCGCCGCGCTCGCCCAACAGGTTCATCGGGTCGGGCGGATCGCCCGCGAGCGTCACCGGCGACGCGCTGATCCCGCAATTGCCGACGATCACGGTCGTCACGCCCTGCGAGATCTTCGGGATCATCTCCGGCGCGCGGATCACGTGCGTGTCGTCGTGCGTGTGCACGTCGACGAAGCCCGGCGCGAGCGCGCGGCCGTTCGCATCGACGACGTGCTCGGCCAGCCAGTTCGACAGGTTGCCGATCGCAGCGATCACGCCGTTGCGGATCGCGACGTCGCGCGTGACGGGCGGTGCGCCGGTGCCGTCGTACAGCTGCGCGCCGACGATCAGCGTATCGGCGGCTTCGGGATGCGAATGCATGGTCAGTCTCCTACCGGTTGACGGTCTCCGCCGCCGCGGTGCGCATCGAGCGCGTGCTTGATGCGGCGCAGCGATTCTCGGCCCGCATCGCCGAGCCGCATGGCGACTCCGGTGACGAGCACGTCGATCGCCATCATCATCGCGTAACGCGATGTCGAAGGCTTGTAAATGAAATCGGTTTCGAATGCGACGACCGGGATCAGGTGGTCGGCGAGCTTCGCGAGCGGCGACGCCGGCGCCGTGATCGCGATCAGCTTCGCGCCGTAGCGCTTCGCGAGCCGGCAGCTCTCGAGCAACTCGGGCACGCGCCCGCTCACCGACAGCGCGACGACGACGGTGTCGCGCGACAGCGTGGCAGCCACCATCCGCTGCAGCACGCTGTCCTGGTAGCTCGCGACCGGGCGGCCGAAGCGCACGAGCCGGAAGCGCAGCTCGTCGGCGAGCGCGGTCGACCCGCCGCCCTGCCCGTACACGTAGGTCATCTTCGCGGCGGCGAGCAGGTCGGCCGCGGCCTCGAACGACGTGTTGCGCAGCAGCTGGTGGTTGTGCGCGAGCGCCACGCGGATCTCGTCATAAACCATCGACGCGGGGCTCGCGTCGGCGGCCGGCGCGTCGTCGGACGGCACCAGGAAGCGCTGGCCGACGGCCGCCGCCTGCGCGACGAGCACCTTCAGTTCGCGTACGTCGCGGCAGCCCACGGCCTTCGCGAAACGCGTGACCGTCGCGACGCTGACTTCCGCGTCGCGCGCGAGCGCGCCGATGCTCGCATGCGCGGCGCGCGCCAGATCGGCGAGGATGAACGCGGCAACCTTGCGCTCGGCTTCGCGCAGCTCGGGCGCGCATTCGGCGATCCGCGCGACGATGTCGAGGAGCGGCGGGGCGGCCGGCGCCGGATGAGGCTCGGCCGCGAGCGGAGCGGACGGGGAAGCGGGCGTATTCATCTGCTGATAAGGGTGCGAGGCTTGATGTTACTAAATAACATCACCGCGCCGATGCTACTTTCTGTACCATCTGCGTGTCAACTTCGGTGCAATGCATAGTGATGATGGAGCGGGATGACATGAAAGTTACAAACTATCAGGAAGCGACGATCGACCCGTTCGGCAAGGGTCTGGGCAATCTGCCGAGCGCGAGCGTGCCGCTCGGCGACGCAGGCCGGCTCGAATGGAACCTGCTCGCGGAAGACGTCAGCCTGCCGGCCGCCGTGCTCTACGAAGACCGCGTCGAACACAACCTGAACTGGATGCAAGCGTTTGTCCAGAAATACGGCGTCCAGTTCGCGCCGCACGGCAAGACGACGATGGCGCCGCAACTGTTCCGCCGCCAGCTCGACGCCGGCGCGTGGGGCATCACGCTCGCGACCGCGCACCAGACGCAGGCCGCGTACCACGGCGGCGTGCGCCGCGTGCTGCTCGCGAACCAGCTGATCGGCCGCCAGAACATGACGATCATCGCCGGGCTGCTGTCCGATCCCGATTTCGAATTCTTCTGTCTCGTCGATTCCGCCGAGAGCGTCGACCAGCTCGGCCGCTTCTTCGGCGACGCGAAGAAATCGCTGAACGTGCTGATCGAGCTCGGCGTGCCGGGCGGCCGCGCGGGCGTGCGCGACGCCGCGCAGCGCGAAGCCGTGCTGGCCGCGCTCGCGCGCTATCCGGACACGCTGAAGCTGGCCGGCATCGAACTCTATGAAGGCGTGCTGAAAGAGGAAGGCGAGATCCGCACGTTCCTGCAGGAAGCCGTCACGCTCACGCGCGAACTCGCCGAAGCGGGCCGCTTCGCGCGCACGCCGGCGATCCTGTCCGGCGCCGGTTCGGCGTGGTACGACGTGGTCGCGGAGGAATTCAGGAAGGCGTCCGACGCGGGCTTCGCGGAAGTCGTGCTGCGCCCGGGCTGCTACCTGACGCACGACGTCGGTATCTACAAGAAGGCGCAGACCGACGTGTTCGCGCGCAACCCGATCGCCCGCTCGATGGGCGAAGGGCTGCTGCCGGCGCTGCAGCTGTGGGCATACGTGCAGTCGGTGCCGGAAGCCGACCGCGCGATCGTCGCACTCGGCAAGCGCGACGCGGCGTTCGACGCGGGCCTGCCGGAGCCGGCGCGCCACTTCCGCCCGGGCCGCGACACCGCGCCGCGCGACGTCGCCGCGACCGAAGGCTGGGCCGTGACCGGGATGATGGACCAGCACGCGTACCTGCAGATCCCGCCGGGCGCGGACGTGAAGGTCGGCGACATGGTCGCGTTCGACATCTCGCACCCGTGCCTGACGTTCGACAAGTGGCGCCAGGTCCTCGTGCTCGATCCGCAGTTCCGCGTGACGGAAGTCGTCGAAACGTTCTTCTGACGCCCCCCCGCGCGCACCGCCCCGCCGCTCGCGCGGGGCGGCCGTCACGCGCGCTTCAATCTGCCGGAGTACACTGCGCTTTCGTCCTCGGGGCCCCTCGCGGCCGTTGCGCACGGCGCGAACGGGCCTTCAACGCTGCACCCCTGGAGAAAGCCATGGCCGCGAAGAAGATCCTGTTCCTGACCGGCGATTTCGCCGAAGACTACGAAACGATGGTGCCGTTCCAGGCGCTGCAGGCCGTCGGCCACCACGTCGATGCAGTCTGCCCGGGCAAGCGCGCGGGCGACAAGATCAAGACCGCGATCCACGATTTCGAAGGCGACCAGACCTACACCGAGAAGCCCGGCCACCAGTTCACGCTGAACGCGGCATTCGACGATGTCGATGCGTCGCGCTACGACGCGCTCGCGATCGCGGGCGGCCGTGCCCCCGAATACCTGCGACTCGATCCGAAGGTGATCTCGCTCGTGCGCGAGTTCGCCGAAGCCGGCAAGCCGATCGCCGCGATCTGCCATGCGGCGCAGCTGCTCGCGGCCGCCGACGTGATCCGCGGCAAGCGCATTTCGGCCTACCCGGCGTGCGCGCCCGAAGTGAAGCTCGCGGGCGGCGAATATGCCGACATTCCGGTCGACGCGGCCGTGACCGACGCGCCGTTCGTCACCGCGCCCGCGTGGCCCGCGCATCCGGCCTGGCTCGCGCAGTTCCTCGTGCTGCTGGGCACGCGCATCGAGCTGTAAGCCAGCACCGAATCGGGATGAGATGAAGCGGCAGCCGGCGGCGCGAACGCGCCGCCCTGCCCGCGCATCAGCGCGCGACCGGTGCCGAACCGGCGTCCGCGATTCGCGTTTCCAGCATCGCGAGCGCACCCGACAGCGCATTCAGCACGTCGTCCGGCAGTTGCGCCATCGTCTGTTCGAGAAACGCCTTGCGGCGCGGCAGGCACGCGTCGAACGCCGCGCGGCCTTCGTCGGTCAGCGTGACGTTGGTCACGCGGTTGTCGCGTGCATCGGATTCGCGCTGGATCCAGCCGAGCGCGTCGAGCGACTTCAACTGGCGCGTGAGCGCGCCCGGATCGATGCGCAGCACTTCGACGAGCTTCTTCTGCGACGAATGCCCGCCCATCGTGTGCAGCGCGACCATGATGCGCCAGCGCGGCATCGGCTGCCCGACGTGCGCTTCGAACGCGGTCATGAACGCGCGATACGTGCGTCCGAATTGCTGCAAGATCGCGACGCGGTCCTGTTCTTCCATGCGCTGATTTCGTTTCCGGTAAATCGTTGAGTCGTTGAATCGCTTGATCCGTCAATCGGCCGCGACGTGCGGTTCGATCTTGCGCCGCAGCGCGATCGGCGGCACGCGGCGGCACTGCCATACCGACACCACGGCGATGACGGCCGCCATCGCGACGCCCAGGTGAATCGCGCCGACGAGCGATTCGCGGGCCGCTTCCAGCAGCAGCGCGCCATTATGCCCGGCACGCGTCAGCTCCGCGACGAGCCCCCCCTGCGCCGCGCGGTCGATCAGGATCTGCGGATCGGCGAGCTGCGCATGCCACTGCATCGCGTGATCGGCCGTCAGCGCATTGCGCACGCCGCCCGAGTACATCTGGTTGACGAGCGTGCCCGTCAGCGCCGTGCCGAGCATCCCGCCGACCATCCGCAGCGACTGCAGCAGCGCCGTCGCGATGCCGAGGTGCTCGCGGCCGGCCGTCTGCTGCGCGAACACGGTAAGGTTCGGCAGCACGAAGCCGAGCCCGATGCCGCCCGCGACCATCAGCGCCATCAGCATCCACGCGGGCGTCGTGTGGGTCGACACGACGATGCCCGCACACGTGATCGCGAACAGCACGAAGCCGACGTGCAGCATCGCGTTCGGATTGCGGATGCGCGTGACGACGCGGCCGTTCATGATGCTGCCGATCGTGATGAACACGACGAGCGGCGTGATCACGAGTCCGGCTTCCTTCGGCGACATCCCGAAGCCGCCCTGGAACAGCAGCGGCGCGTAGAACAGCAGCGAGAACATCGAGAAGCCGGCGAGGATCGCGAGCACGAACAGCGCCGACAGCGCGCGGTTGCCGAACATGTCGAACGGCAGAATCGGCTGCTCGCAGCGCTTCTCCCAATGCCACAGGCCAATGCCGGCCGCGACCGCGACGACGAGCAGCAGCGACGCCCAGCTCGCGACGCCGTACTTCGGCAGCCATTCGACGAACAGCTGCAGCGCGCCGAGCGACAACGCGATCAGCAACGCGCCCGGCCAGTCGAGCCGCATCTTGCGATCGTGCGCGACATGGCGCAGGTGCGGCAGGTAGCGCCATACGAAGAACAGCGACAGCAGGCCCACCGGCAGGTTCACGTAGAACACCGAGCGCCAGCCGAACGACTGGGTCAGTATGCCGCCGAGCGACGGGCCGACCGCGTTCGCAATGCCGAACGCGGAGCTCATCAGCACCTGCCAGCGCAGCCGCACGACGGAATCGGGAAACAGGTCGGGAATGCACGCGAACGCGGTGCCGACCAGCATCCCGCCGCCGATCCCCTGCAGCCCGCGCGCGAGCACGAGGAACAGCATGTCGTTGGCCATCCCGCACAGCACGGACGCGGCGGTGAACACGACGATCGACACGATGACGAACGGCTTGCGGCCGTAATAGTCGCCGAGGCGGCCGAAGATCGGCACCGTGATCACGGAACTGAGCAGGTACGAGGTCGCGACCCACGCGTACAGGTCGAAACCGCGAAGCTCGGCGACGATGGTCGGCAACGCCGTGCCGACGACGGTCTGGTCGAGCGCGACCAGCATGGTGACGAACGAGATCCCGATCATCGCCAACAGCGATTCGCGGAACGGCAAAACTTGCCCGCTCGAATGGTGGGCGGCAGTGTGGACGGCCATTTTTTGTTGATGCAACTTTTGACGAGTCAAACAATTTCAAAATTCTAGCATGGCGGAGTAATCTAGGCTGGCGACGGTTTAGGGCCCGTTCAAGCCAAGGAGAAAGATGGAACCGATTTCAATCACCCCCGCGACGACGCTCTCGCAGGAGGATCGGGACGCGCTGTGGCGCGCGAAGCAGGTGCTGGAAAGCCCATCGCTGACGATGAAGCTGACCGGCATGCTCGGCGCGCCGGTCGAGAAAATGATCGCGCGGCTGCCGGATTTCGCGACCGGCAAGATCAACGATGCGACGCAGCTCGCGCTGCGCAAGTGCCTGAACATCGCGCTGCGCACGCTCGGCAAGCCGCCCGCGCCGGACGCCGAACCCGACAAGCCGAGCAACCTGCTGCACAAGCTCGCGGTCGCGACGACCGGCGCGGCAGGCGGCGCGTTCGGCTTTCTCGCGCTGCCGGTCGAACTGCCGGTAACGACCACGCTGATCTTCCGCTCGGTGTGCGACATCGCGCGCAGCGAGGGCGAGGACCTGGCGTCGGTCGATACGCAGTTGCAATGCCTGGCCGTGCTCGGCATGGGCGGCAACCCGGACAAGCAGGAAGAGGACGCCGATCTCGGCTATTTCGTGCTGCGCGGCGCGCTTGAGGACGCCGATCTCGGCTATTTCGTGCTGCGCGGCGCGCTTGCCCAGGCAATCTCGAAGGCGTCGTCGGACATCACGACGAAAGGCATCGCCGCGCACAGCTCGGCGGCCGTGTTCAAGCTCGTGCAGACGGTGGCGTCGCGCTTCTCGGTGCAGGTGACCGAGCAGATGGCCGCGAAGTCGATCCCGGCGATCGGCGCCGTGCTCGGCGCGACCGTCAACACGCTGTTCATCGACCACTTTCAGCAAATGGCGCACGGCCACTTCACCGTGCGCCGGCTCGAGCGCAAGTACGGCTCGGTGGCCGTCAAGGCCGCCTATCAGGCGATCGACGCCTCGCCGACGCGCTGAACCGCGCGCTCGACCGCGACGCGGCGCAGGAATGCGGCCGCGCGGTCGAGCGCGTCGCGCGCTTCCGGCACCATCGGTGCGTACAGTTGCCACACGTGCGGCATGTCCGGCCACACCTCGATTTCCACCTGCACGCCGGCCGCCTTCGCCTTCTCCGCGACGCGGCGCGAATCGTCGAGCAAGACCTCGGTGCTGCCGACCTGGATATACAGCGGTGGCAGGCCCGTGAAATCCGCGTAGAGCGGCGATGCGTACGGATTCGTCGCCGGTTCGTCGCCGAGATACAGCTTCGCGGCCTTCGGCAGCGCCGCGCCGGCGAACATCGGATCGCGACCGTCGTTGGTGCGCAGCGTCGCACCGGTGGCCGCGAGGTCGGTCCACGGCGAGAACAGGATCGCACCGGCCGGCAACGGCTCGCCGCGATCGCGCAGCGCGACGAGCGTGGCGAGCGCGAGGCCGCCGCCCGCCGAATCGCCGCCGAGCACGATCGTCTCGGGCGGCGTGCCGAGCGCCAGCAGTTGCCGGTAGGCGGCGAGCGCATCGTCGAGCGCGGCCGGGAAACGGTTTTCGGGCGCGAGCCGGTAGTCGAGCGAGAACGAGCGCACGCCCGCGCGCTTCGTCAGGCCGAACACGAGCGGCCGATGGGTCTTCGTCGAACAGAAGTAATAACCGCCGCCGTGGAAATACAGCAGCGTGCGGCCAGGACCACGCTCTGCGCTCGCATCGATGCGCTCGAGCCACTCGCCGCGCAGCGGTGCGTCGCCCGCGCCGTAGCATTGGCGCAGCCGGTAACCCGACGGCGCGCGGCGCGGCACGACCATCCGCAAGTCGGTAAAGCGCCGCGCACGCGCGGGGTCGAGCACCTCGCGCGTGGTCTCCGGACGAAACTGCCAGCGCAGCAGCCAGCAGGCGAACTTGCTTTGCCAACTCATCGGACGCACTCCGTAATCGCAGTGTGACGATGGTACGTGCGAACGTTCCCGCGCCGCTCGACAGGTGCCTCTATATCAAACGCCGGCGCTCAGTTCGCCGGCATCACCTGGCCGCGGATTTCGCCGGCCGGGTGTTCCTTCGTATGGACGTTGAAGTACCACTTGCCGCCCATCAGGTCGGTGACCTGCGCGTCGGTGAGCTCCTTCGAACCCTTGATCGGGCTCGCCAGCTCGTCCTTCGGGATCGGCACCTGCACGCCGGCGTTCTGGCCGACCGGCGCGGGCCCGTGGAAATGCGCGGCGGTGGCCGGCCCCGTGAGGTGTTCGTAGGTTGCGGTCCACTGCAGCGTGTGGGTGACCGTGTCGTAGGTGGCGTCGACGGCGCCCGAGCCCTTGGTTGCCGTCGGCGGCACTTCGCTCGACGGCTGCAGATTGGCGGACAGACGCACCGTTTCGGCGGCGGCGCTGCCGGCGGCCAGCACGCCTGCGAGTAACGCGACCTGGAGCAAACGCAGCTTGAGCATGGACTCTCCTTGCACGACGTTGTGCGCCGCCCGAACGGGGGCGCCAGATAGGATGGTAGTCGATCGCCGCCGTTGCGGGAGTCCGTCGAACGGCCATGCAGCGAATCGCCGCAGCGCGACGCACAGCGCCCCGTGTCAGTCTGCGTCAACCTGGAACGGACCTTTGCAACCCGACGGCTGAATCCGCGCGCGGCCTTTCGCTACACTTCGTTTCACAGTTGCTTGTTTCCTTCGTCCGAAGGAGTCTGCGAGTATTCACGCGGCCACCCGGCCGCGTTTTTTTTGAATGCGCCGCCGGCAGCCGGGTCACGCCAAGTCACGCGCGATAGCCGGGATCGATGCGATCGACGAGGCGCTGCAGCGCGTCGAACGCGTCCTGCCCCGCGCCATGCTTCGGATCGAAATTCAGCGAATCGCGCACGCACCCTTCGAGCACCGGCGGCGCGATCGACAGCGCGTCGCCGATCGCATGGGTCGCGACCTGCACCTCGCAGGCACGGTTGAGGAGCCACATCAGCGAGAACGTCTGCGCGAGCGTCGCGCCGATCGTCACCGGCCCGTGGTTGCGCAGCAGCAGCACGGGCCGCCCACCCGCGCTCCCGACGATGCGCCGCCCCTCCTCCAGGTGAACGGTGATGCCCTCGAAATCGTGATACGCGATCTTCCCGTACAACTGCGCCGAATAGAAATTGGAAAACGACAGCCCGTCGCGCGAACAGCACACGGCCATCGTGGGCGTCGTGTGCACGTGCATCACGCAGTGCGCATCGGGCAGCGCCGCATGGATCGCGCTGTGGAACGTGAAGCCGGCCGGGTTGATCGGCCAGTCGGAATGCCCGATCACGTTGCCGTCGATGTCGATCTTCACGAGGTTCGACGCGCATACCTCGCCGTAATGGAGCCCGAACGGGTTGATCAGGAAATGTCCGTCCTCGCCCGGCACGCGCAGCGAAATGTGGTTGTAGATCAGCTCGGTCCAGCCGAGGTAATCGAAGATGCGGTAGGCGGCCGCGAGCTGCACGCGCGCCTGCCATTCGGCTTCGGAGAAGCGGGCGGGACGCGTGAACGGCTGGTTCGGTACACGTTGCATGGGGAGCTCCGGTTGCGGATGGTCGTGGCGCGGGCCGCCGGGCCGCGCCGCCACATTGCCATGATGGTTGCGCGCACAACCATATCACCTTCCCCGCACCTCGTTAACGCGGGTTTAGCCGGAGCGCTTCCGTCCCTTTAAAGCTGGTCGTCGACCGGCAGCAGCATGAAGATGCCCGTCATCAGGTTGCGCATCAGTCCCGCGTGCGGATCGACGTGATAGGTCGTCGGCTTGCCGTTGTCGATGCCCGTCCATACGAGTTCGGGCGACCCGCCGCCCGCCGGCGCGACGAGGCTCACGCGATAGCTTTCGTCCGGCTGCGCCGCCCGCGCGAAGATCGTCGCGACCTGTTCGGCGAGCGCCGGACTATGGATCACGAGTGCCAGTTCGGTATTCAGGTGCGCGGAACGCGGGTCGAGGTTCATCGAGCCGATCACGAGGATCTTCCGGTCGATCACGTACGCCTTCGCGTGCAGGCTCGCGCGCGAACGCGACCCGAACAGGCGCGGGCGCTGGCGGCCCGGCTGCGCCTTGAACTCGTACAACTCGACGCCGTGCTGCAGCAGCGGCACGCGGTACGGCCCGTAGCCGGCCTGCACGGCAACCGCGTCGGTCGCGGCGAGCGAATTCGTCAGGATCGCGACGCGCACGCCGCGCGCGGTCGTGTCGCCGAGGATCTTCACGCCCGCGTCGTGCGGCACGAAGTACGGCGAGAACGCGAGGAATTCCTGCTGCGCGCCGCGCGTCAGCTCGACGAGACGCTGCATCGGCGGGCTCACGTACGCATCGGTCGGCCGTGCGACCTTGTCCGGCGCGTCGGCCTTGAACTCGGCCGGCGCCCACACGAGCTCGAGCTCGTCGCGTGCGATCTGCTGCGCGAGCGGCGTCGCGTTCAGCGGCTTCGCGTTGTACGGCTCGGCGTTCTGGCGCCAGTGGCTGCGCAGCTCGTCGCGCATCGCGTCGAGCTCCTTCGGATCGAACGACTGGTGATTCAGCACGCGCAGCGGATAGCTGCTCGCGCTCGACCAGTACGCGTCGAAGCTCGCCGAGACGTCATTCGCCACGGGGCCGGCGGCGAGCACGTCGAGATCGCGGAACTGCAGCGTCGGGCTCGCGCTGAAATATTCGTCGCCGAGATTGCGGCCGCCGACGATCGCGATCTGGTTGTCCGCGATCATCGCCTTGTTGTGCATCCGGCGCGTGAAGCTGTCGATCCGCGTGAAGAAGTTGGTCGTGCGCTCGACCATCCCCTGCTGCGACGCGCCGAACGGGTTGAACACGCGAATCTCGATGTTCGGGTGCGTGTTCAGCGCGGCCATCACGCGGTCGATGTCGCGGAAGTTCAGGTCGTCGACCAGCATCCGCACGCGCACGCCGCGATCGGCCGCGTACAGCGCCGCGGCGAGCAGCAGCTTGCCCGTCGTGTCCTCGGTCGCGATGTAGTACTGCATGTCGAGCGTCTTCGTCGCGGCGCGGGCGAGCGCGATGCGCATCTGCAGCGCCTGCGCGCCGTCGGCCAGCAGCCGGAAGCCCGACTGGCCCGGATGCGCGGCCTCGGGGGCGGCCAGCGCGTCGCGCAGCGGCGTCGCGGTATCGGGCGGCAACGCATGCGAGACCGGACGATCGAGCGTGGTGGCGGGCGGGTGCGTCGCGCAGGCGGCAACGAGCGACAGCAGTGCGCAGACGGCCAGCGCACGAGCCGGGCGGCATGCGGCACGCCACGACAGCGCGGCCGGCGCGCGCCGGATGAAAGACGTGAGCACGGAAGCTTCCTCGACTGGCGGAACGACGGTCCGCATTCGCCGCAGCGCGCGGCTGGCGCGCGGTTCCGGCCGATTCTAGTGGGCGGCCGATGAACCGGTCAATCGCGCGAGCGGCACACGGCGGCCCGCGCACGGCCGGCCGCCGGCACGCGATGCACGGCCATGCCCGATTCGCCCGCCGGACGGGCCGAGCATCAAAGCGGTCCAACCAATCTCACTGCGCATCGCCACTGCGCTCGAAATGGCTGCGCACGTAGTCGATATGCGTCTGCATCGCGGTGCGCGCCTCTTCGGGCCGCTGCGCGCAGATCGCTTCACACACGACGCGGTGCTGCAGCAACAGCAGCTCGGACGCCTGCTCGTCCTCCATCGTCATGCCCGCCACGTTGATCGAGATGTGCTCGCGCAGCATCCCGATCACGCTCGTATGCAGGTGCAGGAACATCGTGTTGTGCGACGCGAGCGCGATCGCCTCGTGCAGCTTCGCGTCGGTCGCGGCTTCGACGGCGGCGTCGTCGTTCGCGTGCGCGGTTTCGAGTTCGCGCAGCAGCGTGCGGATCCGGCGCCGGTCGCTCGCATCGGCCCGCAGCGCGGCGAAATACGCGGTCGCTCCTTCGAGCACGCGGCGGAATTCGAGGATGTCGTCGCGCAGCGCCGGATGATCGGCGACCAGCTGGCCCCACGGCGACGCGATGCCCGCGCGCAACTGGTCCGTCACGTAGACGCCCGCGCCGCGCCGGCTCTGCAGCAGCCCGCGCGCGACGAGCCGCTGGGTCGCCTCGCGCACCGTATTGCGCGCGACGCCGTACTGCTGCGCGAGCACCCGCTCGGCCGGCAGCCGCGCGCCGGCCGGCCAGGTGCCGTCGAGCAGCGCCGTCTCGATCTTGCGCATCACCACTTCGGTCCGGCCCCGTGCCGTCATCGCTGCCATCGTCGCGTCTCCCTGCGGAATACGTGGCGCGCCGATTGGCCCAACCAATTTGAGCTGCGGCGCCGTCGCGGGAATTATGCAGCGAAATCGTCGACCCGCACGCCGGGCCGTCGCCTCTGGAGCGAGACATGAACGAAAGGCAGTACCCCGCCGCCATCCCCGCACACGCCTACCTGTTCGCGACCTGCCTGGTCGACCTGTTCGTCCCCGAAGCGGGGCTCGACGCGGTCCGCCTGCTGGAGCGCGAAGGCCTGACCGTCCACTATCCGCGCGGCCAGAGCTGCTGCGGGCAGCCGGCCTACAGCAGCGGCAATCCCGACGAAGCGCGCCGCGTCGCGGCCGCGCAGCTGGACCTGTTCGCACAACCGTGGCCCGTGATCGTGCCGTCCGGCTCGTGCGCAGGCATGATCCGGCACCATTGGCCGGCGCTGTTCGCCGACGATCCCGTCAACGGCCCGAAGGCGCGTGCGATCGCCGGCCGCACCTACGAACTCGCGGAATTCCTCGTCCATGTGCTCGACGTGCAGCTCGACGCGGCCACGGCCGGCGCCGCGCCCGACGAGCGCGTCGTGCTGCACACGTCGTGCGCGGCACGCCGCGAGATGGGCACGCGCGTGCATGGTGTCGCGCTCGTCGACGCACTGCCCGGCGTGACGCGCATCGAACACGAACGCGAATCCGAGTGCTGCGGCTTCGGCGGCACGTTCTCGCTGAAACATCCGGACATCTCCGGCGCGATGGTGCGCGACAAGGTCGCGTCGGCCTGCGCGACCGGCTGCGACCGGCTCGTGTCCGCGGACTGCGGCTGCCTGCTGAACATCGGCCACGCTGCGACCAAGGCCGATGCGCCGCTGCCGGTCGAGCATCTCGCGAGCTTCCTGTGGCGCCGGACGTCCGGCGCCGCATCGTTGCGCGGAGACCGGCAATGAGCGCGCGCGCCGCCATTCTCGCGCGCCTGCGCGCCGCCGCGCCGGGCGTCGCCGCGACGGCCGCCCCCGTACTCGATGCGCGCATCGACATGCATTACGACATGCGCCGCGCGTCGACGGAACGCGACCCGCACGCGCTCGCACCGGCAATGCAGGCCGCACTGGCCGCGTCGCACGCTGACGTCTGGTGCGCGAGCGCGGACGCATGGCCTGCGCAGCTTGCCGCGCGCCTCGCCGACGCCGGCGTGCGCCGCCTGCTGCTCGACCCGGCCCGCGCCGAATCCGCGGCGCTCGCCCGCGCATTGCCCGATACCGTCGCACCGGTACCGTTCGACCGGCCGATCGACGCATGGAAAGCCGAGCTGTTCGACACGATCGATGCAGGCTTCACTGTCGCGCGTTCGGGCATCGCGGCCACCGGCACCGTCGTGCTCGCCCCCGACGCCGGCTCGCCGCGCACGGTGTCGCTGGTGCCGCCGCTGCATGTCGCGCTCGTCCATGCGAACACGCTGCATGCCGACCTGCACGCGGCCGTGCATGCGGAGCGCTGGCAAGCCGGCACGCCCACCAACCTCGTGCTGGTATCGGGCCCGTCGAAGACCTCCGACATCCAGCAGACGCTCGCTTACGGCGCACACGGCCCGCGCCGCCTGTGGGTCGTGATCGTCACCGATTCCACCGCCCCGTCGGCCGCACCCGCTTGCGAGGATCTGCCACAATGAGCGACCACACGCTGCAATTCGTCGCCCCCGGCGACTTCAAGGCCCGCGCGCGAGCCGCACTCGACGATCCCGCGTTGCGCCAGAGCTTTCGCGGCGCGATGGACTTCCTGCAGGGCAAGCGCGCGACGCAATTCCCCGACGACACCGAACTGCAGCAACTGCGCGATCTCGGCGAAGCCGTGCGCCAGCACGCGCTCGCGCAACTGCCCGCGCTGCTCGAACGGCTGGAGACGAAGCTCGCCGAATCCGGCGTGCACGTGCATTGGGCCGAGACGGCCGCCGACGCGAATGCGATCGTGCTCGGCATCGCGCAGGCGAAGAAGGCGCGCCGCGTGATCAAGGGCAAGTCGATGGCGAGCGAGGAAATCGAGCTGAACCATTACCTCGCCGAACACGGCGTCGACTGCATCGAATCCGACATGGGCGAATTCATCGTGCAGCTCGCCGGCGAAAAGCCGTCGCACATCGTGATGCCGGCGATCCACAAGACGCGCGGCGACATCGCCGAGCTGTTCGAAGCACACATCCCCGGCACACGCTATACGGAAGACGTCGACGAACTGATCCAGACCGGCCGGCGCGCCCTGCGCCGCGCGTTCGCCGAAGCGGACGTCGGCCTGTCGGGCGTCAATTTCGCGGCGGCCGACACGGGTACGTTGTGGCTCGTCGAGAACGAAGGCAACGGCCGCCTGTCGACCACGGTGCCCGACACGCACATCGCGATCATGGGCATCGAGAAGGTCGTCGAGAAGCTCGAGCACATCGTGCCGCTGTCGAGCCTGCTCACGCGCTCGGCCACCGGCCAGGCGATCACGACCTATTTCAACCTGATCTCGGGCCCGCGCCGCGACGGCGAACGCGACGGCCCGCGCGAACTGCATCTCGTACTGCTCGACAACGGCCGCACGCAGGCATACGCGGACGAACAGCTGCGCGCGACGCTGCAGTGCATCCGCTGCGGCGCGTGCATGAACCACTGCCCCGTCTACACGCGCATCGGCGGCCACGCGTACGGCACGACCTACCCGGGCCCGATCGGCAAGATCATCTCGCCGCACCTGCTCGGCCTCGACGCGACGGCCGACCTGCCGACCGCGTCGACGCTGTGCGGCGCGTGCGGCGAGGTGTGCCCGGTGCGGATCCCGATCCCGCAGTTGCTCGTGCGGCTGCGCACCGAGGCGAACCGCAAGCCCGACGAACCCGTCGCCCATCCGCTGCGCGGCCAGGGCGCGAACTACACCCGCGCGGAAGACCTCGTGTGGCGCTTCTGGTCCGGCGCGTTCGCGCATCCGCGCGCGTACCGCGCATTCCGCTGGGCCGCCACGCGCCTGCATGCGCTGACGCCCGCGAAACAGATGGGCTGGACGCAGCACCGCACGCCGCTGGAACCGGCGCCGCGCAGCCTGTCCGACCTGCTGCGCGCACGCGGGCAGCCCGAATAGCGCATCCGCTTTCAAACCCGTACCCCTAAAAATCCATGGAGGAGACACCCATGCAGGTTTGGCATCAGATTTACTCGCCGCTCGGCAGCCTCGGGCTGTCGGCGTTCGTCGCCGCGATTCCGATCATCTTCTTTTTCATCGCGCTGGCCGCGCTGCGGATGAAAGGCCATGTCGCGGCCGCGATCACGCTGCTGCTGTCGCTCGGCGTCGCGATCCTCGCGTACGGGATGCCCGTGCCGCAGGCGCTTGCCGCAGCCGGCTTCGGCTTCGCCTACGGCCTGTGGCCGATCGCGTGGATCATCGTCGCGGCCGTGTTCCTGTACAAGATCGTCGTGAAGACCGGCCAGTTCGACATCATCCGCGCGTCCGTGCTGTCGATTACCGACGACCAGCGCCTGCAGATGCTGCTGATCGGTTTCTCGTTCGGCGCATTCCTCGAAGGCGCGGCCGGCTTCGGCGCCCCCGTCGCGATCACGGCCGCGCTGCTCGTCGGCCTCGGCTTCAAGCCGCTGCACGCGGCCGGGCTGTGCCTGATCGCGAACACCGCGCCGGTCGCGTTCGGCGCGATGGGCATTCCGATCATCGTCGCCGGGCAGGTGACGGGCATCGATCCGTTCCACATCGGCGCGATGGCCGGCCGCCAGTTGCCGCTGCTGTCGCTCGCGGTGCCGTTCTGGCTCGTGTTCATGATGGACGGGCTGCGCGGCGTACGGCAGACCTGGCCGGCTGCACTCGTCGCGGGCGGCAGCTTCGCGGTCACGCAATACTTCACGTCGAACCACATCGGGCCCGAGCTGCCTGACATCACGTCGTCGCTCGTCAGCCTCGTCGCGCTCGCGACGTTCCTGAAGGTGTGGCAGCCGCGCACCGCGAAGCAGCCGGCCGGCGGCCTCGTCGCCTCCGGCGGCGGCGCGGCGCTGGCCGGGTTCGGCGCTGGCGGCAACGGCTTCGGCGCGAGCCGCCACGCGTCGCCGTACACGCTCGTGCAAACGGTGCGCGCATGGTCGCCGTTCCTGATCCTGACGGCCGTCGTCACGGTCTGGAGCATCGCACCGTTCAAGGCGCTGTTCGCCGCGCACGGCGCACTCGCGTCGACCGTGCTGAAGTTCCATGTGGCCGGGCTCGACCAGCTCGTCGTGAAGACCGCGCCGATCGCCGCGACGCCGAAAGCGCTCGACGCGGTGCTGAAGATCGACCTGATTTCGGCGGTCGGCAGCGCGATCCTTGTGACCGCGCTGATCTCGATGGCGCTGCTGCGGATGAAGCCGCGCGACGCGCTCGTCACGTTCGGCGAAACGCTAAAGGAACTGACGCGCCCGATCCTGTCGATCGGCCTCGTGCTCGCGTTTGCGTTCGTCGCGAACTACTCGGGGATGTCGTCGACGCTCGCGCTGATGTTGGCCGCGACCGGCGCCGCCTTCCCGTTCTTCTCGCCGTTCCTCGGCTGGCTCGGCGTGTTCCTGACGGGCTCCGATACGTCGTCGAACGCGCTGTTCTGCTCGCTGCAGCAGGCCACCGCGCATCAGCTCGGCGTGCCCGAAACGCTCGCGGTCGCGGCGAACACGACGGGCGGCGTAACCGCGAAGATGATCTCGCCGCAGTCGATCGCGGTTGCGTGCGCGGCAACGGGTCTCGTCGGCAAGGAGTCCGAGCTGTTCCGCTTCACGGTGCGGCACAGCCTGCTGTTCGCGGTGATCGTCGGGCTGATCACGCTCGTGCAGGCGTACGTGCTGCCGGGGATGGTGCCGTAAGCGACCCGCCGGCTGGCCCCAAAAACAAAACCCCACGCCCGGACGGGCGTGGGGTTGTTCTTTTCGCGTACCGGTCGCCGGCGCGGGCCAGCGATTCGCGATGCGCGTGGCGCGATCAGCTGCCCTTCGCGATGCGATCCTGGATGTGCTGTGCACGGCTCGCCGACGACGGGTGCGAGCTCATCATCGAGCTCTGGCCGCCGTCCATCTGCGCGAGCTTCTGGAAGCCCGTGACGAGGCCCTTCTGGCTCATGCCCTTCTGCTTCATCAGGTCGAACGAGTAGTCGTCCGCTGCGCTTTCCTGCGTCTGCGAGAACTGCGCGTTGATGAACTTCTCGGTGATGTCGCCGAGCTGCGAGCTCGACAGTGCCGCCACGCCCGGCGATGCTGCGCCGGCCGCGCTGCGCGCCGCGCTCACCGCGTACGCGGTCTGCATCGCCTTCTTCGAGTGACCCAGTGCAACGTGGCCCATTTCATGACCGATCACGCCGCGCAGCTCGTCGTCGTTCATCATGTCCATCAGGCCGCTGTACACGCGCACGCAGCCGTTGCCCATCGCCCACGCGTTGACGTCCTTGGTCACGTACACCTTGTAGTTGATCTTCTGGCCGTTCAGCGTCATGTCGCCGAAGCCCTTCATGACCTTCGTCAGGCGCTTCGCGTACGCGCTGTTCGCCGGCGCGATCTTCGATTCGGCGTCGCTGGACTTGCACGATTCGTTCGACAGTGCGGCGATGTCGCTGTCCGACAGCGTTGCCGCCTTGTACAGGTTCGTCCCCGCCGACGTCAGGCTGTTCGCGTCAAGGCTCTGTACCCCGCCGCATGCGCTCAACAGAAACGCCACGCCACACGCCGCCACCGCTTTCTTGAGTTGCATCCCGGAATCCCTCGATAGTTGTATTTGGGAGCGGCGATTTTGCATAATCCGGCAGAAAATTACCAGATGTTTACATCCGATGACACGTTCATTACTCAGCAGATTGAAATGAAGCGGCGATCCGACGCCGGATTGTCGACGAAAAGCAGCGGAATCGCCGTGTCCGGACGAAGATCGGGAGGGAAACCGGGCGGGCCGCCGCTCAGGCGGTCTGGTCGCGGCGCCGCGTCAGCCGCCGCGCGACCAGCATCGGCAGCCGCACCGCGAAGCCGGTGAACAGGCGCAGGTGCATCCACGCGAGCAGCGCGTTGTCGCGACCGTAGTGGAAGTGCGAGACGCCGCCCTCGTGCCGGCCGAAATAGCGCACCGGCGCGTCGATGCGGATCGGGTGCACGCCGGCCCAGCACAGCCGCACGGCCGCTTCGGGATCGAAGTCGAAACCGCGCATCCACGGCTGGCGCCGCATGATCGCCGCGAGCGGCGCGACCGGATACACGCGAAACCCGTACAGCGAATCGCCGATGCCGGCCCACAGCGTCTCGAGGTCGGCCCAGGCGTTCGACAGGCGGCGGCCCTGCACGCGCAACTGCGGCGCGCTCGCGTCGAACTTCGGCACGCCGAGCACCATCGCATCGGTGTCGGCCTGCGATGCGGCCATGAAGGCCGGAATCAGGTCGGCCGGATGCTGGCCGTCGGAATCCATCGTCAGCACGTGCGTGAAGCCGCTCGCGGCCGCCGCGTCGAGCCCCGCGAGCACCGCGGCGCCCTTGCCGCGATTCTCCGGCAGCACGATCACGCGCAATCCGGGATCGCGCTCGGCCATCGCCTGCAGCCGTTCGGTGCTGCCGTCGGTGCTGCCATCGACGACGACCCACACCGGATTCCACTGCGCGCGCGCATTGCGCACGGTCGTGTCGACCTTGCCCCCCGGGTTGTAGCTCGGGATCAGCACGAGATGAGTGGACGAGGCGTGAAGCTTGGACATGGAAACAGCCGCTTGCGAAGACAGGGATCCTGACAAAAGTTTATGACTTGCCGGCGAACGCCGGCAGGCTTCGTCGACACCGGCCGCATGCGCGACCGGTTGCGGGATCGTGAGGCTCTCGCGCTTCATGGCAGCCACTCCATTGCATGACCCGCGCTGGCCTCGATCTCGACCAGCAGGTCGTCGCGGCACACGTCCGCGTGGACGAACAACGGCCGCACGTGAGGGCCGGCCGCCTCGCGCAGCACGCGCCCGATCCCGGCAATCGCCGCGGCATCGCCGGCGTCGCGCACGTAGACGCGATAGCTCAGGTCGGCGAGCGAGAACGGGCCATGCCCCTGCCGCGCGGCCTGCTCGAGCACGGCCGCGAGGTTCGCGACCGTCTCGCGCGTCTGCGCGACGACGTCGCCGCGATGCACGGTGCGGTGCCCGACGATGCTCGCCGTGCCCGACACGAACAGCACCGGCGCGGCATCGTCATCGGCCCATGCGGCGGCGCGCGCGAACGTCGGCGCACGCGGGCCGTACTGCGCCGGATAGTGATACGCACTGACCTGCCGCGGATTCTCGACCGGATCGGCCGGCGTGCGGCTCGCGAGGAAATGGATCGCCAGCGGCGCGGCCGGCGGCGCATCGCCCGCGACCGGCACGACCGAGCCGAGCGCGCACGCGGCCGGCACGCCGCCCGTCAGCGCACGGCGGCACGCGTCGAACGCATGCTGACGGCCAATATTGAACTGACGATAGCGCTCGATCCCGAACTGCACCGCGTTGATCGCCGGCACGGTGTTCCAGATGCGCAGCGGATGCGGCATGCCGAGCGTATCGAGCAGGTCGAACAGCACGCGGTAGGCGTCGAACGTCGCACGCTCGAGCGGCGTGCTGCCATCGTGCTGCGCATCCGTTTCGTGCACGACGATGCTGCCGAACACGAGCCCCGCCGCTTCGCTGTAGCGATAGTGCAGCGCACCGTGCCGTTCGCTGCGCAGGTCGTGCGCATCGCATTGCCAGATTTCGCAGACGGCATCGTCGGGGGCGGCATCCGCGCCGAGCAGCGCCATCTGCACCGGCGCGACCGGCAGGTCGGGCGCGGTATCGGCGAGCATCCGCTCTGCCGCATCGGCATGCGAGCCGGCCGCGCCGATGCACACCGCTCCCAGCGCGCCCGGCAACACGTGGTCGATACGCGCATCGTGCAGCAACGCGACGAGCCGTGCATGGCTCATCTGGACGAGCCGCAATGCGTGGTCGCCGCCGTGCGCGAACGGCGCGGTGGCGGACGACAACGAATGCGGGCGCCGTTCGGCGTCGACTGGATGCACGGACACTTCGATTTCCTCACTATGCGGCGCAGGGCCGCGTTGCGTTACCCGGCGGACGCTGCGCGCTTCGTCACGCGAGCCCGCCGTTGACGGACAACACCTGCCCCGTCACATAGGCCGCGGCGTCGGACACCAGGTACGCGACCATCGCCGCGACTTCGTCGGGCCGGCCCGCGCGCTGCGCGGGCACGAGCTGCTTGATGCGTTCGGCGGGAAACGCCTGTTCGGCCATCGGCGATTCGATGATGCCGGGCGCCACCGCGTTCACGGTGATGCCGCGCGACGCAAGCTCCAGCGACAGCGACTTCGTCGCGCCGATCAGCCCAGCCTTCGCGGCCGCGTAATTGACCTGCCCGCGATTGCCGGTCACGCCGGCCACCGACGCGATGTTGACGATCCGTCCGCGCCGCGTGCGGATCATCGGCAACAGCAGCGGCTGCGTGACGTTGAAGAAACCGTTGAGCGTCACGTCGATCACGCTGTGCCACTGCCGGCGCGACATGCCGGCCATCGGCGCGTCGTCGTGAATGCCCGCGTTGTTGACGAGGATCTGCACCGGCGACGCGTCGATGAAGGGCTTCAGCGCCGCGAGCGTCGCCTCCGCGTCGGTCACGTCGAACGCGATCGCGTGCGCGGTGCCGCCGGCGGCGACGATCTGCTGCGCGACCGCCTCCGCCTGCGCGAGATGGCGATTCGCATGCACCCATACTTCATGGCCGGCCTGCGCGAGCGCCGTGCAGATCGCCTGCCCGAGTGCGCCGCTGCCGCCCGTTACGAGCGCCCGCATCGAATTGCTCCGTTCATCGCGTTTCACCTCGACCGACGCGCGGCAAATCGTGTCCGATCGCCGTCGCGCACCGTCATTCACTGCGCGCCACCGTCACTTCGTCCGATGCGCGGCGACGTATGCAGCCAGCGCGCCGAGCGTCGCAAAGATCTTCTGGTTGTCCGGATTGTCCGAGCGCAGTTCGAAACCGTACTTCTTCGAAATCAGCAGCGCGATTTCCAGGATGTCGATGGAGTCGAGCCCGAAACCTTCGCCGTACAGCGGGGTGTCGGCCGTCACTGTATCGAGCGGGACGTCTTCGAGATTCAGTTCGCCGATGATCAGCGTGGCGAGCTCTTGTTCCAGTGCGTTCATCATGCGTGCGGGCAGGCGGCCCATGGCAGCGGGAGGCGCCCGGAAACGGCAACTGTCACGCACGCCCGGCGCGTGCAAATCTCCGTCCCTCCGGCGTCTGCCGGCTTCCCCGCCTGCGTTATTTGGGGATCGTTTGTAAAAGTTACGCGGATTCTAGATGAAGGCCATCAGGGCGTATACCGTGAATGGTTACAGACTGGCGAGCCTGCGCCGCGGCCCGTTTCGGCACGCGAATGCACGAGACGCTTGAGCCGCTTTGGATGGAAATGGACCGACCCCGCGAAACCGTTCGTCCGGTGCCATACAATCGGTTACAAAACCCGGTCGCGCCCACCCCGAACAGTCGGTGCCGCGGCCCTAAAATGAGCGTGCCCGACCACCGGCCCGGACCCGCGTCCCGGCCGCCATTCATATGATGTTTGACGGCCCGACCACCGCGTCCGGCCACGATCCGCCCGATGTCTCCAGTCATGCCGCATCCGCCCTTGCGCTCCGTTCCGGTTCGCCCGCCTGTCCGCTGTTGCCGCACGGCCGCCGTCAGGTGCGCGCGCCGCGCGCCCGGAGGCCGCCGATGAGCAGGCTGCTGCCTGTCGCGCGTGGCGTCGTGGCGGTCGGCGCCGTGGCGGCCTACCAGGCCGGCGCGCATTACGCGACCGCGACGCCGGGCGCACACGGCTTCGGCCTCGCAATGGCGCTCGTGCCACCGCTGCTGCTCGCGCTGGGCGCGGCGCTACGCTCGCCGCATCGCGCATGGTTCGTACCGGCATGGCTGCTCGCCGCCGCCGCGCTGTGGGTGGCACGCACGCCGCTCGCGCAGCACTTCGAATGGGGCCTGTATCTGGAACACGCGAGCTTCAACCTCGCGATGGCGCTGCTGTTCGGCCGCACGCTCGTGGCCGGCGAAGTGCCGTTGTGCACGCGCTTCGCGGCGATGATCCACGGCACGGTCACGCCGGCCGTCGCGCGCTACACGCGGCAGATCACGCTCGCGTGGACGCTGTTCTTCGTCGCGACCGCCGCCGTGTCGACGCTGCTGTTCGCCACCGCGCCGATCGTCACGTGGTCGACGTTCGCGAACTACCTGTCGCTGCCGCTCGTCGCCGTGATGTTCGCCGCCGAGCATGCGTGCCGGCGCTTCGCACTGCCGCACGAACCGCGGCCGCGGATGGTCGACGCGGTGCGCGCGTATCGCGCGTCGCAGGCGTCACGATGAATTCATGACCGGCGCGGCGCCGCAGCCGCGCCGGCCTTCGCTCCCGTTTTGACCGATTTATGCCGACTCACCCGCTGGTATTCCATTCCTCGCCGGACCAGACGATCGCCTGGCGCGACGGTGCGCCCGTCACCGTGCGCGCATTCGTCGCCGACGTCGCGCGCGTGGCCGCCGCGCTGCCGGCCGGCGGCCACGTGTTCAACGTGTGCCGCGACCGCTACCGCTTCGCGGTCAGCCTGTGCGCGGCGCTCGTCGCCGGCAAGATCAGCCTGCTGCCGTCGACGCACACGCCGGAAATGGTCCGCCAGCTCGCGACGTTCGCGCCCGACGCGTTCTGCCTGCACGATGCGCCCGACTGCGCGATCGACCTGCCGCGCTTCGCGTATCCCGATGCCGCGCCCGGCGAGCGGGCAGACGATAGGCCGTTCGCCGTCCCGCAGATCGATGCGGCGCGGATCATGGCCTACGTGTTCACGTCCGGCTCGACCGGCGCGCCGGTACCGCACCGCAAGACGTGGGGCTTCCTGGTCGGCTGCGTGCGTGCGGCGGCCGATCGCCTCGGGCTGCTCGACGGCCGCGCGGCCACGCTGATCGGCACGGTGCCCGCGCAGCACATGTACGGCTTCGAGTCGACGGTGCTGCTCGCGCTGATCGGCGGCCTCGCATTCAGCAACCGCCAGCCGTTCTACCCGGTCGACATCCGCGACGAACTCGACGCGATCCCGCAGCCGCGCGTGCTCGTCACGTCGCCGATCCACCTGCGTGCGCTGCTGTCCGCCGGCCATGCGCTGCCGCAAGCGGCGCTCGTGCTGTCGGCCACCGCGCCGCTGTCGGAGAAGCTCGCATGCGAAGCCGAGGTCGCGCTCGACGCGCCGCTCGTCGAAATCTACGGCAGCACCGAAACCGGCCAGATCGCGACCCGGCGCACGTCGCAAGGCGCGACATGGGAACTGTTCCCGGACATCCGCCTCGACGCGCGCGACGAACCGGACCGCGACGACAGCGGGCCGACCGTGTGGGTGTCGGGCGGGCATGTGGAGGTGCCGGTGCCGATGGGCGATGCGCTCGAGCTGCTCGGCGACGGCCGGTTCCTGCTGCACGGCCGCAAGGCCGATCTCGTCAATATCGCCGGCAAGCGCACGTCGCTCGCGTACCTGAATCATCAGCTCAACGCGATTCCGCAGGTGGTCGACGGCGTGTTCTTCATGCCCGACGAAGCCGCACCGGCCCATGACGACACCAGCCTCGAACCGGTCACGCGCCTTGTCGCGCTCGTCGTCGCGCCGGCGCTCGCAGCCACCAATCTGCAGCGCGCGCTGCGCGAGCGGATCGATCCCGCGTTCATGCCGCGCCCGCTCGTGTTCGTCGACGCGCTGCCGCGCAATGAAACGGGCAAGCTGCCGCGCGACGTGCTGGCCGCGCTCGTCGCCCAGCACGCGCGCGCCACGGCCGCGCCCGCGCCTGAACGCGACACGGCCGCCGCACCTGCACTCGCCTTCACGATTCCCGTCGACCATCCGGCGCTTCCCGGCCATTTCCCCGGCCATCCGGTCGTACCGGGCGTCGTGCTGCTCGATCACGCGATCCACACGATCGGCGCGGCGCTCAACCGTCCGCTGGATACGTGGCGGCTCGGCTCCGCGAAGTTCCTGAGCCCGGTCGCACCGGGTGAACCGCTCGATCTCGCGTACGACGCCGCGGCCAGCGGCGCGATCCGCTTCACGCTGCGCGCCGGGTCGCGCGAGGTCGCGACCGGCGTGCTGTCCGCGCCGCCGGCCGTGCAGGATGGCGCGCAGCCATGAAGCGCACCGCGTGGGCCGAACGCCAGGAGCGCAGCAACGCCGGCTTGCTGCGCACGATGACGTGGATCTCGCTGCGCTTCGGCCGGCAGCGCGCGCGCCTCGTGCTGCACCTGATCGCGACGTACTTCGTGCTGTTCTCGCCGGTCGCGTGCGCCGCGTCGCGCGACTACCTGCGCCGCGCGCTCGGCCGGCCCGCGCGCTGGCGCGACGTGTACCGGCACGTGTTCACGTTCGCGGCGACGATCCACGACCGCGTCTACCTGATGAACGGGCGCTTCGACCTGTTCGACATCCGGCTGCACGGCGAGACGCTCGTCGACGATGCGCTCGCGGGCGGGCGCGGCGCGTTCCTGATGGGCGCGCACCTCGGCAGCTTCGAGGTCGTGCGCGCGATCGGCCGCACGCATCCGGACCTGCGCGTCGTCGTCACGATGTACGAGAAGAATGCGCGCAAGATCAACGCGACACTCGCCGCGGTGAACCCGGCCGCGAAACCGGAAGTGATTCCGCTCGGGCAGGTCGACTCGATGCTGAAGGTACGCGAGCGCCTCGACGCGAACTGCATGGTCGGCATGCTCGCCGACCGCACGCTGCTCGACGACGCGGCCGCATCGTTGCGGCGGCTGCCGCTGCTCGGCACGCCGGCCGCGTTCCCGCTCGGGCCGCTGTACATGGCCGCGATGCTGAAGCGCCCGGTGATCTTCATGACGGGCCTCTATCGCGACGGCAACCGCTACGATGTGCACTTCGAGACGCTCGCCGATTTCTCCGACGTGCGGCGCGATGCACGTGCGGCGGCGGTCGACGCGGCACTCGCGCGCTATGTCGCGCTGCTCGACAAGTACTGCCGCGCGGCGCCGTACAACTGGTTCAATTACTTCGATTTCTGGCAAGGCGGCGATGCCGCGGCCACGCGCCGCGACGCGACGCACGCCGGTGCCGACCTGCCCGCCACAAGGGATTCCGACGCATGACCGCCGTTCACCGCCTGTTCCCGCTCTCGCTGCACCGCGCCGCCCGCCTGCTCGCCGCCACCGTCACCGCCGCCGCGCTCGCGCTGGCCGTGCCCGCGCATGCAGCCGACACGGCGCCGGCATGGAGCCTCGACCGGCTGATGTCGACGCTCGCGCAGCACAAGTCGGGACGCGCCACCTTCACCGAGACGAAGTACCTGTCGATCGCCACCCAGCCGGTCGAATCGTCGGGCGAACTCGTGTTCGTCGCGCCCGATCATCTGGAAAAGCACACGCTGAGCCCGAAGCCGGAACACCTCGTCGTCGACGGCGACATGCTCACGGTCGAACGCAACAACCGCAAGTTCACACTCGCGCTGGCGCGCTATCCGGAACTCGGCGCGTTCATCGACAGCATCCGCGCGACGCTCGCCGGCAACCGCTTCGCGCTCGAACAGGTGTACAAGGTCGCCCTTTCCGGGCGCGGCGACGACTGGACGCTGACGCTCACGCCGCTCGACTCGCGGATGCTGAAGGTCGTCAGCACGATCACGCTCGACGGCACGCGCGACGTATTGCGCAGCGTCGCGATCCGGCAGGCCGACGGCGATCATTCGGTGATGCGCCTGCAACCCGTTGCGGCGACCGCGAACTGATGGACGAGCGCGCGCGCCCCTCCCCCGTCGCCCGCCGCCTGCACGCGTGGCGGCAGCGCGCGGTGCTCGTGTGGCTGCTCGCGCTCGCCGCCTGTGGCGTCGCGATCGGGCGCGCGCACTTCACGGCCGACCTGTCCGCGTTCCTGCCGAGCTCGCCGAGCGCCGGGCAGCGCGTGCTCGTCGACCAGTTGCGCGACGGCATCGTGTCGCGGCTGATCCTCGTCGCGATCGACGGCGGCGATGCCGTCACGCGCGCCGCACTGTCACGGCGCGTCGCCGGCGCACTGCGCACCGACCCGCAATTCGCGGCCGTGCACAACGGAGAAGCCGCGAACGACGCGCGCGACCGGCAGTTCGTCTTCGATCACCGCTACCTGCTGAGCCCGGCCGTCACGCCGCAGCGCTTCAGCGCCGACGGCCTGCACCAGGCGCTCGGCGACAGCCTCGACCTGCTGAGCTCGTCAGCCGGCCTCGTCGCCAAGGCGATGCTGCCGCGCGACCCGACCGGCGAAGTCACCGCGCTCGTCGACCAGCTCGACAGCGCGGCCGAACCCGCGAGCCGCGACGGCGTGTGGGCGTCGCGCGACGGCACGCGCGCGGTGCTCGTCGTGCAGACGGCCGCCGCCGGCTCCGATACCGACGCGCAGGCGCGCGCGATCGACACGGTGCGCCGCGCATTCGCCACGGCGAAGCAGGCCGTGCCGAATGCGGCCGCGACCACGCTCGCGATGACGGGCCCCGGCGTGTTCTCGGTCGACACGCGAGACACGATCCGGCATGACGTCGAGCGCCTGTCGACGGCGAGCGTCGTGCTGATCGTCGCGCTGCTGCTCACGCTGTACCGTTCGCCGCGCACGCTCGCGCTCGGGCTGTTGCCGGTGCTGACGGGTGTCGCGGCCGGGATCGCGGCGGTCAGCGTCGCGTTCGGCACGGTCCACGGGCTGACGCTCGGTTTCGGCACGACGCTGATCGGTGAAGCCGTCGACTATTCGATCTACCTGTTCGTGCAATCGGCGCAGGCCGGCACGCGCGTCGCCGCGCGCCCGGGCGACGCGACACGCGCGTGGGTCGCCGCTTACTGGCCGACGATCCGGCTCGGCGTGCTGACGTCCGTGTGCGGTTTCGCGTCGATGCTGTTCTCCGGGTTCCCGGGCCTCGTGCAGCTCGGGCTGTATTCGATCGTCGGACTGACGGCCGCCGCACTCGTGACGCGCTTCGTGCTGCCGCACCTGCGCGGCGAGCATGTCGCGATCCGCGACGTGTCGCGCGTCGGCGCGGTGCTCGCGCGGGCGGCCGACGCCGCGCCGCGGCTGCGCAGGCCGCTCGC
>NZ_CABVPX010000016.1 GCF_902499125.1 Burkholderia arboris
CCGGCCGCGGGCGCCGCGCCGCGGCGGGCGGCCATCGCGCGCACGCCGGCCGCAGCCTGCGTCGCAATCACGTCGAGCGCGCGCCGGTGGCCGGCGACGAGCGCGTCGTAGCCGTCGGCGACCGGTTCCGCGACGCTCGTGCGGCAGGTCATCACGGCCTGCGTGGCAAGCGAGCGCACGCTCCACACCGCGTCGACCGCCGCGCGTTTGCCGGGCCACGACTCGAAGCGCTGCACGTTCACGCTGACGCGGTACACGGGCACGCCGGGCGGGTACGCGGAATTCGCGACGTCGATCGTGCCGAGCTGCGCGGCGAGGTCGTCCGACAGCGCGCGGCGGATCTCGTCGGCGGGCGGCGACGCCCAGCGTTCCTGCTCGAGCACGTCGACCTGCGCGGCGTTCTTCTGCACGACCAGCTGGTTTTTCGCGACCTGTTCGGGCACGCCGACCGATGGCACCTCGATCAGGAACGCCGGGTTGGCCGGCGCGGTGCGCACCGGCGCTGCGGCGTCGGCCGGGCTGAGCGTGTAGAACCGCGCGGGCGGCGAGCTGCACGCGGCGAGCGCGAGTGCGGCGAAGGCCGCCGCCGCGCCGCTCGCGAAACCGTTCACGCGTGTCGTCATTGTTTATCTCCTGGCTTGCCCTTGAGCAGCGATTCGGGGTGGCGCTCGAGGTAGTCGGCGAGCGCGTTCAGCGATTGCAGCGTGCGCGTGAGCTCCTTCAGCGCGCCGCGCACGTCGGACTGCAGCGGCGAATCCTGCTGCAGCGTCGCTTCGGCGGTCGAGAAGGTCTGCTTCGCGGCCGACAGCGTGTCGCGCGCTTCCGGCGCGACCTGCGTGTCGAGCTGCTTGAACAGCTTGTCGGCGTTCGCGAGCGCGCTGTTCAGGTTCGCGCCGATCTGGTCGAACGGCACCTTGTCGAGCTTTTTCGCGATGTCGGCGACCTGCAGCTGCAGCTCGTCGAGCGAATTCGGCACGGTCGGCAGTTCGAGCGGCTGGCGCGTCGTGTCGATCTTCACGGTCGGCGCCTTCGGGAAGAAGTCGAGCGCGACGTACAGCTGGCTCGTCAGCAGGTTGCCGGTGCGCAGCTGGCCGCGCAGCCCGTGCCGGACGAGCCGCTCGACGATCTCGCGGCGGGCCGGTTCGCCCTTGCTCTCGATCGTTTCGCGGAAGCGGCGGCCGAGGCGTTCCGGATACACGTTCATCGTCACCGGCATCAGGAAGTTCTTCGTCTTCGGATCGAAGTCGATGCCGATGTTCGTCACTTCACCGAGCACGATGCCGCGGAAGTCGACCGGCGCGCCGACGGCGAGCCCGCGCAGCGACTGGTTGAAGTTCATCACGACCTGCAGCGGCTGGCCGTCCGGGTCGCGCATCGCGTCGGCCTCGTCGGAGCCGAGGCGGAACGTCGTGTTGTTCGCTGCCGTCGCACCGCTGCCCTGGTTCGGCGGCGTCTGGAACGCGATGCCGCCGAGGATCACCGTCGCGAGCGACTGCGTGTTCAGCTTCAGGCCGCTCGAATCGAGCCGCAGGTCGACGCCGCTCGCCTGCCACCAGCGCGAGTTGATGCCGACATACTGGTCGTACGGCGCATTGACGAACACGTTGAACGTGACGCCCGTGCCGTCCTTGTCGAGCGAGAAGCCGACCACCTGGCCGACCTGCACGCGGCGGTAGTAGACCGGCGAGCCGATGTCGACCGAGCCGAGCGAATCGCCGCGCAGCACGTATTGCGTGCCTTTCTGGTCGCCCGTGACGGCGGGCGGTGTTTCGAGGCCCGTGAAGTCGGTCAGCGTGTCCTGTCCGCGGCCGGCGTCGACGCCGATGTACGCGCCGGACAGCAGCGTGCCGAGCCCCGACACGCCGGTCGCGCCGACGCGCGGCCGCACGATCCAGAAGCGCGAGCCGTTGACCGCGAAGTCCTCGGCTTCCTTTTTCAGCTGCACCTGGACGAGCACGCGCGACAGGTCTTTCGACAGCTTGATCGTCTTGACCATGCCGATCTCGACGTCCTTGTACTTGACCTGGGTCTTGCCGGGCTCGAGCCCTTCGGCGCTGTGGAAGCTGATCGTGATTTCCGGGCCGCGCTCGCGCACGGACTTGATCACGAGGCCGATGCCGATCAGCGCGGCGATCAGCGGCACGAGCCAGACGAGCGACGGCAGCCAGCCGCTTTTCGTCGAGATCGTCGGATCGGGCGGCCGGGGCGCGTCGTGCTGCGGGCCTTGTGGACTATTCATGGTGATTCCCTGAGGTTTCGACTGGATCCCAGATCAGGCGGGGATCGAACTGCATCGACGCGAGCATCGTCAGGATCACGACCGAACCGAACGCGAGCGCGCCGGGGCCGGCCGTGATGATGGCGAGCGAACGGAAATGGACGAGCGCGACGGTCAGCGTCACGACGAAGATGTCGAGCATCGACCAGCGGCCGATGCGCTCGACGATCCGGAACAGACGCGTGCGCTGCAGCGGCCGCCATGCGGCGCGGCGCTGCGCGCTGATCACGAGGATCGACAGCACGCCGAGCTTGAGCATCGGCACGAGGATGCTCGCGACGAACACGACGACGGCGAGCGGCCAGTCGCCGGAGGTCCAGAACAGCACGACGCCGCTCATGATCGTGTCTTCCTGCGAGCCGACGATCGACGACGTGCGCATGATCGGCAGCAGGTTCGCCGGAATGTACAGGATCACGGCCGCGATCAGCAGCGCCCACGTGCGCATCAGGCTGTTCGGCGTCCTGAAATGGAGCGTGGCGCCGCAGCGGGCGCAGTGCGCGTGCGGATGATCGAGCGTCTGCACGAGCCCGCACGTGTGGCAGCTGACATAGCCCTCGCGGGCGGCGGTCGGGATCGTCATCGGCGGGCGGCTTCCGGCAGCGGCGCGGCCGGGTCGGGCTGCCCGGGCGAGCGTCCGGCGCGCAGGTCGTCGGCGATGTCCCACAGCGTACGGGGATCGAACATCAGCACGACGGCGATCATCAGCGTGAGCGCGCCGAATGCGAACAGCGCGGCATCGGGAACGACTCTTGCGAGACTCACCATCTTCACGATCGTGACGAGGATCCCGAGCATGAACACTTCGATCATGCTCCACGGCCGCGCGAGCTCGATCGCGCGCAGCACGAAGTTGAACCCGGGCGGCACGACGCCGCGCCGCATCGGCAGCAGCAGGTACAGCAGCGCGGCCATCTCGACGAGCGGAAACAGCACGGTCGAGCAGAACACCATCACGCCGACGACGGCCATGTCCTGGTGCCACAGCGCGTCGATCGCGCCGATCAGCGTCGTCTGCACGCGGTTGCCGTTCACGTCCATTTCGAGGATCGGGAACGCCTGCGCGATCGTGAACGTGATCAATGCCGCGAGCGCGAGCGCGCAAATCCGCTCGATCTGCGCGGCGCTGTTGCGATACAGGAGCGCGCCGCAGCGCGGACAGCGCGCGACTTCGCGGCCGCTCAGGCGCGGTTTGTGCAACAGTGCGTCGCACTCGTGGCAGGCAATCAGGTCGTTTCGTTGCATGGAAAAGGCAGTTGTGCGACGGCTGGGGGAACGCGTCGACGGGGCCGGAACCCGCGCCAATCTTACCAAAAGGCCTTTTTCGGCGTGTCAAGGATCGCGCGCTTGGTGACCGAGCGGTAACATGACAGGAAACCGTCAGCCGGCTGGCGTGCCTGTCCTCAGAGTCCGCGCGTGTCAAAAGGTTGCGGTAGCATGGCGCCCTTGACAAGCGTCGGATGCATGGCCGGCGCAGCTGTTCGCTGAACTGAGGAATCCAAGATGGTATCGAAATCGCCGCCGGCCGCGCCGGTACGTTATGCGCATACCGCGATCGCGCTGCACTGGCTGATCGCGCTGCTGATCGTCTGCGGCTTCGCGCTCGGCTGGGTGATGACCGACATCCCCGGCTTCACGCCGACGAAGCTGAAGTACTTCTCGTGGCACAAGTGGATCGGCGTGACGGTGTTCGCGCTGGCCGTCATCCGCGTGCTGTGGCGGGCGACGCACGTGCCGCCGCCGCTGCCGGACAATACGCCGGCGTGGCAGCGCGCGGTATCGCACGGCGTGCACATGCTGCTGTACGTGCTGATGATCGTGATCCCCGTGACGGGCTACCTGTACAGCTCGGCATCGAACATTCCGGTCGTCTACCTCGGCATCGTGCCGCTGCCGCGGCTGATCGACCCCGATCCGGTGCTCAAGGAAACCTTCAAGACGCTCCACGTGTCTTTGAATTACATTCTGCTTGCGCTCGTCGCGATGCACGTGCTCGCGGCGCTCAAGCACCAGTTGTTGGACCGCGACGGCCTGCTGTCGCGGATGCTTCCCTCTGCCAAATGAAGGATCTCATGAAAGTGTCTTTCTCCCGCTCCATGCTGACCGCGTTCGCCGCGGCGGCACTTGTCGCGTCGGGCGCGGCGCACGCCGATGTCGATCTCGCGAAGAGCAAGGTGTCTGCCGTGTCGAAGCAGATGAACGTGCCGACCGAAGGCGCGTTCAAGAAGTTTTCCGCGCAAGTGAAGTTCGACCCGGCGAAGGCCGCGCAGGGCACCGCGCAAATGACCATCGACATCGCGAGCTTCGACCTCGGCGACAAGATGTACAACGACCAGGTCGCAGGCAAGGACTGGTTCGACGCGAAGGCGTATCCGCAGGCGACGTTCGTTTCGTCCGCGATCGCGCCGGCCGGCGGCAACAAGTACAACGTGACCGGCAAGCTGACGATCAAGGGCAAGTCCGAGACCGTTACGGTGCCCGTCACGGTTGCGCAAAGCGGCGCGACGCAGACGTTCGACGGCGTGCTGCCGATCAAGCGTTCGGCCTTCAACGTCGGTACCGGCGAGTGGAAGGACACGTCGATCGTCGCCGACGAAGTGCAGATCAAGTTCCATCTCGTCGCCACCAAGTAAGCGGCGGGCTGTCGCCTCACCAGAATGCCGCGCGAGGGCGCGGCGCCGTTCCAAGGAGAAAGAGTTTGAAAAAGCAACTGATCATCGCCGCGGGCGCGCTGGCAGCATCGCTGTCGTTCTCGGCCTTCGCCGAAAGCGTCACGTACCAGTTCGACCCGAGCCACACGTACCCGAGCTTCGAAGCCGACCACATGGGCGGCCTGTCGGTCTGGCGCGGCAAGTTCGACAAGTCGAGCGGCACCGTGACGCTCGACCGTGCGGCGAAGACGGGTACGGTCGACGTGACGACCGACATCGCGTCGATCCACACCGGCAGCGCGAAGCTCGACGAGCACCTGCAGACGGCCGAGTTCTTCGACGCGGCGAAGTTCCCGCAGGCGAACTACAAGGGCGCGATCAAGTTCGACGGCGACAAGCCGGTGTCGGTGGTCGGCAACCTGACGCTGCATGGCGTCACGAAGCCGGTGACGCTGAAGATCGACGGCTTCAAGTGCATGCCGCATCCGATGCTCAAGCGTGAAGTGTGCGGCGTCGACGCCGTCGGCGAATTCGACCGCAGCGACTTCGGCCTCGACTACGGCAAGCAGTACGGCTTCAAGATGAAGACGAAGCTGCTGATCACGGCCGAAGCGCTCAAGCAGCAGTAAGGCCGCCGGCCTGCCGCGAGCAAACCGCCGCGCTCCCGTTTCCGGGAGCGCGGCGGTTTTTTTTGCGCGCCTATAATCGCCCGAGCGTCGCGTGCGGCGCCGGGCAGGCCGACGGCGCGAGCACGGCCGCTTCGAACAGAACGTACAACGACAAGGAGATCGCCGATGCATGCCGTCACGCAGTCCCGTTCCATTGCCTCGTCGCCGCGCGTGTGGCGCGCGGTGGTCGCCGCGTCGATCGGCAACGCGCTCGAGTGGTTCGATCTCGTCGTCTACGGCTTCTTCGCGGTGACGATCGCGAAGCTGTTCTTCCCGGCCGGCAACGACACCGTGTCGCTGCTGCTCACGCTCGGCACGTTCGGCGTGTCGTTCTTCATGCGGCCGCTCGGCGCGATCGTGCTCGGCGCGTATGCCGACCGTGAGGGCCGCAAGGCGGCGCTCACGTTGTCGATCCTGCTGATGATGGCCGGCACGCTGATCATCGCGGTGCTGCCGACCTACGAGACGATCGGCGTCGCCGCGCCGGTGATCCTCGTCGCCGCGCGGCTGATGCAGGGCTTCTCGGCCGGCGGCGAGTTCGGCAGCGCGACGGCGTTTCTCGCAGAACACGTGCCGGGCCGGCGCGGCTTCTTCGCGAGCTGGCAGGTTGCGAGCCAGGGGCTCACGACGCTGCTCGCGGCGGGCTTCGGCACCGTACTGAACGCGCAGCTCTCGGCCGCGCAGATGGCATCGTGGGGCTGGCGCGTGCCGTTCTTCTTCGGGCTGCTGCTCGGGCCCGTCGCGTACTACATCCGCACGAAGGTCGACGAGACGCCCGAATTCCTCGCGGCCGAAGGCACCGCGAACCCGCTGCGCGATACGTTCGCGTCGCACAAGGCGCGCCTGGTTGCCGCGATGGGCGTGGTCGTGCTCGGCACCGTCGCCACCTATCTCGTGCTGTTCATGCCGACCTACGGCGTGAAGCAGCTCGGCCTCGCGCCGTCGGCCGCGTTCGCGGCGATCCTCGTCGTCGGCGTGATCCAGATGGCGTTCGCACCGCTCGTCGGCCACTGGTCGGATCAATACGGCCGCGTGCGCGTGATGATCGCGCCGGCCATCGGCATCCTCGTGCTGATCTATCCGGCGTTCGCGTATCTCGTCGCGCATCCGGGTTTCGGCACGCTGATCGCGCTGCAGGTGCTGCTCGCGTTCCTGATGACCGGCTATTTCGCGGCGCTGCCGGGGCTGTTGTCAGAAGTGTTTCCGGTGCAGACGCGTACGACCGGGATGTCGCTTGCGTATAACGTCGCGGTGACGATTTTCGGCGGGTTCGGGCCGTTCATCATCGCGTGGCTGATCCGCGCGACCGGGATGAAGACCGCGCCGAGCTTCTACCTGATGTTCGCGGCCGTGCTGAGCCTCGCGGCACTGATCGTGCTGCGCAAGCGCTTCGGTTTTCGATAGAACGGCGGCGCGTCAGTTGTCGGCGCGCTCGCAGACCGGCTGCGCCGGCATCAGTTGCGCCGGCGCGTCGATGGTCCGCACCGGGCGCCCCGCGAGCGCGGCGAGCGCCTGTTGAAGCTGCCAGTCGGCGGCCGTGCCGAATGCGCGCTGCGGTAGCGCCGCGCTGTTCGCCGTATCGACCTTTGCGCGCACGCGTTTGTCGCGCAGCTGCTGCCGGGCCTTGCGCACCTGCACGAATGGATCGGGCGCCTGCCGGTCCGCATACGGCGCGCGCGCGAGATCGACTTCCCGATACCACATCAGTACACCGTCGACGTCCGAGTCGCGGCGTGGCGGCACGAGCCAGTCCGGCACGACGCCGTAGCCGTCCATCGGGCAGCCGTTCGGCCGCAGGTTGCGTGCGTACGTGAAATTCAGGCGCGTGCCGTCGATCAGGTCGACGCCCGTCTGCGCGAGCCCCTTCCCGTAGGTCGGCATGCCGAGCAGTTTCGCGCGGCCGAGATCCTTCAGCGCGGCGGCGGTCGCTTCGGCGGCCGACGCGCTCTGTCCGTCGACGAGCACGACGAGCGGCACGGTGCGCCACCAGTCGTCGGCCTGCAGCGGTGCGAGCGGATCCTGCCCGTGCATGACGGGCAGTGCGTAGTCGGGCCAGTTGGTCGTGTAGCGGCGGCGGTGCGTGTCGCCGCGCTCGACCGTCACCATCGCGGTACGGTCGCGTCCCGCGAACAGTGCGGTGATGCCGATCGCCGCATTCAGCGCGCCGCCGCCGTTGATGCGCAGGTCGAGAATCATCCCTTTCACTGGCGGGCCCGCGCGACGCGCGGCCTGTACGGCGTCGATATAGTCGCCGACCGCCGGCTCGGGGAAGCTCGACAGCCGCGTGTACAGGATGTCGCCGTCGAGCCGCTTCGCGATCGCCGGATGCGGCTTGACGATCGCGCGCACGGGCGCGAAGGTCAGCACCGCATGCGTCGGGCCGCGCTGCACCGTGAGCTTCAGCGGCACGCCCGCAGCGCCCTTTGCCAGTTTCACGAGTTCGCCGCTGTCGATGCCGACGACGCTCCTGTCGTTCATCGCGACGACGAGATCGTCGGGCCGTACGCCGGCTTTCTCGGCGGGGGCGTCGGGAATCACGTCGATGATGTGCAGTCCGTCAGGGCGCGTCTCGAACACGATCCCGATGCCCGGCGTGCCGTCGCGCGCACGCTGCTCGTCGTCGCGCCGTTCCTGCTCTTCCTTCGCGTTGAAGAAGCGCGCGTACGGCAGCGTCTTGATCCCGTCATGGGTGGCGGCGTCGAGCAGCGCGCCGATGTCGATGTCGGTCAGGTGCTGCTGCTTCAGCACTTCGACGGCCGCCTTCAGTTCGCAGAGCTGCGGTTCCCAGTCGGGCGGGCAGGGCGATGGCGGCTGGGCGACGGCGGGTGAAGCGGCGACGGGTGAAGCGACGGCGGGTGAAGCGGTGGCGGGCGACGCGGATGCCGGTTGCGCACCGGCGCGAGACGCACACGGCAGCAGCACGGCCGCGACGGTTGCGCAGGCGGCAAGGCGACGAACGACACGCATGGAAGGCATCATCGGGACGGCACGTTCGGACGGGGGGCGACCTGCCTGCCGGCGTGCGGCCGGCAGGCAAACGGGGCAGGGCGGTGACGATTGTAGCCGACGCCTGCGACGGTGCAGGTCGGTTCCGCCGCGCACCGCATCGCGGCGGCCTGCGCATAAAAAAAGCCGGCCCGATGGGCCGGCTTTTCTGCGATGCCGAAACGGCGGGGCGCTTAAACCTGCGCGCCTGCGTTCGGATCGTCCGGATCGTGCGCGGTCTTCTTGTCCTTGATCAGGTCTTCGCGCTTGATGCCGAGCCACATCGCGAGCGAGCCCGCGACGAACACCGACGAGTAGATGCCGAACATGATGCCGACCGTCAGCGCGAGCGCGAAGTAGTGCAGCGTCGGGCCGCCGAAGAAGAACATCGACAGCACCATCATTTCCGTCGACGTGTGCGTGATGATCGTACGCGACATCGTGGTCGTGATCGCGTGGTTGATCACTTCCTGCACGCTCATCTTGCGTTCGCGGCGGAACGTTTCGCGGATCCGGTCGAAGATGACGACCGACTCGTTGACCGAGTAGCCGAGCACCGCGAGGATTGCCGCGAGCACCGCCAGCGAGAACTCCCACTGGAAGAACGCGAAGAAGCCGAGAATGATCACGACGTCGTGCAGGTTGGCGATGATGCCCGCCACCGCGTACTTCCATTCGAAGCGGAACGACAGGTAGATCACGATGCCGATCACCACGCACGCGAGTGCGAGCAGACCGTCGGTCGCGAGCTCGCGGCCGACCTGCGGGCCGACGAACTCGACGCGTTGCAGCGTGACGTCCGGATTCTGGGCCTTCAGCGCGCCCATCACCTGGTCGCTCTGCTGCGCGGACGTGAGGCCTTCCTTCAGCTGCAGGCGGATCAGCACGTTGCGCGACGTGCCGAAGTTCTGCACCTGCGCGTCGGCGTAGCCGAGCTTGCCGAGCGTTGCGCGCACGGGTTCAAGCTCCGCGGCCTGCTGGTACTGCACCTCGATCACCGTACCGCCGGTGAATTCGACGGACAGGTGCAGCCCGCGGTGGAACAGGAAGAACACGGCGGCGAGGAACGTGACCAGCGAGATCACGTTGAACACCAGCGCGTGCCGCATGAACGGAATGTCTTTACGGATGCGGAAAAATTCCATGGTCTCGTCTCCGGGGCCTTATTGGGTCGAGCCCGGTTTCTTCGGCGACACGCCTTGCTGCGCGCGGTTGCGCAGCTGCGGCTTGCCGGCGCGCGGCGCGTTGCCCTTCGCCGGGGCGGCGAGCTTCGCGGCGCGTGCGGTGTCGGTCGATTCGTCCGCGTCGGTGAACGACGCGGTGGCGGCGGCGCCTTCCGGCTTCCACACCTGGCCGATCGCGAGCGACTTCAGCTTCTTGCGGCCGCCGTACCAGAGGTTGACGATCCCGCGCGAGAAGAACACCGCGGAGAACATCGACGTCAGGATACCGAGGCAGTGCACGATCGCGAACGCGCGAACCGGGCCCGAGCCGAACGCGAGCAGCGCGAGGCCGGCGATCAGCGTCGTGACGTTCGAGTCGAGAATCGTCGCCCACGCATGTGCGTAGCCGGCCTGGATCGCGAGCTGCGGCGGCTGGCCGGCGCGCAGTTCTTCACGCACGCGCTCGTTGATCAGCACGTTCGAGTCGATCGCCATACCGAGCGCGAGTGCGATTGCCGCGATACCGGGCAGCGTCAGCGTCGCCTGCATCAGCGACAGCACGGCGACGAGCAGCAGCAGGTTCACCGACAGGCCGATCACCGAGACCACGCCGAACAGCATGTAGTACGCGATCATGAACACGGCGATCGCGCAGAAGCCCCAGATCACCGAGTGGACGCCCATCTTGATGTTGTCGGCGCCGAGGCTCGGGCCGATCGTGCGTTCCTCGATGATGTCCATCGGTGCGGCGAGCGAACCGGCGCGCAGCAGCAGCGCGAGGTCGGCCGCGGCCTGCGGCGTCGGCTGGCCCGTGATCTGGAAGCGGTCGCCGAGTTCGGACTGGATCGTCGCGACCGTCAGCACTTCGCCCTTGCCCTTCTCGAACAGCACCATCGCCATCGGCTTGCCGATGTTGTCGCGCGACACCGTGCGCACCGCGCGGCCACCGGCCGAGTCGAGGCGGATGTTGACCGACGGGCGCTGGTGTTCGTCGAAGCCGGCCGATGCATCGATGATGCGGTCACCGGTGAAGATCACGTCCTTCTTCAGCAGCACGGGCGCCTGGATGCCCTGCGTGAACAGCTCCTCGCCCGGCGGAACGGGGTCGTTCGGGTTCGGGTGCGTGTTGATCGGATCGGCGAGGCGTGCCTCGAGCGTCGCGGTGCGGCCGATGATGTCCTTCGCCTTCGCGGTGTCCTGCACGCCCGGCAGTTCGACGACGATGCGGTCGCTGCCTTGCTGCTGCAGGATCGGCTCGGACACGCCGAGTTCGTTCACGCGGTTGTGGAGCGTCGTCAGGTTCTGCTTGAGCGCTGCGTCCTCGACGGACTTCTGCACGGCCGGCGTGAACGTGCCGACGACCTGCGTGCCGCCGCCGCCGGGCTGGGTCGCCCACTGCAGTTCGGTGATCGACGCGGCGAGCACCTTGCGGGCGTCTTCCGCCGTTTGCGCATCGCTGAAGTTGACGACCACGGACTGGTCGACGCGGCTCACGCCGCCGTCACGGATGTTCTTGTCGCGCAGCAGCGAGCGCGCGTCGGAAGCGTCGGAGTCGAGCTTCTTCGTGAGCGCGCCCGTCATGTCGACCTGGAGCAGGAAGTGCACCCCGCCGCGCAGGTCGAGGCCGAGATACATCGGCAGCGCGTGCAGGGCCGTCAGCCAGCGCGGCGACGCGCTCTGCAGGTTCAGTGCGACGACGTACTGCGGATCGTTCGGGTCGGCATTCAGCGACTTCTGCAGCAGGTCCTTGACGCGCAGCTGCGTATCGGTGTCCTTCAGGCGCACGCGGATGTTCGCGTTGGTCGCCGTATTCTCGAAGGTGACGTCGTCCGGCGTGATCTGCGCGGACGCGAGCGCCGATTCGACCTGGGTCAGCGTGGTCGAGTCGAGCTTGACCGTGGCCTTGCCGCTCGACACCTGCACCGCCGGCGCTTCGCCGAAGAAGTTGGGCAATGTGTACAGAAGGCCGATGGCGAGCGCCACGACCATCACGACATATTTCCAGAGTGGATAACGATTCATGAGGGGGCCGAACGGGTGGTTGGCGTGAAAGCGTCGCGTCCGGCGCCGCGGCGGCCCGCTCTCTCAGGCGGGCACGGCGCGGGGAGCCGGACGCTCGGTGAAGGGCTTACAGCGACTTGATCGTGCCCTTCGGCAGAATGGTCGTGACCGCAGCCTTCTGCACGGTGATTTCAGTGCCTTCGGCGATTTCGACGCCGATGTAGCCTTCGGTAACCTTCGTCACCTTGCCGACGAGGCCGCCGCTCGTGACGACTTCGTCGCCCTTGGCCATGGCCGACAGCATGTTGCGGTGTTCCTTCTGGCGCTTCATCTGCGGACGGATCATGATGAAGTAGAGCACCGCGAACATCAGGATGAGCGGCAGGAAGCTCATCAGGCTCGATTCGGCGCCACCGGCACCTTGCGCGAAGGCATTGGAAATGAACGGCACGTTGGTCTCTCCGTAGGGGAAGATCGAAAAATAAGCCGGTTATTCTACCACCGGCCCCATGCGCAAACGGATCGGCAAATGCGCTTTCGGATCAAGCTGTTAAAGCGCGAACCGATACCGTTGCGACTTGTTTGGAAAGGCAATTGTAATATTTGACGGTCACGCCTGGCGATTTGAACGCGTCAATTTGTACACGGCCTATGTGACCGGGCGCGGTGCGGCCCGCCGGCCGGTCAGTCGACCCCTCTTGCACGATCCTCCGCGAAGCGCTGGCGGAACGCGTCGAACGTGTGCGTTTCGATCGCCTCGCGGATCTCGCTCATCAGCTGCAGGTAGTAGTGCAGGTTGTGGATCGTGTTGAGCTGCGCGCCGAGGATTTCGCCGACGCGGTGCAGGTGATGCAGGTAGCCGCGCGAGAAGTTCTGGCACGTGTAGCACGTGCAGCTCGCGTCGAGCGGCTTCAGCGAGTTCTTGTGCGTCGCGTTGCGAATCTTCACGTCGCCGAAGCGCGTGAACAGCCAGCCGTTGCGCGCGTTGCGGGTCGGCATCACGCAGTCGAACATGTCGACGCCGTTCGCGACGCCCTCGACCAGGTCCTCCGGCGTGCCGACGCCCATCAGGTAGTGCGGCTTGTTGGCCGGCAGCTTCGGGCCCACGTGCCGCAGCACGCGCATCATGTCTTCCTTCGGCTCGCCGACCGACAGCCCGCCGATCGCGAGGCCGTGGAAGCCGAGTTCCGCGAGGCCCGCGAGCGATTCGTCGCGCAGGTCCTCGAACATCCCGCCCTGGACGATCCCGAACAGCGCGTTCGGGTTGCCGAGCCGGTCGAACTCGTCGAGCGAGCGCTTCGCCCAGCGCAGCGACATGCGCATCGAGTCGGCCGCTTCCTTGTGCGTGGTCGGCACGCCGTTGGTCGCGTACGGCGTGCACTCGTCGAACTGCATCACGACGTCGGAGTTCAGCACCTTCTGGATCTGCATCGACACTTCCGGCGACAGGAACAGCTTGTCGCCGTTGATCGGCGACGCGAACGTGACGCCGTCCTCGGTGATCTTGCGCAGATCGCCGAGCGAGAACACCTGGAAGCCGCCCGAGTCGGTCAGGATCGGCTTGTTCCAGCCCATGAAGCCGTGCAGGCCGCCGTGCGCGTCGATCGTGTCGAGGCCCGGGCGCAGCCACAGGTGGAACGTGTTGCCGAGGATGATCTGGGCCTTGATCTCGTGCAGCTCGCGCGGCTGGATCGCCTTCACGGTGCCGTACGTGCCGACCGGCATGAAGATCGGCGTCTCGACCACGCCGTGGTTGAGCTTCACGCGGCCGCGGCGCGCGTGGCCGTCGGTCGTCAGCAGTTCGAATTCGAGCCCGCCCGCCGGGCGGTCTTGCACGGGCGCGTGCGTATCGTGGGATGAACCTTCGGTCATCGCGTCATTCTCCTTGCTACCGAAGAACAGTTCGGCGCATGTTGGAAACGCCGCCGGGTATCCGGCGGCGGTGAAAAAAACGGGTGCGCGGCGGCGCGACGCTTACGCGTGCGGCGCCTCCGGCGTGTCGCGCCGCGTGAGCAGCATCGCGTCGCCGTAGCTGAAGAAACGGTAGCGTTCGTCGATCGCGTGCCGGTAGGCGGCGCGGATCGTCTCGACGCCCGCGAACGCGGACACCAGCATCAGCAGCGTCGACTTCGGCAGGTGGAAGTTCGTGACGAGCCGGTCGACCACGCGGAACCGGTAGCCGGGCGTGATGAAGATGTCGGTCTCGGCCTGCGTCGCCGCAAGCGGGCGGCCCGCTTCGTCGGCCGAGCGCGCGGCGGCTTCGAGCGCGCGCATCGACGTCGTGCCGACCGCGATCACGTTGCCGCCGCGTGCGCGGGTTGCGGCGATCCGGTCGACCAGCGACTGTGGCAGGTCGTACCACTCGCTGTGCATCTTGTGCTCGGCGATGTTGTCGACGCGCACCGGCTGGAACGTGCCGGCGCCGACGTGCAGCGTCAGCGTCGCGCGCTCGACGCCCATCGCGTCGAGCCGGTCGAGCAGCGGCTGGTCGAAGTGCAGCCCGGCCGTCGGTGCGGCGACCGCGCCCGGGTTGCTCGCATAGACGGTCTGGTAGCGCGTTTCGTCGGTCGCGTCGGGATCGTGCTCGATATACGGCGGCAGCGGCAGGCGGCCGAACTGCTCGATCAGGTCGAGGCACGGCGCCGGGAAGTGCAGCGTGAAGAACGGCTCGACGCGCTCGCCGACCGTCACGTCGAATGCGTCGGCGAGGCGCAGCGTCGTGCCGGCGCCCGGCGACTTGCTCGCGCGGATTTGCGCGAGCGCCGTGTGCGTGCCCGTCACGCGCTCGATCAGCACCTCGATCTTGCCGCCGCTGGCCTTCTGGCCGAAGAAGCGCGCCTTCAGCACCTTGGTATCGTTGAAGACGAGCAGGTCGCCGGGCGCGATGCACGACGGCAGCTCGGTGAAATGACGGTCGACGAGGCGTGCGGGCTCGACGCCGCGGTCGACCTCGAGCAGGCGGCTCGCGGTGCGATCGGGCAGCGCGGTTTGTGCAATCAGCTCGGGCGGCAGATTGAAATCGAAATCGGAAAGCGTGAACATGCGGGCTGGTTCGAAGCGGCCGGCGGGCGTCGCCGGCAGGGCGGAAACGCGTAATTGGGGCGCGCGAGCCGCTATGATGGCGGGATGCGCGGCCTGGCCGGCGTCGTTCGTTCGGACGACGTGAAAGCCGCTATTGTACTTGCCTTGCGAAGCACCCAGACGATCCGATGCCTGTGTCACCACGCCGTTCCCCCGCCGCCGTAGCCGATTCCGCCGATCCGTTCGACGCGGACGATACCGCATCGTCCGCACCGCCCGCGTCGGGCACTGGTGCGCGCCGTGCCGGCCCGAAGCGCGGCGCCGACGGGCGGCTCGCGCAGCCGGCCGCCGCCGCGCCCGATGCCGAAGGCGCCGCGGCGGGCGACGAAGCGGGCGCGGCGGGCGCGAAACGCAAGAAGAAGGCGGCCGCCGACAAGCCGGTGAAGACCGTCGACAAGCTCGCGAAGCTCGGCCTCACGCGTTCGATCGATCTCGTGCTGCATCTGCCGATGCGCTACGAGGACGAAACCACGCTCACGCCGATCGGCGAGCTGCTGCCGGGCGGCATCGCGCAGGCCGAAGGCGTGGTGTTCGACAACGAGGTCGCGTTCCGGCCGCGCCGCCAGCTCGTCGTGAAAATCCAGGACGACGACGGCGAGCATCTCGTGCTGCGCTTCCTGAATTTCTACGGGTCGCAGGTCAAGCAGATGGCCGTCGGCCAGCGGCTGCGGGTGCGCGGCGACGTGCGCGGCGGCTTCTTCGGGATGGAGATGGTGCATCCGGCCGTGCGTGTCGTCGAAGCCGATGCGCCGCTGCCGCAGGTGCTCACGCCCGTCTACCCGAGCACGGCCGGCGTGTCGCAGGCGTATCTGCGCAAGGCGATCGAGAACGCGGTCGAGCGCACGCCGCTGCCGGAGCTGTTGCCGCCGGAGATCGAGCGCGACTACCTGCGGCCGCTCGACGTGCCGACGCTCGAGCAGGCGGTACGCATCCTGCACCACCCGCGCGTCGATTCCGACGAAGCCGCGCTGATGGACGGCTCGCATCCGGCGTGGACGCGCATCAAGTTCGAGGAGCTGCTCGCGCAGCAGCTGTCGCTCAAGCGGGCGCACGAGGAGCGCCGCACGCGCGCCGCGCCCGCGATGCCGCGCCGCACCGCGAGCGATGCCGAGGCGCTGACGACGCGGCTCTATGCGGCGCTGCCGTTCACGCTGACGGGCGCGCAGGCGCGCGTCGTCGACGAGATCGCGCACGACCTCACGCTCGCCCATCCGATGCAGCGCCTGCTGCAGGGCGACGTCGGTAGCGGCAAGACGGTCGTCGCGGCACTGGCGGCCACGCAGGCGATCGACGCCGGCTACCAGGCCGCGCTGATGGCGCCCACCGAAATCCTCGCGGAACAGCACGCGCGCAAGCTGCGCGCGTGGCTCGAGCCGCTCGGCGTCACGGTCGCATGGCTCGCGGGCAGCCTGAAGGCGAAGGAGAAGCGCGCGGCGATCGAGGCGGCGGCGCTCGGCACCGCGCAACTCGTGATCGGCACGCACGCGATCATCCAGGATACGGTCGAATTCGCGCGGCTCGGCCTCGTGATCGTCGACGAACAGCACCGATTCGGCGTCGAGCAGCGTCTCGCGCTGCGCGCGAAGGCCGCGAACGCGGCCAACGGCGCGCGCGACTTCCAGCCACACCAGCTGATGATGTCGGCCACGCCGATCCCGCGCACGCTCGCGATGACGTATTACGCGGATCTCGAGGTCTCGACGATCGACGAGCTGCCGCCGGGCCGCACGCCCGTGCTGACGCGCCTCGTCGGCGATGCGCGGCGCGAGGAGGTGATCGCCCGCGTGCGCGAGGCCGCGCTGACCGGACGTCAGGTGTACTGGGTGTGCCCGCTGATCGAGGAGAGCGAGACCTTGCAGTTGCAGACGGCCGTCGAGACCTACGAGACGCTGGTCGCCGCACTCCCCGAGCTGAAGGTCGGGCTCGTGCATGGCCGGCTGTCGACGACCGACAAGGCGGCCGTGATGGAGGCGTTCACGCGCAACGACGTGCAGCTGCTGGTCGCGACGACCGTGATCGAAGTCGGCGTCGACGTGCCGAACGCGTCGCTGATGGTGATCGAGCATGCGGAGCGTTTCGGCCTCGCGCAGTTGCATCAGCTGCGCGGCCGCGTCGGGCGCGGCACCGCGGCGTCGGTGTGCGTGCTGCTGTACACGGGGCCGCTGTCGCTGACCGGCCGCGAGCGGCTGAAGACGATGCGCGAGACGACCGACGGTTTCGAAATCGCGCGGCGCGACCTCGAAATCCGCGGTCCCGGCGAGTTCCTCGGCGCACGCCAGTCGGGCGCGGCGATGCTGCGCTTCGCGAACCTCGAGACCGACGGCTGGCTGATCGACCCGGCCCGCGACGCCGCGACGCGGCTGATTGCCGCGTATCCCGAGGTCGTCACGCAGCATCTCGCACGCTGGCTCGGCGCGCGGGAGCAGTACCTGAAGGCCTGATTTACCGGCTTGGGGCCGGATCAAAATGCCACCCATCGACGCATCGCGATGCAGAGAAACTTGGCGAACCGGTGCCAGAGGGTGTATAAATTAAACCTATCGCCTGTATATCTCTGATTGACCCACAATGACGCTGACTGAATTGAAATACATCGTCGCGGTCGCACGCGAACGGCATTTCGGCCGTGCGGCCGAAGCCTGCTTCGTGAGCCAGCCGACGCTGTCGGTGGCGATCAAGAAGCTCGAAGACGAGCTCAACGTGCAGATTTTCGAGCGCGGCGCGAGCGAAGTGAGCGTGACGCCGATCGGCGACCAGATCGTCACGCAGGCGCAGCGCGTGCTCGAGCAGACCTTCGCGATCAAGGAGATCGCGAAGCAGGGCAAGGATCCGCTGGTCGGCCCGTTCCGCCTCGGCGTGATCTACACGATCGGGCCGTACCTGCTGCCGACGCTTGTCAAGCAAATGATCCAGCGTGTCCCGCAGATGCCGCTGATGCTGCAGGAGAACTACACGCTGAAGCTGCTCGAACTGCTGAAGCAGGGCGAGATCGACGCCGCGATCATGGCACTGCCGTTCCCGGAAACCGGCCTGATGGTGCGGCCGCTGTACGACGAGCCGTTCGTCGTCGCGCTGCCGGCCGGCCATCCGTGGGAGAAGCGCGAGGAAATCGACGCCGAGGACCTGAAGCAGGAAACCATGCTGCTGCTCGGCAACGGTCACTGCTTCCGCGATCACGTGCTCGGCGTGTGCCCGGAGCTGATGCGCTTCTCGCAGACGGCCGACGGCATCCAGAAGACCTTCGAGGGCTCGTCGCTCGAAACCATTCGCCACATGGTCGCGAGCGGTGTCGGCATCACCGTGCTGCCGCGGATGTCGGTCACCGAGGTCGGCCCGCGCGCGAACGGCCCCGATGCCGAGCTGCTGTCGTACGTGCCGTTCAACGAACCGGTGCCCGACCGCCGCGTGGTGCTCGTGTGGCGCAAGAGCTTCACGCGGATGCCTGCGATCGACGCGATCAGCGACGCGATTTCCGCGTGCGAGCTGCCGGGCGTCGCGAAGCTCGACATGCCGGCCACGATGAACTGACGCACCCGCCATGCGTGCGTGGCAGCATGATGAACGGGGTCCTGCGACCCCGTTTATTTTTCGCTATTACATAGATGAAATTTATCAATTTCAAATAATCGATAGATGTAAATAGAATTCATTACAGAGATTGGCGACACGCCGACGCGCGATCCGCACGTTGGATGCAAGCGTCAAAGGAGGATGTCATGATGCGGTCGGTATTGCAGCACGCGCAGCGGAACATCCCGTCGCGCAATGCGGTCGTACATCGCGCCAGGGCCGCGGTTCGCAGCCTGCGCCCGATTGCGTTCGCGTACCTGGCGGACCGTGTGTATGGCGGATGAGTGCCGCCGCGCGCCGGTTCTGTGTGCCCCCGATTTCCCTGCCGTCACGCCATGAGGGAGCATTGCATGTCCGAAAGCTGGAACACCCCACGCATCGCCGGCACGACGACGGCCGGCAGCCGCTTCCCCGAGCGCCCCGCCTGCGGCGCGTCGCAGCGGGAACGCGTGCCGAACGCCGCGCACGACATCCCGTAGTACGACAGGAGGATCTACCTGTTCTGTTTCCCATCCCTGCAATGACACTCCACGAACCGCGCCCGGCATGCCGCCGGAGCGAACCGGTGGAGGCATACGAGCAAGCCAAGGAGAAAACGCATGTCGAACGAAACGAAGTGCCCGTTCAATCACACCGCAGGCAGCGGCACGACGAACAAGGACTGGTGGCCGAATCAGCTGAACCTGAACATCCTGCATCGGCATTCGGCGCTGTCCGATCCGATGGACAAGGATTTCGACTACGCAGAGGCGTTCAAGAAGCTGGACCTCGCGGCGGTGAAGCAGGACCTGCACGCGCTGATGACGACGTCGCAGGACTGGTGGCCGGCCGACTTCGGCCATTACGGCGGCCTGTTCATCCGGATGGCATGGCATAGCGCCGGCACCTACCGCACGGCCGACGGCCGCGGCGGCGCGGGCGGCGGGCAGCAGCGCTTCGCGCCGCTCAACAGCTGGCCGGACAACGTGAGCCTCGACAAGGCACGCCGGCTGCTGTGGCCGATCAAGCAGAAGTACGGCCGCAACATCTCGTGGGCCGACCTGCTGATCCTGACCGGCAACGTCGCACTCGAATCGATGGGCTTCAAGACCTTCGGCTACGCCGGCGGCCGCGTCGACACGTGGGAGCCGGACGACGTGTACTGGGGTTCGGAAAAGATCTGGCTGGAACTGAGCGGCGGCCCGAACAGCCGCTACTCGGGCAAGCGTGACCTCGAAAGCCCGCTCGCCGCGGTGCAGATGGGCCTCATCTACGTGAACCCGGAAGGCCCGGACGGCAACCCCGACCCGGTCGCTGCCGCGCACGACATCCGTGAGACGTTCGCGCGGATGGCGATGAACGACGAAGAGACGGTTGCACTGATCGCGGGCGGCCACACGTTCGGCAAGACGCACGGCGCCGGTCCGGCGTCGAACGTCGGCGCCGAGCCGGAAGCCGCGGGCCTGGAAGAGCAGGGCCTCGGCTGGAAGAGCACGTTCGGTACGGGCAAGGGCAAGGATGCGATCACGAGCGGCCTCGAAGTCACGTGGACGTCGACGCCGACGCAGTGGAGCAACGACTTCTTCAAGCACCTGTTCAGCTATGAGTGGGAGCTGACGAAGAGCCCGGCCGGCGCGCACCAGTGGGTCGCGAAGGACGCCGGCGACGTGATCCCGGATGCGTTCGACGCGTCGAAGAAGCATCGCCCGACGATGCTGACGACCGACCTGTCGCTGCGCTTCGACCCGGCCTACGAAAAGATCTCGCGCCGCTTCTACGAGAATCCGGCCGAGTTCGCCGACGCGTTCGCACGCGCGTGGTTCAAGCTCACGCACCGCGACATGGGGCCGCGTGCCCGCTATCTCGGTACGGAAGTGCCGGCGGAACATCTGCTGTGGCAAGACCCGATCCCGGCCGTCGATCACAAGCTGATCGACGACGCGGACGTCGCGGCGCTGAAGGCGAAGGTGCTGGCAGCGGGCCTGTCGGTGTCGCAGCTCGTGTCGACCGCCTGGGCGTCGGCAGCGACGTTCCGCGGTTCGGACAAGCGCGGCGGCGCGAACGGTGCGCGCATTCGCCTCGCCCCGCAGAAGGACTGGGAAGTGAACCGTCCGGCTGAACTCGCGAAGGTGCTCGCGACGCTCGAAGGCGTGCAGAAGGCGTTCAACGACGCGCAGACGGGCGGCAAGAAGGTGTCGCTCGCCGACCTGATCGTGCTGGCCGGCGCGGCCGGCGTCGAGCAGGCGGCGAAGAACGCGGGCGTGGCGGTGACGGTGCCGTTCGCACCGGGCCGCGCGGATGCGACGCAGGAAGAGACCGACGTCGAGGCAATGGCCGTGCTCGAGCCGCTCGCCGACGGTTTCCGCAACTTCCTGAAGCACGCGTACAAGACGCCGGCCGAGGCGCTGCTGGTCGACAAGGCGCAGCTGCTGACGCTGAGCGCGCCGGAGATGACGGTGCTCGTCGGTGGGCTGCGTGTGCTCGGCGCGAATGCGGGCGACGCGAAGCACGGCGTGTTCACCGATCGTCCGGAAGCGCTGACGAACGACTTCTTCGTGAACCTGCTCGACATGGGCACGGAATGGAAGCCGGCGTCGGCCGCGAACGACGTGTTCGAAGGGCGCGATCGCGCGACGGGCAAGGTCAAGTGGACGGGCACGCGTGTCGACCTGATCTTCGGCTCGCATGCGCAACTGCGTGCGCTGGCCGAGGTGTACGGCAGCGCGGATGCGAAGGAGAAGTTCGCACGCGACTTCGTCGCCGCCTGGAACAAGGTGATGAACCTCGACCGCTTCGACCTCGCATGAGCGCCGCCGTGCAGTAGCACGGTGAGGCAGTAACGGGAAACGGCCGGTCGTCCGACCGGCCGTTTCTACTGGATCACGGATTTCGTTGAAGGAGTGACGATCATGTCGCAAATGATATTGAACATGCGCGCCGCACTGGCGGCGCCGAAGGTGCGGGCGCCGGCCGAGATCGCGCGGTACGTCGTCGGATTCGCGATTGTCATCGGCGGTGTGGCCGAACTGGTGTCACAAGCGCTGCACGCGATCGCGGCCGCCTGAGCGCGGCGCGGCATCGACAGCAGGTAGCCCGATTCGCTTTCATTGCCCTGGGTCATTGAATCAGGAGTCCGGAACATGCCGGGAATGACTCGTGCCGCGCCGATCAACATCGGCATCGGCGACAAGGGCCGCAAGAAGATCCCGGACGGCCTGTCGGGGCTGCTCGCCGATACGTTCTCGCTGTACCTGAGGACCCACAATTTCCACTGGAACGTCACGGGCCCGATGTTCAACACGCTGCACCTGATGTTCGAGGCGCAGTACAACGCACTGCGGCTCGCGGTCGATTCGGTCGCCGAGCGCATTCGCACGCTCGGCGTCGTTGCGCCGGGCACGTTCGCCGATTTCGCGAAACTGTCGTCGGTGCCGCAAGCGAAGGGCATGCCGGCCGCCGAGGAGATGATCCGCCAGCTCGTCGAAGGGCACGAGACGGTCGTGCGCACCGCACGCGACAGCTTCCCGATCGCCGACGCGGCGAGCGACGAGCCGACTGCTGACCTGCTGACGCAGCGCCTGCAGACGCATGAAAAGACCGCGTGGAGGCTGCTGTCGCTGCTCGCGTAAGCACGGCACGGCCGCGAACGGCTGCCTTTCGGTCCGATCCGCCGAGATGTCGAACCTGTCCCTTGATTGATGCGCACGACGGCACAGCCGCCTGCAGCGGGCCCGGGCGGCGTATGCCCGCCCGCCGGCAGCCGGCTGCGGGCTGCCCCGACATGACGCGAAGCGCCGCTCGGCTCTAAAATGCCGGGGTTATCTTCCCGGTGCTTCGCCATGCTTGCCCGCTTTCCCCTGTATCTGCGGCTCGTCCGGATGGACAAGCCGATCGGCAGCCTGCTGCTGCTGTGGCCGACGCTCAACGCGCTGTGGATCGCGTCGGACGGCCACCCGCGCTGGCCGCTGCTCGTGATCTTCACGCTCGGCACGCTGCTGATGCGCTCGGCCGGCTGCGCGATGAACGACTACGCCGACCGCGATTTCGACCGTCACGTGAAGCGCACGGCCGACCGGCCGCTGACGTCGGGCAAGATCCGCGCATGGGAGGCCGTCGCGATCGCGGTCGGGCTGTCGTTCATCGCATTCCTGCTGATCCTGCCGCTGAACACGCTGACGAAGGAGCTGTCTGTCGTCGCGCTGTTCGTCGCGGGCTCGTATCCGTTCATGAAGCGCTTCTTCGCGATTCCGCAGGCGTATCTCGGCATCGCGTTCGGCTTCGGGATCCCGATGGCGTTCGCGGCCGTGCAGGACACGGTACCGGTGATCGCGTGGATCATGCTGATCGCGAACATCTTCTGGTCGGTCGCGTACGACACCGAGTACGCAATGGTCGATCGCGACGACGACATCAAGATCGGCATCCGTACGTCCGCACTGACGTTCGGCCGCTTCGACGTCGCGGCCGTGATGGCGTGCTACGCGGTGACGCTCGGTATCTACGTGTGGGTCGGCGTGACGCTCGGCTTCGGTCTCGTGTACTGGGCCGGCTGGGCCGCCGCGGCCGGCTGCGCGCTGTATCACTACACGCTGATCAAGGACCGTGAGCGGATGCCGTGCTTCGCGGCGTTCCGGCACAACAACTGGCTCGGCGGCGTGCTGTTCGCGGGGATCGCCGCGCATTACCTGCTGGCGGGTAACTGAACGAAGCCGCGCGCCCGGCGCGCTGCCAATAAAAAAGCGGCCTGATGGCCGCTTTTTTTACGTCGCGTGCCGGAGACCCGGCGGGCGCGACCGTGCTTACGCGCGGCCGAGTTCGTCGCCCATTTCCTTCGCACGCGCTTCGGCCGCGAGCGCGCCGCGCACGATCGCTTCCTTCACGCCTTGCGCGTCGAACGCCGCGAGCGCAGCGGCCGTCGTGCCACCCTTCGACGTCACGCGCTCGCGCAGCACGCTCGCCGGCTCGCCCGATTGCGCGGCCAGTTGCGCGGCGCCCGTGAACGTCGCGACCGCGAGCGCGCGACCTTGCTCGTCGTTCATGCCGAGGCGGCGCGCAGCTTCCTGCAGTGCTTCGATGAAATAGAACACGTACGCGGGGCCGCTGCCCGAAATGGCCGTGACGGCGTCGAGCTGCGATTCGTCGTCGAACCACACGATCTCGCCGACCGCGCCGAGCACGTTCGATGCGAGTTCGCGGCCCGCCGCGTCGACGCCCGGCAGCGCGGCGAGGCCCGTCACGCCCATGCCGACCAGCGCAGGCGTGTTCGGCATCGTGCGCACGACGCGCGCGTAGTCGCCGAGCCAGCGCGCGAGATCCGTGCCGCGGATGCCCGCCGCGATGCTGATCACGAGCTGCGACGTCAGGTGCGGCGCGAGCGCCTGTGCGACGTCCTTCAGCACCTGCGGCTTCACCGCGAGCACGATCGCGTCGTACCCGGCGAGCGTCGCGTCGGTGGCCGCGCCGGTGCGCACGCCGAATTGCTGCGCGGCGCGCGCGCGGACGTCTTCGTTGACGTCGATGGCATACAGGCCGTCAGCGGCGACGCCGCGCTTGATCAGGCCGCCGATCAGGGCCGCGGCCATGTTGCCGCCGCCGATGAATGCGATTTTCATGATGTCCGAATGAGCAGGTGAGTGAACGGAAAGGCGGAAATGGCGCGGCGCTCAGTGCGAATAATCGCGCGCGCCGAAGATCGCGGTGCCGACGCGCACGATCGTCGCGCCTTCGAGCACGGCCGCGTCGAGATCGGCGGACATGCCCATCGACAGCGTGTCGAGCGGCAGGCCGTCGGCGCGCAACGTGTCGAACAGCGCGCGCAGCGCACGATGCGGCACGCGTTGTGCATCGGTATCGCCGGCCGGTTCGGGAATCGCCATCAGGCCGCGCAGCCGCAGCGACGGCAGCGCGGCAACCGCGCGCGCGACCTCGGCCACGTCGGCCGGCGCGACGCCGCTCTTCGACGCCTCGCCGCTGATGTTCACCTGCACGCACACGTTGAGCGGCGGCAGGTGGGCGGGGCGCTGTTCCGACAGGCGCTGCGCGATCTTCAGCCGGTCGACCGAATGGACCCAGTCGAAGCGCTCGGCGACGGGGCGCGTCTTGTTCGATTGCAGCGGCCCGATGAAATGCCATTCGAGGCTTGCGCGCAGGTCGGCGAGCGCGTCGATCTTGTCGATCGATTCCTGCACGTAGTTTTCACCGAACGCGCGTTGTCCGGCTTCATGCGCGGCGCGCACGTCGTCGGCGGGGAACGTCTTCGACACGGCGAGCAGCGAGATGGTGGCGGGATCGCGGCCGGCCGCGCGGGCGGCGTCGGCAATGCGGCGATGAACGGAGTCGAGACGGGCGGCAAGATCGGACATGACGGGCACGAAAGCAGGCACGGAAGCGGGCATGAAGCCGATGCGCCGCGACACGCGGCGCATCGATCCGCTCATTATACGGACGCCGCGCACACGCCCGTCATTGGCGGGAGCAGGGCTCAGCCGTACAGCAAATGCTCGACCAGCTGGACCCAGTGGGCGACCGGAATCTGCGTGCCGCTCTGCAGGTGTGCGATGCAGCCGATGTTGCCGGACACGATCATCTGCGGTTCGAGCGCCTGCAGCTTCAGCAGCTTCTGCTTGCGCAACCGGTACGACAGCGACGGCTGCGTCAGCGAATAGGTGCCGGCCGAGCCGCAGCACAGATGGCTGTCGGCCGGCAGCCGCACGTCGATGCCGAGCGTCTCGAGCAGCCGTTCGACCTTGCCGCGCGACTGCTGGCCGTGCTGCAGCGTGCACGGCGGGTGGTACGCGACCGTATGAATCGCGCGGCGCCGCGCGAGCGTCGCGAGTTCCGCCTCGAACGCGAGCAGCACGTCGGAGATGTCGCGCGTCAGCGACACGATGCGCTGCGCCTTTTCCGCGTAGGCCGGATCGTCGCGCAGCAGATGTGCATATTCGAGCACCGTCGCGCCGCAGCCCGACGCATTCATCACGATTGCCTCGGCGCCCTGTTCGACGTGCGGCCACCACGCGTCGATGTTGCGGCGCGCGTCGTCGAGCGCTTCGTCGTGATAGTTCAGGTGCAGGCGGATCGCGCCGCAGCAGCCCGCGTCGGGCGCGACGACCGTCTCGATGCCGAGCGCGTCGAGCACGCGCGCGGTCGCGATGTTGATGTTGGGCAGCATCGACGGCTGCACGCAGCCGCCGAGCATCAGCATCTTGCGCGTATGCGTGCGGTGCGGCCATTCGAGCAGCCGCGTGCGCGGCGGCACCTTGTCGCGCAGCCGCTTCGGCAACAGCGGCCGCACGTGCTGGCCGAGCCGCATCACCGGCGAGAACAGCGCGGCGTTCGGCACGAGGCTCGCGAGCACGCGGCGCATCAGGCGTTGCTGCACGGGGCGCTGCACCTGTGCTTCGACGTGCTTGCGGCCGATCTCGACGAGCCGGCCGTACTGGACGCCGGACGGGCAGGTCGTCTCGCAGCTGCGGCACGTGAGGCAGCGGTCGAGGTGCTGCTGCGTGCTGCGCGTGACGGGCGCCCCTTCGACCATCTGCTTGATCAGGTAGATGCGGCCGCGCGGGCCGTCGAGTTCGTCGCCGAGGAGCTGGTAGGTCGGGCAGGTCGCGGTGCAGAACCCGCAGTGCACGCACTTGCGCAGGATCGCGTCGGCCTCGTCGCCGTCGGGCGTGTTGCGGATGAAATCGGCGAGGTTCGTTTGCATCGATCCCTCAGAGATCAGGGTAGAGCCGGCCGCGGTTGAAGATGCGCGCGGGATCGAACGCGGCCTTCAGCCCGCGGTGGATTTTCATCATCGGGGCGGGGAGCGGCGTGAACACGCCCGCGCTGCGGTCGTACGCGTCGCCCGCGCGGAACAGCGTCGCGTGGCCGCCAGCCTGCTTCGCGCTCATGCGCACGGTCTGCGCATCGGCGTCGGTGATCCACCAGCGCTGCGCGCCGCCCCATTCCATCAGCTGGGTGCCGGGCAGGTGCATCGGTTCGGTGATCGACGGCAATGCGAGGCGCCACAGCGCGTAGCCAGGCGGGATGCCGTTGAAGAACGGGTCGGTATGCTCGCGCAGGCCGGCCCAGAAGCGCTCGGCTTCGACCGCGTCGACGACTTCGCCGCCGAGCAGCGTCTTCGCGGATTTCACGGCCGCTTCGGCGCCCGACAGGCGCAGCACGAGCGTGCCGTTGCGCCAGGCGCTGGCGCTGACGGGCAACGGATGGCCGCCCCATTCGTTGAGCTTGCGCACCGCGTCGGTCGCGGTCATCTCGAACTTCAGCGTGACCTCGGCGACGGGCATCGGCAGCACCTTGATCGACAGGTCGAGCATCAGCCCGAGCGTGCCGAGCGCGCCGGCCATCAGCCGCGACACGTCGTAGCCGGCGACGTTCTTCACGACCTGCCCGCCGAACCGCAGCAGCTCGCCGCGGCCGTTCATCAGCGCGACGCCGAGCACGAAATCGCGCGGGGCGCCGCAGGTGGCGCGGCGCGGGCCCGCGAGGCCGGCCGCGACGCAGCCGCCGACCGTGGCCGCGCGGCCGAAGTGCGGCGGCTCGAACGGCAGCATCTGGCCGCACTCGGCGAGGACGGTTTCAAGCTGCGCGAGCGGCGTGCCCGCGCGGACCGTGACGACGAGTTCGGCCGGGTCGTACGACACGACGCCCTGAAACGCGCGCGTGTCGAGAATTTCGCCTTCGAGCGCCTGGCCGTACCAGTCCTTGGTGCCGCCGCCGCGAATCCGCAGCGGCCGGCCATCGGCACTGGCCGCGCGGATGCGCTCGGCCCATCCGGCGACGATGTCGTCCTCTTCCATGTTCTGTTGCTGCCTCGACTTGTTGTTCGGTCGATTGTACCGGGGTGGCGCGATTCCACATCGCGACTATCCCTAAGCCCCGTATTGCATACCGCATGCCCGTGCGGACGCGCGCGCGGGCCGCGGCCCCCGCGCGACGCTCAGAAGCGCGGCAGGTCGGGGTGCGGCAGCAGCCCGCCGCGCACGTGCTGGCGGCCGTATTCGGCGCAGCGCGCGCGGGTCGGGATCCCCTTGTCCGGATTCAGCAACCCGGCCGGATCGAATGCGCGCTTGACCGCGAAGAATGCATCGCGCTCCTGCGGCGAGAACTGTACGCACATCGAATTGAGCTTCTCGATGCCGACACCGTGTTCGCCCGTCACGCTGCCGCCGAATTCCACGCAGCATTCGAGGATTTCCGCGCCGAACTGCTCGGCACGGTGCAGCTCGTCCGGATCGTTCGCGTTGTACAGGATCAGCGGATGCATGTTGCCGTCGCCCGCATGGAACACGTTGATGCAGCGTAACCCGTAGCGCGTCTCGAGTTGTTCGATGCGCGCGAGCAGCGGACCGATCGCGCGGCGCGGCACGGTGCCGTCCATGCAGTAGTAATCCGCGGAAATGCGGCCGGCTGCCGGGAACGCGTTCTTGCGGCCCGACCAGTAGCGCAGCCGCTCCTGTTCGTTGCGCGACACCTGGATGCGCGTCGCGCCGTGTTCGCGCAGCACGGCCGTCATCCGCACGATCTCCTCGGCGACTTCTTCCGGCGTGCCGTCCGATTCGCACAGCAGGATCGCCTTCGCATCGAGGTCGTAGCCCGCGTGCGTGAACGCCTCGACGGCCTGTGTGGCCGGCTTGTCCATCATCTCGAGCCCAGCGGGGATGATGCCCGACGCGATGATCGCCGCGACGGCCTCGCCGCCCTTGACGACGTCGTCAAAGCTCGCCATCACGAGCTGCGCGGTCTGCGGCTTCGGGATCAGCCGCACCGTCACTTCGGTGACGATCGCGAACATCCCTTCGCTGCCGATCATCACGGCGAGCAGGTCGAGGCCGGGCATGTCGAGCGCGAGCGAGCCGAATTCGACGACCTCGCCGTCGATCGTCACCGCGCGCACACGCATCACGTTGTGTACGGTCAGTCCGTATTTCAGGCAATGGACGCCGCCGGAATTTTCCGCGACGTTGCCGCCGATCGTGCACGCGATCTGCGATGAAGGATCGGGCGCGTAATACAGGCCGTACGGCGCGGCGGCTTCCGAGATCGCGAGGTTGCGCACGCCGGGTTGCACGGTCGCCGTGCGCGCGTACGGATCGACTTCGACGATGCGCGTGAAGCGCGCGAGCGACAGCACGACGCCGAGCGCGATCGGCAGCGCGCCGCCCGACAGGCTCGTGCCTGCGCCGCGCGGCACGATCGGCACTTCCATGCGGCGGCAGATCTGCACGATCCGCTGCACCTGCGATTCGGTTTCCGGCAGCGCGACCGCGAGCGGCAGGCGGCGGTACGCGGACAGGCCATCGCATTCGTACGGCGCCGTGTCTTCGTCGCGGTACAGCAGGCAGTGCGTCGGCAGCACGGCCATCAGCGCCTGCACCACTTCGCGCTGGCGCTGCGCGCGGGCCGCGCTCGACAGTTCGACGGGAGCGTTCATGAGGTCTCCTGCAGCAGGCGGCGCGATGGTGCGCCGCCGTGTCAGCACGTGAAAATCTTGCCCGGATTCATCAGGTTGCGCGGATCGAGCGCGAGCTTGATCGCGCGCATCGTGTCGATCGCGTTGTCGCCGTGCTCCTTCGGCAGGAAACGCATCTTGTGCAGCCCGACGCCGTGCTCGCCCGTGCAGGTGCCGCCGAGGCGCAGCGCGCGCTCGACGATCCGGTCGTTGATGTGCTCGGCTTCGGCGATTTCCTCGGGTTTGCCGGGATCGATCAGGATCGCGACGTGGAAATTGCCGTCGCCGACGTGACCGACGATCGGGCAGGGCAGCGACGACGCGCGCAGGTCGACTTCGGTTTCCTCGACGCATGCGGCGAGCTGCGAGATCGGCACGCACACGTCGGTCGTCACCGCGCGACAGCCGGGCTTCAGCTGCAGCATCGCGAAGTACGCGTTGTGGCGCGCGGCCCAGAGCCGGGTACGGTCCTCGGGGCGCGTCGCCCATTCGAAGCCCTGGCCGTTGTTCTGGCCGGCGAGCGCCTGCACGAGCTCGGCCTGTTCCTTCACGCCGGCCTCGGTGCCGTGGAATTCGAAGAACAGCGTCGGCGCTTCGGTCAGCGTCAGGTTCGAATGGCGGTTGATCGAACGCACGGCGAGCGCATCGACGAATTCGACGCGCGCGATCGGCACGCCGATCTGGATCGTCTCGATCACGGTGCGTACTGCGTCGCCCATCGTCGGGAACGTGCAGATGGCGGCCGATACGGCTTCGGGCAGCGGGTGCAGGCGCAGCGTGATCTCGGTGATCACGCCGAGCGTGCCTTCGGACCCGACGAACAGGCGCGTGAGGTCGTAGCCGGCCGACGACTTGCGGGCGCGCGAGCCGGTTTTCACCACGCGGCCGTCGGCGAGCACCGCGGTCAGGCCGAGCACGTTCTCGCGCATCGTGCCGTAGCGCACGGCGTTGGTGCCCGATGCGCGGGTCGCGGTCATTCCGCCGATGCTGGCGTCGGCGCCCGGGTCGATCGGGAAGAACAGGCCGGTGTCGCGCAGCGCTTCGTTGAGCGCCTTGCGCGTGATGCCCGGCTCGACCGTTACAGTCAGGTCTTCGGCGTTGATCGACAGCACACGGTTCATTTCCGACAGGTCGAGCGACACGCCGCCGCGCACCGCGAGCAGGTGGCCTTCCAGCGACGAGCCGGCGCCGTACGGGATCAGCGGTACGCTGTAGAGCGAGCACAGCGACACGACTTCGCATACGTCGTCGGTGCTGTGCGCGAACACGACGGCGTCGGGCAGTTGCGGATCGAACGGCGATTCGTCGCGGCCGTGGTGGGCGCGGACCGCGTCGGCGGTCGACACGCGCTCGCCGAAGGCGGCGCGCAGCGCATCGAGCATGGCGGGGGGCAGCGGGCGGCGCGTGGTGGCCGGCGGGGCAGGGTGATTCACGAATGTCTCCTGACTGCTTGTCAAACTTTCGGCCCATTCTACGCTGTAACGCCCGCTGCGCCTCCCGCCGCGGGCTGCGATAATCGCGTTCCAGCCAACCGGGCCGCATCGCGGCCGCGCACGAGAGGACATTCGCATGGGCAACCGCTTGAGCAAGATCGCGACGCGCACGGGCGACGACGGCACCACCGGCCTCGGCGACGGACGGCGCATCGGCAAGGACGACGCGCGGATCGCCGCGATCGGCGACGTCGACGAACTGAATTCGAATCTCGGCGTGCTGCTGGCCGAGACGCTGCCGGACGACGTGCGCACGGCGCTCGTCACGATCCAGCACGACCTGTTCGATCTCGGCGGCGAGCTGTGCATCCCCGGCCATGCGGTGCTCGACGACACGCACCTCGCTCGCCTCGACCGGTGGCTCGCCGACTACAACGCGACCCTGCCGCCGCTGAAGGAATTCATCCTGCCGGCCGGCTCGCGGGCGGCGTCGCTCGCGCACGTCTGCCGGACCGTGTGCCGCCGCGCGGAGCGCTCGATCGTCGCGCTCGGGCGCCATGACACGCTCCATGATGCGCCGCGGCGCTACGTGAACCGGCTGTCCGACCTGCTGTTCGTGCTCGCGCGCGTGCTGAACCGCGCCGGCGGCGGGGCCGACGTGCTGTGGGAGCGCGGGCGCGTCCGCTGACGCGCCGTCGCGTTTTTGCGCACTGCGACAATTTGCCCAGGGAGCGTGTATTTTTAAAGATGTATTGTATGGGCATGTTTAACGGAGAACGAACATGACCCACATCACCGCTGACCAGATGGCCCGTGTGAAGGCCACCGCCCCCGTCCTTGCCGTGCATGGCGCGACGATCACGAAGCACTTCTACCAGCGCATGTTCGCGCGTCATCCGGAACTGAAGAACCTGTTCAACCAGACGCACCAGAAGACCGGCAGCCAGCCGGAAACGCTCGCGAAGGCCGTCTACGCGTATGCGGCGAACATCGACAACCTCGGGGCGTTGGGCGGGGCGGTGTCGCACATCGCGCACAAGCATGCGAGCCTGAACATCCGTCCCGAGCATTACCCGATCGTCGGCGAGAACCTGCTCGCGTCGATCGTCGAAGTGCTCGGCGACGCGGTCGATGCGCAAACGCTCGAAGCGTGGCGCGTCGCATACGGCCAGCTCGCGCAGATCCTGATCGGCGCCGAGGCCGACCTGTACGCGGGCGCTGCGTGGAGCGGCTTCCGCCCGTTCAAGGTCGCGCGCAAGGTGCGCGAGAGCGACGAGATCACGTCGTTCTACCTGACACCCGCCGACGGCGGCGCGGCGCCGGCCTTCGAGCCGGGCCAGTACATCACGGTGAAGCGCTACGTCGGCGATCTGGGCGTCGACCAGCCGCGCCAGTACAGCCTGTCCGATGTGCCGCACGGCAAGTGGCTGCGCATCTCGGTGAAGCGCGAAGCCGGCCTGCCGGAAGCGATTCCCGCCGGCAAGGTGTCGACGCTGATGCACGACGGTGTCGAAGAGGGCTCGATCGTCGAAGTGACCGCGCCGATGGGCGAATTCTCGTTGAAGCGCGGCGTCGATACGCCGGTCGTGCTGATCTCCGGCGGCGTCGGCCTGACGCCGATGGTGTCGATGGCGTCGACGCTGGTCGACGAAGGCAGCAAACGTGACGTGCGGTTCGTCCACGCATGCCGTTCGGGCGCGGTGCACGCATTCCGCGACTGGCTGAACGAGACGGTGCACGAACACGCGAACGTCAAGCGCACGGTGGTGTACGAGCTGGTCGGCCCGAACGATCGCGCCGGCATCGACTACGACCTCGAGGGGCGCCTCACGCCGGAGCGCGTGCAGCAATACGCACGGGTGCCGGACGCCGACTACTACATCTGCGGCCCGGTCGCGTTCATGAAGGCGCAACGCGATGCGCTGGTGGCGCTCGGCGTCGCGCCGGAACGCATCAATACCGAGATCTTCGGTTCGGGCGCGCTCGAGTGATGTGTTGACCGGCAGTCAGCGGCCCATGAAAAAAGCCCGGCGCGAGCCGGGCTTTTTCGTTGCGGCGGTCCGGGCGATCAGTTGCCGCTGCCGCGCGCGACGCGGCGTGCCTTGACCGATTCCGCGAGGCCCTCGAGCACCTTCACGCTGTCGTCCCACGCGATGCACGCGTCGGTGATGCTCTGGCCGTAGGTCAGCGCGCAGCCTTCCTTCAGGTCCTGGCGGCCTTCGACCAGGTGCGACTCGATCATCACGCCGACGATGCGAGCGTCGCCGGCCGCGATCTGGCGGCCGATGTCCGCGCAGACGGGGATCTGGTTCTCGTGCTTCTTCGAGCTGTTCGCGTGGCTCGCGTCGATCATCAGGCGCGCGGCGAGGCCCGCCTTGCCGATGTCCGCGCAGGCGGCGTTCACGCTGTCCGCGTCGTAGTTCGGCGTCTTGCCGCCGCGCAGGATCACGTGGCAGTCCTCGTTGCCGGCCGTCGACACGATCGCCGAGTGGCCGCCCTTCGTCACCGACAGGAAATGGTGCGGCTGCGACGCGGCCTTGATCGCGTCGACCGCGATCTTCACGTTGCCGTCGGTGCCGTTCTTGAAGCCGACCGGGCACGACAGCCCCGACGCGAGCTCGCGGTGCACCTGCGACTCGGTCGTGCGCGCACCGATCGCGCCCCACGAGACCAGGTCGGCGATGTACTGCGGGCTGATCATGTCGAGGTATTCGGTCGCGGCCGGCAGCCCCATTTCGTTGATCTGCAGCAGCAGCTCGCGCGCGGTGCGCAGCCCTTCGTTGATCTTGAAGCTGTTGTCGAGGTGCGGATCGTTGATGAGCCCCTTCCAGCCGACCGTCGTGCGCGGCTTCTCGAAGTACACGCGCATCACGATTTCCAGTTCGCCCTTGAAGCGCTCGCGTTCCTTCACGAGCCGGCCCGCGTATTCGATCGCCGCCTTCGTGTCATGGATCGAGCACGGCCCGACGACGACGATCAGCCGGTCGTCCATCCCGTGCAGGATGCGGTGCATCGACTGGCGCGAGTTGTAGATCAGCTCGGACGCGGCTTCGGAGCACGCGAATTCGCGGATCAGGTGAGCGGGCGGCGTCAGTTCCTTGAGTTCGCGAATGCGGACGTCGTCGGTGTTGTGCGGGGGCATGCTGTTTCTCCTTGGTTCCGGGCGCCGTTCGATCAGTGGGCGTGCGGCAGATTCATCAATTCAAGCGATTCAGTGGTTTCGGTCGGGGCCGCGGGACCGCTGCGGCGGCGACCGGGTGGCGAAGGGCGAAAAAAAACCGCCGGGTTCGCCGGCGGTTTTTTCGGGAATTTCGGTTGCGCTTTACGCGCCATCAACCCTCTCGATCCGCCAGCGGTCTGAGATACCAAAAAAAGTAAAAGTAAAACTTGGCGGACATGACGGGGATTCGGTTCGTCAAAAAAGTTGATTCGGAATTTATACCGCGTCGCCGGACGGCTGGCAACCGGGAAACGTCGAAAATGCGGACAATCCGCGCGTTTTATCCAAAATGCGCGGATTGTCTGCGCCGCGATGCGGTTATGCCGTACCGCCGACGGTCATCCTGTCGATCCGCAGGGTCGGCTGGCCGACGCCGACCGGCACGCTCTGGCCTTCCTTGCCGCACACGCCGACACCCGAGTCGAGCGACATGTCGTTGCCGATCATGCTCACGTCCTTCAGCGATTCGGGGCCGCTGCCGATCAGCGTCGCGCCCTTCACCGGGTAGGTGATCTTGCCGTTCTCGATCATGTACGCCTCGGACGCCGAGAACACGAACTTGCCGTTCGTGATGTCGACCTGGCCGCCGCCGAAGTTCACCGCGTACAGGCCGTTCTTCACCGACGCGATGATTTCCTGCGGATCCTTGTCGCCGTTCAGCATGTACGTGTTCGTCATGCGCGGCATCGGCAGCGCCGCGTACGACTCGCGCCGCGCGTTGCCGGTGACCGGCATCTTCATCAGGCGTGCGTTCAGCGTGTCCTGGATGTAGCCCTTCAGGATGCCGTCCTCGATCAGCGTCGTGCACTGCGTCGGGTTGCCTTCGTCGTCGATGTTCAGCGAGCCGCGGCGGTTCGGCAGCGTGCCGTCGTCGACGACGGTCACGCCCTTGGCAGCAACCCGCTCGCCGATCCGGCCCGCGAAAGCCGACGAGCCCTTGCGGTTGAAATCGCCTTCGAGGCCGTGGCCGATCGCCTCGTGCAGCAGCACGCCCGGCCAGCCCGGCCCGAGCACGACCGTCATCGCGCCGGCCGGTGCGGGGCGGGCGTCGAGGTTGACGAGGGCCGCGTGCACGGCGTCGTCGACGTAGCGCGACAGGACTTCGTCGGTGAAGTAGCCGTAGTCGAAGCGGCCGCCGCCGCCGCCGGAGCCGATCTCGCGGCGGCCGTTTTGTTCGGCGATCACCGTGACCGACACGCGCACGAGCGGGCGGATGTCGGCCGCGAGCGCGCCGTCGCTGCGCGCGACCAGCACGACGTCGTATTCGCCGGCGAGGCCGGCCATCACCTGCGTGATGCGCGGGTCGCGCCCGCGCGCCATCTGCTCGATGCGCTCGAGCAGCTTGACCTTGGCCGTTGCGTCGAGCGATGCGAGCGGGTCGGACGGCAGGTACAGGTCGCGGCCCGAGATGCCCTTCAGCGACGTCGCGGCCTTGATCTTCTGGCGGCCGCCACCGGCTGCCGCGATCGCCTTGGTGGCCGCGGCGGCTTGCGCGATCGCTTCCGGCGACAGGTCGTCCGAGTACGCGAACGCGGTGCGGTCGCCCGCGACCGCGCGCACGCCGACGCCCTGGTCGATGCTGAAGCTGCCCGATTTGACGATGCCTTCCTCGAGGCTCCACGCTTCGCTGCGGGTCGCCTGGAAGTACAGGTCCGCGTAGTCGACGCGGTGCGTGAAGATGTCGGCGATCGTGCGCGTGAGCAGGCTTTCGTCGAGGCCGTACGGCGTGAGCAGGATGTCCTTCGCCAGCGCGAGGTTGCGGATGCCGGGTTCGATGATGTTCATGCGGATATCGGGGTTTCTCAAAAAGTTGTCGGGTGCTGCTGGGCAGATGGGTTGGCCGCGCGGCGTTTCAAGCGGTGCGGCGAATTCAGGTCAGTACGCGGTGCCGCCACGCGGGCAGGCTCTGGCGCACGTCGGCAATGCGTTGCGGGTCGATCGAGCCGAGCACGACGCTGGCACCGACATCGCGGACCGCGACGATCTCGCCCCACGGATCGATCAGCATGCTGTGGCCCCAGGTGCGCCGGCCGTTCTCGTGCTTGCCGCCCTGCGCGGCCGCGAGCACGTAGCACTGGTTCTCGACGGCCCGCGCGCGCAGCAGCGTTTCCCAGTGCGCGCGGCCTGTCGTATACGTAAACGCCGACGGGACGACGATCAGCGCGCAGTCGCCCATCCGGCGATACAGCTCCGGAAAGCGAAGATCGTAACAGACCGACAGGCCGACCCGCCCGAACGGCGCGTCGAACGCGACGACCGTGTCGCCCGCGCGGATCGTGCGGGCCTCGTCGAACGATTCGTCGCCTTTCTCGAAGTTGAACAGATGGATCTTGTCGTAGCGCGCGGCCTCGTGGCCGGACGGATCGAACACGAGCGTCGTGTTCAGCACGCGATCGGGTTCGGGCGCCTTCAGCGGCAGCGTGCCGCCGATCACCCAGACGCCGTGGCGCCGTGCGGCGTCCGCGAGGAAGCGCTGGATCGGGCCGTCCTGGTACGGTTCGGCGAGCGCGAGCTTGTCGGTGTCGCGATGGCCCATGAAGCAGAAATACTCGGGCAGCAGCACGAGCTGCGCGCCTTCGCCGGCGGCTTCCGCGATCAGGCGGCGCGCTTCGGCGAGATTGCGTGTGACGTCCGGCGTGCTCACCATCTGCAGCGCGGCGACCCGGAAGGGTGTGGCGGAACGGGTGTGGTCGGTCATCGCGGGATCGGTTGCGTCATAAATGGGGTGCGGCCCGGCACCACGGGCGGTTCGATGCGCGCTCAATGGTTCACCGCACCGGCCGGACCGTGATCCATCTTACCTTGATCGCCTCGCACCCGCTCGATGTGCGGGTGCGCCCACGAACCGGTGATCGCGTAGTCGAGCGCGAACGCGCGCGACAGCGTTTCCGACAGCGCGTAGTTCGCGGCCAGCACGCCGATGCCGAGCAGCGGGTTGATGACGGCCGCGCCGATCGCGGCTGCGCCCGCGCTGATTTTCGGCGCGACGTGCGCATGCAGGTCCTGCGTCTCGGTGCCGAGATCGACCGCGCCGCGCACGGTGACGTTCGCGGGCCCCGTCATCATCGAGAAGTCGTCGGTGCGTGCGATCCCGTTTGAAATCTGGCCGGTGCCCGTGATCTTGTCGAACGGCAGCCCCTTGCCCACCACATCGCGGAAATTCAGCGTCAGGAAGCGCGCGAGGCTCTGCAGGCTCAGCACGCCGAGGAGTTTCGCCGCGCCCGGATCGACTTTCAGGATTTGCCCGTGTTCGAGGTCGAGCGCGACCTGGCCGCCGAGCGATGGGAAGTCGAGCGCGGTCGGGCCGCCGCGCCAGCCGACCTTGCCCGTTACCGAGCCGTGACCGTCCGCGAGCGTCCGCGGCAAGCCGACGCGGTCGAGCAGCGCGCCCGCGTTGCCGATGTCGAGCTTGAAGTCGAACACGGTGCGGCGCGGCGCATCGTTTTCGTCGGCGCCGCGGGCGAGCGCGCGGCGCGACGTGCGCCAGTTGCCGGTCGCGGTCAGCTTCGCGGCCGGGTTCGACAGTTCCAGCTTGTCGAGCTGCCACACGGGCGTGCCGTCTTCGTCGATGTTGCGCGCGTTGACGACGAGACGGCCGATGTCGTGGTCGCGCGCGACGACCTGGTCGACGATCAGGTCGATCGACGGCATCGGGCGGTCGGTCGGCGTCGGCAGGTTCATCGCGCGGCCGACGAGGTCGTGCTGCGCACTCTGCGGCACCACGAGCTTCGCGAGCCGCGCATTCAGCACGCCTGCGCCGTTGTGGCCGCCGCCGGGCGCCCACGACAGGTAGCCCGATACCTGGTTCGATGCGATGTTCGCCTGCCAGAGGTCGTCGACATGCGACGCGCCGACGATCACGTTCTCCCAGTTGCGCTTGAGCAGCTTCAGCGTGCCGAAGTGGAACGCGAAGCGCTTCGGCGCGAAGCTCGCGAAATCGACGCGCGGCGCGGTCTGCGGCTCCGGTACGCGCGGCGTGTCCGGTTTCAGCGTGTGGGCGAGCGCGAGCCATGCGTCGGCGTCCAGCTCGTCGACGTCGACGGCCGCGCTCACGCCGTCCTGCGGCATGTCGGGCATCCGGTGGATGCCCATCGCGCCGCGCACCGCGCGCAGCGGCTGGCCGCGCGTCGCGTCGAGCAGGTAGGTCGCGGACACCGGGCCGAGCGTCAGGTCGGCATGTTCGAGGCGCTTGCCGTCCGCCTGCGGCGCCGGCTGCAGCGTGAAGCTGAACGGCATCGGCGTGCCGGCCTGTTTCGCGAACGGTGCCGGGAAGTTCAGCGCGACGCCCGTCAGGTCGGAATGCGCGCTGATGTCGGGCAGGCGGCCCGGCGCGCCGCGCACGGCGACCTTGTACGGCGCATCGCCGACCACGTGTTCGAGCAGCGCGGCCGCCGGGCCGTGCAGGTTCAGGCCACGTGCGGCGTCGAGCGCGAGCCGGCCGTCGACGTCCACCGTGTACGGGCCGTGCGACTGGAAGTTGCCGCTCGCGCGCACCGGGCCGCCGAGGAAGCGTCCCGACAGGTCGTGCAGCGATGCGCCGGCCTCGGTGAAGCGGACGCTGCCGCGCAGTGCCGACAGCGGCGGCACGCCGCGGGTCGACAGCGTGTTGCCGCCGAACGCGAGCGCGCCTTCGATGTGCGTATGCGGATGCGCGACGTGCTGCGGAATCGTGATCTTGAGCGCGAGCGACGCGGGCCCCTGCGCATCGATCCGCTGGCCGATATGGCCGCTCATCGTGCCGAGCGAGCTGTTGTCCGCATAGTCGACCAGGTCGGCGAGCGGCCCCTGTGCATGGCCGTCGATGATCAGCGGCGAGTGGGTCGGATTGCCGAGATCGTCGATGCGGCCCGCGACCTTCGTCAGCGCGACGCGCTTGTAGTGCGCGCGCTCGATGTCGAAGCGCAGCTTGTTCTGCGCGAGCTCGAACACGCCGTCGATCCCGTCGAGCGCCGGCCAGACGCTCGGCGTGCCGTTCGCGAGCTTGCGCGGCGGGTACGGCGTCGGCTCGAAGCGGCCGCCGGTGAATGGCGCGACGATGTGGAACACGCCGGCGTCCGGCTCGTGTTCGAACGGGAATTTCTCGAGCGGGCCGCGGGCGACGATCGACGCGCCCTGAGTGACCTTGCCGTCCTGCAGCGCGTGGCCGAGATAGTCGCGCAGGTGTTCGGACATCCCGGTCGGCAGGTAGCGCGGAATGCGCGCCACCGACGCGCGGGCGAACTCGGCGCGCAGGTCGAGCGAGCCGCGGCCGTGGCCGGGGTTCGTGTAGGAACCCGACACCGCGATTTCGGCATCGGGGTTCGACACGAGCAGGTCGGGCAGCGTCACGTCGACGCGCGCGTGCTTGTCGCCGGGCGCGGGCGCGATCACCCATTTGACGTTGCCGCGCAGCCGGTCGAACGTCAGGCGCGGCTCGTCGAACTCACCGGGCACCGTGACGGCCGCGTTGACCGTGTCGAAATGCGCGGTGCCGCCCGTCTCGCTCGCGTCGACGCGGCCCCACAGGTTTTCGACGCCCGGCCAGCCGGCGCGCGGGTGGCCGCGCGGCGACAGGCCGGGCGGCGGCTCCTGCGCGGCGAAGCTGAGGCCTTGCAGGTCGCCGAGGAAGCGATAGCGGACGATCGGCGCGGCGCCGGTGCGGCGCTCCTCTTCCGCGAGGTCGGCCCGCGCGGGTTTCGCGCGCTCGACTTCGATCTGGTAGTTCGACATCATCCCGCGCGGATCGATCTTGATCAGTTCGTTGCGCAGGCGCGCAGGCAGCGGTAGGCCGCGAATGAATTCGCTGAGGATGCCGAGATCGACGCGATCGCCGACGACGCTGATCAGTTGCCCCTGGGTCGCCGTCGGCACGCGGTAGCGGGCCGTCAGCGTCGACAGCGCGAGCGAGCGGGCGAGCGGCGTGCCGTCGTCGAGCGGCGGCTGGCCGAGTTCCGCGTGGAAGCGCGACAGGTGCAGCGTGTAGTCGTGCCCCGTGTCCATCGCCATGTCCCAGCCGAATCCGACCACCGGCACGTCGAGCCGCGGCTGCGTCGGCCGCACGCGCAGCGTGACGTCGGCGCCCTGCAGGTCGCCGCCCGCCGAGCGCAGCCGGCCGTCGCGGAAGGTCGCCCAGATCGCGTTGTCGATCCGGCCGGCATGGATCGTGAGCGGGATGTCGAGGTAACGGGCGAGCGTCTGCAGATCGACCGGGCCGGTCGACAGGTACGCGTCGCCGGTCCAGTTGGACGGCTTGCCGACCGGCGCGAGCGCCTTGTGCGTGAAGCGCGCGCGGAAATCGAGCGGGCCGAGCAGCAGTGTGCCGTTCGCGGGCGCCTGCAGCGCGGCCCGGTGTACGCGGCCGTCGTTGAGCACCGCGATCCGGATGCCCGACAGCACGAGCTCCGGCGCGTCGTGCTGCGCGTCGCGCCAGCGCAGCGTGCCGCCGCGCAGCACGATCGCTTCCTGCTTCAGCAGCCAGGTGCCGAACGTGTCGTTGCCGCCGTGGGTGGTCGCGACGCCGATGCCCGCGACGCTCAGCGAACCGTCGGCCGCGCGCGCGACGACGAGGTCGGGCTGGTCGACGATCAGGCTCGACAGCGCGGGCGACAGTCGCAGCAGCGACATCCACGACAGCGCGGCGGTCGCATGCGGTACCGACAGCGCGATCTTGCCGTCACGGCCGCGGATCGTCAGGTTCGTGAGTTCGACGCCCGGCTGCATGCCGGACCAGTTCGGGGAAAGCTTGCCGATCGAAAGCTGCGCGTGGAGCTTGTCGGACACGAGGCGCTCGATGCGCGGACGGAATTCGTCGATGCGGGGCAGCAGCACATAGCGCAGCCCGAGGAACGCGCCGGACGCAACGAAGTAGGTGCCGATCCCGACAGCCAGCGTCACCTTGAACACACGACGCAGGACCGGATGATCGTGCTTCGGAGGTCCCGCTTCGGGCGCAGCTACGGCGGATTCCTGACGGTCGGACATGCGGCGGACGGGCGGCGATATGGTAGTTTTGCAGACTGACGTTGAAATGTATCACACGGGTTCGTGCCGGCGGCCGTTGCGGCAGCACGGCACGGGCTTTCCGGCGCGCGGTTTCGCGGCGGACGCACGTGCGTCCGCCGCTGCCGCGCCGAGTTCACGAGACCGGCCGGCAGCGGGGCGCGTACGCGCCGGGCCGCTGCCGGCCGGCCTTTCCGCCAGGCCCGCTTCTCGATGACCGACGCTTCCGCCCTGATCAGCACGTCCTATTCCCGATACCTCGCCCGCGCGGCTGCCGCGCGGCCCGCGCTGGCCGACCAGGTCGCCGCATGGGCGGCCGCGCCGCTCGGCCGCGCGCAGCTCGACGCGCGCCTCACCGAATTGCTCGCGACGCCAGCCGGCACGGCCGCGCCGACCGAGGAGCAACTGAAGCGCGCGCTGCGGCAACTGCGCGCGGAGGCGTTCGGCGCGGTCGCGGAGCGCGACCTGCGCGGGCTGGTGGACGTCGCCGAAGTGACGGGCGCGATGACCGATCTCGCCGAAGTGGCCGTGCAGCGTTCGCTCGCGCTGCTGTCGACCGAGCTCGAGGCGCTGTACGGCGAGCCGCGCGGCGCCGACGGCCAGCGCGTCGTGCTCGGCGTGGTCGGAATGGGCAAGCTCGGCGGCCGTGAGCTTAACGTGTCGTCGGACATCGACCTGATCTTCGTCTACGAGGACGACGGCGAAACGACCGGCGGAGCGCGTTCGCCGCTGTCCACGCAGGAATACTTCACGCGGCTCGGCCGGCGCCTGATCGGCGTGCTGTCCGAGGTCACGGCCGACGGCTACGTGTTTCGCGTCGACATGCGGCTGCGCCCGAACGGCGATTCGGGGCCGCTCGTCTGCAGCCTCGGGATGCTCGAGGAATATTTCTACGTGCAGGGGCGCGAGTGGGAGCGCTATGCCTGGATCAAGGGGCGGCTCGTGTCGGAAGGCGACAGCGACGCGGCCCGGCGGCTGGAGTCGCAGCTCGAATCCATCGTCAAGCCGTTCGTGTACCGCCGCTATCTCGATTTCGGCGTGATCGGCGCGATCCGTTCGCTGCACCAGCAGATCCGTCACGAAGCCGCGCGCCGCGCGTCGATGCGGCCCGACAAGGCCGACGACATCAAGCTCGGGCGCGGCGGGATCCGCGAGATCGAGTTCAGCGCGCAGGTGTTCCAGCTGATCCGCGGCGGCCAGGATGCCGAATTCCGCGTGCGGCCGACGCTCGCGGTGCTGCGCCATGCGCAGGCGCGCGGGCTGATCGGCGAGGACGTGCGCGCGCGCCTGTCCGATGCTTACAACTTCCTGCGCACGCTCGAGCACCGGCTGCAGTACCGCAACGACGCGCAGACGCACGCGATGCCGGTCGAGCCCGACGAACGCGCGGCGCTGGCCGCATCGCTCGGCTTTGCCGACTATGCGGCGCTGATGACGGTGCTGGACGGCCACCGGACCTTCGTCGAGGCGCAGTTCCACCAGATCTTTGCCGACAAGGTGAGCGGCGGGCCTTGCGCGGCCGGCGACGACACGGCCGCCGCGTGGATCTGGAGCGGCGCGCTGGCCGACGACGGCGAGGACGACGCGCTGGTCGCGCGCCTCGACGGCCTCGGTTTCACCGATCCGGCCACCGTGCTCGCGCGGCTGCGCGCGATCTGGCAATCGTCGCGCTACACCGGGCTGCCGGAAAAGAGCCGGCAGCGCTTCGACAGCGTCGCGCAGCGGGCGCTCGACGCCGCCCCGAAGATCGACGCCGCACGCCGCGACGACACGATCGTGCGCCTCTTCGACCTGCTCGAGACGGTCAGCCGGCGCGGCGTCTATCTCGCGCTGCTGACCGAATACCCGGCCGCGCTCGACCGCGTGCTGTCGGTGCTCGGCGCGACGCGCTGGGGCGGCGGCTACCTGATCCGCCACCCGCAGCTGCTCGACGAGCTGCTCGACGACGAGGCGATCGCGAGCCCGTTCGACTGGCCCGCGTTCAAGGACGCGCTGCGCGCACGCCTCGCGGCGGCGGACGGCCCCGAGCAGCAGATGGACTTGCTGCGCCACGCGCAGCACGCGGAGGTGTTCCGGATCCTGCTGATCGATCTGGCCGGGCAACTGTCGGTCGAGCATGTGAGCGACCGGCTGTCGGAGCTGGCCGACGCGGTGCTCGACGTGACGATCGAAGTCGTCTGGTCGCAGCTCGCGAAGCGCCATCGCGACGTGCCGAAGTTCGCGGTGATCGCGTACGGCAAGCTGGGCGGCAAGGAGCTCGGCTACGCGTCGGATCTCGACCTGATCTTCCTGTACGACGACCCCGACGAGCGCTCGGCGGACGTCTACACGACCTTCACGCGGCGCCTCATCACGTGGCTCACGACCGCGACCGGGGCGGGGGCGCTGTTCGACATCGACCTGCGGTTGCGGCCGAACGGCGAGGCCGGGCTGCTCGTTACCGATCTCGATGCGTTCCGCCGCTATCAGCTGCGCGAGGGCGACGCCGCGAACACCGCGTGGGTGTGGGAGCACCAGGCGCTAACGCGTGCCCGCTACAGCGCGGGCGATGCGCAGATCGGCGCGGACTTCGAGGCGATCCGCCAGCAGGTGCTGACGACGCCGCGCGACGGCGGCGTGCTCGCGAAGGAGATCGTCGACATGCGCGGCAAGGTGTTTGCCGGCCACCCGAACCAGACCGAGCTGTTCGACCTGAAGCACGATCGCGGCGGGATGGTCGACATCGAGTTCATCGTCCAGTACTGGGTGCTGCTGCATGCGTCGAGCGACGCCGAGCTGATCCGCAATACCGGCAACATCGCGCTGCTGCGTGAGGTCGCCCGCTTCGGGCTGATGGGCGAGGACGAGGCCGAGCGCGTCGGCGCGGCGTACCGCAAGTACCGGAAGCTGCAGCACAAGCTGCGGCTCGACGGGATGGAGAAGGCGCGTGTCGATCCGGCGATGGTGGCCGACGAGCGGGCTGCGGTGACGGCGCTGTGGGAGCGCGTGTTCGGCGCGGTTGAAACGGGCGTTTGAACGAAAGCAGGGCGGTGCGCGGTATCGACCCGCGCACCGCCCTGAATCGCCAATGTGCGAACCCGTTCGGCTTGAACGGAGCAGGCGGCCGCGTCAGGCCGCCAGCATTTCCTTCGCGTGCTTGCGGGTGGTGGCGGTGATCTCGAGCCCGCCGAGCATCCGCGCGACTTCCTCGATCCGGTTGGCGCGGTCGAGTGCGACGACCGTCGACACCGTGCCGCCGCGATCGTCGGCGCCCTTCGCGACCTGGAAGTGATGGTCGCCGCGCGCGGCGACCTGCGGCAGGTGCGTCACGCACAGCACCTGGCGGTCGCGCCCGAGCTGGTGCAGCAGGCGGCCGACCACTTCGGCGACGCCGCCGCCGATCCCCGTATCGACTTCGTCGAAGATCAGCGTCGGCGTCGGGCTTGCCGCGCTCGCGATGACCGCGAGCGCGAGGCTGATCCGCGCGAGTTCGCCGCCCGACGCGACCTTCGCGAGCGGCCGCAGCGGCACGCCCGGATGCCCGGCGACGCGGAATTCGACCTGCTCGAGCCCGTGCGGACCGCCGTCGGCAAGCGGCACGAGTGCGACTTCGAAACTGCCGCCCGCCATCGACAATTCCTGCATGCCGGTCGTGACGGCCGTACCGAGCGCCTTCGCGGCCTGCGCGCGCGCCTTGGACAGGTGCCGGGCGTCGGCGAGATAGGCTTCGCGCGCCTTGGCCTGCGTCGCTTCGAGCGCGCCGAGATCGGCGGCTGCGTCGAGCGCGACGAGCTGCGCGCGGCGCGCCGCATGTTCCTCGTGCAGCGTGTCGGGCGGCAGCCGGAACTTGCGGGCGGTCGAGTGCAACGCATCGAGCCGCGTTTCGACCTGCGCGAGCCGCTCGGGATCGAGATCGGCGCGCTGCGCATAGTGCGACAGCGAATAGACGGCTTCCTGCAACTGGATCTCGGCCGGTTCGAGCGACGCGAGCGCATCGCTGAGCGAGGTGTCGTAGTCGGCCAGGCTGCGCAGCTTCGACACGATCGCGCCGAGTTGCGGGAGCATCGCGTCGTCGGATTCGGACAGCGCGTTGAGCGCGCCGCGCACGCCTTCGATCAGGTTCGCCGAATGCGACAACCGCTTGTGTTCGTTGCTGACTTCGTCCCATTCGCCGGGCTGCGGCGCGAGCTTGTCAAGCTCGGCGAGCTGCCACGCGAGCTTTTCGCGTTCGAGCTGCAACTCGCGCTCGTGCGCCTTCGCGGCGTCGATCGCCTGCGTCGCGTCGCGCCACACGCGCCATGCGCGTGCGACGTTCGCCGCATCGGCGACGAGCCCCGCGTGCGTGTCGAACAGCTCGCGCTGCGCGTCGGGCCGCATCAGCAACTGGTGCGCGTGCTGGCCGTGGATGTCGACGAGCATCTCGCCGAGTTCGCGCAGCTGTGCGAGCGTCGCGCTGGTGCCGTTGATGAACGCGCGCGAACGGCCATTCGCGTCGATCACGCGGCGCAGCATCACGGTGTCCTCGGCGTCGAACGCGTGTTCGTCGAGCCAGCGCGCGACGCGGTCGTGCGGCGTGAATTCGGCCGTGATGTCGGCGCGGCCGCAGCCGGTACGCACGACGCTCGCGTCGGAACGTTCGCCGAGCGCGAGGGCGAGGGCGTCGATCAGGATCGATTTCCCGGCGCCGGTTTCGCCGGAAAAGACGGAAAAGCCGCTGTCGAATTCGAGATCGAGCGCGGCCACGATGACGAAGTCGCGGATCGAGAGGTGGCGGAGCATGATGTAGGGCGGAGCGGCGTCAGGACGCCTTGTCGTCTTCGTTCGAGGCGTGTTCGTTCCAGTGCAGCTTCTTGCGCAGCGTCGTGTAGTAGCTGTAGCCGACCGGGTGCAGGAACGGCACCGTGTGCTTCGAGCGGCGCACCTCGATCGTGTCGTTCAGTTCGAGCGACGTGAACGACTGCATGTCGAAGTTCACGTTGACGTCGCGCCCGCCGACGATCTGGATCGCGATTTTCGAATCGTCGGGCAGCACGATCGGCCGGTTCGACAGCGCATGCGGCGCGATCGGCACGAGCACGATGCCCGCCAGCTGCGGGTGAAGAATCGGGCCGGCCGACGACAGCGCGTAGGCGGTCGAGCCGGTCGGCGTCGCGACGATCAGGCCGTCCGAACGCTGGTTGTACATGTACCGGCCGTCGACCGACGCGCGCAGCTCGACCATCCCGGAGAAGCCGCTGCGGTTCACGACGACGTCGTTGAACGCGATTGCGTGGTAGATCGGTTCGCCGTCGCGCATGATCCGCGCCTCGAGCAGCGCGCGCTCCTCGCGCTCGAACTTGCCGGCCAGCATCACGGGAACGAGCGCGTGCATGTCGGCCGCGGCGATGTCCGTGATGAAGCCGAGCCGCCCGTGGTTGATCCCGATCAGCGGTGTCCGGTACGGCGCAAGCTGGCGGCCGATGCCGAGCATCGTGCCGTCGCCGCCGAGCACCACCGCCACATCCGCTCGCGCCCCGATTTCGGCCGGGGTGAGCGCCGGGTAGCCGGTGATGCCGATTTCGCGCGCGGTATCGCCTTCGAACACGACCTCGAAGCCGAGCTTCGCGATGCTGGCAGCCAGCGTGGCGAGCGGCTCGGCGATGACGGGCGTGTTGCTCCGGCCGACGAGCGCGACAGTATTGAACTGATTACCGGTTTTCATGCCGGCATTACACCATAGCTCGTTGACGAAAAGAACCGGCTGTGCGCCGAAGGGGCCGGATCGGGCCGGCCCGCGCAACGGAGGGAGACGCCACTCGCCGCGGTCGCGCGGTTGCGCTAAAATTTTCCACCATGCTAGATCCTCGCGCACGAACCCTCCTGAAAACCCTGATCGAACGGTATATCGCCGACGGTCAGCCAGTCGGATCGCGCACGTTGTCCCGTTATTCCGGGCTCGAGCTGAGCCCGGCGACGATCCGCAACGTGATGTCCGACCTGGAGGAGCTCGGCCTCGTGTCGAGCCCGCACACGTCGGCCGGCCGCGTGCCGACGCCGCGCGGCTACCGGCTGTTCGTCGACACGATGCTGACGGTCGAGGCGCCGATCGACGCCGAAGCCGTCGCGCGGCAGGTGCAGAACACGCTGCAGGCCGGCGAGCCGCAGCAGCGGGTGGTCGCGGCCGCCGCGAGCGTGCTGTCGAACCTGTCGCAGTTCGCGGGCGTCGTGCTGACGCCGCGCCGCAGCCACGTGTTCAAGCAGATCGAGTTCATGCGCCTGTCCGACAAGCGCATCCTGCTGATCATCGTCACGCCCGAGGGCGACGTGCAGAACCGGATGCTCGCGACGCCGCGCGACTATTCGCCGTCGCAGCTGACCGAGGCGTCCAATTACATCAACGCGCATTTCGCCGGCCTGTCGTTCGACGAGGTGCGCCGCCGCCTGCGCGACGAGATCGACCAGCTGCGCGGCGACATGACCACGCTGATGCACGCGGCCGTGACGGCCAGTACCGAGGTGCCCGACACCGAGGACACCGTGCTGATTTCCGGCGAGCGCAACCTGCTCGAAGTGGCGGATCTGTCGTCCGACATGGCGCGGCTGCGCAAGCTGTTCGACGTGTTCGACCAAAAGACGGGCCTCCTGCAACTGCTCGACGTGTCGAGCCACGCCCAGGGCGTGCAGATCTTCATCGGCGGCGAATCGACGCTCGTGCCGATCGAGGAAATGAGCGTCGTCACCGCGCCTTACGAGGTGAACGGGCAGATCGTCGGCACGCTCGGCGTGATCGGCCCGACCCGCATGGCGTACAACCGCGTGATCCCGATCGTCGACATCACCGCGCGCCTGCTGTCGCTCACGCTGAGCCAGCAATAGGCTGCAATCGGCAGCCTGATCCCGCCCCGTCATCGTGTCGCAATGCCGCACGCGCCGACAGTCGGCCGAACGGCACGGGGCGGCCCGCTATAATTGAGAGCCGTCCGGTCCCGTGCCCCGAGCACGTTCTTGCCCATGCGTTTCGATCTTGAGCCGCCTTCGAGCATCGCGGCTGCCCATCGCATCGGTGTGCTGCTGATCAATCTCGGCACGCCCGACGCGCCCACGCCGCGTGCGGTGCGGCGCTACCTCGCCGAATTCCTGTCGGATCCGCGCGTCGTCGAGATTCCGCAGGCCGTCTGGCAGGTGCTGCTGCGCACGCTGATCCTGCCGCTGCGCGGCCGCGCGTCCGCGAAGAAATACGCGGCCGTCTGGATGCCCGAGGGCTCGCCGCTGCGCGTGTACACCGAGCGCCAGACCGACAGCGTGCGGCACCTGCTCACGTCGAACGGCTATCACGTGACGGTCGACTACGCGATGCGCTACGGCAGCCCCAGCATTTCGCACGCACTCGCGCAGTTCAAGCGCGCGGGCGTCGAGCGCGTGCTGCTGATGCCGATGTATCCGCAATACTCGGCGTCGACCACGGCCACCGCCTTCGATGCCGCCTTCGACGCGCTCGCGCGCATGCGCAACCAGCCGGAAGTGCGCACGGTACGGCATTACGCCGACCATCCGGCCTATATCCATGCGCTGGCCGAGCAGGTGCGCCAGTACTGGGCGCAGCACGGCCGCCCCGATTTCGCGGCCGGCGACAAGCTCGTGCTGAGTTTCCACGGCGTGCCGAAGCGCACGCTCGACCTCGGCGACCCGTATCACGACCAGTGCCAGCAGACGGGCGCGTTGCTGATGGCCGCGCTCGGGCTGTCGACGACCGAATGCCGCGTGACGTTCCAGTCGCGCTTCGGCAAGGCCGAATGGCTGCAGCCGTACACCGCGCCGACGCTGCGCGAGTTCGGCGAGGCCGGCGTGCGGCGGGCCGACGTGTTCTGTCCTGGTTTCACGGCCGATTGCCTGGAGACGATCGAGGAGATCGGCATGGAAGTGCGCGACGCGTTCCTCGCCGGCGGCGGCAAGACGTTCCACCGCATTCCGTGCCTGAACGGCGCGCCCGCGTGGATCGGCGCGGTCGGCGAGATCGTCGCCGAGAATCTGCAGGGCTGGCCGGTCAAGGCCGCGCAGCCCGAAACGGTGAACTGAGATGAAACGATCCCCACGCTCACTTTGCTCGCTGCCCCCCGAGGGGGCGGTCAGCCTCCTTGGGGCAGCCCGGCGGAGGCTGACATGAACTACCAGATTTCCACGGACCCCGGCGCGAAGCTGCGCATCGACAAATGGCTATGGGCGGCCCGCTTCTTCAAGACGCGCTCGCTCGCGACCGATGCGGTCGACAAGGGGCACGTGAAGATCGGCGGCGCGGCGATCAAGCCGGCGAAGGACGTGCGGGTGGGCGACGAGGTGGAGATTGCGATCGACGGCATCGTCTGGCACATTGCCGTGCTGGGCGTGTGCGACGTGCGCGGGCCTGCGAGCGTCGCGCAGGCGCTTTACGCGGAAACGGAAGCAGGGCGGGCCGCGCGGCTCGCCGAACTGGAGCGGCGCCGCACGTATCGCGAGCCGGCGGCCGAACTGCACGGCCGGCCGACGAAGCGCGACCGGCGCATCATCGACAGATTTTCGGGTGGGCGCTGAACATCTGGTCGAATGTCGCCCGCGCGCTGCCGTATTCGGTCGTGCGGTCGGTAACGGCTCCGGACAGGCAGATGGTGGTGGTGCCGGCAATGAGTACCAGCGCGACCACCGATATCGCAAAGGTCAGTTTCACGGTACTCCCCTCGGGCTCAAGGGTGAAAACGGCGCCAGGTGGATGTCAGGCGGCGGTCAGCTAGGGGTAAACACGCTTTTCCGACGCTTGACTGGAGTGTAGTGCAGCGGGCCTGTGCCAAGCTAGTACTTGCCAGGTAAGCGTTGTTACAGCCGGTTTCGCCCGATCTGGTGGACTGTGCGGGCCACGCACCGCCGGGCGGCGCGGTTGTTTCGCGGCATTGGCGAATGCCGGCGAATAACCCTCTTGAAATCGCAGTTTTCGCCCTTATTTGCACCAACAATGTGCGGTTCCGCCGGGTATACGGTCCGGCGGTTGCCGATTTGGCTTCAACCTCTAATCGACTTTCAGCGACATGGAAAACACGCAAGAGAACCCGGCTACCCAATCGGCCGAAGACATCGGCAGCGAGAAGCAGGCGGCGCAAGGCGCCGCTCCCGCCGCCGAAGCAGCCGACGCGGCGCTCGCGGAGGCTCAAGCCAAGGTCGCCGAGCTGCAGGAGAGCTACCTGCGGGCGAAGGCCGAGACCGAGAACGTCCGCCGCCGCGCGCAGGACGACGTGTCGAAGGCGCACAAGTTCGCGATCGAGAGCTTCGCGGAACACCTGCTGCCGGTGCTGGACAGCCTGGAAGCGGCCGTCAGCGACACGTCCGGCGACATCGCGAAGGTCCGCGAAGGCGTCGAGCTGACGCTGCGCCAGCTGACGAGCGCGCTCGAGAAGGGCCGCGTCGTCGCGCTCAACCCGGTCGGCGAGAAGTTCGATCCGCATCAGCACCAGGCGATTTCGATGGTGCCGGCCGATCAGGAGCCGAACACCGTCGTCACCGTGCTGCAAAAGGGCTATACGATCGCCGACCGCGTGCTGCGTCCGGCGCTCGTCACCGTCGCCCAGCCGAAGTAAGGCTGCCGGGATGGTGCCCGCCGGCGTCGATCCGGCCGCGTTCGACGCGTTCGACATGCAGGCGCTCGACGCCGGCACGTTCGACGCGGCCATCGGCGGCGCGGGCGACGCGCTGGCGGTGGTGTTCTTCTGGGGCGTCGACTGCTTCAACTGCGAGATCGCGAAGAAGGCGATGCTCGCCCAGCCCGACGCGATCCGCGCGCTGGATCTGAAGTGGTTCCATTGCAACGTGTACGAACACCATCAGCTGGGGCGCCGCTTCGGGCTGCACGGCGTGCCGACGTGGTTCTTCTTCCACCGCGGCAAGCGGCTGGGCCGCGCGACGGGCTGGCATGGCCTCGCGCAGTTCCAGGCGGCCGTGTCGGCGGCGCGGGCGAAGGTCGCGGCGGCGGCCGGCGATCCGCCGGGCGGCGATCCGCTGGCCGGCGGCGATTGAAAAAATTTAATATCCGCATCGCTCGTCGGGTCTTGAAAACGGACCGGACGGACGCATTTCGGGAACAGAGTTGAATTCTGGCGTGCGAAACCGCCCAAAAACGCGGGGTTTCGTGCAGCAAACAAGCATTTCTGGAGATTAGGAAAAATGGGAAAGATCATCGGTATTGACCTCGGCACCACGAACTCGTGCGTCGCCATCATGGAAGGCAACCAGGTCAAGGTCATCGAGAACTCGGAAGGCACGCGCACCACGCCGTCGATCATCGCCTACATGGACGACAACGAAGTGCTCGTCGGCGCGCCGGCCAAGCGTCAGTCGGTGACCAACCCGAAGAACACGCTGTTCGCCGTGAAGCGCCTGATCGGCCGCCGCTTCGAAGAGAAGGAAGTCCAGAAGGACATCGGCCTGATGCCGTACACCATCGTCAAGGCCGACAACGGCGACGCATGGGTTGAAGCGCACGGCGAAAAGCTCGCGCCGCCGCAGGTTTCGGCGGAAGTGCTGCGCAAGATGAAGAAGACGGCCGAAGACTACCTCGGCGAGCCGGTCACGGAAGCCGTGATCACGGTGCCGGCGTACTTCAACGACAGCCAGCGCCAGGCGACCAAGGACGCCGGCCGCATCGCAGGCCTCGAAGTCAAGCGGATCATCAACGAGCCGACCGCAGCCGCGCTCGCGTTCGGTCTCGACAAGGTCGAGAAGGGCGATCGAAAGATCGCCGTGTATGACCTCGGCGGCGGCACGTTCGACGTGTCGATCATCGAGATCGCGGACGTCGACGGCGAAATGCAGTTCGAAGTGCTGTCGACCAACGGCGACACGTTCCTCGGCGGCGAAGACTTCGACCAGCGCATCATCGATTACATCATCGGCGAGTTCAAGAAGGAGCAGGGCGTCGACCTGTCGAAGGACGTGCTCGCGCTGCAGCGCCTGAAGGAAGCCGCTGAAAAGGCGAAGATCGAGCTGTCGTCGAGCCAGCAGACCGAAATCAACCTGCCGTACATCACGGCGGACGCGTCGGGCCCGAAGCACTTGAACCTGAAGATCACCCGCGCGAAGCTGGAAGCGCTGGTGGAAGACCTCGTCGAGCGCACGATCGAACCGTGCCGCATCGCGATCAAGGACGCAGGCGTCAAGGTGTCGGACATCGACGACGTGATCCTGGTCGGCGGCCAGACGCGCATGCCGAAGGTGCTGGAAAAGGTGAAGGAGTTCTTCGGCAAGGATCCGCGCCGTGACGTGAACCCGGACGAAGCCGTCGCAGTCGGCGCGGCGATCCAGGGCCAGGTCCTGTCGGGCGACCGCAAGGACGTGCTGCTGCTCGACGTGACCCCGCTGTCGCTCGGTATCGAGACGCTCGGCGGCGTGATGACGAAGATGATCAGCAAGAACACGACGATCCCGACGAAGCACGCACAGGTGTACTCGACGGCCGACGACAACCAGGGCGCCGTGACGATCAAGGTGTTCCAGGGCGAGCGCGAAATGGCAGCGGGCAACAAGCTGCTCGGCGAGTTCAACCTCGAAGGCATCCCGCCCGCACCGCGTGGCGTGCCGCAGATCGAAGTGACCTTCGACATCGACGCGAACGGCATCCTGCACGTCGGCGCGAAGGACAAGGCGACCGGCAAGGAAAACAAGATCACGATCAAGGCGAACTCGGGCCTGTCCGAAGCTGAAATCGACCAGATGATCAAGGACGCGGAAGCGAACGCAGCGGAAGACCACAAGCTGCGCGAGCTGGCCGATTCGCGCAACCAGGGCGATGCACTGGTCCACAGCACGAAGAAGGCGCTGTCCGAGTACGGCGACAAGCTGGACGCGGGCGAGAAGGAAGCGATCGAAGCGTCGCTGAAGTCGCTCGAGGAAGTGCTGAAGGACACGTCGGCCGACAAGGCGGCGATCGACGCGAAGGTCGAGGAACTCGGCAAGGTGTCGCAGAAGCTCGGCGAGAAGATGTACGCCGACATGCAGGCCCAGCAGGCAGGTGCGGCTGGCGCGGCCGGTGCAGCGGAAGGCGCGGCCCACGCGGGTGGCGCACAGCAGGCTGCCGACGACGTCGTCGACGCCGAGTTCAAGGAAGTGAAGAAGGACTAAGCCGGGTTGCAATGGCACCGCACGCCGCGCGTGGAAACGCGCGCGGCGCGACTGACCAGCGGCTGAAAAGCGGTCTGTCTTTCCTTCCGGATGGCCGGATCGACTCCACGCCTGGCGGGCTTCGCGGCCCTCCGGGCACATTTGTTTTTTGGCGGGTGCTGCGCGAGCCGTCCGCGGACGGCGCAGCGCCAGACGAGTCGAGAGACTTTACTGCAGGCGAAAGGAGCCGCCGCGTGCGCGATGCGTGGCGGCACAGTGAATCGATATGGCGAAACGGGATTACTACGAGGTTCTGGGCGTCGCGAAGAATGCGAGCGACGACGAAATCAAGAAGGCATATCGCAAGCTTGCGATGAAGTATCACCCTGACCGCAATCCGGACAACAAGGATGCGGAAGAGCATTTCAAAGAGGTGAAGGAAGCCTATGAAATGCTGTCGGATGGTCAGAAGCGGGCCGCGTACGACCAGTACGGCCACGCGGGCGTCGATCCGAACATGGGCGGTGCGGGTGCACAGGGCTTCGGCGGCTTCGCGGATGCGTTCGGCGACATCTTCGGCGACATCTTCGGTCAGGCTGCGGGCGGCGCCGCGCGCGGCGGCCGTGGCGGCCCGCAGGTGTACCGCGGCGCCGACCTGCGCTACAGCATGGAAATCACGCTCGAGCAAGCTGCGCACGGCTACGACACGCAGATCCGCGTGCCGAGCTGGGTATCGTGCGAGGTGTGCCACGGGTCGGGCGCGAAGCCCGGCACGAAGCCGGAAACCTGCCCGACCTGTCATGGCCAGGGCACGGTGCGCATGTCGCAGGGCTTCTTCAGCATCCAGCAGACCTGCCCGAAGTGTCATGGCACGGGCACCTACATTCCCGAGCCGTGCGTGCATTGCCACGGGTCGGGCAAGGTGAAGGAAACCAAGACGCTCGAAGTGAAGATCCCGGCCGGGATCGACGACGGGATGCGGATCCGCTCGGCCGGCAACGGCGAGCCGGGCATCAACGGCGGGCCGCCGGGCGACCTGTACGTCGAGATCCACATCAAGCCGCACTCGGTGTTCGAGCGCGACGGCGACGATCTTCACTGCCAGATGCCGATCCCGTTCACGACCGCCGCGCTCGGCGGCGAGATCGAAGTGCCGACGCTGGCCGGCCGTGCATCGTTCCCGGTGCCGGAAGGCACGCAGTCGGGCAAGACGTTCCGCCTGCGCGGCAAGGGCATCAAGGGGCTGCGTTCGAGCATCGCGGGCGATCTGTACGTGCACGTGCAGGTCGAGACGCCCGTGAAACTGACCGACAACCAGCGCGACCTGCTCAAGCAGTTCGAGAAATCGCTGGCCGAGGGCGGCGCGCGTCACAGCCCGCAGAGCAAGAGCTGGTTTGACCGTGTGAAGAGCTTCTTCGAGTAAAGCATGACTGAAGGCAACGAGAGCGCGTCGTTCGCGCTCTTGGACGATTGCGACTCGACCGCGTCCGCGCGGTCGAGTCGTTTGTATTCGGGCTTCGTGCACGAACGCGTGTGCACGGACCCGGCGCAGCTCGACGAAATCGATGCGGCGGTCGCGCAGGACCTGCGCGACGGGCTGCACGCGGTCGTCGTCGGCGATTACGAATTCGGACGCAACCTGCAACGAGCGCAGCCGGGCCATGCCCCGCTGCGCTTTTTGCTGTATGCGCATTGCGAGCGCCTGTCGCGCGACGAAGTCGACGCGTGGCTTGCGCAGCAGGACGGCGGCGGCGCGCCGTCGATCGCGGGTGTCGCGCATGTCGCGAAAAGTGTATCGCGCGACGCGTTCGACGCGGCGATCGCCGCGGTGCACGACGCGTTGCGCGCGGGCGATTCGTACCAGGTCAACTACACGTACCGGCTGAATTTCGACGTATTCGGCACGCCGCTCGCGCTGTACCGGCGGCTGCGCGCGCGCCAGCCCGTGCGGTACGGCGCGCTGATCGCGCTGCCCGGCGGCGCGTGGGTCGTGTCGTGTTCGCCGGAACTGTTCGTCGAGAAGCACGGCGACGTGCTGCGCGCGCGGCCGATGAAGGGCACCGCGCCGCGGTCGGCCGATCCGCGCGACGACGCGGCAGCTGCCGCGTTCCTCGCGAACGATCCGAAGAACCGCGCGGAAAACGTGATGATCGTCGACCTGCTGCGCAACGACGTGTCGCGGATCGCGCGAACCGGCACCGTCAAGGTGCCGGCGCTGTTCTCCGTCGAACCGTATGCGTCGGTGTGGCAGATGACGTCGACGGTCGAGGCCGGCTGGCGCGATGGCACGACGTTCGCGCAGATGCTGCGCGCGCTGTTTCCATGTGGGTCGATCACGGGCGCGCCGAAGTACAAGACGATGCAGCTGATCGATGCGATCGAGTCGACGCCGCGCGGGCTTTATACGGGCGCGATCGGCTGGCTCGACGCCGTGAAGCAAGGCGCCGATTCCGACGCGACGGGTGATCGCCTGGCCGGTTGTGGCGACTTCTGCCTGTCGGTCGCGATCCGCACGTTGACGCTCGATGCTGCGGGCGACGGTGCTGACCGCGAAGGTGCGACCGGTGCCGGCGCCGAAGCACGCAATCCGGCAACGCCAATCACCGGTCGGCGCCGCGGCTCGATGGGTGTCGGCGCGGGCATCGTGCTCGACAGCGTCGCGGCCGACGAATATGCGGAGTGCGAATTGAAGGCACGATTCCTGACGGACGCCGATCCCGGCTTCCAGCTGTTCGAAACGACGGCCGCCACGCGTGCGGACGGTATTCGCCATCTCGACCGCCATCTCGCCCGGCTGCAGCGCAGCGCGGATGCGTTCGGCTTCCGCTTCGACGCCGACGCGTTGCGCCGCGAGATCGACGCGCGCTGCGCGGCGCTCGACGGCGGCGATGCTTACCGGATGAAGCTCGCGCTCGCGAAGGACGGCACGGTCGAAATCGTCGCGGCGGCGCTCAAGGCGTTGCCGGCAGGGCCGGTCGGCGTGATGCTGGCGTCCGCGCACGGTTTCGCACCGACCCGCGCGAGCGATGCGCTGCTGCTGCACAAGACCACGCGCCGCGCCGAATATGACCGCGCGTGGCAGGCGGCGGAAGCGCTGGGCGGCTTCGACATGCTGTTCGTCAACGAGCGCGGCGAGGTGACGGAAGGCGGGCGCTCGAACCTGTTCGTGAAGCTCGACGGCCAGTGGGTGACGCCGCCCCTCGCGTCCGGCGTGCTGCCAGGCGTGATGCGCGGCGTGCTGCTCGACGATCCGACACTAGGCGCAAAAGAGCGCGCGCTGATGCTCGATGATGTGCTGAACGCGGATGAGTTGATGATCTGCAATGCGTTGCGCGGGCCGATTGCAGCGCGGCTGATTCACGGCTGCGCACCGGCCTGAACGCGGATTACCTTTGCGGCGTACATTGCCAGCTTTGTACGATGGCGTGCCCACTTTTGTAGCGTGCGATGCAAGTCTGTGCCTGTTTGCCCAGTGGCCGTGCGATTACGACGCTCGTATTGCCGTAGTCGCACGAAACCCAGTAGTCTTCACGGTTTTCGGCAAGCGACCAGATATGAATGTCGCTTTTTGACTCGGAACGCGAGCGGTTCGGCCGCAACGACATCATCCGATCCGGCGGCCCTGACCAGAAGGTGACGCTGGCAAGTGGATAGGTGTTTTGCGTGTCGAAGTTTTTCCAGCCATCGGGTGGTTGACCATCGAGTTGCTGGGTAACGGCAATGCGTGTGGGGCAATCCGTGCTTGCCGCGAACGCGGGTAACGCGGCGAGCGGACTGCATGCGAGCGCGGCGATGGTGAGCAGCCGATTCGGTGTTGGGCGGATGAACATCGTCATTTCACGACCGAAAATGCATCGGCGTTATTGCTCGGATCGATGTAACGGCCGTTTTTGTCCTTGCCTTTGAACGGAATGCCTCTTCTCTGAATTGCCTTGAGTGAACGCCATTGTTCAACGACGTGGATACCTCGGACATCCTGGCCTAGATAGAACGCTGCATGATTGCCGTGTGGTCGGCTTGGGTAGCGATCGTTCTCGAACGTTGCAATGACGGTTCCAACGCGGAGACTCTGATCGCCGCTTGCTTTTTTCTCCGGGCGCCAGATGGCGGTGGGGCCGACGGAAGCGTAAATTTTGACCGGCGCGACGCATTCTCCGTCGCCTGCGAGCTTTTGCCCGACGAGTTCAGTCGCCTTCTCATACACGTGAGCCATCTTTGTCGCTCCTTCGATTGACGAAGGCTGGATGGTTTCAGCGACGAAGGCGAGCAGAAATAGGACGAGTTAGAAAGTATGTGCTGTCCATCGGGGCAGTGCGAATAGCGGTGTGCCGCAGCTTGCCGCCAGCGCGCCACGGCACTGTCGCCCGGATTAGAACGAATGCTCGGGGCCGGGGAACGACCGGTCCTTCACCGCGCTCACATAAGCTTCGACGGCCGCCTGAATGTTCGGCTGGCCCTGCATGAAGTCCTTCACGAATCGCGGCCGCTTGCCGGGAAACACGCCGAGCATGTCGTGCAGCACGAGCACCTGCCCCGAGCAGTCGACGCCCGCGCCGATGCCGATCGTCGGAATCTTCAGCATGTGCGTGACTTCGGACGCGACGAGCGTCGGCACGGCTTCGAGCACGACGAGTTGCGCGCCCGCGTCCTCGACCGCGCGCGCGTCGCGCAGCAGCTGCGCGGCGCCGGCTTCGGTCTTGCCCTGCACCTTGAAGCCGCCGAACGCATGCACCGATTGCGGCGTGAGGCCGACGTGCGCGCACACGGGCACCGAGCGTTCGACGAGGAAGCGGATCGTTTCGGCGAGCCATTCGCCGCCTTCGAGCTTGACCATCTGCGCGCCCGCGCGCATCAGCTTGACCGCGTTCGCGAACGCCTCGGCCGGCGTGCCGTACGTGCCGAACGGCAGATCGGCGACGACCAGCGCGCGCGGCTGCGCGCGTGCGACGCAGGCCGTGTGATAGGCGATGTCGTCGAGCGACACGGGCAGCGTGGTCGTGTGGCCCTGCAGCACGTTGCCGAGCGAATCGCCGATCAGCAGCACGTCGGTGCCCGCGCGATCGAGCAGCGCGGAAAAGCTCGCGTCGTAGCAGGTGAGCATCGCGATCTTCTCGCCGGCGTCGCGCATTGCCTGCAGCTTGGGCACCGTCACGGCAGGCCGGCTCGATTCCTGGAGATAGGTCATGGGAAATCCGGGTCGATGGGTGAAGAACGACAGGCGGGACGCGTCAGCGCGTCGTCTCGCCCTTGACGAAGAATTCCTTGCGGCCGCGCATCGTCTCGATGCGCTCGACCAGCAGGGCGAGATCTTCGGGGGAGTCCAGCGGGTTCAGGTGTTCCGCGGCGACCGTCAGCACCGGCGTGCGGTCGTAGTGGTAGAAAAATTCGTTGTACGCGTCGACGAGCGAGCGCAGGTACGCATCGCTGATCTGCAGCTCCATCGGCAGCCCGCGCTTCTGGATGCGCGAGAACAGCACTTCAGGGCTCGCCTGCAGATAGACGACGAGGTCGGGCGACGGCGCCTGCGGCACGTCGACGTGCGTCGCGACCGAGCGATACAGCTGCCATTCGTCTTCCGGCAGGTTCAGCCGCGCGAAGATGTCGTTCTTCTGCGGCATGAAATCGGCGATGACGGGGCGGCCCGTTTCGAGCGCGCCGATCAGCTCGCGCGCCTGCTGCGCGCGCTGCAGCGCGAACGACAGCTGCACGGGCAGCGCGTAGCGCGCGGTGTCGCGATAGAAGCGTTCGAGGAACGGGTTGTCCTGCGGGCGTTCGAGCAGCGTCTGCATCGACCAGCGCTCGGCGAGCAGGCGCGCGAGCGTCGTCTTGCCGACGCCGATCGGGCCTTCGATCACGAGATAGCGGTGCGGGGCGCGCAGGTCGGGCGCGGTGACAGTCAGCGGAGTCGAGTTCATCGGCAGCGGGTCTTGTCGGCGTCTTCGCCGGCAGCGAGTGCCTTCTGCATCAGGCACTGGCAGGTTTGCACCTTCTCGACGCGCTGGTCTGCCACGGCGGCGAGGAAGGCGTCGGCACGGCCGCGCGCGGGAATGTCGAGCGCCGGCTCGATCTCGACGAGCGGCACGAGCGCAAACGCACGGTCGGTGAGGCGCGGGTGCGGGACGATCAGGTCGGGTTCGTCGATCGAATCGGCGCCGAACAGCAGGATGTCGAGGTCGAGCGTGCGCGGCGCATTGCGATACGGGCGCTCGCGCCCGAAGTGATGTTCGATCTTCTGGCAGAGCGCGAGCAGCTCACGGGCCGACAGCGTCGTGTCGAGCTTGACGACGCAGTTGTAATAGTCGTCGCCGCCCGCTTCGAAGGGCGCCGTGCGATACAGGCTCGATTTGCCGAGGATCGAGATGGTGCGCTGCTGCGCAAGGCACACCACCGCGTCCTTCAGGGTCTGGCGCGCATCGCCGAGATTCGCCCCCAGTCCGATATATGCAACCGTCATGGCATCACTTCCTACGTCGTTCGCCGGCGAGCGCGTCAGTCGTCGGAACCGCCCGCGGTATCCGGTGCCTGCTCGGCGGCACCTTCACCCGGCTGGCGGTTTCGCACACCGCCGCGGCGGCGCCGCTTGCGGGGCGATTTTTCCTTCGAGCCGCCCTGCGTGAGCAATGCCTCGCGAGCAGCCGCGTCGCCTTCGATGAAATCCGTCCACCACTGTCCGACTTCCGCATCGAGCTCGCCGGATTCGCAGCGTAACAGGAGGAAATCATACCCCGCTCTAAACCTTTGGTGTTCCAGCAGCCGCATCGCGCTGCGGCCCGAGCGTTTCTCGAGGCGCAACTGCAGGCCCCAGATCTCGCGCATGTCGGCCGAATAGCGTTTGTGGATCGCGAGTTTCTCGGTCTGCATGTCGAGCACGTCGTCCATCGCGCGATGGAGCGCCGGCACCGGAATTTCGCCTTCGGCCGTGTATTGCTCGAAGCGCTGGCGCATGTCGTGCCACAGCAGCGTCGCGAACAGGAAGCCCGGCGACACCGGCTTGCCGGCGCGCACGCGCGCGTCGGTGTTGTTCAGCGCGAGCGTGATGAACTTCTCGCCCTGCGGCTGTTCGAGTACGACGTCGAGGAGCGGCAGCAGCCCGTGGTGCAGGCCTTCCTTGCGCAGCCGCGTCAGGCATGCGAGCGCGTGGCCCGACAGCAGCAGCTTCAGCATTTCGTCGAACAGGCGTGCGGCCGGCACGTTGTTGATCAGGTCGGCGAGCGCGTTGATCGGCTCGCGCGTGTGCGGCTCGATCTCGAAACCGAGCTTCGCCGCGAAGCGCACGACGCGCAGCATCCGCACCGGATCCTCGCGGAAGCGGGTAGCCGGATCGCCGATCATCCGCAACAGGCGGGCGCGCATGTCGGCCATCCCGTCGTGGTAATCGAGCACCGTCTGCGTCGACGGGTCGTAGTACATCGCGTTGATCGTGAAGTCGCGGCGCGCGGCATCTTCATGCTGCTCGCCCCACACGTTGTCGCGCAGCACGCGGCCGCTCGCGTCGACCGCGTGCGTGCGGCGATCGAGTTCGTCGCGCTTCAGGCGCTTGGGCGGCTCGGCGGCGGCCGCTTCGGGCGGCGCATCGACCAGCGCGCGGAACGTCGACACCTCGATCAGTTCCTGGCCGAACTGCACGTGGACGATCTGGAAGCGGCGGCCGATCAGGCGCGCGCGGCGGAACAGGCGCTGGACTTCGGTCGGCGTCGCGTCGGTCGCGACGTCGAAGTCCTTCGGCGCGATGCCGAGCAGCAGGTCGCGCACGGCGCCGCCGACGATGAACGCGCGAAAGCCTGCCTGCTGCAGCGTGTCGGTCACGCGCACCGCGTTCTTCGAGATCAGCGCCGGATTGATGCCGTGCACGCTGGCCGGCACGACGGTCGGCTCATGGTTGCTGCGCGGCTTTTTCGCGCCACCGCCACGGGTGCCCTTCGGCGCGCGCGGGGCAGCAGGGGCCGCTTCGTCGGCCGGGGCCGCTGCGGGAGAGGTTTGCTCGCTTTCGTCCTGGCCGAGCAGCTTGCGGATGAATTTTTTGATCACGACGTTCAGAAGAGATCGAGGATACGCCAGCCGCGGGTGCTTGCATGCGCACGCAGCGTGTCGTCAGGGTTGGTCGCGATCGGGTCGGTGACTTTCTCGAGCAGCGGGATGTCGTTGTGCGAGTCGCTGTAGAAGTAGCTGTGCGCGAAGTCGTCCCAGTGCTTGCCGAGCGACGCGAGCCACGCTTCGGTCCGCACGATCTTGCCTTCGCGGTAGCTCGGCGTGCCGGTCGGTCGGCCCGTATACGGTGAATCGGGGTGCCCGTCGGTCGTCTCGACCTCGCACGCGATCAGCGTATCGACGCCGAACGCGGTCGCGATCGGGCGCGTGATGAATTCGTTGGTTGCGGTCACGACGCAGCACAGGTCGCCCGCATCGAGGTGCTTGCGCACCAGTTCGAGCGCGGCGGGCGTCATCGCGGGCCGGATCACCTCGTGCATGTACTGCTCGTGCCATTCGGCGAGCTGCGCGCGCGAATACTTCGCGAGCGGCGTGAGCATTGCCGTGAGGTACGCGTGGATGTCGAGCTTGCCGGCCTTGTAGTCGGCGAAGAACTGATCGTTCTGACGCGAGAAGCTTTCCGCGTCGACGATGCCGAGCTTCACCATGAAGCGGCCCCATTCGTGGTCGCTATCGGTCGGGATCAGCGTGTGATCGAGGTCAAAGAGTGCCAGATTAGTCATGGAAGCGCATTTTACTCGAAGCGGTTCGGGCCCGTGCCCGGTGGTGTGATGTCGTCGCCGGGACGCGCGAGCATCCGGCGCAGCAGCGGCAGCGTGACGGCGCGTTTCTGCTCGAGCGAAAAGCGGTCGAGCGCGTCGAGCAAGGCCATCAGGCTCGGCATGTCGCGGCGGAAATGGGTCAGCAAATAGGCGGCGATGTCGTCGGTGAGCGCGATCCCGCGCTCTTTCGCGGCGAGCTTGAGCACCGCGATCTTGCCGGCGTCGGACGGCGGCGACAGGTGGAACACGAGCCCCCAGCCGAGGCGCGTGCGGAGATCCTCGCGCACGTCGAGCGCGAGCGGCGCTGCGGGGCCCGCCGCGACGAACGCGCTCGACGGGTGCGCGCGCACTTCGTTGAACAGGTTGAACAGCGCGACCTGCTGCGTGTCGCTCATCCGGTCGCAGTCGTCGATCGCGTAGATGCCGATGCGCGGATCGAACGTGAACGCGCCGAGCGGGCTCTGCGGCGTCAGGTAGCGCGCGTAGCCGTACGACGCGTCGCTCACGAGCGCCTGCAGCAGGTGGGTGCGGCCGCTGCCGGGCTCGCCCCAGATGTAGAACGACCGGTCCGGCACGGGGCCCGCCGCGAGCGCGAGGTCGAGCTTCTGCAGGCGCGAGATGAGCTCGTCGTTCTCCTCGTTCATGATGAAGTTGTCGAACGTGGCGGGCGGCGGCGTGCCGAGATCGAGCGTCAGTTGACGGGACACAACAGTCACAATGCGGGTCGGTTGAAAATACGCGCGCCGTACGCCGGGCACGCGCCGGGGGCTGCGGTTCCATGGGCTTCACGCGCGGCCGCACGCACGGCGCCGCGCGGGTTTCGGCGCGGTTCGCTCGGCGTTGAAAACGGGGACGTGTTGACCAAGATGCAATCCCTGACGATTCGGTGCTGGGAATTCCGGCCAACGGGCCGGCTTCGGGTAAAATCGCATTTTACCGACCTTCTCGCATTCCCCCATGAATCCTCCGAAATCCGCTCCTGACGCTCAGGGTCTGTCCTATCGCGACGCAGGTGTCGACATCGACGCGGGCGACGCGCTCATCGACAAGATCAAGCCTTTTGCGAAGAAAACCCTGCGCGACGGCGTGCTCGGCGGCATCGGCGGGTTCGGCGCGCTGTTCGAAGTGCCGAAGAAGTACAACGAGCCGGTGCTCGTGTCGGGCACCGACGGCGTGGGCACCAAGCTCAAGCTGGCGTTTCATCTGAACAAACACGACACGGTCGGCCAGGATCTGGTCGCGATGAGCGTGAACGACATCCTCGTGCAGGGCGCCGAGCCGCTGTTCTTCCTCGACTACTTCGCGTGCGGCAAGCTCGACGTCGACACGGCCGCCACGGTCGTCAAGGGCATCGCGCAGGGTTGCGAACTGTCGGGCTGCGCGCTGATCGGCGGTGAAACGGCCGAAATGCCGGGCATGTACCCGGACGGCGAGTACGATCTGGCCGGCTTCGCGGTCGGTGCGGTCGAGAAGAGCAAGATCATCGACGGCAGCACGATCGCCGAAGGCGACGTGGTGCTGGGCCTTGCGTCGAGCGGCATCCACTCGAACGGCTTCTCGCTCGTGCGCAAGATCATCGAGCGCGCGAACCCGGACCTGTCGGCCGATTTCCATGGCCGCTCGCTGGCCGACGCGCTGATGGCGCCGACCCGCATCTACGTGAAGCCGCTGCTCGCGCTGATGCAGAAGCTGTCGGTGAAGGGCATGGCCCACATCACGGGCGGCGGTCTCGTCGAGAACATCCCGCGCGTGCTGCGCGAAGGCCTCACCGCCGAGCTCGACCAGAACGCATGGCCGCTGCCGCCGCTGTTCAAGTGGCTGCAGGAGCACGGCGGCGTCGCCGATGCCGAAATGCACCGCGTGTTCAACTGCGGCATCGGCATGGCCGTGATCGTCTCGGCGGCCGATGCGGACGCAGCGATCGCCGACCTGACCGCCGCCGGCGAACAGGTGTGGAAGATCGGCACCGTGCGTGCGACCCGCGAAGGCGAGGCGCAGACGGTCGTAGTCTGACCGCAGCAGCAGATGCAGCAAGGAAAGCCGCCCGGAGTCGATCCGGGCGGCTTTTTTTTCGGGTGCGCGTGCAGTACGGACGCGCGCCGATGAAGGAGGGACGACGATGACCGAAGACGAACACGCGATCCGCGCGCTCGTGGACAACTGGTTCGTGTCGAGCCGGCGCGGCGATCTGGCGACCGTGCTTGACCTGATCGCCGACGACGCGATCTTCATGGTGGCCGGCAAGCCGCCGTTCGACAAGGCAGCGTTCGCGGCCGCGTCGCGTGACGCGAACGCAGGCGCCGAGCATGCGCCGAAGGTCGACGGCCGTTACCGGATCGACGAGCTGCGCGTGCTCGGCGACTGGGCGTACATGCGCAATTTCATCGAGATCGAGGCGACGCCGCCGGGCGGCGACACGATCCGCCGCTCGGGCCATACGCTGACGATCTTCCGCAAGGCCGACGGCCGCTGGCAACTCGTGCGCGATGCGAATCTCGTGACGCTCGTGCATTGAACGCGGCGGCACGGGTGGCGGGGCACCCGCCGATGCTCATGCGGACGGCCGCGGCGCGTTTGCCGGGCGCGTGCCGGCCAGCAATGGCGGCACCAGCAGGTACAGCAGCGCCGCCGCGGCCCAGACGAGCCCCGGCCACGTCGTGCGCGTCGCCGCGTAGGTTGCGGTGACGACCAGCGGCCCTGCGACGCCGATCAGGCTGGTCACGCTCGCCAGCGTGCCTTGCAGTTCGCCCTGGCGCGCATCGTCGACCTGCCGCGCGAGCATCGCCTGCAACGCCGGCAGCGTCATGCCGCCGGCCGCGAACAGCGGCAGCAGCGTGAACGGCACCCATGCGGCGGTCGCGAACGCGATCACCGCGAGCCCGAGCGCATCGCCCGCGAGGCCCAGCGCGAGCGCGCGGCGCTCGCCGAGCCGCGCGATCAGCGGCCCGATCGCGAATGCCTGCGCAAGCGCGTGGCACGCGCCGTAGCCGGCGAGCGACAGCCCTGCGACCGGCGTCGACCAGCCGAAATGTTCCTGGCCGTACAGGATCCACAGCGTCGCGGGCGCTTGCGATACGAGCGCCACGATCACGTAGATGCCGACCAGCGGCACGAGCGCGGGTGCGCCGCTCAGCCGGCGCAGGCTCGCGAACGGGTTGAGCGAGCTGGCCGCATGGCCGTCGCGAGCCAAACGCGGGCGCGACTCCGGCAGCGCGCGCCACACGAGCACGAGATTGAGCGCATTGAGCAGCGCGGCCGCGACGAACGGCGCACGCAGGTGCAGCGCACCGAGCAGCCCGCCGATCAGCGGGCCCGCGATGAAGCCGATGCCCATCATCGCGCCGAGCTGGCCGAAGCGCCGGGCGCGGTCGGGTTCGGCCGTCACGTCGGTCACGTACGCGGTCGCGACCGCGACGTTCGCGCCGGTGATGCCCGCGACCAGCCGCCCGACGTAGAGCCAGGCGAGCGTCGGCGCGAGCGCCATCAGCAGGTAGTCGAGCGCCGCGCCCGCAAGCGACGCGAGCAGCACGGGGCGGCGGCCGAAACGGTCGCTCAGCGCGCCGAGCAGCGGGGCGCACAGGAATTGCGCGAACGCGTACAGCGCGAGCAGGACCCCGTAGTGGGTGTCGGTGCTGCCCGCGCCGGCGAGCGAGCGCAGCAGCCCGGGCAGGATCGGCATCACGATCCCGACGCCGATCGCGTCGAGCAGGACCGTGGCCAGAATGGCAATCAGGGACGGATTCAAGAAGGTAACTCTATCGATGATAGAGTGGTGATTATTCCATAGTTTCCCTATCGGTGATAGAGATGAAGGACACAGGGGCGCGGCTGACGCGCGACACGGTATTGCGCGCGGCGCTCGAATTGCTGGATGAAGTGGGGATCGATGGGCTGTCGACGCGGCGGCTGGCCGAGCGGCTCGGCGTGCAGTCGCCGACGCTTTACTGGCATTTCAGGAACAAGGGCGAACTGCTCGACGCGATGGCCGAGGCGATCATGCTCGAGCGCCACGACGCGTCGCCGCCGCAGCCGGGCGAAGCATGGGATGCGTGGCTCGCCGGCAACGCGCGCAGTTTCCGTCACGCACTGCTGGCCTACCGGGACGGCGCGCGCCTGCATGCCGGCACGCGGCCGCGCGCGCTGCATTTCAGCTCGATCGAGCGCAAGGTCGCGCTGCTCGGCGACGCGGGTTTCACGCCGGACGAGGCGGTCGACGTGATGTACGCGATCGGCCGCTTCGTGGTCGGATGGGTGCTGGAGGAGCAGGCGGAGCCGGACGGCGACGCCGAGGCGCCGTTGCCGGACGCGGCCGAGTATCCGCTGCTCGCAAAGGGCTGGAACGCGCTGCGCGAGCGCAGCGGCGACGAAGCGTTCGAGCGCGGCATCGCGTGGATCGTCGACGGCGCCCGTGCGCGCCTGGCGGCGCGTCGGGCGGGCTGACGCGTTCAGTTACCCGGTGTGCTGCCGTCGAGTACGCGTTCGAGCGCGTCGAGCGCGCGGGCCGTCGAATCCGGCGCGATGCAATCGACGACGATCCGCTCCGGCATCGCACGCAGCCACGTGATCTGGCGCTTGCAGAGCTGGCGCGTCGCGAAGACGCCCTTGTCGCGCATCGTCCGGTAGTCGGTCTCGCCGTCGAGGAATTCCCATGCCTGCCGGTAGCCGACGCAGCGCATCGACGGCAGGTCGGGATGGAGATCGTCGCGACGGCGCAGCCGTTCGACTTCGTCGATGAAGCCGGCGTCGAGCATCGCGTCGAAGCGCTGCGCGATCCGTGCGTGCAGTACCGCGCGATCCGACGGTTCGAGCGCGACCGGCACGAAGCGGTAAGCGGCGGCCGCATCGTCCGTGCGGCGCGGCGCGGCAAGCAGCGCCGACATCGGCTGCCCGCTCAGCGTGAAGATTTCGAGCGCACGCTGGATCCGCTGCGAATCGTTCGGCGCGAGCCGCGCGGCCGTGTCGGGATCGACCTGTGCGAGCCGCGCGTGCAGCGCGGGCCAGCCGTCGCGCGCGGCGTCGGCGTCGAGCTTCGCGCGCACGTCCGGATCGGCGCCGGGCAGGTCGTTGAGCCCCTGCGTCAGCGCCTTGTAGTACAGCATCGTGCCGCCCGCGAGCAGCGGCGTGCGGCCGCGCGCGATGATCTCGCCGATCAGGCGCAGCGCGTCCGCACGGAATTCCGCGGCCGAATACGCGTCGGCCGGATCGATGATGTCGATCAGGTGATGCGGCACGCTCGCGCGCTCGTCGCGCGACGGTTTCGCGGTGCCGATATCCATGTCGCGGTAGACGAGCGCCGAATCGACGCTGACGATCTCGATCGGGCGGTGCGCGGCGAGCGCCAGCGCCGCGGCCGTCTTGCCCGACGCGGTGGGGCCGAGCAGGCAGGCGATCGTCGTCGGAGAGGACTGCGGTGAAGCGCTCATTGGCCGCGCATGAACAGGCGGTCGAGATCGTTCAGCGTGAGCTGATACCAGGTCGGCCGGCCGTGATTGCACTGGTCCGCGCGCTCGGTCGCCTCCATCTGGCGCAGCAGCGCGTTCATCTCGTCCAGCGTCAGGCGCCGGTTCGCGCGCACCGCGTGATGGCAGGCGAGCGTGCCGAGCAGTTCGTGCTGGCGCTCGGTGAGCACGCGCGAGCCGCCGAACGCGTGCAGGTCGGCGAGCACCGCGCGCGCGAGCGACTGCAGGTCGGCGTCTTTCAGCAGCGCCGGCACCGCGCGGATCGCGAGCGTCGTCGGCGACAGCACCGCGAGGTCGAAGCCGAGCGATTCGAGCGTGTCGCGTTCTTCCTCGACCGTGCCGATCTCGACCGGCGTGGCCGTCATCGACACGGGCAGCAGCAGCGACTGCACGGCGACCGTGCGGTCGGCGAGCGCGTTCTTGAACTGCTCGTACAGGATCCGCTCGTGTGCCGCATGCATGTCGACGATCACGAGGCCGTACGCGTTCTGCGCGAGCACGTAGATGCCGTGGATCTGGCCGAGCGCGAAGCCGAGCGGCTGCTCGTCGTGCGCGGTGGCGGCGAGCGGCGCTGCGGCGAAGCCCTGCAGCGGCGCGACCGGCGCGCCGGCCGAATCGCGGGCGAGGGTCGTCGTGCCGTCCGGCGTGCCGGCACCGCTGTCCTTGCGGCCGAACAGCGCATCGTAGAGCGCGAGCGGCTGCGCGACGGGCAGCGTGCCCTGCGTCATGCGCGCCTGGCGCATCCAGGTGTTGCCGGACGACGAGGACGACGACGGCGACGAGAAGCCGCTACCGCCGAAGCCACCGGTGCTGCCGGCCGGGTGGCCCTGGCTCTGGCCGAGCGGCGTGTCCAGGAACGACGACGGCCCGCGCGGCGCGGGTTCGAGATGCGCGGCATGGCCGCCTGCCGTGGTTTCCGGCGATGCGCCCGCGTGGCGCGCGAGCGCGCGCTGGACCGCATGGAACACGTACTGGTGGATCGAGCGCGAATCGCGGAAGCGCACCTCGATCTTCGACGGATGCACGTTCACGTCGACGGCTTCGGGCGGCAGGTCGAGGAACAGCACGTACGACGGGTAGCGGTCACCGTGCAGCACGTCCTCGTAGGCTGCGCGCACCGCGTGCGTCAGCAGCTTGTCGCGCACGAAGCGGCCGTTGACGAAGAAATACTGCTGGTCGGCGCGCCCGCGGCTCGCGGTCGGCAGCCCGGCGCAGCCGTAGACGGCCAGCGGTCCGGCCTGTTCGTCGAGCGGCAGGTGCGCGGTCGCGAAGCTGTCGCCGAGGATCTTCGCGACGCGCTGCGCGGGCTCGGTCGCATTCCAGTGCTCGACGGCCTTGCCGTTGTGCAGCACCGAGATCGCGACGTCCGGCCGCGCGAGCGCCGCGCGGCGGATCATTTCCAGGCAGTGGCCGAATTCGGTCTGCTCGCTCTTCAGGAACTTGCGCCGCGCAGGGGTGTTGAAGTACAGCTCGCGCACTTCGATCGTCGTGCCGGTCGAGCCGGCGGCGGGCGACAGCACGCCGGTCTGCGCATCGATCTTCATCGCATGCGCGGCATCGGCCGTCCGGCTCGTGATCGACATCTCGGCGACCGACGCGATCGACGCGAGTGCTTCGCCGCGGAACCCGAGCGTCGCGACCGCCTCGAGCTCCTCGAGCGAGCGGATCTTGCTGGTCGCATGGCGCATCAGCGCGAGCGCCAGCTCGTCGGGCGGAATCCCGCAACCGTCGTCGGTGATCGAGATGCGCTTCACGCCGCCTTCTTCCAGCACGATGCGCAGTGTCGTCGCGCCGGCATCCATCGCGTTCTCGAGCAGCTCCTTGACGACCGACGCCGGGCGTTCGACGACCTCGCCGGCGGCGATCTGGCTGATCAGCTGGTCGGGCAGGGGCTGGATCGCGCGCAGCGGGCGCGGAGCGGGGGCGGGCGTGGCGCCCGCGGCCGTTTCGGTGATATCGGACATGGCCGAATTATAGCGAGGCGGCGGATGCGTGCCGGGGTGGCCCGCCGTTACGTTTTTTCACGGAGCCTTAAGGTAGTTTCGGTATCATGACTCCATTGCGCGCGCCGCCTTGGCTGGCGGGCGCCTCCGCCATCTCTGGCCTTTTCCGGCCGTTCCGGCCCTATCGCCTTCGAGGAATCGCATTTGGATACGCTGCTTCATTTCGTCAACCTTGTCCTGCATATCGACGCCTTCCTCGGCGATTTCATCCGGCAGTACGGCGCGTGGGTCTATCTCGTGCTGTTCCTGATCGTGTTCTGCGAGACGGGGCTCGTCGTGTTTCCGTTCCTGCCGGGCGATTCGCTGCTGTTCATCGGCGGCGCGTTTGCGGCGACGGGCGAAATGAACGTCGGCGCGCTGATCGTACTGCTGCTCGTCGCGGCGATTACCGGCAACACCGTGAACTACCTGATCGGCCGCTGGGTCGGCCCGAAGGTGTTCAATACGCATATCCCGGTGCTCGAGCGCTTCCTCGATCGCGCCGCGCTGCAGAAGACCCATTCGTTCTACGACAAGCATGGCGGCAAGACGATCGTGCTCGCGCGCTTCATCCCGGTCGTGCGCACGTTCGCGCCGTTCGTCGCGGGTGCGTCGTCGATGAGCGCCGCGCGCTTCCAGCTCTTCAACGTGATCGGTGCGCTGGTCTGGGTGCTGCTGCTCGTGCTGCTGGGCTATTTCTTCGGCAACATCCCGTTCATCCGCCAGTACCTGAACGTGATCGTGCTGGTCGGGATCGGCGCGGCGATCGTGCCGGTCGCGCTCGGCGCGGTGTGGAAGCTGGTGCGCGGGAAGCAGTCGGACAACGCGCAGAAGACGGGCGGGCGCTGAGCGCGCGCGTTACCGTCGCTTCGGGGCAATAAAAAAGCGTGGCGAGTGCCACGCTTTTTTTTCGTCCGTGAATGCCGTTACGCGGTGCGATGCGAGACGGGCGTTTCGGGCGTCGGGTATTGCGCGTCGCGGAACGTCTCGAGGATCACGCGGTTGGTGTCGCAGTACACCTGCCAGTAGTTCTCGGGCGCCGTGGACGGGCGCACGAACAGCAACGGGCCTTCCGGCGTGAACTGCAGCACGCCGACGTCCGGCGCCGGGCTGGTCAGCACGTTCGGGATCTGCTGGATCGACGACTTCAGGCGGTTGATCGCGTCGACCGCATCGACACCGTTCGCGATCTTCGCGGTCAGGTCGACACGACGGTACGACGTCGCGCTGTAGTTGGCGATGTTGTCCGAGAAGATCTTGTTGTTGCCGACGATCGTGACGATGTTGTCGGGGGTGACGATCGTCGTGCCGAACAGGCCGAGCTCCTTCACGGTGCCCGTGACACCGCCCGCGTTGATCACGTCGCCGATCTTGAACGGGCGCAGCACCTGCATGAACACGCCCGCGGCGAAATGCGCGAGCAGGCCGCCCCAGGCCGTGCCGATTGCGAGGCCGAGGCCGGCGAGCAGCGCGGCGAACGAGGTGGTCTGCACGCCGAAGATCTGCAGGATCGCGAGGATCAGCAGGATCGTCAGCAGCACGCCGACGACGGAGGTCAGGTAGTCGGTGAGCGTCGGGTCGACCTTGCCGCTGCGGCGGACGACCTTGCCGAGCAGGCGGGTACCGATGCGGATCGCCCAGCGGCCGATGAACCACAGGACGATTGCGGCGAGGAGGTTGAGGCCGAAGTCGAGGCCGCGGGTCATCAGGAATTGCTGGGCGGTGGCGAGATCGATCATGCGTTCTCCAGGTGGGGGATAGGGGCGCGATGTGCGCGTGGCTGCGCAGTTATACCTGTGCGATGACGACACGGCAACCGGGCCGGGCGATTGGACTGTCAGGGATTGTCAGGGGCAATTCGCTCGGCAACCCGACGATCGTGACGGAGGCGGTGTCCGGACCCGACAGGCAACGCGCGACGCGGCATCGCAACCTGCCGGGTTAGACGGCGGTCGGCCCGGCAACCGAGAACGTGACGTGCCGTGGCGCTGCAAGTCGCTGCTGGCGCGACAGTACCCATGTTCCCGGTACTGCTTCGGTGAAGCCGCATGTCGAATAGACTGCCCGGCCGAGTGCATTCGCCGGCGTTTCGACGACGTCGCCGACCGCATCGGAATGAGCGTGAATGGCTGCCGTGATGGAAGCCAGCAGGGATTGCTCGACGCCGAGTCCGAACACGCGGCAACTCATGACGTATTGCTCGATACGCTCGTGATGCACGATTGCGACGGCGACGAGACCGTAGTCGGTGTATTTGTCGATCACATGCGCGACAACCATCACTGTGCCGGCATCGAATGCGCGAGCGCACTCGTCGAACGACCATCTGCGCCCCGTCGTATTGAACTGGTTGGATTTGTTGACCAATTCGAACGCGCGCGTGAACCTGGCATCGTTCGTATTCGTCACGCGGTGTGCCGTTACCTTTACTTGCAGCGATTGCAGGAATGCTTCACGACTCATTTTCGAACGGGCATGCTCGCGCTCGATCTGGGCTTGAATCATTTCAGTGCGGCGGCCGGATTCGTCGGTGACGTGCGCAACCTGTGTTTCGCCGGACCAGAGAAGCACGCGGCGCAGACGATAGACATCGCCGCCGAGAACCCGCATGTCCGGAAACGCCTCCGCCACGGCGGCGCGCTCGGCCGGATTGTCGTCGATAAAGACGACGTTTCTCGGCAGCAGATTCGTTTCAGCGAGAATGTCCTGGATGTTTTCGACCTTGGGTTTCCAGTTGATCTTGATCGACGCGAAATCGGACATCGAGATCACGCCTCCGACGAAGCCCTCCGTGCTCCATAGTTCGCGGATGCGTTGCTCGTCGTTCTTGCTCGCGATGGCAAGCAAGATGCCGCGGCGTTTCAGGAATTGAAGCGCTTCGATGACGCCGAGCGGATAGCCTTCGATGGCGTTGAAGCGAATGCCTTCCTCGGCGATCACGCCTCGCCAGAGCGTATCGTCGAGATCGACGATGACAAGCTTGACGGAGTCGATCTGTTTCGCGGACGTATACATCGCCCGTAGCTCATGCCATACGGCGGCGCAAAACTGGTTCGTCTTGATTTCGTACTGTTGACTATATTGCGCGGGCGGTTCGATTCGCTGACTGTCGAGCGGGTAGTCGAAATCGAAGACGAACGTGCCGTGTGCGTGCACCCATATGCTGTCATCCTGAATGTATTTCTTGCCGATCGTCGACGAGATGGCGTCGATGTCGATCGTATAGGTGTTTTGACGTGCGGAAACTTCCCCGGCGATCAGTTCGTTCAGCTTCTCGGTGTAGAACACGGGATTGCGCAGATCGTATCGCGGCAACATGCGCCCCATGGCGTTCTGCTGCGGAACCAGGAAGTTCGCGACGAATGTCAGGATCTGATGTGAGTCGTTGTAGCTCAATGCGCCGCCCAGCAGTTGCAAAAGGCGTTGTCGTGACTCGTTGAACGTCTCGACGTAGCGCTGCGGATTCTGGTAGTTCAGGCGTGCCGTCATCGTTTCCGGCGCAACGGTGCGCATTGGGAGCACGATGAGCTGAAATGCGTACGCTTCGACCGGATGCGGCGGGCTGGGCGGCAATTGGCCTGCAAAATTGTAGGGGACGTAATCGACTGTCGCGCCATCGAACGCAAACGCCGCGTAGGGCGTGAGCAATTCCGAGAAACATGACCCGATAACCAGTATTCTCGATGCGCCGTGCCGGCTCGTGGAAAGGTCGTTGGGTACGCGATGCAGCCAGTCGTCGACCGGTTGTGCTGCGGGAGACGTGGTTTCTGTCATGTGTGGATGCACCTCGTCAGATGATGGCATCGAAGCATGTGAGGTAACCGGGCTTCCAGCGACGGGCAAATTTCAGGCCTGGCGCCGTGCTTGACGAAGATCGGCCTCGCGGCGCGTGTCGCTGCAGACGCATCCGAATTTCTAGCGCCGGCGCATGGCGACGATATGAATCTGGATGTTTTGCTGGCCGATGCGGCAATCAAGCGGCGTGCGTCGCACGTGACATGCCGCCCGGGGCTTCACGCGGCGTGACGTTCGCCAACTTGGTATATACCAAGCGCGACAGATGAGGCAACCACGGTGAGGCCGATGACGCGGAGGGACGGATGCGGTGTCGGGAGGCATCCTGGGCGGTTGCCGACTGGATGCCGCACGTCGAAAGAGGGCAGAGGCGGGCTGACGAGGTTCGCGTTGCGCGAAGAAGGCAATGCGACCGAAGCGGGCCCGACGCGGTCCGTGCATTGACGGCGAGGCGCGGGCTGGTCGCTTGCCAGCCAGCGGAAGAACCGGTGAACGCGCGCCGCGATGCAGATCGCGTCGAGCCGGGCAAGGTCGCGGCGCCGCAGCGACCTTGCCCTTGGGTGAAGCTCAGACCTGGAAGTTCGCGATGGCTTCCTCGTCACAGACGACGCCGGTGACGTTGCGATGCAGTGGAGCGGGTTCGTCGGCTGCCGGGGCTGCCGGCCGCTCGACCGGTGCTGCGGCGACCTGATCCGTACCGCCGCCGGCATAGTGCTTCATGAACAACCGCATCACGTGTGCCACGCCCGCATCGGTCACGGTACGAAGGTCGTCATCGAAGTACGCGCCGCGATTGTAGTTGCCGGTGATGACTTCGAACGACGGGAAGTAGCCGACGTGGGCATGCGCCGTGCTCAGTTCCTCCGCCGCGACGCGCAGTACCGACTTGCTGTACGTCGTTGCCGTCAGCGCATGCTTCGGTTCGTACGTTGCGATCAGCGGCACCGGTGATACGGTCAGGATCACTCGGCATGCCGGGTTGATGACGCTGAGCATGCCGATGAACTCGTTCATGTCCGCAATCACGTCGGCTGCCGAGAAATTGACGAATTCGTATTTGTCGGCATCCATCGATCCGCCAGCGACGCCCGGTGCGAGCGGGAAAACCGCTCCGTCCGATTTCGCGCGCCACGACTCGGTCAGCCCCAGCGTGAATACGAAAACGTCCATCTGCTCGAGCATGGTGCGAACGGCCGCAAAATGCTCGGCGCGTGATGCAACGAGTTCTGCCTCCGAACCGAAACCCTCAGGTTCGATCTGCGGACGGAACGGATCGACGAAGCGACCGTCCTTGCGTTGCCACACCTGGTCCTGCGGCACGAATTCGCCGCTCACCCGCTTGAGAAGCTGCACGAGCTGGCGCGCGGTGTAAATGTTGCCGTAGCGCGCCGAGAACACGCCAAAATTACGGTTTGCGGCCTGTTCTTTCGTCGATCCCTCGGGCGCTTGCTCGGGGATGAAGTAGTTGAAGCCGTTGGCGCTCAGCGTTCGCGCGATGTGTTGCGCAAAGCAACTGCCGGCAGTCGCGACCTTCTGCTCCTGTGCGACCGAAAACTTCCCGGACACGACCGGATCGACGTCGATCGCCGCCGGCGTTGCGACGCCCTTCTTCCAGAATTGATGGTCCGGCAGGTTGCGATACGGATTCGCGAACGCGTCGGCGGCCGGTTCTGCCAACCGTCGATCGAACTCGGCAAGATAGAAATTCACCGGCATGATCGAATCCCGGTCGAATTGCTGATAAGTCGCAATCGACCCGTCGATGAACGCGCGCAGACCGATGACGCCGTTCGGCTCTACCTGCTTGAAGGCGTAGTCCCCGGACTCGGGGTAGGACGTTGCTTCCGCGACCTCCGGATAAATCGGCCAGATCGGCAGCAAGGCGAGCGGATCGTGCGCGTAGCGCCCGGGATTCTGATTGATGACGGGCACGCCGAGACGCTCCAGAACCGCGCGTGCAACGTCGGCCACCGTCGACAGTGTCGGATGGTTGTACGTGTGCATAAAGCAGCCGCTGCGCAACCATTTGTCGACGGCACCCTGCAGATTCAGGCCGGTCGCCGCAATTTCTTCTCGCAGCGCCTTTTCGGCGTGCGACCAGGTGTTCAGGTAACCGAGCTTGCGGTAAGTCTCACGGGTGAACCTTGCTTCGATCTCGTCTGCAGACAGGCCGCGCAGATAGCCGTGAACCACGAGCGACGAGTTGTAATGCATCATCGGCCCCTGAATCGCCTCGGGAACGTCGCTGCCGATGCGCTTCCCCTGCAGATAGGTCATGTCAGGGTGATGGCCGACGAATGCGAGATCCGGGAAGAGCACCAGCCGGTCGCGCGGCATGTCTGCCATGTGCTGTTCGATGAATCGCTGTGCGATGACAACGTCGTATTCCTGGAACAGCCACGGTACCGTCACCGAACCATCCGACAGCGTCGTCAGCAGGAAAAACTGCGGCTCCAGCGTGCCGCTCATCTCGCGCATGCATGCCGCGAGACTGGCTCCCTGGCAATTCGAAATGATTGCAATTTTCACAGACCAATACCTCGAATATTAAAACCGCCGTTCATCGTGGAACGGCCGCATGTTTGAAAAACGAGCAACATCCCGGTGTCTCGCCGATTGATGTTGCGAAATTCACGCAAGTCGATTCTTGCAAAACGGACTATTGCTTCCGAACTCCCTCTGGTGCGGTCGGCCCACGTCTTGAGGTTGAGCGATGTCGCGTCGTCGTGAGTGCCTTCATTGGGGAGCTTCGAGATAGGGTCTTTAATGCGCTCAAGTCACATCCATCAAGCTGCCCGGGCACAATCGAGCACGGCCTGACGGATCCATTTCTATCGAAATGTAAGGCCCGCCGTGACTGCCGAGCCCGTCAAGAGGCCAATAATACACGGTAAGGACTGAAAGTATGTGGCATGGAATTCAGGCTGCATATGGACGAGCCGAGGCAGGACTTTTCTTGCCGTTTACCGGATCCGCAGGCTGAACGTCACGTCGTCGGCACACCTTGCGCTGCTTCCATGTCGATGCGCGATGGGCGGATCAAGTTCTTCGCGCAACGCATCGGTGAGGCCGCGCACGATGGCGGGCGTGACATCGTTGCGTGTCTGGGCCGGTGGCCCCGAGACAGTTTCCGGCAGAGAGGCTTCGCGGTTGATCAATCCGCGCCGGGCGGCCTGGAAGATCGGGAAGTGCTGCGGCTCGATGAAGTGCGGCCCGCTACATGGTCGAGGCGGTGCAGCTGCGAGCGACGGGGGAGGCTGGGGCGCCGGTATATTCATGGCCGCCGTGTGACCGCCGTCCATATCTGATGCGGTCCGGCCATACGCGCCTGATCCTCATCCAGCGCTGTTCTTCGATTCCGATGCGATTCGCGCGGGTGTCTGCGGACGAAGCTGCAGCCCCGCTTGCGGGTGCCGGGGGCGGGAAATGTTTTGCTTGATGGTGCCTCGCCCCGGCAACGCGTAGAGATTACCGATAGCTTAATCGGGCTGGACTCTTTTTCCTGCCTCGCGCGTGAAAAACAAGCCGACGAACAGAAGCGTCGCGTCGACGAATACCATGTACGTAACATCGTAATGCGTCTTGACGACGGATCCGAAAAACCCGGCGCGCAGCATTTCGGTGCCATTGACCATGGGCACGAGAAGTGCATATTTTCGCCACGCCTCGGGGAGCCATTCGACCATAAAGGCCGAGCCGGAAAGCGGAAAGACCAGATAGGCGATCGTATGCCAGAGCCGCTCGACCATTTCACTCCGCTCGGTCAGCGAGCCAATCGTCAGTGCCAATGCTGCCCCGAAAACGGAAAGATATAACCACCCGGCCAATACGAGCGAGATATCCTTCGGAGGCTCCATCCAGCCGACGATGATATAGATGACGCTCAGAATAATGCACGACATCGTGGCGCCGGAGATTTCGAGCAGGATGCGTGCCCAGAAAAAATCGACAACGCGGACGTTGCGGTGATAGAGCAAGCTCTGGTTCGGCAGGATCGCCAGTGCACAGCGGGTGGTGCAGTTTCGCCAGACCAGAACGGCGGAATAGCCGGTCAATGCGAACGCGGTAATCGAAATGGATGCGACGTGTTCGGCTTTGACCAGGTTCCACAGCGTCGTGACACCGACTGTAAATGTCATCGGCTCCAGGAAAATCCACAGAAAGCCTACGTTGTGGCGGCCATAGCGAGTCAATATTTCACGCATCAGCAACGCGCTGATGACGCGTAGCTGAATGCTGATCGATCGGACCAGCGGCGTATTGTGCTGAGATTCAATCATGTAAGCGTAAAGGTTTCGAGAGTGCCGGCGAAGCGGGGCAACCGTTCGATTGAAGGATTGCCTCTGTGAGGCGGGCAATCGGTGATGCGGTACTTCTTGCTTTCCACCCTGTCCTCGAGCACGTCGACGCCTTCTTTCAAAATTGGAAGCGATGCCGGGGCGATATCGGGCCTGCTGCTCTGCTGGCCGTGGCAGGTGACCCCATTGCGCTTGCGGTGCCCGGAACCCGATTTAGCGTCGTCCCGACGGAAGAATCCGGTCGAGAGTATATATGGAACGCAACACTGCATGCACGTATGGAATGCGTTTGAACTGGCCAGCGATCGGGATGCGAACGACGGTCTCACCATTCGGTGCATTCGTGTGTCGCGAACACGTTGCCCCGATTGGCGCAGGGCGTAGGCTGTCGAGATGCGTGGGCAGGGGGCGCAGCTGCGAGTGTCGTGCGCCGTCCGTTGCGTGCCGCCGGGGTGCCGGTCTGGCCAAGTCGTTTTGTTGCGCCCGGTATTTGCCGTCGCGCTGCTGGCAGGGCTCTTATCGTCGTTGCCGGTGTCCGGTACGTAAGCGCCGGACGACGGATTTTCGTCTGGCCCCGCGTCTTGATCGCAATCGTTGAGCAGCAGGAAGTCCATGTGAGTATTGCGGGAAGGCTGCATGCATCTTCGTGGGTCATTTTCATGACACCGCGCCCGCCCGAGAGCAAATCGTGCGAGCCGCGTTTCACCGGTTGGACTGGGCGACATGGACGGCTGCCAAGAAGGCTTTTTATTTTGCTGTCGCGTGCAAATGCATTTAAATTGAAAGGCGTCGATTTTTGTATGGTAATCGCGATGGTGAGTGGCGTTGTGTCGATCGTCCATTAATGGTGATTTGATGTTTTTCAGATCATTTTTATTTTCATGGCGAGGAATGTCGGTAAGGCGCTGCTTTACTGATCTCGCCGGAACGGATGTTGCACATCGGGTGAGTGGGGGTGGGGCTTGCCAAATTCGGGGCGACTTCGCATCCGGCGAACGATTCGACGGCCGTCACTCAAGCTTGCGATTCGAACGACCTGGTCCAGTCGTAACGCGCTTCGGTGATTCGAATTAAATGGCGAGTCGGAAAGACGTTTTGCAAGCGTTCCGTTGCGATGTGAGTTCGGCGCAAACGCTTGCGTTGCGATCCGGGTGGCGTCGGTGAAGCGGTTTCTACGGAGGACGCCGGCGATGAAGTGGCGCCTGGTGCGTGCCGAATCAAAAAGGGCGGATACCGGATGCCTCGGGGTCGCGTCGTTGTCGGTGCCGGGTGCCGTCTTGGTTGTTCTTGACAATGTGACCATTCGGCTTCGGGTGAATTCGATCTGGACGCCCGCGGCGGCGCAATAGATGGCTCGGTAGATTCGCGGTATCGCTGCCGGTGTCGGCGCGCTTTCAGGGCATTTCAAAGCGTCTCGATTCCTCGTGACGTAATTTTGTATTCATGCGGAAATTTGTGGAATTTGTTGCGTGGATGGTTCGGTTTTCAAGTAAATTTCGCTTGTATGGTATTCGACGCCGAGTGCGTGACTTATAATTGCCGGTCGCCGCTGGTCGGGACCGTTGTACGTGTCCGTGACGGCAACGAATTTTCCCGGTTTCGCTTCCTGCATCCGGCAGTGAGGCTGGCTGCGGCCGCATCGTTTGGTGCCGCGCGGGGGTATGCCGACGGCCCTCGTTGACGAGCCGGGCGGTGGATGCGGCGACTGCGCGCGAGGCGCGCAACTCCTTGAAACGGGCGGGCGGTGAAAGAAAAGGCGCAGGACGGGCGGCGTTTTGGGACTGACAAGAGAGTCACCTGTTTTGAATTTATTGATTTCGTGTTGTGGAGCGCGCCATATAAATGAGATCGAATTAGAGGGTAATGGGTCGTGCTCAATTTCGGTTTGTTGCTAATTCCAGTGGTGTCGCTTCGAATTTGGTGAACTCTTGATGAATATGAATGTCGCAGGCCTGCTGCGGGCCGATGGTGAAGATTTTGTTCGTAACGCCTATCTTTCGTTGCTGCGTCGTGAGCCCGACGAAAGCGGCCGGGCTCATTATCTGGAACGTTTGAAGTCAGGTGTGCCGAAGGAACGTATTCTCGCTGAATTGTATTTGTCGGCGGAAGGTCAGCAGAAGAGCGTTCGTGTCGATGGAATGGACGATGTGGTGGCCACGTATCAGCGCACCTCCTTTGCGCCGTTCAAATTCCTGAGCAAGCTTTTTTCTTCGAATGCATCGCCGTCGCTTTCCGAGGCGGTCGCGCCTCCGGTTCCCGTCACGGATGCACACCTCGAGGCGCCGGCCATGCCGGCGCACGAGATTGCTGTCGCGCGCGTCGAGCCCAAGCCGGTGATTCCGGTTCCGGTCGTGGCGCCGCGCGATGAGCCGGCGGTATGGATGGACCTGACCGCGACGATGGAGTGGCGCGGCGGCGTGGTGGGTATCATCCGTGCGGAGCTCGAAGTCGCGCACGGGTTGAAAAAGGTGCATCCGGGCATTCGCTTTTCCATGCAGCGAGGCGGCGGCTTTATTGAAATTCCGCAAGAGCAGATGCGGTGGCTGTTCGATGCCGACAACGTTGCGGAAACCTATATTCGTACGGTCGGCGCCCAGATCTCGAGCGAGCAAAACGACACGTCCGGCAGTCCGTGCCTGGCGGAGGTCCTGAATCTCGTCGCACCCGACAACGCACCGTTCTTTCATCCGTATATCGCAGGCGATGCGATCTTCTCGTGCGGCTGGATCACGAGCCAGAAGGAAGCTTATTTCTCGCGGCTCAAGAACGAGTGTCCGGGCGTGTATCTGTCGTATCTCGTCTACGACGTCATCCTGTTGCGCAAGGGAACGAGCCATCTGTACGACAAGCAGACGCGTGACCAGTTTGCGCAGTATCTCGAGTGGGTGGCGGAAAACGTCGATTTCATCCTCTACGGCGGACAGACTGCCCAGCGCGATGCGACGGAAATTTTCAAGGAGCGCGGCTGGCGCGTTCCGCATAGCGACTTCCTCAAGCTCGGGTCGGACATTGCGCGTGCGAAAGGCACCCAGGACGACCGGACCATCCTGCGCGACATCGGTATTACCGGGCCGTACCTGATTACCGTGGGCTCGATCGAGCCACGCAAGAATCACGACACGATTTATCGGGCGTACCTGATGGCGCTCGAAAAGGACCCGCGCAAGGTTCCGCAACTGGTGATCTGCGGCAAGCCCTGGTGGTCGGAGGATCTGCTGGATGCGCTCAATCGCGATCCGCGTCTCAAGGGGGTGATCATCCGGTTGTCCCCGACCGACGAGCAACTGGCGGCGCTGTATCGCAATTGTCTTTTCACGCTGTTGCCCAGCCTGTACGAAGGCTGGAGTCTGACGCTGCCCGAGAGCCTCGATCAGGGCAAGTTCTGCATTGCGAGCGATAACCCTCCGCTGCGCGAAGTGGGGCGTGACCTGGTCGAATTCGTTCCGGCCTGGGACGTCGCGACCTGGGCGGAAAAGATCGTGTTCTATGCGAACGACGCGCAGGCACTGCTGCAGCGCGAGTCGCGGATTGCGAAGGAGTGGACCAAGACGACGTGGCTCGATACGGCCGGCATGATCCGCAGCAAGATTGCGAACTACCGGGCGAATCATCCGGCTGCGCATGCGGAGCCGTCGATCTGGATGGATCTGACCACGACGTATCTGTATTGGCATGGCGGCGTGCAGGGCATTATCCGGGCCGAACTTACCTACGCACGGTATTTGCACGAGCTGGCGCCCAATACGCATTTCTTTGCCTGCCACAACGGCTTGATGTTCGAGATCTCGTCGGACAATCTTTCGTGGCTGTTCAATAGCGATGACCTGGCGACGTCTTACCGGCACTTCCACGAGTTCTACAAGGAGCATGAAGCCGACGGAACCGGTTGTCGTCATCCGTTCGCGCATGGCGCCGGCCCCGATCATCCGGGCGTGCTGCGAGAATTCCCGGACAACGCGATCGTGTTTTTCGCGGCGATCGACTGGAATCCGTCCCACGAAATGGCGCGATCCCATCAGGCGGTGCAGCTGGCGCGTCAGAAGAAGAACGTGACGGTTTCCCAGCTCATCTACGATTTCACGCCGATGCTGATTCCGCACCATCACATGAAGGAAACCGCGGACGCATACGAGCCCTTCATCAAGTACTCGTCGGAAAACTTCGATCATCTCGTGTACGGCGGGCAGACGGCACGACGCGACGGCATCTCGTTCCAGAAGGCGCATGGGTGGCCGACGCCTCCCAGCGATTACGTCGAATTCGGATCGGACATTTCCGAGTCGGATGTCGTGTCGACGCGTGCGAGCGCATCCGCCGACGCGGCGGTGCTGCAGAGACTCGGTGTCGCATCCCGGTTCATCATTACGGTTGGAACACTGCAACCGAGAAAGAATCAGGAAATGCTCTATAAAGCGTATGTCACGCTACTGGAGCAAGGGCACGAGGCGGAATTGCCCCAGATGCTGTTCATCGGCGGAAAGGGTTGGAACTCGGATGACTTCCTGAAGGTCTTCTCGGAGGATGAGCGCATCAAGGGCAAGATTTTGCTGCTCCGCCCGACCGATGCCGAACTGAATGTGCTTTATCGACATTGCCTCTTTACGCTGCTTCCGTCCTTCTACGAGGGATGGAGTCTGACGTTGCCGGAGAGCCTGAGTTACGGGAAATTCTGCCTGACGTCCGACTGCGATCCGCTGCGTGAAACAGGGCGGGATCTGGTCGAATACATCAACCCGCTCGATACCTATCGCTGGGCGGAGCGCATCCTGCATTACTCGACGCATCACGAAGAGGTCGCAGCGTGGGAAGACCGAATTCGTCACGGCTGGAAGTCCAGGACGTGGCGTGAATCGACCGAGATGCTGCTTGAATCGCTCCGTCGTGCTCATCTCGAACGCGGCGCGAAGAGATAAGTACCGAGGCTGTATTCGAGGCCGCCCGCCTGGGGTGGCCTCCACTATGAATTCACGACGAAATGGCAACGATACTCATCACTGGCATCACGGGTTTCATCGGGACGCATTTGGCGGCGCATCTGACCCGCCAGGGGCATCGGGTTTTCGGTACGACAACGGGTACGTCGGACAACGCGTTGCAGTGTAGTCTCCACGACTACGAGCAAGTGGCTTCCGTTGTTCGAACGGTCAATCCGGACGTGCTGATCCATCTTGCAGCGTTGTCGTCCGTGACGAGCGGTACGACGATGCAATACTACGAAACGAACGTCCTGGGCACGGAGCACGTACTGAAGGCCATCGACAGCCTCGGTGGGCGGCGACGCATCATGTTTTCCAGCACGGCGGGCGTTTATGGAAATCAGAACACCGAAGTCCTGACGGAACTGTTGACGCCGAAACCCGTGAGTCACTACGGCATCAGCAAGCATGCCGCCGAATGCCTCGTCATGAATTATCGCGACAAGCACGACATCACGATCCTGCGGCCGTTCAATGTCGTGGGGACGGGCCAGAATGCGGACTTTATCGTGCCGAAGCTCGTCAGTCATTTCGCGAGGAAGGCGCCGTCGATCCGGTTGGGCAATCTCGACCCGGTGCGCGACTATATCGATGTCGATGTGTGCTGCAGCATGGTTGCCGATGTGCTGGATAAGTCCGCTTCCTTCGGGGAGGTGCTGAATGTTTGCGCGGGCGCCGGCAAATCGGTCAGGGATCTGCTTGCAATCATGACCCGGATCTCCGGTCACGAGATCGAGGTCGTGTCGGCGCCGGAATTCATGCGCAAGAACGAGGTGATGCGATTGCTGGGCGATCCTGCCAAGATCAACTCCATTTTGCCTGCCCGGGACAATACCAATGATCTGGAGAAGGTGATCGGCGAGATGTTGTCGGATGCCCGGAACCGGTTGGCGGGCACGCAGTAACGCGGCTTCGCTCGCTGCAGGGCGGGCTGCCATTCATTCGTGGCAGGTCGATGTCGTGCGAAGGGTGGCGGTAATTGAAAACGGCGCATCTCATGATGCGCCGTTTTATTTTCTCGCGGTGTAATCGCGGGATTACTTTTGCGGGACGCGGCCGTAGGTGTCCTCGAACCGGACGATGTCGTCCTCGCCGAGGTACGGGCCGGACTGGACCTCGATCAATTCGAGCGGAATCTTGCCGGGATTCTGAAGACGATGCGTGGCGCCGAGCGGGATATAGGTCGACTGATTTTCGGTCAGCATGATTTCCCGATCCGCATTGGTGACGAGCGCGGTGCCCTTCACGACGATCCAGTGCTCTGCCCGATGATGGTGCATCTGCAGGCTCAATTGTGCGCCGGGATTCACGACAATGCGCTTTACCTGGAAGCGGTCGCCCTGATCGATGCCTTCATAGGATCCCCAGGGACGGACGACGCGTCGATGCGTGACCGATTCTTGACGGCCGGACGCGTTGAGTTGCTCGACCACCTTCTTCACGTCCTGCACTCGATCGCGATGTGCGACGAGCACGGCGTCTGCCGTTTCGACGACGACAATATTCTCGAGACCGATCGCGGCGACCATCCGGTGTTCGGCGCGAATATACGAATTCTTTGTCGCGTCGGAGAATACGTCGCCGATCAGGGTGTTGTCGTCGTCGTTCTTTTCGGCAAGGTCGGCCAGCGCGCCCCAGGTGCCGATGTCATTCCAGCCCAGATCCGTCGTTGCGATCACGGCCGCGCGATCGGTTTTCTCCATGACGGCATAGTCGATCGAATCGCTCGGGCTCAGTGCGAAGGCCTGTGCATCGAGGCGGACGAAATCGTTGTCATGTTGCGCCTGTTCGAGGGCCAGTGCCGTCTGCGTGGCGATTTCAGGCGCGTAGCGCGTGATCTCGTCCAGATACGTCGAGGCCTTCAGCATGAACATGCCGCTGTTCCAGTAGTAATCCCCGGACTTCAGGAAAATTTCGGCAGTTTGAGTGTCGGGTTTTTCAACGAACGCGTCGACCGAATAGATCGGCTTGCCGTCGACCAGGGCGGAGCCGCGGCGGATATAGCCAAAACCGGTATGCGGACTTTCCGGCGTGATGCCGAAGGTCACCAGATGATTGTCCTTCGCGATCGATGCGGCATGCTGGGCCGCCTTGATAAAGGCGGGTTCATTCAGGATCGCGTGATCCGACGGCAATACGAGCAGCAGCGCATCCGGATTTTTCCTGACCGCCATATGTGCTGCGACCGCAATGGCGGGAGCAGTATTGCGGCCGATCGGCTCGAGGACGATCGACGACGGCGCCACGCCGCATTGACGGAGTTGCTCCGCGACAAGAAAGCGCTGTTCGCTGTTTGTCAGGATGATCGGGCGTTCGGTATTGGGAAGATGCTGCAGTCGAACGGCAGTCTGCTGAAGCAGCGTCTGCTCACCGGTGAGCTTCAGGTATTGCTTCGGGTAACCGCCGCGCGACATGGGCCAGAGCCGCGTGCCGCTGCCGCCGCAAAGAATAACGGGAAAAATGGTCATCGAAAATCTCGGAGGTGGTTATGTAAAAAATTTTATGACACTCAAACGTTGGCAGCAGCGTGTCACTATGAATGCGTTAAGGGTCGTGATATCCGGTTCGTGACTGGGTCGTGCGAACGAGCCGCCAGTGAATGTGGCTAAATGCGTTGTAGCACCATCTGAATATTTTCAATGCCGTGCGCTGGCGATTTTTCCCGGCCGATATAAGAGGCCTCTCTATGAGCGGTGCCAACTGTAAGGCGACGGCTTCGGGCGTAGTATAAAGCTTTGTCTGCCAGTGCCAATATATCGGATATCGTAATAATGTTCCCGCGACCAGCATGTCGAGCGTCAGTGAGCGCTTGCGCCACGGTTGCGGGCTGATCGCGTCGTTTGTCAGGCCCCAACCGGCGTAAAACGGCAGGCCATACGTAAATACAGCCTTATTGCGCAGCAAAGCGTCGAAGCCCGACAGCGACGAGAGCGTATGCACTTCGTCCGCCTGCTCGATCAGCGACACGATGTCCGACGTGACGTCGATTACATCCGCATGCCCGTCGATGTCGATCGCGCCGACCCGGTTGCCGGACAGCACGTCCGGGTGCGGCTTGTAGACGATGAACGCATCGGGACGCTGCGCCCGGACTTCGGCGAGCAAGCCTTCTGCGGTATTGATGGCGCGAGTGCCCAGCCGTATCGACGCGTCGTCGGCGACTTGTCCAGGCACGAGGATCACGCGCCGGTCGCGCGGTGCTTGCCACTCGGGACGGCGCCGGCCAAGGTTGTACTTGGTGATTCCGAGGCGAACAATCGTTTCGCGAAGCGCCGCTGCGCGCGCGAGTTCGGTATTGCCGAACGGGCTTTCGTTGAGAATCTGCGTGAGGTCGCTCGGCACGCTCGGATCGAAATACAGGCCGGAGTGATCGATGACCTGGCTGTAAGGCGGGGTCATGTCCGACCCGAGCCCGGCCGAATGAATGAACCCGTCTTCGATTCGATGCCGTTTCACGTCGCCGGGAATGCCGTCAGCCGGGCGAGCGCCCCACAGCACGGCGCTTTCGCCGGCACGCAGCCGTTCCGGCGATTTGCTCCAGCGTAACGTACCGCCGCCGGCGGTCAGATAAGGCGTTGCCAGTCTGCGTTTCCACCATTGGAAGCGCAATCCGCAAACATCATTCAGGTCGGCGAAGCGTGCGCGTACGTCGTGCTGCAACTCAATCGCGTCGAGTGCGCTGTCGAGTGTGCCGGTTTGGCCGGGTAGCGTGTCGAGATAGCGCGAGAAACGCAGAAACGCGGCATGGAACAGCAGCGGAAGCGTCGGGCGGGCAGTACGGGACGCGAACGGCACGTTATCGTCGGTCAATCCCCAGCCGGCGTAGTACGGGCGCCCGAACACGTGGAGCGGCACGCCAGCCAGCAGCGCGCCGAAGCCTTCCGAGGCGCTGACGACGTAGACGCGATCGAAGTGTTCGAGTGCCGCGGTGAGCGAGTAGGAGGGGGGCAGCCGCGGGAGGTCGCTCGAGATTGCCCGGGACGCATGCGACAGCCATCGGCCTTGCCCTGCATCGGATGTCGGTCCGAGCCAGAGTTCGGCGTCCGGGTGTGCGCGGCGGGCGGCGTCCACCATCGAGCGAAATGCATCGACGCGCGCCGTCGATCGTTCGCGGGGGCCGGCCATGCTTTTTTCGCGCTCGTCGATTAGCAAGATGCGCTGCGCGGGTCCGCCCTTGGCGAGTGCCGGTGGAAGCGTCGCCGCACGCTGGCGGAGGTGCAAGGCATCGCTTGTCAGCATGCGACGCATCAGGCGATCCGCTTCGGCGGCGTCGAAATCGGTGGCGCCGGACCCGAACCATTGGTTCATTGCGGTTGCGACCGGGTCGCAACCCGTGGCTGTCAGCGGCAGGCAGAACCATGAAAGGGGTGGCGCGTAGCGCGCATCGCGCGCGGGAAGCGGTCCAGGCCAGGCTTGCCATCCGGTCGCGCCGGTCGCGCGTGCGATCCTGGCGCACCATGCCCCGACGGTGTCGCGGGGCCACAGGTATCGAGTCCGGCCGGACAGCCATCCGATCAGGCGTCTGCCTTGCCTGAGATAGCGAGGGTCGCTGGCCGTCGGGGACGGCAGCGATGTCTGATTGAGGCGGTGCATTAGTCCAGTGCCGCGATGAATCTGTCGACCTCGCTGAAATGCGCATCCCACGTCGGCTGTCGAAATCGTTTGACGCGTTGCAACTGCTCCGAGCGCTCGACGCTGTTGGCCTCCGTATAGGCCGTGATGCGGGCGATCCAGCCTGGGCCGTCCAGCGGGTCCAGGTAGTCGGGCACGTCGCCGGCGATTTCGTGGAAGACGCCCAGATTGCTGGCAATGACGGGGATCTGTGACGACAGCGCTTCGACGAGCGGCATGCCGTAGCCTTCCGCAAATGACGGAAATAGCAGTGCCCGCGCATGTTGCAGCCATGCGTGGAGCTGATCGTCGGTGCAGTTCGCCTCTTCGATAACGACGTTTCGAATGCTTTCGCAGCGTTCGAGCATGTCGATCACGTTTTCGCATTCCCAGCCGCGCCGACCTATGATGACGAGCTTCGGCGCTGCGTCACCGTATTTTTCAACGAGCTCGCGCCAGACATGCAGAAGGAACCAGTGGTTCTTGCGTGGTTCGATCGTGCCGAGCATGACAAAGTAAGGTGTGCCGATCGGTGCGGGGCGAGACGGATAGGCCGATACGCCCGGTGCGAGATGGGCGACGACGCATGGGGGCAGCGCCAGGCCGGCGCGCTGCGCCTCGTCCTCGAGCGCATGTCGTGTGTCATGCGAATTGGCGATCAGGCCTTTGGCGAGTCGCAGCGCGGTATGAATCCGTGTCCGATGGATATCGGCTATGCCGGGTCGGCAATACTCGGCGTGCGTCAGTGGAATCAGATCGTGCACCATGAAAACCGGGCGCGCGTTGCGTTTCGTCATCGCCCGGTAGTACCGGGGAAATTCCATGCCGCTGTGGCTCGTATGCAGCAGGATCGCGTGCTCGAACCGTTGAGGCTGCATCGCCGTGGCGAGTGCGCGTGCAATGAGCGATCGCGTGGCCCAGGGTTTTCGCGTTGAAGTCGACAAACGGGAGAACAACAGCTGCGAATGGCTTTCCGACAAAACCGCTGAATAGCCGCGTTCGCTCAATACGGCGCGTGCTTGCGTGCCATATCTCTGTATATAGGCGAGGCCTACTCTGTCGACGCCCGTAGGGAGCGTGCCTTCCTGGAGTCGCGTGACAAGGCGTGTGACGTCAAGGAGTATGGTTGTCACGCGAATGTCGTCGATTGATGTTAATGGGCGCCGGTTTGTACAAAAAGCTGCATTTTCTACCGCGCCTCTGTCGTCCGCGGGCGACAGGTTCGTTTGCGACGAGTAAAAAAGAAGTTTATTGTATCTCGCAACGTGAGACAATTCACGACTTTGGAATTTTGCTTGCTCGTAACAAATGTCGCGATTGCTCCGTTGTGTTACTTGGTCCGCACTCTTGTTGAGCGGCGTACTTTCCGGTTGTTCCACGATTCCTTCCTCGGGGCCGAGCCGTTTTCAGGTCGAGCGCGCCGGTAGCGGGTCCGGGCAGTCCGAGGCGGGCACCGCCGGCATTCAGGTCGTCGACCTGACCGATGCCGTTGCGCGCAAGCTGTTCTCCGAGCGAGGTCAGGGCGATTTTGTCTCGACGCTTGGCGCTGACACGAATTTCAGGCAGCAGCTCGGCGTGGGCGATACGATCGAAGTCTCGATCTGGGAGGCGCCGCCCGCGACCTTGTTCGGTGCCGCGCAGGTCGACAGCAAGTCCGGGCCGACCAACGCGCGCGTGACGGTGCTGCCGGATCAGACGATCGACGGCGACGGCACGATCAATGTGCCGTTCGTCGGCGCCGTCAAGGCGCAGGGCCGCACGCCGACACAGCTCGGGCGTGATATTTCGGCTCGACTCAAGAACATCGCCCATGACCCTCAGGTGCTGGTCAAGCTTTCGCAGAACGTGACGTCGTATGTAACGGTTGTCGGGGATGTGAACACGAGCAGCAGGATGCAACTGTCGGCGCGCGGAGAGCGCCTGCTCGATGCGCTCGCGAGCGCGGGCGGCGTCAAGCAATCGATCGACAAGATTACGTTGCAGGTCACGCGAGGCGACGTTGTGGCGTCCATGCCGATGCAGAACGTGATTCGCAATCCGCGCCAGAATGTCCCGCTGCGTGCGGGCGATGTCGTGACCGCCCTGTACCAGCCGTACAGCTTCACGGCACTGGGTGCGACGGGGAAGAATCAGGAAGTCAATTTCGAGGCGCAGGGGATCTCGCTGGCGCAGGCGCTTGCGCGCGCAGGCGGGCTCGACGATGCGCGCTCGGATGCGAAGGGCGTGTTTATTTTCCGCCTGGAGGACGCCAAGGCGTTGTCGTGGCCGAATCAGCCGGTACGGACGACTGCGGACGGCAAGGTGCCGGTTATTTACCGGCTGGATTTGCATGATCCGAGCGCGATGTTCGTGGCGCAAAGCTTCGTGATGGACAACAAGGACATGCTGTACGTGTCGAATGCACCGATCGCAGAGCTGCAGAAGGTGTTGAACCTGGTGTTCTCCGTGGCCTTCCCGGTTGTCAGTGGCGTTCAGGCATTCAGGTAAGCAATCAAGGCTGCGTACTATTACACGGTGAGTCATGGCAGCGGATGTCGCGCATTGCTTTAGCCATGCTATGTATCGTCAGGCCGGCGTTCCGCTGAACATCGGGTCGCAGCGTCGATCGGTAGTTCGCAATATCGGTGCATAACATTTCATCATGGAGTCTGAGTTTGTGAAAAAGGCGATTATTACCGGCATTACCGGTCAGGACGGGGCCTATCTCGCGCAATCCCTTCTGGAAAAGGGCTACGTGGTATATGGGACTTACCGCCGGACGAGTTCGGTCAACTTCTGGCGAATTGCCGAACTCGGGATCGAGGATCACGAGAACCTGCATCTCGTCGAATACGATCTGACGGACCTGGGTGCCAGCATTCGCCTGTTGCAGACCACCGGTGCGACCGAGGTGTACAACCTCGCCGCGCAAAGCTTCGTTGGCGTATCGTTTGAACAGCCCATCACGACGGCTGAAATCACGGGTATCGGCCCGCTGAATCTTCTTGAAGCGATCCGCATCGTCAATCCGGAAGTGCGCTTTTACCAGGCCAGCACGTCGGAGATGTTCGGCAAGGTCCAGGCGATCCCGCAGGTCGAAGATACGCCGTTCTATCCGCGCAGTCCTTACGGTGTCGCGAAGCTGTATGGCCACTGGATCACCGTCAACTATCGCGAGAGCTACAACATCTTCGGTTGCAGCGGCATTCTGTTCAACCATGAATCGCCGTTGCGCGGCCGTGAATTCGTGACGCGCAAGATCACCGACAGTATGGCGAAGCTGCGTCTCGGCAAGCTGGACGTTCTCGAACTCGGTAACCTCGACGCCAAGCGCGACTGGGGCTACGCGAAGGAATACGTCGACGGCATGTGGCGGATGCTGCAGGCTGACAAGCCCGACACTTACGTCCTGGCCACCAATCGCACCGAAACCGTGCGGGACTTCGTCTCGATGGCGGCGCGCGCAGCGGGCTTCGAACTGGCATGGGAAGGCAAGGACGCGTCGGAAGTGGGCATCGACATGGCGACGAACAAGACGATCGTGGCGATCAATCCGAAGTTCCATCGGCCGGCCGAGGTCGATCTGTTGATCGGTAATCCCGAGAAGGCGCGCAAGGATCTGGGCTGGGAGCCGAAAACGACCCTGGAAGAGCTGTGCCAGATGATGGTCGAGGCTGATCTGCGTCGTAACGAGGCTGGCTTCTCGTTCTGATCGCGACGTTTGCCGGTGCCCTTCGGGGTATCGCAAACGTATCGCAATGGGGTATCGCACGGGCCATGATGTCATCGCATCAGGCCCGTTTTGCTTTTAGTGGATGGCGTTCGGGAGGCATGTGAAGGTAATTCTTGCAGTGGATTCGATCCGGCCTCCGCTCACGGGGATTGGCCGTTACACGTGGGAATTGGCCAAGCATTTCGCTTCACCGGAAGGCGGTCTCGACGCGATTCGTTTCTACTTCGCGGGGGCATGGGTCGACGACGTGGCTGGATTGCTTGACGGCCAGCCGGTCGCGCCGACTCGCAGCCGTTTGCCAAAATGGGCGCGATCGTTGCCGCCGGTCAAGGCTTTCCAGCGATGGAGCGGTGACCGGAGGTGGCGTGACCATCTATTCCATTCGCCTAATTATTTTCTGCCCGACGAATGTGCGACCGGTATCGTCACGGTGCATGATCTGTCGGTATTCAAGTATCCGGAGACCCATCCGGTCGAGCGATTGCGTCATTTCGAGCGAGGCTTTGCGTCGACGCTCGCGCGCGCCGCGCACCTTGTTACCGATTCCGAATTTACTCGCCGCGAGGTCGCCGATTTCTTCGGCTGGCCAATCGACAATATCACTGCCGTCCCGCTTGGCGTGCCTGCGGAGTTCCGGCCGCATACGAACGACGAACTTGCTGCGCCGCTCGCCGCCTATCAACTGTCCGCGGGTGGCTACGGACTGAGTGTATCGACGCTCGAGCCACGCAAGCGTATTGATCGCCTGATCGACGCATACGCGGAGCTCCCTGTTGCCCTGCGCACCCGATACCCGCTCGTATTGGTCGGCAGCAATGGATGGTTGAACGACGATCTTCACGCCAAGATCAGGAAAGGGGAGAGCGAGCAATGGCTGCGCTACCTCGGATTCGTGCCGGAAGCCGTATTGCCGGCCCTTTATGCCGGCGCTCGCGCGTTCTTCATGCCGTCAAAGTACGAAGGCTTTGGCTTGCCCGTGCTCGAGGCGCTGGCGAGTGGCGTTCCGACGCTGACTTCCAATGTCTCGTCGCTGCCGGAGGTGGCGGGTGATGCTGGCTGGCTGGTTGAGCCTGACGATCACGATGCATTGCGACATGGCATCGAGCGTGTGCTGAGCGACGATGGTTGGCGAGATGCCGCGAGGGCCCGTGGCTTGGAACTCGCTCGCGACGCGACGTGGGCGCGTTGCGCGCGCCGCATGCTGGCTGTCTACGAGCGGTTCGAGCAGTCAGCGCGACTCTGACAGGTCTGAAAGCAGCGTCTTTATCTGTGCCGCACTTTCCTGCCAGGTGATGGGGCGGATCGCGCGACTGTCCGGTGCGATGTCGTCGTCGATTGCGCGCAGCCAGGTGTGTAGCGACGTCGCCAGCCCGGTGCCGTCGCTGGCCGAGAAGTAGGTGGCATGTTCGCCGGCCACTTCGCGGAAAACGGGTAGGTCGCGCAGCAGCAGCGGCAGACCGTGTTGCGCGGCTTCAACGATTGGCAGACCGAAACCTTCCCCTTCGGATGCGAACAGCAGCCCGTCCGCGCGAGCGTACAAGTCCGCCAGCGCCGCGTCGTCGATGTCCTGCAGCCAGTTCAGGCGTTTTCCGCGCTCTGCATGGCCGTCGAGGCGCATCGTCAGCTCCTGGACCGCCCATCCTGCGTTACCGACGATCACGAGCGTTGCATCGACGCCGTCGTTCCAAAGTGCTTCGAACGCGTCCAGCACCTGCCGGTGTCCCTTGCGCGGCTCGATCGTTCCGACCATCAACACCGTGTGTCCGCGTCCGGTCATGCGCGGCTTGCGTGGCATCGTACCGGTCGCGTTGGCGGGGTGCGGCTGGAAGTCGGCGCCGAGATGGAACCAGCCTGCCGGTACCTCGTGCTCGGCGATGCCGAAGTACGTATCGAGGAAGGCCTGTGCCTCGACGGCAACCGATCTCGAGATGCAGTACAGCGCGTCCGCGTGGATTGCGATGGTCGACAGCCATTGCTTGAATGATCGGGCCGAGCGCGGCGTGAACCACTCCGGGTGCTGTATCGGCAGCAGGTCGTAGACGACGAATGCCAGCAGGACGCCTTGCTGTTTCCATTGAAGGAAATCACGCTGTCGCTTCGGGGCGATGCGGCTCGTCAAGTCGAGACCGAGGAACACGTCCCCGGGATTCGCATGAACCGGTGCGTCGCTTGCCGGAGGCGGGGTGCCCGCCAGTTTGGCCGTGTAGATGTCGGCATAGCGATAGCGGTCGCGCCGATTGGCGCGCACCAGTCGAACCACGAAGCCGGGCGGGGGGGACGCGATCAATTGCAGGGCGAGCGAGCGCACCACCCGCTGAATGCCGGTGCCTGCATCATGTTGCGCAATGATTGACACGTCGATGAGCAACTGGTGTTCCCGCGACGCTGGCGCTGATTGCGTGCTGGTGCGCAGCCGGTCGGCTGCGTGACGTGCGTATCGGGTCAGCGGGGCATGCCAGTGCGTTGCGGCGCAGTGAGCGAGCGCGGCGCGATTGAACCTTGTCAGGGGCATCGGTCGGGTGGAATGGGCGCGTCAGTTGATGGCGCTGTTTTCCTGGTAGAACGCGTAGGCCTCTTCGATCTCGTCAAACATGCGCAACCGGCCTTGCACCAGCACGGCTGCCCGGGTGCAATGTTCGCGGATGTACGCGGCATCGTGGCTGACGATGATGAGGGCTCGATCCGCACGTCGCTCAAACAATTCGTGGTGGCACTTGGCGTGAAACCGGCTGTCGCCGACCGCAATGATTTCGTCGATGAGGAAGCAGTCAAATTCGATCGCCATCGACAATGCGAATGCGAGGCGCGCACGCATACCTGCCGAATAGCTCTTGACCGGCTCTCGCAGGTAATAGCCCAGTTCCGAGAACTCTTGTACGAACGGTTCGGCGTCTTTGACGTTGACGCCGTAGATGCGGCAGATGAACCGCAGGTTGTCCATCCCGGTGAGGCTGCCCTGGAACGCACCGCCGAATGCGAGCGGCCACGACACGCTCATGCTGCGATGAACCATGCCGGCGCTCGGGAGTTCCGCGCCGCTGATGAGCCTGATGAGTGTCGACTTGCCGGCGCCGTTCCGTCCGAGAATGCCGATTTTCTCGCCCCTGTTGACGCGCAGGTCGATCTTTTCGAGGACCCTGCGTCGGCCCTGTCGCGTGTAGTAGTCTTTGGCGATGTTCTTGAGTTCGATCATCCGAATTCAACTATTGAGCGTGCGTTACTGGGGCGATTGAGCCGGAGTCGGGCCAGCACGGCGCCAGCTCCGGCATGTTTGCAGTCCGATCCCGGGCATCGATTCCACGACCGATACGGCGTGGAGATGCCGGATGAGTCGCGGCTCAGTTGTGGTGCTCGCGCAGGCCCGCCAACAAAAGCGACAGAACGCCCCACGCGATCATGCCCAGCGCAAATACTTCGAAAATCGACTTCAGACGCTTGGGTTCGACTGCAATGTCGGGGGTATTCGGCTGGATCAGGCGTTCCAGATAAAGCTGCTTTCGCTGAGCTTCGGCCCGTGCGTTTTCCAGGGCGGTCATTGTCGACGCGAGTTGCTTGTCGGCGAACTGCGCGTCGAGCTGCATGCGAGCGTAGGTCGCGGCCTTGGCCGAAAGCGAGTTCTTGCCGCCGGTAACGCCCGTTGTCGCTTCCTCGATCTGTTTCTGCAGATTGGCGATATTCGTTTTCAGGACGGAAATCTGCGGGTTTTGCGGCGCGATCGACTGAATCTGGGCGAGTTGCGTCTGCGAGGCAAAGAGCTGCGCCTGAAGCGTCGTAACCTGTTGCAACTGCAGCGCGGATTGCTTGTCCGGGTCGAACACCGTATATGACTTTCGGTATTCGGCCAGCGCTGCTGCCGCGTCTTTCGCTTTCGCGGCCGCTGCATCGACTTCACGTTGTGCGAACTGGACCGTATCTGCCGCGGCGCGCTGATTCATCTGGTTGATCAGGCGCTCGCCCATTTCCAGCAGACGTTCGTTGATTCGCTGAGAGTCTTCCGCGGTATATGCACGAACCTGCAGCTTCGTAATGCCGGATTCGGAATCCAGTGTCGCCGTGACAACGTGCTTGTCGTAATATTTCCACAGCTCTTCAAAGCTGCTGTCCGGCCACGTGTGAAACCGGCTGACAAAATCGCCGTGCTTCGTATAGGCGTCGAAAATATAATTGTTGGCGTTCAGTTCGCGAAGCGCATCTCGCGACGCCATGTAGTCGAGGACGGAGAACGTGTCGTCCGCGGAGCGCGAGAGTCCGGTGCCTTGCAGGAATGCGCCGACGATGCTGCTCTGGGTCTGCTTTTGTGGGCTTTTTACCACGAAGCGCGATTCGGACACGTAGACGTCCGATGCAATGACGCCAAAATACAGCGTGGCAATTGCCGTGGGAATAATAACGGTTGCCGCGAGCAGGCGATTGACCCGCTTGAGCCGCTGAACGAGACCGGGTTTCTCTTCGGTCGGGGTTGTCACGTCGCTGGTGGTTACGTTTTCCAACTTTTTTCCGTCAATACAGAGTGCAAAGTGGCTGGCGAGCATGACGTCAACATGCGTCAGCCCGGGAGCCGAATTCGGATAAGCGGGGCCGTAGGACCGGCAGCCGGTGCGGGCGAAGTGCCCGGGCTGCCGGGTCCGCGCCGGACATCTATATCGGCTGCTCCGCCTCGATCGGGTAGAGGGTGCGTCGACCTGCGTCTGCTCAAGGCGCCTGATTATAGGCTAGCTGTGCGCCATTCGGCTATGATCGGGGCGGCGGCCGGTGCCGGCAGGGCACATGCGGACGACTTTATGAATTTTGTCTTCATTCTGTCGTTCTTTCGGCATAAAATTGCGCCCAGCCGCCAGCGGAGTTTGGCTCTTGCCGATGTCGATGGGGGCTCGTCAGAAGAATAAAGCCTGTCTGGCAGTTTCCAGAGAAATTTTCGCTCCCCTTCCCGATATCCATGCCTCGCTCATTTCTAGTGCTGCAAGGCACGGCTTCAGTGTTTTTCAGTCGTCTTTCAGAAGCACTCGCATCACGTGGCCACGACGTTCATCGTGTCAATTTTTGCGGTGGCGACTGGTTTTACGGTAGAGCCGGGAAGGTGACCAACTATTCCGGGAAATTTGCGCACCTGTCGAATTGGTATTCGGACCTCGTGCGCGCCAAAGGCATTACGGATGTCTTGATGTTCGGTGACTGTCGCGCGGTCCATCGGCACATGCACCCGATTTCCGAGCAGTTCGGTCTGCGCGTGCACGTGTTCGAGGAGGGCTACGTCCGTCCGCACTGGATCACGCTTGAAAGCCACGGTGTGAACGGTCGCTCGCGAATGCCGGTGGATCCGCGGGAATACATGAGGCTGCGCGACGTCATCCCGGCGGCGGAACCCGGCGTGCCGACCGGTTACAACCTGTATGAGCGGGTGTTTCATGACATCACGTACCGGGTCGCCAATGCGCTGCTGATGTGGCGTTTTCCGCTGTATCGCAGCCACCGGCCGAAGAACGGCGTGTTCGAGTACACGGGCCTCGCGGTTCGCGCGCTGCTGCAAGGCAAGCATCGGCGAGAGGCCGAAGCTGTCACGCGCGAACTGCTGGCGAACCGGCGGCCGTACTATCTGTTCCCGCTGCAGCTCAACTCCGATGCGCAGATCGTCGTGCATTCGCCCTTCGACGGGGTACGCGATGCGATCGACCACGTGGTGCGCTCGTTCGCCCGGCACGCGCCGCGCGATGCAACCCTGCTGATCAAGAACCATCCGCTCGACACGGGGATGATCGAATACCAGCGCTTCGCGATGTCGATCGCGCGCGAGGCCGGTATTGGAGATCGGGTCCGCTTCATCAACTCGGGCCACTTGCCGACGCTGCTCGAGCATGCGCGTGGCGTGGTCGTGGTGAACAGCACGGTCGGCCTGTCGGCTTTGCACCACGAGCGCCCGCTAGTGGTGCTCGGGACCGCCATTTATAATATGCCCGGCTTGACCTGGCAGGGAAAACTGGACGATTTCTGGCACGGCGGCGATCTGCCCGACATGCACCTTTATCACGCCTTCCTGGACTACGTGATGCATCACACGCAAATCAACGGCGATTTCTACACCCGAACCGGCATCGAGATGGCGGTCGCGGGGGCGGTCGAGCGCCTGGATCGCGCGGATGCCTGATCAGCGGCCGCGAAACATCGTCATCACCGGCGCGAGTGCCGGTCTCGGTCGTGCGCTTGCGCTTGCCTATGCGCAGCCGGGCACGACGCTCGGCATCGTCGGCCGCAATCTCGCCGAGGTCGAGAAGACGGCGGCGGCCTGCCGGGCGCGCGGCGCCACGGTCGACACGGGCGCGGTCGACGTGCGCGATGCCGCGTCGATTGCCGCCTGGCTGACCGATTTCGACAGCCGTCACCCGATCGACCTCCTGATCGCGAACGCCGGCGTGGCCAGCACGATCGCCGATACGAGCGACTGGGAAGGTTTGGAGCGCACGGCTCGCGTCATCGATACGAATCTCTACGGTGCATTGCATACGGTCCTGCCGGTCATCGACCGGATGCGCGAGCGCAGGCGCGGGCGAATCGCGATGGTCAGTTCGATCGCCGCGCTGCGCGGCATGGCGATCTCGCCGGCCTATTGCGCAAGCAAGGCCGCAATCAAGGCCTACGGCGATTCCGTGCGCCCGCTGCTGGCGCGCGACGGCGTGGGCGTCACGGTCATCCTGCCCGGCTTCGTGAAGACGGCGATGAGCGACGTATTCCCCGGCGACAAGCCGTTCCTCTGGAGTGCCGATCGTTCGGCCGCGTACATTCGCCGACGGCTCGATGCGGGCCGAAGCGAGATCGCGTTCCCCGGATTGCTTGCGTTCGGCATGCGCCTCCTGCCGCTGCTGCCCGCCGCGCTCGCCGACGCGATCCTCGACCGCCTGTCCTATCTGCCGTCGAAGGACCGGGCCAATTGAGCGCGCGTCTCGCCGTGACGCTGACGGCCGCCGTCGCGCTGTCGTTTGCGGTCGACGCGATCGCGATCCCGCGCGCGCCGCTGCGGCGGCCGCCGCTGTCGTCAGTGCTTCATATTCTGGCCGTACTCTTCGTGCTCGACCTGGTGTTCGCCATCACGTCGCGGCCGCTGTTTTCGGCCTGCGCGTCGCTTGCGCTCGTCGGTTTAGTCGCCGCAGTCAGCAATGCGAAGTATGAGTCGTTGCGCGAGCCGTTCGTATTTACCGATCTGAGCCTGTTCAGCCAGTTGTTTTCGCATCCCCGTCTTTACCTGCCGTTCCTGAGCGTCGGCAAGGTCGTCGCGATCGGTGCCGGCATCGTGCTCGTGATCGTGGGCTTCGTCGTCGAGCGTCCCGTGCTTGCAGGCTCGCGCGTGCTGGTCTGGTTCACGGCGGGGTTGGCGTTCATGCTGGCCGTGCTCGTGGCCGCCCGTGTGCCGCTGACACTCGATCCCGAGGCCGACCAGCGTCGTCACGGTTTTTTTGCCGTATTCGTCGCCTATCTGCTCAACGGCTTGCGCCCTGCGACGTTCCGGCGGTTCCGCGAGGTCATGGCAGCGGGGCCGTTCACCACGGGCAAGCCGACGCAACGCCCCGACGTGATCGTGATCCAGAGCGAATCGTTCTTCGATGCACGCCGGCTCGGAGACGCGGTCGAGCCGGGTCTTTTCAGGCGTTTCGACGAAGCGCGTCGCGAGGCCGTCTGGCATGGCGAGATGACGGTGCCTGCGTGGGGAGCCAACACCATGCGAACGGAATTCGCGGTGCTGACCGGCACGGAATCCTTTTCGCTCGGGTATGCGCGTTTTTATCCTTACGCATTTGTAAGGAATAAAATCGCTTCGCTGGCATCCTGGTTCAACCGTTGCGGCTACGATACAGTCGCGATTCATCCCTATTACGCCGATTTCTTCGGGCGGAACCGGGTATTTCCGTTGCTCGGCTTTACGCGCTTTCTCGACATCCGCCACTTTGCATCGGCGTCCCGCGCCGGCCCGTACGTGGCGGACGCGGCAGTGTCCGAGTCGATCATCGCGGAACTCGACGCGGCGGGCGGCGGCCGCCCGCGCTTCGTCTTTGCGATGACCATGGAAAACCACGGGCCGCTGCATCTGGAGCAGGTTTTGCCTGGAGAATCCTCTTCGCGGCATACTCTCGGCGAGGATGCATCCTGGCGCGATCTGACCGCCTATCTGCGGCACGTCGAAAATGCAGACGCAATGATCGGGCGCCTGATCGATTACCTGCGCACCAGCAATCGTGAAACGATCGTTTGTTTCTACGGCGATCACGTTCCCGCTCTGCCTCGTGTTTTTCATAAGCTGGGCGTGACGCCGCAACGCAGCGACTACTTCATTTGGCGAAATTACGGCTCAGTTAGCGCGAATTGCCGGGATTTGGCGGCCGAGGAGTTGGGGGCGGTCCTGCTGCGCGTGGTACAAGAGGACGGACATCGCGCGGAAGGGCCGTGCGCATCCGAGAAAGCGACATAAAAGATGAACAGTAAGATTGCAATAATTGGGATGGCTTGTCGGTTTCCCGGGAGCGCGAACAATCTTGGCGACTTCTGGCAACTGCTGCGCGACGAACGCGACGCAGTGACCGAAATCCCCGCCGACCGTTTCGGTACCGATTTCTATCGGCACCCGTCCAAACGCGAACCGGGCAAGAGCTATACGTTCTCGGCCGGCGTCCTCGACAACGTCGCCGGCTTCGACGCCGCGTTCTTCGGCATTTCCCCGCGCGAAGCGGCCCAGATGGATCCGCAGCAGCGCCTGCTGCTCGAACTCGCCTGGGAAGCATTCGAGGACGCCGGCGTGCGTCCGGCCGACATGCGCGGCAGCAACTGCGGCGTCTTCGTCGGCGCGGCCAGCATGGACTACGGCAACCGCAACATGGACGATCTGAACGTGATCGATCCGTATTCGGCGACCGGCAATACGCTGAGCATCGCATCGAACCGCGTGTCCTACCTGTTCGACCTGCGCGGCCCGAGCATGTCGGTCGATACCGCCTGCTCGTCGTCGCTCGTCGCCCTCCATCAGGCGGTCAAGGCGCTGCAGTCCGGCGAAGCCGACGTGGCGCTCGCGGGCGGCGTCAACCTGCTGCTGCATCCGTTCGGCTTCGTCAGTTTCTCCAAGGCGTCGATGCTGTCGCCGCGCGGCCGTTGCCGTGCGTTCGATGCGACCGGCGACGGCTACGTCCGCTCGGAAGGTGGCGCGTTCGTGCTGCTCAAGCCGCTCGATCGCGCGCTGGCCGACGGCGATACGATCCATGCGGTGATCGCCGGCTCCGGCGTGAATTCGGTCGGCCACTCGCCGGGCGGCATCAGCGTGCCGGGCGCGGACGCACAGGCGTCGCTGCTCCGCAGCGTGTACGCGCGCGCGGGCATCGATCCGCGGTCGCTCGCGTACCTCGAGGCACACGGCACCGGCACGGCGGTCGGCGATCCGATCGAGGCGCGCGCGCTGATCGATGTCGTGTCGGGCGAACGCCCGGCGGATCGTCCGCTGCTGATCGGTTCGGTGAAGACCAACATTGGCCATCTCGAGACGGCCTCCGGCATGGCCGGCCTGCTGAAGGCCGTGCTGTGCCTGAAGCATCGCGCCGTGCCGCGCTCGCTGCATTTCGTCACGCCCAATCCCGGGATCGATTTCGACGGCGGGCGTCTGCGGGTCGTCGATCGCTACATGCCGCTCGACGCGGGCGACACGCCGCTGACGGTCGGCGTCAATTCGTTCGGCTTCGGCGGAACGAACGCACACGTCGTGCTGACCGAAGCGCCGGCGGCCAATGAGGCGTCGGCGGCTGCGCCGGAGCCGGCCGATACGCCGTCTCCGCTCGTCCTGACCGCGCGTAGCGCGAGTGCGCTCGGTGCGCTCGCGGGCCGCTATCTGGCCACGCTCGACAACGGCGGCGACTGGCAGGCGCTTGCCGCCGCGGCCGCACGTCGTCGCCAATGGCTCGAACATCGCGCGATCGTCGCGCCGGCCGACCTGGCCGAAGGCCGTGCGGCGCTTGCGGCACTGGCCCAGCCGGCGCAGGAAGGCCTGCCTGCCTGCGTGGCAACCGGCCAGGCGCCCGCCGACGCGCCGCGCACCGCGCTCGTGTTCTCGGGCAACGGTTGCCAGTGGGTCGGGATGGGCAACGAACTCTATGCGGAGAACCCGGTTTTCCGCGCGGCGCTCGACGAAGTCGATGCGCTGTGGTGTGCCGACGGCAGCCCGTCGCTCGTCGATGTGATGCGCGGCGGCCCGAGCGCGGAATGGCTGGCCGGCGCAGGTGCCGAATGGCTCGCCGCGACGGAAAACGCGCAGCCGCTGCTGTTCGCGATCCAGGTCGGCATGATCCGCGTGATCGATGCACGCGGGATGCGTTACGACGCGGCGATCGGCCACAGCGTCGGCGAAATTGCCGCCGCGTGGGTGACGGGCGCGCTGTCGCTCGCCGACGCGGTTCGCGTGATCAAGATCCGTAGCCGCGCGCAAGCGATGACGCGCGGCAGCGGCCGGATGGCGGCCGTCGGCATCGGCGAGGCGGCGGCGCGCGAACTGATCGCGCGCCACGGGCTCGCTCGTCGCGTCGAGGTGGCCGGCATCAACAGCCCCGATGCAGTGACGCTCGCGGGCGAGCTGCAGGGCCTGCAGGCGCTCGAGGCGGCGCTGCGCGGCAGCGGCAAGTTCTTCCAGATGCTCGATCTCGACTATGCGTTCCACAGCAGCCACATGGATCGCATCGAGCCGGTCGTGCTGGCCGAACTGGCCAGCCTGCGGCCGCAGCCGGGCAACGGCGCATACGTGTCGACCGTGACCGGCGGCGCGCTCGCCGGCACCGAGCTCGACGCGCGCTACTGGTGGCGCAACATCCGCGAGCCCGTGCGCTTCGGCGACGGTATCGCGCACCTGATCGAGCAGGGCGTCCGGCTGTTCGTCGAAGTCTCGCCGCATTCGATCCTGCGCACGTACGTGAAGCAGGCGTTCGCGGCCGCCGGTGCAACCGGCGTGGTGCTGCCGACGCTCAAGCGCGATCACGGCAGCGCAGCGACGTTGCGGCAAGCGATTCTCGCGGCGATCGCGCACGGCGCGAGCGTCGACTCCGACCGCTTTGCGCCGGGCGCGTCGCGTGCGGCATTGCCGTCCTATCCGTGGCAGCGCGACCGCTTCTGGCTGACGCCGACCGTCGAAGGCTACGGTCTCGTCAATCGCCACCGCGAACATCCGCTGCTCGGCTATCGTCTGCACGAACACGCGTTCGGGTGGGAAAACCAGCTCGATCCGGCGAAGCTGCCGATGCTGGCCGATCACGTCGTCGACGGCGGCGTGGCGTTCCCGGGAGCCGGCTACGTGGAAATGGCGCTCGCCGCGGCGCGCACCTTCTTCGATACGCCGGATGCGGCGCTCGAGAACGTCGAGATCCGCACGCCGGTCGTCTTCCAGCCGCAGCAGGCGAAGCTGTTCCGGCTCGTGATCGAGCCGCGCACCGCGACCTTCACGATCGAGACGCGCGACCGGATGTCCGACAATGCCTGGACGCTGAACGTGACGGGGCGGATGCTCGAAAGCGGCAACGCGCTCGGCGCCGCGAGCGTCGTGCCGGCCGATACGCTCGAGCGCCTGCTCGCGCTGCCGGCTGCTGACGGCGACACGCTGTACGCGAACACGGCCGCCATCGGCCTCGGCTACGGGCCGGCGTTCCGCTGGGTCCGCACCGTGCGGGTCGCCGCGGCCGAGGACGCCGCGCTGGCCGACGTGGCCGCGCCGGCCGCGTGCGGCGACGCGCGGGCGCTGTCCGCCTATCTGCTGCATCCGGCTTTGATGGACAGCGGGTTTCATCCGCTGTTCGCGTTGCTGTCGGCGCAAGCGCGCGACGGCGAGCATCCGGCCTACGTGCCGGTGCAGATCGGCCGGGTCGACTATCTGCGCGGCGACACGGTCGCCCGCGTGCTCGCGCGGATCGACCGGCGCAGCCCGCATTCGATCGTCGCGCATTTCGAATTCCTCGACGCGCAGGGCGCGATCGTCGCGCGGCTGGGCGGGTGCCGGTTCCGGCGCGTGGATCTCGTCGGGCGCCGGCAGAACCTGCCTTCGCGCTTCGTCTACCGCCTCGAAGAGATGCCGTTGCCGAACGACGTCGACGCGGCCGGTTTGCCGGCGCCCGACGCGCTGCTCGCGCAAGCCGTCGCGCGGCTCGAGGCTGCGGGGCTCGACGGCCGCCGGACGCAGCATCTGACCGAAATCCTGCCGCTGCTCGACGTGCTGGCGAGCCTGTACGTGCTTCGCGCGTTCGATGCGCTCGGCGCATTCGCCGGCACGTGGCAGCCTGCACCGGAGCGGGCGGCGCTGGCCGCGCGTCTCGCCGACATGCTCGTCGAGGACGGTCTCGCCCGTCACGACGGCGCCCGTCTCGTGCGCGACGACGCAGCGTGCGCGGCACTGCCGCCGCTCGACGATCTGTGGCGCGGGCTGCTGGCCGAATCGCCGGGGCACGTGGCCGAACTGACGTTGCTCGCCCACTGCGGCGCGGCGTTGCCCGACGTGCTGAGCGGCACGAAGGACGGCGCACGCTGGTTGTCGCCGACCGGCCACAGCCTGGTCGAGCAACTGCTTGCCGCGTCGCCGACCTGGCAGCACGTGCACGCGCTGCTGACGGCCGGCGTCGAGCAGGCGGTCGACGCCTGGAAATCGGCGCGCCGGCTGCGTGTGCTCGAACTGGGCGCGACGGACGGCGACGTGCTGCAGACGCTCGGCATGCATCTCGCCGCCGCGCGCTGCGATCACACGATCGCCGCGACGGCCGGCCAGCTGGCCGGGTTCGACGCGGATGCGGAAGCGGCGGTGCGCACGGTGGCGCTGCAGTCGGGCGAACGGCTGTCGCTGTCCGCCGACGAAGCCGGGCCGTACGACCTGATCGTCGCGAACCGCGCGCTGAGCGGCCGCCACGATGTCGCCGATGCGCTGAACGCGATGCGGTCGTGGCTGGCGCCGGACGGATTGCTGCTGCTGGCCGAGTCGCGCCGCGGCCGCTTCTCCGACATCGTGTTCGGCTCGCAGCCCGCATCGACGGACGCCGGCACGCCTGCGCCGCTGGCGCCGGCGGATCTCGAGGCGGCACTCGAGCGCGCGGGTTACGTCGACGTCGTGCGGCATGTCGAGCAGTCGCTCGATCTGGACGGCACGCCGTCGTTCGTCATCGCGCGCAACCCCGCGAGCATCGCTGCCGCCCAATGCGGCAACGACGCGAGCGAGCTCGATACGCTCGCCCGCAGCGAACAATGGCTCGTGATGCACGCGCCGGACACGGCCGGCGGTTTCGGCGGGCGGCTGGCCGATGCGCTGGCGCACGCGGGCTATCCGGCGGACATCGTGGACATCTCGCATGCAGCCGATGCGATCGCGTCGCTGCCGGCCGGGCAGCCGGCGCACGTCGTGTTCTGCGCACCGGAAACGCCGTTTGCCGAAGCGGCGACGGGCGACGACCTGATGGCCGCGCTGCGTCATGGCGTGATCGCGCTGGCGGCGCTGGTCCGCGCGCTCGGCGCACAGCCGAACGCGGCCACGCGGCTGACCGTCGTCACGCGCGGCGGTGCGCCGTTCGCGGGGACCGCGAATGCGCACCCGGAGCACGCGACGCTGTGGGGCCTCGGTCGCGTGCTGGCGAACGAGCATCCCGAACTCGCGTGCCGCCTGATCGACGTCGAACGCGCGGCGGACGGGATTCCCGATACGCTGATTCGCGAGCTGACCGGCGCGGCGGTCGAGGAAGAAGTGATTCTGACCGCACACGGCCGCCTGGTGCCGCGCAGGCTGCGGCGCGCAACGACGGCGCGATCGCACGCGCGGCCGTGCTCGCGTTTGACGCACCGGGCTCGTTGCGCAACCTCGAATGGTTTGCGTTGCCGGACAGCGCGCTGGGCGAGGACGAGGTGGAAATCGAGCCGGTTGCCACCGGCCTGAATTTCCGCGACGTGATGTATGCGATGGGGCTCCTGTCCGATGAGGCGGTCGAGACCGGCTTCGCGGGGGCGACGATCGGCATGGAACTGTCGGGCCGCGTCGTGCGAACGGGGCGCGCGGTGACGGAATTCGCACCGGGCGATGCCGTCCTCGGCTTTGCACCGGCGTCGTTCGCGTCGCGCGTCAGGACGCGCGCGCAGGCGATTGCGCCGAAACCCGAGCGCCTGTCGTTCGAGGAAGCGGCGACCGTGCCGACCACGTTCTTCACCGCGTACTACGCACTCGTCGAACTCGCGCGGCTGCGCCGCGGCGAGCGCGTACTCGTGCATGGCGGCGCGGGCGGCGTCGGCATCGCCGCGATTCAGCTCGCGCGCCACTTCGGCGCGGAGGTGTTCGCGACGGCCGGCAGCGACGAGAAGCGCGAGTTCGTGCGCCTGCTCGGCGCCGATCACGTGCTCGATTCGCGCAGCCTGGCGTTCGCGGACGAGATCCGCGCGATGACGGGTGGCCAGGGCATCGACATCGTGCTCAATTCGCTCGCCGGCGAAGCGATGGTGCGCAGCATCGATACGCTGCGTCCGTTCGGCCGTTTCCTCGAACTCGGCAAGCGCGATTTCTACGAAAACAGCCATATCGGGCTGCGGCCGTTCCGCAACAACATCAGCTATTTCGGCATCGATGCCGACCAGTTGATGGGCGCATTGCCGGAGCTGACCGCGCGCCTGTTCGGCGAAGTGATGGCACTGTTCGCGGCAGGCGCGCTGCATCCGCTACCGTATCGCGCGTTCCCCGCCGAGCGTGCCGAGGATGCGTTCCGCTACATGCAGCAGGCGCGCCAGATCGGCAAGGTGCTCGTGACCTATCCGTCCGGCACGCCGGCGCCGACGCGCGGCGTCGCGCGCGCGGGTTCGCTCGCGCTCGATCCGCATGGCGTGTACCTGGTGGTCGGCGGCACGGGCGGCCTGGGCTTCGCGAGCGCGCGCTGGATGGTCGAGCACGGTGCACGCCGGCTGACGCTGGCGAGCCGCACAGGCGAGCTCGCCGCCGCCGCGCGCGAGGAAGTCGCGCACTGGCGCGACACGCTCGGCGTCACCGTCGACGTCGTGTCGTGCGACGTCACCGATGCCGCGGCGGTCGATGCGATGATTGCCGCGATCGTCCGGCGCGATCTTCCGCTGAAGGGCGTACTGCATTCCGCGATGTCGATCGACGACGGCCTCGTGCGCAATCTCGACGACGCGCGCATGGCCGCGGTGCTCGCGCCGAAGGTGGCCGGCGCGTGGAACCTGCATCGCGCGACGCGCGGGCTGCCGCTCGACCTGTTCGTCGTCTATTCGTCGGCGACGACCTATCTCGGCAATCCGGGGCAATCGAACTACGTCGCGGCCAACAGCTTCCTCGAGGCGCTGGTCGAACATCGCCGCGCGGCAGGATTGCCGGGCACGTTCATGGCCTGGGGGCCGCTCGAGGACGTCGGCTTCCTCGCGCGCCACGCCGATACGCGCGAAGCGTTGCAGTCGCGGATCGGCGGTGCATCGATCACGTCCGGCGAGGCGATGGCCGCGCTCGAGCGCGCGCTGGTCGCGGGTACGGCCGGCGAAGCCGTGGTGCGGCTCGACTGGCACGCGGTTGCGCGCGGGATGCCGGCCGCGAAGGCGCGCCGCTACTCGCTGCTGCAATCGCAAGCGAAGGGCGGCGATGCGCGCGACGGTGGCACACAGTTGCGCGAAGAGGTGCTCGCGTTGCCGCGCGACGAAGCGATTGCGCTGGTTGCGCGCACGCTGCAGGCGCAGATCGCGCGGATTCTGCACATGACGCCGGATCGCATCGCGCTCGACAAGTCGGTGCTCGACATGGGCATGGATTCGCTGATGGGGATGGAGCTCGGCCTCGCGGTCGAGGAGGCGTTCGAGGTCAAGCTGTCGGTGATGGCGATCGCGGAAGGGGCGTCGGTGACGACGCTGGCCGGGCGCATCGTCGATTCGATCGGCGCGTCGGCCGATGCGGGCGCCGATGCCGCGCCGGCGACCGACGCCGCGCACGAGGCCGTCGCGGCGCTCGCCGCGAAGCATGCGATCGACGGTGAAGCGCGCGCGATGCTCGATACGCGGCCGGCGCCCGTCGCGGGCCACGCGACGCCGACGCTGGAGGTTGCCCGGTGAGCGCGCCGACTGGCTGGGCGACGCGTCAGGGCACGCTGGCACGCCCGCTGACGATCGACGGGCACGGGTTGCACACGGGGCGCCGGGTGAGCGTGCGGATCCTGCCCGCACGGCCGCAAGACGGCTTGACGGGCATCGCGTTCCGTCGCATCGAGCACGGGCGCGCGCTCGCGACGCTGCCGGTCGATCCCGCGCTGCGGCGCGCGCAGCCGCTCTGCACGATGCTGCGCAATGCCGACGGCGTCGGCGTTCGCACGGTCGAGCATCTGCTCGCGTCGCTGCTCGCGTGCGAGATCGATCACGCGATCGTCGAGCTCGATGCGGAAGAAGTGCCGATTCTCGACGGCAGCGCAACGCCATGGGTGGACGCGATCCGCGCGTGCGGCCGCGTCGCGCTCGACGCGCCGAAACGTTTCATCCGCGTGCTGCGACCCGTCGTCGTCACGGACGGCGACGGCGACCAGCGGCGCGAAATGCGGATCGAGCCGGCGCCGCGCTACGAGCTGAGCGTGCGCAACGACCTGCGCGGCTTCGGCGACATGCACTGGGACGGCGCGCTGACGCCGGCCGCATTCGCGACCGAAATCGCGCCGTCGCGCTCGTACGGGCGCGTGAAGTGGGCCGTGCCGGCAATCGTCGCCGGCTATCTGCGCGGCGTGCCGATCCTGCGCGGCGCGCGGCCGTCATGCACCGCGTCCATCGTCGGCAATCGCGTGCTGGGCGGAATGCGGCTGCCGGAGGAGTTCGTCCGGCACCGCGTGCTCGACCTGGTCGGCGATCTCGCGCTGGCGGGGGCGCCGCTGCTGGCGCGCGTGAGCGCGCTGCGGCCGAGCCACGAGATGAATTTCCGGCTGGTCGATGCGCTGCTGGCCGCGCCCGATGCGTGGCAGTGGGCCGAGTTTTCCGACGCGTGACACCATGCTTTTTCAAAATGCGCGGCGTAACATAGCGTCTTTTCGAGATACAGCGAAGGAAGCAATGGCACTGGGAGAGCATCTTCGCCAGCAACTGGCGGCGAAAGCCCTGAAACGGCAACTGGAGCGCGCGACCGATGCCGCAGCGGCGCCCGGCGTGCCCGGCACGCCGGCAGCACAGACCGTGTCCGCACGCAGCCGCTTCGAATCGATGCCGCAGTATCAGCAGGTCCGGATCATGCGCGAGATGGGCGAGAAACTGCGTGTCGACTCGCCGTTTTTCCGTGTGCACGACGGCGTTGCCGGTGCGACGACGCAGATCGGCGGACGCGAATACCTGAACTTCGCGAACTACAACTACCTCGGCCTCGCCGGCGACCCGGCGGTGTCCGCGCGTGCGAAGGCCGCGATCGACCGCTACGGCACGTCGGCATCGGCGAGCCGGATGGTCGCGGGCGAACGCCCGGTGCAGCGCGACCTCGAGCGCGCGCTGGCCGCGTTCTACGAAACCGACGACTGCGTCGCGTTCGTGAGCGGCCATGCGACGAACGTGACCGTGATCGGCGCGCTGTTCGGCCCGGGCGATCTGATCGTTCACGATGCGCTCGCGCACAACAGCATCGTGCAGGGTGCGCAACTGAGCGGCGCGAAGCGGCTGAGCTTCGCGCACAACGACTGGCAGGCGCTCGACGAGCTGCTGTCGCGCGTACGCCGCGAATACCGGCACGTGCTGATCGCGATCGAGGGGCTGTACAGCATGGACGGCGATTTCCCCGACCTGCAGCGCTTCGTCGACGTGAAGACGCGCCACGGCGCGTTCCTGCTGGTCGACGAGGCCCATTCGCTCGGCGTGCTCGGCGCGACCGGCAAGGGCATCCGCGAGCATTGCGGCGTCGCGCCCGACCAGGTCGACATGTGGATGGGCACGATGAGCAAGACGCTGGCCGGCTGCGGCGGTTTCATCGCCGGCTGCCAGCCGCTCGTCGACATGCTGCGCCACCTGGCGCCGGGTTTCCTGTACAGCGTCGGGCTCGCACCGACGCTCGCCGAAGCGTCGCTGGCCGCGCTCGAACGCCTGCAGGCCGAGCCGGCGCGCGTCGCGCAACTGCAGGCGCGCGGGCGGCAGTTCCTGACCGAGGCGCGGGCCGCCGGGCTGAATACGGGCACGAGTGCCGGGTATGCGGTCGTGCCGGTGATCACCGGGAGTTCGCTGAAAGCCGCGCAGTGGGCGAATGCGATGTTCGACGAAGGGATCAACGTGCAGCCGATCTTCTATCCGGCCGTCGAGGAAAAGGCCGCGCGCCTGCGCTTCTTCATCTGCTCGACGCACGAGCCGGAGCAGATCAGCCGGACCGTTGCCGTGTTGTCGCGGCTTGCGGGACGCGCCGCATGACGCAGGCCGCCGCGTTCGCACAAGCGGTCGCGCGCACCGGTGAACCCGCACGGTTTCGCGCGGCGGATGCGGATGATGCGGCCGCGTGCGGGCCGCTCGTGTTTGTGTCCGGCGTGGGCGAATTCGGCTTCTTTCTCGGCGAGAGCGATGCGCGCTGCATCGCTTTCCTGCAACAGGCGTTCCGTTCGCGCTACGGACGCTTTTCGTGGCGCCGGCATCGCGTCGCCGTTGCCGGCGACGGCGCCGTGCTCGCGGTGATGGCGATTCACGACGGGCAGCGGACGATGTTCGACGACCTGCATGTCGTGTGGGCGCTCGCGCGCTTCTTCGGCGTGCGCCGCACCATCGGCCAGTTGCTGCGCGGGCTGATCCTCGAAACGGAGCTCCCGGCGCCGAAGCGTTCGCAGATCCTCGTCGCGCATTGCGCGACGGACGAGCGCCTGCGCGGCACAGGCGTCTTCAGCGCGCTGTTTCGCGATGCGCTGGACACCGGCGCATTGCCGGCCGACGGTAGCCGCGACGTCGTGCTCGACGTGCTGACCCGCAACGTGCGCGCCCGCACGCTGTACGAACGCCTCGGGTTCGTCGCGCTGCCACGGCCGCGCGCCCGTTCGCGCCGGCTGCCCGCCGGGCTCGATTCGATCCGGATGCGCTTGTCGCGCCACGCCTGACGGCGCGCGCGGCGCCGGCCGCCGCTACTTGTGTCGCGGTGCGAACGGCTGCTGCTGCACGTCCGCGCCGTGCGCGACGATCGCCATCCCTTCCGGTACTTCCTCCCACGCGCCGCGCAGGTCGACGAGCGGTTCGGATACGACCATGAACGCGTCGTCGCCGGCCTCGGCGATGCGCGGGTTATGCGGATACAGCTCGTGCAGGTGCTTGAACGACGTGCTGTGGAACAACGAGCGCGATTGCCGTTCGCTCGAATAGCGCACCGCGACGATCCGTTCCCCGTCGGTCGCGCAGATCGTCATGTTGAGCGGATCGGCGACGCGATGCCGCGCGGCGGTTTCCTCGACCACGCCGACCATCCGCTCGAGCGCCGGCAGCGGCGTCTGCTCGAGGCCGTACGTCAGGGCGAGGCGGAACATCAGCTCGGAGTCGGTCGAGCCTTCGAGTGTCGGGAACAGCGCGGGATCGACCTTCAGCGTCAGGTCGCGGCGCAGCTTGTGGAAGTCGCGGATCAGCCCGTTGTGCGCGAACAGCCAGCGGCCGTGGCGGAACGGATGGCAGTTGGTTTCCTGTACGGGCGTGTCGGTCGCCGCACGAATGTGCGCGATGAACATCCGCGAGCGGATCGCACGCGCGGCTTCGCGCAGGTTGCGGTCGTTCCATGCGGGATGCACGGAGCGGTAGCGGAACGGGAGTTCGTCGGGATGGCCGTACCAGCCGATGCCGAAGCCGTCGCCGTTGGTGGTCGTGGCGCCCAGCTCCGAATGCAGGCTCTGGTCGATCAGCGAATGCTTCGCACGGAACAGCACGGTTTCCAGATGGATCGGATTACCGGTATAGGCGAGCCAGCGGCACATGGAGCGCTCCTTCGCGACGGTTCGTTCGCGCATGGTAGCCGACTTCGCGGTGCAGGCGCGCCCGGGTGAGGTGGCCGCAATCGTCAGACATGGCGGCCGGTGCGCGCGATGCGCAACGCAGCGGCGCGGCGCGCAGGCCGTGCCGCTGCCGTCGGCTCAGTCGCCGAGCGCGTCCATCACGCGCGCCGAATAGACGAGCGCCGCGCCCGCATTCAGCGCAATCGCGACGCCGAGCGCCTCCGCCACTTCCTCCTTGGTCGCACCATGCTTGGCGGCTTCGGCCGTATGCACGGCAATACAGCCGTCGCAGCGCGTCGTGACGGCCACGGCAAGCGCGATCAGCTCGCGCGTCTTCGCATCGAGATGGCCGGTCTTGGCGCCGGCGCCGGACAGCGCCTTGTAGCCGGCCAGCGTATCGGGCGACAGCTTGGCGATTTCACCGATGCGCGTCGAGAGTTCCTTCCGGTATTCGTTCCAGTTCAGCATGATGCGTCCTTTTCGAGAAGAGGTGAGGAGGGCGGCGGGCGCCGCGATCTCGGGCGATGCAGACCTATTCTGATCGCTCGCGCTGAGGGTTTCGATACGCTAGAGTGTCAATTTTTAGCGCAATCGTCTCATGGACGCGTTGAGTCAACTGCTGTCGCTGGGCCGCAGCCACGTCGAGCTCGACGTGCGCTGCCTGCTCGACGGGCCGTTCGCGATGCCGCACGACCCGCTGCCGCCCGGCGAGGCGGCGTTCCACCTGGTGCTGACCGGCACGTGCCGGCTGCGCACCGCCGACGGGCGCACGCTGCAGCTCGCCGAAGGCGATTTCGTGCTGCTGCCTGCAGGCGTTGCGCACGACCTGCTCGACACCGGGAGCGGCCGGTCACAGCCGGCCGCGCCGCTGCGCGATTCGGGCGCCGGCGACGGCGCGGTACTGCCGGTCAAGTCGAATCTCGATCCGGCCGGGCCGGGCGGCGCGAGCGTCGACCTGCTGTGCGGGCGGTTCGTCTATGCGCGCGGCGCCGGCGAACTGCTGATGCGCACGCTGCCTCAGGTGCTGCACGTCGGATTGCGCGAAGCGTCCGGGTTCGCGCCGCTGCAGCTGCTGACGAGCGTGCTGCGTATCGAGGCATCGAATGTGCAGCCGGGTGCCGGAGCAATCGTGAACGCGCTCGGGCAGGCGCTGCTCGCATACGCGCTGCGTGCGTATGGCCGAGGCGCGCGCGTGCCGTCCGGCTGGCTCGCGCTCGCGGCCGATGCGCGGCTCGGTCCGTCGGTCCAGGCCGTGCTGCAGGCGCCGGAACAGCCGTGGACGGTCGAATCGCTCGGCGCGGCGGCGGCGATGTCGCGCGCGACCTATGCGCGGCATTTCCGCGAGAAGGCCGGGATGAGCGTCGGCGCGTTCGTCGCGCAGATCCGGATGATGCATGCGTGTGCGCTGTTGCAGGACACGCAGCGCGGGCAGGCGGAAATCGGGCAGGCGGTCGGCTATCAGTCCGAAGCCGCATTCGGCAAGGCGTTTCGCGCGGTGCTCGGCACGACGCCGGGGCGCTGGCGGCGTGCGCGGCGCGAAGCGTAAGACTGCAAGCACGGCCGTCTTGGCGCGTGCCAAAGCTGCTACCATGCGCCAAACGCAGTTCAACGATAACGATTTCGAACAAGAAGAAAGAGAGGGCAAAGCAATGAACCAGACCACCATCCAGCAGCCGTCGTTCGCGTTCGTGGCCGCATCGTGGGCCGCGCTGCTCGCCGGTTTCGCCGCATTCCTGATCGGGCTCTGGAACGCCGGCATGCAGCTCAACGAGAAGGGTTACTACTTCACCGTGCTGGTGTTCGGCCTCTATGCGGCGATCTCGCTGCAGAAGAGCGTGCGCGACCGCGCGGAAGGCATTCCCGTCACCGGCATCTATTACGGCCTCAGCTGGATCGCGCTGCTGCTGTCGATCGCGCTGCTGGTCGTCGGCCTCTTCAACGCGACGCTGCAACTGAGCGAAAAGGGCTTTTACGCGATGTCGTTCGTGCTCGCACTGTTCGGCTCGGTGGCCGTGCAGAAGAACACGCGCGATCTGCAGAACGCGAAGCCGCGCTTCACCGACGCCGATTCCGCGCCGTCCGTTCAGGAGTGACGGCACGCGCAACGGGCGCCCGCCGCGGCCGCCTGTTGCGCCATGACGCGTGCGGTGCCCCGCACTCGCCGGCGCGCCGCAGCCCACCGTCCTTTCGTTTCATCCATGCCGTCGCGCATGACGATGGAGATATTCCGGATGCCGAACTTCAATGAACCCGCACCGCGCACGCGCGCGGCCGCCCGCGCCGTGGCGGCGCATGCGGCGCTCGTGCTCGAGACGAACAACCTGCGCGGCGGCGCGGGCCTCGTGCAGGCCGTCGACAGCCTGAAGCGCCTCGTGTCGGCGCTGTCGAAGCAGACCGTGCCGCCGGCGGCGCTTGCGCAATGGATCATCACGCACGACGGGCTGCCGGCCGATGCCTGCGCGGACATCGCCGCACTGGCCGGCCGCCCGATCGACTTCGTCGAGATCGGCGCGAGCACCGGTTACTACGATGCGAAGAACGACGGCTTCGATCGCGTCGACGCTTTGCGCTGCGACGTCGTCGTATTCGGCGATGCCGATTGCCGGCCGGCCGACGACTGGCTCGAACACCTGCTGGCGCCGTTCGCACGCGACACGGGCGACGCGCCCGTCGCGGTGGCGGGGCGGACCAGTTATGCACCCAACGTGCTCGGCATCGCGCTGACGTCGATCGATTTCATGTACTTCCCGAGCCCGCTGCGCGACGGTGCCACGCGCAATTTCTACGCGAACAACGTCGCGTTCCGGCGCGACGTGTTTGCGCGATTCCGCTACGAGCCGCTCGACGGCGTCTATCGCGCGCATTGCCAGGTGATGGGGCTGCGGATGCAGGCGGCCGGCGTGGCCGTCGAGTTCGCGCCGGCCGCGCACACCGAGCATCGGCTGCCGGACACGCATCGCGAATCGCTGAAGCTGCGCTGGATGCGCGGCGAAGACAGCGTCGGGCTGACTCCGTACCTCGTGAATGCTTATCTGCCGCGCCAATGGCAGTGGCTCGGCCGCAGTGGCCCGCTCGGCCCGTTCTGCGTGATGGCGATGCGGCTCGGCTACAGCCTGCGCGCGCTCAATCGCCAGCAGTTGCCGCAACTGGGCGCGATCCGCTATCTCGCGGCCGTCGGCGTCACGATCGCCGCATCCGCCGTCGATACGCTCGGCGCGCTGGCGCGCGGCTTCGGGCTCGCGGGACGTGCGTCGACCCGGCGCGATCTCGACGCGTTGTCCTATCACCGCCACTGAAGTGACGCCGCCCCTCGCGGCGGCGCCACGCGACTTCGACATCCCGACTCCCTTCCGACGACGACCATGCCCTCACGCGCCACCCGTATCGCCAGCCTCGCCCTGTTTGCCGCCAGCGCCGGCGCCCATGCCGCGCCGGTCGATCATGCGGGGCGCGGGATCTACCACTTCGCGTCGCAGAGCGGCTGCCCGTTCGCGACCGCGGCCGCGGCGGACTGCAATCGCGTCGCGCTCGATGCGCCCGACGTTCACGCGAGCATCGATACCGGTGCGCACACGATCGTTTTCTCGAGCGATGCGGCGCGCCGCACGAAGGACGTGCTCGGCGACGTGCTGCTGCAAGGCACGGGTGTCGATGCCGACGGCCGGCGCGTGCCGTTGAGCGTGCATGTGCTGCTGCGTCGCGATGGTGCGAAATGGGACCGCGACGTGTACGTCCATGCGCCCGTGCACGGCAAGTTCACCGATGTACGGATCGATCCGTACCGCGTGCGCGTGAAGGAGGGTGACGGCGAGCGCGACGTGCTCGCGCCGGACGAAACGCTTGCGCTGTTCGCGCATCCGTCGCTTGCGTCGCGGCTTGCGCGGCATTTCGTGAAGGTGAGCGCGACCGATCCGAAGCAGCCGTCCGCGAACGACATCACGATCGCACTCGGTGTCGGCGGCCTAACGAAGCCGGTCGCACGCGCGAGCTTCACGTCGAACGCGCCGCACGATGCCGACGTCGATCGCGCGCTCGCGTCCGGCACGTGGTCGGTCCGCTTCGATGCGCTGAGCAATCACATCCCGGTGTGGGTTGCGCAGCGCGAGCTGTTCCTGTTCGGCCTCGACGGCAGCGCACTCCTGAAGGACGTGCGCGAGCGCGGCTTCCGGAAGAACGACCGGATCGAATTCGGCGCGCGCGACGGCAACGGCTATCTGCGCGTGAATGGCCGAGAGGAAGCATTCGCGGGCGCGGCCGCCTCCGCGCATGCATTCATGCAGGAAAGCTTCGTCGGCCTGATCCTCGGCTGGCGTCGCGATCCGGCGGCCGCAGCGGCAGCCGCGGCGAAGTCTGCATCCGCGCGGAACGAGCCGGCATGACCGCGACAGGCGAATTGCCCGCAGCGTCGCAGGCGCCGCACGGCGAGCGCCTCGGCTGTCTCGACGCGCCGGTGCCGCGCGGCGCGGCGCGGGTGCGCGCGTATCTCGTCGATCGCATCAAGCGGGCGGCGATCCGGCAACTTCATCGCAGCACGCATGGCGAGCGCTGGATGCTGCGCATGTACCTGATCGGCGAAGAAGCGACCGAGTGCGCGTTGCACGACGACTGGACCGGACAGCCGCCGGACTGGCTCGCGCCACGCATCGAGCAGCATCTCGCGGACGAGCGCCGTCACGCGGCGGCGTTTGCCGATGCGCTGCGCCAACGCGGTGTCGAGGCTCCGGCCGGCCCGCACGAACCCGACTGGCTGAGCCGGCGCAAGATCATGCGATGGCGCCGGCTCGCGCAGCGCTACGCGCCGCATTTCGCGCAAGGCGTGCTCGTGCCGGCGTATGCGACCGGACTGTGCGCGGAACAGATGGCGATGCGCGTGCTCGCGCGCCACTGCGCGACGATCGGCGACGCGCATCCGCTGCATCCGTTGCTCGCGCGCGTACTCGCCGACGAGGCGCGCCACGTCCGGCTCTGCTCGGACACGCTGCGCCGTCTCGTCGAGCCGTCCGAGGCCGCCTCGCTCGCCGCGTTGCTGGGCGAGATCCGCGCGATCGACGCCGGTTTCGGCGTGACGGGCGCGCTGGCGATGTATGCGGCCGGCTGGGCGCAGTCGCTGCGTCCGCGCACATGATGCCGCGCATCGTCTATCTCGCGACGGCCGACGCGCGCGGCCACCTGATGCGTGCGCAACTGCTCGTGCATGCGTTGCGTGCGGCCGGCGCGCAGGTCGACGTGCTGACGACGTCGGATGCCGGTCGGGCATTCCTGGCCGCGTTCGACCTCGACGCGGCCGTGCTGTCCCGGCACTACGCGGTGCAGTTCGACGAGCGGCAGAACATGCTGCGCGACGCGACCGATCGCAATGTCGCGCACTACGTGTTCAGGCCGACGCGCATGCTGCGCGACATCGTGCGGCTGCGTGCGATCGTGCGCGATGCGGATCTCGTGATCAACGACTCGTTTCATCCGGCGCTGCTGTTCATGGGCGCGGTGCCGGGCTGGCGGCGTCGCGTCGTCCACGTGTATGGCGGCAGCCTGCGCCGCGCGTTGACCGCGAATTTCGATGCTCGGCTGCCGCGCGTGCTGGCGCGCGCGTTCGCGCGAATCGTCGACTGGCAGATCGATTCGGCGCTGGGCTGTATCGAGCACGATTTCGCGTACGACGACGCCGACGATGCGCAGCGATCGCGTCTGCACTGCCGGTTGCCGACGCCGGTGCCGGTTGTCGCCGAGTTGCCGCTGCCGGAACCGGCTGCCGCGGCCGTTTATCTGAATCCGCACTTCCGTGACGTCGCGCTTGCCGATGCGTTGTCGGCCGGCATGCACGACGCGGGGCTCGCCGCGCACCGTGTGGGCGAGGGCTATGCAGGGCACGACGGCTGGACCGGCGTCGACGCCGACTGGCCGACGCGCGCCGCGCATGCGCCGCTGATCGTGTCGGCGCCCGGCATGGCCGCGCTGTCGATCGCGCGCGTGTATCGCCGGCCGATCCTGCTCGTGCAGACCGATCAACCCGAACAGGCGAGCAATGCCGCGCGTGCGGCGCAGCTGCAACTCGCGCATCGCGTCGTCACCTGGCGCGGCGATGCGGCGGCATTTCGGCAAGCGGTCGGACAGGCCGCAAGCGAGCTGATGCGCGATCCCGGTAGTCCGGCCGGCACGCTCGCGGGCCGCGAGCATGCGCGTGCGCGGGTGGATGCGTGGACGTCGCGCATCCTCGCGTTGCGTCCGCATGCGCGGGCGGCGGACGCGGAACCCCGATGCGAGGCGCCGGCGCCGCGATGAATACAGGGTTGCTTCGTGACGATCGCCGGCCCGATGTCCGGCAGATGCTGGCCACGATGGCCGGCATGGCAGCGGGCCTCGCGATCTTCTTTTTGCTGGAGCGCGGCGTCACGCCCCGCTATGTACTGGCCACGGCGCTCGATGCGCGGATTCCGTTCATCGCCTGGTCGTGGTTCGTCTACGTCGCGTTCTTTCCGTTCGTGATCGTGCTTGCCGCGTATGCGCGCCCGTCTGCATTCGCCGCGTTCAAGGAGGCCGTGCTGATCGCGTTCGTGCTCGGTGTCGTCTGCTTCCTGCTGGTGCCGGAAGCCGTGCCGCGGCCCGACGTCGCGGAGATCGGCAATGCGTTCGTGCGCCATCGCGTCGCGCGCATGTGGCAGCTCGATCTCGCGGCCAACGGGTTCCCGAGCCTGCATGTCGCGGTGACGTGTCTTGCGTGCCGGATGCTGACGGACCGGCGCCGGATCGTTGCGGCGTCGATCGGGCTGCTGATCTGCGTATCGACGCTGACGCTCAAGCAGCATACGGTGGCCGACGTGCTGGGCGGCGTCGCGCTCGCGATGATCAGCGCGCTGTGGGTCGAGCGGCGTGCGTGGCGCAGGAGGCTCGCATGACGGATACGCATGTGCGCCCCGCCGGACCGGATACCGGGCTTGCGCGGTTCGTGCCCGATCCCGCGCTGTTTCGCGTGAACGCGTTGCGTGTCGGTGTGGCGCTGGCGGGCGACTGGCTGATGATTGCCGCTGCGTTCGCGGTTGCGATCGCGTTGCCGCATCCGTTCGTATACGCGTGCGCCGCGATCGCGATCGCGCGCAGCCAGCTAGCGCTCGCGGTCATGATGCATGAAGGCGCGCACGGGTTGCTCGCGCGGAACCGGCGCGTCAACGACGTGCTGGGGCAACTGGTTGCGGCCGGCCCGCTATGGCTGTCGCTGCGCACGTATCGAGCAGGTCATCTGAAGCATCATCGCGCGCCGATGCAGGCGGACGATCCCGTCGCGCTGCTGTTCGGCGTGCACGACTATCCGGTGACGCGCGTTCGGCTGATCGGCCGCCTGCTCGCGTATGCGTGCGGGATCGGTTACGTGACGAGCGTCGTGAAGCTCGCGCGCGGCGCATTCGCGCATGCGTTGCCGAAGGTCGAAAAATCACGCGCGTATGCGGCGTGGGAGATCGCTTCGATGCTGGCCGGCAACGGCGTGCTGTTCGGCGCGCTCGCGCTGGCCGGCCATCCGCTGCTGTACGTCGCGCTGTGGATCGTGCCGTCCGTCACGCTGTTGCCGCTCGCCGGGCAGGTGCGCGCGATCTTCGAGCACGCGGGGTTGCCGGCGTGCGCGGACCAGAGCCGCAACGCGCGCACGATCGTCCGGCGTTCGTGGCAGACGTTCCTGTTCGGCCCGCACGCGATTCATTTCCATATCGAACATCATCTGTTCACGCGGATGCCGTTCCACAACCTGCCGGTCGTGCACCGGCAGCTTGCGCAGCTGCAGTTGCTGCCCGACGGCAACCTGTACGCCGGGTACGGTGCGGTGCTGCGGGACGTGAGCGTGCGCTGACGCAGCGTTCGATGCCGCGTGACCATTTTCCGGGAGTAAAAGAGTGAGAGTCGATTTCAAGCTGCGAGTGCTGCACCGGGCCGTGCTTTCCGTGGCGCTTGCGATGCTGGCGGCCGGCGCGTGCGCGCAGACGGAGCTTGCCGCGACGACGTCCGCGACGCCCCCTGCGCCGGCCGTCATTGCGGTCGGTAACGGGCCGGCCGGCATGGCGTTCGGGCCGGACGGCAAGCGCCTGTACGTCACCAGTAACAGCGACAACACCGTCGCAGTGATCGATGTGGCGGTCGGGCAGCGCATGCGCGACCTCGGCGAGCGACCGGCCAAGGCGGTGAAGGATGGTTGCCCCGACAATTTCTGCCGCGGGATGGGGGCGACGGGCATCGCGATCGCGGCCGACGAGCGCCATGCATATGTCAGTTCGATGCGTCCCGATTCGCTCGCGAAGCTCGACCTCGACAGCGGGCATGTCGACGGCGTCGCGAAGGTGCAGCGCTTCCCGCAGGCGGTCGCGATATCGCCGGATGGCGCGCGCGCGTACGTGCTGAACGTGGTCGCCAACTCGGTATCCGTCGTCGATCTCGCGACGTTCCGCTCGCTCGGCAAGCCGATCGCGCTGAGCGGCGGGAACGCCGGCAACCAGCCGTTCGGACGGCCTGCCGCGCTCGCGCTGTCGGCGGACGGACGGCGCCTGTTCGTCACGAACGGCGTGGCGGGCGCCATCGACGCATTCGATACGCAGACGCGCGCGCAGGTCGGCACGATCGCCGATGCGGACGCGTTCGACGTGGCGGTCGAACCGGGTTCCGGCGACCTGGTCGCGCTGTTTCGCGACGGCATCGCGGCCTACGACGCGAACACGCTGAAGCCGCGCCAGGCCGCCCAGTATTGCCGCGCGCTGACGAGCTACCAATTCGCGTTCAGCCCGGACGGTCGCCTGATCGCGTTCAGCCTGCCGCAGGAGAACACGGTGCTGGTCGCCGATCGTGCCACGGGCATGTTGCGCGCCGCCTACCGCACCGGCGAATGGCCGCTTGCGCTGGCGTTCAATCCGGACGGCAGCCGGCTCGCGGTGCTCAATGCGAGCCAGGCCGGCAGCGTGTCGCTGTTCGATGTACGCGATCCGGGGCGGCTGGCCGACTATGTGGCCGCCAGCGGCGAGCTGTTCTGCCGGCCGGCCGCGCAGGCCGCGGCGCAATGAATGACAGGAACCGGCCGGCTTGCCCGCGCAATGCGCGGGCCGGCAGTCGGCGCGAATGGAATGGCAAGGAGACGAAGATGATCCGGAATGCAAACGGGTTCGGTGTGCGCATCGCGACCTGCGCGGCCGTGGCCGTGCTGCTGAGCGCGTGCAGCAACTTTCCGCTGGCAGGCGGGCCGTCGCTCGAGTGGGTGGCCGGCACGCCCGGCTCGGAAGGCAATCTCGACGGTGCCGGTACGGCGGCCCGCTTCGCCGGCGACCTGCGGCTGCATGCCGACCGGGACGGCGGCGTGCTCGTGGTGGACCGGTACGCGTCGACCGTGCGGCATATCGATGCGCAGGGCCATGTGACGACGCTGGCCGGCCGCAGCGGTGTGCGCGCGTATCTGGATGGCGCGTCTGCCGCCGCGCGGTTCGACCAGCCGGGCGATGCCGTGCGCGCGCCGGACGGCACCGTCTACGTGGCTGACGCCGGCAACGCGCTGGTGCGCGCGATCCGGCCGGACGGCACCGTTGCCACGATCGCCGGCGTGCCGGGCAAGCCGGGCGATGCCGACGGCCCGCGCGGGATCGGCCAGCTCGATCAACCGGACGCCATCGCGCTGGACGGGCAGGGCCGGCTCTGGACGCGCGAACGCTATTCGGGCCATGTGCGCATCGTCGGCGCCGACGGCTCGGTGACGACGTGGAAGCAGCCCGACGGCGATTGCACGCCGTCCGGGATCCGCGCGATTGCGGCGAGCCCGGACGGGGCGATCTGGGTCACCGACGGCAAGACGTTCGGCCGCGTGACGCCGAACGGCTACACGCCGTTGTCGTCGTGCAAGACGGCCGACGCGCCGGACGATGTCACGGCGGCGGCCGCGTCGGCGCGTGTGCCGCCGGAGCCGGGGCCGGTCGCGGCACTGGCCGGAAGCGTGCCGTTCATCGGCATGGCACCGGTGAGCGAGAATGACAAGCCGGCCGACGCAAGCGATGCGCGCGACGATCCCGGCTACATCGCGCTTGCGTTCGATGGAGCGGGACAGATGATTGCGGCCACGGCGCGGTCGATCGCGGTGATCGGTGCCGACGGCAAGCCGGGCGCGACCGTGCGCATCGCACAGCCGGCGTTGCAGCGCGGGCGCTCGGACGATCGCGACCTGACGTCGCTGGCAATCGACGGATCGGGCCGCAGGCTGGTGGCGACGGGCAGCGGCCAGGTCGTGCTGCAGGCGGCGCCGGACGGCCGCCTGCTTGCCTACGCGGGCGTGAGCAACCGCAGCGATGCGCGGCTGGTGACCGATGCGGCCGACGCGAAGATCGCGCGGTTGCCGGGATCGGTCGACGACGATTTCGCGGTGGCCGCCGATGGCACGATCTACTACGTCGACCGGCTGGACGATGCGATCTACCGGATCGCGCCGGACGGCAAGAGCGAGCTGTGGGCCGGTGCGCCGGACGACAAGGGGCGCAACGACGGGCCGCGCTTGAAGGCGCGTTTCCGCTATCCGTCCGGGCTCGCGCTGGACGCGTCGGGCAACCTCTATGTCGCCGACAGCGGCAACGCGCGGATCCGTCGTATCGACCCGCAGGGCAACGTGCAGACGGTGAGCGGCAAGGCCAGCGACGAGACGCGGGTCGACGGCCCGTTTGCGCAGGCGACGTTCTGGCGGCCGCGCTATCTGCGTTTCGATCGCGATGGCCGCCTGTACGTGCTGGACGACAGCCCGTACGTGGCGGGCCGCGGTGCGAGCATCCGCCGGCTCGATTTCTCGACGGGGACGGTCGCGACGGTCGCACGCGAGGCGCAGCAATACAAGATTCCGCGCGAGGACGTCGAACGCTTCGTCACGAGCAGGCGGATGCCGGGCAGCTACGAGGATCTGGCGGTCGGCCCGCAAGGACAACTCTACGTGTTGAGTCGCGACGTGATCTGGCAGATCGACCCGGCGACCGGCGCGCACCGCATCCATTTCCTGCCCGGACCGTGGCCGGCCGCGGAGCACGCGTACTACGGCGCGCTGGCGAACGCGAAGTCGCGCGACGAGGAAGACCGGCTGACGAACAACCTGATCAGTTGCGACTGGACGTGGTGCATGCCCGACCGGATCGCGGCCGATGCGAGCGGCAACGTGTATGTGAGCGACCGCGGAAACCATACCGTCCTGCGGATCGATGCGAAGGGCGATGCGGCGGTGATCGCCGGGCAGCTCGGGTTACGCGGCAATCGGCCGGGTACGTTGCCGGGGGCGCTGAATCGTCCGGCGGGGATGGTCACCACGCCGAACGGCGATCTGTTCGTCGAGGTCGGTGACGAGGGGATCGTGCGATTGCGCGCACCGGGTGCGGCAGCGGCGCAGGTGCCGGTTGCGGCCGCGACGCCGGAGAAGGCCGTGGAGGCGAGTGCGCGACAGCCGTGACGGACGGAGCAAGCGACGCTTGCAGGCAGCGGTTGCGCTGCGCCGGCGAGCGTCGCTGTCCTGGCAGACCGGCGCGTGACGTCGAACGGTGCGCGGTGCGCTTTCAACGCAGCGCCCAACGCATTGAGGGAAGGGACGTGTTGTTCGGCAAGGCGACAGACGCAAAAAAGCCTCCGCGAGGGAGGCTTATTGCACTATCGAAGATAGTTGGTAGGGTGGGAGGGACTCGAACCCTCGACTCTCTGATTAAAAGTCAGATACTCTAACCAACTGAGTTACCACCCCACGTTCTTGAAACCTGTTTTGGTTCGTTGCTTCAACAACTTGGCAAGCGACCCAAAGAGCAAAAGATTATAGCGGCGGGTTGTGAGCCTGTCAACAACCCGTCACGATAATTATTTGATCGTCTCGAGCTTGCCCTGCGCCGTCTGTGCCGCGTTCGAACCGGCGTACTGCGACACGACCTGCTCGAACGTCTTCTTCGCGGCCGCCTTCTGGCCTTGTTCGAGCTGGTTCGTCCCGATCGCCACGAGGGCATCGGCCGCACGCGGGTGCTGCGGGAACTTGCTGACGATCCCCTGCCACGTCGCGGTCGACCCGCGGTAGTCACGCAGCGCGTATTGCGCGTTGCCGTACCAGTACTGCGCGGTCGGCTGATAGGGGCTCTGCGGATACTTCGCGATGAACGCGCGGAACGAAGCCGCGGCCGCCTTGAAGTTGCCGTTGCGGAACTGCTGTTGCGCCGCATTGAGCGCATCCGTTTCACCCGGCTGCACGGTGCCTTCGACACCATCGATCGTCGCCTGCTGCGGCTCGAACTTCTTGAGCCGCGTGTCGAGATCCTGGTAGTACTCCTTCTGCTGCCGCTCGAGCGTCGTCAGCCGGTTCGTCAGATCCTCGTTCTCGCCGCGCAGCGTCGCGACCTGCTGGTTCAGCTGGTCGAGACGGCCGGATTGATCGAGGATCGTACGCTGGGCGGCGGACAACTGGCTCGACAGGTTGTCGGTTTTGCTGCGCAGATCGAGCACGGCGCGGCGCGCTTCGTTGTCGTCGAACACGCCGGCGTGCGCCGGCGCGGCCGACCACGCCGCGCCGGCGACGCAGAGAGCTGCGGCTGCACGCAGCCAGGTTACACGGTGCGTCATACGGCGATTCTTCCGTTACTTACTGTTGGTAGACGAGGTCGGCGCGACGGTTCTGCGCCCACGATGCTTCGTCGTGACCTGCTGCCTGCGGCTTTTCCTTGCCGAGGCTCACGGCTTCCATCTGCGAATCGTTCACGCCGAGCAGTGCCATCGCACGGCGCACGGCTTCCGCACGTTTCTGGCCCAGCGCGAGGTTGTACTCGCTCGTGCCGCGTTCGTCGGTGTTGCCCTGGATCAGCACGTGGCGCTGCGGGTGGCTCTTCAGGTACTGAGCGTGCTGCTGCATCAGCGGCTGGTACTCGTCCTTCACCGAATAGCTGTCGAAGTCGAAGTAGATGCTGCGCTTCGCGAGCGGGCTGTTCGGGTCGTTCAGCGGATCGACGTTCACTTGCGCGACGTTGTCGGCGCTCGGTTGCGTGCTGACTGCACCCGCGTTGTTCGCCTTGTCGTCGAGCTTCACGCCCGACTTACATGCGGCGAGCGCGCTGATCATCATCACGGCCAGGGCCAGACGAGCTTTATTCGACATCATGGTTACTCTCCTTGTGGTCATTGCATGAAGGGCCCCCACGACGGCTCGCGAACGGAACCGCCCTGGACGGACAGGATTTGCGGCGGCGCGCTGCCGTCGGAGGGCACTGCAGCCAGAACGTTGCGACCACCCGACTGGGTAGCGTACAGAAGATACTGGCCGTTTGCCGCGAAGCTCGGCGATTCGTCGCGATTGGTATTCGTGATGGCGTTCGCCGCGCCGGATTGCAGATCCTGAACGTACAGCTTGAAGCCCCCACCCGTGCGGGAGATGTAAGCGAGCAGCTTGCCGTCCGGGCTCACGCGCGGGCTCGTGTTGTAGCTGCCGGTGAACGTCACGCGTTGTGCCGCACCGGCGCTTTCACCCTGTGCGGGCATCCGGTAGATTTGCGGCGCACCGCCGCGATCGCTCGTGAAGTAGATCCAGCGGCCGTCCGGCGAGTAGTACGGCTCGGTATCGATCGAGCTGCTCTGCGTGAGACGGCGCAGGCCGCCGCCGTTCGCGTTGACCGTATAGATTTGCGTATTGCCAGTCAGCGACAGCGCGACGGCGAGCGTGTTGCTGTCCGGCGACCAGGCCGGTGCGCTGTTGTTGCCCTTCTGGTCGGAGACCATGAAGCGGTGGCCGGTCGGCAGGTCATGGATGTAGACGATCGGCTTCTTGCGCTCGAACGACACATAAGCGACCTTCGTTCCGTTCGGCGACCACGACGGCGAGATGATCGGTTCGGTGCTCGACAGCGCGATGCGCGCGTTCTGGCCGTCCGAATCCGAAATCTGCAGCTGGTAGCGGTTGCCGGTCTTGATCACGTACGACAGGCGCGTGGCGAACACGCCGCGCACGCCGAGCAGCTTCTGGTAGATGTAGTCGGCGATCTTGTGGCCGGCCGTGCGCAGCGTGCTGTCGGTGGCCGTCAGCGACAGGCCGCCGAGGCTTTGCTGCTTCACGGTGTCGTACAGGATGAAATTGACCTTGTACTGGCCGTTCGCCTCGCGGTTCACGCTGCCGGCGACGAACGCATTCGCGCCCTTGGCCTTCCATGCGCCGAGGTCGACCGAGGCGGTCTCGGGCACGGGCGTGCTGCCTGCGTCGATGTTGGTGAATTTGCCGCTGCGGGCGAGGTCGGCACGGACGATCGACGTGACCTGCTGCGGCAGGTTCGCCTCGTTCGTGAAATTCGCCGTGGCGATGGGGAACTGGGTCGACCCGACACCGGTGATTAGCACGTTGACCTGGGCGTTAGCGGCGCTGCCCGCCGTAATCAGACACGAGGCCACGAGTGCCCTGAAACCTAGTTTTGTCATCAAACTCATGCTTCTTGCTTCCCGTATGACTTGATCGCTGCGCAACCGCAGAGACAGTAAAAATACCCGATTCGTTCCCGTCTGACAGCGACGCCCGGAGTGTAAGCGCATTTCCTTTCACTCCGCCGCCTTGAAGGTAATCGTAATGTCCGACGGGGTACGACCGTTAGAATCGGGCGGCAACGGGACCGATGCGTGGATCGCATTGACCACGGCTTGATCCCACCCCGAATTCCCGCTGGAGCGGGAGACCGATGCGCTCAATACGTCACCGGACGGCGTGCACCGAATCTTGACGACGGTGGTCAGGCCTGCTCGCTCGCCGCCCCAAACGATGTTCGGTTTGACGCGGCGGCGCACCTTGTCGGCATAGCCGGGCGTCGCGGCATTGCCGCCGGAGCCCGTGCCGGTGCCGCTTTTCGCGAGGCCTTCGCCGCCGCCTTCACCGGCGCCGGACAGGCCCTGCATCTGTGCGAGACGCGCGTTGCGCTCGCGGTCGAGCTTCGCGTTCGCAGCCGCACTGGCCTTCGCGTGCGCGGCGGCGTCGGCCTTCGCCTTGGCCTGGGCTTCCGCCTTTGCCTTCGCGGCCGCGTCGGCCTTGGCCTTCGCCGCCTGCTGCGCTTCGAGCTGCGCCTGCTTCTGCTGCTGGAGTTTCTGCTGTTCGAGCTTTTGTTGCTCGGCGAGCTGCTGTTGCTTGAGCTTGTCGGCCTGCTTCTGCTTGTCGCGTTCCGCGGCTTTCTGCGCGGCGAGTGCGGCGGCCTGCTGTGCCGCGAGCTGCGCGCGCCGGGCTTCGTCTTCCTGCTGAGCTTTCAACTGTTGCGCGCGGCGCTGCTGATCGAGCAGCGCCTCGCGCGCGGCTGCTTCCTGCTGCCGCTTCTTCTGCTGCAGTGCGATGTCGGCCTGTTCGTCGCGCACCGGGGGAGGGGGCGGCGCGACCTTCGCGGGCGGCGTCACGACGGGCCGCGGCGCGGCGACGTCGGGCACCTCGGTCCACAGCTCGGCTTCTGCGCCGGCCGGCGTGCTGTTCTGCCACTGCACGCCATGATAGAGGAACAGGGCGAGCAGCACGTGCATCAGCGCGGCGAGCGCGAATGCGCGCCAGGTGCCGCGCTCGCGGGGAGGCTGAGGCGGGTAGGCGGAGCTGCGCGTGGATTGCTGCCGGTTCATTGCGATTTGACGAGGAGACCGACGCGCTTGACGCCACGCGCCTTCAGATCGGACATCACGGTCATGACGGCATCGTACTGCACGGTCTTGTCGGCTGCGATCACGACCGGCTGGTCAGGGTGATCGGCCTGACGGGCCGAGATGAAGCCGTCGAGCTCGGCCTTCGTCATCGTGTCTTCCTGGGTCGCGCCCGAGTCGCTCTTGTACTTGACGCTCATCGTGCGGTCGGCCTTGATGTTGACGACGACGGGCGGCGTCTGCTCCTGCGGCGCGGCATTGCCGACGGTCGGCAGGTTGATGATCGACGGGGCGACGAGCGGTGCGGTGACCATGAAGATCACGAGCAGCACCAGCATCACGTCGATGTACGGCACGACGTTGATGTCGGCCATTGCACGGCGCGAGCGGCCGCCGCGCATGCTGGATCGGATGGGGCTTCCTGCCATGGCGCGCTCCTTACTGGGCCTGACGCTGCAGGATGTTCGAGAACTCTTCGATGAAGGTCTCGAAGCGGATCGCGAGGCGGTCGATGTCGTGCGCGTAGCGGTTGTACGCGACCACCGCCGGAATCGCGGCGAACAGGCCGATCGCGGTGGCGACGAGCGCCTCGGCGATGCCCGGTGCGACGTTCGCGAGCGTGGCCTGCTGCACGTTCGCGAGGCCGCGGAACGAGTTCATGATCCCCCAGACCGTGCCGAACAGACCGATGTACGGGCTGACCGAGCCGACCGACGCGAGGAACGCGAGGTTCGCTTCGAGCACGTCCATTTCTCGCTGGAACGACGCGCGCATCGCGCGGCGTGCACCGTCGAGCACGAGGCCCGGATCGCTGATGCGCTTTTCCTTCGCCTTCAGGAATTCGCGCATCCCCGATTCGAAGATCCGCTCGAGCGCGCCGATCGTGTGGCGGTTGTTGGCCGCGCTCTGGTACAGCGCCTGCAGGTCGCCGCCCGACCAGAAATCCTTCTCGAAGCGTTCGGTCTGCGCGCGCGCGCGGCGGATCGCGAACCACTTGCGGAAGATGAAGGTCCACGACATCAGCGACAGCAACAGCAGCAGTCCCATCACGGCCTGGGCCAGCACGCTCGCGTTGAGGACGAGGGAAATGATCGACAGGTCTTGAGAAGTGTTCATAGAGGTTTGAGTAACGGCCCTTCGGGGCGCCCGGTATGCGTGCGGCGCGGCGCGCCGGTCATGCCTGACGCCGAACCTTGCTTAGTATCGAATCAGAACGGCAAGTTCATAGGCTTTGTCTAAACGGCGCTCATGCGAGCTTCGTTGACAGTGAAGTGTGCCCGGCGTCGATGACGGGCCCGCGTTGCAGTGCGTCGAGCACGGCCGGCGGGATGGCCGCGGGCCGGATATCGTTACGGTCGACGCAGCCGAGGCGAATGTGTCCGGCCACGAGCAGCGTGTCGCCACACCAGGCTTCCTGCGTGAAATCCACCGAGGCGCGGCCGATGCGTCCGGGCCGGCTCGTGATCGTCAGCGTATCGTCGAGTCGCGCCGGCGCGCGGTAGTCGAGCGACGTACTGCGGACGATGAAGATCGCGCCGGTATCGTCGGCGAGCTGGCGCTGGTCGACGCCGCACGCGCGCAACCACTCGGTGCGGGCGCGCTCGAAGAACTTCAGGTAGTTGGCATAGAAGACGATGCCGCCTGCATCGGTATCCTCGTAGTACACGCGCACCGGCCAGGTGAAGCCGGACGGCGCGTCCGGGGAGCGGGTAGGCTGAGTCATGGCGCGCATTCTACCGGAAGGCAGGGGGCCGATTCGTAACCGATTCGTAACGGAATGTAGTACGCCGTAGCACACCGCGGGCCGGCCCGGGGCCGGGCCCGCGGGGCTTCAGCCGCGGTGGACGGTCGGGCCGCCGGGGGCTTGCGCGATCGGCATCAGCTCGATCGTGTTGACGTTGACGTGTGCCGGGCGCGTCGCGATCCAGTAGATCGTATCGGCGATGTCCTCGGGCATCAGCGGCTGGACGTTGTTGTAGACGTTTGCCGCCTTCTCGTCGTCGCCGCGATAGCGGACGTTCGAGAACTCGGTGCCGCCGCACAGGCCCGGCTCGACGTCGGTCACGCGCAGCGGCGTGCCGAGCAGGTCGGCGCGCAGGTTCAGGCTGAATTGTCGGACGAAAGCCTTGGTTGCGCCGTAGACGTTGCCGCCCGCATAAGGGTACGAACCCGCAACCGAGCCGAGATTGAAGATATGGCCGCGGCCGCGCTCGACCATGCCGGGCAGCAGCGCGTGCGTGACGGTGACGAGGCCCGTGCAGTTCGTGTCGATCATCGTGCGCCATTCGTCGAGGCTGGCCTTGTGGGCCGGCTCGACGCCGAGCGCGAGGCCGGCGTTGTTGACGAGCACGTCGAGCGCCGCGAATTCGGCGGGAAGGGCGGCCGGCACGGCCTCGACGGCCGCGCGGTCGCGCACGTCGAGCTCGAACGGCAAAAGGGCGTCGCCGAGTTCGGCGGCGAGCGCGTCGAGACGATCCTTGCGGCGTGCGGTGGCGACGACGCGATGGCCTCCGTTGACGAAGGCACGGGCGATGGCGGCGCCGAAGCCGGCGGACGCGCCTGTGACGAACACGATCATTGCTGCTCCTGGTCGATGACAAAATAGCGGGCGATATCCCGCAAGCCTACTGAGAATGCCGCACCGCGGCAAGGCGGCAGAGCGTTTCAGCGCGGGCGCGTAGAGTCTGGCCCCAATTGCTTCGGGCACCCTTTCGTGCGGTTGCCTATTCATGACGCATCCAATACACTAACGCGCTCATCACCCCTGCGTGACTGGCGATAGAACCCTTCGGGTTCAAGGTGGAGCATCCCACCGTGAAGCGCGGGGCGCCGTTTTTGCCGTTCGCCTGGGCAGCCGTTGTGCGCCGTCGCGTGCATCGCCGGTGGCTGTCCTGCCTCGCGTCATACGGATTCTTCCGCCACGTCGAGCTGGTCCCGCCAGCAGCGCACCGTACTCGGCCACTCCGGTCAACCTGTACACACTTAACGGAAACCGTATGTTTGACAGAGCCCAAAGCACCATCGCGAACGTCGATCCCGAAATCTTTGCAGCGATCGAGCAGGAAAACCGCCGCCAGGAAGATCACATCGAGCTGATCGCGTCGGAAAACTACACGAGCCCGGCCGTGATGGCCGCACAGGGCTCGCAGCTCACGAACAAGTACGCGGAAGGGTATCCGGGCAAGCGCTACTACGGCGGCTGCGAGTACGTCGACGTCGTCGAGCAACTGGCGATCGACCGCGTGAAGCAGCTGTTCGGCGCGGAAGCGGCGAACGTGCAGCCGAACTCGGGTTCGCAGGCGAACCAGGGCGTGTTCTTCGCGATGCTGAAGCCGGGCGACACGATCATGGGGATGAGCCTCGCGCACGGTGGTCACCTGACGCACGGCTCGCCGGTGAACATGTCGGGCAAGTGGTTCAACGTGGTGAGCTACGGCCTGAACGAGAACGAAGACATCGATTACGACGCCGCCGAGCAGATGGCGCAGGAACACAAGCCGAAGCTGATCGTCGCGGGCGCGTCGGCGTTCTCGCTGAAGATCGATTTCGAGCGTCTGGCGAAGATCGCGAAGTCGGTGGGCGCGTACCTGATGGTGGACATGGCGCACTACGCGGGCCTGATCGCAGCGGGCGTGTACCCGAACCCGGTGCCGCACGCGGACTTCGTGACGACGACGACGCACAAGAGCCTGCGCGGCCCGCGCGGCGGCGTGATCCTGATGAAGGCGGAATACGAGAAGCCGATCAACTCGGCGATCTTCCCGGGGATCCAGGGCGGCCCGCTGATGCACGTGATCGCGGCGAAGGCGGTGGCGTTCAAGGAAGCGCTGTCGCCGGAGTTCAAGTCGTACCAGGAGAAGGTGGTCGAGAACGCACGCGTGCTGGCTGAAACGCTGGTGAAGCGCGGTCTGCGGATCGTGTCGGGCCGTACGGAAAGCCACGTGATGCTGGTGGACCTGCGTGCGAAGCACATCACGGGCAAGGCAGCGGAAGCGGCGCTGGGCGCGGCGCACATCACGGTGAACAAGAACGCGATCCCGAACGATCCGGAAAAGCCGTTCGTGACGAGCGGCGTGCGCCTCGGTTCGCCGGCGATGACGACGCGTGGCTTCGGCCCGGCGGAAGCGGAACAGGTGGGTAACCTGATCGCCGACGTGCTGGACAACCCGGAAGATGCAGCGACGATCGAGCGCGTGCGCGCACAGGTCGCCGAGCTGACCAAGCGTTTCCCGGTCTATCGCTGATCGACGATGCGCTGCCCGTTCTGCCGGCATGACGACACGCAGGTCGTCGACTCGCGCGTGTCCGAAGATGGCGCCGCGATTCGCCGGCGCCGTCGCTGCTCGGCTTGCGACAAGCGCTTCACGACGTACGAGCGGGTCGAGCTGTCCCTGCCGTTCGTCGTGAAGAAGGACGGCAGCCGCACGGAATTCGACCGTCGCAAGATCGTCGCCAGCATGCAACTCGCGCTGCGCAAGCGGCCGGTTGCTGCCGACGCGATCGACGCGGCGGTCGCCCGCATCGAGTATCAACTGCTCGCGACAGGCGAGCGCGAAGTGCGTAGCGAGAAGCTCGGCGAACTCGTGATGAACGAGTTGCGCGGCCTCGATACGATTGCCTACGTCCGCTTCGCATCGGTGTATCGGCGGTTCGAGGACGTTTCCGAATTTGCCGACGTGATCGAAGAGTTCCGTCGCGCCTCTCCCGCCAAGCCCCCGCGTAAGCGCTGACGCGCTGCGTCCGTTCATCGTCATCTCCGTTGGTTCGATTCGCGCCGATTGTGTCGGTCGCGATCGCATGTCGCCAGTCGGCCGTTCGGCAAATGGCGCGCATCCGCATGCGTCGCTACAGTCGTCGCATCACCCTGGCGGAGGACGATTGCGATGGCGCTGCGCGCTCACCCCTTGAAAAATGTGGAGCAACGCACGAGCGGATTCACGCTCGTCGAGCTGATGGTCGCCGTCTCGCTGGCGGCGGGGCTCGCGCTTTATGCGGTACCCGCGTTCGACCAGTGGCACATGCGCGAACGCGTGGATGCCCGCTCGCGTACGTTGCTCGGTGCGCTGTCGTTTGCGCGCACCGAAGCGGCGCGTCTCGGCACGCGCGTCACGCTGTGCCGGGCCGGGAGCGGCGGCGCCTGTCTGCGCGCCGGTGAGCGGTGCGGGCCGGCCGAATGGTCGTGCGACTGGATCGTCAGCGGGCAGGTCGACGGGCGCTCGCGCGTGCTGCGACGCTATCCGCACGACGGCGAAGTGGCCGTCGCGGGTGCCGCGCACGATCTGGCGTTCGCGCCGCCGGTCGGTCAATCGATCGGCGGAATCCGGCGTTTCGAATTGCGTCCGCGGCGCAGCGTGACCGGCGCTGACGATGCGCGCGTGTCGCGTTGCGTGCGGATCGCGGCTGGCGGCCGCGCGCGCGTCGCCGCCGGCCGCTGCGACGCGGCGTGATCGCCATGCGCAAGGCCATGCGCGGCACGTCGCTGATCGAGGCGGCGCTCGCCATCGCGTTGCTCGCGACCGTGATGCTGGCAGTGGCAGGCAGCCAGCTTGCGATGGCACGCGCACAGCGCGCGACGATCTGGCGCGAGCGTGCGCTGTGGCTGGCCGATGCACGTATCGAGCGTCTGCATGCAGCCGCGGCGGCCGACGACGGCCTCGCAGCGCGGGCGGTTGCCGCGTTGCCGGGCGGTGCGATGACGCTCGATGGCGGGCCGGGCGGTGTGCGCTACGCCGTTGTCCGCTGGCGTGGCGGCAACGCGGCCGCGTCGCCGCGATGTGAAGCCGCAGGCGCGTCGGCGCAACTCCCGTCGTGCGTCCGAGTTCCATTTCGGGAGCGGGCGGCCGATGAACGCTGATCGTTACACCCGCGCCCATACGCTGCTCGAAGTGCTGATCGCGATGACCGTGGGTCTCCTCGTGCTCGCGGCGGCTGGCGCGCTGTACCACGCGCAGCGCATTGCACAGCATCGCGCGGACGACGGGTTCAGGATGCGCGACGCGGCCGGTACCGCGCTGATGCTGATCGGTCAGCAGATCCAGATGGCGGGATTCCGGCCGCTCGATGCCGGCGAGGTATCGGCGTTGCCGCCGGTGTTCGGCTGCTCGATGGCGCGCGTGCGGGGCAACGGCGCGCAGGTGCGATGCGAGCCTGCGCATACGGCGTCGGACGCGTTGCTGGTCCGGTATGTCGCCGACGCCGTGTCGACGTGGACGACGGTGAGCGGCCAGGCGTCGGATTGCCTCGGGCAGGGTGTCGGCGTGCCCGGTGAGCGTTCACCGGTGGAGAATCGCTTCGATGTGCATGTCAGCCCGTCGACGGGCGAGCCCGAGCTGTATTGCGAAGGAAGCGGCCGCCCGGGCACGCCGCAGCCCGTCGTGACGGGAATCGATCAACTGCGCGTGCGCTACGTGCGTCGCGGCGCCGCGCAGTTCGTCGACGCCGATGCGATGCGTGCCGACGACTGGCCCGAGATCGTGGCCGTGCATGTTTGCGTGCGGGCGCGCGGCGAGCCGATGCGCGTGCCGACGCGTCACGTCGACTGCGACGGTAGCGTCGCCGTTGCACCGGACGGCCATGCGCGTTTGACACTCGATCGCATCGTCGCGTTGAGGAACACCGCGCTTGCATCCGGCGCTGCTTTACCCGATGCAACGCACGCAAGCGGGGTGGTGCGATGAGTGGAGCAGGGCGGTACGCGCGGGTTATCTCGCCCTGCGTTGCGGCGGGCCACGTGTATGGGTGCATCGCCGCAAACGGTGACGAGCCGCAGCCGGTCGCGTGCACGAGGGGGCTGGCGGCGACCCCGTGCGAGCCGCGCATGGGCTTCCGGTCAGCCCGCCGCGCCTGGCGTCGCGACGCCGGCCTCGCATTGCCGGCAGTCGTTGCGATCGGTGCAGCGGTCGCGGCGCTGACCGGCACGTGGTTCGAAGCCGCGCTGACGGAGTCGCGCCGCACACGCGCGTTGTCGGATCGGCTGATTGCATTCCACGCAGCCGATGCCGCGCTCGCAGCGTGCACCGAGCGATTGCTCCGTGGCTCGGTGCCCTGCGCGAACGAAAGCGAATCGCACGCGGAGCCCGACGCATGGCGGCGCATGCCGCCGCTGGCGGCTGCTGAAGCGTTCGCGCCGTTCGCCGGCTGGCCGATGGCCGCGCAACCGCCGCGATGCCTGGTCGAAGCCTGGCGGCGCCCGACAGGGCCGTCCGGTGGCAGCACTTACCTCGTCACCGCGCGTGGCGTCGGCGCGCATGCATCGAGTGCCGTCTGGCTGCAACACCAGGTCGTAATACGCGATGGACGCATCGTCGCGCTGCGCTGGCGTCGTGTCGCCGGAGTGCTTCCATGAGCGGTCGCATCTGCATAAGCCGGCCGGCAGGATTTACGCTGATCGAGTTGATGATCGTGCTGGCAATCGTCGCGGTGCTGGCCGGATGGGGCATCCCGTCATATCGGGAGCATGTCGTGCGCGTTCATCGCGCGTCGGCGGTATCCGCGCTGTACCGTGCAGCCCAATTTCTCGAAGCGCTGGATGGTGCGCCGCCTTCGGCACTGCCGGACGCGCTCGCACAGGCACCGCCGGACGGGCGCGCCGTCTATCGATTGACGCTGCTGCGGCCGGATGGCGGCGATGCGCCGGTGAGCTACGAACTGGAAGCAAGCCCGCTCGATACCGGCCCGATGCACGACGATGCATGCGGTACCTTCACGTTGCGTTCGGACGGGACGAAAGGCAATGCGCGGCGCGATGGCGCCGACGAATCGGGCGCCGTGTGCTGGGGTGTGCGTTGAGTGTGCAGGAAAGGCGCGCAGCGACGCATGGCCGTGCGCGCAAGGATGCCGACGGTCAGTCGTCGTGTGCGTCGAGCCCGCGCTCGTCGCGGGACTGCTTCCAGATCCGGTAGACCTCCCATGCGGCGAAGCCGAGCGTGCCCCACTTCAATGCGGGGCCCGCACTCGCGCGCAGCAGCGAGCGAACGGGTTTCGCCAGCACGAGCGATGCGAGCGAACTCAGCATCGGATACTGGTTGACGAGATTGCCGAGGCTCGCGTTCAGGTTCTTCGCGGACTGGCCGAATTTGTGGGTGGAAAGGCCGGGGATGAACACCTTGAGCCAGCTGAAGCGCGTGACGGCCTGGCGCATTTCACCGGCGGCTTCCGCGAGTTCGAGCCGCTCGACTTCGGATCGCAGGATCAGCAATTCCTTGCGGAGCGCGCGATGCTGCGATGCGCTCCAGTTCGATCGCGACGAATGGGAGCGGGATGAATTGCCCGTAACGTTCTGGCTCATGGCGCGTCGGCGAAGTAGATGGGAGGGGGGGGCGCGATTGTGCTCACGGCTTGCCGCGGAACAGTTCGCGGTCTTTCTCGAGTTCGGCGAGCGTCGCCTCGAACACGGTCGGCGCATCGCGCAGGCCCGAGCGCGCCTTCAGCGCGCAGGCGATGCCGCCCGCGGCATACACCGCGGTAATCGCGGCAAGCGACTGCCAGCGATAGGTATCCCAGAACGCGATCGCGACGAGCACGGTCAGGCTGATGAGCGCCATCGTCGCGAGCATCATCGCGGCGAGCCCGAGGAACAGCACGCCCATCAGGCGCTCCTTCTCCTCGGCAAGCTCGATGCCCACGAGTTCGAGGCGCGTCTGCAGAAGGCCGATCGCGGAGCCGACGAGGCGGCGCAGCGGTCCTTGGCCGGACGGCTGCGAGGGGGTATCTGTCGTCATGGATGAGGTGCGTGCGCGTGCAGTGAGCAGCTAGGACAAAGCCGCCGGCGGAGGCCGCCGGCCGGCTTCGACGCCCGCGGGCCGCATGACGCGGCCCGCGGGACGAAACGGCGCAGAGCGCGTTACTTGCGGTTGATCAGCAGGCCGATCAGCACGCCGACGCCGGCGGCCACGCCGATCGACGTCCACGGGTGCTCGTGCACATAATCGTCGGTCGCGCGTGCGGCCTTCTTGCCTTTCTCGACCACCACGACCTGGACGTCGGCTGCCTTTTCCTTGGCCTGCTTCAGGCGCGACATGGCCTTCTCGCGCAGTTCGGCCGCACGGTCGCCCGTGCTGCTCGCTGCTTGCTTGAGCAGGTCTTCGGCGTCCGACAGAACGGTTTTGATATCCGACATCAGTTTCTCCTTGTTGATTTCCGACATTGCAACTCCCTTCATGCTGTCATGCTGCAGGTTCACATCGTAGCGAAACCCCTGCCTGCTGGCGAGCCGGGAAGACACACGGCGGCAGTGCAAGACTGCATGGTAAACGACTTGTAATCATGAACAGAGCCGCAAACCGGGTGAAAAGTTTCCCGTGCGGCCGTCCGACCGGCCCCGACGCCGGGTAAAAATGACAAAAAAGTATGAATATCAAACGGAATAATCGTTCGCACCGCGCATTGCTTCCCGTAAGCTGATGGACTGTCCCGCGCTGTCCAGCGCGCGATTTCAACCAGCATCGTTCGAGGAGGGAACATCATGAGTCTGCGTCTTGGCGACATCGCACCGGATTTCGAGCAGGAATCGAGCCTGGGCACCATCAAGTTTCACGACTGGCTCGGCAACAGCTGGGGCGTCCTGTTTTCCCATCCGGCCGACTACACGCCGGTGTGCACGACCGAACTCGGGCTGACCTCGAAGCTGAAGGGGGAATTCGAGAAACGCAACGTGAAGGTGATCGCGCTGTCGGTCGACGGCGTCGAATCGCACAAGGGCTGGATCAACGACATCAACGAAACGCAGTCGACGGTCGTGGGCTTCCCGATCATCGCCGACGCGGACCGCAAGGTTTCGCAGCTGTACGACATGATCCACCCGAACGCGAACGAAACGCTGACGGTGCGCTCGCTGTTCGTGATCGACCCGAACAAGAAGGTGCGGCTCACGATTACCTATCCGGCCAGCACCGGGCGCAACTTCGACGAAGTGCTGCGCGTGATCGATTCGCTGCAGCTGACCGACAACTACAAGGTCGCGACGCCCGGCAACTGGAAGGACGGCGACGACGTCGTGATCGTGCCGTCGCTGCAGGATCCGGAAGAGCTGAAGAAGCGTTTCCCGAAGGGCTTCAACGCGGTGCGTCCGTATCTGCGCCTGACGCCGCAGCCGAACAAGTAAGCATCGGCTGCCCGGAACCGCGGTTCCGATGAAAAACGGCCCGCCCGGCAGTCATGCCGGGCGGGCCGTTTGTCTGGTGGCGCATGCGCGGCATCGCTGCCGCGTGCATCGCATCCGGATGCTCAGAAGAATGCCTGGATGCCCGTCTGCGCGCGGCCGAGGATCAGCGCGTGGATGTCGTGCGTGCCTTCGTACGTGTTGACCACTTCGAGGTTCACGAGGTGGCGCGCGACGCCGAATTCGTCGGAGATGCCGTTGCCGCCGAGCATGTCGCGCGCGAGGCGGGCGATGTCGAGCGACTTGCCGCACGAATTGCGCTTCATGATCGACGTGATCTCGACGGCCGCCGTGCCTTCGTCCTTCATCCGGCCGAGGCGCAGCACGCCTTGCAGGCCGAGCGTGATTTCGGTCTGCATGTCGGCGAGCTTCTTCTGGATCAGCTGGTTCGCGGCGAGCGGCCGGCCGAACTGCTGGCGGTCGAGCACGTACTGGCGCGCGGTGTGCCAGCAGGACTCGGCGGCGCCGAGCGCACCCCACGCGATCCCGTAGCGTGCCGAGTTCAGGCACGTGAACGGGCCGCGCAGGCCGCTCACGTTCGGCATCAGGTTCTCTTTGGGCACGAACACCTCGTCGAGGACGATCTCGCCGGTGATCGACGCGCGCAGCCCGACCTTGCCGTGGATTGCGGGTGCCGACAGGCCCTTCCAGCCCTTCTCGAGGATGAAGCCGCGGATCGCGTCCTTGCCGTTCTCCTCGAGCTTCGCCCACACGACGAACACGTCGGCGATCGGCGAGTTCGTGATCCACATCTTCGCGCCGGACAGCGAGTAGCCGCCGGGCACCTTCTTCGCGCGCGTGACCATGCTGCCCGGATCGGAGCCGTGGTTCGGCTCGGTCAGGCCGAAGCAGCCGATCCATTCGCCGGTCGCGAGCTTCGGCAGGTATTTCTGCTTCTGCGCGTCCGAGCCGAATTCGTAGATCGGCACCATCACGAGCGACGACTGTACGGACATCATCGACCGGTAGCCCGAATCGACGCGCTCGACTTCGCGCGCGATCAGTCCGTAGCTCACGTAATTGAGGCCGGGGCCGCCGTATTCCTCGGGAATCGTCGGGCCGAGCAGGCCGACTTCGCCCATCTCGCGGAAGATGGCCGCGTCGGTGCGCTCGTGGCGGAACGCTTCGGTGACGCGCGGCGCGAGCTTGTCCTGTGCGTACGCCTGCGCGGCATCGCGCACCATCCGCTCTTCTTCGGTCAGTTGCTGGTCGAGCAGCAGCGGATCGTCCCAATGAAAAGTTGCAGCGGTCATCGTTTCATCTCCTGTTGGTCCGGTCTTCCAGCCGGGCCCCATGCCAAAAGTTCGCTTGACTGTAGTTCCGCTGTGCGGAACAATGTTTTGCAAATCGAACCCAGTGTAGCACCAGATGACACTTTCAACCATCGACGAAACCACGATCGACGAGCGCAAGTTCGTCGTCGCGCTCGCGCGCGGGCTCGACCTGTTGCGCGCATTCCGACCCGGCGAGACGATGCTCGGCAACCGCGACTTCGCGGAGCGCACGGGGCTGCCGAAGGCGACGGTGAACCGGCTCGCGTACACGCTGACCGTGCTCGGCTACCTGCGCTACGACGAGACGCTCGGAAAGTATGCGCTCGACGCCGGCGTGCTGTCGCTCGGCTACGCGCTGCTGTCGGGGGCGGGGACGCTCGACCTGGCGCGGCCGCACATGCAGGCGCTCGCGCGCGAGATCGGCGCGGCCGTGTCGCTCGGCTGCCGCGACGGGCTCGACATGATCTATCTGGAGACGATCCGCAGCGAGACCGCGCTGACGCTCGGGCTCGCGCCCGGTTCGCGGCTGTCGATGTTGACGAGCTCGATGGGGCGGGCGTACCTGGCCGTGCAGCCGGAGGACGTGCGCCGCGCGCTCTATGCGGAACTGCATCGCGCGGCCGGCGGCGCGGCCGACGCCGACGCGCTCGTTGCCGCCGCGCAGCACGCGGTGGCCGAGTTTTCGGCGGGCGGGTGCTGCTATTCGTTCCGCGCGTGGCACATGGACGTGAACGCGGCGGCCGTGCCGTTTCGCGAGCCGCGCGAGGGGCGCTGGCTGATCCTGAGTTGCAGCGGCCCCGCGTCGTCGATGGACGAAACGTACTTTCGCACGCAGGTCGGACCGAAGCTGAAGGCGCTCGCGCAGCGGCTCGGGCAGACGGTCTGAGCATGGCGGCGCGCGGCGGCTGCCGTCGCGCCGCCATCGCTTCGCACGCGGTGTGCGTGGGCACGGGAGAGGGGGCTGCCGCCGTCTCTTGTGCGGCGGCCGAACCGCGCTCATCATCGGTCGCTAGTTCCCGACGACGAGGTTTGCGATGTCTCACCCGGAATCGATGGAGGGCGGATGCGCGTGCGGCGCGGTCCGCTACCGTATTGCCCACGTGCCGACCGATGCGGGCTTCTGCCACTGCCGGCTCTGTCAGCGTACGACTGGCGCGGCGGTCGTCGCATCGGCATCGGTGCCGATCGACGGTTTCGAATATCTGCAGGGCGAGCCGATCGTCTACGCGTCGAGCGCGTGGGGCGAACGGCGTTTCTGCGGCCGTTGCGGCGCGCAGCTCGAATACCGGCGCTCCGATGCGCCGCAGACGGTCGAGATCAATGCCGCGACGCTCGACGAGCGGTCGCGGCTGCGTCCGGCGTGGCATGTCTGGTATCGGGATCGTTTCCCGGGCGTCGAGATCGGCGACGAACTGCCGAAGTACGACGATGACGGGAGACCGTAAACGGTAACCGCCGGTACGGGCGGGCAGGCGCGGGGCAGCCGCGCGCGCCGGTAACACCCTCTTGCGGGCATCACGACATCCGGGCCTGCCTCCGGCGCGCCGCTCCCCGCGCGCGCCTTCCACGCCCGCGGCTCAGGCCGTCACGACCTTCGCGAATACAGGCCCCTGCATGAACCGCACGTCGTGCTGGCGCAGCAGCTCGCACTGCGTCTCGTCGACGACGCCGTCGAAGATCAGCGGAATCCGCACGCGCTGCGCATAGGCGACGAGCGCCTTGACCATCCCGTCGCGCAACGCGATGCCCGCATCCATCTTGATGTAGTCCGGGCGTGCCATGTCCGATTCGACCGCGAGGATGCGGCCCGGGTCGGGCAGCTTGTCCGCGACCTTGAAGCCGTGATGCTGGTAGCTGCGCGTCAGGTAGCCGAGGAACGTCTTGTGGGCGACCGCGACCGCCGGCAGCTCGATCACGATCCGCTCGGCTGGCAGCCCGAAGCGCTGCAGCACCGACGAGAAATGCTTGCCGTGGTCGTACTTCACGCTCTTGAGCAGCCGCTCGTGCACGCGCAGGAACAGCAGCCCGTGGCGCTGTGCGCCGAAGAAATTGATCGCGTGCAGCGCGCGCGACAGGCGGTCGATCGCGACGAGGGTCTGGTCTTCGACGGCCGAATCGACCGGATCGTGCGGCGCGCCCGTGACGAGCGTGACGGCCTGGAAGCCGAGCTCGTCGCCGTAGCGCGCGATCGCATCGGCGAACGACGTCGATTGCGGCGAGCCGGGCATCGTCACGTCGTAGATCGGTTCGTAGGCGCTGGCGAGCGTGCGCTCGGGCAGATTCGCGCACGCGGTGCCGCCTTCGGCCAGCGCGAGGTGTTCCCGCAGATATGGCAGTTGCCCGGCACGGGCGACCAGCTCGGGGATGGTGGGCGGAATCATCGGCGTGAAAAGGAAAAATGGCGGCCGAAAGGGCCGCCTCTTCTCTCGATATTAGCAGCGCGCGCCGCGCTCGGCTTGGCGTTTCGCTCATATGGTTATCCCGTCCCGGGGGCAGTGCCTAGGGTTTACGTTGATTTCACTATTCGTAATTGGTTTTACTATTCGTAAATTCAAGATTTGTCGCCGATCAAGAAATGCGGCAGGCGGGTGCCGCGAGACGGCGCCGTTCGCGAATCAACAGGAAGCAAGGAGCGAGACGTGGCGGTTGACAGGACAGGCGGGCAGGCGCGCCGGCAGGAGACGGAAGGAACGACGGGCGCGCCGGTGCGCGCGCGGCAGGGTTGAGGAGCGGATGGCGACTATGAGCATCGATTACCAGACGCTGAAGTTCGAGTACCGCGCGCGCGCGCACGACGCGGCCATCCACCCGGTGATCGTTGTCGGCGCGGGCCCGGTGGGCCTCGCGGCCGCGATCGACCTCGCGCAGCAGGGCGTGCCCGTCGTGCTGCTCGACGACGACGACACGCTATCGACCGGCTCGCGCGCGATCTGCTTCGCGAAGCGCACGCTCGAGATCTTCGACCGGCTCGGCTGCGGCGAGCGCTTCGTCGACAAGGGCGTGAGCTGGCACGTCGGCAAGGTGTTCCTGCAGGCCGAGCAGCTGTACGCCTTCGACCTGCTGCCCGAGGAAGGGCATGCGCGCCCCGCGTTCATCAACCTGCAGCAGTACTACGTCGAAGGCTATCTGGCCGACCGCGCGTTCGAGCTGCCGAACATCGACATCCGCTGGAAGCACAAGGTGACGGGTATCGCGCAGTCGGCCGAACACGCGGTGCTGACGATCGAGACGCCGGACGGCGTCGCGACGCTGCACGCGCAGTACGTGATCGCGGCCGACGGCTCGCGCAGCCTGATGCGCGCGCTGATGGGCCTCGAAAGCCACGGCCGCACGTTCAAGGATCGCTTCCTGATCGCCGACGTGAAGATGAAGGCGGAGTTTCCGACCGAGCGCTGGTTCTGGTTCGATCCTCCGTTCCACCCGAACCAGTCGGTGCTGCTGCATCGCCAGCCGGACAACGTGTGGCGCATCGACTTCCAGCTTGGCTGGGACGCCGACCCCGTCGTCGAGAAGCAGCCGGAGCGCGTGATTCCGCGCGTGCGTGCGCTGCTCGGGCCGGACGTCGAGTTCGAACTCGAATGGGTGAGCGTCTATACGTTCCGCTGCCAGCGGATGGACACGTTCCGTCACGGCCGCGTGCTGTTCGCGGGCGACTCCGCGCACGGCGTGTCGCCGTTCGGCGCGCGCGGCGCGAACAGCGGCGTGCAGGACGCGGACAACCTCGCGTGGAAGCTGAAGCTCGTGCTCGACGGCGGCTCGGCAGACAGCCTGCTCGACACGTATGCGAGCGAGCGCGAGTTCGCGGCCGACGAGAACATCCGCAACTCGACACGCTCGACCGACTTCATCACGCCGAAGAGTGCGGTGTCGCGCGTGTTCCGCGATGCGACGCTGAAGCTTGCGCGCGACTGCGAGTTCGCGCGCAAGCTCGTGAACAGCGGCCGCCTGTCGGTGCCGGCGGTGCTGGCCGATTCGCCGCTGAACACGCCCGATCGCGGTGCCGACACGTTTGCTGGTGCGATGCGGCCGGGCGCGGCGGCGGCCGATGCGCCGGTACGCGTGCAGGGTGCGTCGGGCTGGCTGCTGCAGCGTCTGCGCGGCGGCTTCACCGGCGTGCTGTTCGGGTTGCCGGGCGATGCGGCTGCGCTCGCCAGGGCCGTCGACGGCCTCGCGCTGCCGGTGCGTCCGGTACTCGTCGTGCCGGCCGGGCACGCGCAGCCGGTGGCCGGCGTCGACGTCGTGGAGGACGTCGACGGATTCGCCGCGCAACGCTACGACGCGCAGCCGGGCACGTTCTACCTGCTGCGCCCCGACCAGCATGTTTGCGCGCGCATGCGCACGCTCGATCGTCAGGCGATTGCCGACGCACTGGCGCGCGCGACCTGCGCACGCTGAATACGACAAAGACACCGGAGACCCGTCATGCCCTCACTCGACACCCGCCCGCGCCTGGCCGACCCCGACGCGTTCTACGAAGCGCTGATCGACATGCATCGCGACCTGTCCGACGCCGACAGCCAGCTCGTCAACGCGAAGCTGATCCTGCTGCTCGCGAACCAGATCGGCGATGCCGACGTGTTGCGCGAAGCGATGGCGCTCGCGCGCCAGGGCGTGACGCCGCCCGTGCACCCGGCCGCCGAGGTGGCGCAATGAGCGCGGCGCCGGCCGACGCGCGCGTGCTCGAAGTCGAGCGCGTGATCGACGAGACCCATCGCCCGGGCTTTCACTGGATGCTGCTCGTGCTGTGCGGGCTGTGCCTCGTGATCGACGGGTTCGATGCGCAGGCGATGGGCTACGTCGCGCCCAGCGTGATCGCCGAATGGGGCGTGCCGAAGCAGGCGCTCGGCCCCGTGTTCAGCGCGAGCCTGTTCGGGATGCTGCTCGGTGCGCTCGGGCTGTCGGTGCTCGCCGACCGGATCGGGCGGCGCCCGGTGCTGATCGGCTCGACGCTGTTCTTCGCGGTGACGATGCTCGCGACGCCGTTTGCGGGTTCGATCCCGGTGCTGATGGCGTTGCGCTTCGTCACGGGGCTCGGCCTCGGCTGCATCATGCCGAACGCGATGGCGCTGGTCGGCGAGTTCAGCCCGGCCGCGCATCGCGTGAAGCGGATGATGATCGTGTCGTGCGGCTTCACGCTCGGCGCGGCGATCGGCGGCTTCATCAGCGCCGCGCTGATTCCGGCATTCGGCTGGCGTTCGGTGTTTTTCGTCGGCGGCGCGGTGCCGCTCGTGCTGACCATCGCGATGGTCGCGCGGCTGCCCGAGTCGCTGCAGTTCCTGGTGCTGAAAGGGCGTGTCGTGCAGGCGCGCGACTGGCTCGCGCGATTCGCGCCGCAAGCCGGCATCGATGCGAACACGCGCATCGTCGTGCGCGAACGCGCGGCGAGCGGCGCACCGGTCGCCGAACTGTTCAGCCACGGCCGCCTGCCGGTCACGCTGCTGCTGTGGGCGATCAGCTTCATGAACCTGATCGATCTGTATTTCCTGTCGAACTGGCTGCCGACCGTGATGCGCGATGCCGGTTATTCGCCGGGCACGGCGGTGATCGTCGGCACGGTGCTGCAAACGGGCGGCGTGGTCGGCACGCTGTCGCTCGGCTGGTTCATCGAACGTTACGGCTTCGTGCGCGTGCTGTTCGTGTGCTTCGCGTGCGCGGCCGTGTCGGTGGGGCTGATCGGTTCGGTCGCGCATGCGCTGCCGTGGCTGCTGGTCGTCGTGTTCGCGGGCGGATTCTGCGTGGTCGGCGGGCAGCCGGCCGTGAACGCGCTCGCGGGCCAGTACTACCCGACGTCGCTGCGCTCGACGGGCATCGGCTGGAGCCTCGGCATCGGCCGGATCGGCTCGGTGCTCGGGCCGCTCGTCGGCGGGCAACTGATTGCGCTCAACTGGTCGAACGGCGCGCTGTTCCATGCGGCCGCGGTGCCCGTGCTGTGCTCGGCGCTGTTCGTCCTCGGGCTCGCCGGTGTGACGCGGCGCAATGGCGTGCAGGCGCCGAATGCCGCGATGAATTGAGGGAGAAAGGAAACGATGACGCTTGACCTGTCGAAACCGGCAACCGCCGGCTACCTGAGCGGTTTCGGGAACGAATTCGCCACCGAGGCACTGCCCGGTGCGTTGCCGCACGGCCGCAACTCGCCGCAGCGCGCGCCGTATGGACTGTACGCGGAGCAACTGTCGGGCACCGCGTTCACCGCGCCGCGCGGCCACAACCGTCGCTCGTGGCTGTACCGCATCCGTCCGGCCGCCGTGCACCGGCCGTTCGAGCCGTACGCGGGCCCGCAGCGGCTCGTGTCGGAATTCGGCGATTCGGCCGACGTGCCGCCGACGCCGCCGAACCAGCTGCGCTGGGATCCGCTGCCAATGCCGGCCGAGCCGACCGATTTCGTCGACGGGCTCGTGACGATGGCCGGTAACGGCTCGGCCGCCGCGATGAACGGCTGCGCGATCCACCTGTATGCGGCGAACCGCTCGATGCAGGACCGCTTCTTCTACAGCGCGGACGGCGAACTGCTGATCGTGCCGCAGCAGGGGCGCCTGTTCATCGCGACCGAATTCGGCCGGGTCGACGTCGAGCCGTTCGAGATCGCGGTGATCCCGCGTGGCGTGCGGTTTGCCGTCACGCTGCCGGACGGCGACGCACGCGGCTACATCTGCGAGAACTTCGGCGCGCAATTGCGCCTGCCGGATCTCGGCCCGATCGGCTCGAACGGTCTCGCGAACCCGCGCGACTTCCTGACGCCGCAGGCCGCGTACGAAGACCGCGAAGGCGCGTTCGAGCTGATCGCGAAGCTGAACGGCCGCCTGTGGCGCGCGGATATCGGCCATTCGCCGCTCGACGTCGTCGCGTGGCACGGCAACTACGCGCCGTACAAATACGACCTGCGCCTGTTCAACACGATCGGCTCGATCAGCTTCGACCATCCCGATCCGTCGATCTTCCTCGTGCTGCAGTCGCAGAGCGACACGCCGGGCGTCGACACGATCGACTTCGTGATCTTCCCGCCGCGCTGGCTCGCGGCCGAGGATACGTTCCGCCCGCCGTGGTTCCACCGCAACGTCGCGAGCGAGTTCATGGGGCTCGTGCACGGCGCGTACGACGCGAAGGCCGAAGGCTTCGTGCCGGGCGGCGCGAGCCTGCACAACTGCATGTCGGGCCACGGGCCCGACGCGGACACGTTCGAGAAGGCGTCCGCGAGCGACACGACGAAGCCGCACAAGGTCGACGCGACGATGGCGTTCATGTTCGAGACCCGCACGCTGATCCGGCCGACGCGCTATGCGCTCGACACCGCGCAGCTGCAGGCCGACTACTTCGAATGCTGGCAAGGCATCAGGAAACACTTCAATCCGGAGCAACGATGAGCGATACCCAAGACTGGCACGCGACGCTCGACCCGGCTCGCAAGAGCTGGGTCGACACCGCGAACGATCCCGCCTGCGATTTCCCGATCCAGAACCTGCCGTTCGGGATCTTCAGCGATGCGAAGCAGGCGGCGCGCCGTGCGGGCGTGGCGCTCGGCGACCAGATCGTCGATCTCGCCGCGCTCGCGCGCGCGGGCCTCGTGACGCTGCCGGCCGGCGCCGACGTGTTCGCCGCGCCGACGCTGAACGCATTCATCGCGCTCGGCCGCGACGCATGGCGCAGCGTGCGCGTGCAACTGTCCGGCCTGTTCTCGCGCGACAACCCGACGCTGCGTGACGATGCGGCGCTGCGCGCGCAGGTGCTCGTCGCACGGCGCGACGCGACCCTGCATCTGCCGGTCGAGATTCCCGGCTACACCGATTTCTATTCGTCGAAGGAGCACGCGACCAACGTCGGCTCGATGTTCCGCGACCCGAAGAATGCGCTGCTGCCGAACTGGTCGGAGATGCCGATCGGCTACAACGGCCGTGCGTCGTCGGTGGTCGTGAGCGGCACGCCAGTGCGGCGCCCGAACGGCCAACTGAAGCTGCCCGACCAGGAGCGCCCGGTGTTCGGCGCATGCCGCAAGCTCGACATCGAACTGGAGACGGGCTTCATCGTCGGGCAGGGCAACGCGCTCGGCGAGCCGATCGCGTGCGAGGACGCGGAAGCGCATATCTTCGGGATGGTGCTGCTGAACGACTGGAGCGCACGCGACATCCAGCAGTGGGAATACGTGCCGCTCGGGCCGTTCAACGCGAAGACCTTCGCGACGACGATCTCGCCGTGGATCGTCACGCTCGACGCGCTCGAACCGTTCCGCACCGCGCAGCCGGAACAGTCGCCGCAGCCGCTCGCGTATCTGCAGCACGCGGGCAGGCATGCATTCGACATCGCGCTCGAAGTGACGCTGCGCGCCGAAGGCGCGGCCGAAGCGACGTCGATCTGCCGGACGAACTTCAAGCACATGTACTGGACGATGGCGCAGCAGCTTGCACATCATACGGTCGCGGGCTGCAACACGCGCGTGGGCGACCTGATGGGTTCGGGCACGATCAGCGGGCCGACGAAGGATTCGTTCGGCAGCCTGCTCGAACTGACGTGGAACGGCAAGGAGCCGGTCGCGCTGAGCGGCGGCGGCAGCCGTGCGTTCATCGAGGACGGTGACGAGCTGACACTCGCCGGGTGGTGCCAGGGCGACGGCTATCGCGTCGGCTTCGGCACGTGTGCCGGCAAGATCCTGCCGGCGCAGAATGCGTAACGCGTCACGCGCGAGACGTCGCGCGTAGCGCACGGTGGCCCGGCAATGCAAAACGGCCCGCATCATGCGGGCCGTTGTCATTTCGTCGATCCGTATCAGACCGCGCGTTGCAACGCGGTGCGGCGTTCCCACAGCGCGGCCGCGACGAACGCCGCGACGCAGGCGACCAGCACGCCGACCAGCGCATTGCTGCCCAGTTGCTCCATCAGCGCGCCTGCGACCAACGGGCCACCGAAGCTCGCGGCGCTCCACGACGCCGACACGAGCGAACTCGCGGTGACGAGTGCCGCGCCACGGAAGCGTTCGCCGCACGCGACGAGCGACAGCGTGTAGATGCTGCCGGCCGCCGCGCCGAGCGCGAACAGCAGCGGCCAGCACAGCCACGGATTCGCGATGACGAACGGCAGCAGCGGCAGGCCGGCCAGCACGATCCAGCCGGCGCCGAGGTGCACGCGTTCGCGGCCGAGCTTGTCCGCGAGCCAGCCGATCGGGAACTGCATCGCGGTATCGCCGAACAGCATGATCGACGCGAGCAGCACGGCGGTCGCGCTCGCGACGCCGTGATCCATCGCGTAGAGCGGCAGCAGCGACAGCGCGAGCGTATCGAACAGCGCGAAGAAGCCGGTGCCGATGATCAGCGCCGGCATGCGCGGCAGGATGTCCAGCCAGCGGCCGTGCGCTTCGTGATGCGCGTCGTCGCCGGCGAGCGGCGCGCGCCGGATCGTCGCAAGCGTCGGCAGCGCGAGCAGGAACAGCGCGCCGCACAGCGCGAAGCGGATGCCCGTCGCACCGGCGATCTGGCTTACGAGGACGGGGCCCGCCATCTGGAACAGCGTGAAATTGGTTGCGTAGATCGCGACGACGCGGCCGCGTGTCGAATCGTCGGCGAGCTGGTTGACCCACGCTTCCCCGATCGTGAACAACAGCATCAGCGCGGCGCCGCACAGCACGCGCAGCACGCCCCACAGGATCAGGTTCGACGTGAACTGCATCAACGCGGTGGCGGCCGCGAGCAGCACGACCGACACGACGATCGCGCGGCGCGAGCCGATGTGCCGCGCAAGCGCGGTGACGAACGGGACGATCGCGAGGCCGCCGAGTGCCTGCGCGGCCGTCAGCATGCCGACGACGTTGGTGCCGTGTCCGGCTTCGGTCAGTGCGAGTGCGGTGAGCGGCAGCGTGGCGCCGGTCCCGAGCCCGACGACCGCGACGCTCAGGATCAGCGCGAGGAAATCGCGATTAAGAATGGCTTTCATCGGCGGGGATGCTACACCGCAGTCCTTGAAAGGTCCATGAAGGCCATCAGGATCGCATGGAGTTGCGTACGCAACGATTGCAACGGGGTTGCATTACACGTACTCGGTCGGCACGGCCACCGGACGGCGTTCGAGCGACGCCGACCACAGCGTGAGCGCGAGCGCCGCGACGGCCATCGCGACGCCGACCCACGGCAGGTTCACGAGCGACACGCCGGAGCCGATCGCCATCCCGCCGAGCCACGCGCCGGTTGCATTGCCGAGGTTGAACGCGCCCTGGTTCAGCGTCGACGCGAGGTTCGGCGCATCGCTCGCGCGATCGACGATCATGATCTGCAGCGGCGGCACGATCGCAAACGCGAGGATGCCCCACACGAAGATCGTCGCGAGCGCGGCGAACGGCACGTGCATCGTGCCCGCGAACAGCGCGAGGACGATGCCGATCAGCGCGAGTGTCGCGATCAGCGACGGCATCCGGCGCCAGTCGGCGAGCTTGCCGCCGAGCGTGCCGCCGACCGTCAGGCCGAGACCGAACAGCAGCAGCACATAGGTGACCTGACGCGGCGAGAAGCCCGTCACGTCCTCGAGGATCGGCGTGATGTACGTGAACACGCTGAACAGGCTCGCGGACGCGAGCACGCTGATGCCGAGCACCATCAGCACCTGCGGGTGCTTCAGCACGCTGAATTCGCGCGTGATGCTGGTGTCGGGCATCGCGAGGTTCTTCGGCAGGCACACCGCGAGCGCGGCGGCCGCGGCGATGCCGATGCCGGTGACGGCCCAGAACGTCGCGCGCCAGCCGAACGCCTGGCCGAGCGCGGTGCCGAGCGGCACGCCGAGCACGTTCGCGAGCGTGAGGCCGGTGAACATCAGCGCGATCGCCTGCGCGCGGCGGTTCGGCGCGACGAGGTTGCTCGCGACGACCGAGCCGATCCCGAAGAACGCGCCGTGACAGAACGCGGTGACGACGCGCGCGGCCATCAGCACCGCGTAGCCCGGCGCGATCGCGCAGAACAGGTTGCCTGCGATGAACAGCCCGATCAGGCCCATCAGCGCGCGCTTGCGCGGCATCTTCGCGGTGACGATCGCGAGGATCGGCGCGCCGATCGTCACACCGAGCGCGTAGCCCGACACGAGCATCCCGGCGGCCGGAATCGACACGCCGAGATCGCGCGCGACATTGGGCAGCAGGCCCATGATCACGAATTCGGTGGTACCGATTCCAAATGCGGCGACGGCAAGGGCGAAAAGAGGTAAGGGCATCGCGGTAGGCTCGGGAAAGATGCCGCTCGAGCCAGGCGCAGGATGCGCGGGACGGGCGGTCGGCAAGGCGAACGACAGCCGCGATTCTACTTCAGTGAAAACCCCTATGCTTGGGGCCAAAACGGTTGTTGCCGCCGTGCGACGCGCCGGCCGGCGGGACGCTCACAGTGTGGGATCCGGCGGCGATTTTCCGCGTTCGACCGCGTTTGGGGGCGGAACGATGGCAGCGGCCGGGCCGTGCGTCAGGCGATGCGTTCGGGTGGCCCGCCGGGCGTCGCGTTCGGCGTGTTGTCCGTTTCGGGATCCGTCGCCGTGTCGCCCGGCGTTGAAAGCGGTCCGGCGCCGTCGAGCGCGGCCGGATCGTCCCAGCCGTTTTCGAACAGGCACGCTTCGATCGGCATCCGCGCGGCCCAGCGTTCCGCTTCGAGCATCGGCTGCGTATAGAACGCGTCGACGTGCCCGACGCACAGCACGGCGATCGGCTTCGCGCCGTCGGGCATCCGCAGCAGCGTGCGCAGCGCATCGACGTCGAACAGCGACACCCAGCCCATCCCGAGCCCTTCCGCGCGCGCCGCGAGCCACATGTTCTGGATCGCGCACGCAGCGGACGCCAGATCCATCTCCGGCAGCGTGCGGCGGCCGAACACGTGGCGCTCGCGGCCGTCGGCGAGCGCGACGACCAGCAGTTCGCCACATTCGCGCACGCCTTCGACCTTCAACCGCATGAATTCGTCCTGGCGTTCGCCGAGCGCGTCGGCGGTCGCGCGGCGCTCGGCGTCGACCAGCGCGTGGATCGCGGCGCGCAGCGCGGGATCGGTGATGCGGATGAAGCGCCACGGCTGCATGAAGCCGACACTCGGTGCGTGGTGCGCCGCGCGCAGCAGGCGCGCGAGCACGGCCGGATCGACGGGCGCCGGCGTGAAGTGGCGCATGTCGCGCCGTTCGAAAATGGCGCGGTAGACGGCGGCGATGTCGGAATCGTCGAAACGCATGAGCGGCAAAGGCAGGGGAGGACGTCGGCGCAACGATATCAGACCGCGCGCCCGAAACGTTGCTTCAGCCGAAACAAAGCACGGAATTGTTGACGAAGGCGAGTGCGGTGCGCAGCAGCGGGCACAAGCAAACGATTGCGGGCGTGCTGCTGACCGTCAAACGTGCCGTTTCTCAGCGGTTTGCCGTCACGGTGTTCTGCGGCGCGCCCGCATGCCACGCCTCGATGTTCAGCAGCGTCGTGTGCGCGATCTCGGCCAGCGCCTCGCGCGTGAAGAACGCCTGGTGCGACGTGACGATCACGTTCGGGAACGTCAGCAGGCGCGCGAGCACGTCGTCCTGCAGCGGCAGGTCGGAGTGATCCTCGAAGAACAGCCCGCTTTCCTCCTCGTACACGTCGAGCCCGAGATGGCCGAGCTGGCCGCTCTTGAGCGCGTCGACCAGCGCTTGCGCATCGACGAGGCCGCCGCGGCCGGTATTGATCAGCATCGCGCCATGCTTCATCCGCGCGAGGGTCCGTTCGTTGATCAGGTGGTGGGTCGACGGCAGCAGCGGGCAGTGCAGGCTGACGATGTCGGCGTGATGCAGCAGCTCGTCGAGTTCGACGTAGCGGGCGCCGAACGCGATCAGTTCGTCGTTGTACGGCGGCACCGAGTGTGCGAGCACGTGCATCCCGAAACCCATCACGATCTTCGCGAACACGCTGCCGATGATGCCGGTGCCGATCACGCCGACGGTCTTGCCGTGCAGGTCGAAGCCGAGCAGGCCGTTCAGCGAGAAGTCGCCTTCGCGGGTGCGGGCGACGGCTCGCGGCAGGCGGCGGTTGAGCGCGAGGATCAGTGCAACGGCGTGCTCGGCGACCGCATGCGGCGAATAGGCGGGCACGCGCACGACCGCGATGCCGAGCCGCTCGGCGGCCGCCAGGTCGACATGGTTGAAGCCGGCCGAGCGCAGCGCGATCAGGCGCGTGCCGCCGTCGGCAAGCCGTTCGAGCACGGCTGCGTCGACGGTGTCGTTGACGAACGGGCAGACGACGTCATAGCCGTGCGCGAGGATCGCGGTTTCCGCGTCGAGGTGCGACGGCTGGAAGTGCAGCCGATAGCCGAACTGCCGGTTGGCGGCGGCAAACGAATCGTCGTCGTACTGCCGGCTGCTGAACAGGATCACGCGCACGCTGCACCTCCGAAGGCTGACGCGCGCAGTTTACTGCAGCCCCGTGACGATGTCGGCACGTTCAGGCCCGCGCGCCGGCCGCAGGAAGCCGTAATCCGTCCGGTCGCGGGCGGTTTGCGCGCTGAAGTGGTCGAGCGCGTGCGCGACGAAACTGCGCGTGCGGGCCGGCACGTACTGGCGGTTCGGATAGACGAGCGACAACTGCGTGTCCGGATCGTCGATCCGGTAGCCGGCCATCAGCCGCACGAGCGTGCCGTTGTTGAGCGCGTCGGCCACGCATGGCTCGGGCAGCACCGCGATGCCGGCGCCGGCCACGGCCGCCGCCTGGACGAGCGCGAGCTGGTTGACCGTGCAGGCCGGGCGTACCGTGACCGAATGCGCGACGCCGTCGTGGCCGACCAGTTGCCACGTGGGCGCGTGCTGGTGCGCCGCGAGCGTGACCCAGTCGTGGCCCGGCAGGTCGTCGGGCTGACGTGGCTCGCCGCGGCGGTCGAGATAGGCGGGTGCCGCGCACGCGACGAACGGGTTCGGCGCGAGTGCATGGCCGATCAGCGTCGGATTGCCGTCGAGCCGGTTGCCGGTGACGATGCCGACGTCGTAGCCGGAATCGAGCACGTCGAGTGGCTCCTCGGCAACGGTCAACTGCACGCGCAGCTCGGGGTAGCGGTGCCGGAAGCTGCTGACAAGCGGCGTCAGCGCCAGCGGCGACAGCAGGCCCGATGCGACGACGCGCAGCGTGCCGGCCGGTTCGCGCACGGCATGTGCGACGGACGATTCGAGGTGGTCGAATTCCTCTAGCAGCGCACGGCAACCTTCGAGGTAGCGCACGCCGGCCTCGGTGAGCGACAGGTTACGCGTGGTGCGGTGGATCAGCCGGGTGTTCAGGTGGCCCTCGAGCATCGCGATCGAACGCGTGACGAGTGCATTGGACACGCCGAGATGGTGCGCCGCGCGCCGGAAGCTTTGCTGCTCGGCGACGCAGACGAATACACGCATGGTCTGAATCTGGTTCATGGCTTGCGTATTTCTGGCCCGGTTGATTGATTTTGATTGTGATTTTCCGCCGCGCAACCTCGAAAGCGCATCGCGCGGCCCCCAGTTCTCCTTCGTATCGAAAAATCCATTTCCGATTCCGCAGACAATTGTTAAATACCGGACCGATATCCGTCAACCTGCGAAAACGGGCGGGTTGCGGAAAATTAAAATCGGGGGTACCGGTTTAACGTTGCGACGCAGCAACGACTCGTCTGGAAAAACCGTCGCGCTATTGGAATATGCGTCGAGATGGCGAATATTTCTTATGTTAATCAATCGGTTGGGGTCGATTTGAGCCGGGTTTTCAGAATAATTAAGGAGTCGATCCCCTAAATACATGCCGCAATAGTGGATGTTTTTTCTACGCCGGATTTTGTGTATCGCATTCCCCTCTGTAATTTTTATCAGGTGGCAGGTCGATTGCGCTCGATGGCTGAATCGGGTTGAACCGGCGGCTTCGACGACTCTTCGTGATATTGACCGAGAAAATCGTGTGTGCAGAACCCGAATGGAACCGTTTCACAACCGGCATGCCGCCTTTTTTCATTCGGAAAGCGCATTGCGCGACGGGTGCGCGGCCGGCTGGCCCGGTCCGGCGACCGGGCCAGCGTCGTGCCGTCCGGACGTACGTGCCTCTTGCGCGAGGCCGCGGAACGCGGAATGATCGATGAGTTCGCTGCGCAGTGCCGCGGGCGTCCGTGCACTTCCTTTCCTCACCTTTTTCCAGCCATGTCCATCGATTACTCGCCGATTCCCTGTCCCGTCGTCGTGCCGCTCGACGCGATCCTGCCCGAAGAACCGCTGCTGATGATGGGGGCCGGCCCGGTTCCGATCCCGGCCGCCGTCGCCAAGGCGAACACGATCGTGATCAACCACCTCGGCGCGACGATGGCGAAGATCATCGAGCAGGTGAAGGAGATGGCGCGCTACGTGTTCCAGACCCGCACGAAATGGGTGCTCGGCGTCGCGGGTCCCGGCTCGGCCGCGATGGAGATGGCGATCTCGAACCTCGCGTGGCGCGGCACGCGCGTGCTGTCGATCCGCAACGGCTTCTTCAGCGCGCGGATGGCCGAGATGGCCACACGCGTCGGCGCCGACGTCGCGACGCTCGAAGTGGCCGACCGTGCGGTCGCGAGCCTCGACGAGATCGCGGACGCGATCGCGCGCGAGCGGCCCGAGATCGTCACGATCGTGCAGGGCGAGACGTCGAACACCGTATGGAACCGCGACCTGCGCGACATCGCGGCGCTCGCGAAGGCGGCCGGCGCACTGGTCGTCGTCGACGCGGTGTGCACGCTGTCGACGATGCCGCTCGAGATGGACGCGTGGGGTATCGACGCGGTGATCACCGGCGGCCAGAAGGGGCTGTCGTCGATCCCGGGCGTATCGCTGATCGCCTTCTCCGACGCGGCGTGGGAGCGCATGAAGCATCGCACCGAGCCGAACGCGCACTGGTGCCTCGACATGGCGCTCGCGGAGAACTTCTGGCACAACGCCGGTTATCACTACACGGCGCCCGTGTCGGGCGTGCTCGCGCTGCACGAGGCGCTGCGGCTCGTCTGCGCGGAGACGCTCGAAAGCCGCTTCGCGCGCCATCTGCGTTGCTCGCTCGCGCTGCAGGCGGGCGTCGAGTCGATGGGGCTCAAGCTGTACGCGCCGAAGGACTGCCGGCTCAATTCGGTGGTCGGGATCGAGACGCCCGAGGGGCTCACGCCCGGAATGGTCTGCGGCCACATCTCGAAGCAGTACCAGGTCGAGATCTCGGGCTCGTTCGGGTTGCCGATCGTGCGGATCGGGCAGATGGGCGAGCAGTGCCGCGAACACAACCTGTTCCGCACGCTGCATGCGTTCGGCCGCACGATGGTCGACCTGAAGGTGCCGGTCGACCTGCCGGCCGGTGTCGCGGCGCTCGAACAGGAGCTGTCCCGGCGCGGCGCGTAAGCGGGAAAGCGAGGAAAGGGGCCGCGCTCAGCGGCCCTGCATCGCGCGCCGGTAGGTATTCGGCGTCGTGCCGTGCGCATCGCGAAAGCGATGGCTGAAGTGGCCGGCGTTCGCGTAGCCGCAGTCGGCCGCGACCTGCGCGAGCGGCAGCGCCGTCGTGCGCAGCAGCTCGCGCGCCCGGGCGAGGCGCTGCTCGGCCACCCAGGCATGCGGCGCGCGGCCGAACGACAGCCGGAACATCCGCGAGAAATGGTATTCGGACAGCGCGGCGACCTCGGCCAGTTCGCCGAGCGTCAGCGGCTGCGTGAGATACGTATCGATATAGTCGCGCACGCGGCGGCGCACGGCCGGCGCGAGCCCGCCGCGGAACGTCGTGTCGGTGCGCGTCGTGCTCTGCCCGCGCAGCAGCAGGCTCAGCACGTCGTGCGCGGTCTCGTTCACGCGCAGCCGCTCGTCGGCATCGTCCCAGCCGTCCAGCGCGAGCGAGCGCAGCAGCGTGGCGACGCGCGCATCCTCGAAATAGGTGCGATCGGCGAGCTTCAGCTCGCGCGGCTCGCGATCGAGTTCGCGGATCGCGCGCTGCGTGAAGTGCTCGGGCAGGAAATACAGGTGGATGAAGTGCATCTCGCCGCGCACCCACCAGCGCGATTCATGGTCGCCCGGCAGCGCGCACAGCAGGCTCGGCGCCCCGTAGCGCGGCACGCGCTGGCGCTCGGTCCGGTAGCCGCCGTCGAGGTAGCACGACAGCGTGTGGTGGCCGGGCTGCTCGTAGACCGTCTCGCTTTCGTCGGTGATCCGCGTCCATTCGGCGATCGCCAGATGGTCGCCGAGCCATGCGAAGCGCTCGAGCGTCGCGTTCGCGTCGGCGAGCGTGCGGCAGACCGACTGCAGGCCGAACGGCAGATCGCCGCCGGCCAGGGCGGCGGCGTGGTCGACGGGCGGGGCGGAGAGGGAGAAGCTCATGATGCGCCGAGTATAAGCGGGGACGCGGCAGCGCGTGCGGCGTCCCCCAAAAGACCGCAATTCCGGACAATCGGCCCGCGCCGCGCGGCGGCATAGTCGGGATCCCGATTCACCCGATTTTCCGGATTGCCGCCATGAACCTGTCGCTTTATTTCGTCACCGTGCTGATCTGGGGCACCACCTGGATCGCGATCAAGTGGCAGCTCGGCTCGGTGCCGCCGCCCGTGTCGATCGCGTGGCGCTTCTGGCTCGCGGCCGTCGTGCTGTTCGCGCTGCTGCGCGTGATGCGCCGGCCGGTGCGCCCGCCGCGCGAAGCGTGGCGTTTTCTCGTCGCGCAGGGCTTCGCGCTGTTCTGCCTGAACTTCCTGTGCTTCTACTATGCGGAGCAGGTCGTGCCGAGCGGGCTCGTCGCGGTGATCTTCTCGACCGCGCCGTTGTTGAACTCGATCAACGGCAGGCTGTTCATGGGGCGCCCGCTGCGGCCGTCGGCGATCGCCGGCGCGCTGCTCGGGCTGACCGGCATCGCGTGCCTGTTCTGGCAGCAAATGGCCGGCCATCTCGACGACCATGCGACCTGGATGGGGCTTGCGATCGCGTTCGCGGGCACGATGTGCTTCTCGATCGGCAACCTGCTGTCGAGCCGGATGCAGTCGATGGGGCTGCACCCGCTCGTGACCAACGGCTGGGCGATGCTGATCGGCGCGGCGATCCTGACCGTCGGCAGCGTGGCGGCCGGGATGCCGTTCACGCTCGACACGAGCCCGCGCTATCTCGGCGCGCTCGTGTATCTGGCCGTGCCGGGTTCGGTGATCGGTTTCACCGCGTACCTGACGCTCGTCGGCCGGATCGGGCCGGAGCGCGCCGCGTACTGCACGGTGTTGTTCCCGATCGTCGCGCTGGCCGTGTCGACGGTGTTCGAGGGCTACCAGTGGTCGCCGCTCGCGGTGGTCGGGCTGCTGCTCGTGGTGGCCGGCAACCTCGTCGCGTTCGACCTGACGCGCCGGCTGTTTCTGCGGACGGCCTGATTGACGCTCGCGTCCGCCGGACCGGCCAACGGATAAAAAAACGCCCGCGCGATGCGGGCGTTTTTTTTGGGGGGGCGGCGCGATGTGCGCGACCGGCTGCGATGCGACGCGCAGCGTGGTCAGGCCGCCGCGCCCGTCCCGGCCACGCGCGCCTGCCGCTGGTACAGCACCATCGACAATGCGACGCCCGCGGCGGCGGCCACCGCCGCGAACAGGAACACCTGCGGATAGCCGAACGCGCCCGCAACATAGCCGGCGAGCGGGCCGGTGATGCCGAGCGACAGGTCGAGGAACACCGAATACGCGGACAGCGCCGCGCCGCGGCTCGCGGGCGGCACGAGCGCGACGGCCTCGACGCCGAGCGCCGGGAAGATCAGCGCGAAGCCGAAGCCCGTCAGTGCGGCACCGACGAGCGCGATGTGCGGCACCGGCGCGAGCCACAGCAGGAGCAGGCCCGAACATTCGAATGCGAACGACACGATCGCGACGCGGAAGCCGCCGTAGGTCTTGATCGTGTTCGCGAACAGCAGGCGCGCGCCGATGAACAGCGTGCCGAACACGGTCAGCGACAGTGCGGCGTTCGGCCAGTGGCGCGCCGCGTAGTACAGCGTGACGAAGGTCGCGATCGAGCCGAAACCGGCCGAACCGAGCGCGAGGCCGAGGCCGTGCGGCAGCACGCGCGTGAACACGCTCGCGTATGACATCCGTTCGCCGTGCACGAGCGGCACCGAAGCGATCAGCCGTGCAAGGTAGAAGCCGAGCGCGGCCAGCGCGATCACGATCACGCCGATCAGCGCCGGGTTCAGCGTATTCGCGATCGCGACGCCGACCGGTGCGCCGAGCGCGAGCGCGCCGTAGGTCGCGATGCCGTTCCACGAGATCACCTTCGCGTTGTGTGCGACGCCGACGCGGCCGATGCCCCACAGGATCGCGCCGGTACCGCACAGGCTTTCGCCGACGCCGAGCACGAGACGGCTCGCGACCAGCAGCACGAGGCTCGCGGCCGGCCAGTGCGCGAGCAGCAGCGCGACGAGCAGCAGCACCCCCGACGCGCCGCAGCCGATCAGCCCGCGCAGCACCGTCTGCTTCGGGCCGAGCGTATCGGCGAGGCGCCCGGCGAGCGGCCGCGACGCGAGCGTCGCGAAGTACTGGACGCTGATCGCGCCGCCCGCGACGATCGCGGAAAAGCCCAGGTCGTCATGGACGAAGCCCGGCAGCACCGCGAGCGGCAGGCCGATGGTCAGGTAGCAGATGAACGTGAAGCAGACGACGGACACGATTTGCAGCGTGACCGCGAACCCGCTGCGCGGCGGTGTGGCGGAATCGGTGGACATGGGGTCGGAACGAATGAACGAAACGGACGGAAGACGGCGAAAAAGGGAATCGGGATTTTCCCATGGAACCGGTTTTCCCGCAGGTACCATTTAGTTAATCGCGACCTTTTTTCGATGATGGCGGACGGCTGCGGGTGCGTCGGGAACGGCCGCAGCGCACCGTGTGGAAAGGGCGCCGGGCGGGCCCGGCGCTCATATCGCGGCAGTTATATGGGCCCCATGCGTGATGGGCTATGGGTTGCGGAATTTGATGGTGATAGCGTGCAAACTGTCAGAAAAACGTCGGTCAGGCGCTCCGCGCAGGCCGCCTTGCCCCCATTTGAAGAATCATCGAGACATGAGTGAGCCGATCCGCTTCTACCATCGTCACGCGATCCGCGAAGTCAGCGGCGCGGACGTTACCCGCACCGTGCTGCAATACCTGCGCGAGGACGCGCATTGCACCGGCACCAAGGAAGGCTGCGCGGAAGGCGACTGCGGCGCATGCACGGTCGTCGTCGGCGAGCTGACCGACACCGGCGCGGTCGAGTTCAAGGCAGTCAACGCGTGCATCCAGTTCCTGCCGACGCTCGACGGCAAGGCGCTGCTCACGGTCGAGGACCTGCGCCAGCCGGACGGCGCGCTGCACCCGGTGCAGCAGGCGATGGTCGATTGCCACGGTTCGCAATGCGGGTTCTGCACGCCCGGCTTCGTGATGTCGATGTGGGCGCTGTACGAGAAGCACGGCCACGAAGGCTGCGCCGCCACGTGCACGAAGGCGAAGGACGTGCCGACGCGCACCGAGATCGCCGATGCGCTGACCGGCAACCTGTGCCGCTGCACCGGCTATCGCCCGATCGTCGAGGCGGCCGTGCAGATGTTCGATGCGCCGGCGCCGTCGGCGCCGGTCGACACGGCCGCGCTGGCCCGCACGCTCGCGTCGCTCAAGCGCGACGACACGTTCGACTACACGACGGTCAACGGCGCGCGCTTCGCGGCGCCGCGCACGCTCGACGCGCTGGCCGCGCTGAAGGCCGAGCGTCCCGACGCGCGGATTCTCGCGGGCAGCACCGACATCGGCCTGTGGGTGACCAAGCAGATGCGCCGGCTCGACGACCTGATCTACGTCGGCCAGATCGCCGAACTGCAACGCCTCGTGGAACGCGACGACTGGATCGAGATCGGCGCGGGCGTAACGGTCGAGAAGGCTTATGCGGCGCTGGCCGTCACGTATCCGGAACTGACCGAGATGTGGAAGCGCTTCGCGTCGCTGCCGATCCGCAATGCGGGCACGATCGGCGGCAACGTCGCGAACGGCTCGCCGATCGGCGATTCGATGCCGGGCCTGATCGCCCTCGGCGCGCGCGTCGTGCTGCGCGGCGGCGACACGGTGCGCGAGCTGCCGCTCGAGGCGCTGTACACGGGCTACCAGCAGAAGGACATGGCGCCGCACGAATTCGTCGTCGGCCTGAAGGTGCCGACCCGCACCGGCGCGCGCGCGAAGCTGCAGTTCCGCACGTACAAGCTGTCGAAGCGGTTCGACTCGGACATCTCGGCCGTGTGCGCGGCGTTCGCGTTCATCGCGGACGGCGACACGATCCGCGAGCCGCGCATCGCATTCGGCGGGATGGCCGCGACGCCGAAGCGCGGGACCCACACCGAAGCCGTGCTCGATGGCGCGCAGTGGCACGAAGCCACCGCGCAGGCCGCGATGCAGGCGCTCGAGCGCGACTACCAGCCGCTGTCGGACATGCGTGCGACGAGCACGTACCGCCTCGATACCGCGAAGAACCTGATGTACCGATTCTGGCTGGAGACGCGTCCGCACGACCCGCTGCCGCCGCAAGCCCTGAATGTGCGTGAAGTGGCCGCCGAAGCCGGCGCCGGCGCGGCGCGCGTCTGAAGACGGAGAACACCGAACATGAACCAGCAAGCAGAACCGTTCCTGAGCACCCTCGACCCGCAGGCCGACGCCGCGCAGGTCCACGTGTCGCGCGCGCACGAATCCGCGCACCTGCACGTCAGCGGGCGTGCGACCTACACCGACGACATTCCGGTCGTCGCGGGCACGCTGCACGCCGCGCTCGGCCTGTCGGCGAAGCCGCACGCGAAGATCGTGTCGATGAACTTCGACGCGGTGCGCGCGACGCCGGGCGTAGTCGCCGTGTTCACGGCCGACGACATCCCGGGCGTCAACGATTGCGGCCCGATCATCCACGACGACCCGGTGCTCGCGAAGGGCATCGTGCAGTTCGTCGGCCAGCCGATGTTCATCGTCGTCGCGACGTCGCATGAAACCGCGCGGCTCGCCGCGCGCCGCGCGCAGGTCGACTACGAGGAACTGCCGGCGATCCTGACCGCGCAGGAAGCGCGCGCAGCCGAAACCTATGTGATCCCGCCGCTGAAGCTCGCGCGCGGCGACGCGGCCGCGCGGCTTGCCGTCGCGCCGCACCGCGAGTCGGGCGAGATGCTGCTCGGCGGCCAGGAGCAGTTCTACCTGGAAGGGCAGATCGCTTACGCGGTGCCGAAGGACGACGACGGGATGCACGTGTACTGCTCGACGCAGCACCCGAGCGAAATGCAGCACCTCGTCGCGCACGTGCTCGGCGTCGCGTCGCACAACGTGCTCGTCGAGTGCCGCCGGATGGGCGGCGGGTTCGGCGGCAAGGAATCGCAGTCGGGCCTGTTCGCGTGCTGCGCGGCGCTCGCCGCGTGGAAGCTGCTGTGCCCGGTGAAGCTGCGTCCGGACCGCGACGACGACATGATGATCACCGGCAAGCGGCACGATTTCCATTACCGCTTCGACGTCGGCTACGACGACGACGGCCGCATCGACGGCGTGGCGCTTGACATGACGTCGCGCTGCGGCTTCTCGGCCGATCTGTCGGGCCCGGTGATGACGCGTGCGGTGTGCCACTTCGACAACGCGTACTGGCTCGGCGACGTCGACATTGCCGGCTATTGCGGCAAGACCAACACGCAGTCGAACACCGCGTTCCGCGGCTTCGGCGGCCCGCAGGGCGCGTTCGCGATCGAGTACATCCTCGACGACGTCGCACGTTCGCTGGACCGCGATCCGCTCGACGTCCGCTACGCGAACCTGTACGGCAAGACCGAACGCAACGTGACGCCGTACGGGCAGACCGTCGAGGACAACGTGCTGCAGGAATTGCTCGGCGAACTCGAGGCGACGAGCGACTACCGCGCCCGGCGCGCGGGCGTGCGCGAATTCAACGCGCGCAACACGGTGCTGAAGAAGGGCATCGCGATCACGCCGGTGAAGTTCGGCATTGCGTTCAACGTCACGCACTTCAACCAGGCCGGCGCGCTGGTGCACATCTACACCGACGGTTCGGTGCTCGTGAACCACGGCGGCACCGAGATGGGGCAGGGGCTCAACACGAAGGTCGCGCAGGTCGTCGCGCACGAGCTCGGCATCCGCTTCGGCCGGATCCGCGTGACGGCGACCGACACGAGCAAGGTCGCGAACACGTCCGCGACGGCGGCGTCGACGGGCTCGGACCTGAACGGCAAGGCCGCGCAGGATGCGGCGCGCCAGTTGCGCGAGCGGCTCGCGGTGTTCGCGGCGAAGCAGTTCGGCGACGGCAAGGTCGATGCGGCCGATGTGAAGTTCGGCAACGACTTCGTGTCGGTCGCCGGCCACAACGTGCCGTTCGGCGAAGTGATCGCGAAGGCGTACCTCGCGCGCGTGCAGCTGTGGTCCGACGGTTTCTACGCGACGCCGAAGCTGTACTGGGATCAGTCGAAGCTGCAGGGCCGGCCGTTCTACTACTACTCGTACGGCGCGGCCGTGTCGGAAGTCGTGATCGACACGCTGACGGGCGAGATGCGCACGCTGCGCGTCGATGCGCTGCACGACGTGGGCGCGTCGCTGAACCCGGCGCTCGACGTCGGCCAGGTCGAAGGCGCGTTCATCCAGGGGATGGGCTGGCTGACGACCGAGGAGCTGTGGTGGAACAAGGGCGGCAAGCTGATGACGCACGCGCCGTCGACGTACAAGATCCCGACGGTGAACGACACGCCGCCCGAGTTCAACGTGCTGCTGTTCAAGAACCGCAACGTCGAGGACAGCATCCACCGTTCGAAGGCCGTCGGCGAGCCGCCGCTGCTGCTGCCGTTCTCGGTGTTCTTCGCGGTGCGCGACGCGGTGGCCGCGGTCGGCGACTACCAGGTGAACCCGCCGCTCGACGCGCCGGCCACCGGCGAGTCGATCCTGCGCGCGATCAGCGCGGTGCGCGCAGCACGCGCAACGGCAGGCTGAGATGAACGGCCCCGCACGCTCGCTTCGCACTGCGCCGATCCCCGCGTTCGCGCAGGGCACCGGCCAGCGCAACCGCGCGACCGGTGCGCCCGCGCCGATGCACATCGTGCTGTTCGGCGCCGGGCACGTCGGTCACGCGCTCGTCACGCTGCTCGGCGCGCTGCCGTGCGTCGTGCAGTGGGTCGATACGCGCGACGAGCTGTTCCCGGACGAATGTCCGCCGAACGTGCAGCCGGAGCCGACCGACACGCCGGAGGCGGTCGTCGACGCGGCGCCGCCCGGCGCGTACTTCCTCGTGATGACGCACAACCACGCGCTCGACTTCTCGCTCGCCGCGCAGATCATGCGGCGGCGCGATTACGCGTATTTCGGGATGATCGGCTCGCGCACCAAGCGCGTGAAGTTCGAGCGCCGGCTCGCCGCGCGCGGCGTCGATCCGGCGCGGCTCGTGGAGATGGTGTGCCCGATCGGCGTCGCGGGCATCGTCGACAAGGCGCCGGGCGCGATCGCGGTGGCCGTGTGCGCGGAGCTGCTGCAGGCGCGCTCGGGCATGCCGGTGGCCGATGCGAAGGCGGTGGCGGCCGGGCGCGCACGCGACGAGGTGTCCTGCTCGCGGTAACGCCGCGCGGCCGGCGCACGGCCACGCGATTTTGCATACACTGCACGACAACGCGCGGCATCGGGCCGCGCGTCACCTCACCGTGCACGCACCATGTCCGATCACCCGATCTTTCTCGACGCGCTCGATGCGAGCCTCGTCGCCATCGAGCGCTGGCTGTCCGGCGTCGATACCGCGCCCGCGGCACTCGACGCGCTGCTCGCCGCGTTTTCTCCTGGTTTCACGATGATCCTGACCGACGGCCGCGCGGTCGACCGTGACGGCACGCGCGCGTTGTTCGCGAAGCTCGCCGGCGCGAAGCCGGGGCTGCGCATCACGCTGTCGGAGATCCGCGTGCTCGCGGCCGACGCATCGCATGCGGTGATCACCTATCTCGAAGCGCAGCACGCGACTTCGGGCGAACTGCCCGCGCGCCGTGCGACGGCCGTGTTCGAGCGCGACGCGGCGGGCGTCGCGCGCTGGACCCATCTGCAGGAAACCTTCTGCACGGCCTGAGCGGCCGCGTCTCAGCGCTTGCGCGTGCGGGCGACCGTCAGCTCGTCGGACACGCTTTGCATCAGCGCGCACAGCCACGCGATGTCGGTCGGCCGGTCGGGTTGCGGGTGCGTGAGCAGGTAGCTCTTGATGCGCGGGAACGGCACGGGCGGCGTGACGACGACGAGCGGCAGCAGTTGCGCATAGTGCGTCGCGAAGCGGCGCGTGGTCGTGAAGATCAGGTCCGACTGCAGCAGCACCTGCGGCACGATCCCGAAGTACGGCAGCGTCGTCACGATGCGCCGCGTGAGGCGCGCGCGTGCGAGGCCGATCTCGATCGCGTTGCGCTTGTCGCCGGTGTACGGCGTCGGCGCGACGTGCGCGGCCGACGCATAGGCTTCGCGCGTGAGCGGCACGCGCGCGAGCGGATGCGCGTCGCGCATCAGGCACACGATCGTGTCGGAGAACAGGTCCTGGCGCGCGAACTGCGGGTCGGGCTTCGGCCAGTTGCCGATCACGAGATCGAGCGCGCCCGATTCGAGCGCGCCCGCGTGGTCGAGCGCGGGATTCAGCGAATCGATTTCCAGGTGCGCATGCGGCGCCGCGTCGCGAAAGCGCTCGATCAGCGTCGGCATGAAGAAATCGTTCAGGTAGTCGGGTGCCGCGACGCGAAACGTACGCCGCGCGGACGACGGATCGAAGTCGCCGTGCGGCGTCGCGATGAAGTCCACCTCGCGCAGCGCGCGCGCCGCGGCCTCGAGCAGCGATGCGCCGTATTCGGTCGGCACCATGCCGGATTTGCCGCGCACGAGGATCGGGTCGTTCAGCGTCTCGCGCAGCTTGCGCAGCGCGGTGCTGATCGCGGGCTGGGTCTGGTTCAGTCGCAGCGCGGCCTGCGTGACGCTGCGCTCGAGCAGCAGCGTGCGCAATACGCGCACGAGCCAGATATCGAGCGAGGCGGTACGGTCGTCGTCTTCCATCGGTTGGGGGGTGTTCAGGTGACGCGTAACCTTACCGCAGCCGCGCGTTGCCGTGCGTGATACCGGCCATCACGCACGCCCCTTCGGCAGCGCGCTGATCCGCTTGACCTCGCGCGATTCGAGCCAGTTCGGCGTGCGCGCGCAGTACAGCACCATCGGCAGCGCGTCTTCGCCCCAGAACAGCTGCTGGTTCATCCAGAACGTCGGCACGCCGAATACGCCGAGCGCGATCGCGTCGGCGTTGTTGCGGACCAGTTGCGCGGTGGTTTCCTCGAATTCGATCAGTTCGTCGCCGTGGCCGACGCCGACGCGCTCGCACAGTGCCGCGAAGCCTTCCGGTGTCGACGGATCGTTGCCGTCGCGCCAGATGAAGCGGAACATTTCCAGCACGGTCGCGATGTCGGCGCGCAGCGCGATCGCGAGGCGCAGCAGCTTGTCGGAATCGAACGGGTGCGCGGGCGGCATCTTGAAGCGGATGCCGAGCTGTTCCGCGCGGAACAGCGCGTGACGGTACGTGAACACGCGTTTGGCCGGCACGTCGGCGCTCGGGCGCTGCCCCCAGTGGCGCTGCAGGTCGAGCAGCGAGACGGCGACCGGTTCGAACGGCACGTCCGGCCATTTGCCATGTTGTTCGAGCAGCAGATACGAGAACGGCGACACGAAGTCGAAGAACCAGGCAGGCTGGGCGGTATCGAGGCCGGTTGTCATGTCGTTCTCCAGAGGGTGGGGCGTGCGGCGCCTGGCGGCGGCCTCCATGTTACGCGGCGGCGCGCGCATGCAGCAATGATCGCGGATCGTCCGCTCACGCGGAACCGGGAGTCGCCCGGGGGCCTTCGCCGGCCGGCGGCGGCGCGGTCTCGGCGCGTGCCTGCGGCGGCCCGCTGGCGCCGGGCGGGCCTGCCGGCGCGTCGTGGTCGTGCGCGGTGAGCCGTTCGCGCACGAAGCCGATGTGCTCGCGCAGCACGTAGAACTGCCCGGCGTACGCCAGCGGCATCTTCATCCGGTTCACGGCTTCCTCGATGTCGTCGAGCTCGTCGAGCAGCTGAACGCGCTCCTCGGCCGTGTGCTCGCCGAGCGCGCTGCGCTCGAGCGCGATCAGCGCGCCGTACCAGCGGTAGATGCGCGAGCGCACGCGCCAGCCGTACAGTGACGGCACGAGCCGCAGCCCGGGGATCAGGACGACGACCAGCGGCACGACCACCACCAGCAGCCGGTCGACGAGGCTCGCGACCCAGAACGGCAGCCGCCGGTACAGGAAGGTCTTGCCCGACTTGTAGTAGCGCGCCGCGTCGTCGGACAGCTGGAACCCGCGCGTGACGGGGGACGGGAATTCGCCCGCGTGTTGCAGGATCGTCGCGTGGCCGTGCACCTCGCGCGCGGCCTCGATCAGCAGGTCGGACAGCGCGGGGTGCAGCGAGTCGCGTGCGACGAGTTCGATCGTCGGCGCGACCGTGTGGATGTCGGCGGGCGGCAGGTTGTGGCCGAGATCGTAGACGCCCATCGGCAGCGTGATCGCGGTCAGGTACGGAAAGCGCCGCGCGTAGGCCTCGGCCTGCGTGAACGAATACACGTGCACGCCCGGCGCGCGGAACAGTTTCGCCATCACCGGGATCTGCGTCGAGTCGCCGGACAGGAAGGCCGCGTCGATCTTGCCGTCGAGCAGCGCGGTCGCGGCGTCTTCGCCGGCCGTCGGCAGCAGCTCGGTCGAGCCGCCCGGCACGATGCCGTTCATCTTCAGCAGCGCGAGGCTCAGCTCGCGCGCGCCGCTGCCTTCCACGCCGAGCGCGAGCCGCTTGCCCTTGAAGTCGGACAGGCGCGCGACGACCGGGCCGCGGTACATGATCGCGAGCGGCACGTAGCCGATGCTGCCGAGCGAGACGAGGTGCTCGTCGCGCTCTTTCGGGCCGATGCCGCTCTGCACGAAGCCGACGTCGACCGGCGCGTTCGGGTTCGACAGCCGCGCGAGGTTCTGCGCGGACCCTTCCGACGACTGGACGTCGAGCGTGACGCCGTTCTTCGCGAGGATCGCCTTGTATTTCTGCGCGGCGTTCCAGTAGGTGCTGCCGGGCGGCCCGGACGAAATCACCAGCGTGGACGGCGGTGCCGGCTGGATCAGCTTGACCGCGAGCCAGACGGCGGCGCCGGCGAGCAGCACGGTCGGGCCGATCGACAGCGCGAGGTCGCGCCACGACACCGCGACGAAGCGGGCGAGGATGCGGCGGGGCGGGCGAGGGCGGGCAGGCTTCATGGGGTCGGCGGATGACGCTGGCGTGACGCATCGATGACGGTCGGGCGGTTGTCACGGGCGATGCGGATTCTCGCGGCGATGGTACCCGGTTTCACCGCACGTGCGCGAGTCGGGCGGCCCGCCGCGGCGCGGCGGCGACAGCGGCGGGCGGCCCCGCGTCAAAAGCTTTGCGCTTCCGCGGGCGCTGGATTACATTGTGCGACGCAGCCGCGCCCGATTCGCGCGCGACCCGGCACGCAATGAGACCGGGCGCGTCCGGCCGGCGGCTGTCCGTCCCGGCCGGCCCGCTATCAGCGTGCGCCGACCGCCGGCCCGTGCCGCCTCTCTCGTATCGCCGTGGAAAACACCGGCTGTCCCGCCCGTTCGCGCGCGGGCCGGCTGTTTTTGGGGGTATCCGGCCGTACTGTGCACGGCCGTTCCGGAGTGATAAGGAGATAGCATGAAGTCGATCGTGTTGAGAGCGTTGGGCGTCGCCGCCGTGGCGGCCTGTCTGTCGGGCAGCGTGTATGCGCAGTCGAGCGACGCGGCGGCAACGGAAGCGCCGGCGGCCGCGACGAGCGCGCCGAAGGCTGCCGCGAAAACCGCGAAGAAGGCGAACCGCAAGCTCGGCTACGCGGTGCGCAAGGCGATTTCGAAGGAATCGGGCGTGAATGTGTCGAACCTCGTCGTACGCTCGAAGGGTGGCGCGATCACGCTGGAAGGCACGATGCCGGCCCAGGACCAGATCGACAAGGCCGAAGCCGCGGCCAAGGGCGTGAAGGGCGTGACGTCGGTCACGAACAAGCTGACGGTTCAGCAGCAGTGATGCCGGGCGGCGGCGCGCAAGCGCCGCAGGCGCCCGTTTCCAGGCGGGCCCCGGCATGCCGGGGCCCGTTTGCGCTTCAGAGGCCGACAGCCGCGCGCGACGCGGCGGCGGACCGATAACGATATCGAGAGGGCGGCGATGACGAGGCTCGGGTGGGGCAGGCGGATGGTGTGGGGCGCGGCGCTGGCCGCGGTCGCGATGCTCGGCGCCTGCAACGGCGACGATTCGGCCGAGCGCAACCGGTTGCCCGGCTTCGTGTCCGGCAGCGTGCGCACGACGGCCTACGACGGCGCGAGCGACGACCTGCTGACGGCGGGCCTCGGCAAGACGGGCCTCGGCGCGGCCACCGCGCCCGGCTTCGCGAACGCGTCGCGGCCGACGAGCGCCGAGCTGCGCCGTCTCGCGATCTGGTCGAATTACCGTGCGCTCGTCGACATGAGCGCGAACGGCGGCTACGGCCGTTTCTGGGGGCCGAACGTCGACCTCGACGGCAACACCACCCTCGGCGAAGGCAAGATCCCCGGCACCGAATACCTCGCGTACTCCGACGACGGCAGCGGCAGCAAAAACGTGACGCTGCTCGTGCAGGTGCCCGCCAGCTTCAATCCTGCGCAGCCGTGCATCGTCACCGCGACGTCGTCGGGCTCGCGCGGCGTGTACGGCGCGATTTCCGCGGCCGGCGAGTGGGCGCTCAAGCGCGGCTGCGCGGTGGCCTACAACGACAAGGGCGGCGGCAACGGCGCGCACGAGCTGGGCTCCGACACCGTCACGCTGATCGACGGCACGCTCGCCAACGCGGTGCTGGCCGGCACCGCGAGTCTGTTCACCGCGAACGTGACGAGCGGCGATCTCGCCGCATTCAACAACCGCTTCCCGAACCGCTATGCGTTCAAGCACGCGCATTCGCAGCAGAATCCCGAGCAGGACTGGGGGCGCGTGACGCTGCAGTCGGTCGAGTTCGCGTACTGGGCGCTGAACGAGCAGTTCGGACCGCTGATCGACGGCTCGCATCATGGCGTGCGCTATCGCCCGGGCGACGTCACGACGATCGCCGCATCGGTCAGCAACGGCGGTGGCGCGTCGCTCGCGGCGGCCGAGCAGGACAGTCGCGGCTGGATCACCGCGGTCGTGGTCGGCGAGCCGCAGATCAACGTGCGGATGGCGCCGAATGCGCTCGTGCGCACGGGCGGCCAGCCGGTGCCGTCGTTCGGCCGGCCGCTGGCCGATTACGCGACGCTTGCGAACCTGCTGCAGCCGTGCGCGGCCGCATCGGCATCGCTCGCCGCTGCGCCGTACCTGAGCGCGCTGCCGGCCGCGACCACCCAGTCGATCCGCACGCAACGCTGTGCGACGCTCGCCGCAGCCGGGCTCGTGTCGGGCGCCGATACGCAGAGCCAGGCCGCGGACGCGCTCGCGCAGCTCCATGCGGCCGGCTATCTGGCCGATTCCGACCTGCTGCAGGCGCCGATGTGGGATTCGCAGGCGATTCCGGCGATCGCGGTCACCTATGCGAACGCGTATACGCGCTCGCGCGTCACCGACAACCTGTGCAACTTCAGCTTCGCGACGACGAACCCGGCGACGGGCGCGGTCGCGGCGCCCGCCGCCTCGCCGATGCCGGCCGTGTTCGGCGTCGGCAACGGCGTGCCGCCGACGGCCGGCATCGACCTCGTGTTCAACAACGGCGCGGGCGTCGACCACCGGCTCGCGACGCCCGATGCGAGCTTCGCGGGCGCGCTGTGCCTGCGCCAGCTGTGGACGAACGGGATGCTCGGGATGCCCGCGAACGTCGACGCGGTGCGCGTGAACGCGAACCTGCAAGGCAAGCCGGCGATCATCGTGCAGGGCCGCAGCGATGCGCTCGTGCCGGTGAACCACGCATCGCGCGCGTATGTCGCGCAGAACGGCATCAGCGAAGGCGGACGCAGCCAGCTCGTGTTCTACGAGGTGACGAACGGCCAGCACTTCGACGCGTTCCTGCCGGTCCCGGGCTTCGACACGCGCTTCGTTCCCGTCCACTACTACAACCTGCAGGCGCTGAACCTGATGTGGCAGCACCTGAAGAACGGCGCGCCGCTGCCGCCGTCGCAGGTGATCCGCACGGTGCCGCGCGGCGGCACGCCGGGCGCCGCCCCTGCACTGACGAGTGCGAACCTCCCGCCGATCTCGGCCGCGCCGGGCGCGAACGCGATCACGACCGGCGCCGGCACGATCGACGTGCCGCTCTGACGGCGCCCGCCGCGCCGCCCCGACCAAGCCGGACCGCCGTCCGGCTTTTTTCCTTTCGTCGTCTGGAATCGGTCCCGCACTGCCTTTTATCGGAATGGCGAGCGCCGTAACAAATTATTACTTTACGGCGGTAAATCCGGAACCTATTATGCGCCGGTATTTTCACTTAATTTAATAAATTCCAGATACGAGAATATTCCTTTCCGTTTAGTTAATCGATCCTTTCGATTTTATTAAATCGGCTCGAGCTGCGATTGATCGGTATTTCGTGATTAATCGGCATCTCGCCGAGGGGGATTGTTCGTCTGTTCAAAGTGAAGACGCCTTGATGGGCGGGCTTTGCGGGGCATCCTTTGGCCGTCGATTTTGTACGAGTGCGAATGCGCGGAATGAATTCGCATTGCTGCGGATTATTGAATTGTCGTTTGCAATGGAATTGATTCCATTGTGCGGTTGCAAAAAAACATGGGTGGGGTAAATCATGCCGGTCGGTATTTGCCGATTCGGTAAAAAACTCGGAGTGCGTCGCATAACGAATGCATTCCCGGTGCGGAGCGCCGGCGCAAATGATCCTTTGCGACCGGCGGTATTTATCGTTCTGTTCGAGAGGCAATAATGACGACACGGAAGTCCTTGAAAGACGGTTTCGCGCTATTCGGAACGACTTTGAGCATGCCGCTCGCCGCAGCCGCGGCCGCGGCGCTGCTCGTCACGGGGTGCGGCGGCGACGACGGGCCGAGCCCGACCGCGTCGGCCGCCGCCGCGGCCGCGACGTCCAGCGGCAGCACGTCGGCCAACACCAACGCAACGGCCGCCGCTGCAGCCGACCAGCCTTACGTCGACACCGACGTGTACGGTACCGGGCCGAACGACGCGGTCACGGATTCGACCGAAGGCGCGGCGGTCGTGCACCGCCAGGTCACGATCGGCGGCAAGACGATCAAGTACACGGCGACCACGGGCCACCTGACGACGATCGATCCGGTCACGTCGGCGCCGAACGCGAAGATGTTCTACGTCGCGTACACGCAGGACAACCCGGACCCGTCGAAGCCGCGCCCGGTCACGTTCTTCTACAACGGCGGCCCCGGCTCGTCGTCGGTCTACCTGCTGCTCGGCTCGTACGGCCCGAAACGCCTGCAGTCGTCGTTCCCGAACTTCACGCCGCCCGCGCCGTACAAGCTGCTCGACAACCCGGACAGCCTGCTCGACCGCACCGACCTCGTGTTCATCAACCCGGTCGGCACCGGTTACTCGGCGGCGATCGCCCCGGCGAAGAACAAGGACTTCTGGGGCACCGACCAGGACGCGCGCTCGATCGACCGCTTCATCCAGCGCTACCTGACCAAGTACTCGCGCTGGAATTCGCCGAAGTTCCTGTACGGCGAGTCGTACGGCACCGCGCGCAGCGCGGTCGTGTCGTGGGTGCTACATGAGGACGGTATCGACCTGAACGGGATCACGCTGCAGTCGTCGATCCTCGACTACGCGAACGCGCTGTCCGCGCCGGGCACGTTCCCGACGCTCGCGGCCGATGCGTTCTACTGGAAGAAGACGACGCTCAACCCGACGCCGACCGATCTCGACGCGTACATGGTCCAGGCCCGCAACTATGCGGACAACACGCTCGCGCCGCTTGCGCAGAAGCCGAACCCGCAGGACGGCGGCTTCGTGAACGTGCGGCTGAACCTGAACCTGCAGACCGCGCAGCAGATGGGCTCGTACATCGGCACGGACCCGACGTCGCTGATCCAGACGTTCGGCAACCCGGCCGCGCTCGGCAACGTGCCGTCGTCGAACGACAACCCGCCGTACACGTTCTTCCTGACGCTCGTGCCGGGCACGCAGATCGGCCAGTACGACGGTCGCGCGAACTTCACGGGCAAGGGCATCGCGCCGTACATCCTGCCGAACTCGGGCAGCAACGATCCGTCGATCACGAACGTTGGCGGCGCGTACACGGTGCTGTGGAACAGCTACATCAACACCGACCTCAAGTACACGTCGACGTCGTCGTTCGTGGACCTGAACGACCAGGTCTTCAACAACTGGGACTTCAGCCACACGGACCCGACCGGCGCGAACAAGGGCGGCGGCAATACGCTGTACACGGCCGGCGACCTGGCGTCGACGATGAGCGTGAACCCGGATCTGAAGGTGCTGTCGGCGAACGGCTATTTCGACGCCGTCACGCCGTTCCACCAGACGGAGCTGACGCTCGCGCAGATGCCGCTCGATCCGACGCTCAAGGCGCAGAACCTGACGATCAAGAACTACCCGTCGGGCCACATGATCTACCTGAACGACGCGTCGCGGACCGCGCTGAAGGGCGATCTCGCCAGCTTCTACGACGGCATCCTCGCGAACCGTACTGCACTGCAGCGCGTGCTGAAACTGCAGGCGCGCACGCAGCAGCTCAAGCAGCAGAAACTGCAGCAGCAGGGGCAGTAAGCGCCGCGGGCGGCTCGTCGCCCGAAGCGACATGCAGAACACCGCCTCGTCACGCGCCCCGGTTCCTCACGTGGCGTGTGTCGATGGCGGTGCCGTCATTCTCCAGGATGCCCCGTGAGTCACGGACTCTCGGGGCATCGTCGTGTCTGGAGGTAGACGCGTCGATGTGTGATCCTCAAAAGAGGGATGAATAGCCCTCTATTGAGGATTTGATGGAAAATCCTCATAATGAGGACAATTGTCCCTGCATTGAGGATTGATGTGAGTCTCGCCGACTTTCTCTTCACACCGGGCATGCAGCGGGTGCTGGGTGCGACGCTGCTGCAACCTGACCGCAGCTTTACGTTACAGGAACTGCTACGCCTGGCAGACAGTGGGCGCGGTAGCGCCCAAAAGCAGGTGGATCGGTTGGTCGAGGTCGGCGTATTGATGGAAGACGCCCGACGAGGCAGACAACGGAGCATTCGCGCGAATACGGAATTCATCCTTTATCCGGAACTGGTCAGCATCGCGCGCAAGACGTTTGCCGTCGCGGAGCCGTTGAAGGAGGCCTTGTCGCCGTTTGCCGCGCAGATCACCACGGCGTTCGTGTTCGGCTCGGTGGCCAAGCGTTCCGACAGCGGCCGTAGTGACATCGACCTGATCGTCATCGGGAACGTCCGGCTTCTCGAGCTATCTGAAGCCCTGCACGTGGTCGAGCAAAGCCTGCTGCGCCCCGTCAATTTCTCTTTGTACGAGCCTGAGGAATGGGCTGCGCTGGTCGACGCGGACCCCGTCATGGCCCAGATCGCCCAAGGCCCAATGCTGAGGATACTGTGATGCCGCGCCCAGCTGAATACGAAAACCTCATCAGGACGAAAGCCTTCGATCCGGTTGCGCCGACGCCCGGGGCAATCGCGGGCTTCCTGCGCAATGCCGCGGACTACAAGGCCACTGCCGATGAACTGGATCACGCCCGGCATCTGCAGGTGTTGACGTTGGCCCACGAAGGCTATTTTCAGGTGGTACAGGCGATCCTGGAGTTTTATGAGGTGCGAACCAAGGATGCCGGCCGTAACCTAGCCATCCAGCGCGTGTCGACCTCGCTGGGCGTGAGTCCGCAGGAATTTGCGTTCATCACGAAGGCACACGAGCGCCGCAACGGCACGTCGTACGTTTCCCCGTTTCCCCCGGTTTCGAAGGCAGAGGCCGCTACCATGCTGAGCATCCTGGCCAAATACCTGCCCGTTGCACATGCGCTGACAGGTACGCCGTGAGACTCGCCGGGGCGTTCATCAAGACATGAGGTGAAGGCCAGTCGCCAACAGGGACGGTGCTTTTCGTTGGCGAAGGGAGTGTGTCGATGCGCGCGGGTCGTCGTGCCGGGCCGCTTACGCGAGCACGAGCCGCACGCCGACCGCGACGAGCGTCGCGGCGAGCAGGTTGCGCAGCAGCCGCTCGGGCGCGCGCGCCGACAGCAGGCTGCCGAGCACGATGCCGGGCAGCGAGCCGAGCAGCAGCGACAGCAGCATCGACCAGTCGACCGAGCCGAGCAGCCAGTGGCCCATGCCGGCGACCAGCGTGAGCGGCACTGCGTGCGCGATGTCGGAGCCGACGATGCGGGTCGTCGCGAGCGCAGGGTACAGCAGCAGGAGCACCGTCACGCCGATCGCGCCGGCGCCGACCGACGTCATCGACACGAGCACGCCGAGCACGGCACCCGTCAGCACGGTCGACCACAGCGTGCGCGCGGGGCTCGGCGCGAGCGGGTTGCGCGCGGCGAATGCGGTGAGCTGCGGCCGGAAGATCAGCGCGAGCGACGTGAGCAGCAGCGCGACGCCGAGCACGAGCTGGATCATCCGCGCGGTGCCCGGCGTATTCATCCCGTGCGTATGGAGCCACCACAGCGTGACGGCCGCGGCCGGCACGCTGCCCGCCGCGAGCCGGCCCGTGATGCGCCAGTCGATCGAGCCCTTCAGGCCGTGGACGAGCGTGCCGGTGGCCTTGGTCGCGGCCGCGTACAGCAGGTCGGTGCCGACCGCTGTCGCGGGATGCACGCCGAACAGCAGCACGAGGATCGGCGTCATCAACGAACCGCCGCCGACGCCCGTCAGGCCGACGAGAATGCCGACGAACAGGCCGGACAGGGAGTACAGCAGATCGATATGGGGAAGCGACATCGGAAGCAGGCGGTTATGCGGCGTTCGGCGGCGGCGCGCGGCTGCGGCGCGCGCGTCAAAGTCCGCCATTGTCGCAAAAGTGGCGCGTCAATGTACGACTGCGTTAAAAATCGGCCGGGAAGGCCCGTGCGGCAGGCGGCCGGGCAAACGTGAAACGGGCGTTCGAGCCGGCGGAGGGCCGATGGCGGTCGTCGGCCCGCACAAGTATGACGAATCGGGCGCATGTGCCGCGTCGCGCATCCGGCGCGCGTAAAAAAGGGCGCGACACTGCGCGCCCGGGTTCGATGCCGGTTGCCGGCCCTGGCGAGTCGCCGGTCAGTGCATCGCGGATCCGGCGCCTTCGATGGCGCGTTGCGGCCGGATGCGCAGCGCGAGGCCGATCAGCGCGGCCACCGCGGCGAACGCTGCACCGAACGCGAATGCGGCGTGGTAGCCGCCGTTCAGCGCGTCGAGCGGCGTGGCCTGCGCGGCGGCGAGCGCGTCGGTGCGGGCGCCCGCGAGACTCGCGAGGACGGCGAGCCCGAGCGCGCCGCCCATCATGAACGCGGTGTTGACGATCCCCGACGCGAGCCCGGAATCGGCCGGGTCGACGTCGTTCATCGCCGCGAGCAGCATCGGGTTGAACGCGACGCCCGCGCCGATGCCGAGCAGCGTCATGCCGGGCAGCACATGCCACACGAAACCGCCGTCGACCGGCGCGCGCGAGAACAGCGCGAGGCCGCAGGCCGCGATCAGCAGGCCGGCCGCGATCGGGCCGCGGATGCCGAAGCGCATCACGATCCGCGCCGACAGCCCGAGCGAGAACGCGGCCATGATCAGGTTCGCCGGCAGGAACGCGAGGCCGACCTGCAGCGGCCCGTAGCCGAGCACGCGCTGCATGTACAGCGCGGACAGGAAGAACCACGCGAACATCGCGGCCGCCCACAGCACGGCGATCACGTTCGCGAGCGCGACGTTGCGCGCGGCGAACAGCGTCAGCGGCATCAGTGGATGCGCGGCGCGCGACTCGATCGCGATGAACAGCGCGAGCAGCACGACGGCCGCGCCGATCAGCGCGACGGTCTGCGTCGACAGCCAGCCGGCCTCGTTGCCGCCGACGATCCCGTACACGGCCAGCATCAGCGATGCGGTCACGGTGATCGCGCCCGCGACGTCGAGCCGGGCGGTGCCGGCCGGCGCACGCATGCGCGGCAGCAGCGCGGCGCTCATCGCATAGACCGCGACGCCGATCGGCAGGTTGACGAGGAAGATCCAGTGCCACGACAGCGAGCTCGTCAGTAGCCCGCCGAGCAGCACGCCGATGCTGCCGCCGCCCGCGCACACGAAGCCGTAGACGCCCATCGCGCGCGCGCGTTCGCCGGGCTCGGTGAAGAGATTCATGATCAGCGACAGCGAGACGGCCGACACGACCGCGCCGCCGAGCCCCTGCACCGCGCGCGCGGCGATCAGCATCGCCTGCGATTGCGCGAGGCCGCAGGCGAGCGACGCGAGCGTGAACGCGACGAGGCCGGCGAGGAACATGCGCCGCTGGCCGTACAGGTCGCCGAGCCGGCCGCCGAGCAGCAGGCAGCCGCCGAACGTCAGCAGGTACGCGTTGACGACCCACACGAGGGCCGTTTCGGTGAAATGGAGGTCGGTGCTGATCGACGGCAGCGCAACGTTCACGATCGTGCTGTCGAGCACGATCATCAGCACGCCGAGACAGAGAACGATCAGCGCGTACCAGCGCTTCTCGCCGTGGATCCCGTGGGTCATGGGCTTGCAGCCTTCTGATAGTTATTTGAAAGGATGCATTGTAGACGCCATCGGCGCGGGCTTCCTGCCGGTTTGTGGCAGGAGCGTCGCGTAGTCGCGCGCGGGGCCGCGCGCGACTGACAAAGGGAGCAGGGCGTTACGAGCGCGCCGGCAGTTCGCAGCCGTCGGGGCCGCAGGCGGCCGCATCGCTGCCGTCGAGTTCGACGATGCCGTCGCGCCACGCCTGTTCGAGCGCCTGCGCGAACGCGTCGGCCGGCTGCGCGCCCGACACCGCGTAGCGGCCGCCGAGCACGAACAACGGTACGCCGCGCCCGCCGATCTGCGCGGCGCGTGCGATGTCGGCTTCGACTTCGTCGCGGTATGCGTCGCTGCGCAGCACGGCTTCGACGGCCGAGCGTTCGAGCCCGGCTTCGACCGCGAATTCGGTCAGCTCGGCATGATCGAACAACGAGCCGTGCTCGCAGAAATACGCGCGGTACAGGCGCTCGGTCAGCGCGTGCGCGCGGCCGGTCGCTTCCGCGAGCTTCACGAGCCGGTGGCCGTCGAGCGTATCGCCGACCAGCGTGCCTGGCAGGTCGTAGCGCAGCCCGACGCTCGCGGCCGCATCGGTGACCTGGCGCAGCATCTGGTCGACCTGCGCGGGCGACATCCGGTATTTGCCGGCCAGCATCGCCTCGACCGGCTCGACAGGCTGGCCGGGCATCAGCCGGTACGCGCGCAGCGCGACGTCGACCCGATCGGCATGCGCGAACGCGGCGAGCGCCTCGTCGAAACGGCGCTTGCCGATCCAGCACCACGGGCAGATCAGGTCGGACCAGATTTCGACGGTCAGGGTCGGGCGGGCAGTCGGGGCGGGGGCGGTCGTCATGGGCGGTCCAGGGCGGCAAAAAAAGTGTAACCGGGACTATATCACTTTATGCGTCGACGCCAGGGCGCGCGCAGACCCGTGCGGAACGGGGCCGTACCCGGCGTATCACGAAGCATAGACAGGGAAATGGCTTCCCGGTAGCGATGACCGATGCGGGCCGTCGTTGCGCCCGCCGCGCAGCGCTTACGCGTCGCCTTGCGTTTCCTTCAGGTGCTTGAGGTGCTTGTAGACCGTTGCGCGCCCCATCCCGAGCACGTTCGCGACGTAGTTCGCCGCGCTCTTGCCGCGGAACGCGCCTTCCGCGTAGAGCGCCTCGACGAGCTCGCGCCGGTGCTCGCGCGTGAGCCCGTTCAGCCCGACCTGCCGCTCGCGCAGCCAGCCGTGCAGGAACGTGTTGATGCGCTCCTGCCAGTCGTCGCGGAACAGCTCGTCGGGCTGGGCGACGACGCCCGCGCCCTTGATGAACAGGTCGAGCGTCGCGCGCACCTCGTCGAACACCGCAATGTTGAAGTTGATGCACATCATCCCGGCCGGGCGGCCGTCGTCGTCGAACAGCACGTTGCTGACGCAGCGCATCCGCCGGCCGTCCCAGTTCAGCTTCTCGTACGGGCCGATCACGCGTTCGCGCGCGGAATGATCGATCTCCTCGAGCGCGGAATCGTCGCCGACCTCGCGCTTCGACAGGTTGTTCGCGAGATACAGCACGGTCTGGTCGTGCAGGTCGTGGATCACGACTTCCGCGTACGGGAAGAACAGCGCGGCGATACCGTCGGCGATCGGCGCATAGCGGGTGAGCAGCAGGTCTTTGACGGGGGATTTCTTCTTGCGCATCGGTGTCGCCATCTCGGGTGGGCGGGAGCCGGGCAGCGCGTCGGGCCGGCGTGCCGGCGCGCCGGTGGCCGGCATGCCCGTGCGCCCGCGCGCGGCCGCCGCGGCGGTTGCGTCATTGTATCGGCCCCGCGTGCGCGTGCCGCTCATGCGCGCGTCAGCTGCGTATACAGTGCGTGCGCGATCGCGATGTCCTCGAGCCCGAGGCCGATCGAGCGGAAGAACGCGTGACGCGTGCGCGACGGCGCTGCGCAGGCGCCGGCGACGAGCGCGGGCAGGTCGCCGACGATCCGCCCGGCCTCCCAGCCGTGATCGGCCGCCGCGATCTGCATCTCGCCGGCGCTTGCCGGGGTCGTGTGCCGGTAGTCGCAGTACACGTCCATGTCGGGCAGCCATGCGGGCGGGATTTCGTGCGCGCGCGCGACGTTCGTGCTGATCGACGTGACGAGCGCGGGGCGCGTGAGCATCCCGTCGCCGAGCACGGGCGTGCCCGACGACGTGCACAGCATCACGACGTCCGCGTCGCGCACGCAGGCTTCGACACTCGCAGCCGCACGTGCGCGCGAGTCGAGTTCGGCGAGCGTTGCCTGCTGCGCGCCATCGCCGGCGAGCGCGGGCGAGTACACGCGGATCGTCTCCCAGTCGCGCAGTGCCGCCGTGTGCCGCAGGTGCGCGAGGCCGACCGCGCCTGCGCCGACGATCGCCAGATGGCGTGCGTCGCGCGCCGCGAGGCAGTCGACCGCGAGCGCCGTCGTGCCGGCCGTGCGTTCGACGGTCAGCAGCCCCGCGTCGCACCACATCAGCGGCTGGCCGGTCTGCATCGACATCAGCGCGGTCCACGCGGTGACGATCGGCTTGCCGCCCGTCACCACGTACGGCGACAGCTTCGCGCCGAAGACCTGCGCATCGGCGAGCGCGCCGAGATACGTGATGAAGTCGCCGGCCTGGTCGGGAAACAGCGTGAGCGTCTGCGGCGGCTGCACCGCGCGCGCCGCGGCGAGCGACGCGAACATGCGGCGCAGCGTGCCGAGCACGTCGAGCGATGGCAGCGCCGCACGCACGGCGGCTTCGTCGACGGTCAGCGGCAGGGTCGGGACGGTTTGCGTCATGGGGACATCTCCGGTCGGTGCCGGACAGACCGTCTCGAAAGGCGGTGTCCGGTGGTGTTCGTGATGGACGAAAAGTCTAATATAGACAAACAAATTCTGGAGGATTTTTCTTTTCGAGACGTTGTGTCGTTGCCTGGATGATGAAAAACATCATGAAATCAAGGATCTTTTGGCGAGGTGTCGAAATCCGGGCGGGGTGCGGCAGGACGAGACTCTCGTATCCCCTATAGTCTATAGTAGACTTTGAGTCTATATTTCGCGTGCAGGACAGGATGTGCCGCCACGCGGCGGCCGCCTGCATCGAATGCCGATCCGGCGCCCGGCCGAGGGCGTCGTGCAACCGATCTCCATCGCCTCAATCCAGAACGGAAGGACCGTCATGAACTGGAAGCTTTCCCTTTGCGCCGCTGCGGCGCTCGCGTGCGCGGCCGTCACGGCCCATGCGGAACAGACCACGTTGCGCTTCGGGATCGAAGCGGCCTATCCGCCGTTCGAGAGCAAGACGCCGGCCGGTCAGCTGCAGGGCTTCGACGTCGACATCGGCAATGCGGTGTGCGCGAAGCTGAACATGAAATGCGTGTGGGTCGAGAATGCGTTCGACGGCCTGATCCCGGCGCTGCAGGCGCGCAAGTTCGACGCGATCAATTCGGCGATGAACATCACCGCGAAGCGCAAGCAGAGCATCGACTTCACGCCGGCGATCTACGTGGTGCCGATCGTGATGGTGGCCAGGCGCGGTTCGCCGCTGCGGCCTGACGTCGCGAGCCTGCGCGGCAAGCATGTCGGCGTGCTGCAGGGCTCGTCGCAGGAGGATTTCCTGAAGGCGCACTGGGCCAACGCGGGCGTGGCCGTCGTGTCGTACCAGGATCAGGACCAGATCTACGCCGATCTCGTCGCGGGGCGGCTCGATGCGGCCGTGCAGGAAGCGCAGACCGCGCAGGACGGCTTCCTCGACAAGCCGGCCGGCCGCGATTACCAGATCGTCGGCGACGCGCTGAAGGATCCGGCGACGCTCGGCGAGGGCACGGGCTTCGGGATGCGCAAGAACGACAAGGCGCTGCAGGCGAAGATCGTCGGCGCGCTCGACGCGCTGAAGAAGGACGGCACGCTGAGCGCGCTGTCGCAGAAGTACTTCAAGCGCGACATCATCGCGAAGTAAGCATCGCCGCGCGCCGGCCGCGATGCCGGTGCGCCGCCCATCGAATCTCGACACGGTACAGGGAACCATGGATTTCGACGTCATCGTTCTGGGAGCCGGCATCGTCGGCGTGTCGTCGGCGCTGCATCTGCAGGATCGCGGGCTGCGCGTCGCGCTCGTCGACCGGCGCGCGCCCGGCGAGGAAACGAGCCACGGCAATGCCGGGCTGATCGAGCGCTCGTCGGTCGTGCCGTACGCGTTTCCGCGCCGGCTCGGCACGTTGCTGCGCTATGCACGCAACCGCTCGGTCGATCTCTACTGGGACTACCGCGCGCTGCCCGCGTATGCGGGCTGGCTCGCGCGCTTCTGGCGCGAATCGTCGCCGCAACGGCTCGCGGCCGCCGCGCGCGACCTGCTGCCGCTCGTCGCGGCGAGCGTCGTCGAGCACGATGCGCTGCTCGCGCGGACCGATGCGCAGCCCCTCGTACACGACGGCGGGTGGATCGAGGCGTTCCGTTCGCCCGCGTTGTTCGACGCGGAGGCGCGCGCGCAGCAGCGCGTGGCCGACGCGCACGGGTTGCGGATGAGCGTGCTCGATGCGCATGCGCTGCGCGCGCGCGAGCCGGGTATCGGCGACGCATTCTGCGGCGCTTTCCACTGGCAGGACCCGAAGACGGTGTCGAGCCCGGGCGGGCTGACCAAGGCCTACGCGCGGCTGTTCGAGCGCGACGGCGGCACGTTCGTGCTCGGCGATGCGAAGACGCTCGTGCAGGTGGACGGTGGCTGGCAGGTCGGGACCGAACACGGGCCGATTGCCGCGCGCTCGGCCGTGGTCGCGCTCGGGCCGTGGTCCGATCACGTGTTCGCGCCGCTCGGCTACCGGATTCCGCTGCGCGCCAAGCGTGGCTATCACATGCACTACCGGCCGACGCGCACGCCGTTGAACGTGCCCGTGTGCGATACCGAGGAAGGCTTCGTCGTCGCGCCGATGGAGGGCGGCCGCCTGCGGCTCACGACGGGCGTCGAGATCGCGCTGCGCGGTGCGCCGCCGACCGGCGTGCAGCTTGCGCGGGCCGAACCGCTGGCGCGCGACGCGTTCGGCATCGGCGAACGGCTCGATCCGGAACCGTGGCTCGGGATGCGGCCCTGCACGCCGGACATGCGTCCGGTGATCGGGCCCGCGCCGCGCCACCGTCATTTGTGGTTCGCGTTCGGCCATTGCCACCACGGGCTCACGCTCGGCCCCGCGACCGGGCGTCTGCTCGCCGAAATGATGACGGGCGCGCCGACCTATATCGATCCCCATCCGTACCGGCCCGCGCGCTTCGGTTGAACCTGTCGCGCGGTAGGGCGGCTCCGGCCGCCGGCGCGCGCTGCCCCGCTCATGCCGGCGGCCATGCGCGCGTTTCACAGTTTTTCATTCGGCTATCCGAATTATCGAAAGCCACGCAATCGGAAATGATCTGCGTAATCGGCAAGAAAGAAAATCGCGAGATAAATAAAATCAGAAAATTCGCGATTTATCAATGCATTTTCATATTGCTGAAATGCGCAACCGGCGGCGGTCGCTGACGGTATAGGGCGCTATCGCGGCCGGGTGTTCCGGCGTTACGCGGGATGTACCGGAACACGTTACCACGGGGCTCGCAAACGTTACGTTACATCCGCGTCCCGGCAGCGTCTATCGTCAGACGATTTGGGATCGGAAGCCCGTGTATTTCGTCTGAAATCGATTAAAAAAGCGTTATTGACCACTAATGGCCAGACGAATCAATCCGCTTTTTTGAATTGGCACGCTTCGTGCAATCCGTCCCCATGCTTTATCAACGTGGTGCCAACCGAGATGGGGAAAATAACGATGGGACACAATCTTAAATTGACGGGTGTGGCGCTGTCGGTCGCGACGGTGTTCGGGGTGCTGGCTTCGGGTTCCGCGATGGCGGGGGCCCTCGATTCGCTGCCGATCCCGCAAGTGATCGTCAATCCGCCGACGAACAGCGTGACGGTCGGGCTGGTCGCGACGGGCACGTCGCCGCTGGGCTCGGTTACCGTTGCGGCGGGCGGGTCGGGTGCGATCCAGACGTCGCTCGGCGATCCCGGTCAAGCGCTGTCGGGCGCCGTGGGGGCGGTGACGGGCGCACTCGGCGGCGGTGGCGGCACGGTGCAGCCGCTTGCGCCGGTACAAGGCGTGTTGAACCAGGTGACGGGAGCACTGAATGGCGGCAACCCCGCAGGCGCATTGACGGGTGCGCTGAGCACGGCGACGGGGACGCTGAGCAATGCGGTTGGCACGGTAACGGGTGCACTGGGCAATGTCGGCGGCGGCGCAAACCCGCTGGCGCCGGTGCAGGGTGTGGTGAATCAAGTAACGGGTGCGCTTGGTGGCGGTAATCCGGCTGGTGCACTAACCGGCGCGCTGGGCCAGGTGACGGGAGCGCTGGGCGGTATCGGCGGCGGCGCGAATCCGCTGGCGCCGGTGCAAGGCGTGGTGAATCAGGTTACGGGTGCGCT
>NZ_CABVPX010000017.1 GCF_902499125.1 Burkholderia arboris
CGGCCGGCAGCAAGACGGCGGCCACGCCCGCGCCGGTCGTGCCGTGCCCGGCCAACCCGGCGTCCGGCGGCGACGCCGGCGCGACGGGCAAGTCCGGCGCGTAAGCGGGCAGCGCGCAGGCGAGCGCTCGAAGCGGCGCTCGCCTGCGTGGCGTATCCGAGAGCGATCGCCGGCCGTGACAGGCGGCATCGCGCCGCCACGACCTGCACCGCGCCTCATCTTCATCGGCCGGACGGCGACTTTGCATTGTTTGTCAAAGTCGGCCGGAACCGGCGCCACGCCACACGGTCGGCTTGCGTTTTCCGGCCCGATTGACGATCCTACGCACTTTCCGGCTCGCGCCGTTCGTCGTACGCGCCGGCCGGCGACGCCGGGCCGCGTTCGGTCCGACCGCCGTGACGCCCTGCGCCCGCACGCACACCGCGTGCACCGCAGTGGGGCAGCCGCATCGCGGGTCGCCGCGCATCGTCCGGCAACCGCCTCGTCTCATCCGTTCTCCCCGGCGCCGTGCCGTTTCCCCGGCAGGCTTCCCGAACCCGCCCGTCCAGGGCTTTCGCTATTCCGTTTATGTTTCGTTCCCTGACGACCCTGATCAAGAAGTGGCGCGCGTCGCGCAATGCCGGTCACCAGCTCGATGCGCTGCTCGCGCATGCCGACGCCGATGCGTCGTATGCCGAGCGCAGCGAATGGCTGATCGAGCTCGCGCACTGGCTGCACCGCAACGGCACGATGCAGGCCGCGCAGGACACCCCGGCCGATCGCGACGTCGACACGCGCGCGTATCCGGCTCATGCGCGGCTGCGCTACCTGTTCCACGTGCTCGACCGCAACCCCGCCTGGAAAGCGCATGCCGCGCGCATCCTGCGCGGCATCCTGCGCGAGTGCGACGGCATCTCGCTGCTGTGCGACGCCGGCATGCCCGTGCACTCGGGCTTCTTCGGCGCGCTGTTCGAGCGGATCGACTCGTCGCTGATCCCGCCCGCGCCGAACCGCCGCGAGCTGTCGGCGCTGTTCACGCTGATGTTCCCGGCGCCGGAAGACGCGAAGTGGATCGACGCGCTGCCCGACGACCTGCTCGCGCGCCTCGCCGAGCTGATTTCGTTCGACGTCACCGAGGAAGAGCGCCACGAACCCGGCTCGTTCTCGCGCGACCTGCTGGCCGCACTGCATAACCTGACCTGCCAGATCAGCTCGACCGGCCTGTCGCAGACGGTACGCAGCCGGCTGTCCGACGACGACGCGCGCAAGCCGCTCGAATCGCAGCCGTTCTACCGGCTCACGCGCGCGATGCTCGCGGTCGAGACCGCGCACGCGGCCGTCGAGGACGGCGGCGACCCGAGCAAGCTGCTGCACGAGGTGAACTATCTGCGCGTGCTGCTCGACGAATGCCGGATCGCCGTCGACGACGTGTTTTCGCACCTGTACCGCAACGGCGTGTCGGTCGACATCGTGTTCCAGGTCGAGCGGATGCGCATGCGCATCCTGCGTGCGGAAACACTGCTGAACGCGTGGATGGCGCGCGACGACCTGCGCGGGATGGCGCACCTGACGGCCGAACTCGTCGACGCGAACCAGAACAGCCAGAGCGTCACGCACCTCGTGCGCAGCAACTTCTCGCTGTTCGCGCGCAAGCTCGTCGAGACCAACGCGGACACCGGCGAGCACTACATCTCGCGCGGCCGCGCCGAGTACCTGAAGATGCTGCGGATGGCCGCGGGCGGCGGCCTCGTCACCGTCGCGACCGTGTGCGTGAAGTTCGCGATCACGGGCGCGCACCTGCAGTCGATGCTCGAAGGGCTGCTCGCCGGCGTCAACTACGCGGCCAGCTTCATGCTGATGCACTTCCTGCACTTCACGCTCGCGACCAAGCAGCCCGCGATGACCGCGCCGACGCTTGCGCGCGAGCTCGACGACACCGGCCACGAGGAAGGCGTGAAGGCGTTCGTGTCGTCGGTGATCGCGCTGATCCGCACCCAGGCTGCCGCGATTTCCGGCAACGTGCTCGTCGTGCTGCCCGTGTGCCTGCTCGTGCAGCTGTTCGCGGGCAACGTGCTGCACGCGAATCTGATCTCGCCCGACAAGGCGCACGCGACACTCCACTCGTTCTCGCTGCTCGGGCCGACGCCGCTCTACGCTGCGCTGACGGGCGTGCTGCTGTGGGCGTCGAGCCTGCTCGCGGGCTGGGCCGACAACTGGTTCGTGCTGCACCGGGTCGGCGACGCGCTCGCGTACAACCGCCGGCTGCGCCTCACGCTCGGCGCGGCCGGCGCCGCGAAGCTCGCGCACTTCTGCCGCTCGAACGTCGCCGGCGTGGTCGCGAACGTCGGCCTCGGCCTGATGCTCGGCCTCGTGCCGGCGATCGTCACCGTATTCATGTTCCCGTTCGAGGTGCGCCACGTGACGCTGTCGGCCGGCTCGATCGGGATCGCGCTCGGCGTGCTGGGCAAGGATGCGCTCACGACGCCCGAACTGTGGTGGGCCGGCGCCGGCGTGCTCAGCATGGCGATCCTCAACGTGCTGGTGAGCTTCGCGCTCGCGTTCACGATGGCCGTGCGCTCGCGCAGCCTGCGCCGCACCAAGGTGCGCGCGCTCGTCGCCGCGATCGTCCGCACGGTGCTGTCGAATCCGCTCGCGCTGTTCTGGCCGGCCGGCGGCCAGGCCGAACGCGCCGGTCAGACGGGCTCGCACTGAGCCCGCGGCAGTGCGGCGGCGCCCGGCCGGGTGTCGCCGCGCCTGCCTCCCGGCACGCGAAAGCAGCCGCCCTGCGGGCGCTGCCACACCGAAACGCCGGCCCCGGCCGCCCGCGCCGCGTACAATGGTGGACTTTTGCACGTCCTCACCCGCCTTATGTCCTCGCCCACCCTGTTCGAATTCTTCGCCCCCTGCCCGCGCGGCCTCGAAGCGGCGCTTGCCGCCGAGCTGGCCGAAATCGCCGGCCGCCACCTGAACGGCGCGCCGTTCACCGCGGGCGCGCAGGTGCCGGGCGGCGTCCATTTCAGCGGCGGCTGGGCCGCCGGCATGGCCGCGAACCTCCATTCGCGGATCGCGAGCCGGATCCTGCTGAAGATCGCGCACCGCGCGTACCGCAACGAGCAGGACGTCTACGCGCTCGCGCTCGAGCAGCCGTGGGAGCGCTGGTTCGCGGCCACGCAGACGCTGCGCGTCGACATCACCGCGATCAAGTCGCCGCTGAAGAGCCTCGAATTCGCGACGTTGCGCGTGAAGGACGCGATCTGCGACCGGATGCGCGACAAGACCGGCGCGCGCCCGAGCATCGACACCGGTGCGCCGGATGTGCGCGTGTTCGCGTTCCTGACCGCCAACGAGTGCACGCTGTACCTCGATACGTCGGGCGAGCCGCTGTTCAAGCGCGGCTGGCGTCTCGACAAGGGCGCGGCGCCGCTGCGCGAGAACCTCGCGGCCGGCATCCTGCGCCTGACGGGCTGGACGCCCGGCACCGCGCTGTACGACCCGATGTGCGGCAGCGGCACGTTCCTCGCGGAAGCCGCGCAGATCGCACTCGGCGTGGCGCCCGGCTGCGAACGCCGGTTCGGCTTCGAAAAGCTCAAGCAGTACGACATCACCGCGTGGCAGGGGCTGAAGGTCCCGGCGCTGGACGCGAAGCGCGCGGCGCGCGCCAAGCGCAACGACGCGCTCGGCGTGTACGGCAGCGACATTTCCGGCGACATGCTCGAGAAGGCCCGCGCGAACCTCGAGCGCGCGGGCGTGCCGTCGGTGTGGCTCAAGCAGGTCGACGCACGCGGGATGACGCCGCCGTGCGACGCGCCGGGCATCATCCTCGCGAACCCGCCGTACGGGGAGCGGATCGAAGTGCGCGGCCGCAGCGCGCGCGGCGAAGTGCGCGAAACCGGCCGCAACCGCGGCAACGACGACGCGTTCCGCCGCACGCACACCGACGCGCCGGACAGCGAGTTCTTCAACGTGCTCGGCGATGCGCTGAAGCAGCGCTTCACGGGCTGGCAGGCGTTCCTGCTGACGTCCGACCGTTCGCTGCCGGGCCTGCTGCGCCTGCGCGAATCGGCCAAGACGCCGCTGTTCAACGGCGCGCTCGAATGCCGGCTGTTCCGCTTCGACCTGATCGCCGGCAGCGTGAAGGCACGCCCGGCCGCGCCGGAAGGCGACGCATAAGCATCCGTCCGCTTCCACAAGCGACGACGTCTCAGGGGCCGCTATCGCGGCCCCTGTGCCATTTCGCAGCCGGTCAGTGCTTCGATTTCGACCAGCGCCCCATCGTGAACGGCAGCGCGTGCCCCGTCTCGAGCAGCGTCTTCAGGCTCGACAGCACGACCGGCCAGCCGCCGCGAATGCCGCGATCCATCTCCGAACCGGCCAGGAGCCCGTCGTGCGTGACGGTCAGCTTCACGACACCTTCATGCGGCTCGACGAGGTAGGTCACGCGCGATTCCTCGCCCTCCCCCGACGGCGTGCGCCACGTGACCACCAGCCGGTGCGGCGGATCGTTCTCCACCACTTCGCCGACGATGTCGACCCGCGACGGATCGTCGTAGTCCTGATGTTCCCAGCGCGAGCCCGGCCGCCAGTCGGGTGACGCATTGCGATGCCGCACCCAGTAGTCTTTCGTCAGCTCGGCGTTGGTCAACGCATCGAACACGCGCTCGGGCGTCGCTGCGATGAAGGTCACGTACACAAAGGCGGGATTACCCATCGTCGTCTCCTGTTTCGCCGGCCGCTTCGAGCCCGCGCTTGAGATCCGCCAGCGCCTGGAGGCGCTGACGCTCGAACTTGCCGATCCAGCGTTCCGCGATGTCGTGGATCGGCACCGGATTCAGGTAATGCAGCTTCTCCCTGCCGCGCCACGTCGTCGCGACGAGATTCGCGGCCTCGAGCAGCGCGAGATGCTTGCTCACGGCCTGCCGGCTCATCGCGAGCCCGTCGCACAGCTCGGACAGCGTCTGGCCGCTCTTTGCGTGCAGCAGGTCCAGCAACTGACGGCGCGTGGCATCGGCCAGCGCCCTGAAAACGAGATCCATGCCACTCCCGGGTCAATGGCTTCATTATGCAACCAAATGGTTGCATGTCAAGGGTGACAACTCTACTGACAATACGGTGTCAGCAGCCCGCGCTCACACTGCAATCCCGGCGCAATGCAGGCTGGTTTCCGCACCGAACCCGAATAACAACGCAACAAGGAGCTCGTCATGACGACCGCAACTGCCACCGCAACCCTGGAACGCGCAATCGCCTGGTTCGACATTCCGTCCCTCGATTTCGAACGGGCGATCCGCTTTTACGAAACCGTGCTGCAGACCACGTTGCGGCGCGAAATCTTCGGCGGCGTGCCGATGGCCACGTTCGATCGCGAGGCGTCGAGCACGGGCGGCAGCATCGTGTTCGATCCGCAGCAGATGAAGCCGAGCGCGAACGGCGTGCTCGTCTACCTGAACGCAGGCGAATCGGTCGTCGCGGCGCTCGAACGTGCGAAGCGCGCGGGCGGCGTCGTGCAGGGCACGGTCGTCGAGCTGCCGAACAACTACGGCTACGTCGGCTACCTGATCGACACCGAAGGCAACCGCGTCGGTCTGCACGCGCCGAAATGCCACTGAGCGCACCGGTCAGCGGGCGGGCGCGGCGCTATCATCGCGAAGTCCCCGTAACGGAAGGAATCGAGGTGCTGTCATGACCCGCCGTGCCGACCGCCTGTTCCAGATCGCCGAGCTGCTGCGCGGGCGTCGTCTCACGACCGCGCAGCAGCTGGCCGACTGGCTGTCGGTGTCACCGCGCACGGTCTATCGCGACGTGCGCGACCTGCAACTGTCAGGGGTGCCGATCGAAGGCGAGGCCGGCATCGGTTACCGGCTGAACCGCAACGCGAGCTTGCCGCCGCTCACGTTCACGGCCGAGGAGCTCTCGGCGCTCGCCACCGGCGCGCGCATGCTCGAGACCTGGGGCGGCGCGCGCTTCGCGAGTGGCGCGCGCTCGGCGCTCGCGAAGATCGCGTCGGCAATGCCGGCCGACAAGCGCACGGCGCTCGACCGCCTGCCGGTGTTCGCGCCGTCGTTCCACATCGACGAGACGTTCTGCGCAAAGGTCGACGCGATCCACCAGGCCATCGACACGCGCCACATCGTGAGCTTCGACTATCGCGACCGGCTCGGCGCGCATTCGCAACGCCGCGTATGGCCGCTCGGTCTCGTCTACTGGGGCGGGCGCTGGACGATCGGCGCGTGGTGCGAGCTGCGCGGCGATTTCCGCACCTTCGACATCGCGCGAATGGGTGACATCACCGTGCACGAGCAGTTTCCGGACATGGAAGGACGGCGGATCGCCGACTACATGCGGATCGCGGAAGCGCCGATGCGCTGACGCTCTGCGGCGGCGGGCGCGAAGCCGCGCGCCGCCGTCATTCGTTGCCCGACCGCCGTTCGGCGCCCGGCCATTCCCGCGTTATCCGCCGAACACCACCGGCCGCTTCGGCCGCTCGTCGACGTGCAGCGAAAACACGTCCGCCCGCGCGTAGTGGCCGACGACGTCGAAATCGTAGCGCGCCCGCACCAGCTCGTCGGTATCGATGCGCGCGGTCACGAGCCCGGCCTCGCCGATCAGCGGCTCCGTCAGCAGGTCGCCGAGCGGCCCGACGATCACGCTGCCGCCGCGGATCAGCGGCCGCTCGGGATCCCAGCCCGGCACGTCGATGCCGAGCGCACGCGGCGACGGCTGCACCTGGCACGCGCTCACGACGAAGCAACGCCCTTCATGCGCGATGTGGCGCATCGAGCTCTGCCACAGGTCGCGCTCGTCGACAGTCGGCGCACACCAGATCTGCACGCCTTTCGCGTACATCGCGCAGCGCAGCAGCGGCATGTGGTTCTCCCAGCAGATCGCGGCGCCCGCGCGGCCGGCTGCCGTTTCGACGACGGGCAGCGTCGAGCCGTCGCCCTGCCCCCAGATCAGCCGCTCGGTGCCGGTCGGCATCAGCTTGCGGTGCTTCGCGACGAGCCCGTCGCGCGGATCGAAGAACAGCGCCGTGCAGTACAGCGTGCTGCCGCCGCGCTCGATCACGCCGACCACGAGGCTCGCTCCCGTACGCTGCGACAGCGCGGCCAGCTCGTCGGTCTCGGGCCCCGGCACGTCGATCGCCTGCGCGGCATAGCGCGCATACGCGTCGCGGCCTTCGGGCAGCCGGTAGCCGAGCCGCGTGCCGAAGATTTCGCCTTTCGGATAGCCGCCGAGCACGGCCTCGGGCAGCACGACGAGCGACGCGCCGCTGTCGCGAATCGCGGTTTCGTAGCCGAGGATCGTGTCGAGCGTAGCGCGCGTGCCGGCGGGCGACGCGCCGATCTGCAAGGCGGCGATGACTGACGTGGACATGGTGGCGACTCCGGTGAATGGGATGCCGCCATCTTTATCGATAAGATGTCATCGATCAAATCGATAGAAAGATATCTGTCATGAATGTGGATGATATCGCCGGCCTCGACCTGAACCTGCTGAAGGTGTTCGAGGCGCTGTACGAGGAAGGCGGCGCGAGCCGGGCGGCGCTGCGGCTCGGCCTCACGCAGTCGGCCGTCAGCGCGGCACTCGCGCGGCTGCGCGTGATCTACGCCGATCCGCTGTTCGTGCGCACCGGCCGCGGGCTCGCGCCGACGCCGCGCGCGGACGAACTGAAGCCGATCCTGTCCGACGCGCTCGACCGCTGCCGCGAAAGCCTCGCGATCGCGGCCGACAGCGGCGAGCGCGTTGGCCGCACGATCTCGGTCGGGCTGTCCGACGACTTCGAGATCGCGCTCGGTCGCGCGCTGATCGATGCGGTCGCGCGCGAAGCCGCGGGCATCCGGCTGATCTTCCGGCAGACCCACAGCGGCATCGCCGGCGATGCGCTGCTGCGGCACGGTGTCGATCTCGCGATCGCGTCGGGCGGGTTCTCGGCGAACGGGCTCAGCCGGCGCGCGGTCGCGACGGGCGGCTATGCGTGCCTGATCGACCCGGGCGCCCGCGCTCAGCGGCCGCGCACGTTGACGCTCGCCGACTTCCTGCGGCGCGACCACCTGCTCGTGTCGTCGGGCGGCGTGATCGGGATCGTCGACGAGGCGCTGGCCGCGCTCGGCCACAAGCGGCGCGTCGCCGCGTCGACCACGCATTTCGCCGCGCTGCCGTACCTGCTCGCCGGCTCCGACGCGATCGCAACGATTCCCGCGCACGCAGCGCGCACGATCGCGCAATCGACGCCGCTGCGCGCGCTCGCGTGCCCGGTCGACCTGCCGCGCTATCCGGTCGAAATCGGCTGGCGCACGAGTACGCAGCGCGATCCGGCAATCGTGCGCGTGCGCGACACGATCGCCGCGTGCGTCACGCGCCTCGTCGCGCCATGAACGACGGCGCGTCAGCGCTGCCTGCCGCGCCGCCGGCGTGTGCCGAATCCGCACAACCGCATGGACGCCGCTTTTCACCCGGGACGACGGCCGTGCCGCCGTGTTCCGCACGATCGATCGTGCATGAACGCGGCGCGAACCGGACCCGTGCCGCAGCACATCGGCAGGATGCAGCGCTTACGGGGTCGGATTCGTCTAACGAGAGGGCCGGCAGCGTTCGGGCGCAACCGGTAAAATGCCGAACCATGAAACCCGAAATCTGGACCCCGCATGTGACGGTCGCCGCGCTCGTCGAGCACGCCGGCCGCTTTCTCGTGATCGAGGAAGAAACCTCGACGGGCCTGCGCATCAACCAGCCGGCCGGTCATCTCGAGGCCGGCGAAACGCTGGCCGACGCCGTGATCCGCGAAACGCTCGAGGAAACCGCGCACCCGTTCACGCCCGACGCGCTCGTCGGCGTCTATCTCGCGCACTACGACCGCCCCGGCACCGCCGGCGCGACCTACCTGCGCTTCACGTTCTGCGGCAGGGCCGGCGAACCGGTCGCGGGCCATGTGCTCGACGAAGGCATCGTCCGCACGCTGTGGATGACGGCCGACGAACTGCGCGCGTGCAGCGAGCGCCATCGCTCGCCCGCGGTGATGCGCTGCGTCGACGACTATCTCGCCGGGCGGCGCATTCCGCTCGATTTCGTGCATACGCATTCGGTCGCGCCGCGCCCCGAGGCATTCGAACGTCAGGCGGTCAACAAATGAGCAAGCGCCGTGTGGTGGTGGGCATGTCGGGCGGCGTCGATTCGTCGGTGACGGCATGGCTGCTGAAGGAACAGGGCTACGACGTGGTCGGCCTGTTCATGAAGAACTGGGAAGACGATGACGACGGAGAGTACTGCTCGACGCGCCAGGACTGGATCGACGTCGTGTCGGTGGCCGACCTGATCGGCATCGACGTGGAAGCCGTCAACTTCGCCGCGGAATACAAGGACCGCGTGTTCGCCGAGTTCCTGCGCGAATACTCGGCCGGCCGCACGCCGAACCCGGACGTGCTGTGCAACGCCGAGATCAAGTTCAAGGCGTTCCTCGACCACGCGATGTCGCTCGACGCGGAAATGATCGCGACCGGCCACTATGCGCGCGTGCGCGAACGCGACGGGCGTTTCGAACTGCTGAAGGCGTTCGATCATACGAAAGACCAGTCGTACTTCCTGCACCGGCTGAACCAGGCGCAACTGTCGAAGACGATGTTCCCGCTCGGCGAGATCCCGAAGACGAAGGTGCGCGAGATCGCCGCGCAGATCGGGCTGCCGAACGCGAAGAAGAAGGATTCGACCGGCATCTGCTTCATCGGCGAACGGCCGTTCCGCGATTTCCTGAACCGCTACCTGCCGACGAAGCCCGGCCCGATGAAGACGCCCGACGGCAAGGTGGTCGGCGAACACATCGGCCTCGCGTTCTACACGTTCGGCCAGCGCAAGGGCATCGGCCTCGGCGGCAGCAAGAGCGGCAGCGGCGAACCATGGTTCGTCGCCGCGAAGGACATCGCGTCGAACACGCTGTACGTCGTGCAGGGCCACGATCATCCGTGGCTGCTGTCGCGCCAGCTCGTCGCCGGCAACGTCAGCTGGGTCGCCGGCGAGCCGCCGGCCGACGGCTTCGCATGCGGCGCGAAGACGCGATACCGGCAGGCCGATGCGGCATGCGCATTCGGCGCCGCGCCCGCCGGCCCGGAAGGCGAAGCCCGCTTCTCGCTCGCATTCGACGACGCGCAGTGGGCCGTCACGCCCGGCCAGTCGGCCGTGCTGTACGACGGCGAGATCTGTCTCGGCGGCGGCATCATCGAACTCGCGACAACCGGCCAGCCCGGTCAGGCCACGCCCGCGGAAGGCCACGCGCCGGCACTCGCCGACGCACGCTGACACACCGGCGGCGCGCGAGCGCCGCCGCCCCTCGTTCAGCGCATGCTTTGCAACGCCGCATCGTAGCGCTCGCGTGCCGCGTCGAGCGCGGGGAAATGCCGCTCCGCCCACCGGTCGAGCGCCACCAGCGTCTGCACCAGCGATCCTGCCACCGGTGTCAGCCGGTATTCGACATGCACGCGCCGGGCGTCGATCTCGACACGCTCGATCAGCCCGTTGCGCACCAGCTCGCGCAGCGTTTGCGTGAGCACCTTCTGCGAAATCCCGCCGATGCGCCGCAGCAGCTCGCCGTTGCGCAACGGCCGCTCGGCCAGCGCCGGCAGGATCAGCAGCGTCCATTTGCCGGCGATCAGGGCCAGCGCGTCGCGCGCCGAGCAATCCGCCGCATAGACGTTGCCGGGAAATGCCATGGTTACCTCCGGGTACGTGATTGCGCCGCCCCGCCGCTGCGCGCCATCATCGTCTCACACTCACGGAGCCCGTCATGCAGGTGCTGATCGTCGTCGCCCATCCCGAACCGCGCTCGTTCAACGCCGCCCTCGCCTGCGCGGCGGCAAAGACGTGCCGCGCGGCAGGCCACATCGCGACGATCGCGGACCTGTACGCCGACGCGTTCGATCCGGGCGAGGCGCCGCGCCACTACGCGGACCGGCTCGATGCGTCGCGCTTCGATGCGCAACGCGAACAGCGCCATCACTGGGAGCGCGGCACGCTCGCACCGGAGGTCGAGCGTCACGTCGGCCTGCTGCGGCAGGCCGACGCGCTGATCCTGCAGTTCCCGCTCTGGTGGTTCGGCGCGCCCGCGATCCTGAAAGGCTGGATGGACCGCGTGTTCGTCTACGGGGGCCTGTACAGCAGCAGCCGGCGCCATGACCGCGGCGTGCTGCACGGCCGCCGCGCGCTGCTGAGCGTCACGACCGGCTCGTCGGCTGCCGCATGCGCGCCCGACGGCCGGGAGGGCGATACCCGCCTGCTGCTATGGCCGATCATGTACGCGCTACGCTATATCGGCTTCGACGTGCTTGAGCCGCACCTGATCCACGACGTTCGCGGCGATCTGGCCGGCGACGGCGCGCAGCAACGCGACGCGCGCCTCGCGCGGCAGCTTGCGGACTACTGCGCGCGGCTGGTCGAGTGGGATGCGTGGCCGTCGGTACCGTTCAACCGCGACAGGGATTTCGAAGCCGGCGGCAAGCTGAAGCCCGACGCGCCCGCCTACGGCCCGTTCATCCGCCACGCCGGCGCCGACTGCTGAGCGATCGCTCGGCAACGCTGGCTTCACGGGACCCGTAGTAGACTCTCGACCATCGCGGGCGCCGGCAGCGGCCGGGTACGGCACCGGCACCACGCCCGCCGGCCCGGCGCGACGCCGCCCGTGCCGGCCTGCCGGCCGCCGCGCGTCTCGCGCAGCGGCCATCATCCGAATAATGACGATGGAGTCCCCATGTTTTCCCGACGCTACCTGGCGATGTGGTGTGCCGTCCTGCTGCTCGTCGCGGCGGCCGCGCTCGCGTCGGCCCATATGCTTTCCTGGCTGTGGATCATCATCCCCGTCGCCCTCGTCGCGCTCGGCGTGTACGACCTGAAACAGGACCGTCACGCGATCCTGCGCAATTACCCGCTCTGGGGCCACTTCCGCTTCCTGTTCGAATTCATCCGACCTGAAATCCGTCAGTACTTCGTCGAGGACGACACCGACGAGAAGCCGTTCTCGCGTGCGCAGCGCAGCCTCGTCTACCAGCGCGCGAAGAACGTCGCCGACAACCGGCCGTACGGCACCGAGCTGAACGTGAAAGCCGTCGCGCACGAATGGATCAGCCACTCGCTCGCGCCGACGAAACTGCCGAACCACGATTTCCGCATCCGCGTCGGCGCGAATCGCGCGCAACCGTACGACATTTCGATCTTCAACATCTCGGCGATGAGCTTCGGCTCGCTGTCCGCGAACGCGATCCGCTCGCTGAACCTCGGCGCGAAGAAAGGCGGGTTCGCGCACGATACCGGCGAAGGCTCGCTGTCGAAGTACCACCGCGAGAACGGCGGCGACATCATCTGGGAAATCGCGTCCGGCTACTTCGGTTGCCGCAACGACGACGGCACGTTCAACCCCGACAAGTTCGCGAAGCAGGCTGCCGATCCGCAGGTCAAGATGATCGAGGTGAAGCTGTCGCAGGGCGCGAAGCCCGGCCACGGCGGCGTACTGCCGGCCGCGAAGATCACGCCGGAAATCGCCGAAACGCGCGGCGTGCCGATGGGCAAGGACTGCATCTCGCCCGCGACGCACTCGGAATTCTCGACGCCGCGCGGGCTGCTCGAATTCGTCGAGCGGCTGCGCACGCTGTCCGGCGGCAAGCCGACCGGCTTCAAGCTGTGCATCGGCCATCCGTGGGAATTCTTCGGCATTGCGAAGGCGATGATCGAGACCGGCATCGTGCCCGACTTCATCGTCGTCGACGGCGCGGAAGGCGGTACGGGCGCGGCGCCGCTCGAATTCACCGACCACGTCGGCGTGCCGCTGCAGGAAGGGCTGCTGCTCGTGCACAACACGCTCGTCGGGATCGGCGTGCGCGATCGCGTGAAGATCGGCGCGAGCGGCAAGATCATCACCGCGTTCGACATCGCGCGCACGCTCGCGATCGGCGCGGACTGGGTGAACTCGGCGCGCGGCTTCATGTTCGCGGTCGGCTGCATCCAGGCGCAGCACTGCCACACCGACCGCTGCCCGACCGGCGTCGCGACGCAGGACCCGGTGCGCCAGCGCGCACTCGTCGTGCCCGACAAGGCCGAGCGCGTGTTCAACTTCCACCGCAATACGCTGCATGCGCTGCAGGAACTCGTGCAGGCCGCCGGCCTCGGGCATCCGTCCGAGCTGCGCGCGCATCACATCGTGCAGCGGGTCGCGCCGCACGAGGTGCGGCTGATGTCGCAGTTGCTGAAGTACCTGAAGCCCGGTGCGCTGCTCGACGGCCAGACCTGCGGCTTCACGCTGTACGACAAGTGGTGGCCGATCGCGCGCAGCGATTCGTTCACGCTTGGCGAAGCCGTGTACGCGTCGATCGAGTGACGCGCTGCCGCCCCGCTCCGGCGGCGGCCTGCGCGACAAAAAGAAAAGCGCCCCGCGGGGCGCTTTTCTTTCGTCTGCCGAATGCGCGTACGCGCGGCCGGCAACCGCTCAGTTCTGCGGCAGCGTATCGGCGAACGATTGCCGCTGCTGGAGCTTCACGAAATGCTTGTCGAGGTTCGGGTGGCGATCGCGCCAGTTGAGCTCGGGCATCCGGAAGTCGAGATAGCCGAGCGCGCAACCGAGTGCGATGTCGGCGAGCGTGTAATGATTACCGACGCACCACGTCTTGCCGCCGAGACCCTGCGACATCGCGACGAGACCGTCGTCGATCTTGCGCTGCTGGCGCGCGATCCAGCTCGCGCTGCGCTGCGCCTCGTCGCGCATCGTGTGCTCGATGCGAATCGCGACCGCCGCGTCGAGGACGCCGTCGCCCAGCGCTTCCCAGCAACGGACCTCGACACGCTCGCGGCCCGACGGCGGAATCAGTTTGCCGACCGGCGACAGCGTGTCGACGTATTCGCAGATCACGCGGGAATCGAACACCGCGGCACCATCCTCCATCACGAGGCACGGGACCTTGCCGAGCGGATTCGATGCATGAATATCCGTCTCCGGCGCCCACACGTTCTCGAGCTCCAGCTTGTAGTCGATCTTCTTTTCAGCGAGCACGATCCGCGCCTTGCGGACGTACGGGCTGCCGAGCGAACCGATTAATTTCATCATCTGCCTTTTTTGGGGAACCGCCGAGAGTATACGTTGTCGTCGATCATAACCGGCCAGCGTCGCGTGACAGAAAATCGGCCGTCCGGCCTGTGGATGGTTTGCAACAGCCGCCGCGCGGGCCTTCCGGTGCGGCTTCCGGCCCCACTCTCACGCACCGCGTCGCGCGGCGCTACAATCGCACGATGAATGCGCCCCTCGATACCGCCATCGCCGTCGACGTCTACCGCCAGCGCCGTGAACGCGTGCTTGCCGCACTGCGTGCCGCGGGCGGCGGCGTCGCCATCGTCCCCACCGCGCCGGAACTGCTGCGCAACCGCGATACGGCCTACCCGTACCGGTTCGACAGCTACTTCCATTACCTGACGGGCTTCACCGAGCCGGATGCCGTGCTCGTGCTGAACGCGGCCGCACCGCACGGCGCGCCGGAGTCGATCCTGTTCTGCCGCGGCAAGAACGTCGACCGCGAGATCTGGGAAGGCTTTCACTACGGGCCCGACGCCGCGCGCGACGCGTTCGGTTTCGACGCGGCATTCGCGGTCGACGTGATCGATACCGAGATGCCGCGCCTGCTCGCCGACGCGGGCACCGTGCACTACCGGTTCGGCGCATCGGCCGACTTCGAGCGCCAGCTTGCCGGCTGGATCGATGCGGTGCGTGCGTTGGCACGCACGGGCGTCGCCGCGCCGGACGCGCTGCTCGACCTCACGCCGCTGCTCGACGACATGCGGCTCGTGAAGGACGAACACGAACTCGCGATCATGATGCGCGCCGCGCACATCTCCGCGCTCGCGCACCGCCGCGCGATGCAGGTGTGCCGCCCCGGCATCCGCGAATACGAACTCGAGGCCGAACTGCTGTACCTGTTCCGCAAGCACGGCGCGCAATCGCCCGCGTACGGTTCGATCGTCGCGGCCGGCGCGAATGCGTGCGTGCTGCACTACCCGGCCGGCAACGCGGCCGCGCAGGACGGCGACCTGATCCTGATCGACGCCGCATGCGAACTCGACGGCTACGCATCGGACATCACGCGCACGTTCCCGGCCAACGGGCGCTTCTCGCCCGCGCAGCGCACGCTGTACGACATCGTGCTCGCCGCGCAGCAGGCCGCGATCGATGCAACGCGCGCGGGCGTGCCGTTCGAGGCGCCGCACGATGCGGCGGTACGCGTGCTCGCGCAGGGCCTGCTCGACACCGGCATCATCCCGAAAGCGCGCTTCTCGACCGTCGACGACGTGATCGCCGAGCGCGCCTATTCGCGCTTCTACATGCATCGCACCGGCCACTGGCTCGGGATGGACGTGCACGACTGCGGCGACTACCGCGAGCGGCTCGCCGAGCGCGACGACAATGGCGCGCTGCCGTGGCGCACGCTGAAGCCCGGCATGACGCTGACGGTCGAACCCGGCCTGTACGTGCGCGCGGCCGACGACGTGCCGTCCGAATACTGGAACATCGGCATCCGCATCGAGGACGACGCGATCGTGCGCGAGCACGGCTGCGAGTTGATCACGCGCGGCGTGCCCGTCGCGGCCGACGAGATCGAAGCGCTGATGCGCGCGGGCGCATGACCGGCCGCCGACCGTTACCACCGTTTCACGAATCAAGATGACGACCGCTTCCTCCCCGGCCACGCCGGACTACGACCTCGCCATCGTCGGCGCGGGCCCCGTCGGGCTCGCGCTCGCCGGCTGGCTCGCACGCCGCAGCGCGACGCAGCACGCATCGATCGCGCTGATCGACGCGCGCGAACCGGCCGCGAATGCGAACGACCCACGCGCGATCGCCGTGTCGCACGGCAGCCGCGTGCTGCTCGACACGCTCGCGTGGCCCGCCGACGCGACGCCGATCGAACATATCCACGTGTCGCAACGCGGCCATTTCGGCCGCACGCTGATCGACCGCGAAGAGCACGACCTCGCCGCGCTCGGCTATGTGGTGCGCTACGGCTCGATCGTGCAGGCGCTCGCCGGCGCCGTGCGCAGCACGCGCGTCGACTGGCTCACGTCGACCACCGCACGCGCGCCGCAGCAGGACGCCGACGGTGTCACGCTGACGCTCGACGGGCCGCAGGGCGAGCGCACGCTGCGCGCGCGGATCGTCATCAATGCCGAAGGCGGGCTGTTCCATGAACAGCAGGCCGATACGGCCAAGCATCGCCGCGATTACGGGCAGACCGCACTCGTCGGCACGGTCACGGTATCGGCGCCGCGCCCGAACGTCGCATGGGAACGCTTCACGCACGAAGGCCCGCTCGCGCTGCTGCCGCTCGGCGGGCCGCGCCAGGCCGACTACTCGCTCGTCTGGTGCTGTACGCCCGACGAAGCGGCACGCCGCGCGGCGCTGCCCGACGACGCGTTCCTGCGCGAACTCGGCAGCGTATTCGGCGCACGCATGGGCGAGTTCGTCGCGATCGCCGGGCGCGCATCGTTCCCGCTCGGGCTGAACGCCGCGCCGACGCTCGTCAGCGGCCGCGTCGCGATCGTCGGCAATGCCGCGCAAACCCTGCACCCCGTCGCGGGCCAGGGGCTCAACCTCGGGCTGCGCGATGCGCATACGCTCGTCGACGCGCTGTCCGCGCAAGGCTTCGAAGCAACCGCGCTCGCGACCTTCAACGCGCGCCGCGCGCTCGACCGGCGCTTCACGATCGGTGCGACCGACACGCTGGCCCGCCTGTTTACGATCGACTCGGGCCCGCTTCCGCTGCTGCGCGGCGCGGCGCTGACCGCACTCGAATTCGTGCCGCCGCTCAAGAAGGCGATCGCGCGCCAGATGATGTTCGGCCAGCGCAACTGACACGCGGGCGCGCCGCCCGGTTTGCCCGGGCATGCCAGGCAAACCGGGTCAAATCGGCGGGGCATGGGAATACGGTAAAATGCTCGTTTTCCGTCTTCCCTTCCCCTGCCCGCGCCGGTCGCGGGCGGTGCCATTGCGATGCCCGCTATCGGTCCTCACGTATTGCGTAACAACCTGTTCGTCGCCCCGATGGCTGGGGTGACGGATCGTCCGTTCCGCCAGCTCTGCAAGCGGCTGGGGGCCGGTTACGCCGTGTCCGAGATGGTCGCGTCCAACGCGCAGCTGTGGAAAAGCGCAAAGACGATGCGGCGCGCGAACCACGAAGGCGAAGTCGAGCCGATCGCGGTCCAGATCGCCGGCGCCGATCCGGCGATGATGGCCGAAGCGGCCCGCTACAACGTCGACAACGGCGCGCAGATCATCGACATCAACATGGGCTGCCCGGCGAAAAAGGTCTGCAACGTCGCGGCCGGCTCCGCGCTGCTGCAGAACGAGCCGCTCGTGCAGCGGATCGTCGAGGCCGTCGTCGCGGCGGTCGGTACGGGGCCCGATGCGGTGCCCGTCACGCTGAAGATCCGCACCGGCTGGGACCGCGAGCACAAGAACGCGATCACGGTCGCGCGCCTGGCCGAAGCCGCCGGCATCTCGATGCTCACCGTGCACGGCCGCACGCGCGCCGACCTGTACCGCGGCGACGCCGAGTACGACACCATCGCGGCCGTGAAGGCAGCCGTTCGGATTCCGGTCGTCGCGAACGGCGACATCACGTCGCCCGCGAAAGCGAAGGCCGTGCTCGACGCAACCGGCGCCGACGCGCTGATGATCGGTCGTGCCGCGCAAGGCCGGCCGTGGCTGTTCCGCGAAATCGATCATTTCCTGCAAACCGGTGAACTGCTGCCCCCGCCGCTGATCGACGAGATCCAGCACGTGATGAACGAACACCTGGAAGACCACTACGCTTTCTACGGTGAATTCACGGGTGTCCGTACTGCGCGCAAGCACATCGGCTGGTACACTCGCGGCCTTTCCGGTGCCAACGGGTTCCGGCACAGGATGAACACGCTCGATTCCTCCCGCGAGCAGCTCGCCGCCGTCAATGCATTCTTCGAGGCGCAAAAAGCGCTGTCGGACCACCTCGTCTACGTCGATGACGAAGAGGAAAACGGCCAGGGCGAGTCGGACGACCATAACCAGTTAGCAGCATGAGCAAGCACAACATCGAACAATGTGTCCGCGAGAGCCTGGACGTGTATTTCCGGGATCTAGACGGCTCCAATCCGCACGACGTCTATGAAATGGTGATGTCCTGCGTCGAAAAGCCGATGCTCGAGGTCGTGCTCGTACAGGCAGGCGGCAACCAGTCGCTCGCCGCGGAGTACCTCGGCATCAACCGCAATACGCTGCGCAAGAAGCTGCAGCAGCACGGCCTGCTGTAAGCCGGCCGTCCCGTCCCCGTTTCCCTGGCTATTGGTGGTTCCATCATGATCAAGCAAGCGCTCATTTCCGTTTCCGACAAGACCGGCATCGTCGACTTCGCGAAGTCGCTGTCCGACCTCGGCGTCAAGCTGCTGTCGACCGGCGGCACTGCGAAACTCCTCGCCGACGCGGGCCTGCCCGTGACCGAAGTGGCCGACTACACGGGCTTCCCGGAAATGCTCGATGGGCGCGTGAAGACGCTCCACCCGAAGGTGCACGGCGGCATCCTCGCGCGCCGCGACCTGCCCGAGCACATGCAGGCGCTGGAACAGCACGGCATCCCGACGATCGACCTGCTCGTCGTGAACCTGTACCCGTTCGTCGCGACGATCGCGAAGGACGACTGCACGCTCGCCGACGCGATCGAGAACATCGACATCGGCGGCCCGACGATGCTGCGCTCCGCTGCGAAGAACCACCGCGACGTGACGGTCGTCGTCGACCCGGCCGACTATGCGGTCGTGCTCGATGAAATGAAGGCGAACGGCAACACGGTCGGCTACCCGACCAACTTCCGCCTCGCGACGAAGGTGTTCGCGCACACCGCGCAATACGACGGCGCGATCACGAACTACCTGACGAGCCTGACCGACGAGCTGAAGCACGCGTCGCGCAGCGCGTACCCGGCCACGCTGAACATGGCGTTCGACAAGGTGCAGGACCTGCGCTACGGCGAGAACCCGCACCAGAGCGCGGCGTTCTACCGCGACCTCGCGACGCCGGCCGGCGCACTGGCGAACTACCGCCAGCTGCAGGGCAAGGAACTGTCGTACAACAACATCGCGGATTCGGACGCGGCGTGGGAATGCGTGAAGACGTTCGACGCGCCGGCCTGCGTGATCATCAAGCACGCGAACCCGTGCGGCGTCGCGGTCGGCAACGACTCGGCCGACGCGTACGCAAAGGCATTCCAGACGGATCCGACTTCCGCGTTCGGCGGCATCATCGCGTTCAACCGCGAAGTCGACGAAGCGGCCGCGCAGGCTGTCGCGAAGCAGTTCGTCGAAGTGCTGATCGCCCCGTCGTTCTCCGACGCCGCGAAGCAGGTGTTCGCCGCGAAGCAGAACGTGCGCCTGCTCGAAATCGCACTGGGCGACGGCCATAACGCATTCGACCTGAAGCGCGTGGGCGGCGGCCTGCTCGTGCAGTCGCTCGACTCGCGGAACGTGCAGCCGAGCGAGCTGCGCGTCGTCACGAAGCGCCAGCCGACCGCGAAGGAAATGGACGACCTGCTGTTCGCATGGCGCGTCGCGAAGTACGTGAAGTCGAACGCGATCGTGTTCTGCGGCAGCGGCATGACGCTCGGCGTCGGCGCCGGCCAGATGAGCCGCGTCGATTCCGCGCGCATCGCGAGCATCAAGGCGCAGAACGCGGGCCTGACGCTGGCCGGCTCGGCCGTCGCGTCGGATGCGTTCTTCCCGTTCCGCGACGGCCTCGACGTCGTCGTGGCGGCAGGCGCGACCTGCGTGATCCAGCCGGGCGGCTCGATGCGCGACGACGAAGTGATCGCGGCAGCCGATGAGCACGGCATCGCGATGGTCCTGACGGGCGTGCGCCACTTCCGTCACTGATCGCGTGCGGCCCGCGTGGCTGCAACATGAAAGCCCGGCGGCGTTGCACCCGCCGGGTTTTTTATTGCGCGGCGCCTCCGCATGCAACCGTGCGGCCGGCGCGACGCACCATTCGTTGTAGTATCGCTGCATCAGGCAATTCTCCTCACTCATGCGAATTCTCGGCATCGACCCCGGCCTGCGCGTCACCGGCTTCGGCGTCATCGACGTCAGCGGCCACCGGCTCGCCTATGTCACGAGCGGCGTGATCCGCACGCCGACGGCCGACCTGGCCACCCGGCTCGGCACGATCTTCCAGGGCGTCTCGACGATCGTGCGCGAACATGCGCCCGACCAGGCCGCGATCGAAAAGGTGTTCGTCAACGTGAACCCGCAGTCGACGCTGCTGCTCGGCCAGGCACGCGGCGCCGCGATCTGCGGCCTCGTTGCGGGCGGCCTGCCGGTTGCCGAATACACGGCGCTGCAACTGAAGCAGGCGGTGGTCGGCTACGGCCGCGCGACCAAGACGCAGATGCAGGAAATGGTCACGCGCCTGCTCAACCTGTCCGGCCAACCGGGCTCGGACGCGGCCGACGCGCTCGGCATGGCGATCTGCCATGCGCACGGCGGCGACACGCTCAGCACCCTCGGCGGCCTCGCGCCGGCGCTCGCGAAGAAGGGGCTGCGCGTGCGGCGCGGGCGGCTGGTCGGCTGACGCCGGCGTATGCAGTCGCCCGGCACGCCGGGCCGGTCGCCGTGAGCGTTTCCACCGCGCGCGGCGCACCCGCGACACGCATCGTTTCGGCCTGATGTCCCGCCCCATCGGCATTGCGCCGCACGTGCGCTACACTCGCGCTTTATTCCTCGCATCCCGCCCTCCATGATCGGTCGCATCGCCGGCATCCTGCTCGAAAAGAACCCGCCTCATCTGCTCGTCGACTGCAACGGCGTCGGCTACGAAATCGACGTGCCGATGAGCACCTTCTACAACCTGCCGCACACGGGCGAGCGCATCGTGCTGCTCACGCAGCAGATCGTCCGCGAGGACGCGCACCTGCTGTACGGCTTCCTGACACCGCAGGAGCGCACGACCTTCCGCGAACTGCTGAAGATCACCGGCATCGGCGCGCGCATGGCGCTCGCCGTGCTGTCCGGCATGAGCGTGCAGGAGCTCGCGCAGGCCGTGACGATGCAGGACGCCGCGCGCCTCACGCGCCTGCCCGGCATCGGCAAGAAAACCGCCGAGCGCCTGCTGCTCGAACTGAAGGGCAAGCTCGGCGCCGACCTCGGTGCGCTTGCCGGGGCCGCATCGCCGTCCGATCACGCGACCGACATCCTCAACGCGCTGCTCGCGCTCGGCTACTCCGAGAAGGAAGGCCTGGCCGCGATCAAGAACGTGCCGGCCGGCACCGGCGTGTCCGAAGGCATCAAGCTCGCGCTGAAGGCGCTGTCGAAGGTGTAACGCACGTTCGGCAATCCGGCCGTCGAAGCCAGTGTCGCGCCGCGGCGCGGCACCCGCCAGTCGGCCGTTCGGCCAGGTAGGCCGGACGTCGGCGCGCGGTACAATGGCCGCATGATTGAAACCGACAAACTCGCCACCGAGCAGCGGATCATCGCCGCCACGCCCACCTCGTCGCACGAGGAGGTGTTCGAACGTGCGCTGCGGCCGCGCCAGCTCGACGACTACGTCGGCCAGGAAAAGGTGCGCGGCCAGCTCGAGATCTTCATCGAAGCCGCGAAGCGCCGCTCCGAGCCGCTCGACCACGTGCTGCTGTTCGGGCCGCCGGGTCTCGGCAAGACGACGCTCGCGCACATCATCGCGCGCGAGATGGGCGTGAACCTGCGCCAGACCTCGGGCCCCGTGCTCGAGCGCGCAGGCGATCTCGCCGCGCTGCTGACGAACCTCGAAGCCAACGACGTGCTGTTCATCGACGAGATCCACCGGCTGTCGCCGGTCGTCGAGGAAATCCTGTATCCGGCACTCGAGGATTACCAGATCGACATCATGATCGGCGAAGGCCCGGCCGCGCGCAGCGTGAAGCTCGACCTGCAGCCGTTCACGCTGGTCGGCGCGACCACCCGCGCGGGGATGCTGACCAACCCGCTGCGCGACCGTTTCGGGATCGTCGCGCGGCTTGAGTTCTACGATGCCGATCAGCTGTCGCGCATCGTGCGGCGCTCGGCGTCGCTGCTGAACGCGCAGATCGATCCGAACGGCGCGCTGGAAATCGCGAAGCGCTCGCGCGGCACGCCGCGGATCGCGAACCGGCTGCTGCGCCGCGTGCGCGATTTCGCGGAAGTGAAGGCCGACGGCCAGATCACCTCGGCCGTGGCCGATGCCGCGCTCGCGATGCTCGACGTCGATCCGGTCGGCTTCGACCTGATGGACCGCAAGCTGCTCGAAGCGATCCTGTACAAGTTCGACGGCGGCCCGGTCGGCATCGACAACCTCGCGGCGGCGATCGGCGAGGAGCGCGACACGATCGAAGACGTGCTCGAACCGTACCTGATCCAGCAGGGCTTCCTGCAGCGCACGCCGCGCGGGCGCGTCGCGACGCTGCTCACGTATCGGCACTTCGGGCTTTCGGTGCCCGACGCCCGCCGCCCCGAACGCGACGAGTGGAATACCCCGGACGGGAAGTAACCCGTCGCCCGCGCCGCCCCCGCCATGACCACGCCGCCTGCCCGCCACCCCGCCGCACCCACACCGGGCCCGCGCTGGGCCGAGCCGATTCGCAAGCGGCTCGTGGCCGGCATCACGCACCTGACGGTGGGCGGCGGCGGCCCGTCGATCGATCTTTCGTCGCCACCTGGCGACCCGGGGCTGTTCGGCCCCGACGCCGTCTGCTGGCGCGTCCATGCCGACTTCACGTCGATGATGACGGGCGGCATCGCCGCGCTGCTGCTGCAGGCGCTCCATCCGCTCGCACTCGCGGGCGTCTGGGATCACTCTTCCTTTCGCACCGACATCCTCGGCCGCTTGCGGCGCACCGCCACGTTCATCACGGGCACGACGTTCGGCAGCCGCGCAGACGCGCTCGCGCTGATCGAGCGCGTGAAGACGATCCATGCGCGCATCTCGGGCGCCGCGCCCGACGGGCGGCCGTACCGCGCCGACGATCCGGCGCTGCTGACCTGGGTGCATGTCGCGGAAGTGTCGAGTTTCCTCGTCGCGCATCTGCGTTATGTGAATCCGGCGCTGTCGGGCGAGCAGCAAGATCGCTACTACGCCGAAACGGCATTGATCGCCGAGCTGCTCGGCGCACACGAGGTGCCCCGTTCGCGCGCCGAGGTAGCCGCGTATTTCGCGCGCATGCAGCCCGAACTCGAAGCCGGGCCGCACACGTTCGACGTGATGTCGATCCTGCTGAACGTACCGGTCGCGAAGCCTGCGCTGCGGCCGGCCGCGTCGCTGATGGTGCATGCGGGGATCGACCTGCTGCCGCCTTGGGCGCAGCGCATGCTCGGCGTGTCGACGTTCGCGCCGTTGCGGCGCGCGGTGGTCCGGCCCGGCATACGCGCCGTCGCCCCCGTGCTGCGCTGGGCGCTCGTCAACGGCGCGTCGAAGCGCGCGCGCCGCCGTGCCACCGCACTCCCTTCCGACGGCACGCCGCCCGCCTGACGATCGGCTTCCTCCGATCATTTCAATTTACTGTCAAATACCTGTGACAAGCTGACGGGCTTGCACCCGCGCGCGGTCGCACGTGCTGCACGTCCCGTGCGCCCCGTCCGATACCCGCGCAGTGCCCCGCCCACCCGACCGACACCCGATACCCGCGATGCCACGCCTGCCGATCCGTCTCGCCCTTGCCGCCAGCCTGTCCACCTTGCTCGCCCTGTCTGCGTGCGGGGGCGACGATGTCGCCGCCGTTGCGCGCACGGACGCGCAGACGCCTGCCGGCGGCACGACGACCGCGCCGCCCGCCACGCCACCCGCGACCACCACGCCGCAACCGGGCAAGTGGAAGGCCGCCCGCGCAGGCGACCTGATCGACGTCACGCTCGGCGATCTCCATCCGACGCAGGGCGCGATCGGCTACGACCAGATCTACTACAAGCTTGGTCGCTACGAACTGCAGCCCGACAAGAAATTCGACGACTTCTGCGCGGACGAAGGGCTCGGCGGCGTCGCATCGAGCGGCTACACGGCCAAATCGTCGCTGCGCGAGCCCGCAAGCTACACGTGCACGACGACCGACGCGAACGCCCGCGACCGCTCGGTGCTGAATCCCGTCGTGATCGGCCCGAACGGCGATGCGCTGTACCTGACCGACGGCCACCACGGCCTGTCGACCTACTACGAGACGCCCGACGGTGGCCCGGCGCTGCACGTGCACGTCGTCGTCAAGGACAACCTCAGCAACTACTCGGGCGACGCGTTCTGGCAACAGATGCAAAGCCGCGGCTACCTGCGCCTGAAGAACGGCGAAGGCAAGCCGATCACGACCGCGCAACTGCCGGCCGGGCTTGGCCTGAAACTCGGGATGACGAACGACCGCTACCGGTCGCTCGTCTATTTCACGCGCGACATCGGCTACAGCAAGCCCGCGCAAGCCACCGACTATCTCGAGTTCTACTGGGCCGACTGGCTGCGCGCGCAGCCGGGCACGTTCGCGCTGGCGAACTACGACCTCACGCGCGGCGGCACGACCGATCCCGATCCGGCGAAAGCCGACACGGGCTACGTGAATGCAGTCTGGAATGCGTCGACGCGCATGGTCGCGGCGACGGACCCGGTGATCGACGGCAAGACGGGCGCCGACCTCGGGCGTGCCGACGCGATCAACGGCGGGAAGAAGTACAACAAGGGGGAATTCGACAAGCTGCGCCAGCCGGTCACGGCCGACAAGCCCGGCAAGATCGCGTACGCGCTCGACTACAAGACGCGCCACGCGTTGCCGCAATAAGCGTCACGCAGTCGCAGAAACCCCGGCCGGCGGGGCCGGCCGGGGCGCAGGGGTTCAGAGGACCTTGCGGTACCCGTCGTCGTCGCTCGCGGCTTCCAGATGCGACACGTCGGCCCACTGCACGACCTGCGCGCGGCCGTCCACGTAATCGACGACGTTGATGCTCGTGTTGAGCAGCTGATAAGTGCGCGGCGCCGACAGCTCGATCCCGTTCGCAAAGCGGTACACGCAGTCGAGCACGCCGCCGTGCGCGACGCACGCGATCCGGCCGCCCGGATGCGCGGCGACGATCGGCTCGAGCGCATGCAGCACGCGGTGATAGAACGCGCGCTGCGACTCGCCGCCTTCCGGCGCGAAGCCCGGGTCGCGCGTCTGCCAGGCCGCATATGCGTCCGGAAACAGCGTCTCGATCTCGGGGCTGTCGTGTCCCTGGAACGCGCCGTACGAGCGTTCGCGCAACCCTTCGCGGAGCTGCAGCGGCAGACCGAGCGCATCGGCAAAGGGTTGTGCGGTCTGCTGCGCGCGCATCAGGTCGCTCGAATACACGGCATCGATCCGCGCGCCCTCGCGCGCCTCTCGCTCGAGCCGGACAGCCAGCCGCTTTGCCTGCGCGAGCCCCGTGTCGGCCAGCGGAATGTCGATATGGCCCTGGATGCGCTTGATGCGGTTCCAGGCGGTCTCGCCATGGCGGATGAAAAGAATCTGCGTGGTGGCCATCGCGGCGCGTCTCCGGGAAAGAATCAGGGCCGCACTTGCAGCCAGAACGTCACGGGGCCGTCGTTGACGAGTGACACCTGCATGTCGGCGCCGAACTCGCCCGTCTCGACGACCGGATGACGCGCCCGCGCGGCCGCGACGAAATAGTCGAACAGCCGCGCGCCTTCGTCGGGCGGCGCGGCCGGCGTGAAGCTCGGACGCAGCCCGCTGTTGGTATCGGCCGCCAGCGTGAACTGCGACACGAGCAGCAGGCCACCTGCGCGGCCCTCGCCGTCGATGTTCGACACCGGCAGGTTCATCTTGCCGGCCGCATCGCTGAACACCCGGTAGCCGAGCAGCTTCGCAAGCAGTTTGTCGGCCGCGGCCTCGGTGTCGCCGCGCTCCGCGCAGACCAGCGCGAGCAGGCCCGCACCGATCTCGCCCGTCGTGCGGTCGCCGACGCGCACGTCGGCGCGCCTGACGCGCTGGATCAGCGCGATCATGCGGTCAGCGTAATGCGTGCGAAGCGGCGCTTGCCGACCTGCACGACGAATTCGCCGGCTTCGACCTTGAGCCCCTTGTCCGACACCGTCGCGCCGTCGATCTTCACGCCGCCCTGCTCGATATTGCGCAGCGCTTCGCTGGTCGACGGCACGAGGCCCGCCTGCTTCAGCAGCTGGCCGATCGCGAGCGGCGCACCGGCGAGCGTGACCGACGGAATGTCGTCCGGCACACCACCCTTCGCGCGGTGGTTGAAGTCTTCGAGCGCGCGCTCGGCGTCGGGCTGCGAATGGAACCGCGCGACGATTTCCTGCGCGAGCAGCACCTTGAAGTCGCGCGGGTTGCGACCGCCTTCGGCCTCACGCTTGAAGCCGGCGATCTCGTCGAGGCTGCGGAACGACAGCAGCTCGAAGTAACGCCACATCAGCGTGTCCGAGATGCTCATCAGCTTGCCGAACATGTCGGTCGGCTTCTCGCTGATGCCGACGTAATTGCCCTTCGACTTCGACATCTTCTCGACGCCGTCGAGGCCTTCGAGCAGCGGCATCGTCAGGATGCACTGCTGTTCCTGGCCGTACTGCTTCTGCAGTTCGCGGCCCACCAGCAGGTTGAACTTCTGGTCGGTACCGCCAAGTTCGAGATCGGCGTTTAGCGCGACCGAATCGTAGCCCTGCATCAGCGGGTACAGGAATTCGTGGATCGAGATCGGCACGCCGCCCTGGAAGCGCTTCGTGAAGTCTTCGCGCTCAAGGATCCGCGCGACCGTGTAGCGCGACGCCAGCTTGATCATCCCGTCCGCGCCGAGCGGCATCGACCATTCGCTGTTGTAGCGGATTTCGGTCTTGTCGCGATCGAGCACGAGCGCAGCCTGCTCGAAGTAGGTCTTCGCGTTCGATTCGATCTGCTCGCGCGTGAGCGGCGGGCGCGTCGCATTGCGGCCCGACGGATCGCCGATCAGCGACGTGAAATCGCCGATCAGGAAGATCACCGTGTGGCCGAGGTCCTGCAGCTGGCGCATCTTGTTCAGCACGACCGTGTGGCCGATGTGGATGTCCGGCGCGGTCGGGTCGAGGCCGAGCTTGATGCGAAGCGGCGTGTTCGTGGCCGCGCTGCGCGCGAGCTTCTGCGCGAACTCTTCCTCGATCAGCAGCTCGTCGACGCCGCGCTTCGTGACGGCGAGCGCATGCCGGACTTCGTCGGTGATCGGGAAAACAGGCTTGGAACTGGGTTCGGTGCTCATCGGTGCCAGGAAGAATGTCGCAAAAACAGGGATTTTCCCATAACTTGCGCGCGCATCGCTTAACGACACGTCAGGTTGCGCGGATAATCGGGCGCAAGGCGCGCGGCACCGGCCCGCGCCGCACGATCCAGGAGAACCCAACGTGCCGCAACGACAGCCGCAACACGCCCATCCGGCCGACGGCATCTACTTCGGGCTGATGTCGGGAACCAGCATGGACGGCGTCGACGGCGTCGCCGTGCGTTTCGAGGCCGGCAAGGCGCCGGTCGTCCTCGCGGAAGCGTTCGTCGGCTTCGCTCAATCGCTGCGCGACGCGCTGTTCGCGCTGCAGCAGCCGGGCGACAACGAAATCGACCGCGAATCGCTCGCGGCGAATGCGCTCGTCGCGCGCTATGCGGTGTGCTGCCATGAGCTGCAGCGCACGGCCGGGCTGTCGCGCGACGAGATCCGCGCGATCGGCGTGCACGGCCAGACGGTGCGCCATCGCCCCGAGCGCGGCTATACGCGGCAGCTCAACAACCCGGCGCTGCTCGCCGAGCTGGCCCAGGTCGACGTGATCGCCGATTTCCGCAGCCGCGACGTCGCCGCCGGCGGCCACGGCGCACCGCTCGCGCCGGCGTTCCATGCGACGGTGTTCGGTGCGCCCGGCGAAACTCGCGTCGTCTGCAATCTCGGCGGGATCAGCAACATCACGATCCTGCCCGGCGAAGGCGGCGACGTGCGCGGCTTCGACTGCGGCCCCGCGAATGCGCTGATCGACGAATGGGCGACCCGCCATCTGGGCAAGCCGTACGACGACGGCGGCAAGTTCGCCGCGCGCGGCACCGTGCATGCGCCGCTGCTCGACGCGCTGCTCGACGAACCGTATTTCGCCGCGCCGCCGCCGAAAAGCACCGGACGCGACCTGTTCAACCCTGCGTGGCTCGACGCAAAGCTCGCCGCGTTCGCGCAGATCGCGCCGGAGGACGTGCAGGCGACGCTCACGGCGCTCACCGCCGTGTCGGTTGCGCGCGAGATCGCCACGCATGCTCCGGGCTGCAAGGCCGTCTTCGTCTGCGGCGGCGGTGCACGCAATCCGGTGCTGCTCGACGCGATCAGGCACGCGCTGCGCGAGGCAGGCGTACCGGCCACCGTCGATACGACGGCCGCGCTCGGCGTGCCGCCGCAGCAGGTCGAGGCACTCGCGTTCGCGTGGCTCGCCTACCGCTTCACCGCGCGCCAGCCCGGCAATCTCGCGACGGTCACCGGCGCGGACGGCAACCGCGTGCTCGGCGCACTCTATCCGCGCTGATGCGACGCCCGCCGCATGGCGGGTGCCGCATGGCAGACGGACGTAAAAAAACGGGGCATGAAGCCCCGTTTTTCATTCCGGCGAACCGGCGCGAAACTGTCGTGCGCTCAGACCGAGAACGACGAACCGCACCCGCAGGTGGTGGTCGCGTTCGGGTTCTTGATCACGAACTGGGCGCCGTTGAGGTCGTCCTTGTAGTCGATCTCGGCGCCGACCAGGTACTGGTAGCTCATCGAGTCGATCAGGAGCTGGACGCCGTTCTTGTTCATCACGGTGTCGTCCTCGTTGACTTCCTCGTCGAACGTGAAGCCATACTGGAAGCCCGAGCAGCCGCCACCCTGCACGAACACGCGCAGCTTCAGGTCGGGGTTGCCCTCTTCGTCGATCAGTTGCTTGACCTTGTCGGCCGCGGCGTCGGTGAAGACGAACGGCAGCGGCATATCGGTCGTCGTTGCTGCGGATTCGGTAACAGCGTTCATTCGAACTCTCCAAGAAGCTTTAGCCGCTATTGTAGGGCCGATCAGAAGATCGTGCTGAAGTCCATGAAATCAATAGGTTCTTGTCGATTTCATCAAACGTGCCCGCGCGGGCTGCCGCAGCGGCGGCCTGGGCGCGGGCAAACAAGCGGCCATAAAAAAACCGCCAGCATGAAAGCTGGCGGTTTTTCCGGCGGACGCCACCCGAAGGCGGCGAGGCCATGAAGCGGAATTAACGCTTCGAGAACTGCTTTGCGCGGCGTGCCTTGCGCAGACCGACCTTCTTACGCTCGACTTCACGCGCATCGCGCGTGACGAAGCCTGCGCTCGACAGCGACGGCTTCAGCGTCGCGTCGTAGTCGATCAGTGCACGGGTGATGCCGTGGCGAACTGCGCCTGCCTGACCCGTTTCGCCGCCGCCGTTGACGTTGACCTTGATGTCGAACGTCTGGCCGTGGTTCGTGAGTTCCAGCGGTTGACGCACGATCATCAGCGACGTTTCGCGCGAGAAGTAGTCAGCGATGGGCTTGCCGTTGACGATGATGTCGCCCTTGCCAGCCTTGATGAAGACACGTGCGACTGCGCTTTTGCGGCGGCCCGTACCGTAGTTCCAGTTACCGATCATGTGGGCTCCCCTTAGATCTCGAGCGCCTTCGGCTGTTGAGCCGAATGCGGATGCGTAGCTTCAGCGTAGACCTTCAGCTTCTTGATCATCGCGTAGCCGAGCGGGCCCTTCGGCAGCATGCCCTTGACCGCCTTCTCGAGCGCACGGCCCGGGAAGCGTTCTTGCATCTTGCCGAACGTCGTTTCATAGATACCGCCCGGGTAGCCCGAGTGACGGTAGTACTTCTTGTCCAGAGTCTTGTTGCCCGTGACCTTCAACTTGCTCGCGTTGATGATGATGATGAAATCACCAGTGTCGACGTGCGGGGTGAACTCAGGCTTGTGCTTGCCGCGCAGACGGCGTGCCACTTCGCTGGCAACACGGCCGAGAACCTTATCCGTCGCGTCAATCACGTACCATTCGCGCGTCACCTCATGGGCTTTTGCGGAAAACGTCTTCATGATCGATCCAAAAAAAATGCTTTGCCCGATGTGTTCTTCCTGCTTGTCTATGTGCGCTTCAAGGCGCGGTGCAGGCTCTCCCTGTTCTTTTTCCGTGGGCATGAATGCGGAAAAGCCCTGAATTATAAAGGAAATACGGCAACGCGGTCAAAGGGAATCCACGTCCCGTGCCCGTGGCGGCCGAAATGGGCCAAAATCCGGTCGTGCCCCAACTGACCAGGCGATCCGAGCGCCCGGGGAGGCACCCATCGACACGCGGCACCTGACCTTGCCGCGCCCGACCGGCCGAACACGGAAAACAACAAACCAGCATGAAGAAACAACGACTTACGCCCTTCCTCGCGGCCGCGCTGCTGGCCGCCGCGGCGCCCGCCGTCGCCGCCCACGCCGGCTGCGAATCCAAGCTCGACGCGCTCGATGCGCGCATCGCCGAAGCCCGGAACGCCCATGCGGAGGATCGCGTCGCCCGCCTGCGCGCGGTGCGCGAACGCGTCCGCCATTTCTGCGCTCGCGGCCACGGCCATGCGTCGGCCGCCCACGCACCGGCGCCTGACGCACGCTCGCGCGCCACGGCGCCCGATGCGACATCGCAACCGGCCGCACGGCAGCCCGCGTGACGCTGCCAGCGTGCGCAAACCGCGCGCCGATGTTTGCATGGGACGAAAAAAAGCCCGAACGGCTGGTTCGGGCTTAATCCACCTTAGGAGGAGGGTGGAGGAGACATTCGGAGGTTGCCGCAGCGCGACAACCAATGACGCTCATTATACGAATGCACTGCCGACTTCACAAGAAAATCTGCATTACGAAATCAAAAACCATAATGCGAAATTTCGAGCGGAGCACGCTAGAAACCATCTTCTTCTTTAAAATCAATTACATGCCACTGCAAGGCATGAGCGGAAATCGTCCTCGTCTAGAGCAAAACCCCTAAAAGACGCGAGGAAATTGCCGTCCGGCGCCCTGCCCGAGCGGCGCCGGCATTGCACGTCGTGCAGCGCATCAGCCGGCCGTTGCGCAGCGGGCTACAATGCCGGATCGAATCCGAATCAGGCAACGCTGGAGTGCAAGCATGGAATGCAAAGTAAGCTGGATGGGCCAGGACGGCATGGCGTTTTCCGCCGAGACCGGCAGCGGGCATCTCGTCACGATGGATGGCGCCCCCGAAGGCGGCGGCCACAACCTCGCGCCGCGCCCGATGGAAATGGTGCTGCTCGGCACCGGTGGCTGCACGGCCTATGACGTCGTGCTGATCCTGAAGAAGAGCCGCCAGGAAGTGACCGGCTGCTCGGTCACGCTGAAGGCCGAGCGCGCCAGCGAAGATCCGAAGGTGTTCACGAAGGTGCACTTCCACTTCACCGTCACCGGCCGCAACCTGAACCCGGCCACGGTCGAGCGCGCGATCAACCTGTCGCACGACAAGTACTGCTCCGCGTCGATCATGATCGCGAAAACGGCCGAACTCACGCATTCGTTCGACATCGTCGCCGTCTGATCGCACGGCGCGCGCATGAAAAAAGGGCCGGCGCTCCGCAAGGAGACGCCGGCCCTTTCGCATTCGAACGGCAAAGCAGGCCGATAAGCCGGATTCTGTGCACGCTGCGCGCCGAAGCGCACAGCGCGTGGCAGCCATTCCTCTAGGCGCGCCATTGCTGACGCGCTCAAGCTTCCTACCCGCAGACGAGACGGGGGCCCCGTCCTGCATCCGAAAATGCGCGCCTGCCTACTTGGAATTGCTCCGGGTGGAGGTTACCGTGCCGGCGAACGTCGCCGTCGCCGCGGTGCGCTCTTACCGCACCGTTTCACCCTTACCTGATCCCGGCTTGCGCCGGGCCATCGGCGGTTTGCTTTCTGTTGCCCTGTTCCGCGTGTCGCCACGGATGGCCGTTAGCCATCACCCTGCCCTGTGGAGTCCGGACTTTCCTCGCCCCCGCGCGCCCGAAGGCGGCGAGGCCGCGACTGCCTGGCCTGCTTTGCGACGCGCATTCTAGCACTGCGCGCCGCCGCCGGCAGCGCGCATGCGGCGGCCGCTGCGAAATTCGGCCGGACCGTCGTAGAACGCGGCATCGGCATCCGAGGCGCACCCGCCCGGTACCCCAAGCGCCGGGAGCGGCGCGAAATCGCGGCTCGTCAGCGCGCGTCGCGCGTTCGGCCGCGACCGCTGACACGCGCACCGTCGCGCAACGCGCCGTTCAGCGCATCGCACCGGGCGTCACCCGCCAATGCGGCCGCCTGGCCGGTCCGGCACCGCATAGGGCGCGAACCACGGCGCGGCCCCGTCGATCCGCGCGAAATCCGCCGCCGCGCGGCCGGCCGCATGGCCGGGCTCGCGCGGCGGCGCATCGATCACGCCAGTTTCCAGCCGATCGTCTCGCCGCCGCGCAGCGGCACGACCGGCGTGTCGCCCGCGAAGATCTCGCGCGGCAGTTCCCACGCCTCGCGGCGCAGCGTGACCGTCTCGGCGCTGCGCGGCAGCCCGTAGAAATCGGCGCCGAAGAAGCTCGCGAACCCTTCCAGCCTGTCGAGCGCGCCGGCCGTGTCGAACGCTTCCGCGTACAGCTCCAGCGCGTGCAGCGCCGTGTAGCAGCCCGCGCAGCCGCATGCGGTTTCCTTCGCGTCGCGCGCATGCGGCGCGCTGTCGGTGCCGAGGAAGAAGCGCGGGTTGCCCGACGTCGCGGCCTCGACCAGCGCCACGCGATGCGTCTCGCGCTTCAGCACCGGCAGGCAGTAGTAATGCGGGCGAATCCCGCCGACGAACAGCGCGTTGCGGTTGTACAGCAGGTGATGCGCGGTGATCGTCGCGCCGAGCAGGCCGGGCGCCGCATCGGCGTCGCGCACGTAGTCGGCCGCGTCCTTCGTCGTGATGTGCTCGAACACGACCTTCAGGCCCGGGAAATCGCGGCGCAGCGGCGTCATCACGCGGTCGATGAACACTTTCTCGCGGTCGAACAGGTCGATCGACGCATCGGTCACCTCGCCGTGCACGAGCAGCGGCATGCCGGTTTCCTGCATCGCCTCGAGCGTCTTCGCGCATTTCGCGAGATCGGTGACGCCGTGGTCGGAGTTCGTCGTCGCGCCGGCCGGATACAGCTTCACGCCGTGCACGAAGCCGCTTTCGCGCGCGCGGCGGATCTCGTCGGGCGGCGTGTTGTCGGTCAGATACAGCGTCATCAGCGGTTCGAACGTCATCCCGGCCGGCAGCGCGGCAAGGATGCGCTCGCGGTAGGCCTGCGCCTGCGCGGTGGTCGTGACCGGCGGCTTCAGGTTCGGCATGACAATTGCGCGGCCGAACTGGCGGGCGGTGTGCGGCAGCACGGCGGCCAGCATGTCGCCGTCTCGCAGGTGCAGGTGCCAGTCGTCGGGACGGGCGAGCGAGAGCGTCGCCGGGGAAGAAGCGTTCGAGGCAGTCATAGGAGGCGTCGTGAGGAACAGGCTTGCCATCGGCGGGGCCGGAACGCGCGTGCGCGGGCCGACTGACGGCAAACCGCAACACGGGACCTTTGGCCAGCGGAATCCGCTTTTTACCGCTCAGGGCTCGGTGATATGCTAGAAGCCGCATTGTACCGGGGTTCGCCCGGTTCGTTACCCCCCCGCTTCAGCCTGCCGCCCCAAGTAAAATGTGCCAACTCCTAGGAATGAACTGCGCCGCACCGACGGACGTCACATTCTCCTTCACAGGTTTCGCGGCCCGGGGCGGGCTCACCGATCACCATGCCGACGGCTGGGGCATCGCATTCTTCGAGGACAAGGCCTGCCGCCTGTTCATCGATCACCAGGCATCGGCCACGTCGCCGATCGCCGAAATGGTGAAGCGTTACCCGATCAAGTCCAAGAACACGATCGCGCACATCCGCAAGGCGACGCAAGGGCACATCCTGCTCGAGAACAGCCATCCGTTCATGCGCGAGCTGTGGGGCCGGCACTGGATCTTCGCGCATAACGGCGACCTGCAGGACTACGCGCCGAACATGGACGGCAGCGTCTACCACCCGGTCGGCACGACCGACAGCGAACAGGCGTTCTGCGTGCTGATGCAGGGGTTGCGCGAGGCATTTCCCGGCGCGCAGCCGCCGCTGCCCGAGCTGTTCGAGCGCGTCGGCGAGCTCACGCGCGGGATCACCGATCACGGGGTGTTCAATTTCCTGATGTCGAACGGCCAGGCGCTGTTCGCGCATTGCTCGACGCGGCTGCACTATCTCGTGCGCCGCTGGCCGTTTTCGACCGCGCATCTGGTCGACGAAGACCTGTCGATCGATTTCGCGAAATACACGACGCCCGAGGATCGCGTCGCGGTGATCGCGACGCAGCCGCTCACCGACGACGAAGTCTGGACCGCGTTCGAGCCGGGCGAGCTGATCATGTTCCAGTGCGGCGACGTCGCCGCGCGGATGCAGATCCCGGTGCCCGAGCGCGTGCTCGAGAAGCTGCGCAATCCGTCGCTCGACGCGTCGGCGTCCGCGCCGCGCACGGCCCGCGAAGCGCTCGCCACCGCGGCCGACGGCGATTCCGACGACGCAATCGACTTCTGAGCCCGGCGCGGCACCGGCCGCGGCCGCTTCCTGCCCGCTTCCTGCCCGCTTCCTGCCCGCTTCCTGCCCGCTTCCTGCCCGCTTCCCGCCCGCTTCCCGCCCGCTTCCCGCCCGCTTCTGCCCGCTTCTGCCCGCTTGCGCGAACCTCGCGCGAGACGCACGACGATGCCCGTCACCGGCGGAAATCGCCCCGCTCCGGCCGATACGGGTTCACGTTGGCCACGCCATCGGCGCAACGCTTCGATGCCACCCAACATTCGCTTGATTTTATTCATTCACAAGCGAAAATAAATCGCAGGCGAAACAAAAAATATCATCCGCCTAAATCAAAAAATCCCGGATTCTCATTTTAGCGCGCCGCCTTCACCTGAACCGTGCGCTATCCCACCTACCCCGACAGCCATTCAAGATTTTTCACAAAACCCGTCAAACCCTTCTCCAGCATAGCTTTCGGTTCGATTAGCCACACAAATCAAAAATACCGGCCGTTACGGTTCGCATCATTACAGTTTCCATTTTCTTGATAATCGGCAGCCACCCGAGTCAGTAGACTCCGCCCATCCTCGGTGTAACGAAACACGATTGGCGCGCTACGCAGCCATAGCCGCCGCACGCCCTTTCGATTGATTGCAGCACCGCGGAATGCGAATTCGCCGAATGGCGGCGAATGCCACTTCAAAAAGAAGAAAGAGGGGTATGTCGTGAATCACTCATTTCGATCGATATGGAGCGAAACCGCCGGCTGCTGGGTCGCGGTTGCGGAAACGGCACGGGCGCGCGGCAAACGCTCGCGCGGCGAATCGGGCACCGGCCACCGTGCGGCACGCGCGACCGCGCGCCGGTCGCCGCTTCGCGTCGCGGCGCTCGGTGCCGCGCTGGCCGTGCTGTCGACCGGCGCCGCGCATGCTTCGACGTGCGGCAGCGGCGCGGCAGTCGCGAACGGCGGCGCCTGCGCACTCGACAGTTTCAGCCCGACCGTCAACGACAACCTGGCCGGCGCCACGACCGTGTCGGGCGGCGACCGGGTCGGACTGACGGGCGCATGGACCGGCGCGACCGGCGATATGGGCTACACGCTGACGCCGCTCGGCAGCACGTCCGTCGTGTCGGGCAACCCCGACCAGCCGCTGCTGTCGATCGGCGGCAAGACCCAAAGCGTCAGCACGCCCGACTCGATCACCGGCAGCCACAGCTCGGTCGCGACCTACGATTCGGCCGCGTTCGCCGCCTCGAATGCGGGCTCGACCAGCGTGCCCGTCTATCACGACGTGAACGGCAACCAGTACGTGAACACGCGGATCGGCACCGTCGAGCGCTCCGGCGGCACGCTCGACGTGTCGATCGGCAGTCCGGCAGGGTCGCCCGCGGCGGCCGGCAACGCGATCACGATGGCGCCGAAGCAGACCGACCTGTTCGTCGCGGACGGCACGGGCACGGCGCAAAGCGTCGTCAACTGGAACTCGCGCAACCAGGTGTGGCTCGGCACCGGCGACTATCTGGCGAGCGGCGGCCCCGTCAGCCATGTGCTGCTCGACGTGCCGGCGTATGCGGGCACCTTCACCGCCTTCGACGGTAGCGCGTGGACGGTCACCGACGCCGCGTCGCTCGCCGCGTACAACACCTTTCTCGTGCGCTCGGTCCAGAGCGGCGCGCTCGGCTCGCAGGCCGCGTACGACCACGCTTTCAGCCAGGCCGTCACGTTCTCCACGCAATCGTTCGAGTATGCGAACAACGTGTCGCCGGGCGACAAGAACACGCTGCAGATGGACTACCTGACGGTCATGCACGGCACCGGCGCCAACGCGACGCTGCACATCGGCAAGGACGGCCAGATCGACTTCCGCGGCACCAATACGATCGACTCGAGCTCGGCCGTCCTCGCGGAGAACGGCGCGCACTTCGTCAACGACGGGCGCCTGTCGGGCGACTTCACGCTCGTGCGCCTGCTGACCGGCGCGAGCGGCGTGAACAACGGCGTGATCTCGTCCGGCTACGCGGCCGGCGACAACTTCGACACGGGCGGCACCGCGCTGCCCTACAACTTCAGCCTCAACGCGTACACCGAGGGCAGCGGCATCTACGCGAACGGCGCCGGCACGCGCTTCGTCAACAACGGCGTGATGAACGTCGGCGCATGGACCTTCAACAACAGCACGCGCCCCGACCTGCAGAACTACGCGGTGGCCGCGACGGACGGCGCGTACGCCTCGAACGCCGGCACGATCAACGTCGGCGTCAATGCGACGACGCTCGACAGCCAGGTGATCGGCGGCCTCGTCGCCGGCGGCAGCTTCACGAACGAAGCCGGCGGCACGATCTATCTCGGGCGCGCGGCCCAGTACGACGCCGCGTCGCCCGAAGCCGCGAACGACGTTGCGCTGTCCGCGCATGCGTACGGCATCCTGCTCGGCGCGTCGGGCACCGCAAGCAACCTCGGCACGATCGTGATCGGCTCGCAGACGCAGAACGGCGCCGCACTGGCGAGCATCGGCTCGACCTCCGGCTCGCTGACCAATGCGGGCTCGATCGTCGTCAACGGCGCGGCGACCGGCACGCCACTCGCCAACGTCGGCATGCTCGCGGCCGATACCGCCGCGACCGTGACCAACACCGGCACCATCACGCTGAACGGTGTCAACGGCATCGGCATCATGGTCGTCGGGACCGGCACGCACGCGACGGCCGCGACGTCGACCGGCACGATCAACGTGGCCGGCGGCCTCGATCCCGCCTCGGGCACGCGCAACTACGGCGTCTGGGCCGAGGGGCCGCTCGCGAAAGCCACGCTCGACGGCGCGCTCAACCTGACGGGCACCGGCGCAATCGGCGTGCACGCACGCGCGGGCGCGACGATCGACGTCGGCGCCAACGCGGTGCCGGCCTTCATGTCCGGCACGAACCAGATCGGCTTCTACGCGTACGGCGCGGGCTCGAAAATCAACGTCGCCGCGCAGCACCTCAGCGTCGACACCGACGATTCGACGCTGTTCCGCGTCGCAGGCGGCGCGGCCTATACGGGCACGTCGACGGCCGGCACGCTGACAACCGACGTCAACGGCCAGCGTGCGCGCGGCGTGCTCGCGACCGACGCCGGCACCACGCTGTCGACCGGCAACGCGATCTACAACGTCAACGGCGCGAACGGCATCGCGATCGCGGTAGAAGGCGGCGCGACAGGCACGATCGACGCGGGTGCGACGATCAACCTGACCGCGGCCGGCGCGACCGCGGGCATCGTCGACGGCCAGGCGCACGACCTCGCCGGTGCGAATGCGGGTGCGCCGGTCGCGACGACGCTGACCAACCACGCCGCCGTCACGTCGTCGACCGCCGGCGTGACGGGCTTCGTCGCGCAAAACCTCGGCACGCTCGACAACCGCAGCACGGTGCTGCTGACCGGCGCCGGCTCGACGGGCGTCGTCGTCGGCACGCAAGGCACGGTGAACAACGCGTCGACGATCCGCGTGTCCAACGGTACGGGGGCACTCGTGCAGGGTGCGGCGGCAACGCTCGCCAACGCGGGCTCGATCGAAGCCGACGACGGCGTCGCGGGCGTGCGCCTCACGGGCGCCGGTGCATCGGTCGCGCTGTCGGGCGCCGGCACCGTGATCGCGAACGGCAGCGCCGACGGCGTGCTGATCGATTCGACCGTCACGGGCGGCGGCATCGCGGCCGGCGCGACGTCGATCGCGGTCGGCGGATCGGGCAGCGGGATCCGCAACCTCGGGGCGAACGCCACGATCGCGCTGGCCGGCACGCAGATCGCCACGACGGGCAGCGGCGCCGACGGCCTCGCGTCGACCGGTGCGGGCGCGCGCATCGCGGCCGATGCGGCAGCGCTCGTGCGCACCGCCGGCGCCAACGCGCGCGGCCTGTTCGTATCGGGCGCGGATTCGACACTCTCGGCCAGCGGCACGACCGTCGCGACGACGGGCGCCGGCGCGCATGCGGTCTTCATGGACGGCGGGGCGACGGCCATGCTGTCGGGCGCGAAAGTCACCGCATCGGGTGCCGCGGCCGATGGCATGGTCGCGCAGAACGGCGGCCGCATCGCCGATGCGGGTTCGTCGATCGCCAGCGCGGCCGGCAACGGCGCGACCGCGAACAGCGGCGGCGTGCTTGCGTTGACCGGCACGACGCTCGCAGGCGCGACGGCCGGCGTGCTGACGTCGGACACGCTCGCGAACGGCGCGACGAGTTCCGTGCTCGTCGACGGCGGCAGCGTGGCCTCCACCGCCGGGCCGGCCTTCGCCGCGCGCGGCGGCACCGCCGACATCGCCGTGCGCAACGGCACGGTCGTCACGGCCGGCAACGGCACGCTGCTGAACCTCGCGAACGGCAGCAACGTGACGTTCAATGCATCGGCGGTCAACCTCGCGGGCGACATCGTCTCCGACGCATCGAGCACCGGCACCGTGCTCCTCGCGAACGGCACGACGCTGACCGGCAGGATCGATCCGGTCGCGCTGACCATCGACGGCACGAGCACGTGGCGCATGACGGGCAGCTCGGTTCTGAGCAGCCTGAACAACGCGGGCCTCGTGGCATTCGCCGCACCGACCGGCTCGCCGACGCTCACCGGCAGCTACAAGACGCTGACGACCGGCAGCTACGTCGGTAACGGCGGCACGATCGCGCTGAACACGTACCTCGGCGCCGATGCGTCGCCGACCGACCGGCTGATCGTGAACGGCGGCACCGCGAGCGGCACGACCGGCCTGAAGATCGCCAACACGGCCGGGACCGGCGCGCAGACGACCGGCGACGGGATTCCCGTGGTCGTCACGGCCAACGGCGGCACGACCGCCCCATCGGCATTCCATCTCGCGGGCCCGGTACAGGCCGGCGCGTACGAATACCGGCTCTATCGCGGCGGCCAAGGCGACGCGAACGGCTGGTACCTGCGTTCGCAGCTCGACCAGACCGACCCCGGCGATCCGATCCACCCGTCCGGCGGCGGCGACGGCGGCGGGAACGGGAACGGCGGCACGCTCGCGTATCGCCCGGGCGTCGCCGGCTACGCGCTGACGCCGCTGCTGAACGCCGACTACGGCTTCTCGACACTCGGCAAGCTGCACGAGCGCGTCGGCGACATCTACAACCTCGAGAAGCAGCAACCCGGCAACCGCGACGGCGTGTGGGGGCGCATCGGCGGCCAGAGCCTCGACGCAAACGCGGGCCGCTTCTCGGCCGACGAACGCACGTTCTTCGCACAGTTCGGCAAGGACTGGACGCTCGAGCAGGCGCCGAACGGCGCCGGCAGCACGCATGCGGGCGTGACGGCGAGCATCGGCGTGTCGAATGCGAGCTTCAGCGACATGGCGCGCGCCGGCACGCCGGGCCTGTCGACGTCGACGGGCTCGGTCGAGATGCACGCGCAGAGCGTCGGCGGCTACTGGACCCGCTACCTGTCCGACGGCACCTACTTCGACAGCGTCGGGCAGGTCACGCACTACGGCAACCGCTATCGCGACAGCTACGGCAACGAGGCGTCGCAGAACGGCTTCGGCGTCGCGCTGTCGCAGGAAGTCGGCAAGCCGTTCGCGATCGGCAGCCTGCCCGTCGCGGTCGAGCCCCAGGCACAGCTGATGTATCAGTACCTGAAGCTCAACGGGTTCAACGACAACGTATCGGCCGTCTCGGGCACGGCGACGAACGCGCTGCGCGGCCGCGTCGGCGTGCGCATCTTCCGGCCGAACCTCCAGTCGGACGCAGGCGGCGGCGCCGCGACGCCGTACTTCACGGCCGACGTGCTGCACGACTTCCTGTCGCCGGCCCAGACCGTCGTCGGCGGCACGCCGTTCGCGACGCACCTCGGCCGCACCTGGTACGAGCTCGGCGTCGGCGTGACCGCGGGCTTCGGCAAGTCGGGCGAGCTGTACGCGAACGCGAAGATCGCGCGCAACATCGGCGGCGACTACCGGCGCGGGATCGTCGGGCAGGTCGGCTACCGGTACAGCTGGTAACGCGCCGGTAACGCCGTCGCACGCGGACGAAAAAAAACCGCCCGGCGGTCAGCCGGGCGGTTTTCGAATGGGCGCGCGTAAAACGCGCACACGCTCAGTGCAGGATCTTCGCGAGGAAGTCCTTCGCGCGTTCCGATTTCGGATTCGAGAAGAAATCGTCCTTGCGGTCGTCCTCGACGATCGCGCCCTTGTCCATGAAGATCACGCGATGCGCGACCTTCTTCGCGAAGCCCATCTCGTGCGTGACGACCATCATCGTCATCCCTTCCTGCGCGAGTTCGACCATCACGTCGAGCACTTCGTTGATCATCTCGGGATCGAGCGCGGACGTCGGCTCGTCGAACAGCATCGCGATCGGGTCCATCGACAGCGCGCGCGCGATCGCGACACGCTGCTGCTGACCGCCCGACAGCTGGCCCGGAAACTTGTGCGCGTGCGCCTTCAAGCCGACGCGATCGAGCAGCTTCATGCCCTTCTCGTTCGCTTCGTCCTTGCCGCGACCGAGCACCTTGACCTGCGCAAGCGTCAGGTTCTCGGTGATCGACAGGTGCGGGAACAGCTCGAAATGCTGGAACACCATCCCGACCTTCGAGCGCAGCTTCGACAGGTTCGTCTTCTTGTCGCCGACCGACTGGCCGTTCACGAGGATCTCGCCCTGCTGGAACGGCTCGAGGCCGTTCACGGTCTTGATCAGCGTCGACTTGCCCGAGCCCGACGGGCCGCACACGACGACCACTTCACCCTTCTTGACCTCGGTCGTGCATTCGGTGAGGACCTGAAACTGGCCGTACCACTTCGAAACGTTCTTGATGGAAATCATCTTGTGACCTTTTTCTGGAGACCCTTGACGAGAGCAGACGCCAACGAGCAAATCACGAAATAGCATGCGCCGGCGAACAGGACCATCTCGACGGTCGTGCCGTCGCGATCGCCGATGTTGGCCGCCGTGCGGAAGAAGTCCGCGAGACTGATCACGTACACGAGCGACGTATCCTGGAACAGGACGATCGCCTGCGTGAGCAGCAGCGGCACCATCGCCCGGAACGCCTGCGGCAGGATCACGAGGCGCATCGCCTGCGCGTAGTTCATGCCGAGCGCGAACGCGGCGTTCGCCTGCCCGCGCGGCACCGCCTGGATGCCGGCGCGGATGATCTCGGAATAATACGCGGCTTCGAACAGCGAGAACGCGACCATCGCCGAGGCGAGGCGGATGTCGATCGTCGGCGACAGCCCGAGCACGCCCTGCAGCAGCTGCGGCACGATCAGGAAGAACCACAGCAGCACCATCACGAGCGGAATCGAGCGGAACACCGTCACGTAGCCCTGCGCGAACCACGCGAGCGGCTTGACGCCCGACAGCCGCATCAGCGCCAGCAGCGTGCCCCAGACGATCCCGACCACGATCGCGATCAGCGTGATCTGGAACGTGACGACCGCCCCCGTCCACAGCGTCGGCAGCGCGCCGGGAATACTACTCCAGTCGAACTGATGCATCACTTGCCTCCGATATAGCCGGGCAGCCGCGTGCGGCCTTCGATCCAGCGCATGAACGACATCACGACGAGGTTGATGATCACGTACGCGAGCGTGACCGCGATGAACGACTCATAGGTCTGCGCGGTGTAGTCGACGAGCTGGCGCGCCTGCGCGGACAGGTCGAGCAGGCCGATCGTCGACGCGACGGCGGAGTTCTTGAAGATGTTCAGGAATTCCGACGTGAGCGGCGGCACGATGATCCGGTACGCAACCGGCAGCAGCACGTAGCGATACGTCTGCCATTGCGTGAAGCCCATCGCGAGGCCGGCCGCGCGCTGGCCCTTCGGCAGCGCGTTGATCCCCGAGCGCACCTGTTCGCACACGCGCGCGCCCGTGAACAGGCCGAGACAGATGATCGACGCGGTGAAGAACTGCGTGGTCGGCGGCAACTGCTTGATCCAGGTGCCGATCGATGCGGGCAGCAGCTCGGGTATCACGAGATACCAGACGAAGAACTGCACGATCAGCGGAATGTTCCGGAAGATCGACACGTACAAGGTGCCGAGCGCGGACAGCCATTTGTTCGGCACCGTGCGCAGCACGCCGAACAGCGATCCGACGATCAGCGCGATGACCCAGGCGACGAGCGACACTTCGATCGTCACCCAGAAGCCGGACATCAGCCATCCGAAATAAGTCGTCGGCTCGCCGGTCGACACGGGGCTCAGGAAGATGCCCCAGTTCCAGTGGTAAGACATGGGCAAGACTCCAGCAAAAAGAGACGGAAGAAGCGTGGCCTCTTCCGTCTCATTAGCGTCATTTCTGCATCAACGGCCGTGTGGTCAGTCGAGCGCCTTGTCGTTCGGGTTCGCGTACAGCTTCTTCATCGAATCGGACAGCGGGAAGTTCAGGTTCAGCCCCTTCGGCGGGATCGGGTTCTCGAACCACTTCGCGTAGATCTTCGCGGCTTCGCCCGACTTCTCGACTTGCGAGATCGCGTCGTCGACGAGCTTCTTGAAGTCGGTGTCGCCCTTGCGCATCATGCAGCCGTAGGCCTCTTCCGATTGCGGCGTGCCGACGATCACCCATTCGCCCGGCTGCTTCGCCTTCGCGCGCTCGCCCGCGAGCAGCGCGTCATCCATCATGAACGCGACCGCGCGGCCCGATTCCAGCGTGTTGAAGGAATCGCCGTGATCCTTCGCGCTGATGATGTTCATGCCCAGTTGCTTCTCGTTGTTCATCTTGCGAAGCAGGCGCTCCGACGTCGTGCCGGCAGTCGTCACGACCGTCTTGCCCTTGAGGTCGGCGAAATCCTTGACGCCCGAATCCTTCTTCGTCATCAGGCGCGTGCCGATCACGAAGATCGTGTCGGAGAACGCAGCCTGCTGCTGGCGCTCGGCGTTGTTGGTCGTCGAGCCGCACTCAATGTCGACCGTGCCGTTCTGCACCAGCGGAATGCGGTTTTGCGACGTGACGGGGATGTTCTTCACCTGCAGGTTCGGCAGGTTCAGCTTCTTCTTCACCGCGTCGACCACCTTCATCTGGAATTCGCGCGAATAGCCAACCACCTGCTGCTTTTCGTCATAGTAGGAGAACGGAATCGACGATTCGCGGTGGCCCAGCGCGATCACGCCCGTGTCCTTGATCTTCTTCAGCGTGCCCGTCTCCTGAGCATGCGCGCCGCTTGCGAACGCGCAAAGCGCCGCGACCATCAGGACTGCCTTGTGGTATTTCATTTTGGTCATCTCCTTGGCTAAAACCCGCGCCAGTGTATCAAAGTAATATTTTTGAAAGTACTGGTTGTTTACCGCACTACGAATCGCCCTGCACGAAGCCTTCCTCCCGGCTCCGGGCGCCCCGAATGCGCGCGCGGGCGATGCCGGATCCGGCACCGCCCGCGAGGGTTCATATCCGCAATCGGGTGGATTGCGTCATGAATTGATCATAGTCAACGATCAGGGGTAGAGGCCACGCATTTCGCGCGCCATCAGGATGCGTTTGCACGCAACGATGAACGCCGCCGTACGCACCGTCACCTTGTGCTCTTCCGCGACCGCCCACACACCGGCGAAGGCTTCGCGCATCACGCGCTCGAGACGGTGGTTGATCTCGTCTTCCGTCCAGAAGAAGCTCGAGAAATCCTGCACCCACTCGAAGTACGACACGGTCACGCCACCTGCGTTCGCGATCACGTCGGGGATCACGAGCACGCCGTTCGCGCTCAGGATGTCGTCCGCCGCCGTCGTCGTCGGGCCGTTCGCGCCTTCGACGATGATCTTCGTGCGGATCTTCGCTGCGTTCTTCTCGGTGATCTGGTTTTCCAGTGCCGCCGGGATCAGGATGTCGGTCTCGACCGTCCAGAACTCGTCGTTCGGCATCGGTTCAGCGCCTTCGAAGCCCGCGACGCCGCCCGTGCGTGCCACGTGGTCGAGCAGCTGGTTCGAATCGAGGCCGGCCGGCTGGTAGATCGTGCCCGTGTGATCCTGCACCGCGATCACCTTCGCGCCCGCTTCCTGGAACAGCTTCGCCGCGATGCCGCCGACGTTGCCGAAGCCCTGCACCGCGATGCGCGCGCCTTCGATTTCCAGGCCCTTCTTCTTCGCCGCTTCGGAGCCGACGACGAACACGCCGCGGCCCGTTGCTTCCTTGCGGCCGAGCGAACCGCCGAGCGCGATCGGCTTGCCGGTCACGACGCCGGTCGACGTCTGGCCCTGGTTCATCGAGTACGTGTCCATCATCCACGCCATCACCTGTTCGTTGGTGTTGACGTCCGGCGCCGGAATGTCGGTGTTCGGGCCGATGATGATGCCGATTTCGCTGGTGTAGCGGCGCGTCACGCGCTCGAGCTCACCACGCGACAGCTTGCGCGGGTCGACGCGGATGCCGCCCTTCGCACCGCCGTACGGCACGTTCACTGCTGCGTTCTTCACGGACATCCAGGCCGACAGCGCCATCACTTCCGACAGCGTCACGTCCTGGTGGTAGCGCACGCCGCCCTTGCCCGGGCCGCGCGACACGTTGTGCTGCACGCGATAGCCCTCGAAGTGCGCGACGGTACCGTTGTCGAGCTCGATGGGGCAGTCGACGATCAGGATGCGCTTCGGACGCTTCAGCGTTTCGAGCCAGCGCGACAGCGAACCGAGGTACGGCGCGACGCGATCGACCTGCTGAAGGTAGTTGCCCCACGGGCCGAGATCGTCGGCGTGCAGGTAGGACGGGATGGACTGCTGTTGCGAAGACATGGATGCTCCAACGTTCAACGAAGTGCGCACATTGTCGAAAAACCCGTTTTTTTTATCCAATGCCGTTTGCTTATTCGATTATGCGTTTCTTGCATGATCGCGATTTTTCGCAAATCTGCGGTCGATTTGCGCAAGAACGCCCGCGATCGGCCGTGCATCGCGCCCGGGAAAAATCGCACGGAATGGGCGCGGGCAGGCCGCCGGACAGGCGTCCGACAGGCGCTGCAAGCCCGCCGTCAGCCGGCCGGGCCCGACCGGCCGCGGTAAATTAACCGCCGGCGGTTAATTCGCGGGGTCGCGCAGTTCGTCGCGCACCACGTCCCACAGCGCACGCACGAGCTTCTGGCGCGGATCGTCGCCCTGCAGCGCGAGCTTGTCGCAGTACAGCCGGATTTCCATCGTCAGCGTGAACGGATGCGCGCCGCCGCGCACCGACCGGTCGAGCCGGATCAGCCGGCCGCCCGCAACCGCGTCCTCGACCGCGCTGTGCGGCAGGAACGCGACGCCGTGGCCCGCGAGCGCCATCGCCTTCAGCCCTTCGGCCATGTCGGTTTCGTAGACGCGATCGAGGAACAGCCGCGTCGGCGCGTTCGCGATGATGACTTCGGTCATCCGGCCGAGATACGCGTTCGGCGTGTACGACAGGTACGGCACGCGCGCGTCGGCCGCGCCCGGCAGCGTATAGCGCGGGCGGCCCGCACGGCCGGGCGCCGAGAACGGGCTGATCGGCTCGCTGCCGAGGATCAGCATGTCGTAGCGCGCCGGGTCGAGCGCGACGGGGTGGCTCGGGTGGTGATAGCCCATCACGAGATCGCAGCCGCCCTCGACGAGCGACAGCACCGCGTCGTGCACGTTCAGCGCGCGCAGCCGCGTGTGGACCGGGCCCATCTTCGCCTCGATCCGCTGCAGCCAGCGCGGAAAATACGTGAGCGACAGCGTGTGCGGCACCGCGAACTCGATCGTCGGCACCGGCGCGCCGACGTGGCCGCGCAGCAGCGTGCGTGCCTCGTGCGCCTGCGACAGCATCGTCAGCGCCTGTTCGTAGAAGATCTGGCCGGCCTGCGTGAGCCGCGTCGGATAGACCGAACGATCGATCAGTTCGGTCGCGAGCCATGCCTCGAGCGCCTGGATCCGCCGCGAAAACGCGGGCTGCGACACGTGCCGCAGCTCGGCGGACCGGCTAAAGCTGCGCGTTTCCGCGAGCGAGACGAAGTCTTCGAGCCATTTCAGTTCCATGCAGGCGGGCGCGGCGGGCGGCGGTCGGGAAGAAGCCTGCATTCTACCGGCGGGCGGGCCCGGCCGGCGGCAGCGCGCACGGCCCGGCAAGCCCGCGGCGAACCCGCGCCGGCGCGGCGGCGGCACGCGGCAACGGCGGCCGGCCGCCGGTCCCCGGGATCGTCGCGCGCCAATGGTAAAATGCCGGATTCTCCTCCCCTCGCTCGACCCGGCCCCAAGGCCCGCCCGATCATGTCCGACACTCGTCCCGATACGCTTTTCGCCCTCACCGCGCTCTCGCCCATCGACGGCCGCTACGCCAGCAAGACCGAAGCGCTGCGCGACTGGCTCTCCGAAGCCGCCTTCATGCGCCACCGCGTCACCGTCGAGGTGCACTGGCTGATCGCGCTGTCGCGCGCCGGCTTCGCGGAAGTCCCGCGCTTCTCCGATGCGTCCGAGCAGTTCCTGCTGCAGCTCGCCGAGCGCTTCACCGCGCACGACGCCGCCCGCATCAAGGAAATCGAGCGCGTGACGAACCACGACGTGAAGGCCGTCGAATACTGGCTGAAGGAATCGGTGAAGGGCCAGGCCGAACTCGAGAAGGCCAGCGAATTCATCCACTTCGCGTGCACGTCCGAGGACATCAACAACACGTCGCACGGGATGATGCTCGCCGGCGCGCGCGAACACGTGATCCTGCCGGCGCTGCGCACGGTCTACCAGCGCCTCGTCGCCCTCGCGCACGCGCACGCCGAGCAGCCGATGCTGTCGCGCACGCACGGCCAGCCGGCCAGCCCGACGACGCTCGGCAAGGAACTCGCGAACGTCGCCGCACGTCTCGCGCGTGCGATCACCCGTATCGAGAAGGTCGAGATCCTCGGCAAGATGAACGGCGCGGTCGGCAACTTCAACGCGCACCTGTCCGCGTATCCGGAATTCGACTGGGAAGCGTTCTCGCGCGACGTGATCGAAAACCGCCTGAAGCTCGCGTTCAACCCGTACACGATCCAGATCGAGCCGCACGACTACATGGCCGAGCTGTTCGATGCCGTGGCGCGTGCGAACACGATCCTGCTCGACCTCGACCGCGACGTGTGGGGCTACATCTCGGTCGGCTACTTCAAGCAGAAGACGAAGGCCGGCGAAATCGGCTCGTCGACGATGCCGCACAAGGTCAATCCGATCGACTTCGAGAACTCGGAAGGCAACCTGGGCCTCGCAAACGCGACGCTGCGCCACCTCGCCGACAAGCTGCCGGTGTCGCGCTGGCAGCGTGACCTGACCGACTCGACGGTGCTGCGCAACATGGGCGTCGCGCTCGGCTACTCGCTGCTCGCGTACGACTCGCTGATCCGCGGCCTCGACAAGCTCGAAGTGAACCCGCAGCGCCTGAACGAAGATCTCGACAACTGCTGGGAAGTGCTGGCCGAGCCGGTGCAGACGGTGATGCGCCGGTTCGGCATCGAGAATCCGTACGAGCAGCTGAAGGAACTGACGCGCGGCAAGGGCATCACGCGCGAAGCGCTGCAGGAATTCGTCGGCACGCTCGCGATCCCGCAGGACGCGAAGGATCTGCTGCTCGCGATGACGCCCGCGTCGTACATCGGCAAGGCCGTCGAACTCGCGAAGCGGATCGCGTAAGCGCCGCCGTCTCCAGACGAGAAAAAGCCCGATGCGAGCAATCGCATCGGGCTTTTTTGTTGGCTGCCGCAGGCCGCAGCCAGTCAGAACGAGATCATCCGCCCCGGGTTCAGCGCGCTCATCACGCTCATCGCGGCCTTCGCGGCGGGAATCGCGATCGGCGACAACTGCCGGCCGAGCGGAATCGCACGGTGATCGATGCCCGTGAGCATCGAGAAATCGTCGTTGCGGCCGACGAAATCGTCGCAGATCGCCTTGCCGATCCGCACCGTCTGCGCGACGCCGTGGCCGCTCCAGCCCTGCACCATGTACATCGGCACGCGGCCGTCGGTCTTGCGGCTATCGGTGGCGCCGTTCAGCGTGAAATCGCTGACGCCGCTCCAGCAGTAGTCGAGCGCGAAGCTGCCGTCGGCCTGCGGAAACACCGTGTTCAGCCGCGTCAGCAGATACGCGTTGACGTCGGGCTGCGCCCAGCAGGTACCGGTGCCCTGCCCGCCGAACAGCAGCCGGTTGCCGCGCACCGGCCGGTAGTAGTCGATCTGGAACTGCGTGTCGTACACGGGCATGCCGGCCGGCATCAGCGTTGCGACATCGACGTCGAGCGGCGCCGTCACGCTCACGTACGTGAAGAACGGCACGGTCGTCGCCGCGCCGTCGTCGAGCAGCCGGAACGTCGCGTTGTGCAGCGCGAGCACGACACCCTTGCGCGCGGTGATCGTGCCGCCCGGCGTCGTCGCGACGACGCCCGCCGGCGTCTCGTCGAGCTCGAGCACCTCGGTGCCCTCGAACAGCGCGCCGCCATTCAGCCGGAAGCCGTGCACGAGGCCGCGCACCAGCGCGAGCGGATGGATCTGCCCGCCGATCGCGTCGATCGCCGCACCGTGGTAAAGCCCCGAGCGCACGTATTCGTCGTGCAGCTGGTGGCGGCCGACGAGCGTCACGCCCGCGTCGCCGAGATGGCGGCGCGCATCCGCGCCGTCGAGCAGCGCACTCATGTGGCCCGGGTGAACGGCCGCCGTGACGTGGCCGCGCTTGCGGTCGAGTTCGAGCGCGTAGCGCGCGCCGATCGCATCGATCAGGTCCATCGACTCGGCCGATGCGAAGCGCCACAGCCGCTTCGCATCGTCGTGCGACAGGTGGTCGATCATGTCGGCCGCTTCCCAGCGCGCGAGGCCGGGCGTCAGTTGCCCGCCGTTGCGGCCGGACGCGGCCGAGCCGACGTGATGCTTGTCGACGAGAATCGTGTCGACGCCCGCTTCCGCGAGATGCAGCGCGGCCGATGCGCCAAGCAGCCCCGCGCCGATCACGAGCACGTCGCATACGGCGTCGTGCGCGAGCGGCGCGCCGTTCGCGTGGCGCGACAGCGACGCCTCGTACCAGTTCGCCGGGCGCTCGCCGTCGTAGCGGGCCGGGTCGCACCAGTTCCAGTTGTCTTTTTCGATGTTCAGTTGCGTTTGCTCGAAACGCGATTCGCCCTGGATCAGGGGTTGATGGTTGAAAGTCATGATTGCACTTGCATGGTCTTGGGCCGCCTGTCGAAGAGCCATCTGGCTTCGCGGGTGGGGCAGCCGGTTCCACATGGGTGTCAACGAGATAAAGGGCGCAATGGCCCGTGTTGACGGCGGGCACGCTCGTGCCGCCTGGATCCCGGACTGTGCGAAAGCACGTATTGAAAGGTGCCGGGACACCCAATTTCTACACCGCAGAAATAATTCTACAGTGTAGAATAAGCTTTCGTCAAGTTTACAGCCGGCGCCGCGCCGGCATGCCAGCCCGCCTCGATGAAAGACAAACCCGCCCAGGGCCCGCGCGGCCTCGACAAGGACGCGATCGTCGCGGCCGCGCTCGCGCTGCTCGAAGACGTCGGCGAAGCCGCGTTCAGCGTGCGCAAGCTCGCGCAATCGGTCGGCTGCGACCCGATGAGCGTGCTGTATCACTTCAAGTCGAAGGAAGGCCTGAGCCGCGCGATCGCGAACGCGCTGTCGCGCTCGCTCGTGCCGGTCGATCCCGCACAGCCGTGGCGCGAGCGGCTGCGCGATCTCGCGCGCCAGTACCGCGCGCTCGCGCTGCGCTACCCTGCCGCGTTTGCGCTGTTGCAGCGACACATGAGCACGGGGCCGGCCGATCTCGCGCATATCGAGGCCGTGCATCGCGCGCTGACCGATGCCGGCATCCCGCGCGCGGCGCTGCCGTCGGTGTGCGTCGGCTGGTATGCGAGCGTGATCGGCCTGGCCGCCGCCGAGGCCGGCGGTCTTACGCGCGCGGCCAACGACGTCGAGCTCGCGGAGATGAACGCGCTGTCCGACGCCGAGCATCCGCTCGTCAAGTCGGCCGCCCTGCTCTATGCGCAGCTCGACCCGGCGGCCGTGCACGACACGATGCTCGACGTGCTGCTCGACGGCATCGCACGGCGCGCGCACGCGGCCTGACCGACGCGCTCGCCGCCAATGAAAAAGGCGCCCCGAGGGGCGCCTTTTTCATGACGATTGCCGCGAACCGCAGCTCAGGGCTGCTGCGCGATGCCGATCTTCAGCATGACCTGATCGACGATCTGCTCGGGCGTCAGCTCGATGCTGACCTCGATCGCTTCGTCCGGGCCCGGCTCCTCGAGCGTGTCGAGCTGGCTCTTCAGCAGCGACGGATCGAAGAAATGGCCGGTGCGGCTCTTCAGGCGCTCGTGCAACACCTCGAACGAACCCTTCAGATACACGAACCGCACGTCGGTGTCGGTGCCGCGCAGCACGTCGCGGTACGACCGCTTCAGCGACGAGCACGTGAACACGGCCGTCTCGCCGGCACGCTGCTTTTCCTCGATGGCCGCGCGGATCGTGCGCAGCCACGGCCAGCGGTCGTCGTCGGTCAGCGGAATGCCTTGATGCATCTTTTCCTTGTTCGCCGCGCTGTGAAACGCGTCGCCGTCGGTATAGGTGCATGACAGGCGTTCCGCCAGCATTTCGCCGATTCGCGACTTGCCCGCGCCCGACACGCCCATTGCGATCAGAATCATTGACTACCCCTTGTTACAGAACCATGCTCAGCAGCAACGTGAAACTGAGACCGAGCACCGAGATGATGGTTTCAAGCAGCGACCAGGTCTTGAACGTCTGACCGACCGTCATCCCGAAGTATTCCTTGATCAGCCAGAAGCCGCCGTCGTTCACGTGCGAGAAGATCAGCGAGCCCGAGCCCGTGGCGAGCACCAGCAGCTCCGGGCTGACCGTCGTGCCGGCCGCCGCCGCGATCGGTGCGACGATGCCGCAGGCCGTCGTCATCGCGACCGTCGCCGAACCCGTCGCGAGACGCATCAGCGCCGCGACGAACCAGCCGAGCAGCAGCGGCGACAGGTGCGCGTGCTTCGCGGTCTCGACGATCTGCTGCGAGATCCCGCTGTCGCGCAGGACGCCGCCGAAGCCGCCGCCCGCGCCGACGATCAGCGTGATCCCGGCGATCGGTGCCAGGCACTCGCTGCAGAACTTCTGGATCTGGTCGCGGTTGAAGCCCTGCAGCTTGCCGAACGTGAAGAAGCTCACGAGCACGGCGATCAGCAGCGCGACGTCCGAGTTGCCGGCGAAGCGCAGCAGGTTGTTCGGCAGCGACTTCGGCGTGAACAGCAGGTCGGCCCAGCTGCCGACGAGCATCAGCACGACGGGCAGCAGGATCGTGAACAGCGTGATGCCGAAGCTCGGCAGTTCGCGCTTGCGGCCGTCCGCGTGCGAATCGACGAATTGCGACGCCAGCGGGTTGTTTTCCGGCAGCTTCACGAACTTCGAGATCGTCAGCGCGAACAGCGGGCCCGCGATGATCGCGGTCGGCACGCCGACGAGCAGGCCGAACGCGATCGTCTTGCCGATATCGGCGCCGTATTGCTGAACGGCGAGCAGCGCGGCCGGGTGCGGCGGGATCAGCCCGTGCACGACGGACAGGCCGGCCACCATCGGCAGGCCGACGACGAGCAGCGACTTGCCGGTGCGCTTCGCGACGTTGAACGCGATCGGGATCAGCAGCACGAAGCCGACTTCGAAGAACACCGGCAGGCCGACGATGATCGCGACGAACATCATCGCCCAGTGGATGTTCTTTTCACCGAACCAGTCGATCAGCGTGGTCGCGATCCGTTCGGCGCCGCCCGATTCGGCCATCATCTTGCCGAGCATCGTGCCGAGGCCGACGACGATCGCAATGTGGCCGAGCGTGCCACCGGTGCCCGCCTCGAACGACTTGACGATCTTGTCCATCGGCATGCCGACGACGAGACCGAGGCCGAGCGACACGATGATCAGCACCAGGAACGGGTAGATCTTGTAGCGCGCGATCATCAGGATCAGCGCGGCAATCGCGATCAGCGTGAATACGAGCAGCATGCTGCCTTGAACAGCCCCCATGTGGCACTCCTCCTAGAATTGTTCGAACCGGGCGAGTTGTTGCGAGTATGCCCGGCTATGCAGGTCTCCGAAACACGGGGGGTACCCACCCCGTCAGGACGCTGAATTTTACTTATCTTTGCGGCCTGCGGATAGAACCGGTTCCATCAGCAAAAACCCTCGGTAAAACAAGCACTAAGCGCTTGTCACCGAGGGTCGATCCTTCATTTCATACAAGCATCAGCGGGGCAACTGGCTCGCGGCTTGCGCGAGGCGCGTGACTTCGGCCCAGTCCTGCGCGGCGAGCGCGGCCTTCGGCGTGAGCCACGAGCCGCCAACGCACACGACGTTCGGCAGTTTCAGGAAGTTCGGCGCGGTTTCGACGGTGATGCCGCCCGTCGGGCAGAACTTCAGCGCCGGGAACGGGCCGTGGAACGCCTGCAGCATCGGCACGCCGCCCGCCTGCTGCGCGGGGAAGAACTTCACGATCTCGTAGCCGAATTCGAGCGCCTGGATGATGTCGCTCGGCGTCATCACGCCCGGCAGCAGCGGCAGGCCCGCGTCGAGCGACGCGAGGTGCAGCTCCTTCGTCAGGCCCGGCGACACGCCGAACTTCGCGCCCGCGCGCTTCGCCTGCGCGCAGTGCTCGGGCTTCGTGATCGTGCCGACGCCGACGACGATGTCGTCCGCGAGCTGGCTCGCGCGCTGGATCGCTTCCAGGCCGGCCGGCGTGCGCAGCGTGATCTCGAGTACCTTCACGCCGCCCGCGTGCAACGCGCGCGACACGTTTTCACCCTGCTCGACCGAGTCGAATGCGAGCACCGGAATGACCGGGCCCAGCTTCACGATTTCAGCAATCGTCTTCATTGAATTGGCTCCTTGAAATTCATGCGGCGACGTGGGCGGCCGTTTCGCCGACCAGCGTCCCGAAAACCGATGCGCCCTGCTCGGCCGGCGCCGCGGCCGCGCGGAACACGCCGAACAGTTCGCGCCCGAAACCGACTTCGTTCTCGGCCTGGTGCAGCGGCTGCGCGACCGGGCGCGCGTGCCACTCGGCGTCGTCGACCTCGATGTCGAGCACGCCGGCTTCCGCGTCGATCACGAGCGTGTCGCCCGTCTTCACCTTGCCGAGCGGGCCGGCCAGCAGCGCCTCCGGCGACACGTGGATCACGGCCGGCACCTTGCCCGACGCGCCGGACATGCGGCCGTCGGTGACCAACGCGACGTGGAAGCCCTGATCCTGCAGCACGCCGAGCAGCGGCGTCAAACGGTGCAGCTCGGGCATCCCGTTCGCGCGCGCGCCCTGGAAGCGCACGACCGCGACGAAATCGCGCTTCAGCTCGCCGCGATCGAAGGCTTCCTGCACGGCTTCCTGCGAATCGAACACGATCGCGGGCGCCGTCACCTTGCGGTGCTCGGGTGCGACCGCCGAAATCTTGATCACGCCGCGGCCGAGCCGGCCCTGCATCAGGCGCAGGCCGCCGTCCGGCTGGAACGGGTCGCGGATGCCGCGCAGCACTTTCGTGTCGTGGCTCTCGGCCGTGCCGTCGACCCACGTCAGCTTGCCGTCGATCAGCTTCGGCTCCTTCGTGTAGTGCGTGAGACCCTTGCCGGCAACCGTCGTCACGTCCTCGTGCAGCAACCCGCCCTCGAGCAGGTTGCGCACCAGGAACGCGACGCCGCCCGCCGCGTGGAAGTGGTTCACGTCGGCCTTGCCGTTCGGGTAGATCTTCGCGAGCAGCGGCACGACGGCCGACAGTTCGTCGAAGTCGTTCCAGTCGATCAGGATGCCGGCCGCGCGCGCGATCGCGACAAGGTGCAGCGTGTGGTTGGTCGAGCCGCCCGTCGCGAGCAGCGCGACGATCCCGTTGACGATCGCCTTCTCGTCGATCACATGGCCGATCGGCGTGTAGTGGCCGCGCTCGACGGTCAGGTCGAGCACGCGGCGCGCGGCCTCGGCGGTCAGCGCGGTACGCAGCGGCGTGTGCGGATGAACGAATGCGGAGCCCGGCAGGTGCAGCCCCATCAGCTCCATCAGCATCTGGTTGCTGTTCGCGGTGCCGTAGAACGTGCAGGTGCCGTGGCCGTGATATGCGGCCGATTCGGCTTCGAGCAGCGCGTCGCGGCCGACCTGGCCGGTCGCGAACTGCTGGCGGATCTTCGCCTTGTCGTCGTTCGACAGGCCGCTCGTCATCGGGCCGGCCGGCACGAAGATGGTCGGCAAATGGCCGAACTGCAGCGCGCCGATCAGGAGGCCCGGCACGATCTTGTCGCAGATGCCGAGGCAGAGCGCCGCGTCGAACATGTTGTGTGTGAGCGCAATCGCCGTGCCCATCGCGATCGCTTCGCGCGAGAACAGCGACAGCTCCATCCCCGGGTTGCCCTGCGTGACACCGTCGCACATCGCCGGCACGCCGCCCGCGAACTGCGCGACGCCGCCGTTCTCGCGCGCGGCCGCCTTGATGATCTCGGGGAAATCCTTGTACGGCGCATGCGCGGACAGCATCTCGTTGTACGAGGACACGATGCCGATGTTCGGCTCGCGGATTGCCTTGATCGAGAACTTGTCGTTACCCTCGAGGCCCGCGAAGCCATGCGCGAGGTTCGCGCACGACAGCGCGCCGCGTGCCGGGAACTTGCCCTGTGCGCCGTCGATGCGCTGCAGATAGGCGGAACGGGTCGATTGGCTGCGGGCGATCACGCGTTCGGTGACCTTCGCCAGAGTGGGGTGCAGCGACGTCATGCTGGGCGCTCCTGTATGCCGGCCGACACCGGCGGTTGGAATCGTGGGGACCGTCGAGTGCTTCGACTGAACGAAGCCAGTCTAGTAGAAAAACTACAAGCGCGCAATGCGGGTTGATGGGCGCGCAACCCTTATTCCCGCCACCAGCAAGGCTTTACCTAGTGAAAACCCTAATCACCCACCCCGCCTTGACGTCGAACACCTCGAAACAACGCTAGTATTTTCATGTAGATTTTCTACAATTCGATTGCGATACACTCGCTCATCCGAACCCGATTTCCACATGCCGTCCCATGCTGCCTCGCATTGAAGCGATCCGCGCCGACCTGCGCCCGTCCGAGCGCAAGCTCGCCGACTACATCCTCGCCGCACCGCGCGAGGTGCTCGACCTCGCCATGACCGAGCTGTCGACGCGCGCGGGCGTCAGCCAGCCGACGATCGCGCGCTTCTGCCAGGCGCTCGGCTGCAGCGGCTTTCGCGAATTCAAGATCCGGCTCGCGCAGAGCGTCGCGCCGGGCGTGTCGTCGGTGTACCGCGACGTCGAGCCCGACGAGCCGGCGCCCGGCATCATCGGCAAGGTGTTCGACCGCACGATCGGCGCGCTGATCGAAGTGCGCAACAGCCTGTCCGCGGGCAGCGTCGCCGACGCGATCGCGCTGCTGTCGAATGCGTCGCGGATCGAGTTCTACGGCGCCGGCGGCTCGGGTATCGCCGCGCAGGACATCCAGCACAAGTTCTTCCGGCTCGGCGTGCCGAGCGTCGCGTACTCGGATCCGCACACGTTCTCGATGTCGTCGGCGCTGCTCGGGCCGCACGACGTCGTCGTCGCAATCTCGAACACGGGCCGCACGCGCGACATCGTCGACGCCGCGCGCTCCGCGCTCGCGTGCGGCGCGAAAGTCGTCGCGATCACGCAAAGCCATTCGCCGCTCGCGAAGCTCGCGACCGTCAGCCTCGCGTCGAACGTCGCCGAGGAAACGGACGTGTTCTCGCCGATGACGTCACGCATGTCGCATCTCGCGATCGGCGACATCCTCGCGGTCGGCGTCGCGCTGTCGCGCGGCCCCGCGCTGATGGAGCGGGTCGGCCGTGCGAAGGAAGCGATCACGCGGCGCCGGATCGACGACGGCACGAAGGATTGAACCGGGATCGTGCGCGAAACGGCACAGCGTGTAAACGAACAACGGCGCCCCTCGGGGCGCCGTTTTGCATGATTCGAAGCGGTACGCGCCCGCCGGCCGTGCGTGGCCGGCCGCGCCGCTCAGAACGGCTTGATCACGACCAGCGCGACCGCCGCGAGCATGCCGAGCACCGGCAGCTCGTTGAACACGCGATACCACTTGTCGGTGCGGCGGTTCTCGCCGCGCTCGAACACCCGCAGCAGATGCCCGCAGTACGCGTGGTAGATGACGAGCAACAGCACGACCGTCACCTTCGCATGGATCCAGCCCTGCCCCTGCCCGATGCCGATCACGAGCCACAGCCACAGCCCGCAAGCCAGCGCCGGCACCGCGATCATCGTCATGAAGCGGAACAGCTTGCGCGCCATCAGCAGCAGGCGCCGCACCGCGGCCGGATCGGTCTCCATGGCCAGGTTCACGTAGATGCGCGGCAGGTAGAAGAGCCCCGCGAACCACGCGGCGATCAGAACGACATGGAACGTCTTGACCCAGAGCATTGCCATTGGTGGTGCGCCTCGCTGGTTACTGGCGGCCTTCGCCGTGTCCGAGCACGACGTACTTCAGCGACGTCAGCCCTTCCAGGCCGACGGGGCCGCGTGCGTGCAGCTTGTCGTTCGAGATGCCGATTTCCGCGCCGAGGCCGAATTCGAAGCCGTCCGCGAAACGCGTCGACGCATTGACCATCACGCTCGCCGAATCGACTTCGCGCAGGAAACGCATCGCGCGGTCGTGATCCTCGGTGACGATCGCATCCGTGTGATGCGAGCCGTAATGGTTGATGTGCTCGATCGCGGCGTCGAGGCCGTCGACGACCTTGATCGCGAGCACCGGCGCGAGATACTCGGTGTGCCAGTCTTCCTCGGTCGCATCGACGAGCGGGCCGACGCCCGCATCGGCGAGCACCGCGCGCGCAGCCGCATCGACGCGCAGTTCGACCTGCTTGTCGCGATACAGCTTGCCGAGCGGCGGCAGCAGCGCGGCCGCGATGCCGCTCGACACGAGCAGCGTCTCCATCGTGTTGCAGGTGCCGTAGCGGTGCGTCTTCGCGTTGTCGCACACAGTCAGCGCCTTGGCGAGATCGGCGCGATCGTCGACGTACACGTGGCAGATGCCGTCGAGGTGCTTGATCATCGGCACGCGCGCCTCGTTGATCAGGCGTTCGATCAGGCTCTTGCCGCCGCGCGGCACGATCACGTCGACGAATTCGGTCATCGTGATCAGCTTGCCGACCGCCGCGCGATCGGCCGTCGCGACGACCTGCACCGCGTCCTGCGGCAGGCCGGCCGCCTCGAGCCCTTCGCCGATCAGCTTCGCGAGCGCCGCATTCGATTCGAGCGCTTCGGAGCCGCCGCGCAGGATCGTCGCGTTGCCCGACTTCAGGCACAGCGCGGCCGCGTCGATGGTCACGTTCGGGCGCGATTCGTAGATGATGCCGATCACGCCGAGCGGCACACGCATCTGGCCGACCTGGATCCCGCTCGGGCGGAACTTGAGGTTGCCGATCTCGCCGATCGGATCGGCCAGCGACGCGACCTGGCGCAGCCCTTCGACCATCGTCTTCAGCGCCTTGTCCGACAGCGTCAGGCGGTCGACGAACGCCGCATCGAGCCCCTTTTCGCGGGCACGGGCGACGTCGCGTGCATTCGCGTCCTTCAGCACCTGCGCGTCGCGTTCGATCGCGCGGGCCACCGCGTCGAGCGCCGCGTTCTTCGCGGCCGTGCTGGCGCGCGCCATCGCGCGGGAAGCGTGCCGGGCGCGACGGCCCAGGTCGGTCATGTACTGATCGATATCCATCGTGTGACTCGAGAAGCGCGCCGCGCGGAGCGGCATGAATTCGTGGGGGAAGCGTGGGGCGGCCATCCGCGGGACAGCCATCCGGCAAAGCAGCGGCCGAGAAGCCGCGCCAGCTATCGAGACATTGTAAGCGGGTTGCGCACTGCGCGCTGAAGGCCCGGACGGGACTTAGCGTCGCACGCGACCCGCGGTCGGCGGTCGCTCGCCGCGCGCCCCCGCGACCGTCATCGCGAGCTGGAACAGCCCGTCCCACGGATCGGGCGGCGGTTCGTCCTGCGTGCGGCGGCCCGGCGCGACGGCCGTGAGCCCCTTGACCTGCCGGTCGAGCTTCGCGGCAAACGCGAGCGCCTTCTCGAGCGCGGCTTCCGATACGCGGTTCAGTGCGGGGCCGATCAACCGCTCGCGCGGCCCCCACACGCGGTTCTCGCGCAGCAGCGTCGCCAGCGGCTTGCCGGCCGTCGCGCCGCGCTTGATCCGCAACAGCGTGCGCAATTCCTCGACGACGGCCCACATCACGAGCACGATTGCCTCGCCCTCGCCCTTCAGCCCGTCGATCATCCGCGCGAGCCGCGCGGCGTCGCCGGCGAGCATCGCTTCGTTCAGCTTGAACACGTCGTAGCGCGCGACGTTCAGCACCGCGTCGTGCACCTGCTCGAACGACAGCGCACCTTGCGGATACAACAACCCGAGCTTCTGGATTTCCTGGTGTGCGGCAAGCAGGTTGCCTTCGACGCGCTCCGCGATGAACTGCAGCGCGCGCCGCCCGTCGTCGCCGGGCGCGGCACGCTGGCCCTGCATCGCGAGACGCTGGCCGATCCAGTTCGGCAGCTGCGCACGGTCGACCGGATCGATCTTCAGCGCGACGCCGCCGTTCTGCAGCGCGGTAAACCATGCGGATTTCTGCGTGGCCGCATCGAGACGCGGCAACGTGACGAGCATCAGCGCGTCGGGATTGGGCGTGGCCGCGAGCGTCTTCAGCGCGTCGGCGCCTTCCTTGCCGGGCTTGCCCGACGGAATGCGCAGCTCGATCAGCTGGCGCTCGCCGAACAGCGACATCGCCTGGGTCGCGCCGAGCAGCACGCTCCAGTCGAAGCCGCGCTCGACCGTATGCACCGAACGCTCGGTGAAGCCGGCCGCACGCGCGGCCGCACGAATGCGGTCGCACGCTTCCTGCGCGAGCAGCGGCTCGTCGCCGTAGACGGTATAGAGCCCGGCCAACCCCTTCGCGAGGTGCGGCTCCAGTGCATCAAGTCGCAATTGCATCGATACGTGCGCCGTCGATCAGAGCGGCGGCGGCGGCAGCGGTGCGCGCGGCGCAACGCCCGGCACCACGTCCTCGGGCGCCGGCGTCAGCGAGTGGACGATCGCGAGACGCCGCATCAGCTGGTCGACCGCGTCGCTCTGCATGTCGCCGTACAGGATGTCGGCTTCCTGCGACTTCGCGTTCGTGTACTGGTCGCTGTACGTCATCGCGCGGTTCAGCGCGATCACGCTCGGCGGAATCAGCACGGTGCCGTCCTTGCTCGCCAGCGTGTAGCGCAGCGTGTAGAAGAGCGCGTATTCCTGCGCGGAACCATACTTGTTGAGCGTCAACGTGTTCTGGCCACGCGATTCCCACATGGTCAGCACGGCGTCGGCGTCGTCCGCCGACTTGACGATCTTCGTGTCGCTGCCGGCCTCGACGAGACGCGTGAGCCGCGCCTCGACGGGTGCCGGCGCGCCGGCCACCATCAGGTGCTTGAACGCGTAGTCCTGCTGGCCGCGCAACTGGAAGCCGCATGCCGACAGCATGACCGCGCTGCCGGCGAGCATCAAAAACGATCTACGGATCACCTTCGCTCCTTCTGGGTACGTCCGACGGCCGCGGCCGTCAGACGACGATGTTCACGAGGCGGCCCGGCACGACGACGATCTTCTTCGCCGGCTTGCCGTCGCTGAACTTCGCGAACGCTTCGTCGGCCACCGCCGCGGCTTCGATCGCCTCGCGGCTCGCGTCCTTGGCGACCTTCAGCGCGCCGCGCACCTTGCCGTTCACCTGCAGCACGAGTTCGATCTCGGCCTGCTCGAGCGCGGCCTCGTCGACCTTCGGCCACGGCGCATCGAGCAGCGGGCCGAATTCGTCCGCGTAGCCGAGCGCCTTCCACAGTTCGAACGTGACGTGCGGCACGACCGGGTACAGCACGCGCAGCAGCACGCCGTACGCCTCGCGCAGCACGCCGGGCGTCGCGCCCTTCGCGCCGTCGATCGCGTTCAGCATCTTCATCGCGGCCGACACGACCGTGTTGTACTGCAGGCGCTGGTAGTCGAAATCGGCCTGCTTCAGCACGCTGTAGATCTCGCGGCGCAGTGCCTTGTCGGCTTCGCCGAGCGCAGCGGCATCGAAGCCCGCACGCACGGCAAGCGCTTCGCGGTTGCCATAGCCGAAGCTCCACACGCGGCGCAGGAAGCGGCTCGCGCCCTCGACGCCCGCGCCCGACCACTCGAGCTGCTGCTCGGGCGGCGCCGCGAACATCGTGAACAGGCGCGCGGTGTCGGCGCCGTACAGGTCGATCAGCACCTGCGGATCGACGCCGTTGTTCTTCGACTTCGACATCTTCTCGATGCCGCCGAGCACGACCGGCTGGCCGTCCGCGTTCAGCGTCGCGCCGACCGGGCGGCCCTTGTCGTCGTGCGTGACCGTCACGTCGACCGGGTTGTACCAGGTCTTCTTGCCCGATGCGTCTTCGCGGTAGAACGTTTCGTTCAGCACCATCCCCTGCGTGAGCAGGTTCTTCGCCGGCTCGCCGAACTTCACGAGGCCGAGGTCGCGCATCACCTTGGTCCAGAAGCGCGAATACAGCAGGTGCAGGATCGCGTGCTCGATGCCGCCGATGTATTGATCCATCGGCATCCAGTAATCGGTGCGCGCGTCGACCATCGTGTCGGCGTCCGGCGCCGTGTAGCGCGAGAAGTACCACGACGAGTCGACGAACGTGTCCATCGTGTCGGTTTCACGCTTCGCGGCCGCGCCGCACTTCGGGCACGCGCAGTTCACGAATGCTTCCGACTTCGCGAGCGGGTTGCCCGAGCCGTCCGGCACGAGGTCTTCCGGCAGCACGACCGGCAGGTCCTGCTCCGGCACCGGCACGTCGCCGCACGACGGGCAGTGGATGATCGGGATCGGCGTGCCCCAGTAGCGCTGGCGCGATACGCCCCAGTCGCGCAGGCGCCACGTGACCTGCTTGTCGCCGAAGCCGCCGGCGTTCAGGTCGGCCGCAACCGCATCGACCGCTTCCGCGTAGCGCAGGCCGTCGTACTTGCCGCTGTTCACGCAGACCGCGGTTTCCTTGTCGCCGTACCATTCCTGCCATGCGTCGAGCGAGTACGCCTGACCTTCGGACGAGATCACCTGCCTGATCGGCAGGTCGTACTTCTTCGCGAATGCGAAGTCGCGCTCGTCGTGGCCCGGCACGCCCATCACCGCGCCTTCGCCATAGCTCATCAGCACGTAGTTGCCGATCCACACCTCGACCGGCTCGCCGGTCAGCGGGTGCTTGACCGAAAAGCCCGTCGCGACGCCCTTCTTTTCCATCGTCGCGACATCGGCTTCGGCGACGCCGCCACGCTTGCATTCGTCGATGAACGCAAGCAGCTCGGGCTTGTCCTGGGCGAGGCGCGTGGCGAGCGGATGCTCGGCCGCGATCGCGCAGAACGTGACGCCCATGATCGTGTCGGCGCGCGTCGTGAACACGCGCAGCAGCTTCTGCTCGCCGTCGAGCTCGTACGGGAAGCCGAAGTTCACGCCGAAGCTCTTGCCGATCCAGTTCTGCTGCATGATCTTCACGCGCTCCGGCCAGCCGAGGCCGTCGAGGTCGTTCAGCAGCTCATCCGCATACTGCGTGATCCGCAGGTAGTACATCGGGATCTCGCGCTTCTCGACGAGTGCGCCCGAGCGCCAGCCGCGACCGTCGATCACCTGCTCGTTCGCGAGCACGGTCTGGTCGACCGGGTCCCAGTTCACGGTGCCCGTCTTCTTGTACGCGATGCCCTTCTCGAGCATCTTCAGGAACAGCCACTGGTTCCACTTGTAGTAGTCGGGCTTGCACGTCGCGATCTCGCGCGACCAGTCGATCGCGAGGCCCATCGACTGCATCTGGCCCTTCATGTAGTCGATGTTGTCGTAGGTCCACTTCGCGGGCGGCACGCCGTTCGCCATCGCGGCGTTCTCGGCCGGCATCCCGAATGCATCCCAGCCCATCGGCATCAGCGTGTTGTAGCCGTTCATCCGCAGATAGCGGTACATCACGTCGTTGATCGTGTAGTTGCGCACGTGACCCATGTGCAGCTTGCCGGACGGATAGGGCAGCATCGACACGCAGTAGAACTTCGGCTTCTGCGAATCTTCCTGCGTCTTGTAGGCATCGGCTGCGCGCCAGTCGCCCTGGGCGGCGGCTTCGACGTCGGCGGGTACGTATCTCTCGTGCATGGTGTGGTTCGGGCTAGGCTTTAAGCGGCGCGACGGCTCGCGCGCAGGATTGGATCGAAAATCGTGCTCGCCCGGCGCGGGAACAGGCTGGCTGTTCCCGCGCCGGGGAAAACGTCGATTATACCGCCCGTGCGGGCTCGCACGGCCGGTCTCGCGGGCCGGGGCCCGCAACGACGGCGTGTCAGGGTCTTGCCGCGGCGGCAGCCGGCGCGGCGGCGCCCGCCTGCGGCGGCATGTCGGTCACGAAACCGATCCGCGTGAGGCCCGCGGCCTGCGCGGCCCCCATCACCTGCGCGATCACGTCGTAACGCGTCGCGCGCGATGCGCGCAGCCGCAGCTCGGGCGGCGCGGCGCCCGCGGCAGCAGCCCGGAAGCGCGCGGGCAGCGCGTCGAGCGCCACGGGTGCATCGTCCCAGTACAGCTTGCCCGCGTCGTCGATCGACAAAGTGACGGATTGCGGCGTGTCGCGCGCGACGCTCGCGGCGACCTTCGGCAGGTCGAGCCGGATCGCGTGCGTCATCAGCGGCGCGGTGATGATGAAGATGACGAGCAGCACGAGCATCACGTCGATCAGCGGCGTCATGTTGATCTCCGCCATCGGCGCGGACGTCTTGTGGTGCTCGAGCCCGCCGAATGCCATGGTCGTTCCTCCCGGGCCCGTCCGTCAGGCGCCCTCTGCGCACACGAACACGTGCAGGTCGCGCGCGAAACCGTCGAGTTCCTCGGCGAGCTGCCGGACGAGCCGCCCGAGGATGTTGTAGGCCAGCACCGCGGGAATCGCGACGACGAGCCCGAACGCGGTCATGATCAGCGCCTCGCCGACCGGCCCCGCGACGTTCTCGATCTGCGCCTGCCCGCTCGCGGCGATGCTGCCGAGCGCGTGGTAGATGCCCCACACGGTGCCGAGCAGCCCGACGAACGGCGCGGTGCTGCCGATCGACGCGAGCAGCACCTGGCCGAATTCGAGACGCCGCTGCGAGCGCAGCATCGCGTGACGCAGCGCGCGCAGCACGCGTTCGCTGCGCTCGACGCGCGCGGCCAGCGCGGCCGGGTCGTGATCGTCGGCAGCGTCGCGTGCGGCTTCGGCGAGCGGCACGAACACGCGCTCGCGATCGGCGCCGGCGAGCGCGGCAATGCCCGCGTCGAGCGACGGCGCGCGCCAGAACGCGGCGAGCGCACGCGGCCCCTGCCGCTTCGCGCGGACCAGGAGCCAGGCCTTCATGAAGAGGAAGCACCAGCTGGCGACGGACATCGCCAGCAGGACATAGGCGACCGCATGCGTGATCGCATCGCCGCTTTCGAGGTAGTGGACAACGCCGGTGGGTATCGCCATCGGAGTTTCCCCGTGGGGTCAGCGCAGGCCGAGCACGTCCTGCATGTCGAACAGGCCGGCGCCACGCGCCGACAGGAAGCGGACCGCGCGCAGCGCGCCTTGCGCGTACGACACGCGGCTCGACGACTTGTGCGTGATCTCGATGCGCTCGCCGATCCCGGCGAACAGCACGGTGTGGTCGCCGACGATATCGCCGCCGCGCACGGCCGCAAAGCCGATCGACGACGGATCGCGCTCGCCCGTCACGCCGTGACGGCCGTAGACCGCGCACGCGTCGAGCGAGCGGCCGAGCGCGCCGGCGACGGCTTCGCCCATCATCAGCGCGGTGCCCGACGGCGCATCGACCTTGTGGCGATGATGCGCCTCGATGATCTCGATGTCGTAGCCGTGCGAGAAATGCTTCGCCGCGAATTCGAGCAGCTTCAGCGTGACGTTCACGCCGACGCTCATGTTCGCCGCGAACACGATGCCGATCTTGGCCGCAGCAGCCTGCAGCCCGGCTTTCTGCTCGGCGGTGAAGCCGGTCGTGCCGATCACGAGCTTCACGTCGTGGCGCAGTGCGGCCTCGATGTGGGCCATCGTGCCTTCCGGACGCGTGAAATCGATCAGGGTGTCGGCCTGCGCGAACACGGCGTCGAGGTCGTCGGTCAGCTTGATCCCGGTTTCCTTGCCGAGGAACGCACCGGCGTCCTGGCCGAGGAACGGCGAATCGGCGCGGTCGAGCGCGCCGACGAGCTGCGCGTCGGGTTCGTTGAGAACGGCTTCGATCAGCATCCGGCCCATTCGGCCCGATGCGCCGGCAATCGCAATCTTCATGGCTTTCTACACGACAGGTCTAAAGGCGGGCGGCCCGAGCCGCCCTGGTTCCGCAAGCCGGGCTTACTGCGCCGGTGCGGTGAGCGGCTGGTTCTGCAGGTTGTCCGAGCCTTGCGGGCCGACGGGCGGCGACGCCTCGTTCGACACGTTCGGCTGCGGCGGACGATGGAACTGGAACTGCGGCTGGATCGCCGGCGCGGCGCCCGGCGGCTGGCCGCCCGGCACCGGCGCGCCGCCCGAAGCCTGCGCGGACGGCGTGAAGCGGCGGGAAGCCGAACCCTGCCCCGACACCTGGTTGGTCGCGCGGTTCGCCGCGCGGGCAGCCTGTGCGTTCGCGTCCTGGTCGACCGCTGCGCCGGACGCCGGCGCGGCGGCCGGGCTGGCGACGGCTTCCGGCGCCGGCGCGTTCGCCGCTTGCGCAGCGCTCGCGGCGGCGGCCTCGGAAGCGGCCCTCGCCTTCTTCGCCGCCTCGGCAGCCTTCGCCTTCTTGCCGCCGCGGTCGCCGTCGATGTCGGCCAGCAGGTCGAGCTCGGACGGCAGGTTGTCGGCGCCGGTCCAGCCCGCGAGACGGTCACCCGAGAAGGTCACCACGAGGTCACGCTGCTGGACGATCGACGTCGAGCCGCGCTTGAAGTAGAAGAGGTAATCCCAGCGATCCGCGTGGAACATGTCCGCGAGCAGCGGCGTGCCGAGCAGTGCGCGGACTTGCTCGCGCGTCATGCCGGCCTGCAACTGCGCGGCTTTCTCCTGCGACACGAAGTTGCCCTGCACGACGGTGATCCGATAGGGCGTGATGCTCTGCGCAATGCGCTGCGTCACGCTGTCGTACGACGAACAACCCGCCAGCGCGACGACGGCGGCGGCAGCGATGATGGCACTCCGCATGCGACTCCTCTGAAAGTGCGAAAGCGATTCTGGGATCATTTCCTTCACCGTGCTGACCCGCGTACAGGTCGCGCGTGTTTCTGGAACGGCGAAAAGCCGGTAACATTGAAGCCCTGCATTGTACTCTAGGGATGCCTAGCCATGACCAATCCGACGGATCTCAAGAATATCGGGCTAAAGGCCACCCTACCGCGCCTCAAGATTCTCGAGATCTTCCAGCAGAGCCCCGTGCGCCACCTGACGGCTGAAGACGTCTACCGGAACCTGCTCAACGAGCAGCTCGACATTGGGCTCGCCACCGTCTATCGCGTGCTCACGCAGTTCGAGCAGGCCGGCCTGCTCACGCGCAGCAACTTCGAATCCGGCAAGGCCGTGTTCGAGCTGAACGAAGGCTCGCACCACGACCACCTCGTGTGCCTCGATTGCGGCCGTGTCGAGGAATTCTTCGACGCCGAGATCGAAGGCCGCCAGCAGGCGATCGCGAAGGAGCGCGGCTTCCGGCTCCAGGAGCACTCGCTCGCGATGTACGGTTCGTGCACGACCGAGAACTGCCCGCACCGCAAGCACTGATTCGCGCCACCCGCGCACGCAGCACGGCCCGGCCGGCATCTCGCCGCCCGGGCCGTGTTCTTTTCCGGATCGCGTCGCGCGGCGCGCGGGCCGCCGGAAGGCTTACGAATGCCCTTCGACGCTCGCGCAGGCCGGCTCGAATTCGAGCGCCCATGCGCCGTCGAGCGGGATCTCGTCGCAGTTCGGCTGCGGCCCGCCGCGATCGACGATCACGAAGTCGCTGACCGCGTCGAGCGCGAGCAGCGGATGGTGCCAGACACCCTTTGCATAATTCACGCCCTGCCAGCCTTCGGCGAGGAACGCGCGCATCGCGTCGGGCCGGAAGTCGCCGGCCGGCGCGACGACGATCGCGTAGCGCGCCACGGCCGCGAGCGGGATGAACGCCTGGCTGCCGTGCGGATGGCGCTCCATCAGCGTGACCGCGACCGGCAGCGCGCGCGGCTGTGCGCGAAACACGCTGACGAGCGGCCGGCCGCCGTCCGCACACACGTCGATCGTCGCGAGATCGTGAAAGCGCTCGGTCGTGCCGCCGTTGATCGGGAAATGCCGTGCGCCTTCGAGCGCGATCACGTCGCCGAACGGCGCGAACGCGTCGCGGGTCAGGCGCTCGACGCGCAGGATGCGGGATCCGGTCATGACGTTGCCCTCCTTCAGGCCGGCTCGCCCCACAGACGCAGGCGCGACACGCCGCCGTCGGGGAAGATGTTGAAACGCACGTGCGTGACGGGGCCGTGCGCCGCGAGCGAGTCGAACGTGTGCACATGATCCATCTGCAACTTCTGCTCGCCGAGCAGTTCGGCCCAGAACATCGCCTGCGTGACCAGCGAATCGTCGGTGCCGCCCGTGACGTGCGCGGCCTGCAGCGAGCAGCGGTCGGGGAAATTGCCCTTGAAGAACGCCGTGTCGACCTCGACGCGCCGGATGATGCCCGGCCGCGCGAGCGCGACGATCGCCCAGTCGTTGCCGGGCTCGCGGCGCCGCCGCGTTTCCCAGCCGTCGCCCATGTTCGCGCCGCGCCCCGGCATCAGCATCTGCGATGCCGGCCCGAAGTGCTGGTTGTTCGCGGCCACCAGATAGCCGCCGTTCTCGATCGCCGCGAGATCGACAAGTTCGCCGGCCGGCACGCGGCGCCAGTCGCGCTGCGGCTGGCCGTACACGCGCAACCGTGCGAGCCCGCCGTCCGGATACAGGTTCACGCGCAGGTGCGTGACCGGTTGCGCGTCGTCGACGCTCACGTAGTGATGCGCATTGCCCTGCAGCGTCGTCGCGGGGACGATCGGGCGCCATTCGGCGTCGTCGGGCGGCGTGTCGCCGTCGACGGCGCACGCCTCGATCGACGCGGCCGGCGGGAAGTTGCCGGTGAAGTGGCTCGTATCGAGATCGACGCCGTAGATCACGCCCGGCCGCGCGAGGCGCACCACGCAGAAATCGTGGCCGGTCGTGCGCTTGCGGCGCGTTTCCCAGCCGTCCATCCACTTGCCGTGGTCGTCGTACTTGCCGGGGATGAACACGGCCGGCTCGGGATTCAGCATGCGCTCCTTCGGCGCGAAGAATTCGTCGCTGGCAAAGAGCGCCTGCGCACCGAGGCGCGGGTCGGCGAGGTTCATGTAACGCCGCGTGAAGGCCGGCGCGTTCGGATCGAGGATGGGGGCTGCCATGTCGTCTCCACTATCTTGTGAGGGGCCGGCGCATCGTCGGGCCGGCCGCAGGAAATTCGATCGCGCGAAACGGCCGGGGAAGCCGATACGCGCGGGGCCGCGCTCAGAGCGCGTGGGCCTGGTCGCCGGCGACCGGCGCCGCATTGCCTGCCTCGTCGGCCGGCACGTAGCGCAGCTCGCGGTTCAGCACGCGCTTCGCACGGGCGCGGTCGATGTCGTTCTCCCACACCGCGACGACGACCGTCGCGACGCAGTTGCCGATCAGGTTGGTCAGCGCGCGGGCGATGCCGACGAACCAGTCGACCGGCAGGATCAGCACGAGGCCGAGCACCGGAATCGCGGGGATCGCCGACAGCGTCGCCGCGAGGATCACGATCGCCGAACCCGGAATGCCGTGCGCGCCCTTCGACGTGACGAGCGACACGAGCAGCACGACGATCAGGTCGTGCGTCGACAGCGGCGTGTTGGTGGCCTGCGCGATGAACAGCACCGCGAGCGTCAGGTAGATCGAGAAGCCGTCGAGATTGAACGAATAGCCGGTCGGGATCACGAGGCCGACCGTCGAATCCTTGATGCCCATGTATTCGAGCTTGCTCATCACCTGCGGCAGCACCGCGTCCGACGACGCCGTGCCGAGCACGATCGACAGTTCCTCGCGCAGGTAGCGGATCAGCTTGAACACCGAGAAGCCCGCGAGCCGCATCACCGTGCCGAGCACGACCGTGACGAACACGAAACAGCTCAGGTAGAACACCGCGACGAGGTAGCCGAGCTGCTTGAGCGACGCGACGCCGTACTTGCCGGTCGTGAACGCGATCGCGCCGAGCACGCCGAGCGGCGCGAGCTTGATGATGAAGCCGATGATCCGGAAGAACACGTGCGACAGTTCCTCGACCAGCGCGTTGACGCGCTGCGCCTTGTCGCCGAGCAGCGACAGCGCCGAGCCGAACAGCACCGCGAACACGAGGATCTGCAGGATGTCGCCCTTCGCGAACGCGTCGATCGCGGTCTCGGGGATGATCTTCATCAGGTAGCCGGCCGTGTCCTTCAGGCTTTCGGCGTTCTTCGCGTACGACGCGAGCGACGCTGCGTCGAGCGAGCGCAGGTCGATGTTCATCCCGACGCCCGGGCGCGTGAGCCACGCGAGCACGAGCCCGATGCCGAGCGCGAGCGTCGTCATGACCTCGAAGTAGATGACGGCTTTCAGGCCGACCCGGCCGACCTTCTTCAGGTCGCCCGCATTGGCCATCCCGCTGACCACGACGCAGAACACGATCGGGCCGATGACCATCTTGATGAGCTTCAGGAAGCCGTCGCCAAGCGGTCGCAACGACTCGGCGAAATGCGGGAAGAACGCGCCGAGCGCGACCCCCAGGATCAATGCGACGACTACCCGGCCAAACAGCGAATTGAGGAATTTCGACACGGCGCTCTCCCGATCCAACGGTTGCAGTTTCGTCTGTTCATACTGGTAAGACCAGTGATGTTATGGTGGATAGTAGGAAGCCGATATAGTGGCGTCAAGGACGGACGAAATAGGGATTTCCCGCCCCCTGCGCGCCCGGTTCCGGTGCACTGGAAAGGGGCGGATCGTGGCTTTCCCGTAGGGCAGTCATGCACCGCCTGCGTGCGGATTACAATGCCGGTCAGACCGGCCAAAGTTCACATCATGAAAAGCGTTCCGCATACCGTGACCGACGCCGCCATCGCGACGATCCGAGACCGGATCGAGGCAGGCGTCTATCCGGTCGGCAGCCTGCTGCCGGCCCAGCGCCAGCTCTCCGAGGAGCTGGAGATCAGCCGCGCGTCGCTGCGCGAGGCGCTGTCGACGCTCGAAGCGCTCGGGATGCTGCGCATCCGGGCGGGCAAGGGCGTGTACGTCGAAAGCGCGCAGGCGTCGGCCGCGCATCCGTGGCAATTCGCCGAGCAGTCGTCGCCGCCCGATACGTACCAGATGCGTTATGCGCTCGAGGGGTTCGCCGCGCGGATGGCCGCGCATGTCGTCAGCGACACGGACATCGCGTGGTTCGAGGACAACCTCGCCGCCCTGCACGTCGCCCTGACCGAAAACGCGATCGACGAAGCGTCGCAGCTCGACTTCGACTTCCACATGCGGATCATCCATCTGGCCGGCAACGCGGCGATCGAATCGGTGCTGCGCAGCAGCGCGGACATCATGAAGGAAAGCCAGCGCATGCCGTTCTACCGGCGCGAGCTGCTGCTGTCGACGTGGCACGAGCATCGCGCGATCGTCGATGCGCTGATCGCGCGCGACGCGGCCGCCGCAGGCACCGCGATCGAAACGCACATCGCGAACGCCGCGCAGCGCGCGGGCATCTTCTTCCCGACGCCGCGCGCATAACGCGCCCGGCGCCCGGCCGCCACCCGGTCGTACCGGTCACCCGCCCGACGGATCGCGATACGCCAGCGCGCGCTCGATGAACGCGCGCGCCGCGACGCTGCGGTAAGCGCCCTTGCGCGTGAGCAGCGCGGCCGTGCGCGTCGGCAGCGGCGGATCGATCTCCAGCGCGCACAGGTCGCCGCTCTCGCGTGCGATCGCGTCGGGCAGCACCGTCGCGAGCCGGCCGCATCGCACGAGCGCCAGCACCGCGCTGATCGTATTCGTCTCGATCGCGATCTCCGGCTGTGCGCCATGCTCGATGAAATACCGGTCGATGCTCTCGCGCGTCGCGAATGCGCGGCTCAGCAGCACCAGCGGCTCGCCACCCAGCTCCGCCGGGCTCAGTGCGCGGCGGCGCCGCGCGAGCCGGTGCGTGCGGCCCGTCACGAGCGCAAGCGGCTCGTCCCACAGCGGCAGCGCGTCGATGTCCGGCGCGCGCGGCGGCATGAATGCGAAACCCGCGTCGAGCCGGTCGTCGGCGAGCAGCGCCTCGATGCGCGCCTGCGGCATCGCGTCGATCGTCAGCGCGACGTTCGGGTAATCGGCATGGAACGCATCGATCAGCGAGCCGCTCAGGTAGGCCGCGAAGGTCGGCATCATCGCGAGCCGCAGCGACCCGCTGCCGAGATCGGCGACGTCGTGCAGCGCGCGCTGCCCCGTCTCGAGCTCGTGCAGCGCGGCGCGTGCATGGCGCGCATAGACCTCGCCGAATTCGGTGAGCTGCACCGTGCGGCCCGAGCGGTCGAACAACTGCACGCCGAGCGTTTCCTCGAGCTGGCGCACCTGCTGCGACAGCGTCGGCTGCGACACGTGCAGCGCGTCGGCCGCGCGCGTGAAACTGCGCTGCTCGGCGACGGCCAGGAAATAGCGGATGTGGCGGAGAAGCATCGCGGCCGATGTATTGGTTTCACCAATGGATACCATAACGATCCAGTCTTGGACGCTATGGGATGATTCCCGCATCATACGCACATCCGCTCCGGTGTATCGCACCTGCCTCCCGCACCGGAGCGGCCCGCCCGGGCCCGCCCTGCCTCCGCCCGCCGCACGGCGATCCGCCGCCCGCCCGAACGGGGCCCGGCCGCGATCCGCCCGGCGCGCATCGGTTCACCGCCGATCCGTTGACGCCGGCCCCGATTTCCGTCACCCCGCGCAACCGACGGCCCCGTGCCGCCGGCCGGCGCCGCTGTTTTTCGCGACCATGGAACCGCATCACGACAACCACCCTCCCCTGACCCGCGGCATGACGCTGCTGTTCGCCTGCGCGTGCGGCATCGTCATCGGCAACATCTACTATGCGCAGCCGCTGCTCGCCGCGATCGCGCGCAGCTTCGGCCGCGCGCCGACCGAACTCGGCTATCTCGTCACGCTGACGCAGCTCGGTTATGCGGCGAGCCTGCTGCTGATCGTCCCGCTCGGCGACGCGGTCAACCGCCATACGCTGATCGTGCGGCTGCTGATGCTCAACGTCGTCGCGCTGGTCGCGGTCACCTTCAGCACGAACTTCACGATGTTCGTCGTCGCGAACATCGCGGTCGGCTTCGTCACCTGCTCGACGCAGCTGCTCGTGCCGTTCGCGGCATCGCTCGCCGATGCACGCTCGCGCGGCCGCGCGGTCGGCACCGTGATGAGCGGCCTGTTGCTCGGCATCCTGCTCGCGCGCGTCGCGGCCGGCGCGATCGCCGACGGGTTCGGCTGGCGCGCGGTGTACGGCATCGCCGCGGTGATGGTGCTCGCACTGACCGCCGTGCTCGCCGTGAAGCTGCCGAAGGATCGCCGCGACGCACGCCTCGACTATGCGGCACTGATGAAGTCGCTCGTCGCGCTGGTGCGTGCGCAACCGCTGATCGCGCTGCGCTCGACCTACGGCGCGCTCGTGTTCGCGTGCTTCAGCCTGCTGTGGACGGGCCTCACGTTCCTGCTGAGCCAGCCGCCTTACAGCTATTCCGAAGGGCAGATCGGCCTGTTCGGCGTCGTCGGCGCGGTGGGTGCGCTCGCGGCAACGTCGGCCGGCCGGCTCGTCGATCGCGGCCACGGCAATGCGGCGACCGGGCTGTTCGCGGCGGCCGTGCTCGCGTCGTTTGCGCTGATCGCAACCGGCGCGCACTCGCTCGCCGCGCTGATCGCGGGCATCCTGCTGCTCGACGTCGGCGTGCAAGGCATGCACATCTCGAACCAGAGCGTGATCTATGCGCTCGCCGGCAACGCGCGCAGCCGCGTGACGACGATCTACCTGACGAGCTATTTCATCGGCGGCGCGCTCGGGTCGTTCGCGGCAAGCGTCGCGTACGGCATCGACGGCTGGCGCGGCGTATGCATCGCCGGTGCGGCGCTGTCGGGCGTGCTGATCGCGCTGTGGCTCGCATCGCAGCGCGTCGGCACGCGGCAGGTCACGCAGTGATGCGGTAGTCCGGTTCCGCAGCACGACGAAAAAAGGCACGCCGCGCGAATCGCGGGCGTGCCTTCTTGACGACGTCGATCCCGTCGCGCGCTAGCGCCGGACCGTCACGCGGCCGCGAAATCGATCAGCACCTTCATCGCGCGCTGCCGGTCGCCGGCCAGCTCGAATGCGAGATTCGCGTCGCGCACCGGGAACACGCGCGTGACGGCCGGCCGCAGGTCGACGCGCCCCGCATTGATCAACTGCACCGCAAGCGCGAATTCCGCGTGAAAGCGGAACGATCCGCAGATCGACAACTCCTTCGCGACCACGACATTCTGCGGCAGGCTGACGTCGCCACCGAGCCCAAGCTGCACGACGACGCCGCGCGGCCGCATCACGTCCAGCCCGTCGCGCAGCGCACGCGCATTGCCCGAACACTCGATCATCACGTCGAACGTGCCCTTGTCGGCGGCGTAACGCTCGACCCAGCCGGCATCGGCCGCCGCATTGACCGTGCGGTCGGCGCCGAGCGCGCTCGCGACTGCCAGCGGCGCCTCGACGACGTCGGTCGCGACGATCTCCGCCGCCCCGTGCACACGCGCCGCCGCGACCGCGAGCACGCCGATCGGCCCGCAGCCGGACACGAGCACGCGCTTGCCGATCAGCGGGCCCGCGCGCGACACCGCATGCAGCCCGACCGCGAACGGCTCGGCGAGCGCCGCGAGCGACAGCGGCACGTGCTCGGCGACCTTCACGCACTGCACCGCGTCGCACACGAGCGCGTTGCGGAACGCGCCCTGCACGTGCGGCATCCGCATCGCGCTGCCGTAGAAGCGCATGTCGAGACACTGGTTCGGCAAGCCTTCGAGGCAATAGCGGCACGCACCGCACGGGCGGCTCGGATTGACCGCGACGCGGTCGCCGACCTTCACCGACGTCACGTCCGGCGCGACTTCCGCGACCGTGCCGGCCACCTCGTGGCCGAGCACCATCGGCTGCTGCAACCGGATCGCGCCGAAGCCGCCATGCCGGAAGTAATGCAGGTCGGAGCCGCAGATGCCGCCCATCGCGACGTCGACGCGCACCTGGCCCGGACCGATCTCGCCCGCGTCCTGTTCCTCGACCCGCAGGTCGTTCGGCCCGTGGATCACGACACACATGCAACGCATACGCATGACAGCCTCCTCAAACGACCGGCGTGAGCAGCGGCTCGCCGGCGAAGTGCGCGGCGAGGTTGTCGCGCACGAGCCAGCCCATCGCCTGGCGCGTCTCGATCGTCCCGCTCGCATGGTGCGGCTGCAGCAGCACGTTCGGCAACGCGAGGAAACGCGGGTCGATGCGCGGTTCGTTCCAGAACACGTCGAGCGCGGCGCCGGCGATCGCGTTGCGTTCGAGCGCGTCGAGCAGCGCCGGTTCGTCGACGGTCGTGCCGCGCGACACGTTCACGAGATAGCCTTGCGGCCCGAGTGCGTCGAGCACGGCCGCGCCGACGAGGTGACGCGTCGCCGGCCCGCCCGCGAGCGTGACGATCAGCAGGTCGCACCAGCCGGCCAGCCCGGCGAGATCGCCGAAGAAACGGTGCGGGCTGTCCGCGCGCGGTGCGACGTCGAAGTAGCCGAGTTCGACGTCGAAACCGGACAGCCGGCGCGCGATGGTCGCACCGATCCGGCCGAACCCGACCACGCCGACCCGTTTGCCGTAGAGCCGCGTGACGAGCGGCATGTCGCCGTCGCGCCACGCGCCGGAACGCACGTACGCATCGCCGGCGCCGATCCGGCGCAGCATCGCGAGCGCGAGCCCGACGCCGAGGTCGGCAACGTCGCCGGTCAGCACGTCGGGCGTGTTCGTCACGCGAATGCCGCGCTCGCGCGCAGCGGCGAGATCGATCGCGTCGGTGCCGACGCCATAGCATGCAATGATCTCAAGCTTCGGCAGCGCGGCGATCAGTTCGGCATTCGCGCCGAGATCGCCGCGGGTCGCGATCGCGCGCACGCCGGCGCCGTGTTCCGAGAGGAACGCCGCGCGGTCGGCGGCTTCCCACAACCGGTGGACGTCATAGCCGGCCAGCCATGCGTCGTCCCACGGCTGGTAAGGGCCCGTCATCAGCAGGTCGGGCCGCTGGGTCGATTCGTGCGCCATCTGCGCTTGCTCCTGTCGAAATGAGTGGAATGCGAATGCATGCCGGGCCGCATCAGCCGCCCGGCGCGTTCATGCGTGCCGGGCGAGCGCATCGGCGTCCGGCGCCGGTGCGGCCTGCGCCGCGTCGAGCGGATCGTCGAGATCGCGGTTCAGCGTTTCGGGCATCCGCGACGTCGTGAACAGCGTGATCAGCGTCAGCAGCACCAGGTACGCGGCGATCGGCACCCAGGCGCGCACGCCGGCCGCGTGGTCGCCGCCGTGCAGCGCGATCACGGTCGCGATGATCGTGGCGCCGACGAGCGGCGCGATCCCGCCCGCCAGCACGGCCGACACTTCACGCGAGAACGACACGCCCATGTAGCGATGGCGCGCGCCGAACAGTTCGGGCAGCAGCGCGGCCTGCGCGCCGAGCATCCCCCAGTTCGCAAAGCCTTGCGCGACCGAGATCGCGATCACGCTCGCGACCACGTTGCCGTGGCTGAAGATCCACCACACCGGGAACGCGAGCGCGAGCTGCAGCCATGCGAACGTGCGATACACGCGCACGCGGCCGAAGCGGTCGCTCAGCCAGCCGGCCAGCGGCACCGTGCCCGCGCCGACGGTTGCCGCGCACACCAGCGCGAGCGCGCCGATCGGCCCTTTCATCCCGATCACGCCGGCGAGATAGCTGACCGCGAGCGCCTGGTAGATCGACGAGCCGCCGTTCTCGGCCATCCGCAGGCCGATGCCGATCAGGAGCGAGCGTTTCGAATGCCGGACGGCGCTCTTCAGCGGATTCGCGGAGACCTGCGCACGCTTCTCGAGCCGCACGAAGGTCGGCGACTCGTGCAGCCGCACGCGCATGTAGATCCCGACTGCGACGATCGCCGCGCTGAACAGGAACGGCACGCGCCAGCCCCAGCCGTCGGTCACGCGGTCGATGTTCGCGAGCAACAGGAAATAGACGGCGGCCGCGAGCACCGTGCCGAGCTGGATGCCGAGAAACGGCAGCGACGCATAGAAGCCGCGCTTGCCCGGCGGCGCGTATTCGGTCATCAGCACCGCGGCGCCGGCCTGCTCCGCGCCGGCACCGAGCCCCTGCAGGATGCGCAGCAGGATCAGCAGCGCGGGCGCCCAGTAGCCGGCCGTCGCGAAGGTCGGCAGCACGCCGATCAGCGTGCTCGCGATGCCCATCAGCAGCACCGTCGCGGTCAACACGAACTTGCGGCCGATCCGGTCGCCGAGCACGCCGAACACGACGCCGCCGAGCGGGCGCACCGCGAAGCCGACGAAATAGGTGCCGAAGCTCGCGATCAGCCGCATCTCGGCGGTCTGCGCGGGAAAGAACAGCGGCCCGAACACCAGCGCCGACGCAAGCGTGTACAGCGCGAAATCGTAGTATTCGAGCGCGCTGCCAAGCGAGCACGTCCATGCCGCGCGGTTGAGCTGCTTCGTGTCGACGCCGCGGCGCTCGACGGTGTCGGCCGGCGTGCCGGACCCTGCATCGTGCCGCGCGGGCGGCGGGGAAATGCGATCCATCGTTGTCTCCTGTCTCCTGCCTTCCGTTCCGGAACCCGGCGCGATGCGCCGGGACATCGGCCCGCTCGTATGGCGGGCTCTTTTGGGAATTCGGATGCCGGCGCGAGCCGGCGCAACGGCGCTGCGCACACGACGCAAGCGCCGCCGCTCAGACGGCGCTGGTCAGGCCGCCGTCGACGAACAGCGTCTGGCCGTTCACGAAATCGGATGCGGCCGACGCGAGGAAGATCGCCGCGCCGCACAGCTCGTCGACGCGCCCCCAGCGGCCGGCCGGCGTACGCTTGCACAGCCAGTCCGAGAACGCCGCGTCATCGACCAGCGCCCGATTCAGTTCGGTTTCGAAATAGCCGGGCGCGAGGCCGTTCGCCTGGATGCCGTGGCGCGCCCAGTCGGCGCACATCCCTTTCGTCAGCATCCGCACCGCGCCCTTGGTCGCCGCATACGGCGCGATCGTCGGCCGTGCGAGCTCGCTCTGCACCGAGCAGATGTTGATGATCTTCCCGCGGCCGCGCGCGATCATGTGCCGCGCGACGGCCTGCGCGACGTTGAACACGCCGTCGAGGTTCACGCGCATCAGTGCCTGCCAGTCGTCCGGTTCGAAGGTGTCGAGCGGCGCGCGGCGCTGGATGCCGGCGTTGTTCACGAGGATGTCGATCGCGCCGATGCGCGTCTCGACATCGTCGATCGCCGCGCGCACCTGCGCATGCTCGGTGACGTCGAACACGGCATGGTCGGCAGCAAAACCTTCCTCGCGGAAGTGGCGCGCGAGCGTCGCGGCCTTCTCCTCATTGCGATCGTTGATGACGATCGCGGCGCCGGCTTCGGCGAGCCCGCGGGCGAGCGTCAGCCCGATCCCGCGTCCGGAACCGGTAATCAGTGCGCGGCGGCCGTCGAGGCGGAACCGGTCAAGCGCGTGGGTCATGGAGGTCTCCTCGTGCCAGTCGAGCCGGCGGCCCGTCGCGGCCGGTCTCGCGTTGACGCTATCTTCGGCTCGCCGCCGGGCATCGCGCCAATGGTTGTTTTTGATCCGGTTATCATGAAATCTGATTACCGCCCACGGGTGCCCGCCGACCATGGAACTCAAGCAATTGCGCGCCTTCGTCACGCTCGCGGAGGAACTGCATTTCGGGCGCGCCGCGCAGCGCCTGTTCATCGTGCAGCCTGCGCTGAGCATGCAGATCAAGGCACTCGAGGAAGAACTGGGTGCGCGCCTGTTCGAGCGCGACCGGCACAAGGTCGAACTGAGCGACACGGGGCGCGTGTTCCTGCCCGAGGCACGCGCCACGCTGCAGCAGGCCGCGCGCGCGGAGCAGATGGCGCGGCTGTCGAGCCGCGGCGAAATCGGCACGCTGCGGATCGCGTTCGTGTCGTCGGTGCTGCCCACGCTGCTGCCGGCCGTGCTGCGCACGATGCGCGAGCGCTATCCGCTGATCACGCTCGAACTGAAGGACATGCCGACGCCCGACCAGATCGCCGCGCTGCGCGACCGGCGGATCGATTTCGGGATGATCCGGCTGCCGGCCGCGTATGCGGGCATCGACACGCGCGTGGTGCTCGAGGAAGGGTTCGTCGTCGCGCTGCCGCTCGACCATCCGCTGGCCGCGCACGACGCGATTTCACCGGCCGCGCTGCGCGGCCAGCCGGCGTTCGTGCTCGCGCGCCGTTACGCGCCGGGCTTTCACGACGACATGCTGCTCGCGCTGAGCCGCGCGGGCACGACGCTCGAGATTGCGCAGGAGTTCGGGGAATTCACGACGATGCTCGCGCTCGTCGCGGCGGGGATGGGGATCGGGCTGATCCCGGCGGAAGCGGCCAGCGCGCTGCCGCCGAACGTGCTCGCGCGGCCGCTCGACCTGGCCGGGCATCGTACCGGCATCGGCCTTGCGTGGACCGACCTCGACAGCCCGCTGAAGCGGGCGTTCGTCGCCGCGCTCGAGCAGGTGACGGCGGCATCGGGGCCATAAAAAAGCCCGGCCGGAAAACCCGGCCGGGCTCGTTCGCTGCGCGCACCGCCTCGCGGCGGCCGCGCAACGTGCGGGATTACTTCGCGTTCGCGAATGCGACAGCCGTATCCAGCATGCGGTTCGAGAAACCCCACTCGTTGTCGTACCAGCTCGACACCTTGACGAGGCGGCCCGACACCTTGGTCAGCGTCGCGTCGAACGTCGACGAAGCCGGGTTGTGGTTGAAGTCGATCGACACCAGCGGTGCGTCGTTGTAACCGAGGATGCCCTTCAGCGCGCCTTCCGATGCTTCCTTCATGATCGCGTTGACTTCCTCGACCGTCGTGTCGCGCTTCGCGATGAACGACAGGTCGACAACCGACACGTTGATCGTCGGAACGCGGATCGCGTAACCGTCGAGCTTGCCGTTCAGTTCCGGCAGCACGAGGCCGACGGCCGAAGCCGCGCCCGTCTTCGTCGGGATCTGGCTGTGCGTAGCCGAACGCGCGCGGCGCAGGTCTTCGTGATAGACGTCCGTCAGCACCTGGTCGTTCGTGTACGCGTGGATCGTCGTCATCAGGCCGGTTTCGAGGCCGATCTTGTCGTTCAGCGGCTTGACGAGCGGCGCGAGGCAGTTCGTCGTGCACGATGCGTTCGAGATGACGGTGTGCTCGGCCTTCAGCACGTTGTGGTTCACGCCGTAGACGATCGTCGCGTCGACGTCCTTGCCGCCCGGTGCCGAGATGATCACCTTCTTCGCGCCGCCCTTCAGGTGCGCGCTCGCCTTTTCCTTCGTCGTGAAGAAGCCCGTGCATTCCATCACGACGTCGACGCCGAGCTCGCCCCACGGCAGTTCGGCCGGGTTGCGGTTCGCCAGCACGCGGATCTTGTCGCCGTTCACGACGAGGTAGTCGCCGTCGACCGACACTTCGCCCGGGAACTTGCCGTGCGCGGTGTCGTACTGGGTCAGGTGCGCGTTGGTCTTCGCATCGCCCAGGTCGTTGATCGCGACGATCTCGAGATCGTGCTTCTTGCCGTTTTCATAGAACGCGCGCAGCGTGTTGCGGCCGATACGGCCGTAGCCGTTGATTGCGACGCGAATCGTCATGGTCTATCTCCTGATGGCTGAAAAAATTCGTTTCGTGCAGCTTCACGGTGCGACGCGCGCGAGGGGTGGCGCGCGTCGCGAATGCTTTTAGGCCAGTACGGCCTTCGCGGTCTCGACGACGTGCTCGACGGTGAAGCCGAAGTACTTGAACAGCACGCCGGCCGGCGCCGATTCGCCGAACGTGTCGATCCCGACGACGCCGCCTTCGAGGCCGACGTACTTGTGCCAGAAGCTCGTCACGCCCGCTTCGATCGCGACGCGGCGCACGCCGTGCGGCAGCACGCGTTCGCGGTATTCGGCGTCCTGGCGGTCGAACACGTTGGTCGACGGCATCGACACGACGCGGGCCGCGATGCCCTGCTGCGCGAGCGGCTCGACGGCCTTCATCGCGAGTTCGACTTCCGAGCCCGTCGCGATCAGGATGATCTTGCGCGCGACGATCTCTTCGTCCCAGTCCTTCAGCACGTAGCCACCCTTCGCGATGTTCGCGATCTGCGCATCGGTACGCGGGTTGAACGCGAGGTTCTGGCGGCTGAAGATCAGGCTCGACGGACGGTCTGCGGCGATCGCGTGGGTCCAGGCAACGGCCGTCTCGACCGTGTCGGCCGGACGCCATACGTCGTGGTTCGGGATCAGGCGCAGGCTCGACACGTGCTCGATCGACTGGTGCGTCGGGCCGTCTTCGCCGAGGCCGATCGAATCGTGCGTGAACACGAAGATCGACGGCACTTTCATCAGCGCGGCGACGCGCAGTGCGTTGCGGCTGTAGTCGGAGAACGTCAGGAACGTGCCGCCGAACGGCTTGTGGCCGCCGTGCAGCGCGAGGCCGTTGATCGCGGCGCTCATGCCGAATTCGCGCACGCCGTAGTTGATGTGGTTGCCCAGCGCGACGCCCGGGCCTTCCGGATTCGCGCGAACCGCCTTCGACGCCTTCCAGTTGGTCAGGTTCGAGCCGGTCAGGTCGGCCGAGCCGCCGAGCAGTTCGGGCAGTGCGGCAGCCAGGCCTTCGATCGCCTGCTGCGACGCCTTGCGGGTCGCCACCGTCTCGCCGCGCTCGTTCGCGCCGGCGATGATCGCCGCAGCCTTCTCGGCCCAGTCGGCCGGCAGCTGGTTGGCCATCCGGCGCTCGAATTCGGCGGCTTCTGCCGGGAACTTGGCGCGATATGCAGCGAACGTCGCGTCCCATTCGGTTTCAGCGCGCTTGCCGGCTTCCTTTGCATCCCAGGCCGCGTAGACTTCCTGCGGAATCACGAACGGCTCCCACTTCCAGCCGAGCGCTTCGCGCGTCTTCGCGATTTCTTCCGCGCCGAGCGCCGCGCCGTGCACGTCGTGGCCGCCGGCCTTCGTGGCTGCGCCCTGGCCGATCACCGTCTTGCAGCAGATCAGCGTCGGCTTGTCCGACAGCTTCGCCTTCGCGATGGCTGCGTCGACCGCGTCGACGTCATGGCCGTTCACGTGCGGGATCACGTTCCAGCCGTACGCTTCGAAGCGCTTCGGCGTGTCGTCGTGGAACCAGTTCACGACGTCGCCGTCGATCGAGATGCCGTTGTCGTCGTACAGCGCGATCAGCTTGTTCAGCTTCAGCGTGCCCGCGAGCGAGCAGGCTTCGTGCGAGATGCCTTCCATCAGGCAGCCGTCGCCGAGGAACACGTACGTGTGGTGATCGACGATCTTCGCGCCGTCACGGTTGAATTCGTCGGCCATCAGCGCTTCGCCGAGTGCCATGCCGACCGCGTTCGCGAGGCCCTGGCCGAGCGGGCCGGTGGTCGTCTCGACACCCGGCGTGATCCCGTATTCCGGGTGGCCCGGCGTCTTCGAGTGCAGCTGGCGGAAGTTCTTCAGCTCCTCGATCGGCAAGTCGTAGCCGGTCAGGTGCAGCAGCGAGTACAGCAGCATCGAGCCATGGCCGTTCGACAGCACGAAGCGGTCACGGTCGGCCCAGTGCGGGTTCGTCGGGTTGTGCTTCAGATGGCGCGACCAGAGCGCGACGCCGATTTCGGCCATGCCCATCGGCATGCCGGGGTGGCCGGAGTTCGCTTGCTGGACGGCGTCCATTGCGAGCGCACGGATCGCGTTGGCCATCAGAGTGGTGGAGGCGGGAGACGAAGTCGTCATGTCGAGTCCGGAGAACGAGTCGAGGAAACGGGGGCACGGCGGCATCCGGAAGCTCGAGCGTCAATCGTTCCCGGCGCGCGGTGCGGCGCCTGACGGACGCGAAGCGGACGGAGCCTACGGACGGGGCTGCAAAGCTCGTCATTTTAACAGATGGGCTGACATTTCCCTTGTCGGCGCGTAGTGTTCAGGCACGGTTTTCCGTCAAACCGCCCGCCTCCTATAATTCAGACGTCGGAACTGCCTGCCCCAATGGCCCGCCCGTGAGCACCACGCTTCTCTTTCACCCTACGCCCCACGCCACCTACGGCTTCCCGAATGCCCGGCGGCTCGCGCACGTCGCGTCCGCGCACCAGCAGATCGAAGTCTGGGAAACCCCGCAGCTCGGCCGCCTGTTCACGCTGGACGGCCGGCCGATGACGTCGGTCGGCGACGAGTACGTCTATCACGAGTGCATGACGCACCCGGCCGCGCTCGCGCACCCGTCGCCGAAGAAGGCCCTCGTGCTCGGCGGCGGCGACGGCGGCGCGGCACGCCAGTTGCTCAAGCACGCGTGCATCGAGCGGATCGTGATCGCGGAACTCGACGACGAGGTGGTCGGGATGGCGCGCCGCTATCTCGACGACGTGCACCAGGGCGCGCTCGACGACCCGCGCGTCGAGGTCGTGATCGGCGATGCCGCACATTTCGTCGAGTCGACCGTCGAGCATTTCGATCTCGTCGTGTTCGATCTCACGCCGCCCGATTCGCCGGCGGCCGGCCTCTATACGCGGGCGTTCTACGCGCGGCTCAAGCGCATTCTCACGCCGTGCGGCGCGATCTCGATGCATCTCGGCTCGCCGGTGTTCCACGCAGCGCGCATCGCCGCGCTGCTCGACGACCTGCGCGCCAGCTTCGCGGTCGTCGATCCGTTGTCCGCGCACGTCCCGCTGTACGGCTCGCAGTGGCTGATGGCGATCGCGAGCGACACGCTCGACGCGGCCGCGCTGTTCGCGCACGACATCGACGATCGGCTCGCGGCCCGCCGCGTCCACGGCCTGCGCTACTACGATGCGCGGCTGCATGCGTCCCTGTTTGCCCTGCCGTGCGCGCTGCGCGATACACTGGGCGTTCGCCGCTGAGCGTCCGGGCGGCCGCATCGTTCCGTTTTCCCACCGAGGTTCCGCATGATTCGCCGTGCGAAACACGGAATCGGAACGCCCCGGATGCCGTGCCACCCTGGTTTCACAGGAGATTTTCATGACCGATCCACGTCCGGCCAACGTGCCTTGGTTGACGCCCTACCTGGCCGTCCGCAACGCACGCGCGGCCATCGATTTCTTCAAGGCCGCGTTCGGCTTCGAGCTGCGCGACGTGCACGACGAGGACGGCGCGATCATGCATGTCGAGATGACCTATCGCGGCCAGCTGATCGTGATGTTCGCGCCCGAAGGCGCGTTCGGCTCGACCGCGCTCACGCCGAAAAGCGCGAACACGACCGCGCCGCAATCGTTCTATCTGTATGTCGACGACGTCGACGCCACCTGGCAGCGCGCGCTCGACGCGGGCGCGAAATCGCTGAGTGCGCCGCAGGACCAGTTCTGGGGCGACCGCTTCGCGCAGATCGAGGATCTCGACGGCTACCGATGGGCGCTTGGACACCGTCTCGACGCATGACCGACACCGCAACACGCATGAACGAAGCCACCACCACCGCGGCCGTGCCGCGCTTTTTCGTCGACGCCGCTTTGCGCGTCGACACCACGCTCGCATTGCCCGCCGACGTCGCACGCCACGCCCAGGTGCTCCGCCTGCAGCCCGGCGACGTGCTCGCGCTGTTCGACGGCACCGGCGGCCAGTACCGGGCCCGGCTCGTCGAGATCGACAAGCGCAGCGCGATCGCGCAGATTGAAACGTTCGAGCCCGCCGAAGCCGAGCCGCCCTATCGCGTGACGCTCGCGCAAGGAATCGCCGGCGGCGACAAGATGGACTGGGTAATCGAGAAGGCCGTCGAGCTCGGCGTCGCGGCGGTCGTGCCGCTGTCGACCGCGCGCGGCGTCGTGAAGCTGTCCGGCGAACGCGCCGACAAACGCGTCGCGCACTGGCGCGGTGTCGTGCGTGCATCGTGCGAACAGTGCGGACGCAACCGTGTGCCCGACGTGGCGCCGGTCGCCGGTTTCCACGCGTGGCTCGATACGCTGCCGGCCGCACCGGCCGACGGCGAGCTGCGGCTGCTGCTGTCGCCGCGTGCGAGCATCCCGTTCGCGTCGCTGCCCGACGTGCCGCCCGCCGCAACCGTCACCCTGCTGATCGGCCCTGAAGGCGGGCTGTCGCCCGACGAGGAAAACGCGGCGCGCGCCCGCGGCTTCACCGCGCTGTCGCTCGGGCCGCGCGTGCTGCGCACCGAGACGGCCGGCGCGGCCGTGCTCGCGGCGCTCGCCGCACGCTGGGGCGGGTGGTAACGAGCGGGGCATGCCACCGCGCGGTGGCACGGCACTGCCCCGCCCGCACGCGACGCCGACGCCTACGCCGCGCTTGATCGCGCGTTACTTGTCGCTCGACGAGCCTTGCGGCATCGCATCGGACAACGTATCGAGCACCGGCGTCAGCACGTCTTGCGGGCTACCGGTCGTCCAGCCGCCGTCCTTCAGGCTGTAGACGTCGATCTTGCCCGTCACCGGGCGCGTCACCGGCGCGTCGTCCAGCACCTGCGCGATGCCCGAGAAGACCGTCTTGAACGCGGCAATGCGTGCCGCCTCGTTCTTCAGGCGCCGATTCGGCCCCAGCTTCGCCTCCAGCGCCTTCCCGCCGGGCCCCGCATCCGGCACACGGCAAGCGAATTCGACCGTTGCGATCGTCTCGCCCTCGATGGCCGAATTCGGTCGCAACGACGATCCGGTCGTCTTGCATTCCGAGCGATTGAGCGCGCGCTGATACGCGGCGGCCATGCTCTCGACCGACGGACGCAACGCGGCACTCGCCTTCGGCGGCATCGACGCCAGCATCCCGTCGGCCATGTCCTTGCGCATCGACTCGCCCATGTTCGACAGCACGTCGATATCGAGCGCGTCCTTGCCGCTGTAACTCGTGCGTACCGCGTCGTTGAATTCGCGGGCTTTCGACACGTCGCCGTTGACGAGTGCGCCGATATAAAGATCGACGGTCTGTTCGGGCGTCAGCGGCGCGGCATGCGCGGCGCCGGCCGCGACCAGCAGGGGCAGCACGACGGCGCGCGCGGAACGGGAAATGCTCATGGGAAGACAGCCCTCTCTCGATGGTTTGTTGTACGCACCCGATACGGCGGCTGCCGCAGCCGGGCCGACCGAGATTGTCTCGAAAAATGGCGACAGATGAAAGGCCAATGTCAGCAAGTGCCATGCGGCGGCGGTGCCTGCGCATCGCGCAGGCACAAAAAAGCCCGCTCGAGGCGGGCTTCTTGCCGAATCGGCCGCTAGCCGATGCGTGCTTACGCGAACGAGTAGAACACGCGGAACGCGACCTTGCGCTCGGCCCAGAACTCGGCCGCCTCGCGGAACACGTCGAGCAGCGTCTCGCGCCCTTCCTTGTCGAATTTCTGCGCGATCGGCAGCCCTTCGAGGACGATCACGAAGCCGGGCTGCGCGCCGGCCTTCGCGACGAGGTCGGTCAGGCAGTCGTACAGCGCGTCGTAGTTCTTCCCGAAATGCTTCGGAAACAGGAACGACGTCGCGATCGTTTCCATCACTTCCTGCTTCGACTGCGCGGCGCCGCAATACGCGAACAGGAAGTGCTGGCCGAGCCGGGTGGCTTCGTCTGCGAGATCCTGCACGCGGAACGCGCGGATCGACTGCACGAGATTGGGTCGCACGGTCGTGAAAAGGCTCATAGGCTCCTCGTTCGATGAAAGCCCGGGTTCGGCTTCCTGTTGCTCCAGCGTACCGCCAGCCTGCGCCGCCGCGTGAAGTTGAATCACGCGCTGAAACAGATTGCCGTCGCCGGCCGCGAACAGTTCCGCCGCCGCCGTATCGTGCGCGTAGATGGAGTCGCTCATGCCATTCGTCCCGAAGTCATTCAACAATACGTTTAAAACTGTTGTAGTGGTCGCCCGTGTAATAACAGTTGTCGATCCGGCGCAAGGGCCCGCCACAGACGATCCGGCGCGCCCCGCGATTGCGGGCACGCGGCGTCGGCACCGTGTACTCATGGTAGTAGCCGCGCTTCGCCTTCGGCAGGATCCGCTCTCGGTTGCCGAATACGACGCCGTCTTTCTCGTACGGATAGGGACCGCCCGCGCCGATCAGGCCCAGCGTGGTCACGGCCTCGCGCGGAAGACTGGCAGCCGGAATCGTATCGAGCCCGCTGGCGGCCACGTCGGCCGGAACGGCCTCCCGTGCGTAAGCGGCGGAAACCAGACTGCCCGTCGGCGTGCCGACGATACCCATCGCGAACATCGCGAAGACGGACGCGAGCGCGCCGTTGCGGAGCCACTTGCGTGCCATGAACCAGGGTTCCCGCTGTTAAATCAAGTAGTTGACGACCAACAAAGGCGTTAGCGTAGCGTTATTGGCCGCGCGAATCAATGTCCGTTTGGGAATCGAAAGCGCCGTGATACCCGGAATGGCGCATTTCTTACCGAAATTACACTACATTTATCTTACATGGGATAAAATGGAGCCGGCATCTCGCTGATGGCAGGAACTGCCTCCCTGCCTCGCTCGCCGTCTGGAGTGGAGAGATGCTGCTTGTTGCTTGCGGGAAGCGCGTTTGCGTCCTGCCCGGCGGCGTGCCCATTGCGGGCACGCCTCTTTTTGCTTTTGTTTACAATTTTTCCCGACGCGCCACGCCGGTTCGACCGGCCTGGCGCGTTCGTTTGGGCTCAGCGCGTCGCGTTCACGTCGGCGACCAGCAGCGCCGCCATGTTGACGATGCGGCGAACGGTCGCCGATTCGGTCAGCACGTGCACCGGCTGCGCGGCGCCCAGCAGGATCGGCCCGATCGCGATGTTGTTGCCGGCGGCCGTCTTCAGCAGGTTGTACGCGATATTCGCGGCGTCGATGTTCGGCAGGATCAGCAGGTTCGCTTCGCCTTCCAGCGTCGATTCCGGCAGGATTTCCTTGCGCAGCGCCGCGTCGAGCGCGACGTCGCCGTGCATCTCGCCGTCGACCTTCAGCTCCGGCGCGCGTTCCTGCAGGATCGCGAGCGTATCGCGCATCTTCTTCGCCGAAGGTGCATTGCTCGTGCCGAAGTTCGAGTGCGACAGCAGCGCGACCTTCGGCTCGATGCCGAAGCGGCGCACTTCTTCCGCCGCCATGATCGTGATCTCGGCCAATTGCTCCGGGGTCGGATCGACGTTCACGTGCGTATCGACGAGGAAAATCTGGCGGCCCGGCAGCACGAGGCCGTTCATCGCCGCGTACACGCTGCAGCCCGGGCGCTTGCCGATCACCTGGTCGATGAAGTGCAGGTGGCGGTGCGTGGTGCTGATCGTGCCGCAGATCATCCCGTCCGCTTCGCCCTTCTTCACCAGCATCGAGCCGATCAGCGTCGTGCGGCGGCGCATTTCGACACGCGCGAGCTGCTCGCTGATGCCCTTGCGCGCCATCATCTTGTAGTACGTCTGCCAGAAGTCGCGGTAGCGTTCGTCGTGCTCGGTGTTGACGACCGTGAAATCGGCGCCCGGCGTCAGGCGCAGGCCGTAGCGCTGGATACGGTGCTCGATCACCGACGGGCGGCCGATCAGGATCGGCTTGGCCAGCTTCTCGTCGACGATGATCTGAACGGCACGCAACACGCGCTCTTCTTCGCCTTCCGCGAACACCACGCGCTTCTTCTCTTCCGGCGCGGCGCGCGCGATCTGGAAGATCGGCTTCATCGTCGTGCCGCTGTGATACACGAACTGCTGCAGGTGGACGCGGTACGCCTCCATGTCCTCGATCGGGCGCGTCGCGACGCCGCCGTCCATCGCGGCCTGCGCAACGGCCGGCGCGATCTTCACGATCAGGCGCGGATCGAACGGCTTCGGAATCAGGTATTCGGGCCCGAACGACAGGTCCTGGATCCCGTACGCGGTCGCGACGATGTCGCTCTGCTCGTGCTGTGCGAGCTCGGCGATCGCGTTCACGGCCGCGATCTCCATTTCACGCGTGATCGTCGTCGCGCCGACGTCGAGCGCGCCGCGGAAGATGAACGGGAAGCACAGGACGTTGTTGACCTGGTTCGGGTAGTCGGTACGGCCAGTGGCGAGCACCGCGTCCGGACGCACTTCGAGTGCGAGTTCGGGCAGGATTTCCGGCGTCGGGTTCGCAAGCGCGAGGATCAGCGGGCGCTCGGCCATGCCCTTCACCATCTCCTGCTTCAGCACGCCCGCGGCCGACAGGCCGAGGAAGATGTCCGCGCCGTCGATCACTTCGGCCAGCGTCCGGGCTTCCGTTTCGCGCGCGAAACGCTCCTTGTCCGGATCCATCAGCTCGGCACGGCCCTTGTAGACCACACCAGCCAGGTCGGTCACGATAATGTTCTCGAGCGGCAGGCCGATGTCGACCAGCAAGTCGAGACACGCGAGCGCGGCCGCGCCCGCGCCGGAGGCGACGAGCTTGACCTTCTTGATGTCCTTGTTGACGACCTTCAGGCCGTTCGTGACGGCCGCGGCCACGACGATCGCGGTGCCGTGCTGGTCGTCGTGGAACACCGGAATCTTCATCCGCTTGCGCGCTTCGCGCTCGACGATGAAGCAGTCCGGCGCCTTGATGTCTTCCAGGTTGATCCCGCCGAAGGTCGGCTCCAGCGCGGCGATCACGTCGACGAGCTTGTGCGGGTCCGACTCGTTCAGCTCGATGTCGAACACGTCGATGCCCGCGAACTTCTTGAACAGCACGGCCTTGCCTTCCATCACCGGCTTCGACGCGAGCGGGCCGATGTTGCCGAGACCGAGCACCGCCGTACCGTTCGTGACGACGCCGACCAGGTTGCTGCGCGCGGTGAAGCGCGCCGCGTTGAGCGGATTCTCGACGATCTCCTCGCACGCATACGCCACACCCGGCGAGTAAGCGAGCGCGAGGTCGCGCTGGTTGATCATCTGCTTGGTCGGGGCGATCGCGATCTTCCCGGGGGTCGGGAATTCGTGATAGTCGAGTGCGGCTTCGCGGAGCTTGGCTTTGGAAGAGGCTTGAGTAGACATGTGTCTCTTGGCGGGCGGATTAGAATAACTGTTCGACGGCATTGTAGCGCCAATCATCGGCCGCCAGACCGGCGATTCGGGTGCAACAGCCGCGACAAAAATGGGCCGAACGATGCAGGAACGTTGCCGCTCGCCTCGTACAATGCCGTTCCTTCAATCGTTTCGGATCACCCGCCGTGCCAGCCGCCCTTTCCGAGTTTTCGCTGATCGAACGCTTCTTCACGCGCCGTGCCGCGCTGGGCGCCCGCGCGTCGACGCTCGGCATCGGCGACGATTGCGCGCTGATCGCGCCGCGATCCGGGAAGTTGCTGGCCATTTCGACGGATATGCTGGTGGAAGGCCGCCACTTCTTCCCCGACGTCGCGCCCGACGCGCTCGGCCACAAGACGCTCGCGGTCAATCTGTCCGATCTCGCGGCGATGGGCGCCGAGCCGCGCGCGTTCACACTGGCGTGCGCGCTGCCGCGCGCCGACGCGGCATGGCTCGAGGCCTTCAGCAACGGGCTGTTCGCGCTCGCCGAGCGCTACGGCTGCGAGCTGATCGGCGGCGACACGACGAGCGGGCCGCTGAACCTGTGCGTGACCGTGTTCGGTGAAGTCGCGCCCGACGCGGCGCTGCGGCGCGACGCCGCGCGCGACGGCGACGACGTGTGGGTGTCCGGCACGCTCGGCGATGCGCGAGCCGGCCTCGGCGTCGCCCGCGGCGAATGGACGGCGGGCGCGGACGAAGCGGCCGCGTTCCGGCGCGCGCTCGAGCGGCCCGAACCGCGCGTCGCGCTCGGCCTGGCGCTCGCGGGCGTCGCGCACGCGGCGCTCGACCTCTCCGACGGGCTCGCCGGCGACCTGCAGCACATCCTGACGCGCTCGAACGTGCGCGCCGAGATCGACGCCGACGCGGTGCCGCGTTCGGCGGCACTCGCAACGCTGCCGCCCGACGTGCAGCGCCGCTGCACGCTGGCGGGCGGCGACGACTACGAACTGTGCTTCACCGCGCCGGTCGCAGCCCGCACGGCGGTCGAAGCGGCCGGCGCAACGGCCGGCGTGCCGGTCACGCGAATCGGTACAATACGCGGGTTGTCCGCACCGTCGGCACAACCCGCCATCTCGTGGCGCGACGCCACCGGCGCGCCCCTCGCTCTCACGTTGCACGGCTTCGACCATTTCCATGCAGACTGACCCGACGCCCGCGCACGCCGCGGCCGAGACCGGCGCCGCATCCCATGCGCCGAAGCGCGCGACCGCGCGCTTCATGCTGTCGCACCCGGCGCACATCGTGTCGCTCGGCTTCGGCAGCGGGCTTGCGCCGATCATGCCCGGCACATTCGGCTCGCTGTTCGGCTGGCTCTCGTTCGTCGTGCTCAACCGCTACCTGACGGTGCCCGAATGGTGGGCGCTGATCGCGGCCGGCCTCGTGGCGGGCACGTGGATCACCGGTTTCACCGCGAGGAAGATGGGTACGTCCGATCCGGGCGCCATCGTCTGGGACGAGATCGTCGCGATCTGGCTCGTGATGCTGTTCGTCACGCCCGCGACCTTCATCGGCCAGCTGTGGGCGTTCGTCGCGTTCCGCTTCTTCGACATGCTCAAGCCGCCGCCGATCCGCTACTTCGACCGCCGCCTGACAGGCGGGCCCGGCATCATGGTCGACGACCTGGTCGCCGCGTTCATGACGCTGCTCGTGATCGCCCTGTGGCGCTCCGTCATCGGCTGACCGATTTCCCGACTCCCGTTTCCCGACGCGCATGCCAACCGATTCCGTCGTCCATCAGCTTGCGATCCGCGCAGGCAACAAGCTGCGTGACGAGCACCTCACGCTCGCCACCGCCGAATCCTGCACCGGCGGCATGATCGCCGCCGCGATCACCGACATCTCCGGCAGCAGCCAGTGGTTCGAGCGCGGCTTCGTCACGTATTCGAACCAGGCCAAGATCGAGATGATCGGCGTGCCGCCCGACCTGATCGACAAGCACGGCGCCGTCAGCGAGCCCGTCGCGCGCGCGATGGCCGAAGGCGCGCTGCGCAACAGCCGCGCGCAGGTCGCGCTGTCCGTCACCGGCATCGCGGGCCCGGCCGGCGGCAGCGAGAAGAAGCCGGTCGGCACCGTGTCGTTCGGCTGGAGCAACCGGCTGCATACCGACGTCGAGACGCTCGTGTTCAAGGGCGACCGCGAGCAGATCCGCACGCAGGCGGCCGCGCATGCGCTGCGCGGGCTGCTGAAGCTGCTCGACGAACGCGAAGGCTGATCGGGCCGGGGCGCATGACACGCCCCGCTCACCCGCTTACTGGATCGCGTCGGGTTTCACGACGATCCAGTTCTTGTCTGCCGTCACCGGCAGGCCGAGCGATTTCTGCTGCGCGGCCGATTCGTCCGACCACGCGCGGATCTGCGCCATCTGCTTGTCCTTCTTGTTCACCCACACGCGCACGCCGCCGCGCGCGACGTCGGTCGCGTTCAGCAGCATGTAGCCGTCGGACGTCGGCGTGTCGCCCGCGACGAGCACCGGCTTCTTCCACTGGTCGATCCAGCCGACGATCGAGCCGAGCTTGCCTTCGTACCACGTCATCGGGTTCATCAGGAACGGCGTGATCACCAGGCTGCGGTTCGCGGCCTCGTCGTACTTGCCGGCCTTGATCTGCAGCCGCGACGTCGTCAGCGCGCCGGTTGCCGGGTTGCGCAGCAGCGTCGTCACGCCGATCACGTTCTGCGGCTTCACGTTGTAGCCGTACTTCGGGTCGGACAGCACGAGCCGCGCGAGCTCCTCGTGCGCGGCCGTCATCACGTAGACGTCGATGCCGTTCTCGCGCAGCGCGTTGTACAGCTCCTGCATCCCGCGGAAGAAACGCGGCGGATTCACCGTGCCGTCGACCACCTTGTCGCCCTGCCAGTAGCGGATCGGGATCGGCTTGCCGTCGGCGAGCATCGCATCGATGTGGCGCTTCAGGTCGGCGAGCGACTGCCCGGCGAACGCCTGCGCGATCCACGGATAGCAGACCAGATCGTCGATCTCGCACAGCCGGTAGTAATAGCTCGTCAGCGATTCCTTGTAGTCGGCGGAATCCTTGAACGGGATCAGCTTCAGCGACGGGTCGAGCGTGTCGCGCGTCAGCACGCCGTGGTTCTCGAGGTACGGCAGCAGCGATTCCTCGAGGTCGTACCGGTAGGTCGTGTTGTCGGCGTCGAACACCGCGTAGTCGCCGCGGTTCGCGTGCGCGGCGATCATCGCGTTCAGCGCCTTCGCGCTGTCGGCCGGCCAGTGCGACAGGTCCGCCGCATGGGCGAACGTCATGCACAACGACGCGGCAAGTGCGCTCAGAAGATGGCGGGACAGCTTGGGCATGGCGTCGCTCCCTTTCTTGACATTGTGATGACGAATCGATGACAAGCGGGAGCATCGCGCGACTAAATCGCAAGCATGCGATACGGAAGCGACGGGAAGTTGTCCGCGCGCGTCAATGCGGCGGACGCCGGGAAAGGCCGGTGCGCGGCCCGCGAGCGCGGGTCCGGCGAGGCAAGGCCGCCCGGGCGGGCGGCCGCCATTTCAGCGATGCGCGTTGATCGTGTCGCGCGTCTTCTGCGCGGCGAGCGCCGCGGCTTCGGCGAAATCCTCGCCCTTGCTCGCATACAGGATCGCGCGCGACGAATTGATCATCATGCCGGTCGCGTCGGCCGTGCGGCCCGCGTTGACGGTCGCCTGCACATCGCCGCCCTGCGCGCCGATGCCGGGGATCAAGAGCGGCATGTCGCCGACGATCCCGCGCACGATCTCGATTTCCTTCGGGAACGTCGCGCCGACCACGAGGCCGAGCTGGCCGTTCTTCGCGTTCCACTTGTTCGCCGCGAGATCCGCGACGACCTGGTACAGCGGGCGGCCGCCGGTTTCCAGGAACTGCAGGTCGGAACCGCCCGGGTTCGACGTGCGGCACAGCACGATCACGCCCTTGCCTTCGTGCTCGAAGTACGGCTCGACCGAGTCGTAGCCCATGTACGGGTTCACCGTGACGGCGTCCGCGCGATAGCGCTCGAACGCTTCGCGCGCGTACTGCTCGGCCGTGCTGCCGATGTCGCCGCGCTTCGCGTCGAGGATCACGGGCAGGCCCGGATGCTGGAGGTGGATGTGCGCGATCAGGCGTTCGAGCTGGTCTTCCGCGCGATGCGCGGCGAAGTAGGCGATCTGCGGCTTGAACGCGCTCGCGTACTGCGCGGTCGCGTCGACGATCTGCCGGCAGAATTCGAAGATCGCGTCGGGCTGGCCGTCGAACTGCACCGGGAAACGCGACGGCTCGGGATCGAGGCCGACGCACAGCAGCGAATTCGTGCGCTGCCACGCGGCGCGCAGCGATTCAATGAAAGTAAGCGGGGAAGACATGGCGGGTACTCGCGGCAAACCGTTGGTAGACCGCGTATTTTACCCGCGTCGCCGGCGTCCCTCGCGGGTCGCGGCATTGCTGCGCGCATCGGCGCGTTCGACGGTGAACGCGAAACGCCGCGTGAGGCGCTCGCCGGGCGCGAGCAGCGTCATCCCGTGCGCGGTCGCGCCGCCCGGCAGGTTCACCGCATTGATCGGATGATCGACCGGCTCGAAGCAGAAGAAATCCTCGCCCGGCGGCGTGTAGAGCACGTACGCGTCGGCGTCCGCCGCGACGGTCAGCGACAGCCCGCGGCGCGGCCAGCTCACCGTCGCGTGGCCGCCCCAGCCGGTGAACGCATGATTGACGAGCGCGGCCGGCAGCGGATACGCGACGCCGAACTGCCAGGCCGGCGGCACGCTCACGTGCCGCACCGGCAGGAAGTCGGCGCCCGACAGCCACAGCCCGCCGGCCGCCGCGGCCAGCTCGGTCACCGGATCGCGCACGAGGAACGGATGCACGCCGAGCCCGAACGGCAGCCGCGCCCGCCCCGCGTTCTCGATCGTCAGCGCGATCGACAGCGTCGCGTCGTCGAGTTCGAACGACTGGATCGCGCGGAACGCATACGGCGCGCCGGCGGCCCGGTCGAGCGACAGTTGCAGCGACGTGCGGGTCGCATCGTCCACCTGCCACGGTGCGAGCCAGCCGTCGCCGTGGATCGGCAGCGGCTCGTCGCGGCGATTGCGCGGCACCGCGACCTTGCGCCCGTCGCATTCGAAGCGTCCGTCGCCGATCCGGTTCGAATAAGGCAGCAGCGGATAGCACGCGAGTTCGTTCGGGTCCGTCGCCGTCTCCGGGTGCTCGCAGCGGCGGAACACCGGCACCAGCGCGCCGTTGTCGCCGCGCCAGTCGAAGCGCGCGATGCCGCCGCCGAGGTGCGGCAGCACGTCGAGCCGCAACGACGCGTTCGACAGCGTGACGGCTGCCGCATGCGCGGCGCCGACGCCCTGCGCGAACGCGGCCGTCTGCGGGCCGGGGCTGACCGGCTGCGCGGCAGCGGCCAGGCGCGCGCGGCGCGACTGGCTGGTGGACGACGATGCGCGCGAGGACGTGGCGGTCATGGTGAGCTCCTTTCCTTCGTCGAAGAAACGATGCAGGTCGGTGCGAACGGTCAGGCCCAGCCGCCGTCGACGATCACGTCCTGCGCGGTGATCATCCGGCTGTCGTCGGCCGCGAGAAACAGCGCCATCCGCGCGAGGTCGGCCGGCAGCAGTTCGGCGTCGATGCACTGGCCGGCCTTGATCGACGCACGGCCCGCGTCGTCGAGCCACAGCCGGCGCTGCTTGTCGGTCATCACCCAGCCGGGCACCAGCGAATTCACGCGGATGCCGAACGGGCCGAGGTCGCGTGCGAGGCCGCGCGTCAGCCCCTGCACGGCCGCCTTCGCCATCACGTAGACGGGATAGCCGCCGTTCTTCAGCATCCAGCTGATCGAGCCGAGATTGACGATCGCGCCGCCGCCCTGCTGCTTCATGTCGTCGATCACCGCCTGCGCGGCGAAGAACTGGTGGCGCAGGTTCACCGCGATGCCCGCGTCGAACGATGCGGGCGTCACGTCGCCGATCGCATGGCGCGCGTCGTTCGCCGCGTTGTTCACGAGCACCGCGATCGCGCCGATCCGTGCCCGGATCGCGTCGATCGCATGGCGCAGCGCGTCGACGTCGGTCAGGTCGCACTGGAGAAACAGCGGTGCGTGGCGCACGTGTGCGAGGCTGTCCGCCAGCGCGGCGCCGGCGGCCGCGTCGAGGTCGACGAACGCGACGCGCGCGCCCTGCGCGGCGAAGTGTTCGACGAACGCCGCGCCGATGCCGGTCGCGCCGCCCGTGATCAGCACCGCGCGATCCTCGAGGCTCGGGTAGCGTGCGTAGCGCTCGAGGCTCGTTGCGTGCGGGCCGGACGCGGAAGTATCGATGGTCATGCGGTTCGTCTCCGTGGGAACAGGTCGGGTCAGTCGCGTACGCCGCGGTTCTTCAGCTGGTCGAGCAGCACGGCCGCGAGCAGGATCGCACCGCGCACGAGGTACTGGTAGAACGCGTCGATGTTCAGCAGGTTCATCACGTTCTCGACGGTGCCCATGATCAGCACGCCGATCACGACGCCCGAGATCGTCGCGCGGCCGCCCATCAGCGACACGCCGCCGAGCACGCACGCGGAGATCACGTTCAGCTCGAAGCCCTGCGCGGCATTCGGCTGGCCCGACGTGATGCGCGACGCGAGAATCACGCCCGCCAGTGCCGTCACTGCGCCCTGGATCAGGAAGATGTACACGCGCGTGCGTTCGACGTTGATCCCCGCGAGCCGCGATGCTTCCGGGTTGCCGCCGATCGCGAGCGTGTTGCGGCCGTACACGGTCTGGTTCAGCAGCACGCCGAACGCGATGAAGCACAGCAGCGTGACCCAGATCGGCAGCGACACGCCGAACAGCGACAATCCGCCGAGCGCGATGAAGGTATCCGACGACACCCCGACCGCCTGCCCTTTCGACACGATGAAGCCGAGCCCGCGCACGATCTCCATCGTCGCGAGCGTCGTGATCAGCGCGTTGATGCGCAGGTACGCGATCACCGCGCCGTTCACGAAGCCGATCGCCGCGCCGGCCGCGACCGCCGCGATGATCGCGACGAACGTGTTGTCGGTCGCGTTCAGCACCATCGCGCACAACACGCCGGAGAACGCAACGGTCGAGCCGATCGACAGGTCGAAGTCGCGCGATGCGAGACAGAACATCATCGTGCACGCGACCATGCCGATCTGCGAGATCGACAGCGCGAGGCCGAGCATGTTGTCGATCGAGAAGAAGTGATCGACGGTCAGCGACATCGTGATGAACATCACCGCGAAGATCGCGATCAGGCTGTATTCGGTCAGATGCTGCCACCACTTCTGGCGGTCGCTTTGCTGCGGAACCAGCGTGTCGGCCGTGGGCTTCACGGCGGCGCTGGCAAGGTTTTCGTTGACTTGCATGATGGTGTCTCCTGCTCCTGCATCGCGCGGCCCGCGCCGCGCGTGTTCGATTCGAATGTCGTGTATCGCGTCAGGCCGCCTCGACCGCGCTCGTCTGCGGCAGCGCGAGGTTCAGCACCGCGTGTTCGTTCGCCTGTTCGCGCGGCAGCTCGCCGGCGATCCGGCCTTCACGCATCACGACGATGCGGTCGGACACGCCGAGCACTTCCGGCAGCTCCGACGACACCATCACGATCGCGCAGCCGCGCTCCGCGAGCCGGTAGATCACGTCGTAGATCTCGTGCTTCGCGCCGACGTCGATCCCGCGCGTCGGCTCGTCGAGGATCACGACCTTCAGGTCGGGCTCCGCCAGCCAGCGCGACAGGATCGCCTTCTGCTGGTTGCCTCCCGACAGGAAGCGGATCTTCTGGCGCCGGTTCGGCGTCTTGATCTTCAGCCGCTGGATGAAGCGGTCGGCCGTTTCGCTTTCGGCCTTGCGGTTGATGAACAGCCCCGCCCGCAGCGAATGACGGCGGCAGCTGATGTTGATGTTCTCCGCCACCGACGCGATCGCGATGATCCCTTCTTCCTTGCGGTCCTCGGGACACAGCACGATGCCGTGGCGGATCGCGTCACCGGTGCGCTTCACGTCGATGCGCGCGCCGTCGAGCGTCAGCACGCCCGCGCGCCGGCGGTCGGCGCCGTACACGAGCCGCATCAGTTCGCTGCGGCCCGCGCCCACCAGCCCGAAGAAGCCGACGATCTCGCCCGCGCGCACCGAGAAACTCGCCGGTTCGCGCAGGGCATGGCCATCGACGCCTTCGGCGGAGAACCGCACGTCGCCGAGCGCGCGCGGCGCGTAATGGTAGATATCCGAAATCTCGCGCCCGACCATCTCGGCGACGAGCCGTTCGCGCGGCACGTCGCCGAGCGATTCGTGCGACGCGATCTTGCGCCCGTCGCGGAAAATCGTGCACGCATTGCAGAGCCGGTAGATCTCGTCCATCCGGTGCGAGATGTAGATCAGCGCACGGCCCTGCGCGCGCAGGTCGTCGACGAGCTTGAACAGCACCTCGGTCTCGCGATGCGACAGCGAACTGGTCGGTTCGTCGAGCGCGATCACGCGTGCATTGCGCATCAGCGCCTTGCAGATCTCGACCATCTGCCGCTGCGCGATCGACAGCCGCCCGAGCTTCGCGTCGGGATCCAGATCGACTCCCATCGCCGCGAGCCGCTCGCGCACGTAGCGCTTCGCCTCGCGCTTCCTCACCCAGCCGAACGCGTTCGGCAGGCGGCCGAGCAGCAGGTTTTCCGCGACCGTCAGGTCGGGCACGTACTGCAACTCCTGGTGAATCACCGCGATGCCGGCCGCGATCGACGCGGCCGCATTCGCGAACTGCACGGGCTGGCCGTCGACCAGCACGCTGCCCGCATCGGGCTGGTATTCGCCACCGAGAATCTTCAGCAGCGTCGACTTGCCCGCGCCGTTCTCGCCCATCAGGCCATGCACCTCGCCCGCATGCACGTCGAACGAAATGCCGTCGAGTGCGCGCACGCCGGGAAATACCTTGCCGATATTGTCAAAACGCAGTGCCGCTGACACGTCGTCTCCCCACTTCCGAATCGATCGACCGCCGGCCGCCGCATCGCCGCGGCAGCCGGCGGGCCGCTTACTTCGACGCGAGCCCCATCTCCTCGCGCACCTTCGACACGTTGTCGCGCGTCGCGAGCATGCCCGTCGTCAGCGTCAGCGGCGGCGGCGCCTTGCCCTGCGTGATCCACGTGTACATCAGGTCCGAGGTTTCCTCGCCGTGGCGCTTCGGGCTGATGATCACGGTGCCGTAGAAGCCCGTCGGCTGCGGCTTCTTGAACTCGTTCAGCGCCGAATCGGAACCGCCGATGCCGATGCCGATCATGTTGTCGGCCTTGAAGCCGCGCCCTTCGGCCGCCCGCACCGCGCCGAGCACGGCCTCGTCGTTCAGGCCGTAGGCGACCCAGTGCTTGAACTGCGGGTTCTTCGTGAGCGCGATGTTCGCCGCGTTGAATGCGTTTTCCGTGTCGGTCTTCGCCTGCGGCGCCGCGATCACGTTCGCCTTCGGGAAACCGGCGGCCACCAGCGCGTCGGTCGCGCCGCTCGTGCGGTCATGCGCGGTCGGCAGCTGCTCGAAGGTGATGTCGATCGCGCCGACGTCCTTCATGTCCCAGCCGCGCTTCTTGATCTCGGCCGCGATGCCGTCGCCGACCTGCTTGCCGATGTTGTACGCGGAAATCCCCATGTGCGGCACCGCCTCGATCGGCTTGCCCGCGCCGTCGACGAGGCGGTCGTCGACCGTCATCATCTTCAGGTTGTGCGACTTCGCCTTCGCGACGATGCCCGGCCCGAGCTTCACGTCAGGCGTGCAGATGATGAAGCCTTCCGCCTTCTGCGCGGACAGGTTGTCGATCGCGCTCATCACCTTTTCGCCGGACGGCGCGCCGATCTTCACGAGCGTGAAGCCCTTTTGCTTCGCCGCCACCTCGGCGAACTTCCACTCGTCCTGGAACCACGGCTCTTCCGGCTGCTTCACCAGGAAGCCGATCTTGACCGGGTCGGCCGCGTGCACGACCGGGCTGCCCATCACCACCGCGGCCGCAGCGGCCAGCGTTACGAACGTTCTGCGTTTCATCTCCAGTGTCTCCTTGTCTTCATCGAACAGGATGCAGCCGCTTGTTGGTTTCGACGCAGCGTGCGCGCGGCCGTCGCACGTGCGGTCTTTCGAATCGTTGCGTCAGTCGTGATACAGCGCCGCACGCCCGCCATCGACGGTGATGCATGCGGCATTGATGAACGGCGCCTCGTCGGACGCCAGGAACACGGCCGTCATCGCGACCTCCTCCGGCCGGCCGATCCGCTTCATCGGCTGCAGCGCGAGCGTCCCGGCGCGCGCGGCGGCCGGATCGGGTTGCGCGTCCCACCAGTCGCGCGTGAGCTGCGTCTCGATGTAGCCCGGCGCGATCGCGTTCACGCGCACGTTGCGCGCTGCGTATTCGATGCCGAGCGCACGCGTGAGACCCAATACGCCGTGCTTCGCGACCGGGTACGGAAAGCAGCCCGGAATGATCCTGAAGGCGTGCGTCGACGCGATGTTCACGATGCTGCCGCGGCCGCGTTCGACCATGCCCTCGAGCGCTGCGCGGCAGCCATGCCACACGCCGTCGAGGTCGACCGCGAAGCAACGGCGCCAGTCGTCGTCGGTCATCGTCAGCGGATCGGCGAACACGTTGATGCCCGCGTTGTTCACGAGCACGTCGAGCGGGCCGAATGCCGCTTCGGTCCGCGCGAGCGCATCGCGTACCGCATCCTGCCGCGCGACGTCCGCCTGCAGCGGCAGCACGCGCGCGCCGTCGAATTCATGCGCAATCGCGGCGGCCGTGTGCTGCGCCTGCGGGAAGTCGAGATCGACGAGCGCGACGGCCGCGCCTTCGCGAACGAACGCGCGGGCGATCGCGGCGCCGATACCCCGGCCCGCGCCCGTCACCATCGCGACCTTGTCCGCGAGGCGGCCCATCATGCGGCTCCGCCGCGCGCGACGCGCAAGCCGGCCTGGAACGCGCGCGCGTTCGCCGCCGTCGTGTCGGCCGACTGGCCGGGCCGGTACAGCGCCGAGCCGAGCCCGAAGCCGTTCGCGCCGGCGCTGAGGAACGGCTCCATGTTGTCCGGTGCAATCCCGCCCACCGGGATCAGCGGCACCGCACGGTCGATCACCGCGCGCCACGCCTTCACGACCGGCACGCCGAGCTGTTCGGCCGGAAACATCTTCAGCACGTCGGCGCCGTTCGAGAGCGCCGCGAATGCTTCGGTCGGCGTCGCGACACCCGGTGCGCTCGCCAGGCCGCGCTCGCGTGCGCGGCGAATCACCGCTGCGTCGCTGTGCGGCATCACGATCAGCGCGCCGCCCGCGTCCTGCACGCGATCGACGTACTCGGCACGCAGCACGGTGCCCGCGCCGACGATCGCGTCGTCGGGCAGCGCGCGCCGCAGCGCCGCGATGCTGTCGAACGGATCCGGCGAATTGAGCGGCACCTCGACGATCCGGAAGCCGGCTTCGTACAGCGCATGGCCGTGGTCGGCCGCTTCGGCGGGCGTGATGCCGCGCATGATCGCAATCAGCGGACACGCGTCGAACGCACGCATCAGCGCGGCGTGGGGCACGTACGGCGCGGGCAAGGTCAGGTCGGACGGCATCGAGGATTCCTCTGCAAGCAGTTCATTGGTCGGCGCAGACGGGCTCGCCGTCCGCGCGCACGAGCCCGGCACGCGACGCGATCCGCCACAGGCCACGCTCGGTTGCGTGTGCGGCAACGCGCGCATGCGCATGGCCGAATTCCTGGAGCGCATCGACGTAGCGCGCGCACAAGCCGTCGTCGCCGATCAGCAGCAGCGGCTGGTCTGCGAGCGCGATGCCGCGCTCAGCGAGCATCGCGTCGAGCGCATTGAGCTCATGGCCGATCAGCAGGCCGGACAGGTAGTCGCCCTGCGCATCGGGCGCGAGCCGGTCGGTCAGGCCGAGCGTGCGCGTGCTGAAAATCGTCGCGAGCAACCCCGTGCGCTGCGCACCGCGCGCAACCGACACGCCGCGCACGAACGCCGCGCGATCGGGCGATGCGCCTGCGCGCATCGTACGGCCGAGGATCGTGTGATCGCGCAGCACCGCGAACAGCTCGCCCGTCATGAAGGTCTGGAAGCGTTCGATCAACCCGTCCTTCACCCACGCCCATTTCGCATGGGTACCCGGCAATCCGATCAGTACCCCTGAACGATCGGTGCCAAGCGTGGGATCGCTTGCGAGTGCGCCGACGATCTGCGTTTCTTCGCCGCGCATCACGTCGGGCAGTTCGCCCGTCGCAATCACGCCCGGCACGATCGAGACCGTTGCGCCGCGTGACGTCGTCACGGTGATCAGGCCCGTGACGAGCGCATCGGCGCCGGCCGGCACCGCGACGTACGGCGCCTCGCGCCAGCCCTGCGCGCTGCCGACCATCCCGGCCGCGAGCACCGGCAGGCCGGGCGTGCGGTCGAGCCAGTCGCCGCACGCTTCCTCGAACACCGCGTCGAACGCGCGCGCACCGCCGCCCGGCACGTGCATCACGCCCGCCGCGCGGCTGCGCGTGTCGAGCAACGCACCCTGCGCGTCGTACAGATACGCACGCAGCGACGTCGTGCCCCAGTCGAGCGCGATCAGCGACGGGGGGGTGGAACTGGCATCCGGAACGGGCCGGGTCGAAGTCGTCATCGTTTGATCCTGCGGGTACCCTGCGGCGGGCTCCAGCCCAGCTCCGCGGAAATGGCTCGCGCTTCGCGCTGCACGAGCGGAATCAGTTCGTCCATCCGGTCGTGCGGCATGTACGGAATGGTGCTTGCAACCGACACCGCCGCGACGACCGCGCCCGACGCATCGCGGATCGGTGCGGCCACGCAGCGGATCGACGCCTCGTTTTCCTCGAGGTCGAACGTGTAGCCGCCGGCCGCGTAATGGGCCATGCGCTGCAGGAACGCGCTCGTCTCGGGTCGGTTGTCGGGCTTGAAATTGACGCCGGCCAGCGCGCGCCGCGCGGCCTCGAACAGCGAGCGCCACAGGTCCGGATCGAGGTCGAGCATCATCGCCTTGCCGATACCGGTCGACGCGAGCGGCATCCGGTGGCCGACGCGCGAGCGCATCTCGAGGCCGCGCGTGCCGGGAATCTTGTCGATGTACAACACGTCGTCGCCGTCGCGCACGCCGAGATGGATCGTATCGAGCGTCGCTTCCGCGAGCGCTTCGAGATGCGGTCGCGCCACCGCGGTGAGCGGCATCTGCTCGAGCGCGATCGTGCCGAGTTCGATCAGCTTCGGGCCCAGCAGGTAGCCGCCCTGCACCTGGCGCAGATAGCGGGCTTGCACGAGGCTGCTGACGAGACGGTGCGTCGTGCTGCGCGTCGTGCCGAGCGCGGCGCCGATCGCACGCATGTCGCGCGCGCCGTTCGCGATCGCCTCGAGGATCGCGAGGCCGCGCAGCAGCGTCTGCGTGCCGGCCTGCTGCGCGGCGAGATCGAGCGGCGTGCTGGTCGCGCCGATGCTGTCGGTCAGCGACACATCGTCCGGCGTCACGCGCCGGGCGTCGAGGGCAAGGGTGTCGGGCATCTTGGTCATGGGGCGGGCTTCTTCAACGGAATCGGTGAAGCCGCTCGCGCGGCGCCGGAACTGCGTCCGGTGCTGCGGCGTGGCGGCGGTCGATGCACCGAGTAAAGCGCCCGGCAAACTTCATGGAAGGTGTCTCCGTGTGCGACGGGCGCCGCGCGATGCGTGGGTCCGAAGCTGTCGATGTGCTTCGGATTGTAGGAGCGCACGCACTCGTCTCCAATATTTGAATGCGTTGTCCAGATAATGAGAATTCCGGGGTGATCCGCCGCGCGCTCGACTCGACGGACGCACCATGTGCACGGGGGCGGAACCCGCCGTGTCGCAGGTTCCGCCCCCGTTTGTGCACTTCTTGTCGCGCTTACTGCTGGCTGCTCGTGCTGCGTGCCTGCATGTAGCGCTGCACGTCCGCGAACGACACGCGACCGTTGCCGCTCGCGTCGATCTGCCGGAAGTGGTTGGCGACATAGCCGAGGCCGGCCGCCCGCGCCTGCGACTCGGTGATCGAACCCGTGTTCTGCGTGTCGGCCGCGCCGAACTGCTGGGCGAGCTTGCGCACCACTTGCGCATGCAGCGCGGCGCCGGTCGTCTGCGTGCCGGCGGTCGCCTTGCGCGCGGCCGGCGGCACGTACGGATCGCCGAGCTGCGCCTGGCGCGCACGCGCCGGTGCGGCGGTGTCGCTCGCCTGCGCGAACGCGGATACGGATGCTGCTGCGCCGACGCATGCGAGCGCCGCGGCAACGACGATGAAACGATTCTTCATATCAGGCTCCAGTCTGGAATGAGGTCGTCGACGGCCAGCGGGCGGCGCCACCGAAGGCGCGCGTCGCCGGCCCAGCGCATCAGTGCGCGGCCGTGTTGTAGAACGTCACGAGGTCGGCTTTCTCCTGCGGACGCGACGTATCGTCGAGATAGACCATATGTCCGCCCTGATAGTCCTTGATCGTCAGGTTCGGTTGCGTCCCGAGCCGCGCGAGGTCGAGCTCGGTCTGGTAGAACGGCGTCGCGATGTCGTGATACCCGTTCAGCGACAGCACTTTCAGCTGCGGATTCAGCGTCAGCGCCGCGGCGAGGTCGGGGATCGTGTCGGGCATCGCGAGGCCGTCGTGCGTCCAGTCCCACGTGTTGATCGCGTTGCTGCTCAACGAGTAGGCCGACTGCGCGGTGTACTTCAGCTCGTTCGGCAGGTACTTGCCGATCGTGTCGGTGAACGGTTGCGTGATGTACGTGCTCGACGGGTCGCCGCCCGATGCAAGCGGGCTCGACACCGGCACGTTCACGCGCGCATCGTAGCGGCCGATCAGCGTGCCCGGGACCAGCGACAGCTGGAAGCTGTTGTCGAAGAAGGTCGGGATCACGTTGAAGTTCGCATTCCACAGCGACTGCTTCACGCCGGTCGCATTCGCCATCGTCGTGACGAGGTTCGGCGGCGGCGGCGTATGGCTCGCCAGGTACGCGTTCACGGCGGGCGCGTAGCTGCCGGCCGTCAGCAGGCGCATCTGGTCCGCGTACTGCGGCAGGTTCGACGGGTTCGGATTGTCGAGCTGGTAGTAGGCGCCGACGGTCCCGTACGACGGCACGAAGCCCGCGCAGCTCACCGGGCTCGATCCGTTGTTCGAGTTGCCGATGTAGTCGCTCGCCATGTCGCAGTTCGTGTTGTAGTTCAGGATCGACGATTGCAGCACGATGCCGTCGAGCTTCACGCCGGCCGTCTCGAGCAGGTTCGCGAGCACGTCGGTGCGCGGCGTGCCGTACGATTCGCCGAACAGGTATTTCGGCGAACCGGTGCGCTGGTTCACGGTCAGGTAGCGCGTGACGAAATCGCGGAACGCGCCGCCGTCCTGGTCGACGCCCCAGAACGTCTGGTTCGTGTTCGGTGCGATCGCCTCGGAGAAGCCGGTGCCGATCGCATCGACGAACACGAGGTCGGTCGTGTCGAGCAGGCTTTCCTGGTTGTCGACGAACGGGAAAGTCGACGTGTTCGCGTTCGGGTCGCCCGTCTGGATCCGTCGCGGGCCGAACGAGCCGAGGTGCAGCCACACCGATGCCGAGCCCGGGCCGCCGTTGTACAGGAACGTGACGGGCCGCTTCGTCGCCGGCTGGTTGTCGGCCGTGTAGGCGACGTAGAAGAACGATGCTTCGGGTGCGCCCGTCTGCGGATTGCGCGCGACGAGGTGGCCGGCCGTCGCCGTGTAGCGGATCGTCTTGCCGTTCAGTGTGATCTGGTGATGCGTGATGGCGGCCTTTTCAACCGCGGCGGAGGCGTCGAGCGACGCGTTCGCGCTCGACGAATAGCTGTTCGGATCGTTGTACGCCCTGTCCACCTGACCGGCGGGATCGGCTGAATTGTCGGCGCTCGCAGCGGCGGACGATGTCACGTCGTCGTTGCAGGCCGTCAGAATCAGCGAAGAAAACACCACTCCCAACAACAGCTTCGCTTTGCTCGCTGGCATCGTTGCGTTCCTTCTTTCGGATGTTTTTTGTGTCGAGCAGCCGGATAAGCCACCCCCCGCCTCGATTGCGGCCGATAAGCCGAGGCGCTGGCCAATATACGCGAGCGAGTCAGCTTTGAAAAATTTTGAAATATTTGGCGGGCAGACGGTGCGGCGCACACCTTTCAGGAATGCTTCGATTCGCGAAACGTTGCATTTCACGTCGCTTTCATCGACTTTCGCGTTTACCCGGAAAAACTAAAAATGCGCGGATTTCGCGCCATATCGTCCAGGAAAATCGCACGGCTACCCGCATTGCTCAGCAAAGCGAAATAGACGGATTCGTCTAAAGGATGTGGCCCGAAATGCGTTCGACACGAATGCGCTGCAGCGCAGCAATGACGCACGGGCGGCGCAACGGACAATGCGACGGCGCGGGCGCGCCGTTCATTCGGATTGCGGAAGTTCGGCCGCGCCCATCCGGCGCGCGATGACCGCCGCGCGCTGCGCCTGATAGGCCGAACCGCGATGCGCGTCGAACCAGCGCGGCTTCGGCAGCATCACCGCGAGACGCGCCGACTGCCATGCGCCGAGCCGGCTCGCGGGAATCTTGTAGTAATAGCGGGCGGCCGCCTCGGCGCCGTACACGCCGCGCCCCCATTCGACCGAATTCAGGTAGATCTCGAAGATGCGCTCCTTGTCGAGCACCGCTTCGAGCATCCAGGTGATGATCAGCTCCTGCCCCTTGCGGATGTAGCTCTTCTCGCGCGACAGGAACAGGTTGCGCGCGAGCTGCTGCGTGATCGTCGAGCCGCCCGCGACGATCTTGCCACGCGCCTTGTTCTTCTCCCACGCCTGCAGGATCGCGTCGACGTCGTAGCCGTTGTTGGTCGCGAAGGTCGAGTCCTCGGACGCGATCAGCGCACGCTTCAGGTTGCGCGAGATCTGGTCGTACGGCACCCACTGGTGCTGGATCTGCGCGGGCGGCGTGGCGCGCGACAGCCACCACGCGTCGGTGCGCATGAACGCGGTCGAGCCCGGGTTCACGAACGACCACAACGCGATCTGCGCGAGATAGAACAGCTGCGTCGCGAGCCACGCGCCCGCGAACACCGATCCCGCATAGACGATCCAGCGAGCGAGGCTCACCGATCGCGTGCGTTGCTGCGTGCCGCTCACCGCCACCACGTGCCGCGCTCCGGTCAGCTCGCCGCGAGCGCCTGGCGCAGCGCGGCCAGCACCGGTGCGCCGTCCGGACGCACGCCGCGCCAGATGAAGAACGACTCCGCCGCCTGCTCGACGAGCATCCCGAGCCCGTCGGCCGTGCGCGCGCCGAGCGACGCCGCATGCTGCATGAACACGGTCGGCTGCGCGCCGTACATCATGTCGTACGCGAGCGTACCCGCGCCGAACGCGGCCGCGTCGCATTCCGGCAGCGCAGCGTCGAGGCTGCCGGCCGTCGCATTGATCACCACGTCGTACGGCTCCGCGCGCACCACGTCGGGACCGCCGCCCGCGAGCGTGCAGCCCGCATCGTGCGCGGCCTGCATGAACTGGCCGACGAGCGCTTCGGCCTTGCTCGCGGTGCGGTTCACGATTCCGATCGACAGCGGCGCGCGGTCGAGCAGCGGCAGCACGACGCCGCGCGCCGCACCGCCCGCGCCGAGCAGCAGGATGCGTGCGCCCGCGAGCGACACGCCGAGATTCGCTTCGATGTCGCGCACGAGGCCGACGCCATCGGTGTTGTCGCCGTGGATGCGGCCGTCGGCATCGATGCGCAGCGTGTTCACCGCGCCTGCCGCCGCCGCGCGCGGCGACAGCGTGTCGGCCAGCGCATGCGCGTCGAGCTTGAACGGCACCGTCACGTTGGCGCCGCGGCCGCCTTCGGCGACGAACGCGCGCACGGCCGCTTCAAACCCGTCGACCGGCGCGAGCCGGTGCGCGTACTCGATCGGCTCGCCCGTCTGCGCGGCGAACTGCGCGTGGATGAACGGCGACTTGCTGTGCGCCACCGGGTTGCCGAACACGACATAGCGGTCGGCGCCGCTCGTCGACGCAATCGCGTTCATGATGCGCGCCCCTCTTCGCTGTCGTTACCGCCCGCGGCTTCGCCGCCCGCACCTGCGTCCGCGCTGTCGGCCTCGGCCAGTGCTTCCGCCTCGGTTTCCGCCGACGCGTCTTCCGCATCGACCAGCGTGTCGTCGCCGCCTTCGGCGTCATCCTCTTCCTCGGCCGCGTCGCCGCTCGTCACGGTCGGCGCATCGAGCACGTTCAGCAGACGCACCGACGCCTCGATCGTCAGCTCGTCGAGCGACATCACGTCGAGCAGCACGCGCGTGCCGCGCGCATGCACGCCGAGCCCCGGCACGTGCAGCAGCAGCGGAATTTCCTCGAGGCGCACGAGATCGCCCTTCACGACGCTCGCGACGACGTGCTTCTTCTGCTCCTGCGCGAGCCAGCGCAGGCACCAGAAGTACTCCATCCGGCGCTGGTAGTCGGCGTAGGCCGTGTACGTATCGTCGAAGCCCTGCACGACCGCGTACAAGTCGGCGTCCTTCGGCTTGAACGGCGCGGCAAGCTTCGCGGTGACGCCGTGCTGCACGCACGCGAGCAGCTGCCACTGGTTCACGAGGTCGACGTAGCGGCGCAGCGGCGACGTGCTCCACGCGTACTGCGGCACGCCGAGGCCTTCGTGCGGCGCGGCCGTCGTCTGCATCCGCGTGCGCTTCGGGCCCGGCGCGCCGAAGCCGCGCTGCGAGCGGTAGATGCCCGGCACCGTGTGGTCGTGCAGGAACGCGCCCCAGGTCGAGTTCGCGAGAATCGCGAGCTCCGACACGATCAGGTCGAGCGGCGACCCGCGGCGGCGCGGCGTGATCGACACGTGCTCGCCTTCGACGTAGAAGTTGTAGTCGGTGTTGCGCTGCACCTCGCGCTTCAGGCCGTAGCCCGCGCGCGCGACCTGGCGCTTCTCGAACAGCGCCTGCGCGAGCGGCCACAGCACGGCGATGTCGTCCTTGTGCGGATAGTCGCCGGTGCCGGCTGCGAGCGTCTCTTCGTTGACGAGCTCGTCCAGCGTGTTGTGGCGCAGGTTGTTCTTCACGAACACGAGCTCGGCGCGCGTCTCGTTCGCGACGATGTCCTGCGTCTCGCGGTTGACGATGATGTACAGCGACAGCGCCGGGCGGTAGTCGCCCTCTTTCAGCGTGAACACGTCGACGACGTCGTCCGGCAGCATCGTGATCTTGTCGCCCGGCATGTAGACGGTCGACAGGCGCGTGCGCGCGATCGCATCGACCGCGTCGCCGCGCACGATGCCGAGCGCCGGCGCCGCGATGTGCACGCCGATCCGCACACGGCCGTCCGACAGGTGCTCGACCGAGAATGCGTCGTCGATTTCGGTCGTCGTGATGTCGTCGATCGAGAACGCCTCGACGTCCGCGCGCGGCAGATCGTCCGGCAGCGCGCCGACCGTGACGGACGGAAAGCCCGTGCCGTGCGGGAAGAATTCCGCGAGGAAGCGCGCTTCGTGCAGCGCACGCGGCGACGCGATGCCGCCGCAGTCGAGCATCAGCCGCGCCGGCGACACGCCGCGCGCGCCGGCCGCCGCTTCCATCGCCTTGTATTCGATCGCGTTCTTGTCCGGCCGCGTCAGCAGCCCGAGCACCTTGCCCGCGAACGCCTCCGGCAGCTTGCCGGCCTTCAGTTCCTCTTCATACTGCACCTGCACCAGCGCCTGCTGGCGCTTGCGCTCGAGCGACGCGAGCGCCATCTTGAGCTGCTCTTCCGGCGCGCGCTGGTACTGGCCGCGCCCCTTGCGGCGGAAGTAGACGGGCGAGCCATGCAGCCGCAGCACCAGCGCCGCGCGCTCGACCGGGCCGTACGTCGCGCCGAAGTACTCGGCGGCCAGCGCCGTATACGCAAACTCGTCGGCCGGCGCGCATTCCCACAGGAAATCCAGGTCGATCTGCTGCGCGGCCGTGTCGGCCTCCTGCATCAGCTCGCCCGCGGCCGGCTTCTCGAATTCGATCAACACGTCTTTCGCGCGCACCTTCGCCCGCCGCCCGCCGGGCAACTCGACCTGAAATGCATCGCCCTGGCGCGACAGCACGCTGCCCGCCTTGAAACTGCCCGATTCCTCGAAGAAAACGTTCACTCAGTACTCTCGTTCAGACTGCCCGGCGCCGCATCGGCGGCACCGCATGATGATGGGAATTCAATCGGCACACGGCCGGTTTATGACGTCTTTCCGTCGCAAAAGGCGAGAACGTCGTCGACATAGTCGGCAAATTCGCTGATCCCGTGATCGCTGCCTTCGATCACGCGCGTTTTCGCGCCCGGGTAATGGGCCAGCATTTCGCGGTAGTCGAGCACTTCGTCACCGGTCGCCGCGAACAGATAGTAGCGTTCGGCGCGCGAGATCGCCGGCACGCGCAACGCGTCAAGCTCGTGCAGGTGATGACGCTCGACGACGATCGTGCCGCCGCCGTGCCACAGCGGCTGTTCGCCGAGATGCTGCTCGAGATCGCGCTGCGGCACGATGGCCGGATTCAGCAGTACGGCCTTCCAGCCATGCTTTTCGGCCAGCCACGTCGCGTAATAGCCGCCGAGCGAGCTGCCGACGACGGTCACGTCGCGCGCACCGGCCACCTCGGCCTCCGCGACCGCGATCGCTTCGAGCGGCGACACCGACAGCGACGGGCACCGCCACTCGCCGGTGCGGCCGAGTTCGGCCATGCGGGCGGCGAGCAGCCGCGACTTCTGCGATTCCGGCGACGACCGGAAGCCGTGCAGATACAGGATCACGTGCGGCTCCCGAGCGCGTCGAGCAGCTTCTGGTGCACGCCGCCGAAGCCACCGTTGCTCATCACGAGCACGTGGTCGCCCGGACGCGCGGCCTCGACCACCGCCTTCACCAGCAGATGCAGATCGTCGAACGTGCGGGCACGGTCGCCAAGCGGCGCCAGCGCCTCTGCAAGATTCCAGCCGAGCGCGTCGCGCCCCGCCGGCGCGCCGTAGCCGAACACGAGATCGGCGTCGGCGAGGCTCGCCGGCAATTGCGACTTCATCACGCCGAGCTTCATCGTGTTCGAGCGCGGCTCGAGTACGGCGAGGATGCGGGCATTCTGGCCGCCGATGCGCGCACGAAGGCCGGCGATCGTGGTTTCGATCGCGGTCGGATGATGCGCAAAGTCGTCGTAGACGGTCACGCCGTCGACGCTGCCGCGCACTTCCATCCGGCGCTTCACGTTGCGGAACGATGCGAGCGATTCGGCAGCCTGCGCGGGCGGCACGCCGACGTGGCGCGCAGCGGCGATCGCCGCGAGCGCGTTCATCCGGTTGTGATCGCCCTGCACCTGCCACGCGACTTCGCCGACGCGCCCGGCCTGCGAGTACACCGCGAAGCGCTCGTCGACCGGTACGCCGTCCTCGGCCGGCAGCGCCTGCCAGCCGCCGTCGACGCCGAAGCGTTCGACCTCGCTCCAGCAGCCGCGCGCCAGCACGCGCTCGAGCGCGTCCGAGCGGCCGTTCGTGACGATCCGGCCGACCCCGGGCACGGTGCGCACGAGATGATGGAATTGCGTCTCGATCGCGGCGAGATCCGGGAAGATGTCGGCGTGATCGAATTCAAGGTTGTTCAGCACCGCGGTACGCGGCCGGTAGTGGACGAACTTCGAGCGCTTGTCGAAGAACGCGGTGTCGTACTCGTCGGCCTCGATCACGAAGAAGCTCGAATCGGTGAGCCGCGCCGACACGCCGAAGTTCAGCGGCACGCCGCCGATCAGGAAACCCGGGTTCAGGCCCGCGTCTTCCAGCAGCCAGGCGAGCATCGACGACGTGGTCGTCTTGCCGTGCGTGCCCGCGACCGCGAGCACCCATTTACCGGCCAGCACGTGCTCGCCGAGCCACTGCGGGCCCGACACGTACGGCAGGCCGCGATCGAGGATCGCCTCCATCAGCGGGTTGCCGCGCGTGACGACGTTGCCGATCACGAACAGGTCCGGTTTCAGGTCGATCTGGTCGGCGCCGTAGCCCTCGATCAGCGTGATGCCCTGCGCCTCGAGCTGCGTGCTCATCGGCGGATAGACGCCCGCGTCGCAACCCGTCACCGTGTGGCCCGCCTCGCGCGCGAGTACGGCGAGACCGCCCATGAAGGTGCCGCAGATGCCAAGAATGTGGATGTGCATAGATGAATGCTTTCGCGCCGCCGGGCGCCGTCGATTCGGAAAGGATGCGTGTGCGTCGCGCCGGACAGGCCGTGCGGCCGGCGCCCGGCCAACGACTTTTGCCGCGACACAAAGATGGCTATTGTAACTGACGGCCTGCGCTGCCCGGCGGCCCGAACGATGCGGGCGAACGCCACCCGCGCGCCGGGCGGCAGCCCGCCGCACCCGCGCTCGGGCGCTTCGGCGATCGAGTATGATTGCCGGATCATGTCTCGCAAATCCCTTCTCGACCCGCGGCGCGTCCGCGAGGAAATCGCCCAGTCCGCCGCCCGCCTGATCGCGGAGGACGGCCTCGACTACGCCGGCGCGAAACGCAAAGCCGCGCGCCAGTTGCTGGGCGATTCCCGCATTGCCGGCGAATGGCTGCCGGATAACGACCAGATCGAGGAAGAACTGCGCGAGTACCTCGTGCTGTTCCAGAGCGATACGCAGCCGGACGAACTGCGCCGCCTGCGCGAAATCGCGCTCGACTGGATGCGCCGGCTCGCGGAGTTCCATCCTTATGTGACGGGCGCCGTGCTGAACGGCACCGCAAACGCGCATTCGGATATCCATTTGCAGGCATTCACCGACAACCCGAAGGATGTCGCCATCTACCTGCTGAACCAGAACGTCCAGTACGACGTGTCCGAGACGCGGCACTTCGCGGGTCGCGCCGACGTCGAGACGCTCAGTTTCCTGTGGCGCCCGCGGCGCGACATGGACGCAATCGGCATCCACCTCGCGCTCTATGCGAGCGACGACCTGCGCGGCGCGGTCAAGGCCGATGCACGCGGCCGTGTCGCCCGCGCGGATGCCGCGACGCTGCGCGCGCTCGTCGAAGCAGGCAAGGCCCCTTCCGAACCGGAATGATTCAACGATGATGATGAAACGCATGTTGGCGCTCGCGGTCGTCGCGGCCGCCGCCGTTGCCGGCGGGCTCACCGCCGGCCATTGGTTCCGTGGCAGCGCCGACGACGGCGTCGCCGTCGCCGCGCCCGCCGCGCAGGGCAACCCGGTCGACCAGCTGTGGGCCGCATCGCTGACGGGCACCGACGGCAAGCCCGTCACGCTCGCCGCCTTCAAGGGCCAGAAGGTCGTCGTCAACTTCTGGGCATCGTGGTGCGGCCCGTGCGTCGAAGAAATGCCCGAGCTCGTTGCGCTGTCGCACCAATACAAGCAGAAAGGCATCCGTTTCGTCGGGATCGGCGTTGATTCCGAACAGAACGTGAAGAACTTTCTGCAGAAGGTGAAGGTCGACTATCCGGTTTTCGTCAGCGGATATGCGGGCGCCGATCTGGCCCGTAATTTCGGAAATACCGCCGGCGCATTGCCGTTCACGGTCGTCATCGACGAAACCGGCAAGATTCGCGAGACAAAATTGGGACAAATCCAGCCGGCCGAGCTGAAAAAGACGCTCGACGCGCTGTAACCGGCCCGAACGGCGGCCCGCACGTTGGCGGCGATTTGCGGGTCGATCACCGCAATTTCGCGTGAATTCGCCGATACTTTGCCGGCGCGCCGGTAATTCTTGCAGATTCGCCGCCGCTGGCCGTTCGGCAAAACTAGACAAATTTCTCTAAATAGCGCTAAAGTTCGCGCAATTCCGCAGAAATAGAAGCGACCATGACACGATTGCTGGTGCTGCACGGCCCCAACCTGAACCTTCTCGGCACCCGGGAACCGGAGGTGTACGGCCGCGTCACGCTCGCGCAGATCGATCAGGCGCTTGCCGCGCGCGCCCGGGAAGCCGGCGCCGAACTGTCGTCGTTCCAGAGCAACCATGAAGGCGCACTGGTCGACCGCATCCAGGCGGCGCGGGAGGAACAGACCGATTTCATCCTGATCAATCCGGCCGCATATACGCACACGAGCGTTGCGATCCGGGACGCGATCGCCGGCGTTGGCATCCCGTTCGTCGAGGTTCACTTGTCGAACGTGCATCGCCGCGAAGCGTTCAGGCACCACTCCTACTTTTCCGACCAGGCCGAAGGCGTGATCTGCGGGCTCGGCTGGAAAGGTTATCTGTACGCGCTCGAGTACGCGCTGGACAAGCTGCAAGGCACGTCGCGCGGCTGATTTCGCGATCTAGATTCAGCGCCGGCCCCTAACCGGCGCTTTCACGTATTGAAAGGGGAATTCCCGATGGATCTTCGTAAGCTGAAAACTCTGATCGACCTCGTTTCCGAATCCGGCATCTCCGAGCTGGAAGTGACGGAAGGCGAAGGCAAGGTGCGCATCGTCAAGAACGCACCGCCGGTCTACGTGCAGCCGACGGCTGGGTATGCCCCGCAAGTCAGCGCGCCCGCTCCGTCGGCCGCGCTGCCGACCGAAGGCGCTGCCGCGCCGGCCGCGGGCGGCGCTGCCGCACCGGCCGTCCCGCAGGGCCACGTCGTGACGTCGCCGATGGTCGGCACGTTCTATCGCGCGCCGTCGCCGGGCGCGGACCCGTTCGTCCAGGTGGGCGACACGGTCAAGGAAGGCCAGACGATCTGCATCATCGAAGCGATGAAGCTGCTCAACGAGATCGAGTCGGACAAGGCCGGCGTGATCAAGGAAATCCTCGTCGAGAACGGCCAGGCCGTCGAATACGGCCAGCCGCTTTTCGTGATCGGCTAAGCCCGCCGCGCGGCCCTGTCGGCCGCGCGCCGCCGATGCTCGCCAGGCGCCGTTCGCGCGCCCCTCGAAGAGACGAATACTCGCTATGTTTGAAAAAATTCTCATTGCCAACCGCGGTGAAATCGCGCTGCGCATCCAGCGCGCGTGCCGCGAACTCGGCGTCAAGACGGTGGTCGTCTACTCGGAAGCCGACAAGGAAGCCAAGTACGTGCGCCTCGCAGACGAAGCCGTCTGTATCGGCCCGGCCCCGTCGAACCTGAGCTACCTGAACATGCCGGCGCTGATCAGCGCCGCGGAAGTCACCGATGCCGAGGCGATCCACCCCGGCTACGGCTTCCTGTCGGAGAACGCCGATTTCGCGGAACGCGTCGAGCAGTCCGGCTTCACGTTCATCGGCCCGCGCCCGGAAACGATCCGGATGATGGGCGACAAGGTCACCGCGAAGCAGACGATGATCAAGACCGGCGTGCCGTGCGTGCCGGGTTCGGAAGGCGCGTTGCCGGACGATCCGAAGGAGATCGTCAAGATTGCGCGCGCGATCGGCTATCCGGTCATCATCAAGGCGGCGGGCGGCGGTGGCGGGCGCGGGATGCGCGTCGTGCACACCGAGGCTGCGCTCGTCAACGCGGTCAACATGACCCGCGAGGAAGCCGGCCGTGCGTTCGGCAACCCGCAGGTGTACATGGAGAAGTTCCTCGAGAACCCGCGTCACATCGAAATCCAGGTGCTGTCGGACGCGTACAAGAACGCGATCTGGCTGGGCGAGCGCGACTGCTCGATGCAGCGCCGCCACCAGAAGGTGATCGAGGAAGCGCCGGCGCCCGGCATTCCGCGCCGCCTGATCGACCGCATCGGCGACCGCTGCGCCGACGCGTGCAAGAAGATGGGCTACCTCGGTGCGGGCACGTTCGAATTCCTGTACGAGAACAACGAGTTCTACTTCATCGAGATGAACACGCGCGTGCAGGTCGAGCATCCGGTATCGGAGCTGATCACGGGCGTCGACATCGTGCAGGAACAGATCCGCATCGCGGCCGGCGAGAAGCTCACGCTGCGCCAGCGCGACATCCAGTTCCGCGGACATGCGATCGAATGCCGGATCAACGCGGAAGATCCGTTCAAGTTCACGCCGTCGCCGGGCCGGATCACGTCGTGGCATACGCCGGGCGGCCCCGGCGTGCGCGTCGATTCGCACGCCTACAATGGCTATTTCGTGCCGCCGAACTATGATTCGATGATCGGCAAGCTGATCACCTACGGCGCGACGCGCGAGCAGGCGATCCGCCGGATGCGCATCGCACTGTCGGAAATGGTCGTCGAAGGCATCCAGACCAACATCCCGCTGCACCGCGAGCTGATGATCGACTCGAAGTTCGTCGAAGGCGGCACCAGCATCCATTACCTCGAAAACCGGCTCGCGCAGAAGCAGCAGGTCGCACCGGAAGAAGCGTAAGCATGAGCTATCGCGAACTCGTCGTCGAGCTGGCCCGCGAGCATGCGGAGGCCCTGTCCGACGCGCTGCTCGATCTCGGCGCGCTGTCGGTGTCCGTCGAGGACGCCGACGCCGACACGCCCGACGAACAGCCGCTCTTCGGCGAGCCGGGCCTCGTGCCCGACCGTACCGCGTGGCAGCACTCGCGTGTGGTCGCGCTGCTGTCGGCCGACCATGAGCCGGCCGTGCTGCTCGCGGCCGCCGCGAACGAGATCGGTATCGCCGACACGCCGAAGTTCGTCGTCCGCGAAGTCGAGGAACAGGACTGGGTGCGGCTCACGCAGTCGCAGTTCGAGCCGATCCCGATCGGCGAGCGGATCTGGGTCGTGCCGTCGTGGCACGATGCGCCCGATCCCGGCGCGCTCGTCCTCGAACTGGATCCGGGCCTCGCATTCGGCACCGGCAGCCACCCCACGACGCGTCTGTGCATGGAGTGGCTCGAACAGTCGGTGAAGCCCGGCCAGTCGGTGCTCGACTACGGCTGCGGCTCCGGCATTCTCGCGATCCTCGCGAAGAAATGCGGGGCGAACCCCGTGATCGGCATCGACATCGATCCGCAGGCGGTGGAATCGGCGCGGCAGAACAGCGAGCGCAACCGTGCGGAAGTCACGTACGGGCTGCCCGATGCATGCCCGGACGGCGAATTCGACATCGTCGTCGCGAACATCCTGTCGAACCCGCTGAAGCTGATGGCGTCGATGCTCGCGTCGAAGGTCAAACCGGGCGGGCGCATCGCGCTGTCGGGCGTGCTCGCGCGCCAGGCGGACGAAGTCGCGGCCGTCTACGCGCGCTACGTCGACATCTCGGTCTGGCGCGAACACGAAGGTTGGGTATGCCTCGCCGGAACCCGGCGGGAAAGCCATTAGAATAGCGCTGTCCTTCACTCTGGCCAGCAGGCCGCCCGGCTCGACATGCTTCTTGCGACGCGCTGCCCTCATTGCGAAACCGTCTTCCGGCTGCAGCAGGAACAGCTCTCGCTGCATCAGGGGCTCGTGCGCTGCGGGCATTGCCACGAAGTCTTCAATGCAGCCGAGTCGCTCGTTCCCGAGCACGCGCAGCAGCCCGAACCGGCCCTGACCGGGACGGCTGCCGCGACGGACGGCCACGACGCACACCATCAGGCACCGCCAGCGCGGCTGTTCGCCGCCGACGCACCGGCCGGGTCGCCGTCCGACTCCGATTACAAGCCGGAAGGCTGGGACATGTGGGCGCCGTGGCTCGACGCCGGCGTCGATCCGTCGCTGCAGCACAGCGTCGAGACCGTGCGCACCGAGCCGCTGGTACCGCTCGCGCTCCCGTCAGTGGAAGCCGGCGTCGTTCACCTGTCCGGTACGCCCGCGTCGTTCGCGTCCTCCCCGGCCGAGCTGGAGCCGTCGGCTGCCGTCGCGCATGCGGACGAACCGCCTGCGCCGCCAACGCAGCACGAAGCACACGAATCACTCGAAACCGAAGAAGCATCGCCCGCGCCGGTCGAGCGCGACCCGCGCGAGCCCCGCTTCGTCGCCCACATTCCGTCGGAATCGGAAGCAACGCCCGATGCCGCCGAACCCGTCGGCCGCGCGCACTTCGCCGTGCCGGACGACGAAAGCGCACCGCGCGAACCGCGTTTCGCTTTCACGCCGGCACCGGCCGTCGCCGAAGCTGAAAGCGGATCCGAACCCGATGCCTTCGTCCGGCACGACAAGACGCCGGCCGCGGCAGCAACCGAACCGGCCGCACCGTTCCCTGCCGCCCTGACCGACGACGACCGCCCGCACTTCGCCGTCACGCGCGAGACGCGCGCGCCGCAGCCGCGCGGGATGCTCGACGGCTTTTTCGGCGGCCTCGTCGTCGCCGTGCTGGCCGTGCTGCTGGTCGCGCAACTCGCGTGGTGGCAACGCGAAGCGCTGATGATCGGCTGGCCCGTCACGCAAGGCTGGTTCCGGCAGGCCTGCGCGCCGCTCGGCTGCACGGTCGCGCCGCCGCGCGCGATCGACGGGCTGCGGCTCGACGCAACCGACCTGCGCCAGCTCGACGGCCCGCGCGAGCTCGAACTGAAGGTCCCGCTGACGAACCGCTACCGCGTCCCGCTCGCGTACCCGTCGCTCGAACTCACGCTGCTCGACGATACCAATCACGTCACCGTGCGCCGCGTGCTCGCGCCGCGCGACTACGTGCGCCCGGGCACGCCGATCGACGCCGGGCTGCCGCCCGGCACGACGCAGACGATGGTCGTCCGCCTCGAAACGAACGGCACGCCCGCCTCGAATTTCCGCGTCCAGATCTTCTATCCGTGACGCGCCGCGGCGCGCGCATGCGCGCCCGTCTCAACCCGCGCGCCTCCATTGGCGCGCTATTTCGGAGCACGAACATGAGCAAAGTTACGCTGGGTGGCAACCCGATCGATCTCGCCGGCACGTTCCCGGCCGTCGGCGCCCAAGCCGCCGATTTCAAGCTGGTCGGCAAGGACCTCGCCGACCTGTCGCTCGCCAGCTTCGCCGGCAAGCGCAAGGTGCTGAACATCGTGCCGAGCCTCGACACGCCGACCTGCGCGACGTCGACCCGCAAGTTCAACGAAGCCGCGTCGGCGCTCGACAACACGGTCGTGGTCGTCGTGTCCGCCGACCTGCCGTTCGCCGCCACGCGCTTCTGCACGACCGAAGGCCTCGAGAACGTCGTGACGGCTTCGACGTTCCGCGCTGGCCGCGCGTTCGCGAACGCGTACGGCGTCGACGTGACGAGCGGCCCGCTGAACGGCCTGACCGCACGTGCAGTCGTCGTGCTCGACGCGCAGGACAAGGTGATCCACGCGGAACTCGTCGGCGAAATCAAGGACGAGCCGAACTACGATGCAGCGCTCGCCGCACTGAAGTAAGCTTTCTACCGCTTTCCCCTGCCGCGCCGCGCCCTTCGCGCGGCGTTGTCGCGCAGGGCCCCTCATTTCTACAGGAACGCACACCTTGGCTACGCTGATTTGCGGCTCGATCGCCTACGACTCCATCATGACCTTCGAAGGGCGGTTCCGCGAGCACATCCTGCCCGACCAGGTGCACCTCATCAACCTGAGCTTCCTCGTGCCGACGATGCGCCGCGAATTCGGCGGCTGCGCGGGCAACATCGCGTACGCGCTGCACCTGCTCGGCGGCGATGCGCGCATGATGGGGACGATGGGCGCGCTCGACGCGCAGCCGTATCTCGACCGGCTCGACCAGCTCGGCCTGCGCCGCGACCACGTTCGTGTACTGCCCGATACGTACACCGCGCAGGCGATGATCACGACCGATCTCGACAACAACCAGATCGCGGCGTTCCACCCGGGCGCGATGATGCAGTCGCACCTGAACCACGCGGGCGACGCACCGGACATCAAGCTGGCGATCGTCGGCCCGGACGGCTTCGACGGGATGGTGCAGCACGTGGAAGAGCTCGCCAAGGCCGGTGTGCCGTTCGTGTTCGACCCGGGCCAGGGTCTGCCGCTGTTCGACGGTGCGACGCTGCGCCGCAGCATTGAACTTGCGACCTATGTGGCGGTCAACGACTACGAGGCCAAGCTGGTGAGCGACAAGACGGGATGGTCCGAAGATGAAATCGCCAGCCGGGTCGACGCCCTCGTCATCACGCGTGGCGAGCACGGCGCGACCATCCGCCACAAGCAGGGCACGGAACAGATTCCGGTCGTACCGGCCGAGCGCATCTCCGATCCGACCGGCTGTGGCGATGCCTTCCGCGGCGGCCTGCTGTACGGCATCGAGCATGGCCTCGACTGGGCGACCACGGGGCGCCTCGCGAGCCTGATGGGCTCGATCAAGATCGCCCACCAGGGGCCTCAGACTTACGTACTGACGCGCGCCGAAATCGACGCACGCTTCGAGACTGCATTCGGTTACAGTCTCAAATGAATATTGTGGGAGAGCAAAGATGTTGACGAAAAAAACCCTCACGCTCGCGGCCATGCTGACGGCCACGCTGACGCTCGCCGGCTGCTTCACGGCACCCGGCTCGGCCGATGTCTATAGCGTCGGCCAGGCGCAGCGCGAACAGACGGTCCGCATGGGCACGGTCGAAAGCGTCCGTGCGGTGCGTATCCAGTCCGACGGCGGCGGCAGCGCGATCGGCACGCTCGGCGGCGGCGCACTCGGCGCTGTCGCAGGCAGCGCAATCGGCGGCGGCAAGGGCTCGATCCTGACGGCGATCGCCGGCGGCCTCGTCGGCGCGGTCGCGGGTAACGCGGTCGGCGAAAACCTCAGCACGGCGAACGGTGTCGAAATCACCGTGCGTCTCGACAACGGCGACCTGCGCTCGATCACGCAGGCAGCCAGCGGTGAAGCGTTCCGCGCCGGCGAGCGTGTGCGGCTGCTGTCGAGCGGCGGCGTCACGCGCGTCACGCACTAACCGGTATCCTCAGCACGCGGCGCAAGCCGCGGTCGAACGCATGTGCGAAGCTGCACATGCGTTTTTTTTCGTCCGTACTCGCGTCGTCGCGTTCGGCTTCGAGGGCGAATACGGACGAAAAAAATCCCGCCACCTGAGCCAGATGGCGGGACTGATTGAGTAGCGCTACTCAACCCACGGACACCACGTGAGTGTCCGGGTGGTGCTGGTCAGCCGCGATTACGGACGGCTGCCGGTCGGGAACGGCCATGCCGCTGCCGGGTTGAGCGCGGTCTTCACGCCCGATGCCGGCGCAACCGATGCGGTCGACGCGGTCGTTGCCGGCGCAGCCTTCTTCACGACGGCCTTCTTCGGAGCAGCAGCCTTCTTCGGTGCAGCGGCCTTCTTCGCCGGAGCAGCAGCCGCCTTCGCAGGGGCAGCCTTCTTCGCAGGGGCGGCCTTCTTAGCAGGCGCAGCCTTCTTCGCAGCGGCCTTCTTGGCAGGCGCAGCCTTCTTCGCTGCAGCCTTCTTGGCAGGCGCGGCCTTCTTCGCTGCAGCCTTCTTCGCCGGTGCTGCCTTCTTCGCAGCAACCTTCTTCACGGCGACTTTCTTCGCTGCAACCTTCTTCGCCGCGGCCTTCTTAGCCGGTGCTGCCTTCTTCGCAGCAACCTTCTTCACGGCGACTTTCTTCGCTGCGACCTTCTTGGCTGCAACCTTCTTCACCGCGACCTTCTTCGCAGCAACCTTCTTTGCAGCAGCCTTCTTCGCCGGTGCTGCCTTCTTCGCAGCAACCTTCTTCACGGCGACCTTCTTCGCTGCGACCTTCTTCACTGCAGCGGCCTTCTTCGCCGGAGCAGCAGCCTTCTTCGCAACGGTCTTCTTGGCAGCAACCTTCTTAGCAGCCGGTTTCTTCTTGGCAAGTGCCATGTTGTTCTCCTTCAGGTTCAGATGAGAGTCAGTTCAAACTACACCCTTCGTCAAAACCCGCTTCCCGCGGACGCTGTTCAGGACGTGCGCTTCGAAGCGGGCTATTCATCGGCGTACGCGGATACCACGCGCTTACGCTAATGAATACGGTATGGCGCGCGTGACCACTCGGCCTCGCGCGCCAAATCAAGTCGGTAGCCGGCGCACCTCGCGCCGCTACCCCTAATCGCTTGATCAAGCGGACTACCACACGGCCGTCCGCTTTATCCGGAGGGAAGTTTGCCCATCCCACTGAAGGGTTCGCAAAGTGCCTGTCGTATCGTTGGGCCGTTAAGGCACCGGGCATGCTTTGCATCAGGCGTTCTTGCTCCTAAACCTTGGGCCGGGGCCGAGAGGCCACCGGCTGCTCACATCATGTGACGGATTCGCTGCTGCGGGTTATTCCCAGGACAGCGCGCCCCCCGTCTGATACTCGATCACACGCGTCTCGAAGAAGTTGCGTTCCTTCTTCAGGTCGATCATCTCGCTCATCCACGGGAACGGGTTTTCCTCGTTCGGGTACAGCGGATCGAGGCCGATCTGCTGGCAACGGCGGTTGCTGATGAAGCGCAGATAGCTCTTGAACATCGACGCGTTCAAACCCAGCACGCCGCGCGGCATCGTGTCTTCGGCGTAGCGGTATTCGAGTTCGACAGCCTGCTTGAACAGCTCGCGGATCTCGGCGCGGAATTCCGCGGTCCAGAGATGCGGATTCTCGAGCTTGATCTGGTTGATCAGGTCGATGCCGAAGTTGCAGTGCATCGACTCGTCGCGCAGGATGTACTGATATTGCTCTGCAGCACCCGTCATCTTGTTCTGGCGGCCGAGTGCGAGGATCTGCGTGAACCCGACATAGAAGAACAGGCCTTCCATGATGCAGGCGAACACGATCAGCGACTTCAGCAGCTTCTGATCCGCGTCGAGCGTGCCGGTCTTGAAGGCCGGATCCGTCAGCGTGTGGATGAACGGGATCAGGAATTCGTCCTTCGCGCGGATCGACGAGACCTCGTGATACGCGTTGAAGATCTCGCCTTCATCGAGACCGAGCGATTCGACAATGTATTGGTACGCGTGCGTGTGGATCGCTTCCTCGAACGCCTGGCGCAGCAGGAACTGCCGGCACTCGGGCGCCGTGATGTGGCGGTACGTGCCGAGCACGATGTTGTTCGCCGCGAGCGAATCGGCCGTCACGAAGAAGCCGAGGTTGCGCTTCACGATGCGGCGCTCGTCCTCGGTCAGACCGTTCGGGTCCTTCCACAGTGCGATGTCGCGGGACATGTTGATTTCCTGCGGCATCCAGTGGTTCGCGCAACCGGCCAGATACTTTTCCCACGCCCACTTGTACTTGAACGGCACCAGCTGATTCACGTCAGTCTGGCCGTTGATGATGCGCTTGTCGGCGACATTGACCCGCGCTTCCGAACCGCCGGCGGGAACAGCCGATGCTTGCGGCGGCACCGCAAGATCGCCTTCGAAAATGTCACGGACCTGATGGGCGGCAGGCGCAGCAGCCTGCATTCCGACAGCCATCCCGGCGGAGGTGCGCATCGCGTTTTGCTGCGCTCCGCTCGCGGGGGTTACGGCAGTCTTCTCGTCATCCCAGTTGAGCATAAATTCTCACCATCAATTTAGAACGGTTTGTACCATCTTTTCCTGAGCGATAAAAGGGTTCGCTCACGAAAAATCCTTTTTTCGATTCGCGTTGCGACCTCGATACAACACTTTGAGCAACGCATCGTCGTTCATGCAGCGCGCGATGTGAGTCGCGCTTGTATCGCGAGGTGCGCTCGACGCATCGAACGCTGATCGAAACGCGACGCCGTCGGGGATGTTTCGATCGCTTGTCACTGCCTGCAACGCAGGTGTCGCGTTACAGATTCCTTATCATTTTTTTAGTTGAGAGCGGCGCACACTTCAACCTCGATCGGTTGTCGTGTGCGCCGCCCGTGCCTGCTTCTCAGGTCAGGCGCACTGCGTTACTGGCACGCTTCGCACTCGTCGAAGCCCGGATCGCCCGGACGCATCGTGCACACCGGACCGTCTGCCTCGACCGGCGCGAGTGCCGGTGCTGCGTCGACTGCGCCCGACGACGATGCTGCGCCGCCCGCCGCGCCGAAGCCGCCGGCTGCGCCTTGCGCGCCGCCGCCGCTCGAACCGCCCGTCGGCACTGCGTTCAGCGCACCGTGTGCGACCGTCGACTTCTCGACGTGCGTCGCCGCCATCGTGCGGAGGTAGTAGGTCGTCTTCAGGCCGCGCAGCCATGCGAGCTTGTAGACCTCGTCGAGCTTCTTGCCCGACGCGCCGCCCATGTAGATGTTCAGCGACTGCGCCTGGTCGATCCACTTCTGGCGGCGCGATGCCGCTTCGACCAGCCACGTCGGGTCGACTTCGAACGCGGTCGCGTAGATCGCGCGCAGGTCGGCCGGGATGCGGTCGATGCGCGACAGCATGCCGTCGAAGTACTTCAGGTCGGAGACCATCACCTCGTCCCACAGGCCGCGTTCCTTCAGGTCGCGAACCAGGAACTCGTTCACCACCGTGAATTCGCCCGACAGGTTCGACTTCACGTACAGGTTCTGGAAGGTCGGTTCGATACAGGCCGACACGCCGATGATGTTCGAGATCGTCGCCGTCGGCGCGATCGCGACGCAGTTCGAGTTGCGCATGCCGTGCGCGGCGATCCGCGAACGCAGCGTCGTCCAGTCGAGCGACTCGGACGTGTCGACCTCGACGTAGCCGCCGCGCGCTTCAGCCAGCAGCTTCAGCGTGTCCTGCGGGAGGATGCCGCGATCCCACAGCGAGCCGCGGTAGCTCGAGTAGCGGCCGCGCTCTTCGGCCAGCTCGGTCGACGCGTAGTACGCGTAGTAGCAGACGGCTTCCATCGAACGGTCGGCGAACTCGACCGCCGCTTCCGACGCGTACGGCGTGCGCAGCAGGTGCAGGCAGTCCTGGAAGCCCATGATGCCCATGCCGACCGGGCGGTGCTTCAGGTTCGAGTTACGCGCCTTCGCCACCGCGTAGTAGTTGATGTCGATCACGTTGTCGAGCATGCGCATCGCGACGCTGATCGTGCGCTTCAGCTTGTCGTGGTCGAGCGCGTAGCTGCCGTCGGCCTGCTTCACCAGGTGGGCGACGAGGTTCACCGAGCCGAGGTTGCACACCGCGATTTCGGTGTCGCTCGTGTTCAGCGTGATTTCCGTGCACAGGTTCGACGAGTGGACGACGCCGACGTGCTGCTGCGGCGAGCGGACGTTGCACGGATCCTTGAACGTGATCCACGGGTGGCCCGTCTCGAACAGCATGCCGAGCATCTTGCGCCAGAGCTGCGCCGCCGGGATCTTCTTGAACAGCTTGATCTCGCCGCGCGCGACCTTGTCTTCGTAAGCCGTGTAAGCCGCCTCGAACTCCGTGCCGAACTTGTCGTGCAGGTCCGGGCAGGTCGACGGCGAGAACAGCGTCCAGTCGGCGCCTTCCATCACGCGCTTCATGAACAGGTCGGGAATCCAGTTCGCCGTGTTCATGTCGTGCGTACGGCGGCGGTCGTCACCGGTGTTCTTGCGCAGCTCGAGGAACTCCTCGATGTCGAGGTGCCACGATTCGAGGTACGCGCAGACCGCGCCCTTGCGCTTGCCGCCCTGGTTCACCGCGACGGCCGTGTCGTTCACGACCTTCAGGAACGGGACCACGCCTTGCGACTTGCCGTTCGTGCCCTTGATATGCGAGCCGAGTGCACGCACGCGCGTCCAGTCGTTGCCGAGACCGCCGGCGAACTTCGACAGCAGCGCGTTTTCCTTCAGCGCTTCATAGATGCCGTCGAGATCGTCCGCGACCGTCGTCAGGTAGCACGACGACAGCTGCGAGCGGTGCGTGCCCGAGTTGAACAGCGTCGGCGTCGAGCTCATGAAGTCGAAGCTCGACAGCACGTTGTAGAACTCGATCGCGCGCGTTTCGCGGTCGATCTCGTTCAGCGACAGGCCCATCGCGACGCGCATGAAGAATGCCTGCGGCATTTCGATGCGGGTGCCTTCGACGTGCAGGAAGTAGCGGTCGTACAGCGTCTGCAGGCCGAGGTAGCCGAACTGCAGGTCACGGTTCGCGTCGAGCGCTTCACCGAGGCGCTTCAGGTCGAACTGCAGCAGCTTGTCGTCGAGCAGGCCGGCGTCGACGCCGCGCTTCAGGAACTGCGGGAAGTATTCCGTGTAGCGGGCCGACATCTCGGCCTGCACGACTTCCTCGCCGAGGATCTCGCGACGGATCGTGTGCAGCAGGATGCGGGCCGTGACCTGGCTGTATGCCGGATCCTTTTCGATCATCGTGCGCGCTGCGAGGATCGCCGAGTCGTAGACCTGGCTCATCGGCACGCCGTCGTACAGGTTCTTCACCGTCTCCGCGACGATCGGGTCAGGGTTAACCGCAGCGCCGAGGCCGTCGCACGACGACACGATCAGCGCGCGCAGCGCGTTCAGATCGAGCGGGCGCGTCACGCCGTTGTCGACGACATTGATGCCGGTGCTCGACTCGGCGCCCGCTGCCGCTGCGTCCTCGCCCGCATTCTGGCGCTCGAGGTGACGCTTCTCGCGATACAGCACGTACGCACGCGCGACGTTGTGCTCGCCGCCGCGCATCAGCGCGAGTTCGACCTGGTCCTGGATGTCTTCGATATGGAACGTACCGCCGTTCGGGCGGCTGCGCACGAGCGCGCGGACGACGTTGTGCGTCAGCTGTTCGACCTGCTCGCGTACGCGCGCCGATGCCGCGCCCTGCCCGCCGTTGACGGCCAGGAAAGCCTTGGTCACCGCGATCGCGATCTTCGAGGGTTCGAACGACACGACGCTGCCGTTGCGGCGGATCACCTTGTAGTCGGCGAACGTGGCCTGCGGCGCGAGCGCCTTCGCGCCCTGTTCGGTCCCGCCGAGCGGACGGCTCGAGGCGCTCTCGTACTGGGACGTCGCGTTGTCGGTGGTTTGCATGTGCAAAGCTCCTGGTGTTGGATGGTGCGGAGAGAACCGCGGATTAAAACGAACGCTGCGCAATGCGGTGCGCGAGCGGTAAGAGGCGAGCGATGCGCCGGGGAAGCCGGTTCGGTCGATGCGCGACAACCTGGCCGGTCGTGTGCTTCGTCATGTATCCCCTGCCCCGTCGATGTTCGCTGCGCTGGTCGCGACGCCCGGACCGCCCGGCCTGACGCGCCGCCCTGAGAACCCTGTCCGCCGGCGTTGCCCGCCGGCCGGTGCCGCTCGGGTTTCCCCTGCGACACACACTATATCTAGTGCAGAACCGCTCAACTGGCACCAAGTATAGTGGACATTCGGAGGACGTCCAAACGGATAATTTGCACTGAAGGTATTGACATCACCCCCGCCCCGCGCAGGCTCAGACGTGACAAGGCATTGGTCGGAAAAAATTTTTTTCCCGGCTCAAAAACCCCGCGATCAGTGCTGACGGAAAGGAAAGTATTCGCCGGAAAAACCGGCATCGCTCGCGAAGCGTTGCCAATCGAAGTGCGGGCCCGGGTCGGTCTTGCGGCCCGGCGCGACGTCCGAGTGCCCCGCGAATGCGTCGACCGGATAGCGCGCCGCGAGCGCGCGGGAGAGCGCAGCCAGGACCGCGTATTGCGCATCGTCGAACGGCACGTCGTCGGCACCTTCGAGTTCGATGCCGATCGAGAAGTCGTTGCAGCGCGTCCGGCCGAAGAACTCGGACGAGCCCGCGTGCCACGCGCGCTCGTCGCACGACACGAACTGCACGAGCTCGCCGCCGCGGCGGATCAGGAAGTGCGCGGACACGCGCACGCCGCGCAGGTGGCTCTGGTAATAGGGGTGCGCATCGCAGTCGAGGCGGTTCAGGAACAGCGACTCGATCGCGTCGCCACCGAATTCACCGGGCGGCAGGCTGATGTTGTGGACGACCACGAGCGTCGGCACCGCACCCGCGGGCCGCATCTCGAAGTTCGGCGACGGCGCATGGCGCGCTTCGCGCACCCAGCCGTTTGCGTCGACCGACAACACCCGCGCGTCGCTCATCGCGCGTCGCGACCGCTTGCACGTGCGGCGTGGCGCTGCGCGTGCTCGGCGCTGCAGAAGTATTCGCCGCCTGCGGCGACCGCATCGCCCTTCGGCGCATGCACGCCGCATTCGGCGCAGCGCACCATCGGCTCGGGCAGCGATCGCATGTCGCCGTTCGGCCGCGCAGCCCCGGGGCCGCCGGCACCGGGCGCGCCGTCGTGACCGGCGCCGCGGCCGGTGCGCGCCTGCGCGTGCTCCTGCGCCTGGCGCAGCTTGCGTGCGAGCCACGAACCCGCGAAGAAGAGAAGAATCAGGAGAAGAATCTGTCGCATCGGAAACCTGCGTTCAAACCACGGAACGGTGCAGCAGCACCTCGAAAACGAACCGGCTGCCGACATACGCGAGCAGCAGCGCGGCGAACGACACGAGCACCCAGCGCGCGGCGCCGCGGCCACGCCAGCCCGACGTCTTGCGGGCGACCAGCAGGCCGCCGAACATCAGCCACGACAGGATCGCGAACACGGTCTTGTGGTCGAGCCGCAGCGCGCGCGCGTCGACCTGCTCGCTGAACAGGATGCCCGACGCGAGCGTCAGCGTGAGCAGCACGAAGCCGGCGCCGATCAGGCGGAACAGCAGCTTCTCGAGCGTGAGCAGCGGCGGCAGCGTTTCGAGCCAGCTCGCGATCCAGCCCGTCGAGCCGTCGCGCCCGCCGCTCCTCAGCGACTGCAGCCGCCGCTCGACCATCAGCATCAGGACCGCATGCAGCGCGGCGATCGCAAACAGCCCGTACGCGATGTTCGCGATCAGGAAGTGCAGCTTGAACAGCGGTGCTGCGGCATAAGGAAGCACCCGCACGCCGCCGAACACGAGCGGCAGCAGCGACGCGCCGCACGCGAGCGGCAGGACCAGCAGGCGCAGGCTGTCGAGCGGGAAGAAGAAGCTCTCGATCCAGTAGATGCCGGCACCGAGCCAGAACATCGCGGACAGCGCGAACGCGAAGCCGAACACCATCGAGTCGTTCGGAAAGATCGTCATGTGGAGCAGTACGCCGTGCGCGACGAGCGCGGCGAACAGCAGCGCGCGGCCGGCCCCGCTCATCCCGGACGCGGCGGACGCGGGAACCGGCACGGCCGGCACGCTCGCGACGAGCGGCGTCGCGCCCTGGCGATGCGTGCGCCAGCCTGCGACGGCGAGGCCGCCGTACAGGAATGCGGTGAGGGCATACAGTACAATATCCATGTTCGAAGTTTACACTAGGCCCCCTTCCCGCGACGGCTCCCTTTGTTCGGTTCCGCCGCGTCTTCGGGCCCCACTGTCCAACGCTCCCCATGCTCGACAATCTCACTCAACGGATGGCGCGCGTCGTCAAGACGCTGCGCGGCGAGGCCCGGCTTACCGAGGCGAACACCCAGGAGATGCTCCGCGAGGTGCGTCTCGCGCTGCTGGAGGCCGACGTCTCGCTGCCGGTCGTCCGCGAATTCATCGCCAAGGTCAAGGAAAAGGCGCTCGGCGAAGAAGTGATCAGCAGCCTGTCGCCGGGCCAGGCGCTCGTCGGCGTGGTCCAGAAGGAACTGACCGCCGTGATCGGCGGCGACTACGAAGGCAAGGCCGCCGAGCTGAACCTGGCAGTCACGCCGCCTGCCGTGATCCTGATGGCCGGCCTGCAGGGCGCGGGCAAGACCACGACCGCCGGCAAGCTCGCGAAGCTGCTGCGCGAGAAGTACAAGAAGAAGGTGCTGACGGTGTCGTGCGACGTGTATCGCCCGGCCGCCATCATGCAGCTGAAAACGGTGAGCGAACAGGTTGGCGCCGACTTCTTCCCGTCCACGCCGGACCAGAAACCCGTCGACATCGCGATCGCGGCCGTCGACTGGGCGAAGCGCCACTACCATGACGTGCTGATCGTCGACACGGCCGGCCGCCTCGGTATCGACGAGGCGATGATGCAGGAAATCGCCGCGCTGCACGGCACGCTGAAGCCGGCGGAAACGCTGTTCGTCGTCGACGCGATGCTCGGCCAGGACGCGGTCAACACCGCGAAGGCGTTCAACGACACGCTGCCGCTCACCGGCGTCGTGCTGACCAAGCTCGACGGCGACTCGCGCGGCGGCGCCGCGCTGTCGGTGCGCCACATCACGGGCAAGCCGATCAAGTTCGTCGGCGTCGCCGAGAAGCTCGACGGCCTGGAAGTGTTCCACCCGGACCGGATGGCGAACCGGATCCTCGGCATGGGCGACATTCTCGCGCTCGTCGAGGAGGCGCAGCGCGGCGTCGACGTTCAAGCTGCGCAGAAGCTCGCGGACAAGGTCAAGAAAGGCGGCGACTTCGACCTGAACGATTTCCGCGCGCAGATCTCGCAGATGAAGAACATGGGCGGCCTGTCGTCGCTGATGGACAAGCTGCCCGCGCAATTCCAGCAGGCGGCCGCCGGCGCCGACATGGGCCAGGCCGAGAAGCAGATCCGCCGGATGGAAGGCATCATCAGCTCGATGACGCCGGCCGAGCGTGCGAAACCCGAAATCATCAAGGCGACGCGCAAGCGCCGCATTGCAGCCGGCGCGGGCGTGCCGGTGCAGGAAGTCAACCGGATGCTGAACCAGTACGACCAGATGCGTACGATGATGAAGAAGCTGAAGGGCGGCAACATGCAGAAGATGATGCGCGGCCTGAAGGGCATGATGCCCGGCATGCGCTGATTCCGCCCGTCGGCCGGCGCGCGGGTTTTTGCTGTAGCGCGCGCCTGCCGTTCTGCTTCATTCTTATTTGTATACCGACTGCCCGCCAGAACACATGAACCGCGAAGAAGCCCTCCACATTTTCAACCACTCCGAAGAGATCGTGTCGGCCGATGCCGTCAACGCGTCGATCTCCAAGATGGCCGACGCGATCCGCGCCGAGATCGGCGACGCGTTTCCGCTCGTTCTCTCGGTGATGGGCGGCGCCGCGGTGTTTACCGGGATGCTGCTGCCGCATCTCGATTTCCCGCTCGAATTCGACTACATCCACCTGACCCGCTACCGCAACACGACGCAGGGCAGCCCGGAAATGCACTGGCGCGTCGCGCCGCGCGAATCGGTGAAGGATCGCATCGTGCTCGTGCTCGACGACATCCTCGACGAAGGCGAGACGATGGCCGCGATCCGCGACCGCATCCTCGACATGGGCGCGCAACGCTTCATGTCGGCCGTGCTGTGCGAGAAGACGCTCGCGAAGGCGAAGCCGCTGCACCCCGACTTCTGCGGCTTCTCGGTGCCCGACCGCTACGTGTTCGGCTGCGGGATGGACGCAAAGGGCTACTGGCGCAACCTGCCGACGATCCGCGCGCTGACCACCCACGTCTGATCGCCGCCCTGCCCGCTATATAAGAAAAGCGGCGCTCCGGTTTCCCGGAGCGCCGCTTTTTTTGTGCGTACGCCGCCCGCCCTATAACTGGTGCACGAACGCGCGAATGCCGGCCAGCAGCATCTCGACCGAGATCGCGACGAGCACGAGGCCCATCAGCCGCTCGAACGCGGCGACCGTCCGCTCGCCGAGCCACTGCTGGATCCGTTCGGCCAGCACCAGCGTGATCGCGCAGACGATCATCGTGACCGTCAGCGCCCCAACCCACTCGAGCATCTTGCCGGGCGCCTGCGACGTCAGCAGCATCACCGTCGCCAGCGCGGACGGCCCGGCGAGCGCCGGAATCGCGAGCGGCACGATGAACGGCTCGCCGCCCGCGCGCGGATCGCTGCCGAGTGCGCCATCCGGGTGCGGGAAGATCATCCGCAGCGCGATCAGGAACAGCACGATCCCGCCGCCGAGCCGCAGCGACAGGTCGGTGAGGTTCATCATCCGCAGGAAGCGGTCGCCGACCACCATGAAGAACAGCAGGATCACGAACGCGATCCCCACTTCACGCAGGATCAGCTTCACGCGCCGCTCGCGCGGCACATCCCGCATCGCCGAAATGAACAGCGGGATGTTGCCGAGCGGATCGGTGATCAGCACCAGGAGCACGGTGGCCGACAGGAACGTGTATTCCATCGTGTCCCCCGGTCGCCGTGCTTAGCGTGCGAGCGCGGCGCGGATCTTCTCCGCGACCGTCGCCGCGGCCGCTTCGGCCGGCAGCAGCGTCGCTTCGGCGTCGCGGCGGCCCTGGTACTCGATCTTGCCTTCCTTCAGGCCGCGCTCGCCGATCACGAGGCGGTGCGGCACGCCGATCAGCTCCCAGTCGGCGAACATCACGCCCGGGCGCTCGCCGCGATCGTCGAGGATCACGTCGATGCCGGCCGCGACGAGTTCCGCGTACAGCTTGTCGGCGGTCTCGCGCACCATCTCGCTGCGGTCATAGCCCATCGGGCACAGCACGACTTCGAACGGCGCGATCGACTCCGGCCAGATGATGCCCTTGTCGTCGAAGTTCTGTTCGATCGCCGCGCCGAGAATGCGCGTGACGCCGACGCCGTAGCAGCCCATCAGCATCGGCTGCGGCTTGCCCGACTCGTCGAGGAACGTCGCACCCATCGCTTCCGAGTACTTGGTGCCGAGCTGGAACACGTGGCCGACTTCGATGCCGCGGCAGATGTCGATCACACCCTTGCCGTCCGGCGACGCGTCGCCCTTCTTCACGTTGCGCACGTCGGCGACGTCCGGTTCCGGCAGGTCGCGGCCCCAGTTCACGCCGGCGATGTGATAGTCGACCTCGTTCGCACCGACGACGAAATCGCTCATGTTCGCGACCGTGCGGTCCGCGATCACCTTCACGGGCTTCTTCGTGCCGACCGGGCCGAGGTAGCCCGGCGGCGTGCCGAACCACTCGACGATTTCCTGCTCGGTCGCGAAGCGGTGGTTCTTCAGGCCCGGCAGCTTCGATACCTTGATCTCGTTCAGGTCGTGGTCGCCGCGCAGCATCACCAGCCAGATGGTCGGCTCGGCGCCTTCGTTGTCGGTCGCGAGCACGATCGACTTGATCGTGCGCTCGAGCGGGATCGCCAGCAGTTCGGCGACGGCCTCGCACTTCGCCTTGCCGGGCGTCGCGACCTTTTCCATCGCTTCGGCCGGCGCCGCGCGCTCGGGCGTCAGCGGCAGCGCTTCAGCCGCCTCGATGTTCGCTGCGAACTCGGAGGTCGGGCAGTAGGCGATCGCGTCCTCGCCGGTATCGGCGATCACGTGGAACTCGTGCGAGAAGTTGCCGCCGATCGAGCCGCTGTCGGCCGCGACCGCACGGAATTCGAGGCCGAGGCGCGTGAAGATGCGCACGTACGCGTCGTACATCTTGCGATACGACTCGTTCAGGCCGGCCGCGTCCTTGTCGAACGAATACGCGTCCTTCATGATGAATTCGCGGCCACGCATCACGCCGAAGCGCGGACGGATCTCGTCGCGGAACTTCGTCTGGATCTGGTAGAAGTTCACCGGCATCTGCCGGTAGCTCTTGATCTGGTTGCGCGCGATGTCGGTGATGACTTCCTCGTGCGTCGGCCCGATCACGAAGTCGTTGTCCTTGCGGTCCTTGAAGCGCAGCAGCTCGGGGCCGTACTGTTCCCAGCGGCCCGATTCCTGCCACAGCTCGGCCGGCTGCACGGCTGGCATCAGCAGCTCGATGGCGCCCGCCCGGTTCATTTCCTCGCGCACGATCGCCTCGACCTTGCGAATCGAACGCAGGCCGACCGGCAGGTAGTTATAGATGCCGCCGGCGACGCGACGGATCATGCCGGCGCGGACCATCAGCTTGTGGCTGACGATCTCTGCGTCGGCGGGAGCTTCTTTCAGGGTGCCGATAAAGAAACGGGAAGCTTTCATGCGGACGGTTCCAAAAACGGCGCCCCCAGGCGGGGCGCCCGAAAAAGTTTCAAGGTGAAAAAGCTGCGCGCGACGAACGACGATGGCGCAGATGACGTAGCAGACTAATCAGGGACAATTCAGCCGGTGTACCCCGCGCGGATTCGCTCCGTCACGGTGCGCAGCGCCCGTTATCTGTTTATAATCAAAGCAATTTTAAAGGATTCGAAGGTGGTTGTATGCTGGATCGTGAAGGCTTTCGCCCGAACGTCGGCATCATCCTCTTGAACGCGCGCAACGAGGTGTTTTGGGGCAAGCGGCTCCGCGAGCATTCCTGGCAGTTTCCTCAAGGTGGGATCAAGTATGGCGAGACCCCCATGCAGGCGATGTACCGGGAGTTGCACGAGGAAACGGGCCTGCATCCGGAACACGTCAAGATAATCGGCCGCACTCGCGACTGGTTGCGTTACGAGGTGCCTGACAAGTTCATTAAACGCGAAGTACGCGGTCATTACCGCGGCCAGAAGCAGATCTGGTTCCTGCTGCGGATGGTTGGACGCGATTGCGACATTTGCTTGCGCGCGACCGACCACCCGGAGTTCGATGCGTGGCGCTGGAACGAGTACTGGGTGCCGCTCGATGCGGTGATCGAGTTCAAGCGGGATGTCTATCAGTTGGCGCTGACGGAACTGTCGCGCTTCCTGCGCCGCCCGGCGCAGCGAGCCGAGAAGCCGCGCGGGCCGCGAATGTCGCGCTATCCGCGCGTCATTGGCGTACAGGCCCAGCAGACGCTGACGATTGTCGACACATCGGTAGTCTGTTCGGAGATCGAAGTGGAAGCGGGCACGCTCGACGAGATGCCGCCCCACGTGATCGTCGGCAAATGACGAGTCGGACTGCATGACCGGGCGCGACCTTGGTGTCGCGCCCTTTTTTTACGAGGAATGCATATTGAAAGCGATTGCTCTCGCGCTCGCATCGATCGCCGCGATGGCTGCCCTGGCCGGCTGCGCGAATTCGAAAGCGCCGTCCAACAAGGATGACAGCGAATTCGTGTACCTGCTCGACCGCCAGGGGACCTGGAAGGAAAACACGGTCGACACGCTGCCGCCGCTGCCGCAAACAGGCGACCTGCTGCCGTTCAACGTCTCGCAGAACACACCGCTCAAGTTCTTCGTCGATGCGAAGTCGCTCGACGTCGGCACCGACGGCGTCGTGCGCTACGCAGTCGTCATCACGAGCCCGGCCGGCGCGCGCAACGTGAACTACGAAGGCATTCGCTGCGACACGTACGAATGGCGCCAGTACGCCGGCCTGGACTCCGATCACAACGGCTGGGACCGCACGGTCGAGAACGACTGGCGACGCATCGAGAACGGCGAGCTGAACGCCTATCACTCGGCGCTCTATCAGGACTACTTCTGCGCGAACAAGATGCCGCAGGGCTCGACCCGGCAGATCCTGGAAAACATCCGGTTCCATCGCACCGCGATGACGCAGTTGCGCTGACGGTGCGCGATGCGGGTCGCCCGCATCGTCCCGCCGCATGAAAAGAGCCCGCATCACGCGGGCTTTTTTATTGGACTGCCGGGACTGCCGATACCGTGGCCGGCGATCACACCAGCACGAGGTTGTCGCGATGAATCAGTTCGGGCTCCAGCATGTAGCCGAGCACGGTCTCGATCTCGCCACTCGGCTTGCGGTGAATCAGCTTCGTTTCCGCGCTGCTGTAGTTCGTGAGCCCGCGCGCCACTTCGCGCCCGTCAGGCCCGACGCACGCGATCACCTCGCCGCGCGCGAACGCGCCCTGCACGTCGATCACGCCGATCGGCAGCAGGCTCTTGCCGCCATCCGTCAGCTTTTCGACCGCGCCGGCGTCGATCACGACATGGCCGCGCACCTGCAGATGATCGGCCATCCATTGTTTGCGCGCCGCCATCCGCGCAGTGCGCGCGATCAGCTGCGTGCCGATCGCCTCGCCAGCCGCCAGGCGCACGAGCACGTCGGATTCGCGGCCGCTCGCGATCACGGTATTCGCGCCGCTATGTGCCGCACGCTTCGCCGCGAGGATCTTCGTCAGCATCCCGCCGCGGCCGAGGCTCGAACCGGCACCGCCGGCCATCGCCTCGAGTTCGGGCGCGCCCGCATTGGCCTCGGCGACGAGCGTCGCGTTCGGATCCTTGCGCGGATCGGCCGTGAACAGCCCCGACTGGTCGGTCAGGATGATCAGCGCATCGCCTTCGATCAGGTTCGCGACGAGCGCGCCGAGCGTGTCGTTGTCGCCGAACTTGATTTCGTCGGTGACGACGGTGTCGTTCTCGTTGATGATCGGCACGACGCCGAGCCGCAGCAGCGTGAGCAGCGTCGACCGCGCATTCAGGTAGCGCTCGCGATCGGCCAGGTCGGCATGCGTGAGCAGGATCTGCGCGGTGCGGATGTCATGCTCGGTGAAGCGGCTCTCGTAGACTTGCGCGAGCCCCATCTGGCCGACCGCCGCAGCGGCCTGCAACTCGTCGATTTCCCGCGGCCGCTTGCTCCAGCCGAGCCGCTGCATCCCCTCGGCAATCGCGCCCGAACTGACGAGCACGACTTCCTTGCCCTGCGCACGCAACGCGGCGATCTGGGCTGCCCAGCGGCCGATTGCAGCATGATCGAGCCCCTTGCCGTCGTTGGTCACGAGGCTGGAACCCACCTTCACCACCAATCGCTTCGAATCCGCGATGATCGAACGCATCCTGCACTGTCTCCTGTATCTGATGCCTGCCCGGCCGGGCGCGATTGAACGTCGACGCCGGGCGGCACGCCCGGCGCATGACGGCACCGCTCAGGCGTCGTCGCCCGGCACCGCATCGCCCTTCGCCGGCGGCGCATCGCGGAATCGCACGTCGGCCGCGAGATCTTCCGCCTCCGCCGCACGGTGCGCGTCCGAATGTTCGGACAGGTAATCGTAGATCGCGTAGCACAGCGCTTCGCAGCCCTGGCCCGTCAACGCCGAAATCTCGAACACGGGGCCGTTCCAGCCGAAACGGTCGAGGAAATCGGCAACGCGTGCCTCGCGCTCGTCTTCCGGCACCATGTCGAGCTTGTTGAGCACGAGCCAGCGCGGCTTCTCGTACAGCGCTTCGTCGTACTTGCGCAGCTCACCGACGATCGCGGTTGCTTCCGCGACCGGATCGACGGTTTCGTCGAACGGCGCGAGATCGACCAGATGCAGCAGCACGCCGGTGCGCTGCAGGTGGCGCAGGAACTGATGCCCGAGGCCCGCGCCTTCGGCCGCGCCCTCGATCAGCCCCGGAATGTCGGCGATCACGAAGCTCTTGCTCGGGCCCACGCGCACCACGCCGAGGTTCGGCGCGAGCGTGGTGAACGGGTAGTCGGCGATCTTCGGCCGCGCATTCGACACCGACGAGATGAACGTCGACTTGCCTGCGTTCGGCATGCCGAGCAGGCCAACGTCGGCGAGCACCTTCAGCTCGAGCTTCAGCATGCGCCGCTCGCCCGGCTTGCCGTCCGTCTTCTGGCGCGGCGCACGGTTCGTGCTCGACTTGAAATGCAGGTTGCCGAGGCCGCCGGAGCCGCCCTGCGCGAGCATCACCTGCTGGTCGTGCTCGGTCAGGTCGGCGATCAGCTCGCCGGTATCCATGTCGTTGATGATCGTGCCGACCGGCATGCGCAGCGTGACGTCGTCGCCGCCCTTGCCGTAGCAATCCGAGCCGCGGCCGTTCTCGCCGTTGCGCGCCAGATGCTTCTTCGCGTATCGGTAGTCGATCAGCGTGTTGATGTTGCGGTCGGCGATCGCGTAGACGCTGCCGCCCCGGCCGCCGTCGCCGCCGTCCGGCCCGCCGAACGGGACGAACTTCTCGCGGCGCATCGACGCGCTGCCATCACCCCCGTCTCCGGCGATGACTTCGATTCGTGCTTCGTCAATGAACTTCATTCGTCACTCCGCCCAGTATTTCCGCTATTGTGCCGCGCGCCGGCACGCTTGAACAATCTGCCATTCGGCCGATCGTACGCCGGTTGCGCGAGGGTCGCCGGCACGCACCTGCGCCCGGCGACCAAATAAAAAAAGGCCCCGCGAAGACTGCGGGGCCTTTCGGCTACGAAGCCCGTGGGTGCCTGACTTAGGCAGCCGCCGGGACGACGATGACCAGATGCTTCTTGTCCGCGCCCTTGGTCGCGAACTTGACGTGACCGTCAACCAGCGCGAACAGGGTGTGATCCTTGCCCATGCCGACGTTCTCGCCTGCGTGCATGCGCGTACCGCGCTGACGCACGATGATGCCGCCGGCATTGATTGCCTGGCCGCCGTACACTTTCACGCCGAGACGTTTCGACTCGGAGTCGCGGCCGTTCCGGGAAGAGCCGCCTGCCTTTTTGTGTGCCATCTGATTGCTCCTTTACCGAGGCGCTTACGCGTTGATCGCGTCGATGCGCAGCTCAGTGTAGTTCTGGCGGTGGCCGCCGTGCTTTTGGTAGTGCTTCCGGCGACGCATCTTGAAGATGGTGACCTTGGCATGACGACCGTGCGACACAACGGTGGCCTTGACGGAAGCCCCACTGACCAGCGGCGTACCGAACTTAATCGATTCGCCTTCGCCCACTGCGAGAACCTGGTCGAGCGTGATTTCAGCGTCAATGTCAGCCGGTATCTGTTCTACTTTGAGTTTTTCGCCAACGGCAACTTTGTACTGCTTGCCGCCGGTTTTTATGACCGCGTACATTGAGAACCTCACTCTGGATCCAAATTTTCCGCACACCACGCGCGGAAAACACGTGATTATACATGGGGTTAGCACTGAAGTCAAAACCGATCGACGATTGCCGCGCGCGGGCCTCGGCCGAACGGCCAAAATCGCGCTGCGGCGCGTCTGACAGACCGGGATTTCGCGGATTCGACTTATAATCCGCGGCATCACCCAATTCCATCATCATGTCGTCGTCCACCGCCTCCCCCACCCTCAGCGCCGCCCACCTGCTCGCTCCGATCACCAGCGACATGGAGCAGGTGAATCGCGTTATCCGGCAAAGCCTCGCGTCCGACGTCCTGCTGATCAACCAGATCGCCGAGTACATCATCGGCGCGGGCGGCAAGCGGCTGCGTCCGGCGTTGCTGCTGCTCGTCGCCGGCGCGCTCGGTGAAACGTCGCACCAGCGGCACGTGCTGGCCGCCGTCGTCGAGTTCATCCACACGGCCACGCTGCTGCATGACGACGTCGTCGACGAATCCGAGCTGCGCCGCGGCCGCCAGACCGCCAATGCGCTGTTCGGCAACGCGGCGAGCGTGCTGGTAGGCGATTACCTCTACTCGCGCTCGTTCGAGATGATGGTCGGCGTCGGCAAGATGCGCGTGATGGAGATCCTGTCCGAAGCAACGACGATCATTTCCGAAGGCGAGGTGCTGCAGCTCCTCAACATGCACGACGCGGACGTCGACGAAACGCGCTACATGCAGGTGATCCGCTACAAGACGGCCAAGCTGTTCGAGGCGTCGGCCCGCCTGGGCGCGGTACTCGCGGGCGCCGATGCGCCGACCGAGGCCGCCGCCGCCGAATACGGCCGCCGGATCGGCACCGCATTCCAGATCATGGACGACTGGCTCGACTATGCGGGCACCGTCGAGGCCATGGGCAAGAACGCCGGCGACGACCTGCGCGAAGGCAAGCCGACGCTGCCGCTCATCTATCTGATCGAACGCGGCACGCCCGAACAGGCGGCGCTCGCCCGCGAGGCGATCGAACAGGGCGGCACCGATCGCTTCGACACGATCTTCGAAGCGATCACGCGCTCGGGCGCGCTCGATCACACGCTCGAATGCGCACGCCAGGAAGCGCAGGCCGCTGCGGCTGCAATCGCGGCATTCCCCGATTCGATCTACAAGGAGAGCCTGCTCGCGCTGTGCTCGTATTCGACGTCGCGGCAGTCGTAAGTGCATGTCGTGTGTCGCCGCCAAGACTGCGACGACGCACGTTCGACACGGGAAAATCACCTGTCTCGAAAATTTTCTTCTCCAAGGTCTTCCCTTTCTGAAGAAACGTCGTTATAGTTATGTTCTTGCTCGACGACGCAGCGGTCTTGAAGAAGACTGCGAAATCGGAAGAGTCCAAATCGGGGTGTAGCTTAGCCTGGTAGAGCGCTACGTTCGGGACGTAGAGGCCGGAGGTTCGAATCCTCTCACCCCGACCAGATTTGTAAAAAACCGTGCACCATGTGCACGGTTTTTTTTTTGCCCGGCCGCCGCAGGCCCCGCGTGTCGCGCACGACACATCGCGGTCGCCGGCCTCTGCTATATTCCCTCCATTCCTGTCCTTCACTGCCCATTCCGACGCGTGGACCAAATTCCCTTATGGGCGCAAATCGGCGCCGTCTTCCTGCTTCTCCTCTGTTCCAGCTTCTTTTCGATTTCCGAGACCGCGATGATGGCGCTCAACCGCCATCGGCTGAAGCATCTCGCCGGCCAGGGCGCGCTCGGCGCGAAAACCACGCAAGGCCTGCTCACGCGCACTGACCTGCTGCTCAGCGTGATCCTGATCGGCAACAACCTGTTCAACACGATCATCCCGGTCCTGACGACGTCGCTGGCGCTCCATACGTTCGGCCGCAACAACCTCGCGCTGTCGATCGCGACCGGCATCGTCGCGTTCCTGATCATCGTGTTCGCGGAAATCGCGCCGAAGATCGTCGGCGCGACCTTCCCCGAACGCATCGCGTTGCCCGCGAGCCTCGTGATCGCACCGCTGATGCGCGTGTTCAAGCCGGTCGTCTGGTTCGTCAACGCGCTCGCGAACGGCGTGTTGTGGGTGCTGCGCATCAACACGAAGAAGGGCCGCGACCAGCGGATGTCCGCCGACGAGCTGCGGGCCATCGTGCTGGAATCGAGCAGCTTCATGCCGACCAAGCACCGCAGCATCCTGCTCAACCTGTTCGACCTTGAGAACATCACGGTCGACGACGTGATGGTGCCGCGCCGCCAGATCGAGTCGCTCAACTTCTACGCGCCGCTCGACGACGTCCTGCACCAGCTCGAAACCTGCTATCACAACCGGCTCGTCGTCTACGAAGGCGACATCGACAAGGTGCTCGGCGTGCTGCACGTGCGCAAGACGCTCACCGCGCTGCACAACCAGGAGTTCGACCGCGAGACGCTGCGTACGCTGCTCGCCGAGCCGTACTACGTGCCGTCGGGCACGCCGGTGGTCCAGCAGCTCCAGTTTTTCCAGGAAACGCGGCAGCGCACCGCGCTCGTCGTCAACGAGTACGGCGAGCTCGAAGGGCTCGTTACGCCGGAAGACATCATCGAGGAACTGATCGGCGAATTCACGACGTCGATGCCGCGCAGCGAACGTGCGGGCGGCTGGGACGAGAACGGCGAATGTATCGTCTCGGCCAGCATGCCGCTGCGTGAGCTGAACCGCTGGCTGCATCTGAAGCTGCCGACGGACGGGCCGAAAACGCTGAACGGACTCGTGCTCGAAATCCTCGAGGAAATTCCGGAAGACGACGTGTGCCTGAAGATCGGCGACGTGACGCTCGAAGTGATGCGCAGCGACGATCAGGCCGTGCGCACCGTCAAGCTCTTCAAGCCGCGCGGCACGCGCACCGCACGCACCACGACGCGCTAGCCGAACGGCCGACTGCCGGCGCCGCCCGCGACGCGTGATCATCTGCCGGTCACGTCAACAGGCGGCCCGCGTGCCGGCTCACATGCATTTCCCTCCCTCCGGGGCGCCGCTGCGCACGCAGTCGTCACCCACCCGCTCCGACGCGCCGCCTGCCGCCGCGCCCCACGCACTCGATGCGGCTCAACTCGACGACGCACCGGCCGTGCGGCTGTTGACGGACACGCTGCACGCGGCGCGCGTGCGTGACGCGTCCGACATCCACGTCGAGCCGTTCGAAGCCGGCTGGCGCATCCGCCTGCGCATCGACGGCGTGCTGCACGAACACGCGCGGCCGCCGCTGCACCTGCGCGACGCGCTCGTCACGCGAATCAAGGTGCTCGCGCGCATGGACATCGCCGAGCGGCGGCTCCCGCAGGACGGCAGGCTGCGCATCGCGATCGACGGCGGCACGCGCGGTGACTACCGCGTCAGTTCGCTGCCCACGCTGTTCGGCGAAAAGCTCGTGCTGCGACACCTCGAAACGCTGCCGCCCGATCTCACGCTCGCCCGCCTCGGCTTCGACGCGCAGCAGGCGGCCGCGATGGAGGCCGCGATCCGCGCACCGCACGGCCTCGTGCTCGTCACGGGCCCGACCGGAAGCGGCAAGACGCTGTCGCTCTACTGCGCGCTGCAGATGCTCGATCGCGACGCGCACAACGTCTGCACGGTCGAGGATCCCGCCGAGATCCAGCTCGACGGGATCAACCAGGTCGGGGTCGCCGACAAGGCCGGGCTCACGTTCGCGACGGCGCTGCGTGCGCTGTTGCGGCAGGATCCGGACATCATCATGGTCGGCGAGATTCGCGATGCGGAGACAGCCGACGTCGCGATCAAGGCCGCTCAGACCGGCCATCTCGTACTGTCGACGCTGCATACGAACGACGCGCCGGCCGCCGTCGCGCGACTGCTCGACATCGGCGTCGCACCGTACAACCTCGCGGCCGCATTGCACCTCGTCACCGCGCAGCGTCTCGTCCGGCGCCTGTGCGTCACCTGCCGCGCGCACTCGGATGCACCGGCGCGCACGCTGCGGGAAGCCGGCTGCGACCCGGCGGCCCTGGCAGCCGGGTGGCGGCCGTTCGTCGCGCGCGGCTGTTCCGCCTGTCACGGGATCGGCTATCGCGGCCGCATCGGGCTGCATCAGACGATGCCGGTATCGCGCGCGCTGGCGGAGCGCATCGTCGCGCGGGCAAGCGTCGGCGAGCTCGCGCGATGCGTGGCGGCCGAGGGCGTGCGCAACCTGCGCGACGCCGCATTCGCGCGCGTCCTGGACGGTACGACGAGCATCGCGGAAGCCATCTCCGCCACGCCCGCCGCGTGAACATGCCCATGCCGCCGCGCGAAACCCGCTTCGCCTGGCGCGGCCGCCGTCGCGATGGCGCGCCGTGCCGCGGGACAGTCGTCGCGTTCGACGCCTCGGCCGCGCGCGCCGCGCTCGCGCGCGACGGCACCGCGGTGCTGTCGCTCGACGTCCGCGGGCCGGCCCGGCCGCCGGCAGCCGGCGCCCGGGACATCACACGCTTCACGCGCCAGCTCGCAAGCCTGCTGCAGGCCGGGCTGCCGCTCGCACCGTCACTCGAAATGCTCGCGCGCACCCGTACGCGCGACGGCGTGCCGCGCATTGCCGCCGGCCTCGCCCGCGAGATCGTCGGCGGCTGCCGCTTCGCGGACGCGCTCGCACGCTATCCGGCGCAGTTCGGCACGCTGTATCGCCAGTTGATCGAGGTCGGCGAGGCGTCAGGTTCACTCGGCATCGTGCTGACACGGGTCGCGGAGCACCGCGAGCGCGCCGACGCACAGTGGCGCAAGCTGCGCGCCGCCCTCGCGTATCCGGCTGCCGTCATCCTGTTCGCACTGGCGATCTCGGCGGCATTGATGGTGTGGGTCGTGCCGACGTTCCGGCAGATCTTCGACGGCTTCGGCGCCGCCCTGCCGGCGCCGACCCGCGTGCTGCTTGCCCTGTCCTCCGCGCTGTCGGCGTGGGGCGGCATGCTCGCGGGAGCGGCCGCCGCAACGGGGCTCGCCGTGCAACACGCGCTTCGACGGTCGGCACCGCTGCGCCATGCGGCCGCACGACACCTGCTGCATGCGCCGCTCGCGGGCAGCGCGATCGAGCAGTACGCGGCCGCACGCTGGTGCCGCTCGCTTGCGACACTGCTCGGCGCCGGCGTGCCGCTCGCCGATGCGTTCGCCACGCTCGAGCGCACGGCCGGTCATCCGGTGTTCGCGCACGCCACCGCGCAGATCGCAGCACGCGTGCTGCGCGGCGTGCGTCTCGCCGATGCGATGCGCTCGGCCGGCTGCTTTCCGGATGACGTCGTCCAACCGATCGCCGTCGCCGAGGAAACCGGCACGCTCGACACGATGCTTGCCGACATCGCCGCCCTGTGTGAACGACAGCTCGACGCGCGGCTCGATACGCTCGCCGCGCTCGGCGAACCGCTGATCGTGATCGTCCTGGGCGCACTCGTCGGCGGCCTCGTGATCGCGATGTACCTGCCCATCCTTCAGCTCGGCAACGTGGTGTAGCATCGCAACCGATTCTGTCGCCTTTTAGTCCGAACCGTGAGCCTCATGACGCCAGCGCCCCTGTCCGCCGTTCCCGATTCGCCCGAGAGCACGCTGCTCGCGCTGGCAATGCTGCCGCTCGCGGTGCAGTACGCGTTCGCGGTCGTCATCGGCCTGTGCGTCGGCAGCTTCCTGAACGTGGTCGTGCACCGGCTGCCCGTGATGATGCAGCGCGCGTGGCACGCCGACATCGCCGAAGCGACGGGCAACGCTGCTGCCGCGCCCGACGACGGCTATCCGCCGCGCTACGATCTGTGGCGCCCGCGCAGCGCCTGTCCGCATTGCGGCCACGTGTTGCGCGCATGGGAAAACATCCCGCTCGTCAGCTATCTGGTGTTGCGCGGGCGCTGCCGGCGCTGCGGCCACGCGATCGGCATCCGCTATCCGCTCGTCGAGATCGCCTGCGCGCTGCTCGCCGCCGGCTCGCTCGCGGCATTCGGCCCGACCGTCGCCGCGCTCGCCGCGTTTGCGTTGTGCGCGGCACTGCTCGCGATGAGCGCGATCGATATCCGCACCGGCTACCTGCCCGACTCGATGACGCTGCCGCTCCTGTGGGCCGGGCTCGTGCTGAACCTCGGCGGCACGTTCACGTCGCTGCGCTCGGCCGTGATCGGTGCGATGGCGGGCTACTTGTTCCTGTGGTCGATCTACTGGCTGTTCAAGTGGCTGCGCGGCATCGAGGGCATCGGCTTCGGCGACCTGAAACTGCTTGCCGCGCTCGGCGCGTGGATGGGCTGGGCCGCGCTGCCGCAAGTCGTGCTGTTCGCCGCGGTGAGCGGCGCGCTCGTCGGGCTCGTCGCGACCTGGCGCGGCCGCATGCGCTTCGAGGAGCCGATTCCGTTCGGCCCGTTCCTCGCGGCCGGCGGCGTCGCGACACTGTTTTTCGGCACCCCTTTCTATTCGGCGCTCGGAGGCTGACATGTTCGCAGTAGGACTCACGGGCGGCATCGGCAGCGGCAAGACGACCGTCGCCGACCTGTTCGGCGCCCGCGGCGCGTCGCTCGTCGATACCGACCTGATCGCCCACCGCATCACCGCCCCCGGCGGCCTCGCGATGCCGGCAGTCGAACAGGCGTTCGGCCGCGACTTCGTTGCCGCCGACGGCTCGCTCGATCGCGCGAAGATGCGCGCGCTGATCTTCAGCGACGACGCTGCACGCCGGCGGCTCGAAGCAATCACGCACCCGCTGATCCGGGCGGAAACCGATCGCGAGGCCCGCGAGGCGCGGGGTCCGTACGTGATGTTCGTCGTGCCGCTGCTCGTCGAGTCAGGCAACTGGAAGGCGCGCAGCAATCGCGTGCTCGTCGTCGATTGCCCGGTCGAAACGCAGATCGCACGCGTGATGCGGCGCAACGGCTTCACGCGCGAGCAGGTCGAAGCGATCATCGCGCGACAGGCGACGCGCGAAGCGCGCCTCGCGGCGGCCGACGACGTGATCGTCAACGACGCAGTCACGCCCGGCGCGCTCGCCGCGCAGGTCGATGCACTGCACCAACGCTATGTCGGATTCGCGGCCGCCGCACACTGAGACTCGCGCCCGATCGTGATGGTGTACGAAATTGGCGCGTTGCTAGGGTAGAGAGTGGGCATTAGAATGTCCTGCATTGTTTCAATCCCTACCCAAGAGGCGAGCGCGCTTGATTCTTTACGAGTATCCGTTCAACGAGCGAATTCGCACGCTGTTGCGCCTCGAAGATCTCTTCGAGCGCTTTGCGTTCTTTTTGGCTCAGGAGGACCCGCGTGAACACCACGTCGCGCTGACGACGCTGTTCGAAATCGCCGAGGTAACGGGCCGCGCGGACCTGAAATCGGATCTGATGAAGGAGCTCGAACGTCAACGCCAGACGCTCGCCCCCTTTCGCGGCAATCCGGGCATCGAGCAGAACGCGCTCGAAGCCGTGCTCGGCGAAATCGAGCAGACGCTCGCGAATCTCGCGCAGATGCAGGGCAAGACCGGCCAGCACCTCGTCGACAACGAGTGGCTCGCCAGCATCCGCAGCCGTGCGGTGATTCCCGGCGGCACGTGCAAGTTCGACCTGCCGTCGTACTATGCGTGGCAACAATGGCCTGCGGAGCAGCGCCGTCAGGACATCGCGAAGTGGATCCTGCCGATGCTGCCGCTGCGCGACGCCGCGGCGATCGTGCTGCGGCTCGCGCGCGAATCGGGTCAGGCGTCGAAGGTCATGGCGATGCAGGGCAGCTACCAGCAGATGCTGTCGGGCCGCACCTACCAGCTGATGCAGGTACGCGTGCCGCCGGAGTTGCGCGTCATTCCCGAAGCGAGCGCCAACAAATACATGCTGTGGGTACGGTTCACCATGCAGGACGGCGATGTACGGCCGCGCGCGGTGGACATCGACGTGCCGTTCCATTTGACACTGTGCAATCTGTAACGGCCGCGTGCCGGATCGCTTTCGTATGACTACCGTTGTGAAATGCCCGTCGTGCGGCGCCGATGTGCGCTGGACGCCTGAAAATCAGTTCCGCCCGTTCTGTTCGGCCCGCTGCAAGCAGCTCGACCTCGGCGCATGGGCCGCGGAAAAGTACCGGATCGGGGGAGCCTCCGACGAAGGCCCTTCGTCGGAAGAAGACGGCACGGACGGCCGCCGCGACAGCTGAGCGGCGCGCAGCACCGCTCGCTGGCGATAAGCGATATGGCCCGCCTTTCCGGCAGGCCGTCACGGCGTCAGTTCGACGCCGCTTCCTTCTCGAGCAACTCCAGCACCGGCAGCGCCGCCGGCAACAGCGGCGCGACGTCGACCGGCAGTTGCTGCCACACGAACGCCTGCCCTTCCTTGCTGTGCGGCTCGCCCGTCCAGCCCGTCACCTTGCAGAAATAGAGCCGCACGTACGCATGCGGATAGTCGTGCTCGAGCGTGTGCCAGCGATGGCTGGCCGTGACTTCGATGCCGAGCTCCTCGTGCAGCTCGCGCGCCAGCGCATCCTCGACGCTTTCGCCGGCCTCCAGCTTGCCGCCCGGGAATTCCCAGTAACCTTCATACGGCTTGCCCTTCAGGCGTTGCGCGAGCAGATACCGGCCGTCCGGCTGCACCATCACGCCGACCGCGACTTCCGTCACCTTGCGGCCGTCCGGCGCGTGCACGGCGCCTTGTGCGAGATCCGCGCTCATGCCTGCTCCTTGCGGCCCGACCAGTCACGCGCGAACTGCCACGCCACGCGGCCCGACCGCGAACCGCGCTCGAGCGCCCACACGAGCGCGTCGCCGCGCGCGGTCTCGATCTCCGCGTCCGGGCAACCGAAGTGACGCAGCCAGTGCCCGACGATGTCGAGGTAGTCGTCCTGCTTGAACGGATAGAAGCTGACCCACAGGCCGAAACGCTCCGACAGCGAAATTTTCTCCTCGACGACTTCGCCGGGGTGAATCTCGCCGTCCGGAAGATGCTTGTACGACTCGTTGTCGCTCATGTACTCCGGCAGCAGATGGCGGCGATTCGACGTCGCGTAGATCAGCACGTTATCCGACTGCGCGGCGATCGAACCGTCGAGCGCGACCTTCAGCGCCTTGTAGCCCGATTCGCCGTCCTCGAACGACAGGTCGTCGCAAAACACGATGAACCGCTCCGGACGCTGCGAGATCAGGTCGACGATGTCGCCGAGATCGTGCAGGTCGTCCTTGTCGACTTCGATCAGGCGCAGCCCGTCGTTCGCATAGGCGTTCAGGCACGCCTTGATCAGCGACGACTTGCCGGTGCCGCGCGCGCCGGTCAGCAGCACGTTGTTCGCCGGCTTGCACTGCACGAACTGCCGCGTGTTCTGGTCGATCAGCCCTTTCTGGCGATCGATGTTGTGCAGGTCGCCGAGCGTGATCGACGACACGGCCGGCACCGGCTGCAGATAGCCGCGCCCCTGGCGCTTGCGCCAGCGGAACGCGTGGGCGGCGTTCCAGTCGATGGCCGCCGGTGCGGGCGGCAGCATCCCCTCGAGACGGCCGAGCAGCGCTTCGGCGCGCGTCAGAAACTGTTCAAGCTTGTCCATGTCGTTCGAGCGCCCCCGATCAGGAGCGGTAGTCCGCGTTGATGCTCACGTAATCGTGCGACAGGTCGCACGTCCAGACGGTCGCCTGCGCGTCGCCGCGGCCGAGCAGCACGCGGATCGTGATCTCGCTCTGCTTCATCACGCGCTGGCCGTCCTCTTCCTGGTAGGCCGGGTTGCGGCCGCCCGCCTTCGCGACAAGCACGTCGTCGAGATAGAGGTCGATCTTGCCGACGTCGAGATCCGCGACGCCCGCATAGCCGATCGCCGCGAGAATCCGGCCGAGGTTGGGGTCGGATGCGTAGAAGGCCGTCTTCACGAGCGGCGAATGACCGATCGCATAGGCGATCTGGCGGCATTCCGCGACGCTCTTGCCGCCCTCGACCTGCACCGTCATGAATTTCGTCGCGCCTTCGCCGTCACGCACGATCAGTTGCGACAGCACCTGTGCGACTTCCGTCACCGCGTCGCGCAGCGCCGCATAGGCCGGCGAATCGGTCGACGTGATGGCCGGCAGCGTGCTTTTGCCCGACGCGATCAGGATGAACGAATCGTTCGTCGACGTATCGCCGTCGATCGTGATGCAGTTGAACGAGCGATCGGCGACTTCCTTCACGAGCGTGTCGAGCACCGGCTGCGCGACGTTCGCATCGAATGTGAGGAAGCCGAGCATCGTCGCCATGTTCGGCTTGATCATGCCCGCGCCCTTGCTGATGCCCGTCAGCGTGACCGTGTGACCGTCGATCGTCACCTGGCGCGACGTGGCCTTCGGCAGCGTGTCGGTCGTCATGATCGCCTGCGCGGCGTCGAACCAGTTCGCGGCCTTGCGGTTCGCGAGCGCGGCAGGCAGGCCGGCCTTCAGGCGGTCGATCGGCAGCGGCTCGAGAATCACGCCGGTCGAGAACGGCAGCACCTGCGCCGGCTCGATGCCCGCGAGGCGCGCGAGTTCCGTGCAGGTTTCACGTGCGTTCACGAGGCCCGGCTCGCCGGTGCCGGCGTTCGCGTTGCCCGTATTCACGACGAGCGCGCGAATGCCCGCGCCGCCCGCACGCACCTTCGCCAGATGCTCGCGGCAGACCGTGACCGGCGCGGCGCAGAAACGGTTTTCGGTGAACACGCCCGCGACCGTCGCGCCTTCGTCGACGGAAATGACCAGCACGTCCTTGCGATTCGGCTTGCGGATGTTCGCTTCCGCCCAGCCGAGCGTGACGCCGGCGACGGGATGCAGTTGGGCGGGATCGATCGACGGAAAATTGACAGCCATGGGGCACACCTGCCGGATGGAAAATGCCGGCATGCGCCGGCATCGATTGGAAGAACCGACGGCCGCACGCGCGGGCCGCCGCAACTCACGTCACTGACTTGAAACTGCGAACGAAGCGGCACGCGCGATGCGCGCCGCCGTCGATCATGACAGCTTCCCGTGACATTGCTTGTACTTCTTGCCGCTGCCGCACGGGCACGGGTCGTTGCGGCCGACCTTCGGCATCTCGCCGCCGGGGCCGCTGTGGGTCATCGCGCTGCCGACCATGTCGGCTGTCGCCGTGGCGGCCGCGGCAACCGCGACGTTCGCCACCGGCGCACCGGATTCCGCGTAGTCGGCGTGCTGGTACTCGACGTTCTCGAGATGACCGGCGCCGCGCTCCTCGATCTGCTCGGCCGCTTCCTCGAGCTGCTCGGGCGACTGGATCTGCACGTTCATCACGACGCGCGTGACTTCCTGCTTGATCGCCTCGAGCATCGCGGCGAACAGTTCGAACGCCTCGCGCTTGTATTCCTGCTTCGGATTCTTCTGCGCGTAGCCGCGCAGGTGGATGCCCTGGCGCAGGTGGTCGAGCGCCGCGAGGTGTTCGCGCCACAGGCGGTCGACCGTCTGCAGCATCACCGAGCGCTCGAACGCGCTGAACGATTCGCGGCCGACCATCGCGACCTTGCCTTCGTACTGCTCGTCGGCAGCGGTCATCACGGCGTCGAGAATTTCCTCGGCCGTGATCGACGACGACTCGTTCACCATTTCCTGGATCGCGAGGTCCAGCTGCCAGTCGTTGCGCAGCGCTTCCTCGAGCTCGGGCACGTCCCACTGCTCTTCGATGCTGCCTTCCGGCACGAACTGGCGGACGACTTCGGTCACCACGCCATGACGCATCGCGGTGATCGTCTCGGTGATGTCGTGCGCTTCGAGCAGCTCGTTACGCTGCTGGTAGATCACCTTGCGCTGGTCGTTCGACACGTCGTCGTATTCGAGCAGCTGCTTGCGGATGTCGAAGTTACGCGCTTCGACCTTGCGCTGCGCCGATTCGATCGAGCGCGTGACGATGCCCGCCTCGATCGCCTCGCCTTCCGGCATCTTCAGGCGATCCATGATCGAGCGCACGCGGTCGCCCGCGAAGATGCGCAGCAGCGGATCGTCGAGCGACAGGTAGAAGCGCGACGAGCCCGGATCGCCCTGGCGGCCCGCACGGCCGCGCAGCTGGTTGTCGATCCGGCGCGATTCGTGGCGCTCGGTGCCGATGATGTGCAGGCCGCCCGCGGCCTTCACCTGCTCGTGCAGCGTTTCCCACTCGTCGTGCAGCTGCTGGATGCGGCGCGCCTTTTCGTCGGCCGGAATCGCATCGTCGGCCTCGATGAACGCAGCCTGCTTCTCTGCGTTGCCGCCGAGCACGATGTCGGTACCGCGACCGGCCATGTTGGTCGCGATCGTCACGCGGTTCGGACGGCCGGCTTCCGCGACGATCGCCGCTTCGCGCTCGTGCTGCTTCGCGTTCAGCACTTCGTGCGGCAGCCCCGCTTGCTTCAGCAGGTGCGACAGCAGTTCGGAGTTCTCGATCGACGTCGTGCCGACCAGTACCGGCTGGCCACGCTCGTAGCAGTCGCGGATGTCGCGGATCACCGCGTCGTAGCGCTCCTTGGCCGTCTTGTAGATCTGATCCTGCTTGTCGATCCGCTTCGGCGGACGGTTGGTCGGGATCACGACCGTTTCGAGACCGTAGATCTCGTTGAATTCGTACGCTTCGGTGTCTGCGGTACCGGTCATGCCGGCCAGCTTCGCGTACATCCGGAAGTAGTTCTGGAACGTGATCGAGGCGAGCGTCTGGTTCTCGCTCTGGATCTTCACGTGCTCCTTCGCCTCGACCGCCTGGTGCAGGCCGTCGGACCAGCGGCGGCCGGCCATCAGGCGGCCCGTGAATTCGTCGACGATGACCACTTCGCCGTTCTGCACGACGTAATGCTGATCCTTGTGGAACAGCGTGTGTGCGCGCAGCGCCGCGTACACGTGGTGCATCAGCGTGATGTTCTGCGGTGCGTACAGGCTCTCGCCCTCGCCGATCAGGCCCCACTCGGCGAGCAGGCGCTCGGCCTTCTCGTGGCCCGATTCCGTCAGGAACACCTGGCGTGCCTTCTCGTCGAGCGTGTAGTCGCCCGGCTTCTCGACGCCCGTGCCGTCGGCCTTCTCTTCGCCGATCTGGCGCTCGAGCAGCGGCGGCAATGCGTTCATCCGCACGTACAGCTCGGTGTGATCCTCGGCCTGACCCGAGATGATCAGCGGCGTACGCGCCTCGTCGATCAGGATCGAGTCCACTTCGTCGACGACTGCAAAATTCAGTGCCCGCTGCACGCGCGCATCGGTCTCGTAGACCATGTTGTCGCGCAGGTAGTCGAAGCCGAACTCGTTGTTCGTGCCGTACGTGATGTCCGCGGCATACGCCTGCTGCTTCTGGTCGTGCTCCATGCCGGACAGGTTGATGCCGACCGACAGACCGAGGAAGTTGTAGAGGCGCGCCATCCATTCGGCGTCGCGCTGCGCGAGGTAGTCGTTGACGGTCACGACGTGCACGCCGCGGCCGGCCAGCGCATTCAGGTACACGGGCAGCGTCGCGACGAGCGTCTTGCCCTCGCCGGTGCGCATTTCCGCGATCTTGCCGTAGTGGAGCACCATGCCGCCGATCATCTGCACGTCGAAGTGCCGCATCTTCAGCACGCGACGGCTCGCCTCGCGACAGACCGCGAACGCCTCGGGCAACAGCTTGTCGAGCGACTCGCCGGCCGCGACCCGTTGGCGGAATTCGTCCGTCTTGCCGCGCAACTGGTCGTCCGTCAGCTTCTCGATCTGCGTTTCGAGCGCATTGATCGTCGTGACGGTCTTTTGGTATTGCTTGACGAGCCGCTGGTTGCGGCTGCCAAAAATTTTCTGGAGAAAACCGGTTGTCATCGGATCGGATCCTGCGTCGCAGCACCGGCGCCCGGCGCGTGTTGCGCGCCCCGGCGCCCGAGCCTCGGCGGCTTAGCGAATTAGTGGACTCAAACGTCGAATTTTAGCACGCGGGGAAGCATGCGCCCGTGTCTCCGCGGGACGGGCGCTGCACGCCGACGGCCGGGCTGGCGGGGCGAAAGCCGCCCGGGCACGGGCCGGCGCGGGTACAATCGGCAGCAACGTCCGCGCGCGTGCGCGCCCGAAGAATGCCTCGATGAACCGATTTTCCAAGCGTTTCGGCCCGCTCGCCGTCTATCGCCCGCAACCCGTGTCCGAAGTGCTCGGTCGCACCGACGCGTTCGCGGCGCTGCGCGCCGGCGTCGAGCAGATCGCGTCGCTGCAGCGCGACCTGGGCGAGTTCCTGCCCGACTACCTGGCCAATCACATCGAGCCGGGCTTCATCAAGGACGGCACCCTGACCCTCTTTGCCGCGCACAATGCGCTGGCCGCCCGGCTGCGGCAGGTCGAGCCGCGCCTGCTCGGCGATCTCCAGAAGCGCGGCTGGCCCGTGACCACGCTGCGCGTGCGCGTGCGTCCGAAGGACGCGCCGGAGCCGCCGCACGTGAAGCAGGCGCGGATGACCTCGGTCGGCGCCGCCGCACTGCGCGACCTCGCCGAACACCTCGAACCGTCACCGCTGCAGGACGCGCTCGCGCGGATGGCGGCCCGGCACGGCGCGAAGTCGCGCTGACCGGCACGCGCCCCCGGCGGCGGCCAGTCAACAAAAAAGCGGCCCGAAGGCCGCTTTTTTCATCGCTTGCGCTGAACGCCGGTCACGCGAAGGCCGTCTGCGCGTCGAACGCGAAGCCCTTCGGCGCCGCCTGCGGATCGTCGAACGTCACGATCTCGTACGCGTCTTCATGCGCGAGCAGTTCGCGCAGCAACGCGTTGTTCAGGCCGTGGCCCGACTTGTACGCGGTGTACGACGCCAGCAGCGGATGACCGATCACGTACAGGTCGCCGATCGCGTCGAGCATCTTGTGCTTCACGAATTCGTCGTCGTAGCGCAGCCCGTCGTTGTTCAGGATGCGGTACTCGTCGAGCACGATCGCGTTGTCCATGCTGCCGCCGCGTGCCAGGCCGATCTCGCGCAACATCTCGGCTTCGTGCGCAAAGCCGAACGTACGCGCACGCGCGATCTCGCGCACGTACGACGTGGTCGCGAAATCGACTTCGAGCTCCTGGCCCGTCTTGTCGACGGCCGGGTGGCGGAAGTCGATCGAGAACTTCAGCTTGAAGCCGAAATACGGATCGAGACGCGCGAACTTGTCGCCATCGCGGATTTCGACCGGCTTCTTCACCTTGATGAAGCGCTTCGGCGCGTTCTGCTCCTCGATGCCGGCGGACTGGATCAGGAACACGAACGTAGCCGCGCTGCCGTCCATGATCGGGATTTCCTCGGCCGTCACGTCGACATACAGGTTGTCGATGCCGAGACCCGCGCACGCCGACATCAGGTGCTCGACGGTCGACACGCGCACGCCATCCTTCTGCAGCACCGATGCAAGCCGCGTGTCACCGATCGACATCGCCGATGCGGGAATGTCGACGGGCGTGGGCAGGTCGACGCGTGAAAAGACGATGCCCGTGCCGGGCGCGGCGGGACGGAGCGTCAACTCGATCTTGCGGCCCGAGTGGACACCGATACCCACGGTCTTCACGATGGATTTGATGGTGCGCTGCTTCAACATGGTGTTCTTCGTCTTGATTGAAGATATCAATCAGGAGTTATATTCGATAGACGGGATTATAGCGTAATTCCCTATTCAACGCTGTTTGAAACTGCGTATCAATCTGTTTCGACAGTTTACCCACGCCGATACGGGACGGGCCGATGCCCGGAACGGAGGCGTTTCCGGTCATCAGCCCGTGTTACAACTGCCCTGAGGCCGGTGAGCAACGTTGCCGGAAGGCAACGGCGCACCGCACGATCAGGACGTCAACGTCGCGAGAACACTCGCCGCATCGCTCACTTCGAATTTGCCCGGCGCCTCGACGGCCAGCGTCTTGACCACACCGCCGTCAATCACCATCGCGTAGCGCAGGGAACGAATTCCCATGCCACGCGCGGACAAATCCTGCGTCAGCCCCAGCGCATGAGTGAAAGCCGCGCTGCCGTCCGCCATCATGCGCACCTTGCCCGCGGTGTGCAGATCACGTCCCCATGCGCCCATCACGAATGCGTCGTTGACGGACACGCACCAGATCTCGTCGATCCCCGCCGCGCGCAACGGCTCGGCGTGTTCGACGTAGCCCGGCACATGCTGCGCCGAGCAGGTCGGCGTGAAAGCGCCCGGCAATCCGAAGATCACCACACGCTTTCCCGCAACCTGGTCGCGCACGCTGTAGGCATTTGGCCCCAGCGTGCACCCTTCGCGCGCGTCGTCGATGAACTCGAACAGTTGCGCGTCGGGCAGCGCGTCGCCCACTTGAATCATGGCTGGTCCCTCATAGCGATACGGTTTTTCAGCGTGTCGCGGACAGCACGGCCCATCCCGCTCCGCCTAAGCGAAGAGGGCACGTTTCCCGGCCCGGCGTCGCAGCCGACGCGGCCTGTCGTGGTCCGTAGCATCCGTCACGCCGGCGATACCGCGGCAGTGTCGCCGCGGCTTCGCCTGTGTTTGCGTCAGTCAGCCTGCTTGCGCAGGAAAGCCGGGATGTCGTACGTGTCGACACCCTTCTCCTGCAGCGCCTGCACGTGCGATGCCGCGGTTTCGCGCGAATTGCGCCACACTGCCGGCGTATCCAGCGCGCCGTAGTCTGCCGTGCTGACGTGATGGGCCGGTGCATAGCCGTGCGACACCGCGCTGACCGGCTGGTTGTCCGTACCCGTGCGCAGCAGCGTCATCGGTGCCGATTGCTGCTTCTTCGCCGCACGGCCCAGACCCGTTGCCACGACCGTCACGCGCAGTGCATCGCCCATTGCGTCGTCGTACACCGCACCGAAAATCACCGTCGCATCTTCCGCCGCGTAGCTCTTGATCGTGTTCATCACTTCGCGCGTTTCCGACAGGCGCAGCGAACGGCTCGACGTGATGTTGACCAGCACGCCGCGCGCGCCCGACAGATCGACGCCTTCGAGCAGCGGGCTCGCCACGGCCTGTTCCGCCGCGAGGCGCGCGCGATCGACGCCGGCGACCGTCGCCGTGCCCATCATCGCCTTGCCCTGCTCGCCCATCACCGTCTTCACGTCTTCGAAGTCGACGTTCACGAGGCCATCGACGTTGATGATTTCCGCGATGCCTGCAACCGCGTTGTTCAACACGTCGTCTGCGCACTGGAAGCACTTGTCCATCTCGGCGTCGTCGCCCATCACGTCGAACAGCTTGTCGTTCAGAACGACGATCAGCGAGTCGACGTGATCCTCCAGTTGCTGCGAACCTGCTTCAGCGACGCGCATGCGCTTGCCGCCTTCGAACTCGAACGGCTTGCTGACGACACCCACCGTCAGAATGCCCATCTCCTTCGCGATCTGCGCGACCACCGGTGCCGCGCCCGTGCCCGTGCCGCCACCCATGCCGGCGGTGATGAACACCATGTGCGCGCCGCGCAGTGCGTCGGCGATGCGCTCACGCGCTTCTTCCGCTGCCGCACGCCCCATTTCCGGCTTCGCACCGGCGCCGAGGCCCGTGTTGCCAAGCTGGATCACCGACGATGCACGCGAACGCGACAGCGCTTGAGCGTCCGTGTTCATCACGATGAAGTCGACGCCCTGCACGCCGCGGTTGATCATGTGCTGGACGGCATTGCCGCCAGCGCCGCCAACGCCGACCACCTTGATGATGGTGCCGTTGGTTTCGGTTTCCAGCATTTCGAATTCCATTGTTGCCTCCGTCAAGAGAATGACTACTACTCGGCCGTTATTCGGCAGGAGATCGGGCAACCCCCTGTCGCGCGCCAGCCGCCGGCACCGGCGCGAATTTCGATTCGTTACGTCAGAAGTTGCTCAGGAACCATTCCTTCATCCGCGAGAACACCTGCCCCGCGTTGCCGGACTGCACGGCGACCTTGCGGCCGCGCATGCGCTGGGCACTGCCTTCGACGAGCAGCCCCATCGCCGTCGAGTAGCGCGGATTGCGCACGACGTCGGAGAGGCCGCCTGCATATTCCGGCGCGCCGATGCGCACCGGTTTCAGGAAAATGTCTTCGCCGAGCTCGACCATGCCGGGCATCATCGACGCACCGCCGGTAATGACCACGCCGGAGCTCAACAGTTCTTCGTAACCCGATTCGCGCACGACCTGCTGCACGAGCGAGAACAGCTCCTCGACGCGCGGCTCGATCACGGCTGCGAGCGCCTGGCGCGACAGCGTGCGCGGGCCGCGTTCGCCGAGGCCCGGTACTTCGACCATTTCGTCCGGATCGGCGAGCGCCTGCTTCGCGATCCCGTAACCGACCTTGATGTCTTCCGCATCCGGCGTCGGCGTGCGCAGCGCCATCGCGATGTCGCTCGTGATCTGGTCGCCGGCGATCGGAATCACCGCGGTGTGGCGGATCGCGCCTTCGGCGAAGATCGCGATGTCCGTCGTGCCGCCGCCGATGTCGACCAGCACCACGCCGAGATCCTTTTCGTCTTCCGTCAGCACGGCCAGCGACGACGCGAGCGGCTGCAGGATCAGGTCGTTCACTTCCAGCCCGCAGCGGCGCACGCACTTGACGATGTTCTGCGCGGCGCTCACCGCGCCCGTCACGATGTGGACCTTCACTTCGAGGCGGATACCGCTCATCCCGATCGGCTCGCGCACGTCTTCCTGGCCGTCGATGATGAATTCCTGCGTGAGGATGTGCAGCACCTGCTGGTCGGTCGGGATGTTGATCGCCTTCGCGGTCTCGATCACGCGCGCGACGTCCGTCTGCGTGACTTCCTTGTCCTTGATCGCGACCATCCCGCTCGAGTTGAAGCTGCGGATGTGGCTGCCGGCGATCCCCGTGAACACGTTGGTGATCTTGCAGTCGGCCATCAGCTCGGCTTCCTCGAGCGCGCGCTGGATCGACTGCACGGTGGCCTCGATGTTGACCACCACACCTTTCTTCAGACCCTTCGACTCGCTCTGGCCGAGACCGATCACCTCGTAGTGACCCTCGCCCTTCAGCTCGGCGACGATGGCCACCACCTTCGACGTGCCGATGTCGAGGGAAACCAGCAGATCCTTGTAGTCTTTGCTCATAAAGTGCTCTTGCGTGTGATCTCTCGTTACTTCTTGCGCTTGTCGGTATCGGTCAGGAACCGCATGCCTGCCGCACGAATCGCGAATCCGTTCGGATAACGCAGGTCCGCGTACTCGATGTCGTTGCCCCAACGCTCCGTGACGGCCGGCCACGCGGCGACCAGGCGCTGGCTCCGGTCATGCAATGTGTCGCTGTTGCGTTCCTTGCCCAGCTCGACCTGCATGCCGTTCGACAGCTTCACCGTCCACGCGTACCGCGCCGACAGCGTCACTTCTTCCGGCGCCGCCTTTAGCGGCGCAAACCATTTCCCGAAGTCGCGATACCGCGTGACGACTTCCTTCGCACTGCCTTCCGGGCCGTCGAACGCCGGCAGCTCCTGCTCCAGCTCGCCCTGGTTCGCGGTGAACAGCTCGCCATCGACGCTCACCAACTGGTCGCTGCCCCAGGTCCCGAGCGGTTTGTACTCCTCCAGCGTGACAGCCAGCGCATTCGGCCACACCCGGCGCACGCTCGCATGGCGCACCCACGGCATCTGCTCGAACGCGGCGCGCGCCGTATCGAGATCGACCGTGAAGAAATTGCCCTTCAGCCGGCCGACCACGCCCGCGCGCACCGTCGGCGAGTTGATGTGCTCGGTGTCGCCGTCGATCCGGATTTCCCGCAGCGCGAACGTCGGGCGCTGGATCAGCCAGTAGCAACCGGCCGCCGCCAACACGAGCAGCAGCAGCGCGTACAACGCGCTGGCGGCAAGGTTGAGTTGGCGAACGTTGTTCCACATACGTCGTTCCGTTCCTGCGTCAGTCGTTGAGCGTGAGCGACAGCACCTTCACGACCAGCTCCGAATAGCTGATGCCGACCGCGCGCGCGGCCTTCGGCGGCAGCGAGTGATCGGTCATCCCGGGGGCCGTGTTCACTTCCAGGAAATACGCATTGCCGGCCGCGTCGAGCATGAAATCCGCCCGGCCCCAGTCGGTGCAGCCGAGCACGTCGAACGCGCGGCGCGCGATGCGCTTCAGTTCCGCTTCCTGTTCGGCCGGCAGGCCGCACGGAATCAGGTACTGCGTGTCGTCGGCGACGTACTTCGCGTGGTAGTCGTAGAACTCGCCCGCCGGCACGATCTTGATCAGCGGCAGGTCGAGATCGCCGGCGATGCACGCGGTGTATTCGCCGCCGCCTTCGATGCTCTTCTCGACGATCACGATCTTGTCGTGCGTCGCGGCTTCCTCGAGCGCGGCCGGCAGCGCGTCGGCCGTCTTCACCTTCAGCACCGCGACGCTCGAGCCTTCGCTCGCCGGCTTCACGAACAGCGGCAGGCCGAGCTTCGCGACGATGTCGGTCGCGCGTGCGGCCAGGTCGTCGCCGCGCATCACCGTCTCGAACGGCGGCGTCGGCACGCCCGTCTGCTGCCACACGAGCTTCGTGCGGAACTTGTCGAGGCCGAGCGCGGACCCGAGCACGCCGCTGCCCGTGTAGCGAATGCCGTAGAAATCGAGCGCGCCCTGGATCTGGCCGTTCTCGCCGTAGCCGCCGTGCAGCGCGTTGAACGCGCGCACGAAGCCTTCGTCCTTCAGTGCCGACAGCGGCCGCTCGGCCGGGTCGAACGGATGTGCATCGACGCCCGCGTCACGCAGGCCCTGCAGCACGAGGCGGCCCGAGGTGAGCGACACCTCGCGCTCGGCGGATTCGCCGCCGAACAACACCGCCACCTTGCCGAAACGTTTCGGATCGATCCCGCTCATGTCATGCCTTCTGTTGAATGTGTTGCACGAGCTTCGCCGGCACGCCGCCGATCGAGCCCGCACCCATCGTGATCACCACGTCGCCGTTCTGCGCGACCTTCGCCAATGCAGCCGGCACGTCGTCGACCGTTGCGACGAACACCGGGTCAACCTTGCCCACCGCGCGCAGCGCACGCGACAGCGCGTCGCCGCTCGCCGTCGGGATCGCAGCCTCGCCGGCCGCGTAGACTTCCGTCAGCACCAGCGCATCGACCGTCGACAGCACGTTGACGAAATCGTCGAAACAGTCGCGCGTGCGCGTGTAGCGGTGCGGCTGGAACGCCAGCACGAGGCGGCGGCCCGGGAACGCGCCGCGCGCGGCCGCGATCGTCGCGGCCATCTCGACCGGGTGATGGCCGTAGTCGTCGATCAGCGTGTACTGGCCGCCGTCCGCGGTCGGCACCTCGCCGTAGCGCTGGAAGCGCCGGCCGACGCCGTTGAATTCCGCGAGCGCCTGCTGGATCGCGTCGTCCGCCACGCCGAGATCGGTCGCAATCGCGATCGCCGCGAGCGCGTTCTGCACGTTGTGCAGGCCCGGCAGGTTCAGCACGATCGCGAGCGGCGCACGCCCTTCGCGGACTACCGTGAAGTGCATCCGGCCGTCGCGCGCATCGATGTCTTCCGCACGCACCTGCGCGTCCGGCGACAGGCCGTAGCGCACGACCGGCTTCGAGATGAACGGGATGATCTGCCGCACGTTCGGATCGTCGACGCACACGACCGCGCTGCCGTAGAACGGCAGGCGCTGCGTGAATTCGATGAACGCCTGCTTGAGCCGCGCGAAATCGTGGCCGTAGGTGTCCATGTGGTCGGCATCGATGTTCGTGATGACTTCGATCACCGGATACAGGTTCAGGAACGACGCGTCCGACTCGTCGGCCTCGGCGACGATGAAGTCGCCCGTGCCGAGTCGCGCATTCGCGCCGGCGCTGATCAGCCGGCCGCCGATCACGAAGGTCGGATCGAGGCCCCCCGCCGCGAGCACGCTCGCGACGAGGCTCGTCGTCGTGGTCTTGCCATGCGTGCCGGCGATCGCGATCCCCTGCTTCAGGCGCATCAGTTCCGCGAGCATCACCGCGCGCTGCACGATCGGCACGCGCTGGTGGCGCGCGGCGAGCACTTCCGGGTTGTCCGAACGCACGGCCGTCGACACGACGACCGCGTTCGCGCCCGCGATGTTCGCCGCGTCGTGGCCGATCGCGATCCGTGCGCCGAGCGCCTCGAGACGATCGGTCACCGCATTGCGCGACAGGTCCGAGCCGCTGACCTCGTAGCCAAGATTGACGAGCACTTCGGCGATGCCGCTCATGCCCGCGCCGCCGATCCCGACGAAATGAATGTGTTTGACGATGTGTTTCATTGCAGTGTTTCCAGGTTCGCGCCGGCCGCTTTCGCGCACACGCGCGCGACTTCGTCGGTGGCCTCGGGCTTCGCCAGCGAGCGCGAACGTTCCGCCATGTCCGCGAGCGACGCCCGCGACTGGCCGCGCAACCAGTCGGCAAGCAGTTCCGCCGACAGGTCGCGTTGTTGCACCAGCACGGCCGCGCCCGCATCGGCGAGGAACGCGGCGTTGGTCGTCTGGTGATCGTCGACCGCGTACGGGAACGGCACGAACAGCGCCGCCACGCCCACCGCCGCGATCTCCGACACCGTCATCGCACCCGACCGGCAGATCACCAGATCCGCCGCCGCATACGCGGCCGCCATGTCGTCGATGAACGGCACGAGCCGCACGTCTTCGCCGGCCGCGAAACCGGCCGCTTCGTAATTCGACTTCAATGCTTCGATGTGCTTCACGCCGGCCTGGTGCACGACGCGCGGGCGCTCGCCCGGCGACAGCAGCGCCAGCGCGCGCGGCACGACTTCGTTCAGCGCGGCGGCACCGAGGCTGCCGCCGACGACCAGCACGTTCAACGGGCCGCTGCGCGACGCATAGCGTGCTTTGGGCGGCTCCGTGTGCGCAAGTTCCGCGCGAATCGGGTTACCCGTCCATTCCGCGTGCGGCAGCGCGCCGGGGAACGCGACGAGCACGCGCTTCGCGAGTTTCGCGAGCACCTTGTTCGTCAGGCCCGCGATCGAATTCTGTTCATGCAGCACGAGCGGACGCCCCGACAGCGCGGTCATCACGCCCGCCGGGAACGTGATGTAGCCGCCCATCCCGAGCACGACGTCCGGCCGCACGCGGCGCAGCGCGCCGAGGCTCTGCCAGCATGCGCGCAGCAGGTTGACCGGCAGCGTCAGCTTGGTCTTCAGGCCCTTGCCGCGCAGCCCGCCGAACCGCACGTATTCCATCGGAATGCCGTGCTTCGGCACGAGCGTCGCTTCCATCCCGGCCGGATTGCCGAGCCATACGACGCGCCAGCCCGCCGCTTCCATCCGGTGCGCGACCGCGAGCCCCGGGAACACGTGGCCCCCGGTGCCGCCTGCCATCACCATCAGCGTGCGTTGCGACGCGGTCATACCTTCCCTCCGCGCATCAGCACCCGGTTTTCGTAGTCGACCCGCAGCAGCACCGCGAGCGAGACGCAGTTCAGCAGGATGCCCGAGCCGCCGTAGCTCACGAGCGGCAGCGTCAGGCCCTTGGTCGGCAGCAGCCCGAGGTTCACGCCCATGTTGATGAACGTCTGCGCGCCGAACCAGATGCCGATGCCCTTCGCCATCAGGCCCGCGAACGTGCGGTCGAGCGCGAGCGCCTGGCGGCCGATCTCGAACGCGCGGCGCACGATCCAGTAGAACAGCAGGATCACGACCAGCACGCCGACGAAACCGAGTTCCTCGCCGATCACCGCGAGGATGAAGTCGGTATGCGCTTCCGGCAGGTAGTTCAGCTTCTCGACGCTGCCGCCGAGACCGACGCCGAACCACTCGCCGCGGCCGAATGCGATCAGCGAGTGCGTGAGCTGGTATGCCTTGCCCTGCGCGTAGCGCTCGTCCCACGGGTCGAGATACGCGAAGATCCGCTCGCGACGCCACGGCGACAGCCACACGAGCATCGTGAACGTGCCGACCGCCGTCGCGACGAGACCGCCGAACAGCTTGCCGTTCACGCCGCCGAGGAACAGCACGCCCATCGCGATCGCGGCGACCACCATGAACGCACCCATGTCCGGCTCGAGCAGCAGCAGCGCGCCGACCAGACCGACCGCGAACGCCATCGGCAGGAAGCCCTTCGCGAAGCTCTGCATGTATTCCTGCTTGCGCACCGTGTAGTTCGCCGCGTAGATCGTCACCGCGAGCTTCATGATTTCCGACGGCTGCATGTTCGTGATGCCGAGCGGAATCCAGCGGCGCGCACCGTTCACGCCCTTGCCGACGTGCGGGATCAGCACGATCACGAGGCCGACGAGCGCGATCAGGAAGAGATGCGGCGCGTACTTGTCCCACGTCGACACCGGCACGCGGAACGCGATCACCGCCGCGACGAACGCGACGGCGAGCGAGATGCAGTGGCGCATCAGGAACGCGTAATCGTGATACGACGCGTATTTCGGCGAATCGGGCATCGCGATCGACGCCGAATACACCATCACGACGCCGAGCCCGAGCAGCGCGATCGCGACCCACAACAGCGAGTAGTCGAAGTCGAGCATCCGCGAACGGCTCGGGCGCACGCCGTTGACGACGCTCGCGAGGCCGCCCGTCGCGGCGCGCGTGGCCGACGCGACGCGACCGCCCGCGGCATTGCCGCCGGTGTCGCGCCGGTCGTTGAAACGGGAGACGAGGCGATCGGACCAGCTCATGGCGTCGCTCCTTTGTCGATGGCGATTTCGTCGACCGCCGCGCGGAACACATCCGCGCGATGGGCGTAGTTCCTGAACATGTCGAGGCTCGCGCACGCGGGCGACAGCAGCACCGCGTCGCCCGGCTCCGCGAGACCGGCCGCCGCGTGCACTGCGCCTTCGAGCGTCGCGTGGTCGGCGAGCGGCACGCCCGTTTCGGCAAGCGTGTCGCGGATCGCCGGCGCGTCGCGGCCGATCAGCATCACTGCACGGCACCAGCGCGCGACCGGCGCGACCAGCGGCGCGAAATCCTGCCCCTTGCCGTCGCCGCCCGCGATCAGCACGATCTTCTGGGCGAGCCCGTCGAGCGCGGCTACCGTCGCGCCGACGTTGGTGCCCTTGCTGTCGTCGACGTAGTCGACGTCGTCGATCGTCGCGATCACTTCGACGCGATGCGCTTCGCCGCGGTATTCGCGCAGCGCGTGCAGCAGCGGTGCGGCCGGCAGGTCGATCGCGCGTGCGAGCGCGAACGCGGCCAGCGCGTTCGCCGCGTTGTGCAGCCCGCGAATCCGCAGCGCGTCGGCCGGCATCAGGCGCTTCTGCGCGATGTCGGGCGTATGCGCGGCGTCGCGCTTGCGCCGGCGGGTCGTCGTCACTTCATCGGGCGCGTCGCGATCGACGGCTTCCACCAGCCATGCGATGCCGTTGTCGCGCGACAGCCCGTAGTCGCCGTCCTGCACCGGTTCGTTCAGGCCGAACGTGACCGTGCGCGGCGCATCGGCCGCGCCGGCCGCCGGTGCAAACTTCATCACGGCCGAATCGTCGCGGTTCAGCACACGCGTCGTCGTCGCACCGAAGATCCGGCCCTTTGCCTGCGCGTACGCGTCGAAGCTGCCGTGCCAGTCGAGGTGGTCCTGCGTGATGTTGAGGATCGCGGCCGCGTCGGGCGCAAACGTGCGCGCGGTCTCGAGCTGGAAGCTCGACAGTTCGAGCACCCAGACGTCGGGCAGCGCGGTTTCGTCGATCGCGTTCGCGAGCCGGTCGAGCATCGCCGGGCTGATGTTGCCGGCGACCGCGACCTTCTTGCCCGAGCGCTGGCACAGCAGGCCCGTGAGGCTCGTCGTCGTGGTCTTGCCGTTGGTGCCGGTGATCGCGAGCACCTTCGGCTGGTAGCCGCTCGTGCCGAGCGCGCGCAGCGCCTGCGCGAAGAATTCCAGTTCGCCCCACACCGCGATCCCGCGCTCGTGCGTGGCCGCGACCAGCGCCGCGAGCGCCGGTTCGAGCGGCGACAGGCCGGGGCTCAGGCCGACGAGTTCGACACCGCCGTCGAGCAGCGCGGGCGTGAACGCCCCGCCGACGAATTCCGCATCGATGCCTTCGGCCTGCAGTGCGGCAAGGTTCGGCGGCGCCTCGCGGGTATCGGCAATACGCAGCCGGCACCCGTGCCTCGCGCACCATCGCGCGATCGCGAGACCCGATTCACCGAGCCCCAGTACGAGCACCATCGGCCGTTGCCGATCTCCAAACATCTCGCCAGACATCCTTGTTACCTTTCCTTTACCGCAGCTTGAGGGTGGTCAGACCGAACAGGCACAGCATCAGCGTGATGATCCAGAAACGCACGACCACCTGCGTTTCTTTCCAGCCGGACAATTCGAAATGGTGATGCAGCGGCGCCATCTTCAGCAGGCGCCGCCCTTCGCCGTAACGCTTCTTCGTGTACTTGAACCACGAAACCTGCAGCATCACCGACAGCGTTTCCGCGACGAAGATGCCGCCCATGATGAACAGCACGATTTCCTGGCGCACGATCACCGCGACCGTGCCGAGCGCGCCGCCGAGCGCCAGCGCGCCGACGTCGCCCATGAACACCTGCGCGGGGTGCGTGTTGTACCAGAGGAACGCGAGCCCTGCCCCGCCCATCGCGGAACAGAAGATCAGCAGTTCGCCCGCGCCCGGGATGTGCGGAAACAGCAGGTATTTTGAATAGACCGCGCTGCCCATCACGTACGCAAACACACCGAGCGACGCGCCGACCAGCACGACCGGCATGATCACGAGGCCGTCGAGGCCGTCCGTCAGGTTCACCGCGTTGCTCGCGCCGACGATCACGAAATAGGTCAGCACGATGAAGCCCCAGACGCCGAGCGGGTAGCTGATCGACTTCAGGAACGGCAGCATCAGGTCGGCGCGTGCCGGCAACCCCATCGACAGCCCGCTCCTCACCCACGCCATGAACAGGTCGAACACGCGCACGTTGTTCGCCTCGGACACGCTGAAGGCCAGGTAGACGGCCGCGAACAGCCCGATCACCGACTGCCAGAAATACTTCTCGCGCGACGACATCCCGCGCGGGTCCTTGTGGACGACCTTGCGGTAATCGTCGACCCAGCCGATCACGCCGAAGCCGAACGTGACGAGCATCACGATCCAGATGAAACGGTTCGTCAGATCGCCCCACAGCAGCGTCGCGACCGCGATGCCGATCAGGATCAGCACGCCGCCCATCGTCGGCGTGCCGGACTTGACGAGGTGGGTCTGCGGGCCGTCCTTGCGCACGGCCTGCCCGACCTTCATCTGCGTCAGCTTGCGGATCACCCACGGTCCGCACACGAGCCCGATCCCGAGCGCGGTGATGGTGGCCATCACCGCCCGGAACGTGAGGTACGTGAACAAGCGCAAAAAGCTTGCGTCTCCTTGCAGCCATTGCGCCAGCGCCAGCAGCATGCTTCCTTCCTTCTACTCAGTGTGCCGCGGGCGCCATGCCCGCCGCGGGTTGGTTCGTCAGCGCGTCGACCACGCGCTCCATCTTCATGTACCGCGAGCCCTTGACGAGCACCGTCGCCTGCGCGCCGTAGCCGGCCGCGAGCAGCGCCGGCACGAGCGCACCGACGTCGTCGAAGTGACGGGCGGTTGCGCCGTACGCCGTGCACGCGTCGCGCGATGCGTCGCCGAGCGCGAACAGCGCGTCGATTCCGCGATCGCGCGCATAGGCGCCGATCTCGCGATGGAAAGCCGGCCCTTCGTCACCGACTTCACCCATGTCGCCGATCACCAGCACGCGCGGCGCCGGATGTGCAGCGAGCACGTCGATCGCGGCCCGCATCGAATCGGGATTCGCGTTGTACGTATCGTCGACGACCGTCGCGCCCGCGAGGCCGCCGGCAATCGCCTGCTTCACCTGCAGCCGGCCCTTGACCGGTTCGAACGATTCGAGACCCTGCCTGATCGCCGGCAGCGCGACGCCGGCGCCGAGCGCCGCGGCCGTCGCGGCCAGCGCGTTGCGTGCGTTGTGCTCGCCGAGCGCGCGCAGCCGCACCGTGACGGCGCCCGCCGGCGTGTCGATCGCGAGTTCGCCGCCGTGCAGGCGGCCGATGACCTGCGCGTCGTTCTGCCGGTCGGCGTCGTGCAGCGCGAAATCGAGGATCCGGTTGCCGGTCGCCGCGACGCGCCAGATGCCCGCGTACGCATCGTCGGCCGGGAACACCGCGACGCCGTCAGGCGGCAGCGCATGAATCACGGCCGCGTGTTCGAGCGCGACGGCTTCGACCGTCGCCATGAATTCCTGGTGCTCGCGCTGCGCGTTGTTCACGAGCGCGACCGTCGGCGCCGTGAGGCGCGCGAGGACTTCGGTCTCGCCCGGGTGGTTCATCCCGATCTCGATCACCGCGAGACGATGCTGGGCCGACAGGCGCAGCAGCGTCAGCGGCAGGCCGACATCGTTGTTCAGGTTGCCGGCCGTCGCGAGCCGCGCATCGGCACCGACCGCCGCCGCGAAGATCGACGCGATCATTTCCTTGACGGTCGTCTTGCCGTTGCTGCCCGTCACCGCGACGAGCGGCAGCGGAAATCGCATGCGCCAGCCGTGTGCGAGCGCGCCGAGCGCGGCACGCGTTTCGCCGCCCACGATCATCGGCATCGCGACACCCGCCGGCACGTGCGAGACGAGCGCCGCGGCAGCGCCGCGCGCGGCGACGTCGCCAAGGAAGTCGTGCGCGTCGAAGCGCTCGCCTTTCAGTGCGACGAACAGGTCGCCCGGGCCGGCCGTGCGGCTGTCCGTCGACACGCGGTCGAACGTGACGCCCGCGTCGCCGTGGACGGTGGCGCCGGGAATCAGGCGGGCGGCTTCGCCGAGACCGAGCATCGTCATTCGCCGCCTCCCTTGCCGTGCGTTGCGCGCGCTGCCAGCGCGAGCCGCGCGTGATCCTGGTCGGAGAACGTACGCTTCTTGCCCATGATTTCCTGCGTGGCCTCGTGGCCCTTGCCGGCCAGCACGACGACATCCTCGCGTGCGGCGCCGCGCACGGCCTGCAGGATCGCGCTCGCGCGATCCTCGATGCGGCGTGCGTGACCGGGCGCGGTCATGCCCGCGACGATCTGGTCGATGATGCGCTGCGGATCCTCGCTGCGCGGGTTGTCGCTGGTGACGACGGTTTCATCGGCGAGCCGTTCCGCGATCGCGCCCATCAGCGGGCGCTTCGTCGCATCGCGATCGCCGCCGCAGCCGAACATGCAGACGAGCCGGCCGCCGCGCGCCGTGGCGATCGGGCGCAGCGCGTCGAGCGTCTTTTCGAGCGCGTCGGGCGTGTGTGCGTAGTCGATCACGACGAGCGGCTCGTCGTTCTGCAGCCGGCCGCCGAGCCGCTGCATCCGGCCGTTGACGGACTCGAGCCGCTGGATCTCGGCGAGCGCCGCATCGAACGGCACGTCGGCCGCGAGCAGCGAGCCGAGCACGGCAAGCAGGTTGCTGACGTTGAACGTGCCGAGCGTACCGACTTCGACGTCCGCGTCGCCCCACGACGAACGCAGGCGAAACGCCGTGCCGGTCGCGGTGGCGCGCACGTCGAGCGCAGTCAGCTCACGATCGGCCTCGGGCGCCGATGCGTCGCCGATTCCGTACGCGATCGTGCGCACGCGGCCGGCCAGCTTTTCGAGCAGGCGCCGGCCGGCTGCATCGTCGCGGTTGATCACCGCCGCGCGCAGGCCGCGCCACGCGAACAGCTTCGCCTTGGCGGCTTCGTACGCATCGAACGTGCCGTGATAATCCAGGTGATCCTGCGTGAGGTTCGTAAACACCGCGATATCGAAGGCCGTGCCGTTCACGCGGCCCTGATGCAGCGCGTGCGACGACACTTCCATCGCCACGGCCTTCGCGCCCGCGTCGCGCAACTGCGCAAGGCTGCGCTGAAGCTGCGACGCGTCGGGCGTCGTGAAACCGGTCGGCACGAGATGGCCCGGCATGCCGGTGCCGAGCGTGCCGATCAGCGCGCACGGCTGGTGCAGCGCCGTCAGCGCGGCGGCGATCCATTGCGTGCACGACGTCTTGCCGTTCGTGCCGGTGACGCCGACCGCGAGCAGGCTGTCGCTCGGATCGCCGTACCAGCCGCTGGCGATCTCGCCGGCGAGCTGGTCGAGCGCCGGCACCGCGAACGCGACGGGCGCGGCCGGCGCGGCGGCCAGCCCTTCCGGCTGATACAGCACGGCGGCCGCACCTTGTGCGATGGCGTCGCCGATGAAAGCACGGTTGTCTGCCCCGTCGACCGCATACGCGACGAACACGTCGCCCGCCTTGAGGCTGCGCGTGTCGGCATGCAGGTGCGCCGCGGGGGACACATGCTGACGCAGCCACGCAAGCGCGGCTGCGATCTGCTGATGCGCCGGATGGGAACTGCGGGCGGCGCTCATCGAACAACTCCTGGTGAATTACGCGTCGTGCTGGACACGATCATATGCTTCGCACCGCTCCCCGCGGCCAGCTTTTGCGGCCCGGTTGCGGTCGGCGCTGCCGGCGAATCGTCAGACACGACGAGTTGCTTGATCGGCATGTTCGGCGGCACGTTCAGTGCCCGCATCGTGTCGCCGGCGATCGCCGAGAATACGGGGCCGGACACCTGGCCGCCGAAGTGGCTGCCGGCGGTCGGCTCGTCGACCGACACCGCAACGACGATGCGCGGATTCGGCATCGGCGCCATCCCGACGAACGACGCGCGGTACTTGCGCGTATAGCCGTGACCTTCATGTTTGTACGCGGTACCGCTCTTGCCGCCGACGCGATAGCCCGGCACGGCCGCGTCCGGCGACGTGCCGCCCGGCGCGACCACCGTCTCGAGCATCGCGCGCACTTCGCGCGCGGTGGTCGGGTTGAACACCTGCGTACCCACGATCGGCTGATTGGGGTCGGTCTTGAAAATGGTCACGGGCATCAGTTCGCCGTCGTGCGCGATCGCCGTGTATGCACGCGCGAGCTGGAACAGCGACACCGACAGGCCGTAGCCGTACGACATCGTCGCCTGCTCGATGCGGCGCCAGCTCTTCCACGGACGCAGGCGGCCGGCCACCGCGCCCGGGAACCCGACCTTCGGCGCCTGGCCCAGGCCGATGCTCGTATACATATTCCACATTTCCTCGGGCCGCATCGTCATCGCGATCTTCGTCGCGCCGATGTTGCTCGACTTCTGGATCACGCCGCCGACCGTCAGCGTGCCGAAGCCCGCGTCGTCGGTGATCGGCGCGCCGTCGAGCACGAAGTGCCCGTTGCCCGTTTCGACGAGCGTGTTCGGCGTCACGCGATGCAGGTCGAGCGCGAGCGACACCGTGAACGGCTTCATGATCGAGCCCGGCTCGAACACGTCGGTCATGATCCGGTTGCGCAGCTGCTCGCCCGTCATGCGCGAGCGGTCGTTCGGGTTGTACGTCGGATAGTTGACGAGCGCGAGCACTTCGCCGGTACGCACGTCGACGACCATCGCCGCGCCGGCCTTCGCCTTGAACTTCTCGACGGCGGCCTTCAGGTTCGCGTACGCGATGTACTGGATCTTGCTGTCGATCGACAGGTCGACGTCGGTGCCGTTGTGCGGCGGGATCTGCTCGGCGACGTCCTCGACGATGTGCCCCATCCGGTCCTTGATCACGCGACGCACGCCCGACGTGCCGGACAGCATCTTCTGGTCGCCGAGTTCGACGCCTTCCTGCCCTTCGTCCTCGACGTTCGTGAAGCCGATCAGGTGAGCGGTGATCTCGCCTTCCGGATAGAAACGTTTGTATTCGTTGCGCTGGTAGATGCCGGGGATGTCGAGCGCTGCGACCTTGTCCGCGACGTCGAGCGGCACCTGGCGCTTCACGTACACGAACCCCTTGTCTTCCGACAGCTTCACGCGCAGTTCCTTCGGCGTCATGCCGAGGAGCTTGCCGAGCTGGTTGACCTTGTCGGCGTCGAGATCGTCCGGCACCGCGTCGGGAATCGCCCAGATCGCGCGCACGGGCAGGCTCGTCGCGAGCACGAGCCCGTTACGGTCGAGGATCTTGCCGCGCGTCGCGGGCAGTTCGAGCGTGCGCTGGTAGCGGCTCTCGCCCTGCTTCTGGTAGAACGCGTTGCCGGGCCCCTGGATCCAGAACGCCCGCGCGGCCAGCGCGACGAACGCCATGAACAGCAGGAACACGACAAACTTCGAGCGCCACATCGGCAGATGCACGCCCAGCACGGGACTCGACGAGAACTTCACGTTCTGGCGCTTCTGGGATGGCTTCATCGCGCGCCCCCCTTGCCCTTGCCTGCCGTGTCGGCCGAAGCCGGGATCGGCGCGTCGATCGCCTTCGCGGCGCCCGGCGCCAGCGTCAGGTATTGCGTGCGGCCGGTCGAGATCGGCTGCATCTTCAGCGAATCGTTCGCGAGCTGCTCGATGCGCGACGTCTTCGAAAGCGCGCTCTGCTGATATTGAAGCTGCGCGTAGTCCTGCTGGAGCTGACGCTCCTGCGACTGCGCGCGCTGCAGCTGGATGAAGATCTGCCGCTGCTGGTTCGTCGAGTTGACGACCGACAGCGCGCACCCCATCACGATGATCAGCAGGAAGATATTGAAGCGGCTCATGGCGTGACGCGCTCCGCGATGCGCATCACGGCCGAGCGGGCGCGCGGATTCTCCGCGACTTCCGCGTCGCTCGGAAACTGGCGGCTGATGATCTTGAGCGGCGGGCTCGGGAGGTCGACGGCGCGGATCGGCAGGCGGCGATCGACCGCAGGCGCACTCGCGTGCGCCTGCATGAATCGCTTGACGATCCGGTCCTCGAGTGAATGAAAGCTGATGACCACCAGCCGCCCCCCTTGCTCCAGCAACGACAGTGCCGCGTCTAGTACGACTTGCAGGTCCGCAAGCTCTTGATTGACGTGAATCCGTATAGCCTGAAAGGTGCGGGTTGCCGGATCCTTGCCCTTCTCACGGGTTTTGACGACGTGACCCACGATTTGGGCAAGCTCGCCCGTGGTGTCGAGAGGCCCAAGACGGTCGGACTCTGCCCGGCGAGCAACAAGCGCCTTTGCAATCTGAAAAGCAAACCGTTCTTCCCCATAATCCCGTATCACCTCCGTCAATTCCTGCACCGAAGCCCGCGCGAGCCATTCGGCCGCCGACTCGCCACGCGTCGGATCCATTCGCATGTCCAGCGGACCATCGGCGCGGAAGCTGAAGCCGCGCGCCGGATCGTCCACCTGCGGCGAGGACACGCCCAGGTCCAGCAACACACCCGACACCTTCTCGACGCCGCGCGCCGCAAGCGCGTCGCGCATCGATGCAAAGCTGTCATGCACGATCGAGAAGCGCGCATCCTCGATGCCCTGCGCCGTCTCGATCGCCCTCGGATCCTTGTCGAACGCGATCAGCCGTCCGGCCGACGCCAGCCGCGCGAGCACCGCGCGGCTATGACCGCCCCGCCCGAACGTTCCGTCGACGTACACGCCGTCCGGCCGCGTCACGAGCGACTCGACCGCCTCATCCAACAGCACCGTCCGATGCCGCAGTTCATTTCCCATCGCGGGCGTCTCCGTCACCGCAATCAGAACGTGAAATTCTTCAGCGCGTCGGGCATGCCCTGCGCCATCGCCGCCTGCTCCTTCGCGTTGTAGGTTTGCGAATCCCACAGCTCGAAGTGACTACCCATTCCCAACAACATGACTTCCTTTTCCAGTCCGGCTGCCATGCGCAGCTCGGGCGATACAAGAATCCGGCCCGCGCTGTCGAGATCGACATCCATCGCATTGCCGAGAAAAATTCGCCGCCACCAGTGCGCGTCCATCGGCAGCGCGGCGATCTTGGCGCGGAATACTTCCCATTCGGGGCGCGGAAACAGCAACAGGCAGCCGTCCGGGTGCTTGGTCACAGTCACCCGTCCTTCTGCCTGTCCTTGCAGCGCTTCGCGATAGCGAGCCGGCACCGACATCCGCCCTTTCGCATCGAGCGTCAGCGCCGACGCCCCTTGGAACACTTTCCGCTCTCCCGTTCAGGGCACCGAAGCACCCGCTCAATGCTGAGAATTTAGCCGGAACAGCCCGCTAAATCACACAAAAATACACTTTCTCACACTGTCTCCCACTTTAGAGGAAGGGTGTGGCACGGTCAAGGGAGCGGCCCGCTTTTTTGACGAATTTTGTTAGTTAGAACAAGGACTTACGCGCACATGCTCATGCGGCCCCTCATTCCAAAAACCGTTATAAATGAATGAGCTAGTGCAACTTGTGAAGGTGATACGTGAGAAAGACGAGCCAGACAGGCGTGCGGACGGGGCTTTCGGGGGCGGGAAAACGAGGAGTACGCGGGCGGTATCGGGGGTGGCGGACCGGGGCGGCGTCCCACGCCACCCCGGCGCAAATCTCAGAGATAGTACGCAGTGCTCGTCATGACTTTCGACGCGGCGCGCATCAGCATGCGCGCGGGCAGCGGCAGCTCGATGCCGCCGGCATCGGTCGCGGCCTTGCCGTGCTTCACCTCGTCGATCCGCATCTGGTCGACGATCGCGCGTGACGCGGCGTCGGTCGCCGGCAGCTCGGACATGTGGCCTTCCAGGTGATTCTCGACCTGCCGCTCCGTCTCGGCCATGAAGCCGAGGCTGACCTTGTCGCCGAGCGTGCCGGCCGCCACGCCGATCGCGAGCGCGCCGGCATACCACAGCGGGTTCAGCAGGCTCGGGCGCGAGTCGAGCTCCTTCAGGCGATGCGCGGTCCATGCGAGGTGGTCTTCCTCCTCGCGCGCGGCCTCCTCGAACATCGCCTTCGCCGACGCCGTGCGCGCAGTGAGTTTCTGCGCCTGGTAAAGCGCCTGCGCGCAGACCTCGCCAACGTGGTTCACGCGCATCAGCCCGGCGGCATGCGTGCGCTCCGCGGGCGTCAGCTCGACGTCCGGCACCACGGCCGGCGCGGGCACCGGGCGGCTCATCCGGCTAATGCCGGTCAGCGATCGCAAGCCGCGATCGAATTCGCTGATCAGTTCATCCAACACGTTCCTGTTCTCCTGGCTGCTGGTGCCGCCGCGAGCGGCAAGGGCACGAGTCCGCTGCGTAACCGACTTGATTATTCAGCGGAAATTGCGGTTAACCCGTGATTTTAACCATTGTTGCATAAAGGAAACATGGCGGCCTTGAGCTGCGGCATTTCGCTTTGTGGCAAAAAACGGTTTTGCTACATTACGTCCGACTTCTTGCGAAGTTGATGGGGCCCGTCAACAGAACATAACTATCTGCCCCGCCAAAAAAATTCAGTGATTCTTGGAGATCCGTTAATGAAAAAGTCGCTTCTCGCGCTCGTCGCGCTGGGCGCGTTCGCTGGCGCTGCCCAAGCGCAAAGCAGCGTGACGCTTTACGGCATCATCGATGAAGGCCTGCTCTTCAACAACAACGCAGGCGGCAAGCACCTCTACAGCATGGCAAGCGGCGTGATGCAAGGCAGCCGCTTCGGCCTGCGCGGCACCGAAGACCTCGGTGGCGGCCTGAAGGCGATCTTCACTCTCGAAAACGGTTTTGACGTGAACAGCGGCAAGCTCGGTCAGGGCGGCCTGATGTTCGGTCGTCAGGCTTACGTCGGCCTGTCGAGCCCGTACGGCACGGTCACGCTGGGTCGCCAGTACGACTCCGTCGTCGACTTCGTCGGCCCGCTCGAGGCAGGCGACCAGTGGGGCGGCTACATCGCCGCTCACCCGGGCGACCTGGACAACTTCAACAACGCGTATCGCGTGAACAACGCGGTCAAGTTCACGAGCCAGAGCTACGGCGGCATCACGTTCGGCGGCCTGTACAGCTTCGGTGGCCAGGCAGGCCAGTTCTCGAAGAACCAGGTCTGGTCGCTCGGCGCAGGCTACAACAACGGCCCGCTGGTCCTCGGCGTCGGTTACTTGAACGCACGTACGCCGAACCAGTTCGGCGGCATGTTCAACAACGGCTCGGCATCGTCGTCGGTTTCGTCGCCGATCTACGGCGCGTACGCGAACAACGCGAACACGTACCAGGTCATCGGTGCAGGCGGCGCCTACACGTTCGGCGCAGCAACGATCGGCGCGACGTACTCGAACACGAAGTTCAAGGGCTTCTCGGCAGGCCCGTTCGTGAACCAGACCGCGACGTTCAACAACGGCGAAATCAACTTCAAGTATCAGCTGACCCCGGCGCTGATTCTCGGCGCAGCGTACGACTACACGCAAGGCAGCAAGATCGACGGCAACTCGGCAGCCAAGTACCACCAAGGCTCGCTGGGCGTCGACTACTTCCTGTCGAAGCGCACGGACGTCTACGCAATCGGCGTGTACCAACACGCTTCGGGCAGCGTGCTCGACGCGGACGGCAACGTCCTGAAGGCAACCGCAGCGATCAACGGTCTCGCAGGTTCGAGCTCCGCCAACCAGGTCGCAGCGCGCGTCGGTATCCGTCACAAGTTCTAATCAGCTTGCCTGACAAGCCGCAGCATATTGAAGGCGCCTTCGGGCGCCTTTTTCTTTTCCGGAGTGGCGGCAACGCCTGCGGGTTGGCGGGTTGGCGGGTTGGCGGGTTGGCGGGTTGGCGGGTTGGCGGGTTGGCGGGTTGGCGGGTTGGCGGG